>JADJWT010000001.1:1932500-3132500 GCA_016716225.1 Ignavibacteriota bacterium | reverse complement strand
GAATTATTTCTGAACCAAAAACAAATGACGAAGATTTAATTAGATATAAAGATTTATTCAATCAAAAAAATGGAGCTGAAAAATATAATGGAGAAAAAAGACCAATATTTTAAATCTTAATTAAAATATTTTATTTATAAAACTGTTTTCTTTAAGATATTGGAAAGCAATTTTTCTAACAGTTTTTAATTCATATAAAGTGTGAGAATCACTATTAATATAAATTCTATTTGCGATTTTTAACATTTGTTTAAGTTTACTTAAATTTGTTCTGTTTGTTGAAAGGTTTGCTCCGTTTACTTCCAAGGCAACATTATATTTATTGCATAATTCGGTTACGGCAATAATATCAACATTATCTCCGTGGTAAATTGAGCAAGGATGACCAAGAAATTTTATTTTGAAATGAAATCTTTCAATTGCATTTAGATATGCTTCGGTTATGGTTCTTGAATCTTCCTGATACGGCGGATTTTGATGAGTAGAAAGAATAATAAAATCCGATTCTTCACCTTGAATATCCATACACACATCACCATTGGAATTTAAAATATCCGCCTCTATTCCAAATTTTACATCAACATCATTAAAAATATTTTGCCATCTTTTTATAATTCCTCTGTAAGATTTTCGAGCGAAATTTCGAGTATCTAAATATGCTTGGTTGTGATCTGTAATTGCAATCTTATTTAAACCAATTTCTCCGGCAAATTTTACAATTTCATCAATTGTATTTAATCCATCGGAAAAATTTATTGAATGAATATGATAATCTTCATTACCAGGATTGATAATTTCCATATTTTACGAAAATAAAATTAATGCAATATTTTTAATTTACCATCTTCTGTGAACCAATTTTTTGCTGCTTGCTCTAAACCAAACATTTCTTCTAAAGATAATTTTCTAGGATATCTTGTTAAGGATTTTATTGATATTCCTCTTTTGCTAATTAAATATTTTACACCCATAGGATGGACTGATCTCTGCGCCATTTCCATCCCACATAAAATATTATGAAATTTTTCAGCATTTGGATTATTGTTTTTTCCGTTTTCATAAACTGTAACTTCCAAATCTGGAAGCCAATTTGCTGCAATATTCATGGAGCCCGGCGTTCCATATTTTATTGATTCCAACAAATACGGAACATTTGCTTGAAGATGTGCAAAGTTTGTCGAAACTGTAATATCTGTAATTTTCTTAATCTTTTCCAAATCACAGCTTGTTTCTTTATATGCAAAATATTTTCCGGTTTCTGCAATTTTTTTTATTAAATCAAACCCTAAATAATATCTTCTCGGAACCGGACATTCATAAATCCCAAGTTTTACATTGGTTTTTTCAGCAATGGTTAAATAGTATTTTTCTAATTCATCATCATTATTTAAGAATTCCGGAACGGTCAACATAACAATATCTACACCTGTATCAGAAACTTTTCTTATAAATTCCAAATGATCATTTATATTTTCACCAAAATTACCAGTTCCAACAACTGGAATTTTACCATTAACAATTTTCACTGCATCAGAAATTAATTTTAATCTTTCGCTATCGGTCAATTCAAACATTTCACTTGACTGGCAATTTGCATAAATTCCGCCAAGATTAAATTGCAAATACCATTCAATCATTTTTTGGTATCCAATAAAATCAATTGATAAATCATCATTAAATGGTGTTATTAAAACCGGCCAAATTCCTTTATATATTTGCATAACTTTCCAATCTTCTACAATTCAGTAATATAAAATGATTAAACAATCGTTTGCCTAATATATAACTTGAATTTAAGATAATCAAATAAAATTAATACTTGTTAGGTTCTTTTGATTTTTTTGAAATGAATTAACTACTTTTTTCTATTTAAGTAAAATTAATTTTTTAGTTTCCGAAAAATTGTCAGTTTTAAGTTGATAAAAATAAATTCCACTTGGTAAATTTTGTGCTTCAAAGGTAACTTCATAATTTCCGGGATTATGATATTGATTTATTAGTGTTTTAACTTCTTTTCCCAAAATATCAAAAATTACTAATTCCACATTTGACTTTTCACTTTTCACTTGCGACGGAATTGAATATTTTATTTTCGTTGATGGATTAAACGGATTGGGATAATTTTGGGATAATGAATATTCAGTTGGCAAATTTTCATCTTCATTTATGGAAATTAAAAAATCAGATTCTATTGCTCCCATATCCGGAGCAAAACCTATATATTCATCAGCAGACAAATTAATTAATGTGTCACCTTCCCAAACTAAAAAAGAAGTTCCGGAATTTACGCACGGAGAATTTTCAGTTAAACTATAATCAAAAGGTTCTCCACCAATAAACATCGGATCAGAATCAGTATTACCGAATAACCAATTTATTCTTATACTATCCAAATTATCTATATTATTTCTTCCTCCAACTAAATTTGAATTTGAAATTGTTAATTCCGAATTTGGTAAAAATCCTTTTCGTAATTTTATATTTTTTGGTTTATTATTGTAAATGATGCAATTAATTACTGATACTTTTTCCCCATTAATTAAAATTCCAGCAGAGCTAGTTTGGTTTTTCGAAATATTCTCCGCAACAGTTAAATTAGTTAGTTTAACATTTTCAGCCAAGCTAATAGCTAATCCAGCTCCATCATTTTCTGAAGTATTATTTTTGATTAACAAATCTTTAAGTAAAATATTTTTACCGGAAACTGAAATTCCACTTCCGTTCAAATCATATCCGTTCTGAATTGTTAATTTTTCAACATTTACATTTTTATTTTTAGGATTAATTTTTATAAGACTATTTTTATTTTCTCCATCAAGAATTGTTTGATCAACTTTATTACCAACTAAGGATATATTATCTCGTAAATAAATTGGAAATGTTTCATCATTTGTCGAACTTGAATATACACCTTGAAGTAAGTTTATTATTCTCTGATTTACAGAATCTGTTTTTGCAACTAAATTTGCAAAAGAAATTGTTCTCAATGGTGAAATTGGTAAAATTCCATTATTTGAATCTGAGCCATTTGGTGAAACATATAAATCTGAATTTACCGAATTGAAAATTGAATGCTTAAAATTAAAACTGATTTTATCAATAATATTTATATGATATTTTTCCGGTTCAGAAACTGTTACTGTATCTAAACTTATAATATTTGGAAATTTTGAATTAATTATTTCAAAATGAATATCCGTACTTCCCAAATTTGCTTTATTTAGAAAAATACTATTGTTCATATTGTCATTTAATTCAATTGCGAAATTAGAATAAATTCCTCCTCCAATATTTTCTGCAGAATTATTTTTAACAACTATATTTGAAAATTTTATTTGTTCATTTCCGGGATTTATAAAAAATCCACCGCCGTTATTTTGACTAATGTTATTTTCAATAATTGAATTATTTATTTCGATTTGTGAACTATCTAAAGAAATTCCACCGCCATCAATTTTGGAAATATTATTACTTATTTTAGATGAATCAATTTTTAAAAATGAATTATTCTTTATAAATATTCCTCCACCATTGCCGCTTGGAGCAATTGCAGCATCAGAATTCCACAAAATATTGTTTTTTGTAATTTCACAATTTAGAATTGTTATGTTTGAATTATTATCAAGTAAAAGTCCACTTCCTCCAATTCCATTTTCAGAAATATTATTAAATATTTTTGTGTTTATTATTTTCAATTTAGAATTATAACTTAAAATTCCCCCACCGGAATTTGATTTATTATTTGAAATTATCGCATCACTAATTTTCGCATTTGAATTAATTATAAAAATTCCACCGCCGTTTCCGTTTTTCGATTCATTTTCAGTTATAATTAAATTTTCAAAAATAACTTTTGAATTATCTCTGCATAAAATTCCGGCACCGTTACAGTCTTCAACTGCATTTCTTGTAACAATTAAATTCTTCAAAGTTGCAGAAGAATTATTCCTAATTGTAATTCCCCCTCCGTGCAATGTATCAGAATAACTAATTCCTTCTCTTATGGTAAATCCATTTAATTCTGCTGTTGAATCTTCACCGTTTTCAAAAGTTACAACACAGCCTTGCAGCATTCCGCTAATGATTGTGCTTTGAATGTAGGATGAATCTTTCATTTCCAAAAAGTAAGACATAACGACAATTTTTTTTCCTTTGAAATTTATATTCTCATAATAAATTCCCGGAGGAACTAAAACCGTATCGCCATTTTTACTTTTATCAATTAGCTCTTGTATTTTGGGAATGCTTTTTGTTGATTCTAAAATTTCTGAAAAATGAATTGAATAGAATAAAATTATTATTAAAAATATTTGAAAAATATATCTCACAGAAACTCTCCAATCTTCATGTATTAATTACAAACAAATATAATTGAAATGTAAAGTAATTATAAGTTATAAATTTTACAACCTTTATGAAGTGATTTATTGCAATTTGAATATTGTGAAATGCTTAATTATTTCTTAGAAAATTTATAAGTTCTTCCGGATTATCAGTTTGAATTCCATCACAATTTAACTTAATAATATTTTTCCATTCCTCTACGGTACCATTTTTTTCATCTACAAAAACTCTAATATTTTTATTGTGACAAATTTCAACAAATTCGGAATCTAACTGACTCATATCTGTAGCAATTAATTTAGGATTTGTTTGTAAAATTAAATATAACAAATTTTCTTTCAGTTCCGGATCCGGCATTGGAATACATTCTTTGCAAACTTCTTTTAGATTTTTAATTTCGTTTAAATATGAAAAAGGAATATACCAAAGAACATTTTTCTCCATTTCATATTTTTTAATTATCGTTGAAATTTCTTCAACGAATGGTTCCTTCAAATCCAAATAAATTCCGATTTTATTTTTACATAATTCCAATATTTCTTCCAAAGTTGGAATTTTTTCATCATCATTAATTTCAGCAGACTTATTAGATATATTCATTTTCTTTAATTCATAAAGTGTATAATCACTTACATCTCCATAAATTCCTTTAACATATTCATCAATTTGGGAATTGTGAATACTTACAAATTTTCCATCCTTAGTTATTCTAATATCAATTTCAATGAAATCACATCCAAGTTCTATAGCTCTTTTATATGCTGCAATTGTATTTTCCGAAAAATTTTTATGAGCTCCACGGTGAGCAATAACATAAGTATTTCCATTTTTAGGTTTTGCGAAATCTAATATTTCAACAGTTTTTTGAGCAATAAGAAAATTCGTAATATTTAGAAAAAACAAAATGAGAATTATATTTTTTCTTTGTTGAAATATATTACTACTCAATTGGAGTTCCGTCTTTTGTCCAAATAGTTAAATTTGTTAAATCATTTTTATCTTTTTTTCTGAACACAAATATTGAAGTTAATAATGAAGTTGTAAATAATAAAATATGGCCAACCATTCCGGTATAATATAAATCAAATGGAATAATCATTGATTGCGGAAGTAAATTTCTTTCTGAAAGAATTACCCAGACAGAAAATATAACTGTTACAACTATTCCAACCCAGATTGATTTTGCATTAACTCTAGTAGTAATAAATCCTAATAAATACATTCCAAAAACTCCACCCATAACAACAGAGTTCAAAATTGTTATTGCATCTTGAAGAGTTTTAGTTTCGGTTTCAACCAAAATTATTGCACCCAAAATCATAATTATTGAAGTAACTGTTGCAATAATCCATGCAACAATAAGATAGTGTTTATCTTCTCTATTTTTAACGAAATGTCTTCTGTAAATATCGTTTACACCAACTGTAGAAATTGCATTTATACTTGAATCCAACGATGACATTGCTGCAGCTAGAACAGCACTTAGAACAATTCCCGGAATTCCAACCGGTAAATAATTCAGAATAAAATACGGCATAATTCCTTCTGCTTTTTTATCTCCTGTTAACATTGCATGAGCTTCTGGTGTTGGAAAAACTTGGAAGAATGCATACAATGCAGTTCCTATAAACATAAATAAAGCCCAAATTGGAATATTCATAATTCCAATTGTAACCAATCCTTTGCGAGCTTCTTTCATACTTTTCGCTGCCGCATATTTTTGTATTACATTTTGGTTTGTTCCAAATTCTTGAAGCCAAACTGTTAATCCAACCAACAGCATCATAAGTCCTGATTTATCTGTTAACGTAAATTTCCATGGAACATGCTGTAAAGTTCCATTTGTTAATTCGGCAACAGCAAATTTGTTGTTTGCATTTGCAATTTCAAAAATTTGACCGAAACCGCCAGGTAGATCAATTACTATTACTGCTAAAATTATTAAACCGCCAAATATTAGCGTAATTGTTTGCATAACATCCGTCCATAATACAGCTTCAATTCCACCTAAAACGGTATATATTGATACAACAATTCCCATTAATAATATACTTTCAAGTGCACCAAGCCCGGTAATTTCATACATTAAAAGTGAAACTAAAAATAGAATAAGAGCTAATCTAACACATTGACCTATAATAAATGTTACAGCTCCATAGACTCTTATTGATGGGCTAAATCTATCTTCCAAATATTCATAAGCAGAAATTGTTTTTTTTCTTCTATAAAAAGGTAGGAAAAAATACATTGCAAGAATTACTCCAATAGGCAATGCTAAATTTGGCAAAAATCTTAACCAAGCAGTTTTAAAAGCATCCGCTGGATAAGCTAAAAAAGTAATTGAACTTATAGAAGTTCCAACCATTGCTAAACCAATTACCCAGCCTTTATAAGATCTTCCTCCAACAAAATAATCTTCGGTTGTTTTAGTTTTTTTACTGAAATAAATACCAATTCCAAGAACTGCACCTAAATATATCACAAGGGTGATAATATCGACCCAATGTAATTTCATAAAAACTCCGTAAGAATAAATGAAAATTTTAGAAACAATTTATTAAAAAATTTTAGTGAAATTTGAAATCTTATAATTTATCAAATATCAATTATAATTTAGACAATCGTTTGTTTATCTTCAAATAACAATGGTGAGATTTTTAATACAATTTAAATTTTTGTACAATTTTTATGAAATAACATTGCAAAATCTTCTTCAAAAACAATTACAAATATTAGGTATAGGATTTTACTATTTTATAAAAGAATTGAATTTTTCCATAATTTCTTTCCAATTCGTAAATACAATTTCCTCATCAATTAAAAATTGTTTTACAACTGGATCAGAAAATAATTGAGCTTCCCAAACTCTTTGCTGCCAAGAATTTGTAATATTCTTTAAATTTTCAGATTCAATTGAAGGATGGAAAATTATTTCAGTTAAACCGGCGGGCAATTCCTTAATATGATTGAAAAAGTTTTCTCTTTTTTCTTCATAAGTATTTCCGTTTGGCACACTTGAAAAGAAATCTAACTTTGGCAATTTATATTCATTTACAGATTGAATAACATTTTCATCAATCGGATAACCAGCACTTCTAAAATGTTCGGCAACTTCAGCTTTAGATAAATCAATTGCATTTGCCGGAATATTGTATTCTTCTGCAACTCTAAAAAAAACATTCACAAATGCCGCTGAGCCATAAAGAGTTCCCATATGAGTATCAATATGATTTGGTTTCATTCCCAAAGAAACTGCCTTATCTATTTGTGCTCTAATTTCTTTTTCAACTTCAGTCGGAGTTGCATTTGCTATAACTTCTTCAACACTTCTGTACATTTTATTTTGTTCATCAAGCAAACCAGGAACTAAATTGGAATCAGCAACAGTTCCCCATCTATAAGTTTTCCATTCACTTGTTAAAGTTAAATGCAAACCAATATCTTTATTTCTATTATTTGCAGCCCACAAAATTGCATTATTTGCATTCGGACAAGGAACCATAATTGCTGCACTTAGAATTTCACTTTTTTCAAGATATGCGATTGCTGCAGTATTTGCTTCTTCACACATTCCAACATCATCCGCATGAAAAATTAAAACTTTTTTCCCTTCCGGAAAACCTAATTTTTCTGCCCAATTATTTCCTTTTAATTCTTGAGCAATTAATGATTCACTATCTGAACAAGCTAATAAAGAAAAAATTGTAAATAACATAATTATTACAATATTGTTTTTATGAATTTTGAATTTAAAAATGTTTTTCATTTTATTCCAAAGAAAAATTTTTAATTATATAATTTTCTTATTTATCGGATCCCATTCCACTTTTCTATTTTCTACGTATGATTTGTGAACCATTAAAACAGAAACAGTATCGATAAATGCTTTTTCTATATCGCATCCGGTTTTGCCTCCATTACGAATTACATCAATCCATTCTTTTACATGCAAATGTGTGATATCAATATTTTTTCCATTTATATTTGTATCAATCAATCCTCGCTCGGCATAATATTTTTCTGTTGCAGATGTTACTCCATCAATTTTTAATTTTGAAATTTCCGGGAAAGTATAAAATGGTTTGGAAGGATCTATAATTCCGTTAGAAATTTTATCTTTAAATTGTGTTGAATCATCATTTGCAATTAATTTTAGATCTCCGCCGACTTCCATACTTGCATCATGTCCCATAAAAACTCTTCCACGAGATCTGCTATTTGCAAGTGAAGCTGAATACAACATTGTAAATTGACGATCCGGAAATTCTAAAACTGATTGAAACGTATCCGGCATATCACGATCTTCTTTGAAAAAATAAATTCCTCCGGAAGATGTTACAGATTTAGGAATTCCAAATCCCATTATTTGATTTAGCGCATCAACTTCGTGAGAAAACAATTGCCCGGCAAGTCCGGTATCATAAGAAAACCAGCGAGCCCATCCGTAATATCTTTCCAGACTAAATGGAATTTTTGGAGTATTCCCAAGCCATTGATCCCAATCAATTGTTTTTGGTGATCCTGGTTTTGGTTTCCCACTTGAATCAAGATGTCTAATCCAAGCGCCTTCTTTACTATTTCGGTTTGTTGTTGTTTCAACTAAAGTAACTTTGCCGAGAAGATTTTTATCAATAATTTCTTTCGCTTTTTTAAAAGTTTCATTCTTACTGTTTTGATGACCTAATTGAAAAACAATTTTACTATTCTTCACAGTTTCATAAACTTTATTAAGTTCATCTTCTGTTAAAGTCATTGCTTTTTCACAATAAACATGTTTACCGGAATTTACTGCGTCAATAGTCATTTGCGCATGATGAAAATCCGGTGTTGCAATAATTACTGCATCAATTTCCGGATTGGCAAGCAAATCTTGATATCGCAAATATCTTTTAACATTTTTTAAATTTATCGGTTCGCTGTTTGGCTGAATTCCATTTGATGCAATTGTGATTGCTTTCTCAGCTCTCATATCAAAAACATCGCAAATTCCAATAATTTGAACATTTAATAATGTTTGATTTTGATAAGAAGCAATTCTTGATTTTGCACTTTCATCACCACTTTTTGCTTTTTTGCTTAAACTATTATATTCACTTGGATCAACAAATCCGGCGGCTTTTAATAATGCAATTCCTCTTCCGCCAACTCCAATAATTCCAATTTTTATAACATCGCCTAAACTTTTTTCGTTATTATTTGAAATAACTTTAGGAGAATCTTTGCTTAATCCTAAGTTAAGATGAACAGCTTTATCTTTTAATCTTTCAAACGATTTCTTTTTCCAATAATCATAAGCAAATACACCAAGAATTGGAACAGTCGAGAGTCCTTTTAATAAATCTCGTCTCGAAACTTTTTTATTTTCAGATGAATCATTCTCTAACATTTGTAACTCATTTTGTTTTTTTTAACAAAAAATCAATTCCAAAAATTTGACTTGTTGGAAAAATTGCAATTACTAAAAAACATAAAAATTCTATTACATTTTTATCGATTAACATTTGGTTATTTAGAAATGGCGGAACAGTTATGTAATACATAAATAAAAGAAAAGCTCCAAAATATGCAGCAACTTTTGAGTAGAGTCCTATTATTAAACTTATTCCAATAAGAATTTGTCCCCAAATGTTTAGCAAATCCGTAATTCTTAAATAAGTTTGGTTGTTGGCAAGCGAATGAAAGAAATCAGTATAAATCCAATTTGCTTGTAATAGAAATGGCGCAGATGTCCAAGTTTCATTTAATAATTTATCAATTCCTTCATACAAGAAATGATAACCGAGCACTAATCGTAAAATCAGCAAAACTGCAGTTTGAATAATCGAGTATTTCATAACAAATAATTCTAAATAAAAAATTAAAATGGAAAATTAACTAATTCGTTTCAATTAATTGAGGGAATTGAGTATTAGTTCCCAAATCCATTATTCTAATATTTTTCCATTTAATTTTTACACCCGGCGTTTCCATTTGATGAACTTGCAGAGCAATAAATCCATCCTTAGTTAAAGAATCT
This sequence comes from Ignavibacteriota bacterium, assembly GCA_016716225.1. Lineage (NCBI taxonomy): Bacteria > Pseudomonadati > Ignavibacteriota > Ignavibacteriota bacterium. The sequence goes on along the minus strand of JADJWT010000001.1, from coordinate 3,122,140 downwards.
TGCAAATTAGCGGCCGGAACTCCGTTTAGCCAAGTTTTAATTGAATTTCCCATTGCCTCAATATGAAGTTTATTCCAATCATTATGAATAAATGCTTTGCGCGCAGCTTCATTATTTCTTAGATCGTAAAGCCAGCCGCGTCTTGCTTCATCATAAATTCCCGCACTCCATGCTCTTTCAGATGGATCAATTTCAATTTGATATCCGTGAACTCTTCCATTCATATATGATTCAATGCTATTGCTTCTTATTTGTATTCCGGAATTCATTCTATCATCTACTAAAAATTCAACTTCAAAAATAAAATTTGCATAGTTCTGCGTGGTGCATAAAAAAGTGTTTGGTGTATTCTTCCCGGAAATTCCAACTATCATATTATCTTCAATTTCATAAATTGCTTCACCACCGCGTTTTTCCCATCCATCTAAATTTTTACCATTAAACAAATATTCCCATTCCATGTTTAATTTATTTCCGGTAAAGCCAAGCGAAAATAAGCAAATCATCAATAAATATTTTTTCAGCATTACTTATTCCTTATTAGTTAGTTTTTGAAAAATTATTATAACACTCTTCAATTTTTTCTTTACTAAGTTTTCCATTTTGAATTAATATTCTATAATTAAAAGTTACAGATTTACCAGAATCTAATTTAAAATTTAACTCTTCTTTTCCTTTGCTGAAAGCTTTTTGACCTAAAGGATTAGCGGCGAAAAGTCCATATCCACGCGCATGCCAATATGTTGGAAACCCAACATTTTCAGGATTATCAAAAATTACAACTGTAACTTCCTTTTCATCAATTGTTCCACTTAATGAAACCCAACGTGCACGTGTTGACCAAACATCATCGCCTTCAATTCCTTCACTACTAACATAATGACCACTAACTCCGGTATTATCTAAAACTGGAACATCTGTTTTTTTTCCGTATGAATCACTTAAAGTTACCGGTTCATTACTCGGATGCTCTAACTGCCGTGCAACACGAATCGCAATCATTCCTTCTTTATTATCTTTGAAAAGAACCGTTTCTTTTTGCGCTGTTAATGTAACTTCTCTATCAATAATTCTTGCATCCGTATTAGCAATAAAATTTAAATTTGTTTTTTCTTTTAGTAAGATTTCTCCATCCGGTTTTAACCAATTTGCAGAAATAACTAATTGACCTTTTCCATTTCCGTTTTGCATTTGCAGAATTTCACCATGTCGGATTGTACCCATTTCTTTTTTTCGTTCTTCGGAAATTGCATCGGAATTATTCCAAAAATCCAATCCATTTACATCTCCGTAATTAAACCAAGCCCCAATGTGGTGAGGATGATCAACACGTTCTTTTGGTTTTGGATAAAGCGGAAATCCTCTAGTAACAGCAACTCCATTTGCAGAAATTAATGGAAATAAAACAGTCTTTTTTAATACCGAAATTTTATCATCATAGATATAAGATGTGAAAAGATTTCCATCAATCAAAACATCAATTTTTTTTGAATCTTTATTATCAACAATTTCTATATGATTCATTGATTGATTTAAATTGTTATTGGCACAACTTAGTAGTAACATTGCAGAAATACTTAAAAATATTATTTTTAGTTTCATAATTATGCATCCACTATTTTTTGTTCTGATTCATCAAACTTTACTTTTTTACCTCTCAACAAGGATTCTGTAACCATTAAACTTGCAACCGAATGATTATAACCAGCTTCTATTGGAGCATTTGGTTGTTTTCTGCTTCTTAAACATTCCATCCAATTTAGCATATGATTTGTTGTATCAGAATCGGTTCCGGTATTTGCGCTTGTAACAACTTGTGAAGCGGTTTCTGCCAAATTAAAATCAGCTAAGAGATTTTCTTTTAAACCAAACTCAGGATATTTTTCCGCGTGAGATTTCGTTAAACCCCCATTGGATGTAACTTTATTGGTATCCAAATTTAATTCACCACCATTTGAATAATAAATTTCTTTTACTCCACCGGCTGAATTTGTAAATCTAGATGAATAAACTACTTGGAATCTCTTAGTCGGATCTGGATCGTTTGATGGACCATATTCTAAAATTGCAGTTAAAGTATCGGCATTTTTCCTACCGTCATTCCACATATAAATCCCGCCACTTGCAATAACATTCAAAGGATAATTAAAACCAGTAAACCAATGAACTGTATCAATTTGATGAACCATCCATTGCCCAGGAATGCCAGAAGAATAAGGCCAGAATAATCTATACTCACAATAAATTCGTGGATTAAAAGGAACTTTTTCACGATTTATTAAAAATCTATTCCAATCTACATCTGTTTCTTTTAAACCGGCAACAACATCGGGAAGCCGCCATCTATCTGGCTGATTTACATTCCAAGACATTTCAACAATTTTTATTGGACCAAATTTTCCAGATTTAATATATTTTTCTGCAGTTTGATAATTATTACCACTTCTTCTTTGCGAGCCAAGTTGAACAATTTTTCCGGTTTCATTAACAGCTTTAAGAACCATAATATTATCATCCATAGATTCTGCTAAAGGTTTTTCTACATAAGCATCTCTTCCGGATTTAACAGCTTCAGTGGCATGATATGCATGTTGAAAATCAGCTGTACTAATAATTACAGCATCAGTTTCCGATTTTTCATAAAGTTCTTCATTATTTCTGTAACCAGTAATTTTTGTACCTTGCATTTCGGATAAATATGCTACTCCTTCATCTCTTCTTTTATTCCAAATATCTGAAACAGCAACAAATTCCATATTTAAATTTTTTGAATGAGCATTAAAAGCTTTACTTAATGACCCTCTAAATCTTCCGGAGAAACCAATTACACCAACTCTAACTCTATCATTTGCTCCAATAATTCTGTTATAATGCATTGCATCGGTTACTATAATTTTTGATTCTGATTTAGCAATTGTTGAAGTTGTATTAACTAATGATTGACCAACCGTAATTGCGGCTGTGCCTAATCCGACTTTTTTAATAAATTCTCTTCTGTTGGTTTTCAATGTTACCTCACTTTTTATTAAAAGATAAATAAGTAATTCAAATAAAATTATTTTAGTATTTTGATCTTAATATTTCTATACCAACAATCACTTCCATGATCTTGTAAAACAATATGAGCAATTTTGTGCTTGATAAAATCATCATGTTTGGAATATTTACTTTTCATAAATAATTCAAAAAATTCTTTCGAATCCAATTCATATTCAACAACTTTTTTACCGTTAAGCCAATGTTCGCCGTGATTTCCAGTAAATATAATTTTTGCAGAATTAAATTCACCAACCGGTTTCAGTGTTTTGTCTTTTGCTTCAATTAAATCGTATAAGGAACCTGATCTGTGCGATGGAATTGCATTATCAGTATTTTTTTCATCATCTAAAACTTGATATTCAAAACCAAGTGCATTGGAGGAGCCATTTATTATTGAATAGTTTTCATCAACATTATATTTAATTCCGCTATTTCCGTTTTCGCTAATCTTCCATTCAAATATTAATTCAAAATTTTCAAATTTGTTTCTTGAAATTAAATCACCGCCCTTTAAAGGTTGGCCATCTGCTCTTAAAGGAACATCACCACTTTTAATTTTTCTAATGCAACCATTTTCAATTTTCCAATGTCCACTTGGAATTGAATCAATTCCTATTCCTTTCCAACCATTAAATGTTTTTCCGTCAAATAATAATTCCCATCCATCTTCTATTTCACTTTCGGATAAAATATTCAAATTATTCGAACTATTTTTTTCAACTTTATTTACAAATGTTGAACATGATAAAATCAACAAACTGCAAATTAAGCAAAGTAATTTCACAAACATAAATTTCTCCAGCTAAACTATTTTGTAATACTAAAATTATCAAGAATTTTTCCTTCTTGATTTATTGCTTTAAATTCTAACTTATTATTTTCTATATTTATAAGATTATACAAATATTCACCCCCAAACTGAACTTCAACATAATCTTCCATTTCGCGAGGTCTATCATTATCATTTGTTGATATTGAAATAACATATATGGTTCCATCTGAAGCTGAATTTACCGGCCGATTATTAAACATTGGTTTTGATCTCATATAATAATGAACGTGACCGCTAAAAACTATATCAACATGATATTGATCAAATAAACTACACCATTCCTTTTTAATTACTGGATAAACTTCATCATTAGAATATGGTGGAAAATGTATCATCACAAATTTCCATATAGCATTAGATTCACTTAATTGCTTTTCAATCCATTTTGTATGCATTTTAAATGGAGCAGTTACATCAATCATTAAGTAAAAGGTATTTTGATATTCAAAACTATACGTAGTTTCTAAAGGCAAATTATCAGGACCATTTTTGGGAAAATTAAATAAATCTTGATACATCCAAGAACCAAGTCCATCTTGACTATCATGATTTCCGAGCGTTGGCATTAGCGGTTTATTCTTAAAAACTTTTGATGAATAATTGAATAATAAATCCCACTCATCTCTGTGTAAACCTGTGCTTACCAAATCTCCGCCAATTGAATAAAATGCCGCATTAGGATTATTCTCATGAGCAATTTCAACAAGTTCACCAAATCCCTTTGATTTGTGTGTATCTCCAAAATAAACAAACGAAAACGAGTTTTCCGAATTTGAAGCAGTTTTAAATTCAGCGGTATCGCTCCAAATATTTTTCTCTTTATTTCCAACAATATAATTATATGTTTTTCCAGATTGTAAATTTTCCAATTCTGCTGTAAAATGATTTATATATCTATCATTTTGAAGAAGTCTGTCCTCAATTATTTTTACATTTGCAATTTTTTCAAGAAATTCAGATTGCGGATTATTATCTTTTAACCAATATCTTACAACACCATTATTTATTGAATTATTTGTTCTCCATTGTATTGATTGAGATGATGAAGGATTTCCGCTCCATGTTAAAATTATTTGATCCGGTTTTTCGGATGACGGAAATTCAGTTTTACGAAATGCATTTATCAGATGTGCTTCTCTTGCTCTTCCTCGAACTGTTGTTAATAATTTACCACCTTTTAAACTTCCCGGAACTTCAGTTAAAACTAATTCATCCCAATCGTGATAAGTAAATGAACCGATATCCATTAAAGAAATAAATTGATTTTCCGGATAGCAATTTAATATTTCAAGTTTATCAAATTTATTCTGAGGTTGTACAGAAACAAAATAATGTGGTCTATGTTTATCAAAACCATTTATTCCCAAATTGACTCTCCCAATTGAAAACTTTTTCTGCCAAACTATATAGTTGGAATGTTCATTTTTAACTTCAAGCTCAGTTTTTGTAAAGCTGGATTCAATCAACCAAAACGGAATTGTTGATTGTGATTTATCTTGCATAATTGAAACAACAACTGGAACATTCACATCAAACATCCAATGTTTTGTTGCAAGAATCTCTAAATCATTTTGTGTTAAAAGTGATATTATTTTTTCTTCATTAAGATTTGCCAATTCAGCTTCGGAAAATTCATTGTACAATTTTGTAACTAAATCATCAATAACATTTTTAACTAATCTTTCACTTTGAGCATTTATCCAAAAACTTATACATAAGAAAATAATTAATATTTGAGCTTTACTCTTAAATATAAACATACTCATACTTTCATTTTTTATTAAAACAATTTGATTGTTATTAGATCATTTTTTCCCAAATATGCCTTTGTTCAATCAACGCTTTAACTTTATCAACCGGTTCAGTTCTGCATTCCAATAATATCCATCCATTGTAGTTTTCTTTTTTTAGTAAAGTAAATAATTGGTTGTAAGGATAATCACCAATATTTAATTCCCTAATATGAACAGTATCGCCTAAATATTTTTTAACCAGATTGAAATTGTATTCCAAACCATCGCCAATTAAGTCCTCCGGATTTGAATTCCAACATACTTTTACATTTGGATGTTTTGCAATATCCATAATTTCTTTAATATTTGGTAATTCTTGTGTTTCTTTTCCGTGAACTTCAAGTCTAATTTGTTGATTAAAATTTTCTGCAAACATACCTAATTCGTGTAAAGATTTTCCTATTTGTTCAATAGTATTTTCTTTAGGGATTTCCTTATGAAATCCATTTGGCTTAACTTTAACACCGCTTCCACCAATATCATAGCTTAGTTTTATAAATTCTTTCGTAATTTCAATAGAGTTTCGTAATTCGTTTTGATCCATATAATCAAATTGCTGATTTGTTCCCATTCCCAGAATTTTAACTTTGCTATCCGAAAACTTTTTTTTTACTTCTTTTCTTTCAAATTTTGATAAATTTATATCCACTTTATGAGCGTGTTCAACACGTAATTCAACACCATAAATTTCGGCAAGTTCACAATTTTTTATTAATGAAATAATATCCCAATCTTTTCCCCATTGATAAGTAACAAGACCAAGTTTCATTGAATTTTTATTATTGTTCTCAGAAATTGAATTGAAACCGGGAATCAATAATGCAGTAGATGAAGCAGATAAATATTTTATAAATTCTTTCCGTGAAATTCTATTTTTCATTAATAAACTCAAAACATTAACCATATTTAAACTTATAAATTAAAATCAGCAAACCCAACGGAAGAACAAAAACTTGAGAAAGTATTATTGCGGCATCTGATGTTAATATTCCGTAAGTCATCCAAAGAATATTATTAAGTGAAATTAAAATAAATGTAGGAAGAGAAAGAGATCTTGTGTTTCTGGTTTTAATTGTTTGAATTGCTTGAGGAACAAAAATTAAAGCCCCTATTGATGCTGCCATATAACCAACAATTTCAGCAATTCCCATAATTCCCTTTTACAAAATTTAAGCAAAAATATTTAGTGGTAGTTTTTGAAATAAATTTGAAAAGTTTTATATAAAGTTATAACTAATTCCCATTTGCCAGGATTCTTTCATCTGAGCCATAATTGATTCAGATTTTTTGAAAATAAAATTATATGTAAAACTTACATTCAGCCAGCTATTAACTTTGGCTACCATTTTATTATCCCATCTTACATCCCAAACATCAATTTCTTCAAATCTTGTAAATAATATTAAATTGGATTCAGCAACAATATTATCATCCAAATTGAATTTCGCATTGGTTACACTTTCAAAACCAGTTTCAAATTTATAAGATTCTTCCTTATCTATTGTTTCCACATCGTTTGTATATTTTCTATAATTCTCAGCAGTTGTATGTTGAAGTGCAATTCCCAATCTTGTTTGCAATGCAGAAAGTCTATCATACGTAAAACCTAAGCTTTGTGTAATAATTGCCGGATCAAAAAAATCCGAAACTTTTACTGGTGTTGGTCCAGTATAATCAAATCCGGTAGTTAATTGTGTTCTTAGGGAATTACTAAAAAATGGATCAACTTTCCAATTTGCATGATATGAAAGAATTTGATCTAAATAAATTTCATTTTCATTTGTTCTAATATCATTACCATTAAATTTTGTTCTTCCGTACAACGAACGGAATTTTGTTTTAAAACCTAAAACTTCATCTTCATAGTTTAGATTAAAATCCATATTTAGTGTCCAAGTAAGAGAATTTTCGCCGCCTTTTGTCCAATTACTAAATGCAATTTGACTAAAATTTAATCCACCAATTAAACTTGGAACCCATTTATAATTTGTTGTATCTGAAGTTTGCGAAAATAAATTTAGGATTATTAGAAAATTAAATATTGTAATGTTTAAAAATTTTTTAACTAAACTTTTCATGATGTATAAATCTTTAGAAATGCAATCGATTGTTTACTTAAGTTAAAGATAAACAATCATTTGCATAATGTCAATTAAAGAGTATTAGAAACAAATTTATAACTTTTTTTTACATAATAAATCAATAATTTCTTCTTCATTTGCTGTTCCGGTTTGAAATAATTTTTGAACTGTTACTGCTGCAGCTAGATTTGCTAATTCTATTGTTTCTTGAAGTGTACATTTTGAACCTAAAGCACATGCAATTGCAGAAAAAACTGTATCGCCTGCGCCGACGATATCCAATTCACAATCTAATTTTATTCCGGGAGTTTCAAAGAATCCAGTTTTATCAAATGCAATAATTCCATTTTCTCCTCGAGTTATAAAAACCGGTTTTTTGGTTTTTGAGTTCAATTCAGTTGCAATTTTCTTTAATTCATCCGGAGCCAATTCTCGATCTTCAAGATAATTATTGAATGCCAAAAATGAAGCTTCTTTATTATTTACTTTATAACAAACATTCTTAAATTTTGATGCAAAATGTCGTGAGTCCAAAATGAAAGTCTTATTCGGATTGTTTGTAATAATTTCGTTTAATCCATCTATAAATCTGAGATTTGTTATACTTCCCGGAACTTGTTGATTAATTACAAAAATATCTAAATCATCTATAGAGTTTTTAATATTTTCAAGCAATGTATCATCAGAATTTTTGGACCTAATATTATAAGTTCCGAAATCAATTCTTGGTTGCTCTTTTCCATTCAAAATCAATTTTGAAAATGTATAAGAATCGAAATTTTCGGTCTGTTGTACAAAACCATCAATATTTGCATTCAAGTATTTTAACTGAGAAATCATTTCTGCACCAAAAACATCATTTCCATAAATTCCAAAAAGTCTTAATTCCTTTGGTTTTAAAGCGGCAATATTTGCGGCAACATTTGAAGCTCCACCAAGAGAATAATTTTGCTTTTTTACTGCTTGAGCCTGCAATCCGGTTTCAAGTGATATTTCAGAACCTCTCGGATCTAAAATCCAATAAACATCGAGACAAAAGTCGCCATATAAACCAATTTTTATTTCATTTATTTTAGTAAATATTTCTTTAAATCTTTCCAAACTTGTTTGCATAATAAATCCATAATTTTTGATTTTATTTTATTGTTGAAAATTTATATATAGTTTTTGAAGAATAAATTTCTCCCGGTTTAAGTAATGTTGAAGGAAAATTCGGTTGATTTGGTGAATTTGGGAAATGCTCAGTTTCCAAACAAACTCCGGTTCTCTTTAAATACTTAACTTCATTCTTCCCAATAAAAGTTTCTTCTAAATGATTTCCGGAGTATAATTGAACAGCTGGTTCTGTTGTAAACATTTCAACTAATCTTCCGCTATTTTGTTCATAAAGATTTGCTTGATGTTTTAAACTTCCATCAAAATTTTTAAATACCATACAATGATCATAGCCAAATCCATTTTTCAATTGATCATCTTTAGAATTTATTCTTTCACCAATTTTTGTAGAATTCATAAAATCAAATGGAGTTTCAGATACTGATTTTATTGTTCCAAACGGAATTGCTAAATTATCAATCGGAATATATTTATCAGCATTTATCCAAACTTTATGATCTAAAATTGTATTTTGAAAATCGCCGGATAAATTAAAATAAGTATGATTCGTTAAGCAAACATGAGTTGATTTATCAGTTGTCGCAGAATATTCAATAATTAGTTCATTATCCTTATTTAAGGAATAAATAACTTTTGTTTCCAAATTTCCTGGATAACCTTCTTCTCCATCTTTACTCAAATAAAATAAATTTACTGAAGTATTTTCATTTGAAGAATTTTCTTCATACTTCCAAACAACTTTATCAAAGCCAGTAAATCCGCCATGCAAATGGTTCTCACCTTCATTTGTAGATAAATTATATTTTGTTCCATCAATAATAAAACTAGATTTACTTATACGATTGCTGTATCTTCCGCAAATTGCACCAAAGTATGGAGTTCGTTTTAGATAGTCTTCCAAATTATCATAACCCAAAACAATATCTTCAAACTTTCCAAATTTATTTGGAGTAATTAATGACTGAATTATTCCTCCATAGTTTGAAATATTAATTTTAATTCCATTATCATTTGTTAATGTGAATAAATATATTTTTTCAGATTTTTTTGAGAAACCCCAAAGTTTTTTTTCGATATTCATAATTCTCTTAAAATTTACTTTACTCTTTTACCCAATTTTCATCAAATGAAACATGTTTAATTGTTCTTTGCATTTCAGATAAGTGATAAGAATAAGTTAAATGAATTTTTTCATCATTTGTTTGAATTACTGATGGGTAAGCAAAAGAACCTTTTCCCTTTTCTGATTTTTCAATATACCTTTTCCAGTACCAAGTTTTACCTTCATCATCAGAAAGTGCTGCAGCAAGCTGATGTCTTCCTTCAACTGTGTCATTGAAAATTAATAACCAGTTTCCGCTTTTTAATTTTAGAGCTTCCAAACTTGAGCCTGGATTTGGAATTTCAGTTTTTTGAGAATAACTCCAACTTACTCCATTATCATTTGAAAAACTTTGCATAATGCTTCCCGGATAATCTCCGTCATTTCTCATAAATGCTACAAGTGAACCATCATTTTTTTGTACAATACTTGGCTGACTATTTCCTCGTCCAACAATTGGCAAACTGTTTGTCCAAGTTTTGCAATTATCATCAGAGATTGCAATCATTGCTAAATTAAATCCATCAGAATATATTGGCATTAAAATTCTTCCATTATTTAAAATTGTTGGGTGAGTTCTTGTCATCCAGCCAATTGTTCTTTTCTTATTATCTTTAGCAGCTTCAATAATCATAGTTTCATATTTGGGAGCATATTCTGCATAAACCATTTCGGATCCTTCATTTGAATTAAATTGATCTTCAATTGTTTTCGCGAAATTATCATCCGGTGTAAATAAAATAATATCTTGCCATTCCCATTCGGGAGCAACATTCCCAGAATATTTTTTTGTTGATTTAAATTTTAGAATTGAAGTTTCCCATTTATTTGCTTGCACAACAATCCAAAACAAAAATAATTCATTTTCGGGATTTAAAAACAACATCGGATTGCAATCCGGATGATTTGGTGTATCAGCCATTAAAAAAGGTTTGCTCCAATTCATTTCGCCTTTTTTTAATCTTGCTCCATTAATTACAACATCATTTGCCCATCTTTCGCCACTACCTTGAAACCAGCAAGAAAGCAAATCGCCATTGGGTAATTCTACAATTGAACTCGAATGAACATGTTTTTCTTGAAAAGGAAAAATATTTTTTTCAATAATTTTATTTTGTGCTACTAAAAGGATATTTAATGAAAAAGTAATTACAAGAAGAATTAAAAATTTCATATTTACTCCAAATAAGAATTTTATTTCATTCATTAAAATTATTTTGCATTTATTATTTGCTTATGAAAAGCTTCAACATGCGGTTTACCTGCTTCAGCAAAATGAGTTATTACTTCACGTTTAACAATCTTAATGATTTTTTCATAAGTTCCATCATATTTGAAATTCTTTTCACAGCCAAAATCTATCGGAATATCTTTTTCAAAATCTGGTAAATGTATAGTATTATCTAGACTTTCACCAAGTTTAAAAGGTCCAATAATTTTCTAATCTTTCAGCCACTCATTTATTTTTATAAATTCTGACTGAGTAAAATTACAGCTAACAATATTTAGTAAAATAATTGCAAATACATTTTGAAATATTATATTTCTCATAAATAATCCAAATAGAAAATTATTTATTGTTTAAGTGACCTTCCTTAAAATCATCTTCATTATCTATTTCCGGTGACTCATTTAACGATTCCCATCTAAATTTAACATCATATGGATCAAGAGCTTTTTGCGGATCAAAAATTCTTTTATCAACCATTTCAACTTTGTAAGGTGTAAAATTTGGTTTATCAGTAAAGAAATCTTGAAGTAATGTTGCTGTTGCATCAAACTGATTAAGAGGAGGCATATCTAAAATTAAATATATAGTTTTTAAAATTGCTCCAAAATTTGCATGTGATTTCGAAACATAATTTCTTTTTACCCATGGGCTGATCATCATTAATAGAGATCTATGTGCATCAACATGATCAACACCGGCTTGAGCATCATCTTCTGTAACAATTATTAACATTTCTTTCCACCATTTTGTATGACTTAATTTTTGTAAAACTCTTCCCAATGCTAAATCATTATCAGCTAAATATGATTGACGATATGGATAACCATCGTGTGGTCGTTCTCCAGACATATGATCATTTGGAATCATCATAGTAATTAATGAAGGAAATTCTTCTTTGCCGGAAAGCCATTTATCTTCTAATTCTTCCTCAAACATATCAATTCTAAATTGATCCGGTATACTTGTATTATATGTTGCATATTTTCTTGAAGTTCTATTATACAAAGGTAAAGGAAGTGGGAAAATTACTCCCATTTTAACCCCGGAATATTTATGCCATTGCTCTTCTTCAGCTCCAGTAAATTCAAATCCCAAGCCAAAATTAAAAAAGTTTATACCGTGTCTTGCTAAATGTTCCCACATTCCTCCGGCTTCGTTGTAATCTTCTGGGTATACAGCTCCGGAAGCACCCGATACAAATTTTCTGCCTGGTGCGGAACTAAATAAATTTTGAGAAATTTTCATAGAACTATTTAATTCTACCCATTCATTTGGATAAGTTCCAACCATCCATCTATGTCCGTGAACTGAAGCATCAGAATCACAATAAAAATTATCACTAACGGCAAACTCTCTTGCCACTTTTTGATGATTGGGCATAATGTTAACTTTATCATATGTTATAGTTTTATCATTATTGCTTACAGTTGCATTAAGACCATATTTAGCAATAGTTACATCACCTTTTGCGTTTTCTAATTCTCCATAAATTTCATCAAATGTTCTATTTTCCTTTGTGATATATACAATATGTTTTATCGGACTTTTTCTTAATCCCGATAATGGCGGTAAAGGGTTTTTCTCATCATCGGATATTTCAATTTCTCTAAATGTATTATTAATTACTTGATCAGTTGATTTTGATAAATCAACATCACTTAAATTTATTTTCTCAAACGAACCTAACATTATATCACCGACATACGTACCTTGAACTGGAACAACAAAATCTTTTCCACCATTTGGACCAGAGCCATAGCCTCTTGCAGTAACAACATACAAAGATTTATCATCAGGGGATATTTCAAGTTTTGTTGGGAACCAACTTGTTGGAATGTAACCCAGAACTTTTTCACTAATTGCATCAACAACTGCAACTGCATTTAATCCACTTAAAGCAACGTAAAGTTTTTTTTCATCGTTACTTAATTTAATTCCAAAGGGAATGAGTCCTCTAAAAGAATCAATCTTTTTTGAAATATTTAATTTTATTATCCTAATAATTTTTCCAGTTTTCGGATTTAAAATTGATATGTTATCATTCGTTGCATTTGTTATAAAAACTTTTTCTTTTCCGGCAGCAATTGAGTTTGGGCTTGAACCGCCTTCAACTTCAATACCTTCAACCATTTCACCCATTCTATAACCGGTTTTTTCTTTTGCAATTATTTCATTTGTCGATAAATCAATTGTCCAAACAGAAACAGCTTCTGGAACATGTGGACTTCCCAAACCGGGAATATATTTACCATCAATTGTAACACCATGTTCTGCTTCTTTTGAAGGAACACCATAAGGAGGAAAGTCCAAACCTTTTTCTTCAATATTTTTTTTATCTAATTCTGGAACTAACGGATAATCATAAATTCCGGTATTTGCTACATATGCAAATTTCTCATCTTTTGATATTTCTAATCCCAATGGGAATCTGCCCACTTTTAAACTTAGAATAACTTTTTCAGTTTTTAAATCAACAATTACAAATCGGAAATTAAATTGATCAAGGACAAATAGTTTTGAATTATCCCCAGAAAGTTTTATATCGCCAACAAAACTATCCTCATACTTAATTTTATTAAAAGTTCCATTTAATGAAATTCGTTTTTCACTTTTTAGGTTTTTTAGATTAAAATAAATCAAGTCACCGCTATCACCTCCGCTTAAATATGCATAAGAATTATTCTTCAAAATTGCCGCGCCCATATACGAACCTTTTCCTTCAAATGGATTGGCATGTTTACCTTCATAATCTGGAAGTCTAATAATTCTATCAGAATTAATTTCTATGAATGTTAGTACATTATCATGAACAGCTAAAGCAATTGAACCATCCGGCGAAAGTGTTAAACCGAATGGATCATTAGTTATTCTTGATACTTTACCAAATGGTGTTACTGTTCTTCCACTTGGTAAAACTGATTCACCATTTTCAACTATTTGACAATATTTATCAAAACCTGGTGGTTGTAATATTTTTATTTTTTGTGATTGTGAACATGATAAAGCAACAAAAGCAAGACAAATAACAAATACTCTTTTCATATAAATTTCCTTTATATCAAATATTGTAATAATGTAATTCTCATTTTTTCCTTTGGCTAAATTCTTTCAAAAGAAAATTTGGATAAAGTACATCGTGAACTTTTTCAACTAAAATATCTTTATCTAATTGAAATGTTTCAGAAAGTTTTAATTCCTTTGATGAGGAACCAATGTAAATTTTGTATTCACCTTTATCAGCAACCCAAGAACTTATTCCGCTCCAAAATGATGAAAGAGATTTTGTATCCAATGAAAAATTTAATTGTTGACTTTCACCTGGAACTAATAATTTTGTTTTTACAAATCTTTTTAATTCATAAATAGGTTTTTCAATTTCCGTTTGTGGTGCAGATAAATATAATTGAACTACCTCCTTTCCTGCAACTTTCCCAATATTTTTAATTTTAACTGAGACTTCAATTTTACCATTAAATTTCTTATTACTTATTGCCAAATCTGAAAACTCAAAATTTGTATATGACAAACCAAAACCGAATTCATATGAAGTAGGAATATTAAATGTATTATAATATCTGTATCCCACATAAATTCCTTCATCATAAAAAGAATTTACTGGTTCATCCTTCGGTTCGCCGGGAAAAGATTTAGCAGATGGTACATCTTCATATTTAATCGGGAAAGAATCCGGCAGTTTGCCAGAGGGGTTTATTTTACCGGAAATAATATCCGCTAAAGCATTTCCGCCTTCTTGTCCTGGTTGCCACATTAGTAAAATTGCATCAACATAATTTTGCCAGCTTTCTGTTTCCCATACTCCTCCGACATTTAACACCACAATTACTTTTTTATTTTTTACATGAAAAATTTCACTGACATTTTTTACTAATTCTAATTCAATTTCCGTAATTGGTAAATATCCATTTTCATAATTTTCTCCTCCGCTTCTTCCTAACGTTATAATTGCAACATCAGTAGTTGATTCATATCGATTAATTTCTTCTAATGATAATTTTTTATCTCTGCTGAATGCAACTAATCTTTTCTTAAAATGTGGTGGAGCTTGATCATTTGTAATCCCATTATCTGCTCGCATCTTCGGATTGTTAAAATAATCTGGAACAAGATTTTCCTTTTTTATTTGTTCTATATATTCTGTATATAAATTTTCGAGTTCAGGTAATATTTTGAATCCGTTTGATTGCAATCCTTTACAAACTGAAATTGCATATTTGTTACTGTTTATTCCACCGCTTCCTGTACCGGTTTCAATTAGGTAATACGAAATTTTTCCAAAAAGTGCAATGGTCAAGTTACTTTTTAAAGGAAGAACATTATTATTTTTTAGAAGAACAATTCCTTCACTTGCAGCTTCTCTTGCTAATTTGGCATGCTCATTTAAATTTGGTTTGAACGAAGGTTTATAACCTTTCATGCTTGGCGAATCAAGTTTTAATTTAATATTGTAAATTAAACTTTCATCTAATAATGATTCACTTATACTTTTATTTTGGATAGCATTTGTCAGCTCATTTATTTCATCTTTATTTCCGCTCATTAATAAATTATTTCCAGCACGAACTTTTGCAACTGCGTCACCATAATATCCATCGAAATCTGTCATAAATAATCCATCAAATTTCCATTCATTTCTTACAATCTCTTTCAACAACTCCGGATTTTCAGCAGTATAAAATCCATTTAATCTATTGTAAGAAGTCATTATAGATTTTGGCTTACTTTCTTTAACTGCAATTTCAAATCCTTTTAGATAAATTTCTCTAAGTGCTCTTTGACTAATAACAGCATTATATTTTCTTCGGTTTGATTCTTGATTGTTTGCAAGAAAATGTTTTAATGTTGCGCTAACGCCTTTAGATTGAATTCCATTAACTATTGCGGCAGATATTTTTCCGGAAAGTAATGGATCCTCTGAATAATATTCAAAATTACGGCCGCAATTAGGATTACGATGCAAATTTAAAGCTGGCATTAAAATTAAGTCATAATCATATTCAAGCAATTCATTTCCAAGAGCTTCACCTATTTTTTGCACAAGTTCAGTATTCCAAGTTGCAGCTAAACATGTAGATGTAGGAAATGCAGTTGTAAAAGTATAATTATCAACTCCTTCGGGTGGTGCAGATTTGTTAATTCCGCTTGGTCCGTCTGTTAGTGCAGTTGATTTTAATTTTAAGCGCGGTATAACAATTTTTGAATTTCTATTTGCAATATATACATCATTTACTTTTTCGATTGGGATTTCTGCCGAAGGTAAAAACCTTCCATCACCAACAATCAATCCAATTTTTTCTTCAACTTTTAATTTTGAAATTATTTCTTTTGCTTTTTCATCAAGTGAATTATTTTGACAATAAATTTGTTGGTAATTCAATATAAAAAATATTGAAAAGAAAATAATATTTCGAAAACTTAATTTTCTTTTTAGATTCATCAAATTTTCCTTTACTTATTTCTTATAAACTTTCACATAATCAATTATGAAAATATCCGGAAAAACAGATTCAGATAATTCTTCAATTTTCTGCGGTAGTTCCATGCTTAAAATTATATATTCATCAGTATGTGATATGGCTTTCGTAACATCATAATATTTTAATCCATCAATAAAAAATGAATACTTTCCAGGTGTCCATTCCAGAGCAAAAGTGTGAAATCCTTTATCTATTCCATCAACAATGCTTTGCAAACCACCAATTGTTTGCTGGTTTGGTCCATAAGCCCAATGAAGATTATGTGAAATAATATTATCACCGTTTTTCTTGAAATATTCAAAGATGTCAATTTCAGTTCCAAACTTAGCTGGGTCTTCACCAGATGCAATTCCCGGTGATTGAATCCAGAATGCAGCCCAGATCCCTTTTGATTTTTGCAATTGTGCTCTACATTCAAAGTAACCATATTTAGTCATAAATAAATTTTGTGTTCCCACCGCACCAATTAAAATTGAGTCACCATTTTTTACAGCATATAATTCCAAATTACCGTTATTAATATTTACAGCTTTTTTTGACACAAATCCGACTGCTCTAGATCCAACACCTCTAACAAACCACTTTGTCGAGTCGAGTGAATTTCCATTAAATTCATCCTCCCAAAATAATTTGTATCCTTCACTTTCTGGAATAAAAGGAATTTGCGAAATTGGTTTGAATAAATTATCAACTTCACTTTTATCTATTGTAATCAATATTGGTTCTTGCCACAAACCACCGCTATTGCCCCAATCGTTTACCTGAATTGTCAGTAAATTTTCTTCACCAAATTTTGCAAATTTAGTGATATTTGAAAAAAATGGTTTACTTGCAAAACTTATTTTGGCTTCTCCAACTGAATTAACTTCCTCACCATTTATATATAATTTATATTCATCATTTATTCCGCTAAATTTTATCCAAACATTTTCAGATTTCCATTCAAATGGAATGTAAACTTTTTTTCTATACCAAGCAAAACCGTCTAAATTAGGATAACCTTGATTTTCCCATCGATTGCCGGCATCAAGAGTATCCCAATTTTGATCATCAAAATTAATTTCAAACCATTTTTCTAAATTTCCAATATTTTTTTCATCCGGATGAAAAAGCCAATTCTTATTTAATAAGATTTTGGTAAGAGTTTTTTCTTCAAAGTGAGTTGATGAAATTTGTGAAGTGAAAACAAAAAACAATAATATTGTTTCTACTAAAATTTTCGTTAAAATGTTATATTTTTTTTTCACAAAACTGCCCAATAATTTAATGTTGGAAACTAAATAATTTATTATTTATTTTGTTAGGCAATCGTTTGTTTGTAGATATATAAAAATAACCAAAGTTAATTCATTAGCAAAATAATTTAGAATAAATTATAGAACTTATATGTTATTAAAAATTGATAGAATCGTATTCTTACTTCTCGTAATTCTAAATTTCGAATCATCATTTGCTCAATCAAAATCATTTAAATCTATTTCAATAATAAGTAGTAATAGTTATAATAAAATTGAAATGAATATTTCGCAGCTGCTGTATGAAAGATTAATTGAAAATGGAATAACTGAAGTTTTCGTAAATAATAATTCGGAAAAAGAAAATTCTGCTGATCACCTTAAAATTTTATTTGGTATCTCAACCAATCATAAAGAGATTTTAGAAATATTTAGTAAAAATCGAATTGAACAACTGACAGAAGTAAATCCGGGCTCAGAAGGATTTTTATTAAAATTTTTTCCACAAAATAATGTACTTATTATTACCGGAATAGATGCAAGAGGATGTTTATATGGTGTTGGTGAATTTTTAAGAAAAGTAACTTTTAATAAGAATTTAATTGAAATCGAGAAAAATCTTGAAGTTAGAACCGCTCCAGCGTTTGAAATACGTGGAACGCAATTTGGGCAAAGTCATATTGCAAAAAGCCTTGCTCATGTTAGAGATTGGACAGAAAAAGAAACCCAAAGAGTTATACTAGAATATGCGCTTGCCGGAGCAAATATTTTTAATGTACAACCTGGGATTATGTTTGATTTTATTAAATCTTTTGGGTTAATGACTCAAGGTGGATTTGGAGCAAATACTGCAAATATTGATGTTCCAAAAGAATGGAATGCTTATGAATCTATTGGTCGAACTGGATACGTATGTTTGTCTGTTCCAGAAGCACGAAAATTCATGCTTAATAAATGTGAAGAACATTTTAGATACTCACAAACTTATGATTTAATAAATTTTCATGGCGGAGATGGCGGAGGCTGCGAATGCGACAAATGCAATCCTTACGGATTAACATTTATTAAACTTGTAGAAGAAATGGCAGAAATTATTCATAAATATCATCCACACACAAAGGTATATTTTACAAATCAGAAATTTGACAATGAAGACGATCATGCAATTTTTAAGTATCTTCAAGAAAAACCAAGAAATTGGTTGTGGGCTTGGGGTTATGGTCCGGGTTCTGATGCAACAACTTGGCAGCCGGGTCACCGTCAAACACATCGAATGGATCTTTTTAAATATCCCGGGTTTGGACCTTTTTCGCTTTATCCAAAAGAAATTTTACATCAACTTCCTCCACAACAAAAATTGGTTTATTATAGTGAAATAACTCATTGGAAATATTCTCAACATGGATATATTCAAATGTATCCACGTGCCGATAGAAATGGAGATCAACCACCACATTGGAGTCATGATATTTACGAACGTAGACCGGATCAATTTTTAACAATGGTTTATAACCGTTTAACATTTTATGCATGGCCAAAATATTATCACCGTGTATTTAATGATTTGATGCGATATAGCATTGGTGATATTACACATTCAAGCGGACATCACGATCATTTTAATCAATGGATGTGGCAAAGATTGCTCTGGTCGCCTCGTTTAACGGTTGAACAAGTTGTTGAAGAATATTGTAAATATTGGTTTGGAAAAGAAGCCACTCCAAAAATGTCTGAAGCAATTTTTCAACTAGAACAAAATTTAGAAGAAATAAAAGAATTACCTTTGGATCAAAAGTCAGGAATAGATAAATATTACAAATTAGTTAAAGCTGCTGGAGAAAAAATTCCTCATGAGAAATATTCTAAAAATTGGATTTGGAAATCATATATGGAGAAAGCAGCGCTAGATAAATATGTTAAACTTGCAGTAGCTCAACAAAAGCATTTACAAAATAGAATTGAAGAAATTGTTGCCAAATCAATTAAAAATAATTCCAAATTAAATTTTGATGAACTCTTAAAAATGATAGACACCATTAATGAAACAAAAGAAATGAAATTATTAAAAGAAGAAGCAAAAATACTTGGTGAAGAAACAAATAAATTATTTGGTGTAAGAAATGAAGGATATTTTAATCTTCAACATGATTTTATTGGTTTGGGCTGGTTAAAACGTCAATTGGAAAGGGCGAAAAATACTCAAAATGAAATGGATAGATTAAAACTTTTACAACTGATTATAAATTACGAAAATGCTGGAGAAGGCGGATATTATGATAATTTAGGGACATATAACAATGCTCCCCATGTAATTTTTGGTTATCCTTATGATCATGGACAACCATATGTAAATGAAATGTTGGACGAAGGAAACCGACCAAGTCAAAGATCAATGCATTTTACTCAAAACGAAAATCAAGGTGTAACTTTATATTATGATAATTTAGATTCAACTGCTAATTATTCTGTTAGATTCACATTCGTTAGACCTTGGTATCAACCAAGATATGATTATCGAATGAATCAAAAATCACAAACAATTTATGCCGATGATTTAATAATTTCAAAGGAATTAGAAATCCCATTAAAGATGAGTGATTTTTACGAATTTCAAATTCCATTTGAAGCGACCAAAGATGGCAAGCTTACGATTAAATTAGAAAAAACAGAAAGTGTTGCAAATAGATCAAGAGTGGAAATTGAACAATGGAGAAATTCCGGTGGCTGGGGTACAATCGTTTCGGAAGTTTGGTTAATTAAAAAATAATTTATTCTATTCTAAACTAAAATTTAAATATCTATCTGATATTTCGGGTCTTACAAATTTTTTTAAATGTTCAGGATAACCTAATTCCCAAGGCGTAGGTCCAACATATTCAGATTTCTTTCCGGAAATTTTAATAAAGCCATCTTTTGATATTTCTACTATTGCGAAAAGCGGATCTTTGTAAGGAGCAGTATATTTAATCCATTTAAAATTTTTATCAACTTCTTCACTATATCTAACATGTAAATACTCATCCCCCAACCATTTATATGACATTGAGTTAATTGTTATATACCAAATTCCATTTATTTCTTCTGCAAAATCGTGGTGAGTGTGTCCATTAAAACAGCAAATTATTTTATTACTTTTATTTGATTTATTATGTAGATCAAAAATCTTTCTTACACTATCAGCATTTTCTACTGAATATCTTTCACCCGGATTATTGGGATCTGTTCCAATACCTTGATGCGAAAAAATTATTATTGGTTCGGAAGATTTTTCCAATTCACTTTGTAACCATAATAGTTGACGATTTCCAATATATGAGCTGTATCCTTTCTGAGTGGAATCTTTTTTATCATTTCCATCCAAAACAATAAATTTAAATCCGTTTTTTGAAAAAGAATAAAACGAACTTTTCATATTTCGATAATCTAATGCTTTGTTCAAACTTGTTCCGCCATCCATTTCATGATTCCCAATAACATGATATTTTTCACCGGGATAAGATTTCCAAATATGGAAAAGTTTTTCATATTTTTCATTTGGGATAACAAAATCTCCCAGTTCAATAATGAAATCTGGCTTCACAATTTTCATACTATCAATAAATTTAGTAATTCTCATTTCGGAATCATGCATTGTTGGAAGATGCACATCGGAGCACATTCCAATTTTTATGGAATTATTTTGCGCGAAATAAAATTCAATTGAAATAAATTTTATCATTAAGAGTAATAAATATTTTTTCATATGCGCAATAATTTAATTGTTTTGAATTTTTGGTTCACTTATCACTCCTAAAAATCTTCCCATCCAATATGGTAATAAAAAAGTATCACCGGCACTTAATTCGCTTTTCCTATCCGGAGCATCTAAATTAAATGGACTTCTATTATGTTTTAATTCAGGTCTTTCATCTGGTGGAAGTACTTCTTTTGTCAATTGTCCCATAAAATTTGGCTCAAGTAATTCAATGTCTTTTCTATGACTATTTAAAGTTTCATACTGAACCATGTCTAAAGGCCATTCTTTCAAATGCCATATTGATTCATTTAAATCAAATTCATTTGCACCAGTATATGCATAACAAAAATTCCATAAAGAATTTTTCTCAGGTCTTAAAAATTCCCAATGATCTTTGATTGCTTCATAATATTTACTTTTTAATGAATCATCAAAAGCATAAGGATATAAAGCCCAATATGCAAGAAAGTACATTTCGTCATCAGAATGATTCCATTCTTCAGAAAGCATTTTACTCCAGTTATCTGCAGTTTCCGGAGCTTTGCCAATTTGATTAAACGGTCGCAATAAATTTTCAAGATATCCATGCTGATTAATTAAATAATTTGCTTTCTCTTTAAATATTTCTTTTCCGGTATGATGATATGCACTTTGTAAAAACGCTATAATATTTGATGAACAAATTTTTCTATCGCCAACTATTTTATCAAATCTGTTTACGTACTCAGGATTCCATCTTCCCCAGAGTGATGGCTTTCCGTCTTTATCCACAAGATTGAAATCATTTTCAACAATATATGTCATTAAATCGTCAAGAATTTTTATTGCACGATTTTTCCAATTATTATCATCAATATATTCCGCAATAAGTGTCATTGCAAATATTTGTCCAACCGTTTGATCACTGCTTGCAGTTCCGCGCCAATCCCATTGCTCACTTGCGTGATACCATGAAATATTATTATTGTAGTTTGGATACCAATAATCTTCAACATAGCTTCTATATTCTTTCTCAAATTTTTGGTATCCCGAACGTTCAATCGTTCTACCAAATAATCCTTTTATTCCGCTGAGTGTGTGAAGCCTTTCCATTGCTTCAAAAGCTTCATAACAGTTTTGTTTAGCTTCTTCCGAACCGGTTACTTTATATCTAAAAAGCTGACTAACCAAATACATTGCTGTCCATAAATTATCACTATCAGCTTTTTGTAAAACGTTGGTTGATAAGTCATTATCTTCAAGTTTTGTCACAGTGGAATTAATTCCATAACGAATATGTCTTTCTCTAACTTGTTTTTCGAAAATCATTGCTTTTTCTTCAAGCGTCATTTTCTCGAAGAATATTTGACTCAATCCTTTTTCTGATAGAATTAATACAGAATTTTCTGGTCCATTTTCTATATAATTTATAATCTTTCCGGTAATCCATCTTTCACCAAAATAATAATTAAACTTTCCATCACTCTTTAACATAAATGCGCCCATTCTTGAACCAAACCAAATATTTTCATCAATAATTTTAATTACAGTAATTTGAGACCATGGAAGTTTGTCATTCAAATCTGATATTTTCTTCCCAGAATAATCTATTTCCATAAATCCATTTTTTGTTCCAATTACAATTTTTTTTAGATTTTCTGAAATATCAAAACTTGTGAGATTCTTTTCCTTGATAATAATTTCAATAGAATTATTTTTTATAGAATAAAAATACAATGTTGTTTCAGTAAGAATAAAAAAACCATTTTTATTATTGCTGAATTTAATTGATAAACAAATTTCATCGTTAAGATCAGTTTCCCAGATGGATTTTGACTCATTCAAATATTGAATTTTTTTTCCATTCGATAACATGAAATTAAAATCATTTCCACCCACAATTAAATTTGCATTTTCAAGATTATGCTTTATGTAAATTTTTCCTGCCCAAGCATTACTTAGTATTGCATTGTTTGTCAAATAAATAAATTGACTTTTATATTCAATAAAATCAAATATATTAAAATCCAACATTGGCTCATAACTTTGATCAATCTTTAATTTTCCTGGATATTGAAATTTACCGTTTACTGGTTTAAATAATTTTCCTTGGGCAAGAATTTGAATAACATTGTTTCTATCGCAATTCACTTTTTGGGGAATTATTTCTTCACTTTCAAAATTATATTTTATGGAATAATCTTGTACATAAGGAGTATCTATATAAATTCGTTTGCCTTCATTATTACTAATATTATTTGAAGAACAAGAGTGGATTATCAATATTATTAGAAATTGAAAAAGTGAAATTTTATAATTCATTGATTACCTTTTTAATAACCATACATCAGAAATTCTGGAATAATTTCGCCAATTTAAATGTGATTCTTCAGGTCTATCGAAAGATATTTTTATTTTACCATCACCTACTAAAATTTTAGGCACAACAAATTCTTTAAATTGTTCAAGTTCTTTATTATATAAAATTGGTTCCATTCTTACGCCATCAATACGGAGAAGTGCATCTCCAAAACCGGTAACTCTTATTAGATATCTTGCATTCGGATCCAAATTTTCATATTCAAGAATTGGTTCACTCTGATAAACTTGTGAAGATAATCTCATTCTGCTATAACCATCATTCCACCAACCAAAATCTACTGCATCATAAACTGTAGTTTTTACGTGAGGACTATTAGAAATATTGGAAACATCATCATAATAACTTCCATTTCCGGGATTTTCCCAATTGCGAATAATTTCTAATTGTTTAACTTTTTCTTCATTAGTTTGCAAATTTTCAATTTTCTTAAATTCATCTTGATACCACCAACGATTGTTTAACGGATAATCAACAAAATCAAGAATACAGCCTCTTTGTGAATTATTAGCTTTATATAATTTTACGCTTGTCTGCAATCCAATTTGTTTGAACAAATCTTCACAATAATTTTCAATTTCCAATTTTAATTTAAGTTCAATTGGTTTTGTTTCAGCTTCAAATATTTTTGATAAAGCTCTTTGCATTGTATAATTGATATTGGAATTATTAATTTCAGAAAGAATAAAATTTGCATCATATTCAAGTTGTTTTTCATAAATCGATCTTTTTCTAACATATGCATCATAACTTGCTCTAAGCTGTAGCATAAGCCATCGCCAATTTGTTTTTAGTTTGGGATTTTGAACTTCTAAATCTTTCCAAAATGAATATGTTGTTTCGACGCTGCCATTTAATTTCAAAGGTCCATTCCAATTTTTTTCAAGAGCTAGAATTCCTTCTGCTGAATTTACTGCAACTTTATTTCCGAAAAAATATTTACAATATTCAATTAAAATATCTCTAACTCTTTTATTTAAGTTCCAACCACATTGACTCCAAATTATTTTATTTACATCATCATGACACCCATCGGAATATGAAACAAATCCATCCGTAAAATTTGCATATTCAGCATGAATCTTTGAATAATAATCTGGACGCGGATTTATACCTTCCCTACCAATTGTTAAAGCATAAGCTTGATCAAAATTTTGAACCGGGTATTCGCATCTTATATTGTGTGTAATATCCGGATATTGACGATGTAAATATTGTTGCGGCAAACGAAATCTTGTTTCTGCAATTGGCGGGCTGCTTGGACCAGAAACAATCCCTTTTAACCATTTTGGTTTTTCATCATTTAGATTTTTATAGAAGTAATCAATTTGCTCTTCACTAAATCCTTGCAGCGAAAGCCAAATGCCGGCATTTGGATGATACACAATTAATTTTGAGTATAATTGTTTTAGAAACGGTAAAACAAATTTTGGATGGTTATGCCCTGGATCTCCTCCGGGAATAAATACATCATTAATTCGAGGAGTTTCTTTATAATATGCTTCATGTTTTTCTACTTCAGCATTAAATAGTGAGTCGTTTGATAAATCAACAGTTGCTGGAATCCAAACCCAGTAATCAATATCGTAATTATCACAAATCTTACTTAATTCAATATTCATTTCTTTTCGTGGGATTTTAAAATGCGGACTTTCATCTCCGTTATTACCAAGTGGAATATTTTCAATCGCATTTGTACCGAATATTACTAAATCTCTAATGTATTGTTCATATTGAGAAACTGTCCATGCATCATAAGAATTTGCAGTATTTCTGTATCCAAGTTGATGTCCTCTTATAGAAAACATTGGAGATGAAATAATTTCTAAATTCTCATCAATTAAAATTTCATTTTTATTAAATTCTGCCCTACGTAAAAATTCCCCAATTCCAAATAATATCCCTCTATTATCTGCACCTAAAATCCAAAATATATTTTTATTTTTTTCTGATGTATATTGAATTCTGAAACCTTCCGGGTTTTGATCAGAATTGTTTTCCATTTTACTATTAGGAATTTCTTTTCCAAAAATCTTTTTTGAATTTACATAACCAATAACAATATAGTTCTGTGAAGATTCCCAATTATTAACAAACTTTAACGAAGTATATGCCCTTTTTGAAATTTCGTCAGTTAAAATTTTCTGAATTGTATTATTGATTTTTATCTCTACATCCTTAGAAATTATAATATTTGAATTGATTAAATTTATTTTTTGCGAAAAGGATTGTGTGAATTGCATTATTAAAACTAATATTCCCCAAAAATATATTTTCATATAAACCTTTTGATAAATTCAAAAATACTCTAGAGATTATATTATTGAGAATTAATTTCATCCCAATTTATTTGCATAATAAAAATTTGCATAAAGTCCCTACCAACAGCATCTTTAATTACTTTAGATTTTTTATCTTTTGTTTCAGTAGGAATTACATATGCAAGTAATTTCCCATCATTAGATACAACAAGCTGGCTTCGTTCTAAATTATCATTTGTAAATTGAATTGTTAATCCAGAATTTTCCAAGTCCACATTTGCAGCAAAAATATTTCCATTACTAATGAAAAAAATCCAATTGTTATTTGCATGCCATCTAATATTGTTTACATCAGAATTAAAATTTGTAACTTTTTTTGGTACAATTTGAGATCCATCAGCTTTTATTATAAAGAGCTGTTTTATACTATTTTCATCAAGCGCAGTAAAAGCAATTGATTTTCCATCAAAGGAACCTCTAACAATTCCACTTGCTTTCATTCCATTTGTTAACCGTCTAATTTTTATTCCTTTAGCGGGATTTGGATATTCAAATTTATTTCCGGAAAATGAAGATGTAATATCAACATCAAGTGGAATATCAGCAACAAACAAATCAGAACTATAATCAATTCCATTTCCATTTCTAACTTTCCCAATAAAAGCTCGCATTGTTCCCAATGAATCAACCCAAGAATCATCATTTGCCTTTTCAATTTCTCCCGGTTTAGATTTTCCAATTTCAGATGGTTTCAATATTACAGAAAAGAAATGTGTAGCTTCATTAGCAGAATTTGGACTCTTCTCCAAATATCCAATTGTCCTATCATAGGTTTGTAAAATAAAATCATCATAAGTAAAACCAATTCTATTTCCGGTTCGCGAATATTCATGTCTATGTGTTCCGCCGCGGTGTGCACCGTGTGTAGTTTCCGAATTTAAAATATCTCTAAAATCAACTTTTGTTAAAATTCCTTTTCCATTTCCATCAACTTCAACTCCATTTCTATTGCGGATGTTATAATATCCTCGATGTTTTACTTCACTAAGAAAAGGTCCATGAATAAAAATTACTTTATTTTCTTTTGGATGATATGAAACTGCTGCAATGCCCGGTGCAGCATTTTCTCCAGTAATATTTTCTGGTTGCCATAAGATAGTTTCAACTCCGGTAGCTATCTCCACTTTTTCAATTGATTTACAATTCGCAAGATTTTCATTGTAAATTGTTGCTCGCGTATCGTAACATAAATAATTTCCATCCGGAGAAAAATTATCATTATTATCCAATGCATGATTTTTAGAACTATTTGTTAATTGCTTTTCAACCATTGGTAAAAAGATTATTTCATTATTGTTTTGCATTTTACCACAACTTAAAAAAGTTACTAAAATTAAAAAAGATTTTACAAATTTTAGAATCTTTATTAGCATATTTGATTATTCAGAAATTGGTTCACTTATTGCATTTACATATCTTCCCGCCCAATATGGAAGCAAATAAATATAAGGTCACCACCGTTATTTCTATATGCATTATTGTGCAAATGTAAAGGTCTTTCATCTTGCGGCAAAACTTCAGAATACTCTTGCCTTCTAAAATTTAACTCAATTTTTTTAAGATCTTTTCTGTGGCTATTTTGCACGCTCCAAGAAATTAAATCCATTGGAAATTCTCTTAACCACCAAGCAGATTCTTCATAATCATAATCTTTACCCCCAACAAGAGCATACATGTAATTCCATAAAGGATTTTTCTCTGATCTTTCAATATTCCAATGACTTTTTGCCGCATCAAAAAATCTATTTTTTAGTTCATCGTTAAAAGCATAATTGATAAGATTCGGAATTGTTAGAAAATACATTTCATCATCAGAGTGGTTCCAAGTATCGCTTAAATCTTCGCCTTCCACAAAACCAATTACAGTTGCCGGCAATGCAGTATTATCATCATAACCGAAATTCTTCATTAGCTCAAATGCTTTTTCTTTGTAGATTTCATCGCCGGTAAAATGATATGTTGCCTGCAGAAAAGCAATTATAAGTGAAGAATTTAATCTTCTATCACCTGTGTGAATAGAAAATTTATTAACATAATCCGGATGCCATCTTCCCCATTGTGTAATTTTACCATTCCAAGTTCTTAAATACCAATCGTTTTCAATAATATGATCCATTTCTATTTTAAGTTGATGAATTGCCCGATCTCTCCATTCTTTTTCCGGCGCAATTTCTGCAAAAAGTGCATACACAAAAAAATGACCACAGCTTTCATCACTACTTGTTGTTGATTTCCAACGCCATCTTTTATCCTCAGCAAGTTGCCATATTTTTTTATCTTCAGGCATATTTGGATCTGTATCACTTGACTGATATGAATCAATTTCATATGTACGAGCTGGGAAACCTTTAACTGTACTAATTTTGGTTAGTCGTTCCATTGCCTCAAATGCTTCATAAGCGTTTTGTTTCGCGTCATCCGATTTAGTAACAGCATACCGGAATAATTCTCCCGCTAAATACATTGAGGTCCATAAACCATCATTATCAGTATCATGTAAGACCATCGAAGAAAGGTCGCCGGGAGTTTTCAAATATCCTTCTGAACTAAAACCATATCTTACATGACGCAATCTTTGAATTTTCTGAAAATGTTCAGCTTTATCCGCCAATGTCATTTTTACAAAATTAATTTTACTTAATCCTTTTTCTGTCAAAACGAGAACACTATTTCCCGAACCTTTTGAAATATCAACAACCACATCATCAACCAGCCATCTTTTTGAAGAATAATAATCATATTTACCATCATCACGTAAAACAAACGCCCCAAATTGTGAACCAAACCATAGCCTGTTATTGATTTCTGCTATACATGTTATTTCTGCACATGGAAGTTTTGAATTTAATTCCGAAGCAATATTTGTTTTTGAATTAATTTTTATAATTCCTTCTTGAGTTCCTAAAATAATTTCATCATTAAATATTTCAAAAGCAGTTAAATTTTTGCCGGAGTAAATTTCTGTAAAATCTTTTTCCGGACATTTCAGTTGAAATAAACTTTCTTCTGTAAGTATTAAAAATCTCTTTCCAATTTCATCAAAAGACAATTTTATAATTTTAGAATTATCTAAAGATTTTTCCCATACATTTTTTCCATTTTGGAATAATGCTATTTTACTTTTTGAGGAAATCAAAACTGTAAAATTGTGTGCAACAGTAAAATTATTTGCATCTTTAATTCCATGCTCAAAATATTTTTCTCCAGCCCAAGCATTGCTCAATACAGCTTTATCAGTTAAATATATGAATTGATTTTGAAATGTTTGAATTGAAACTATATTTACGTTTGCTAAAAGACGATATCGAATATCTGGGACTAATTTCTTTTCCCAAGGTTGCAGTAAACCATTGCTGGAATTTATATTTACCACGCCATTTCTATCACATCTTACTTCAAATAATTTTGCGGGATTATTTTCATTATATTCAAATTTTTCTGCAATATCTTGAATGAATGGTTTGTCTAAATATTTTTGAGAAAAAATGTTAATTCCAAAAAATACAAAAAAGATTATGGCTTTTACAAAATTCATTACATCTCCTTTTATTGAAAAATGAAAAGAATAATTTTCATATAAAGTTAGACAATCGTTTGCCTAATATCAAAAAAAATATGTAACTTATCCTCAGAATTTTATAATGATAAAATTGTTTGACTATTTCCTTATTTTATTTTCTTAATTTTTAATAAAATTCTGGGAGAATTATGCGATCAATAATTAAATCACAACTTATAATAATCTTCTTTTTTGCATTTATTATTTTAAATGCAAATCCTAAAAAAGTGTTACTCGTTTATGGCGGCTGGGAAGGACATCAACCAACAGAATTTAAGGATTTAATTTTACCCTGGCTTCACGAACAAGGTTTTGATGTAACCATTTCAAATACGTTAGATGTTTACGCTGATTCAGCCGGAATGAATAATTTCGATCTAATAATTCAAACTTGGACAATGGGACAAATTACTAAAGAACAAGAAGAAGGTTTACTAAAAGCAGTTCAAAACGGTTGTGGTATTGCCGGTTATCATGGTGGATTAGGTGATTCTTTTCGTTCAAATACAAATTATTTATTTATGGTTGGCGGACAATTTGCAGCACATCCCGGCGGACAAATTAATTTTGTTGTTAATATTGAAAATCATAACGATCCAATAACAAAAGGTATTTCAGATTTTCAAGTACATTCCGAACAATATTATATGCTTGTTGATCCCGGAGTAGAAGTTTTGGCAACAACAACATTTTCCGGTGAACATGCAAATTGGGTGAAAGACGTAAAAATGCCGGTTGTCTGGAAGAAAAAATTTGGCAAAGGAAAAGTTTTTTATTCTTCGGTAGGGCACTCAATGAAAGATTTTGAAATTTTTGAAGTATTGGAAATTTTGAAACGCGGTATACTTTGGGCTGTTAGATAAACAAACAAAAAAATTTTAGGGTAGATTATGATTAAGAAAGAATTATCACGCAGAAGTTTTATAAAAAAAAGTAGTGGAGTTTTTATTGGACTATCGGCGTTTCCATATATTATTCCTTCAAACATAATTGGGAAAAATAAATTTATTTCGCCAAGTGATAAAATTCGGGTTGGATGTATTGGACTTGGCTGGCAAGGTCCTGGTAATATGGAATCATTTTTAAATGAAAAAGACGCAATTGTTGTTGCAGTATGTGATATTGACAAAAATCACTTACAGCATGGAAAAAATACTGTTGATAATTTTTACGGAAACAATGATTGTAAAACTTATCATGATTACAAAGAATTAATTGCTCAAAATGATATTGATGTAATATCTATTGCAGTTCCAGATCATTGGCATGGAATAATTTCTATTGCTGCGCTTCAAGCTGGGAAAGATGTGTATGGTGAAAAACCACTTTCACATAATTTAATGGAAGGAAGGGCAATTTGTGATGCAGTAAAAAAATATAATAGAATTTGGCAAACCGGAAGCTGGCAGAGATCTCAAAATCATTTTAGGTTTGCATGCGAATTAGTAAGAAATGGAAGAATTGGAAATGTTCATACTGTTGAAGTTGGTTTACCTTCTGGGCACTCTGATTATGGCGGAAATGATATTATTACCGAACCTCCCAAAGAATTGGATTATGAAACTTGGTTGGGTCCAGCTCCGCTTGCTCCTTATTGTTCTGCTCGAGTTCATAAAAGTTGGAGATGGAATCTAGATTACGGGGGAGGACAATTTTTGGATTGGATTGGTCACCATGGTGATATTGCACATTGGGGATTAGGTTTGGATAATTCTGGACCAATTGAGATTTCCGGTGTGGGTGATTATCCTAAAACCGGACTTTTTAATACAGCAACAAAATATCGTGTTGAAACCAAATATAAAAATGGTGTTAAAATGATTTTAGCTGGAGGACATTCTGATGTTTGTAATGGCGGAATGGGAACCAAATGGATTGGAAATGAAGGCTGGATTTGGGTTGATAGAGGTGAAAGATTAGATTCAAGCAATAAACTTTTACTGCATGATACTATAAAACCAAATGAAATTCATTTATTCAAATCACCAGGACATGTAAGAAATTTCTTAGATTGTGTGAGAAGCAGACAAGAAACTATCACACCTTGTGAAACTGCGCATCGCTCTGCAACGCCAGCTCATTTGGGCCAAATTGCGATGCTGCTTGGAAAAACAATAAATTTTAATCCCGATACAGAAGAAATATTAGATGATCCAGTTGCTTCAAGATTGCTAGGAAGACCAATGAGAAGTCCTTATCATCTTTAAAATGATATCATATTTTGTTTTGATTAATAAAATTTAAGAGGTTGTTAATGTCAATTGAGCATTTAGAGATTACTCAAAAAGTCACTATTAAAAATATTTTTTTATTTTTTTTCATTTTATTTTATTCAAATTTCTATTCTCAAATAATTCCGCAAAATTTATTTAATGATATTTCTAAATATAAAATTGGTGATGATAGAAGCAAGTTAACTGAAATATCAAGCATTATTGTTAATTCTCTTTCTGACGAAAAAAAAGTAAAAACAATTGAAGCTGAACTATTAAATTTTATAAAATCAGATCTTTCCTATGATGCTAAATTTTTTGCAAGCAGAGAATTAAGAATTGTTGGATCAGAAAAATCAATAAATGATTTAAAAGAATTTTTACAAAATGAAAAAATGAGTTCTCTTGCAAGATATGCTTTAGAATCTATTGAAAATGAAAAAGTAGATATTCTTTTTTGTGAAACTATACCGAAAGTATCGAAAGAGAACCAAATTGGAATTATTAATTCTTTGGGTGTTCGTAAAAATAAATTTTCAATAAAAATATTATCTGAATTGTTAAACAATAACGATGAATATATTAGGGTTTCAGCTGCATCAGCATTGGGTAAAATTGCTAACGAAGATTGCTTACCAATTTTAGAAAATCATTTTTCTGTATCAAACATGAATTTAAGAAATGAGATTTTTCATTCTTACATTAATATTTTAGATAAAATTTCCATAGAAAAAAATGTACATAGTAAATATTTAAAATTATATGAATCAGATAATATTCCAAATTCAATTAAGCAAGCTGCTTTGCTGGGTTTACTAAATTCTTCATCAAATTTGAGTGAAGAAATTTTAGTAAGAATTAAAAATGAACCAAATGAATTGAAATTTATCCCGATTTCAAAGATTAAATATCTCCCCAAAGAAACCGATTTTACAAATTTTGCAAAATTATTAACATCGCTGAGTGCAGAAAATCAAATACAACTTTTAGGAGTTTTTGAAATAATTGGTTGTGAAAAAACTAAACCTTTTATAAAAAATTTAATTGATTCTGAAAATGAGCATGTTAGAATTGCCGCAATTAAATCTCTTAGAAAAATTGGAAACAAAGATGATGTAATATTTTTAGCAAATACAGCAACTGAAAAAGAAGGTGATGAAAAATACTATGCAAGAGAAATTCTAGATGTTATTAATGGACAAAATGTTGATGAATCAATTATGGAAAATCTAAAGAATAACAATGAGAAATTATTACCGGAATTAATTAGATCTGCTGGTAATAGAAAAATTCTAAATGCTGTTAATCAAATTCTGGAATTAACAAAATCTGAAAATAAAATTGTAAAATCTGAATCATTTAAAACCTTGGAAGAAATTGCAACAATAAATGATATAAACAAAATAATTAATATTCTTAAACTCCAAAAAGATAATGGCGATAAAAGAAAAGCTGAATTTACAATCTCAACAATTTTGAAAAAATCTGATAATAAAAATGTTGCGGCTGATCAAATAATTATTGAATTCAATGAAAGTAAAAATGATAATGATAAATTTTCATTTTTAAGATTGCTTGGACAAACCGAAAATGATAATGCATATAATATTCTAGTCAAAGAATTAAATAATCCAAACAAGGAAATTTCACTTTCTGCCATTAACGGAATTTCATTATGGAAGAACTCTAAACCACGTGATATTTTATTAAATGTTGCTCAGCAATCTGACGGTGTAATTCAAAGTGCAGCTCTTAAAGGTTTTACTAATTTTATTGAAATTGATAAAGATTTGATGGTAGATCAAAAAATTGAATTTTATAAAAAATCCTTAGAATTATCTAAAACGAGTAACGAAAAAAATATTGCTTTAGATGGCATTGGTCGTATTGATGATTTTAAATCATTAGATATTTTTAAAACATATATAAATCAATCAGACTTAAAAGAAACTGTTGAAGATGGAATAAATCGTGTAGGCTGGCATTTGCATAAATCAAATCCGGAAAAAGTTAAAGAATATATCTTATATTTCATTGAAAATGTTGAAGATGAAAAATTCAAAGCAAAGAATTCAGAATTGGTAAAAGTAATTGATAGATTTATTAAACAGCGTGATAGTATTTAGTTTGCCTTAATAGTAAAGTAACCATTTTTTAGTTTAAATAAATTTTTCTCCTTACCGGCAAAAAAAACTTTTTTATTAGGTTCTATTTTTTTCGAATTGATTTCTACATTCATAAATTCGCAAGGAAGAAGTAATTCCATAGTTGTGTTAGAAGGAGTTTTTAAACTTATCAACCAACTATTATTTTCATTTTTAAAATCTAAAATAATATTCCCGGAAATGGTTGGTAATTTATAATTCATTGATTTCAGACTTCCAGGTTGTGGTGTAATTCTAATTTTCTTAAAAGCTGGTTCGATTGGTTCAATGCCAAATATTTTTCTTGGAATAATATTAGCTGGGGCACTTCCCCAAGCATGATTCCATGTTAAATTTGGTTTGTAATATTCATCCCAAGCTTCAGTTGTCATTGTTGAACCCACATTTATCATATTCATCCAACTTCTTTTTGAGTTTGAATTCATTAGTGAAATTGCATATTCGGCTTCACTAAAATTAAATAATGCTTCAAGAAGATGTTGTGCACCATAAACACTGCATGCCATTCCTTTCGATTTTATGAATTCAATTATATTTTTAGAATTTTCGATTGGTACAAGATTAAATAAAAGCGGAAACATATTTCCATGAAGACTTTTATGATTTGTGCTTTCACCATCATTAAATAGTTTATTTTCAATATCAAATAGTTTTACTTGAATACTTTTTTTTACCAATTCTGCTCGCTCACAAAAGAATTTCTTATCTTCTTCAAAATTTAAGACTTCGGCAATTTTTGAAATTAAGATTAACGAATTATAATGAAATGAATTAACAACCGTGTTTATTTCAGAAAATTCAAAACCGTCTCTCTCACCTTCTGGTGTTGGTCCAGCATTATTTGCTTGATTTGAACCAATTGGTGTTCCCTTTGGCCAATCAACAATATCCTCTATTTTTTTTCCACTAAAATTTATACGTTTCAAAAAATCATCATTATTTTTTTCTGTCCACGTGCTAATTAACCCATCTTCACGGGCAAGTGTAATTAGTGTTTTATTTTTAAGTAATTCATAATTATTTTTGAGAAATTCCTTATCACCAGTGTACATAAAGTGATTCCATGCCATCATAATTAAATGCATATGCCATTCAGTAGGCCAGCTTGGATTGAAAAGTAAAAATTCTGCTGAATATTTAGCAATTGAAAATTCTCTATCAACAGAATAATGCCCAAGTTGTTGAATAAATGCATCAGCTTCATATGGCATTCGTTCTCTATTGCCATCCGCATAAATTCCTAAAAACGGTGTTACTTTAAGTGTGTATTTGCATAAATCCCAAACACAATTTAAGTTCTCATCAGAACTTTTAAAATTAGAAGCAGAATCATCAAAAGGATAATATAAAGCTAACTGGTTGATTTCCAATAATTCTATTTTCTTATCAGAAATAATTTCAACAAATCTAAACGGAATAACTTCCGGATAAAAGGGAGCGAGTTTTTGGTGATTGGGTGAATTTGAATGATGTGTTGGAATCTCTATATTATATTTATTATTACCTTTTTTTAATTTTATAATAGATTCCATCAATCCAATATTAGACTTTCCAACATTTCTATTTATTGCAAAAATTTCATTTTTACGTTCACCTAAAATTATTTTAATCGAATCATTTTCAGATATTGAATTAATGTTTAATTCCAATGTAGCAAATGCAGATTTGCCAAAATCAATAAACCAACTTTTTTCTTTTTGAATTATTTTTTTTAACGATACTTTATGGAATGTTGATGTCTGCCTATTTTCAGAAACCCAAATACTATCATTTAGTTTTATAAAATTACTTTGATAAGACCAATTCAAATTTTCTCTAGAAAATTTTGATATGTTAAATTGTTGAATTTCGCTGTAATCACTTTCATTATCAAATTTATCCCAAACTTTAACTTTCCAAAAATATGATGAATTTTCAGAAAGAGCCTTTCCAAAATAGTCAATATTTGTAGAAATATTTGATTCTGTTTTTTGTGAATCCCAACAATCTGCAGAATCTTTTTCTAATATTTTTTTTGTTGATGAGACTAAAATTCTATAGTATTTCTGCTCTTCAAATTTTTCTGGTACAATCCAGCTAAATTCTGGTAAAGAATCTGTAATCACTGCCGTTTCCGGATATCTTAACAATTCGCATAATAAACCAAATGGTTTATTATTTTCATTACTATAAAAAGAAAATAATACATTAGTAAATAAAATTATTACAATAAATATTTTTAATATCATGATTTAACTATTCACTATTTCTGAATAAAACACCGGCTGGTATTGGTTGAAAGGCAATATCTTTTGAATTGTACATAACTTGTAATGCTTTACTTCCTCCGGTTTGAAAATACTCTGCGCGAATTTTATGAAAACCTTTTTGCAAAAATATTGTTCCGGTTCCTTGCTTAAGAGCATGTTCTCCATTATTATCAACTACTAATTTATCGTTTATATATAAATTGCTTCCATCATTTGATGAAGTATGAAATTCATATTCTCCATCATTTTCAATTTTAATATGTGAGATTAAACGTAGTGCAAAATTATATTTCGGTAAGTCCAGAATATTTAATAAACCAAATTGATAAATAAATCCGGAAGCATCGGGTTGCATATTATCTAAGTTTGGAATTTTCTTAAATTCGCCTTTGTATAATTTCCACTCAATTCCATTTTTATTGGAATCAATAAAATTGTAAATAGCTTTTGCCGGCATGCTTGGATGATAATTATCTTTAAATGCTTGTGCTTTAATTTCAATGTTTTCTACTATTTCAAAAGGTTGCGAATAAACTGGAGAATCTAAATTAGGTGTACTTCCATCAATTGTATAATGAATTACCGCTTTACTATCTTTGCAAAATAATGTGACAGATATTTTATCTCCAAGAAACACTGTAGAATCTCTTGGATAAATATTTACATTTGACGTATACTTTTTAGTAAATTTTTTCTTAACTCCATTTGACGAAAAAGAAAACTTTCCGGATTCAATTTCATAAATTGCGAAATTGTCTTCCCACCCAATAAATTTAACACCTTCTTGTTTACCGGCTATTTTATTACTCTCTTTTACAATTTCATTATTTAGAGTTGGGACGTAAACTGTTGCTGTTGTATTAGCCGGAATTTTAACCTCCCAAGTAAAATTATTTTCACTTAATTTCCAATTGCTAATAATTTCACCACGAATTGAATTATACTTTGAATTAACAAATGTTAAATCCCCTATTACTTGCGGTTTCATTATCAAATGTTTGAAACCGGATTTTAAAGGATCAGTTTTGATTCCACCTAAGCTTTCATAAAACCAGATTATCAAATCACCAAGCAACATTACATGGTTACCCGAATTCATTCCTGGATCACCATGATCTCCATTCCACAATTCCCAAATAGTTGTAGCACCTTGTTTAACCATATATCCCCAACTTGGATAAGTAGTTTGTGAAGCCAATAAATATGCCACATCTGAATGTCCGTTATTTGTTAAAGTTCTCATCAGCCATTGTCCACCAATAATTCCATTACCAACATGACCTTCATTTTCGCCAAGAGTTTTCTGCAAAAGATTATCAATAATTTTTGATTTGAATTCTTCTGGAACCAAATCAAATGCAATTGCTAAAATATTTGATGTGTTAGAATTATTTCCATATTGAATTAAATTTTTATCAAGAAATTTATTGTTAAATGCTAATTTAATTTCTTTTGCTTGCTGTAAATATAATTTTTCATCATCCGGTTTGTTTAATAGTTTAGCAAATTTTGCCATTAATCTTAATTCATAATTAAAAAAGGCAGTTCCTATAAATTCTGAACTTGTTGTTCTTAATGGATCACTTGTATGAATTAATTTCACATCTTCCGGCGGAACACACCAATCGCCATAAGTGTCTTTATACATAATTCCATCTTTAAGATATTGATTCATATGTTTAATCCATTTCTGCATATTTGGATAGTGAGTTTGTACTGCACGCAAATCTCCATATTGTGAATAAAGCATATCTGCTATAAATAAATAAGTACCAGCCCAAGTTGTATTATCATTATAGAATGGCCAATAGGAAGGAGCAACATCCGGTATACTTCCCTTTTCGTTTTGTGCATCTTGAATATCGCATTCCCATTTATTGTATAGATTAGAAATATTGAAAATATAACTTTCTCCAAAACTTTCTGAAGAACGATCACCAAGCCATCCATGTCGTTCATCTCTTTGCGGACAATCGGTAGGCATACTTCTGTAATTTCCTCTAATTCCCCAAAATGCATTTCTGTAAATTTTATTTATTAATTCGTTTGAGCAATTAAATATTCCGGTTATTTCCAAGGAATCATGAATTACTTTTCCTTTTATTGAATTTAGATTAGGAATTCCTGGATAGCCGATCATTTCAACAAATCTGAATCCGTGATATGTAAATTTCGGTTCCCAATTTTCATTGCCAATTCCTTTAAGAATATACGTATCTGTAACTTCGGCACTTCTAATATTATCCAGAAATAAACTTCCATCTTCTTTTAACGTTTCCGCAAATCTCAAAGTAACTTTATCACCTTTTTTACCATTCACAAAAAGTTCAACCCAGCCAACCATATTTTGTCCCATATCGTAAATAAAAATACCGGGTTTAATTTCTTTTACAGAAATTGGATTTACAACATCCATGATTCTTATTGGTTCATTTGGTTGAGATATTAATTTATCTCCTGGTTTTTCAACCAATTCCACACTCATCCATTGTGAATCATCAAAATTTGCTTTATCCCAATCTTCAATTTCCATCGTTGCATCATAATATTCGCCATCGTACTCATTATTTTTTCTAATTGGTTCTTCTGTAGTTATTTTCCAACTTTCATCAGAAACAATTAATTCTTTTGTACCATCATTAAACTCTATTTCAATTTGACAAATTAATTTGGGAAATCCATAAGTTCGCATATTTGTTGGGATTTCACTTCGCATAGCGAAATATCTTCCATTTCCTAAAATTACACCAATGGCATTTTGATCATTCAACAAATCTTTTGTTATATCGTACGTCAAATAAAATGAAGTTTTATTATATTCAGTTGCGGCGGGCACAAACACATCACTACCAACTTTTTTTCCATTTAAGAATAGTTCAAATAAACCTAATCCAGAAATGAATGCTGTTGCTTTTTCTACTTTTTTATTAATTGAAAATTCTTTCCTCAACATTCGTGCTGATAAAATTCTATGAGGTGTGTTTGGATTATCAATTCCAAAAGCTTTATCGAGACCAATCCATTTTGCTTTCCATTCGTTTTCCTTCATTAATCCAGTTGACCAAAATGCAATTTCGCTTTGGCAAGAATTATTATTTTCATCCCAAACTATTATTTTCCAAAAATACTTTTGGTTGCTTTCAAGTTTTTTTCCTTCATAATTTATTTGAATTGAATTATCTGAAATTATTTTTCCGGAATTCCAAATATCAGCTTCAACTTCATTTAACTTAGTTAGCTCTTTAGAAACTAATATTTGATATGAGGTTTGTTTAGTTCCTCGTTTTTCCGAAAATAATTCCCAGCTAAGTCTTGGTTGTTCAATGTCAATTCCAATCGGATTGACTTTATACTCGCATCTTAAATTTTTTGGTAAAAGATTATCTGATTGCGCTTGGATGTTAACAGAAATTATAAATAATAATACTAAAATATTTTTCATCTTGGTTCCAAATAATTTTAAATTCATTTATCTAAAATAAATCCACTTACTTGATTTTGAAATAACTCAAGCACATTAACTCTTATAGTTTTATGATTTCAATATTTCGCCAATTAATTTTTATTCCTCCACCACTATGAATTTGGAGTGCAATAAATCCAAATCCCTCTCCAATTTTATTATCAGTAAAATCAATCATTTCTATTTCATTCAAATATGTTTTTACATTATTATCAATAACACGAATTTTCAATTTATTCCATTCACCCATTTTGAGAATATTTTCCTTTTCATCCGGAATTTGCACCAACCAACCGCGTCCGTATGATTCATATATCCCACCGGTATCATGATTTGGCGGAGCAACTTCAACTTGCCAACCACTTATTTTTGTTCCATCAATACTTGAGCGGAAAAATACTCCACTATTACCATCTGCACTTTGCTTAAATTCTAAAGTCAATTCAAAATTTTTAAATTTTTCATTTGTACTTAAATAACCATATTCCTTATCTGGTCCACTTTCACAAATTAATTCGCCATTTTCAACATACCATGTTTCTGTTCCATGAATTGTCCATCCGGAAAGATCTTTACCATTAAAAAGTTTTATTTTTTCAGATGTGTTTTGAATTTTGCAGCATGTGCAAGATACTATATAAATACTTATCAGAATTAGTAACGATTTTGCAAAAAATGTTTTCATAATATTTCCAATTAATTTAGTTTTTTGATTTTAATATTGCGAAACCATACGCTGTTTCCATGACTTTGCAATCCAATTTTACCTTCTT
Organism: Ignavibacteriota bacterium; assembly: GCA_016716225.1. Classification (NCBI taxonomy): domain Bacteria; kingdom Pseudomonadati; phylum Ignavibacteriota; species Ignavibacteriota bacterium. The sequence goes on along the minus strand of JADJWT010000001.1, from coordinate 3,081,378 downwards.
TCGAAAGTCCGTAATTTGGATAATCTTTCCACTTAGAATTTTCAACAAGGTGATTCCATTCATTTGTCCATTGTTTAAATTCTAATATTTTTTCACTATTAAGATAATGTTCAACAGTTGAATCTTTTACAATAATTTTACTCTTATTCCATTCACCAACTTTTTTTAGAATTTTATTGTTCTTTGGAATATGAAGCGCATAATTTGCACCGGTTTTTTGCCAATCTTCTAATTTTTCCCGAAAACCGATATCATCAATTAATTGATATTCCGGAGCAGTTTGAATTGGACTTGTAAAGTTTTCATTTTCAACAATGTGATAAAATATTCCAGAATTTCCACCAATTGATATTTTCCACTCACATACAAATTCGAAATTCGAAAAACTGTTATCAGTAATAATATCCGAACTGTGATTGATTGAATCACTAAATGCAATAAGTTCACCGTTTTTTATAAGCCAACCTTTTTCAACATTCTTTTTACCGAATTCATGCCATCCATTTAAAGTTTTTCCATCAAATAATAAAATCCATCCTTCATTTTTTTCATCATCCGTTAAAATATTTTTTTTGTTAATTGGATTATTAATTTCTGATTGACTGCAACTTATACCATATGATATTGTTAATAAGAAAAGAATCTTTTTATACATTTTATACTCATTTATTTTTTTTAATAATCAATTTATCTTTTGATGGTAATGCGGGGAAATTTACATGCGGTTCAATTTGGTACCAATATGCAACCGATGCCAGATCATCTTCTAAAGGTAAATAACCATCGGATCCCCAACCTAAAGACTGAATTGTAATTTTTAAATCTTCTTCAAACTTTATTGGATCTTCAATATGCCATCTATATTGGCCGAAAGCTCCAACATAATCTGAAATTGTTGAATCCTTGGTTTGATAAAATCCAGTATATAAACTGCTAAACTCAGTATATTTAGTTTTTCCATTTACATCATGATCATTGTATCCATAAGAGCCACAGAAATAATCTTCTTCACCAGTTCCACAAATAGTTGGAAATTCTTTATCACCATCAAGATAAAATTTTATTTCACCCTCCCCCCACCAGCCTTTTTTTCTTGCGCCATGTGCCAAATATGTTCCAACATATTGTCCTTTTCCTTTCACATTATCAAGTATTGTAAAAACTTCTTTATACGGCAACGGATTTATTCTTCTAAACTGTGAATGAAAATATGGTGTATTTTTCTCAATTTCTTGCAAAGTATAATTTATTTGATAATATATTGTTGCTTTTTTATCACTTAAATTTTCCATAGTAATTTTACATTTATCTTTAAATGGCATTTGCCAATATGAATTAAAACCGCTTCTTGGATTAACACAAACTGCAATAGAATTAATTATTGGTTCATTCATCATTCCCCATCCAGAAGCAAAGAAATCCCCAACTGGAACTTCAATGGATGGCGAAGTTTCATCATCCCAATAAAATCTTAAAATTAACAATCTGTAATCACCAACTGGTGTCATCCAAATATGATTAATAATTCCAGAGGAATTAATTTCCCCAAGTATAAATGTTTTTTCAGGCTCAATGTGTATATACGGATTTACTTTCCATCCTTGTCCTAAATTTCTTGCGGCTCTTGCTGCTGTTCCTTCATCAAGAGTTGCCATACCGCCTTTACCTTTTTCTCCTGTAAAGTTTTCCGGACTAATTGAACGCGATATTCCATCATTTAATTTATACAGATTTGTTAAACTTGAAGATTGTGCATATAATAATGTAGATATTTGAAAAATCAAAAGTAGAATTGTGAGATATTTTTTTAACTTCATAATAACCTCAAATAAAATTTACATTTTAAATAATCAATTTGATATATCTTCCTAACCAATAAGCTAGTCGCCAATAAACTCCATCACTTTCGGTCATACCTCCATCTCCTTGTACTGCTCGCCAAGGATTATTATCCCATCTCATAATTCCTCTTTCACTTGGGGGAATTAATTTATGAGTTTGGATGTCCTCTAAAATTGGAGTTCTCGTTAAAAAAATATCTTCTCTTTTGGAATTATCAATTTTCCATCTAACTAAATCTAGCGGATTATCTTGAAGCAAAAATATTGATTTGTCTAAATTCAATTTATTATTTGTTAAAAAATTGTAGGTAAAATAAAAATAAGGATTATCATCATTTATAAAAGCTTGGTACCAATTGTTTAAACTCTTTTTCAAATAATCTAAAATTTGTGAATCAGTTTCATACAAAAATAAAGCTGGAAATGTTAAAGCGAGTAATTCATCATCAATGTATGTCCGCCAAGATGGCAATGTGGTTTTGGCATTTAATATATTATTCTTATAATCATGTTCATCCCAAAGTTTATAAAATTCTTTCTGATAATATTCATCACTGGAAACGTGATATGCAAGTTTTAGAAAAGATAATATTTCTAGAGAATTTATTCCTCGTTCAGTCGCCCAATCCAATTTTTCGTTTAAATATTCTGGAGCCCAAACCCCCCACTCAGTATGTTTTCCATCTATATCATTAAAAACATAACCGCAATTAATTATATAATTTACAATTTTAATAATATGCTCACTTACAATTTTTTTTTCATTTTCATCAGCAACTAAATCATAATAGAATAAATATCCATACATATGTCCTGTAACTTCATCACTGCTTGTTCCCCTTTTCCATAACCATTTTTTATCTGCTGATAATACCCAATGCTGTTCAAGTCGGTTTTGTCTTGAATCTTCAATTAGTCTCTTCGCCCATTCTCTATCTTCAATAATTTCATTAGGATCTGCCATATCGCTCCAATCAGAAGGAATAACTGTTCTTGCAAAAAAACCATTTGTTTCCGTGATTGTTTGTAAAAATTTCAAAGAATTAAAAGCTTTTTGAGCATTCAATTTTGCATCTGGGTTTTTTGTTACTGCATACCTTAAAGATTCCATCACCAAATACATGCTAGTATATTGTCCGTCATTATCGTCATCTTTTGGTGCCCAGTTTGTAGTATCGCCGGGAGTTTTTAGTTTGCATTTTTCAACCAAATAAGGTTCTCTTATGTGTCGCTTTTCTGTTATGTTTTTGTAGTAATTTTCTTTTTCTTCGAGAGTAATCATTTTAGTTTTTATTGCACTAACTCCGTTTGATGTAGCTATCCAAGCATTTCCATTTTGATCGAATGCAATATCTTTCACATTATCATCAATGAGCCATCTTTTGCTATTTCTTACCGACCATGATTTTCCATCAAATCTTGAAATTCCAAAATCTGTTCCAATCCACATTTTTCCATCCGGAGCTTTTTTCACACATCTTATCCAGCCACTTGGAATTCCATCTTTCGGAATATAGCTTTTAATTCTTTCATTATTCTTATAAACAGTAATTCCGCCAAGTCCACCAATCCATAAATTATTTTGCGAATCATAATCTAAACTAAAAATATTATCACTTACTAATTCATTTTCATTTCTAAAAAGTTTTGATTCATTTATTGATTTATGAAATAATCCTTTACCAGTACCTAAATAAAATCCATCATCATTGTCTTGTATAATACTTCTAACAAGTTTAGATGTATTTAATTCTTCACTTTCCCACGCAGATTCTTTTTTATACCATATTTTTTCCGGAGTAATTGCTACAATTTCATTATGAATTTTATTTACAGCTGAAGTTGGAAAATTTATTTCATCTATTTTATATATTTGATTTTCGTCTCCATAGGATAATCCATTCCAAGATGCAATCCAAATCATTCCGTCTTTATCTGAATATAAATCGAATATTGGACCCTTGTTATCATCAGATAATTTTTGTATCCATTTTTTATTTGATTTATTTAAAGTGAATAAACCATCATCTGTGCCAGCCCAAATATTATCTTTTAAATCAACAATTATTGTATTTACCTTTTCTGATTTTTCATTTTCAAACGGATACGTTTCATGATATTCTTGCCTGAACAAAGTATCTTTAATTTGTGCAGATAAATTAAAATATGGGTAAAATATTATAAATAAAAAGTAGATTTTGTGTTTCATAAAATCCTATTAATATTGCATGAAAATTTTCTCACCTTTTTCTGCACTTTCAAAAATCTTTTCAATTATATTTATATTTGATAAAGATTCATTAAGTGTTGTTGGTAAATTTTTATTGGTTATAATTGATTCAGAAAATTCACTGATTTGTTTTTCATATTGATTGCAAATTTCAAATTCAATTTTCTGAATAACATTATTCTTGGTTAATAAAATAAATGATTTTTTATCATTAGAAGGATTAAAAGGTTTTGGTAATTCTATAATTCCTTTTGTTCCGAATATTTTTACATTTTGATTTTCTTCCATTTGAGTTGAACAAAAAAAAGAAGAGCATCCATTTAGATACTCCAATATTACACTTGTTGTAATATCAATTTTACAATTTGGATGAATTTCATTTACTGCAAATATTGTTTTCGGATTTTTTTCAAAAAGATAATTACTAAGTGAGATTGAATAACAACCAATATCCATTAGGCTCCCGCCGCCATATTCCTTTTTATTGACTATGCTGTTTGGATTATCATCATAAAAAGTAAATGAAGATTGAATATAATTAAGTTCTCCAATTTTACCATTTGTTATTAATTCTTTTGATTTTTTCCATTGCGGATGAAACTTATACATAAATGCTTCCATAATTTTTAAATTTGGATATTTATTTGAAGTTTCAATCAATTTAATTATTTCATTTTTATTCATCCCAATTGGTTTTTCGACTAATACATTTTTACCATTTTCAAGAGATTTTATTGCGAACTCAACATGCAAATGATTTGGCAAAGGAATATAAACTGCATCTATTTCGGGATCTCTTAATAATTCTTCATATTTTCCATAGTATTTAGGGATACTAAATTTTTCAGATACGATTTTTGCTTTTTCAAAATTTCTTGAAGCAATAGCTACTAATTGTGAGTTGTAACTTTTTTGAATTGAAGGAATAATTTGATCAATGGCAATTGTCGCTGTTCCAAGAATACCCCAATTAATTTTTGTTTTCATAACAATTATTTGAATTGTTTTTTTGAAAAATAATTATTCAAATTTCAAAAATTCTTTAATAGTTTCTTCGCCAATAAGTGCATTAGAAGGTCTTTGATTTTCATCATTAAAAACCTGCAAACTTTTTCTGGGAAGTATTTTAACAAAACTTTCATCAATTGTTTTATCAAAATCAACAGCCCTTTCATTCAATTTAAGATGGTAAGCTAAAAAAATGTAAGCAGCTGTTCTTTTAGAATAACCGTAATCATGTCTCTCAGCTGGGAAATGTACATTTTCTACTTTATGTTCAGCATTGTAAAGCGAGTAAACTTTTTGAATATAAGGATATTCAATCCGTGGTGTATTTCTTGTCCAATCCATTCCATCTGAAATTAACATTAAAGGACGAGGAGCAGTGAGTGCAGCGATTTCAACATTATTGGTTTGAAAATTTTCATTCTTATGAATAGGCATTCCACTTTCACAAACACATCCTCCAAAAAAATGTGCTGAAACTTGCACAACCGGAACACTTACTTTTATTCTTTTATCGATTGCTGTTAAGATAAAAGTCTGAGTCCCTCCGCCAGATTCTCCGGTCATTCCAATTCTATTTGAATCAACATCATTTCTGGAAAGTAAATATTCTAATACACGCTTACTATTAAATGTTTGCATAACTAACGCAATAGAATTTTTATGATTTATTTGAGTTGATTCACCATAACCAATCATATCATATGCAAAAACGATTGCACCCATTTTTGCTAATACTGCACAGCGATATTGCACAACATCTTTAAATCTTTTTTCTTCTGTATGTCCGTGCGGACAAAGAATTGCTGCATTTTTTTCTTTAGGATTAAGAGGTTTATATAAATTTCCAGTAATGTAAAATCCGGGGAAACTTTCAATTGCAATATTTTCTACAATATAACCATCCATAATTTTTGCATCTCTAATTATTGGATTAAAATTTCCAATAATTTTGGGCATTTGATTTAATTTCATTCCATCGATTATATTTTTTCTAATTTTATCAGCACGCTCTTCCCAAGATTTTAAATCATTCCACTGAGATAAAAATTCTTTCATTTTTAAATTTGCTTCATCTTCCGTCCAATAATTACCAACACAAAGATTTTCTTGTTGAGCAAAATTTATTGCGATAAATAAAAAATATAGAATCCAAATTTTACTTTTCATTTGGGAACCTAGTTAATTAATTTTCTAATTTATAAGTTTGTGAAATCTTGCCATGTAATATGGAAGAAGGTAAATTGTTCCTTCATTTTCTGTAAAACCATTTCCTTCATTTGAATCAATTACAAATCCATCACGATCTAATCTAACATGACATCTTTCATCAATTGGTAAAGCTTTGCCATCAACTACACTCCAACCAACTTTTAAGTCATGTACTTTTGCGTATTCAAAAACATTTTCACTTCTTATAGGATCGATTGGCCGCCATCCTTCATTCACAATTTGTCCTGGTGTTAAATCAAATTGAATGTCTAGTCTATGTCTATTATCCATTTGGTAACCAATTAAATCAAGCGGAAGTCTTTGTAATGTTTCCATAATATCATTTGAAGAAAACTCATTCATGTAAAATTTTTCAGCTGTATATTTAGAATATTGTCCAGCTTCCGAAAATATTTTACCAGTTTCATAAATTTTTGTATCAACTAAATCATTAAACTTTTTGGCCATTGCATAGTATAGTGTATTCCAAAATGCACTTTTTTGTTTACTAATATGAAGCCAAGAATTTTCAAAACTTTCTCTATACATTAAAATTAATTCGGGATCTTTTTCATAATTCAGTAATCCGTACATGCTCATCAAACAGAGATTATTATCCCAAGGCACAACATCTTCCGGCGGAAAGAACATTTTAGATTGCATTGCATTTATATGATAATAATGTTTATCACACAACATTTTTGCAGTTTTAAGATATTTTCCATCTCCAGTAACATGATTTGCAACATTTAGAAAAGAAAGCATAATCATCGAGTTTAGTCCGCGTTGATCCCAACCCCAAATTGAATTAAAATATTCCGGAGAAAAATTTCCCCATCTTGTTGGTTTTCCATCGTGATCAACAAGTTTAAATCCATGACGAATTATATGATCCGTAATTGCCGCAACAACTTTCTTAACTTGATTTTTTTCTTCATCAGTTTCTGCTACAAGATCATAATAAATTGCATAGAAAAAATAATGACCAGTTAGTTCATCCGAACTTGTATCACATTTCCATAAATATTTTCCATCCTTACTTTTAGGAAATCTTGGAATAATGTCTTTCCAGAATGGATCTTCTTGCTGTTTTTTTAAATTATATTCATGACTATATTGTTCGTTGACTGGTTCATACCAATCAATTGGAATAATTACTCTTGCTGGAAAACCTTCTTCGTGTGTTATTTCAACTAACCATTTACAAGCTTCAAAACTTCTTTTTGCTAATTTCTTTGCTTCTGGATTTTTTGTAACAGCGTATTTGAAAGCTTGTGCAGCTCCGTACATTGCAGTATACATTCCATCATTATCTGAAATATCATGTTTCCAAGTTGTTTTATCGAATCTATTTTCAAGTTTGTTCTGGGCAATAAATCCCATTCTATTATGTCTTTCCTCAACTTGAGCAGTAAAATAATCAGCTTTATTTTCATAAGAAAAATCTTTCAACTCAATTTTGCTTACACCTTTTCTTGTTGCAAACCAAATTATGCTATCATTTTGAACTGCAATATCATTTACAAAATCATCAGCTAGCCATCTTCTGCTAAATCGATAAAAAAACTTTTCACCATCTGTCCTAAAAGCACCTTTATCTGTTCCAAACCAAATTTCACCGTTATTCGTTTTTGAAATACATGTAAAATTTTTATATGGCAAACCTTCTTTTCCGGTAAATAATTTCCATTTATTATTTTCTAAAAATCCCACACCTTCGTTTGATCCAAACCATAGTCTGTTTTTCGAATCAACAATTAATACTTTTACATTTGTTAATTTCCAACTGTACTTTTCATCATTCGGAAATATTTCTTTCCACTCAGAATCTAAATTCGGTTTTACAAATAATCCATTTTTTGTACCAACAAATTCTCTGCTATTAAATTTTACTTGTGCAAATATTGGTTCATTAAAATTTTGTATTTTTTTTGTTGCATCTGTATCAATTAATTTCGATTTATTTTTCGACTGACTCCAAACTTTTCCATCAAATATAAATTCGTCATTATTTGAAAATGCAGAAATATTTTTATTTTCATTAATAACTATTTTTATAAAATCCTCTTCAGGTAAACCTTCTTTGGGAGCGTAAATTGTTGCAACTTCTTGCTTAAAAATGTCAGAATTTTTTATTTGTGAAAATGAAAGTATTGAACTTATTAAAACGCAAAAAATAATTTTCATAATGTCCTTAAATTATTATAGAATTATCATTTATGTGATTTGGATATTCGTTTAATTCAGTTTTGATTTTATAAAAATCCGATTTAAGTTTACGATAAAACATCGTCATATCAGAACTATGCAAAATAATATTTGCTCCTTCTTTTGCCCATTTTATCTGATATTCCGGTTCTTCGGAAAGATGAATTCCAACGGATATATTTCTATTTCTGCACTTGTGAATTATAGTTTTAACATTTTGTTCAAATAAGGAATTATCATACTCTTCGGGGATTTCCAAACTACATGAAAGATCATGCGGACCAATAATAATTCCGTCAATTCCATTAACACTTAAAATCGTTTCAAGATTATTAATTGCTGGAACACTTTCGATATTTAGAAAAAGTAAATTGTTTCTACACCTATTTTTTATATATGCATCAAGTTTGGGAGATATTGATTCTTGATTATTTAAAATGGCATTTAACAATTCACCTTTAAGAGGTCTAAATTTTACTGCACCAACTAATTTTTTCACTTGATCTTCTGATTCAATATACGGAGCCAAAACTGCACTTGCACCGCCATCCAAAGTCATACAAGCTGAATAAGGATCAGGTGAAGAAATTCTAACAATAGGGAGAATGTTGAGTGCAGAATAAATTTTACACAAATTTGAAACCGTTTCTCTTCCGTGAGGAATATGTTCGGTATCAATAAATATAAAATCTAAATTTGCATTTTTTATAAGTTCTGGCCAAAGTGATGAAGTAGCGACTATTGAAGTACCATAAATTCTTGAACCGGATTTTAACTTTTCAACAATTTTACTTTCATCCATAATTTGTGTCAATAAATTTTGAATTTCAAATAGTGAATAATCGATTTCTAAGAAATTATCAAAGAATTCAATATTGCATTTTTAGATTAGTCAATCGATTTCCTAACTTAAATTAGAAATTAATATCGGCTTTTACAAGATTAATTAGACAATAGAAAATTATTTTTTTATACTTAATTTTTAACAGAAAATGAACTGAGAGATATTGAGAAATTGAAAAAAGATCCAACTTAAAATTAAATTGGATCTTTTCTGAAATGTAATATTTATAATTCTTTTACAAAAATATTTCTGAAACAAACTTTTGCATTGCTATCATGATTTTGTAATCCAAAATATCCACTTGAAGCAAAATCTTTTATTTTTCCACGTGGTTCTGCATTCCAATCATTTACAAGTTTTCCATTTAATTCTACTTTTATATTATCACCATTAAATGTAATTCTGTAATGATTCCATTCTCCTGTCTTTTTAGTTGCATCTACTTTCGCAGGTTCAGCATCGTAAACTGATCCGGTTTTATGAGATGGATCTGCATCGTCATCAATTTGAATTTCAAACGAATGATAAATGTAATCATCACTAGTCAGTATTTCCGGAACTCTCACAAAAACACCGGAGTTAGTTTGTGGGGCTAAACATTTATATTCTAAATCAAGAATAAAATTATCAAACTTTTTAACGCTGTACCAAAACAATCCCATTCCACCGCTTGAAGTCAACACACCAGTATTTTCATCTAACTCAAAATAACCGGGACCGTAATGATTCCAACCGTGTTTATGAAATTTACCATTATCAAATGAACCTAAAACTTCAGTAAAACCTTTGTAATAAGTAATGCTATTAACATAATCCAAACCTTTTTTTATTGATGAGCTTGGATCCGGTTGCTCATCTTCTCTTTCGTGTTCAACAGAAAAAGTTCCTTTATAATTTTGCAAAGTTAATTCAGCTAAAATATCATGAATATTTACTTTGCCGGAACCAAATGGAACATCTTCAGCTTCTTTAACCCCAGATTTATCCAAATCTTTAAGATGAATATTATGAATTCTACCTTTTAATAATCTTAAAGCTTCAAGTGGATTTACACCACTTCTTAACCAATGACCAGTATCTCCGCAAATGCCAATTCTTGAATCAACTTTAGATATATTTTTTAGAACAGTTTCCGGATTCCAATATTTTGATGGTTGAGGATGATTATGAATTCCAACTTTTATATTATACTCTTTAACCATTTTATCAATTACGGAATAATCATCATAATTTGGTTCAAGCATGATAACTTGAATTCCCATTTTTTTTGCAAAGTCAAATGTCTTTCTTGCTTCTGATTCATTGTTTTCAAAATTTGTAACACCAAATGCACGAAGTGTAATTCCATATTCAGTAAGTTTTTCCTTTGCTAATTTCATATCATCTTCGCTCATTCCGGGTCCAAAAGTTTTTTCCTCATTATCTGGTAAAAATTTTTGTCCGGGAAATGCTTCTAAATATTTTATTCCAAGATTATTTACTTTTTCTAATGTTTCCATAAATGAAAGTTTTCTAAAAGTCCAACATTGCATTGCAGCTGGAATCTCTTTTATTTTTACTTCAGAATAATTTGTATTCATAATTTCTTTACTCACATCAGTTAATTTTTTCTGCGGAAAAACATTTGTAAAGGAAAAAATAATTAGCAAAAATGTTAAATACTTTAATAGTTTCATAAATTCTCCATTCTATTTTTTTAATTTTGGATTCCATTCACCTTTTGCAACTTTTGGAATAAAAGTTTCTAAATCATCAGGTGGAAATTTAATTGTTTTTTCTTCTTCTGCACTTTTGTAAGCAGTCATAAGTAATTCAGTTACATTAACGCCATCACTAAAATTTTCTTCCGGTCTTTTACCATTTAAGAAAGACTGAACCATGTGACGATTTTCATTATCATATCCATAAGCATTTTCTTCATTACTTACAATTGGCATTAAACCAACTTCGGCATTCTGTTTTTCAACCAAATCTTCACCTTGTTTTCCTTGAATATCTCTGCTCAAAAATATTTTCATATCTGTATCAAGGGAGTTTATAGAAAGTGAATATTCTGGACCAAGTACTTCCATACTTAATCTTAAACCAGCGCCGACAAAACACCAAGAAGTTGTAGTTTCAACAATAATTTTCTTATCATTTTCATCTTTATATTCAATAACGGAACGTGCATAATCTTCAGATGGACGATTTTGATAATCAACTTTTCCGTTACTATTATTTGATAATATTTCAGAATATTTTGGAATTTGCCATTTCAAACATTCTGTATGTGCTGTAACCTTTACTGGAGTTAAACTTTCGCGTGGTTTACCTGGTTCAGTTAGTAAATACCTCGCAACTTCTACTGAATGACACATCATATCATTTAAAACTCCACCGCCTTGAAGTGAGCCTTCCCAAAACCACGGCATGTGCGGACCGCTATGCTCTTCTGCAGCTCTTGCTAAATATGGTCTTCCGGCATTTGCTCCTCTTGACCACAATAATTGTTTTCCTCTAATTGAAGTGGGTGCAAAAATTTGATCTTCTAAATATCCATCTAATAATTTAGCTCGTTGTGCAAGTTCAAGCATTTTTTTTGCTTCATAAACATTTCTCCCGAGTGGTTTTTCACAAGCTATTCCAATTAATTCACCTTTCCCGGATTCAACTGCATTAACAATTTCTTCCATCACTTCAAGTCGAGTAAAATTTGGAGTTAAAATCCAGATTGCATCAATATTCGGATCAGCAACTAAATCTGCTATTGAGTTATGTACTTTAGGATCCCCAACATTTAATTGTTTAACCAAAGCAGCAGCTTCATTTGCAGATTTAATATTTTTGTCAAAAATTCCGTTTATATCTCCGTCTCTAACAGAAACCCATGATCTAATATGAAATTTTCCAATAAATCCGGTACCGATTAAACCAACTCCTAATCTTTTTTTCCCCATATGTTTTCCTTAAATATTTTTAATTTTTACGATTTATTTTCTTTGAACATTATTCCGAAAAATATCATAACTAATGTTGCAAAAATTGCTGGGATAAACCAAAAATTCTGCCATTCAATTAGACTATTTCCAGTAATTAAGTTATTAAATAGCAAACCGGCTATTTGTGAACCGATTAACATTCCCAATCCATAAGTTGCAAGAATTATAAAACCTTGTGCTTGATTTCTAATATCAGAAGGTGCAGTTTTATCTACATAAATAAATCCAGCAACAAAAAAGAAATCGTAACAAATCCCATGAAGAATGACGCCAGTAATAATCATCCATGCAATTGAGTCATCAGCACCTAACGCAAATAACAAATATCTTAGTGCCCAAGCTCCCATTCCAGTTAACAACATTTTTTTTACACCTAAAATTGGGAACAACATTGGCATAATTAAAATAAATAAAACCTCGGACATTTGTCCAAATGACATTACAAATGCGGGATTTTGAATTCCGGTTTCATTTAAGTAAACCGGTGCATAAGCATAATATACTGCAAGAGGAATACTAATTAAAAATGAACTTATAATAAAAATCATAAAGGATTTTGTGTTTAACTTTTTTATAGCATCTATACCAATAATTTTTCTGAAAGATGTTTTTTCACCTTTTGCAGGTGGTGGAGTATGAGGAAGTGTGAAACTAAAAAACCCCATAAATAAACTTACAATTCCGGCAATTGTTAATGGAAGAGAAGTTTCATCTGCACCTAATACTTTACTAACAAATATACCGGCAACAATCCATCCTATTGTTCCAAATACTCTGATTACTGGAAATTCTTTTTCTTGATTGGTAAGATTTGCAAAGGCAAGCGTATTTGTTAATCCTACTGTAGGCATGTATGCTAACATGTGAATTAAAAGTAGCAAAATAAACAATGTTGGAGAAGTAGCGGCAGCTATTGGCGTTAACAAAATAGCAATACCCCCAATAATATGTAATACACCTAAAACTCTTTCAGTTGCAAAAAATCTATCGGCAACCATTCCCAAAAAGAAAGGAGAAATTATTGATGAAATTGGACTAACCGTATAAGCCCAATGAATTACGGATGTCATTCCAATTGCACCCATATAATTTCCAACAGTTACATACCAAGCTCCCCAAATAACATATTGGAGAAACATCATAATTCCTAAACGAATTTTAACACTCATAATTTACCCCGGAAATTGAAAAAAATAAATATGTGCTTTTAAAATAATTTATTTTGCAAACCAATAAAAATAATTCTTAAAAGTTGAGCTACACTTGAAAAAATATTATATTGCAAGTAAAACGATTGTTCTTAAAATAAACTAATTTTTTAAATATTCCACAAACAAATTTCAAACATTTTTTATATTTTCAAATGTTGATAAAATTGATTATTTCAAAATTTCTAATAAATACTAATTCCTTCTAATTAGGAGTAAAAATGAAAAACGAAAATGGAATTTCACGCAGAAGTTTTATTGGCAGAACTGCAATGGCAACAGCAGCTTTTACAATTATTCCAAGACATGTATTGGGTAAAGGTTATATAGCACCAAGTGATAAAATAAACATTGCTTGTATTGGAATTGGCGGAAAAGGTGAATCTGATGCTGAAGCAATGGAAAGTCAAAATGTTGTTGCTCTTTGTGATGTAGATGAAATAAATGGTTCAAAAACAAGACTTAAATACCCCAATGCAAGATTCTACAAAGATTTTAGAGTACTACTTGAAAAAGAAAAAAATATTGATGCATTAACAATTAGTACCCCAGATCATACTCATGCAATAATAGCTTATACTGCAATGCAATTAGGAAAGCATGTATACGTTCAAAAACCATTAACACATACAGTTTATGAAGCAAGAAAACTTGCAGAAGCTGCAAAAAAATATAATGTGGTTAGTCAAATGGGAAACCAAGGACATGCTGGAGATGGTGCAAGACTTATAAATGAATGGATTGCGGCTGGTGCAATTGGTGATGTTCATGAAGTTCATACATGGACAAACAGACCAATTTGGCCACAAGGAATTAAAAAACCGGAAGAAATACCATCATTACCAAATTACTTGGATTGGAATTTATGGTTGGGACCTGCACCTTACAGAGAATACCATCCAGCATATCATCCTTTCAATTGGCGCGGATGGTGGGATTTTGGAACCGGCGCTCTTGGTGATATGGGTGCACATATTTTAGATCAACCATTTTGGGCGTTAGATTTAGATTTTCCAGATACTATTCAAGCTACTTCTTCAGAATTTAATGAAGAAACTTTTCCGGTTTCATCAATTGTAACATGGACTTTCCCGGAAAAAGATGGAAGAGCTCCGGTTAAAATTGTTTGGTATGATGGCGGATTGTTACCGCCAAGACCAGCAGAATTAGAACCTGGCAGAAAAATTGGTTCTTGCATTTATTACGGTTCAGATGGAATTTTAATGCATGATGCATATGGTGATAGCCCAAGATTAATTCCAGAAACAGAAATGAAAGATTTTAAAATTCCCCCAAAAACTTTACCAAGATCACCCGGTATTTATGAAGAATGGTTTGAGGCAATTAAAAACGGCACCAAAAGCTCAACAGATTTTGAGTACAGTTCTAAATTAACTGAAACAATGTTGCTCGGAAATATTGCCATTAAGCTTAAAGAAAAAAATACAATTTTAGAATATGATGGTAAAAATGGTCAATTTAAAAATATGGATGAAGCTAATGAATTATTGACCAAAAAATATCCAAGCGGTTGGGAAATGTAAATTATCAAATATTATTTTTCAAAACAATTTAAGATAGAAATTATGGATCAAAAAAATTCTGGATTTTCTCGCAGAGATTTTCTAAAAACTTCAGCAGCCGTTGGTATTGGATTATTCGTTTCGCCATATATAAAAACTTCTGCACAAAAATCATTAACAAATGATATAAATGTTGGGTTAATTGGTGCTGGTGCTGAAGGACAAGTTTTGATGGATGCTTGTTTAAAAATTCCAAATGTTAGATTTAAAGCAGTTTGTGATATTTGGGAAAATTATCATTTAACTCGTGCAACAAGATTACTTAAAAAATTTGGCCACGAAGCAAATCCGTATATTGATTATAGGGAAATGCTTGCCAAAGAAAAAAATTTGGATTCAGTGATTGTTGCAACACCGGATTTTTGGCATGCACGTCATGCAATAGATTCAATGGAAGCTGGACTCCATGTATATTTAGAAAAGGAAATGGCTAATACTTTGGAAGGTGCGCGTCAAATTGTTCATGCGCAAAAAAGAACCGGGAAAATTGTTCAAGTTGGGCATCAGCGAAGAAGCAATCCATATTATTTGCATTCATATAATAATCTAATAAAAGATGCAAAGCTGTTAGGAAAAATCACAACCGTTAATGGTCAATGGAACAGATCTGTACAGCCGGACAATGGCTGGCCTCAAAAATTTCCTATCCCTCAACATATTTTAAGCAAATATGGTTATAAAAATATGCAAGAACATAGAAATTGGAGATGGTATAAAAAATTAGGCGGTGGTCCAATTGTTGATTTAGGTTCTCATCAAATTGATATTTATACTTGGTTTATTGGTGTTCCACCAACTTCTGTTATGGCAAGCGGTGGAACCGATTATTATGAAAAGAGTACTCACGAATGGTATGATACAGTTTTAGCAACATTTAAATATAATACTCCAAGTGGTATTGTACGTGCATTTTATCAAACAATTACAACAAATAGTAATCAAGGATATTTTGAAACTTTTATGGGTGATCAAGGAGCATTAACAATTTCTGAATCAGCCGGAAGAGTTGGTGTATACAAAGAAGCTAACGCGCCGCTTTGGGATCAATGGGTTACAAAAAGATTTCTTGATGCACCAAAAGAAGAACCAAAAAAAGAAAATACAGCAGCAATTTTAGATGTTCGAGAAACAGCAGCTCCTCCAAAATATTCATTGCCTATTCAATTTAATGATCCGTATCATAAACCGCATTTAGAAAATTTCTTCAATACAATTCGTGGTAAAGATACTTTAAACTGTCCCGTAGAAGTTGGTTATGAAACAGCAGTTGCGGTTTTAAAAGTTAATGATGCAATTCAAGCAAAAAGAGAAATTAATTTTAATCCATCCGAATTTAAAATCTAGATTATTATGAAATATAACTTCAGAATTTTTGGAAAATTTTTTATTGGATTCTCAATTTTATTTTTAACAATTAATTTTAGTCAAGATAGAAAAGTTGGTGATGTAAATGATGGCAGTAAAATTCATCCAGTTCATTTACTAAATTTATTGGATTCAGATGGAAATATAATTGATCCAAATTATGAATATGCAATCCCCTTTTCTACAAAAAAAACTTGTGGTAATGAATGTCATAATTATGAAAAAATTAGTGATGGATTTCATTTTAACTTTCATGATACAAATAATAACAAATCTGAAAATAGCGAACCATGGATTTATACAGACCCCACAACATTAACAATTTTGCCACTATCTTATAAAAAACAAAATGGAACTTTTTCTCCGGATGATGTTGAACTTTCACCAATTCAATTTTTATTCAGATTTGGTCCATATTATGCCGGCGGTGATATTAGTGAATTTGACAGTTTAGAAAATCCTAAAGATTTTTTGCGCTGGAATGTTTCCGGAAAACTTGAAGTCAATTGTTTAATTTGTCATGATGCCGATCCGTTTTATGATCAAGCAGAATATGCTTCTAATATTAGAAAACAAAATTTTAAATGGGCAGCAGTTGCAAGTACAAGTTTTGCGGAATTTAAAGGTAATGCATCAAAAATGCCTAATAATTATGATATTTACAATTTAACAACTGTGCAAACAATTGATCAAAGATCTTCGGTTCCGCCAACATTAAAGTATGATAAAGATAAATTTAATTCTGCAAATAAAGTTTATTTCAATGTAACAAAAAATATTCCAAATGATAATTGTTACTATTGCCATTCGTCAATAATAGCTGATCAAAATCTTCATGCAAATTGGAAAAATGAAGAAGATGTTCATCTGAAAGCTGGACTGAAATGTGTTGATTGTCATAGAAATGGTGTTGATCATAATATGATAAAAGGAACTGCTGATGATAAATTAGCTAACTCAAAGACTTTTACATGTGAAGGATGTCATATACCGAATTCAGAAAATGGTACCCCTACAAACGGAAATTTAGGAGCTCCAATTCCACAACATTTAGGAATTCCCGCAGTTCATTTTGAAAGATTGACTTGTACGGTTTGCCATTCTGGTAAACTTCCAACAGACAAACCGGAAATGATTAAAACATCCAGAGCACATTTTTTAGGAATGCATGGAACAAATAAAGAACCGGATGTTTTCCCTCATATTTTTACAAATGTTTATACAGAAAATAATTCAGACAAAATAGAACCAAGAAATTTAATTTTCCCATCTTTTTGGGGATACAAAGATAGTACCGAAAATATTATTCCATTTCCAATTGAATTTGTAGAACAAAATATTAGACCAATGCTTGGATTTGACTCATTATTTAATTTTGGAGTTTGGCCAAATGTAAAAGATAGTATTGTAATTTCAATTTTAGATTCGATTAAAAGTATGAAAATTTTTAATGGGCAACCGGCATTAATTTCCGGAGGAAAGTTTTTTTATGTTAAAGAAAAATCACTCGCAAGCCAAGATTATAATGAATTAGGTTATTCATGGAAAATTTCTCACTCGGTTAGACCAGCTTCGCAAGCACTTGGTGTAAACGGTTGTGTGGATTGTCATTCAGTTAATTCAGCATTTTTCACAAGCGATGTATTTGTAGAAAGTTCTTTATTTAAAGAAAATAATAAAACTTTATCTATAAGCCGTTTTCAAAATAATAGTGAAATTTATCAATCACTTTTTTCACTTACTTTTTACTTTAGACCATTGCTTAAATATATCATAATCTTTTCGGCATTTGTTATTTTGATTGTATTTATAGGATATTCGTTTAGCGGATTCAAATCAATTTCAAAATTCTTCCTTTCTAATAATTCTGAAGGAGTTTAGAAAATTTTATGTTTCGAATTTTATTATTTATTGGAATTACTAGTTCAATATTTTGGCTTTATAATTTTGGAAAGAAGAATGGATTTTCTATTGTTGAAATAATTCAAAAATTTTTTTCAGATTTTAAAAACTCAATCAAAAATATTGCTGAATTTAAGAAAAAGATTTTAAGCGAAAAAATATTTATAATTAAAAATATTTTATTTTTACTCACAACTTCACTTTTTTTGGTATTAGCAATTTCAGCATTTATACCTTCTTTAATTATTGGTGGAAATCTTACCGGAATTTTTCTTTTAATTCATGCTACCGCTGCGCCATTTTTTGCTTTATCATTGGCATTGGTGATTATTTTGTATTCGCATCAAAATAAATTTGAGGGAAAAGATTTACAAAATAAAATTGAACTAAGTAATTTAAAATCAGTCAAATTAAATAAAATCGGTTATCAAAAACTAATATTTTGGCTTTTCACTTTTTTTTCACTCCCTACAATTATTTCAATAATAATAAGCATGTTCCCAATTTTTGGAACAGAAGGGCAAAATATTTTGTTAGAAATTCATAGATATTCTGCTTTAGTCTTATTTATTTTATTAGTTTTACTTATTGGATTATTGAAATCAAAATCGAATTAAATTTTTAAAAAAATAAAAATCGGAGTACAAATGTTAATTAAACAAAACAAATTAAGTATAATACTTTATCTTGCTTTGTTTTTGGGAATTTTTACAACAAATGTTTTTTCTCAAAAAATGGTTCCAATAAAAATTGATCTTCCAAAAGCTATGTTCGTTGGAACACCAACAAATATGACAATCGATAAATTAGAAAAACCTCTAGGTAAACCTCGCCCTCCTTTTTTAGCTCCGGAAGGCACCAAAAATGTTGCGTTAAATAAAAAAGTAGTAAGCACGGATGATATGCCCATTATTGGTGAAATTGATTACATTACCGATGGTGATAAAAATGGTGACGAAGGATATTTTGTTGAACTTGGACCTTTCACTCAACACATTACAATCGATTTAGAAAAAGAATACAACATTTATGCAATTGTTTTATGGCATTTCCATAAGCAACCAAGAGTATATTTTGATGTTGTTGTCCAGCTTTCAAATGATAAGGATTTTAAGAAAAATGTTAAGACAATTTTCAATAATGATTTGGATAATTCAAGCAAACAAGGTAAAGGAACAGATTGGCATTATGTAGAAACTTCCGAAGGAAAATTGATTGATGCAAAAGGAGAAAAAGCCAGATATGTTAGAATGTACAGCAAAGGAAATAATAGTAACGATTTAAATCATTACATTGAAGTTGCAGTTTACGGAAAGTAAAAAAATATTATCAAAATTTAATGACGGTTACATTTTTGTGATCGTCATTTTTTTTGCTCTTTTTCTAAGATTATATGATTTAAATAATCGTCCATTCCATACGGATGAAGCAGTTCATGCCATAAAATTCGGGGAACTACTTGAATCCGGAAAATATATTTATGATCCAATAGAATATCATGGTCCGACTTTAAATTATTTTTCTCTAATACCCGCTTATATTTTTAACGAAAAAAAAATATCTGAAGTTAATGAAATTACCTTAAGAATAGTGCCAGCTTTTACATCAATAATTTTAATTATTTTCTTATTTTCAATTTTGAATGCGCAAAATAAAATTATTGTTTTGTTTTCTGCATCATTAATTTCAATTTCTCCAATTTATGTTTTTTACAGCAGATATTATATTCAAGAATCAATGCTTGTTTCTTTTACATTTTCATCAATAATTTCATTTTACAAATATTTCAAATTAAAAAAACTTTATTGGGGAATTTTTGCATCCTTATTTTGTGCATTAATTTTTGCAACAAAAGAAACATCAATAATAATTTTCTTTGCGGGAATTTTTTCTTTCTTATTTATTTATTTATCAAATCGAGATTTAAAATCAAAATTTTCGTTTAATATAATTCACATAATTTTGTTTTTCATAATTTTTATTTCTGTTACAATTTTATTTTATTCTTCATTTTTTACAAATCCAAATGGAATATTTGATTCATTAAAAACTTTTACCAATTATTTCAGCAAAGCTGGTAGTAATTCTGATCATATTCAACAGTGGGATTATTATTTAAATTTTTTGTTGTTCACAAAAAATGATTTAATAACTTTTACTGAACTTCCATTATTTATTTTTTTTATAGTTGGAATTATTTTTCAATTCAAAAAAAATAAGCATAATGTTTTTTTAAATTATATTATACTATTCAGCATTATTCAAGCAATTATTTATTTTATAATTCCATATAAAACTCCCTGGCTTGCATTAAACTTTTGGATTGGCTTTTTGTTAATTGCAGCTTTTGGAATTTGTTCTTTATATAAATTATTGCCAAGAAAAAATCTTAAAATATTTTTTTCAATTTTTATTGTAATAATTTTATCACATAATTTTTATCAAACATATTTAACAAATTTTAAATTCCCTTATCAACCAGAAAATCCGTTTACGTATTCTCAGCCAACTCCGGAAATAGTTTCAGCATCAAAAAAAATAATTGATGTTATTGAAAGTGATTCATCTGATCAAAATATTTATGTAAATATTATTTCTCATAATAATGATTATTGGCCATTGCCATGGTATTTACGTAAAATAAAAAATGTTGCTTGGAATGAAACAATTCCAAACAATATAAATCTGTTTCAAGTAATTATTATAACTCCAGAATTAGAAAATGAATTGATAGAAAAATTATATACTTTGCCGGAACCGGGAAAAATTAATTTGTATATTCCGATATTTGATAATTACACTTCTCTTAGACCAAATATTGAAATCAGAGGATTTGTACAAAATAGTTTGAATGATAAATATTTGCGAAATCAAAATAAAGTACAAATTGAAAATTTAAAATGATAAATCTTCCTTCAACTAAAACTATAAATATTCATCATTTTGCTCATGAAGCTATGGCAACAGTTTTTGAAGTAATCATAAATCTTGATGATAAAAACTATGCCGAACAAGCTGCACATAATGTTTTTAATGAAATTGATAAGCTGGAAAATAAATTTAGCAGATTTAGATCAAACACTGAAATTGCAAAAATTAATAACTCAAAAAACGGTGAAGAAATAAAGTTAAGTTTTGAAACATTTGAATGCATTTGGATTGCTAAGCAGATTTATGAAATGACAAATGGATTTTTTGATATTACAACCGGCAATGTTATTGACAAATGGAAAAATAAATTATTGGCAAATAAAATAAATGATTTAAACATTTCAGATTTTGGAAATAATTACTTCATTTTGGACGAATTAAATTTTACCATAAAAATTTTAAATGAAAATTTAAGTTTCGATTTAGGCGGAATTGGAAAAGGTTATGCAGTTGATTATGGAATCAAGTTGTTAAATGAATGGGATATTGAAAATGCAATTATTCATGGTGGTGGAAGTTCTGTAAAAGCTATTGGAAGATTTGGAAATGAAAAAGGTTGGAAAATTTCACTTAGCAATCCGAAAAATAATCATCAAACAATTGCAGAAATTAACATGCAGAATTTTTCAATAGGAAGTTCTGGCAAACAAAAGAATAATCATATAATTAATCCAAAAACTCTTCTGCCAAATATTGAAAGAGTTGCAACTTGGGTAATTACAGAATCCGCCACAATTGCAGATGCAATTTCAACAGCATTTATGTTAATGCCAATTGATGAAATTTCTGAACTTTGTGAAAAAAATAATTTTATAAGTGGTTTGATAATCTTATGTGATTCTTTAAAATTAAAAAAAGAAGATATTTTTATTTCAGATAATTTTTTTGCTGATAAATTTTTTATATAAGACTATAAAATCTTTTATAATTTTTTTTGAACTTTTATTAATACTTAATCTGCTGTCCTTATCGCAAGTCCACGTAACCGGAAATTCCAGAATTCTATAATTTTCGTTTTGAGCTAAAAGAATTAATTCTATTTCAAATAAAAATCCTTGAGTAATTAATTTTGGATATAAAAATCTTGCTATATCACCTTTATAGACTTTAAACCCGCATTGAGTATCCGTTAGATAATTGGGGATTTTTAAAAACAATTTTGCTGCAATTCCAAATATTTTCGAAATAACTTTTCTATTTAAATCTTGCTCAATTATAATATTGGAACCTTCCATTTTTCTTGAGCCGTTTGCAATTTCACATTTAGCATTTTTAATTAAATCAATTCCCATTTGGGCATTTTCAAAGGGAACAGTTAATCCAGAATCTGCATAAATAATAATTTTCCCTTTTGAATTTTTAATTCCTTCAATTATTGCGCCACCCTTACCAATATTGGTCGGTAGTTTAATCACCAATAAATAATTATTTATTTGGATTCTGCAATTTTCTGCGGATTGAAAAGTGTCATCGGAACTTCCATCATCAACAATAATAATTTCACCAGTAAATTTTTGCGACTTAAAAAATTCATCTGCTGCAAAAATATCTTTAGAAATTTTTTTGCTTTCGTTATATGCCGGAATTATTACTGAAATATCTATCATTTATTACATTAAAAATATTGAAAATAAAAAAGCTACTTAATCAACTTAAGATGATGATTAAATAGCTTAGTTAAAAAATAATGATTAAAAATTATTTTTCATCAAAAGCTGCATCAAACTTTATATTTGATGGCTGAAAATCTATTTTTTTAACAAATTCATAAGCTTCCTTAACACCGTGTTCACGTTCCATTCCGCTATCTTCCCACTCAACAGATAAAGGTCCATTATATCCAATATGATTTAATGCTCTAATAATTTCTTCAAAATTTACTCCACCGTGACCCAAAGAACGAAAATCCCAGCCTCTATCTTTATGTCCAAAATCCAAATGTGAAGCTAAAATTCCAGTTCTTCCATTTAACTGCCTTGCTGCATCTTTCATATGAACGTGATAAATTCTGTCCGAAAATTCGTGAATAAAAACAACTGGATCAACCATTTGCCAATGGAGATGACTCGGATCAAAATTAAATCCAAATGCTTTTCTTCCACTAATTGCATTAATAGCGCGTTGAGAAGTTACAATATCAAAAGCAATTTCTGTTGGATGAACTTCGAGAGCAAATTTCACTCCGCATTCATCAAAAACATCAAGAATAGGATTCCACATTTTCGCAAAGTAGGAAAATCCTTCTTCAATTGTTTTAGGAGAAACCGGCGGAAAACTATATAACAAATGCCAAATTGATGAACCTGTAAATCCATTTACAACATTAATACCTAAATTCTTAGCAGCTCGTGCAGAATTTTTCATAGCTTCAACGGCCCATGCTCTTTTTTTCTCTGCATCACCGGCACAATCCTTTGGAGCAAAACCATCGGAGCGATCATCATTATTTAAATCACAAACTAATTGTCCGGCAAGATGATTACTGATTGCAAATAGTTTTAAATTATTTTTTCTTAAAATTTCTAATTGAGAATCACAATAATCTTTATCTGCTGCAGCACGAAAAACATCCATATGATCTCCCCAGCATGCTAGTTCGATTCCATCATATCCCCAGTTACTAACCTTTTTTGCCAATATTTCTAAAGGAATATCTGCCCATTGTGCAGTGCATAATGTTATTGGTCGAGCCATAGTAAAACCTCTTTTAAAATTTTATATTAAAGTCCATTTTTCATTTCCTCTGGAATTTTTAATAACAGCATCGATAAACTTCATTCCTCTAACACCATCATCAACATTTGGGAAATCAGAAATCAATTCCAGATCAACCTCAAGATTATCTTCTTTATTACGAATTGTATCACCAAAATTATTATAAATATTTGCGATTGCTTCTAAGAGTGCTTCTGGATGTCCCGAAGGTAATCTAGTTCCTCTTGCTGCTGCTTTACTATAATTATTTACATATTGATTTCCTCGCTTCCAAATTTGAACAGGACCATCACCTTCTTTAAGATAAAGGAAATTAGGTTCTTCTTGATGCCATTCTAAGCTTTTCTTTGTTCCATAAACCCAAATTGCTAAATCATTTTCTTCACCAACTGAAATTTGACTACAAAATAAAACTCCTTTAGCGCCATTGTTTAAATGCAATAAAACATTTGCATCGTCATCAACAGGCCTTCCTTCAACAAATGAAGTAATATCAGCACTAATTTCTGTTATTCTTAATCCAGTAAAATATTCTGCTAAATTTGCTGCATGAATTCCAATATCACCAATGCTTCCACCGGCACCGGTTTGTTTTGGATCTGTTCGCCACGATGCTTGCATTTGTCCGGTTTTTTCGATTGCATTAGTTAACCAACCTTGAGGATATCTAACAACAACTTTTCTAATTTCACCAAGTTCGCCATTTTTTATCAAATCTTTACCAAGTTTTGCCATTGGGTAACCGGTGTATGTATGCATAAGCCCAAAAACTTTTCCAGTATTTTTTACAATTTTTTCCAACTCCAAAGATTGATCAACTGTAATTGTCATTGGTTTTTCGCACATTACATGAAATCCGGCATTTAAAAAATCTTTTGCCATTGGAAAATGCCAATTATTCGGAGTAGTAATTGATACAAAATCAATTCTTTCATTTTTGGGAAGATTTAATTCACCTTCAATCATTTTTTGATAATTATCATAAACACGATTTGAATTTAAATTTAGTTCTTTCCCCATTTGATGAGATTTAATTGGATCAATATCAAATGCTCCGGCAATAATTTCAACATTTCCATCCATTCTTGCTGCTTTTCGGTGAACTTCACCAATAAATGCTCCAGGTCCACCACCAAGCATTCCCATTTTTAATTTTCTTTTCATTATTTAACTCTACTTTTAAAAATTATTAACCATTAACTTGAACTTTTTTTCTTTTGCCAAATTTAAAATATAAAAATCCAAAAAGAATAATTAAAATTGCCGGTAAAACAGACATATATCTTAATGTTTCAGAACCTTGGGTTCCCGTATCCATAAAAACTCCCATAATAGGTAATACAATTGAAACTGAAAACATTCCAAGACCGCCAATTACAGATAAACCTAAAGCTCCACTTTCCGGAATTTCTTCAGCAACAAAACCTAACATAGTTGGCCAGAAGAAGCAAACACCAACAGCGAAAACAGCTGCTGAAAAATAAACCATTATTCCATCAGAATTACTTAACAATTGCAAACCAATAAAGGACATTACTGCAGAAAACAACAACATTCCAGATGTACTTAACTTATGAACTACTGGTCCAGCAAATGCTCTTCCTAATGCCATTAAACCGGTTGTTAATGCCAATACAAGCATTGGAACTGCATGTGCATCTGCTAAAAGTGTACTAATTCTTTGTTGAGTTGCTAATTCGGTTACAGCTGTTAACAACATGCTAAATGCCATGAAAATGTAAATTGGTTTTAGTAATGATTTCCACATTTCTGAAGTTGTAACTCCAGAAGTAACTCTTTCAGTTTGAGGGAAGTTTTCTTTTAAAAACATATATCCATAAATAACTAGTGGAATATATAATACTGCAACATAAATTCTCCAATTTAAATTTATAACATCGAGCATAAAATATGCTAACAAACTTCCGATTACAATTCCGCCAGGAAACCAAACATGAAATCTATTTAACATTGTTGCTTTATTTTTGGGATATAACGAAGCAACCAATGGATTACATGCTGCTTCTATGGCACCATTTCCAATACCAATTGCAGCAGTTGAAAAGAAAAGACTCCACATTCCTGTAGAAAAAATTGTTCCGGTAATTCCAATAAAGTGTAAAATAAAAGCCATAGTCAGAACTTTTTTCATTCCCCAAGAATCTACAAATGAGCCAAATAAAATCATAGATATTGTAAAACCATAAAATGCTGGACCAAAAGCAAATCCTATATCAGTTGCCGAAAGTCCGTAATCACCCATGAAAATTGGTTCCAATCTTGCTCTCAGTGCAAAACTTATTGCTGTTACAATTAGTGCAATACAGCTCATTAAAAACAATTTTTTTGAATTAATATTTTGTGTATCCATATAAGATTATGCTCCTATAGAATAATAGTGGTTTAAAGTTAGAAAATTTTCAATTATAATTCCCAACCAGCTGGATATTTTCTTATTAAAAATTCATTAGCTTCCGGAATATTAGTAATCTCACCTTTTTCTCCATCCCAATGCAATTTATCAAATTTTTCAGCCATACGAATTGCAATATTGCCTAACATCATTGTTTCAACAAGTTTAGATGCATATTCAAAATTTGATGTAGCTTGTTGATTTTTCTTAATTGCTTCAATCCATTCTTCGTGAATACCTGGTGATCTTGGAATTGTTTTTTCCGGTTGTTTATATTCTTGCATTTTTGTTTCCGGAATTAATCTTGGACTGCTGCCGTAACATCCGCACATAATTTTACCTTTTGTACCATGGAATAAAACTCCACCATCTTCATCGCCCATTCTTCTGCCGGGTTCGAGTTCATCTGGTCTTTGCGGCATAACTCCACCATCATACCAGCTTAATTTTACGGCAGGTAAATTTCCTCGTTCTGGAAAATGATAATGGAATATTTCCGAAACCGGCCAGCTTTCGCCATTAAATTTACTTGAACTTGCTTCAATAATTGTTGGATAACCAAGTTTTAAGGTTTCGTATGGAATATCAAAAATATGTGCCCCCATATCACCTAATGCTCCAGTTCCAAATTCACACCAAGCCCTCCAGCTCCATGGCATATATGCTGGATGATAAGGACGAAATTCTGCAGGACCTAACCAAAGATTCCAATCAATATCTCTTGGCACCGAAGGAATTTCTGTTGGTCTATCCATGCCGGTTTCCCAAACTGGTCTGTTAGTCCAGCAATCAACTTTATTTACCAAGCCAATTGCATCATCCGCTAACCATTCTGCAATTAATCTAATTCCTTCTTGAGCATGACCTTGATTTCCCATTTGAGTAATAACACCAGTTTCTTTGGCTATTTGATTTAAGATTCTTGCTTCTTTGACTGAATGAGTTAATGGTTTTTGTACGAAAACATGTTTACCTCTCCTCATTGCATAAGCTGCAGCAACAGCATGTGTATGATCAGGTGTGCTTACGGTAACTGCATCAATATCTTTTTGTTTATCAAGCATTTCTCTAAAATCTCTGTATTTTGGTACTTTCTGAAGTGCTTCATAAAGATCAAGTTTATTTTCTTCTTTTGTTTTAGTCATTGTTTCTTCAATTTTTCTATCATCAACATCACACAATGCAACAATATTTTCAGTAGCAACACTCCACATATCTGATCTACCTTTTCCTCCAGCACCAATAATAGCAATATTTAGTTTATCGCTTGGAGCTACAAAACCTTTTCCGCCAAGTACGTGTCTTGGAATTATTGAAAATGCTGCAGTGGTCATTGTTACATTCCCAATAAATTTACGTCTCGACATTCCACTTGTGTTTTTTTCTCCCATTTTAAAACTCTCCATTATATCTATAAAATATATTATTTATTAATGCATTTTTCCAATTTTTTAATTACTTGACAAGTTCCTCTCACTGTGTGATAAAAAACTTTCCAGCTTGTTCCCATATAATCCCAAATCAAATCTCCATTTTCAGCAAGAAGCGCAAACCATTCGCCTTTTTCCCAATTAATCATTTTTGTAAAAACAAAATCATGAACATTAAAAAATGCGTTCAAATATTTTTCATCTTTGGTTAATAGAAATGCATCTAAAAATCCTACCATTGCTTCTGCTTGTTGCCAAAATTCTTTTGTTGCTTCAGTTACTGAACCGATTTTTTTACCTTCCACATAAATTCCGCCATACTTCCAATCAATTCCATTAACATAAGTATGCTCGTAAATTGGTAAAACTCTGTGTAAGCTTTTATCTCTTGGGATTTTAAGAATATCTTGAGAAAGTAAATAAAGCCAAGTAAATTCAATATTATGTCCGTATGAAGTTATCTCTGTAGATTTTCCGTTTTCATCAAATCTATCTCTACCCCAAACCGTATCAAGTTCAACGTTTGCTATCGGTTTCCAATCTTGTGTAAACATTGCAATTCCGGTTCCAGTTTCCGGATCAATCATTTTATCAAAGATTAATTCTATGACATCTTCCAAAGCTTTTTTATGATTTTCATCATTAGTTAATTCATAAAGTGTTGTGAATGCTTCCATTAAATGCATGTGCACATCTAGTGATTTATGAACACCAATATCACCTCGCGAACTTTTTAAATTAAAGTATTGATCAAAATGTTCAAGGTATCCTTTAAATTGTTTATCAGCAACTTTTTTTTGAAGTAAATTGAAAACTTTTACAGCTTCATTTTTTGCAAATTCATCACCGGTTAACAATGCATATTCTGAAAGTGCATATATGAAAAATGAATGACCATATATTATTTTATTAACATCTTTTGGAGTTCCATCTTCTTCTACAATCCAATAAAATCCACCGTTTTCTGAATCATAAAAATATTTAAATAGGAAATCAATTCCTTGTTTTATCGTTTCCAATCCATTTGGCCAATTAAAACCTAATCTCAATGTATGCGAGATTGTAAAAATACTTCTGCATTGAGAGAGAAAGGATTTTTCAGTTACTGAGGTTCGATTTCCATCTCTATCATAATTTGTTTGAAAACCGCCAAATTTAGGTTCAACAGCTCTCTCTGCCCAGAATGGAATTAGATTATTATTTAAATAATCTGTTGTAACATTTAAATACTTGCTTAATTTTTCGCGCAACTCAGCATTCATAAATTCTCCCAAAATTATTTAAGTAAGTTTTACTTTTTACCTAAATCTCTATATGCAAGTTCTTTAATTTCAATTGTTTGTCCCGGATTATGACCTTGAATTGCAAAATGACCTTTTGTGTAGTCTTTATCTGTATACTCAGTCATTAGTTCATCATTTACCCAAACTTGAATTTGAGTTCCAACCATTCTTACTTTCATTGTAAACCACTCATTATCTTTTGTAATTAATTTATTAGCTTTTGCAGATGGTGTACTGGGTTTCCAGATCCAACCAGTGTGCGCATTTTGGTGATTATCGATTTGAGCTTCATAACCAGCTGGCCAGTTATCGGGATTCTCTGTAGGAGGATTTGCTCTAAAATATAATCCGCTATTTCCTTTATCACTTATCTTAAAAGTTCCTTTAACTTCAAAATCGGTTGCAACGGCATTTGTATAAATATGTCCCATACCACCGTCACCTACCATTATTCCATCTTTAACTTCCCAAACAGCTTTTCCTTTTACAAACCATCCATCTAAATTTTTGCCGTTAAATAAAGAAATCCAATGATTATTTGAATCTTTTACACAATGTGAACTACATGAGATTATAAATAGCGTGATTAGAAGAAGAAACTTTTTCATTCGTTACCCCTTAATTTTAAATTGAAGTGAATAATATGTAAATCTCAAAAAAAATATACGAAAAGAACTTTTATTCGAAAAGACAATCGTTTGTCTAATTGTAAAACTAAATTATGTATTTTTTTCAATATTGGCAAATATTTAATAATATATGCAGATATTTTTTTACAATTGTGAAATAATTTAAGTTAATTACCCAATTTCGAAAATTTTCAGCATTAAAGTTCTCTTATCCAAATATTTCTATAACTTACTGGATTTCCATGATCTTGTAAAGAAATTGGTTCTTTAGTATTATGCTTTTCGTATTTTGGCTGACCAATATATACCGAAGTTCCTTTGAGCTCTACATGATTTTGAATTAAAACTCCGTTTTGTATAACTGTAATATAAGCTGGTTTTTCAAGTTCGCCATTTTCTTTGAATTTAGGTGCTTTGAAAAAAATATCATAAGTCTGCCATTCCCCAGGAGCTTTACATACGTTAACTAAGGGAATAAACTGTTTGTAAATGCTTCCGGCTTGACCGTTAGAATATGTTACGTTATTGTAAGAATCAAGAACTTGAACTTCATATCTATCTTGTAAAAATATTCCGCTGTTTCCACGTCCTTGTCCATCACCTTCAACCTTTTCAGGTGTTCTCCATTCAATATGCAATTGGCAATCTCCAAAAATTTTTTTAGTTTTTATACTACCGGATTTTTTAACAACAGTCATTGCATTATCATTCAATTGCCATTTAGCTTCTCCGCCATTTACATTTTCCCATTCGTTTAAATTAGTTCCATCAAACAATATAATTGCATCGGATGGTGGAAGATTATTTTCTCCTGGTTTAACAATAGGTGGAACCGGATCCCAAACTTCAGTTAATTTTGGATTTCCTTCTTCTTGACATAAAATTAAAATTGGTGAAATTAAAAATGTTAATAACAATAAAATTAAATTATAATCTTTAAAAATTTTTTTTTGTTTCATGGAAAATATTCCTTAAATATTTGCTTAATACTTTTTTATAAATGAAGATTTTTTCAAGTTCATTATTTGAATAAGAATATAAAACACTTATTTAAAATAATTTTAAATCTGGTATGAAATTACAAAATTGAGAAATGATTTGAATGAAATAATTTTTTTTCTGAAAATTTTATTTAGCCAAAATCATTTTTTTTGTTTGATTAAAATTTCCGGATTTTAATTGATAATAGTAAACTCCGCTTGGAAAATTGCTTCCATCAAAAAGAATTTTATAATTTCCCGGTTTTTGATTTTCGTTAACCAAAGTTTCAACTTCTCTTCCTAAAATATCATAAATTTTTAATGTTACATTACTCAAACTAAATTCTGAGGCTACATTTGCATTTTCACTTTTCACTTTTGACTGAATAGTATAATTAATTGTTGTACTTGGGTTAAATGGATTGGGATAATTTTGTTTCAATTCAAAAATTGATGGAAGATTTAATTCACTTGTAAGTGAAACAATTTCTGTGGATTTTATAAAATAATTGAAAGGAAGAGCAGTGTTTGAACCCCAAACAGATTTGCTTCCGGGAGTATAACCTAATTTTACAGCTTCTTCTGATAATTCTCCACTACCCTCAAGTGAAGCAGATATTTTTATATTTTGATTTAGATTAATAATATTTTTTCCTTCATGAGTTTTTAGAAATCCCCAAAAAGGTGCTGATATTTCAGCTTCATGACCATCATCTGACACTGCTATTCTTATTATTCCATAGTAAACCGGACCTTTATCTTCAACAACAACATAAGTTGAATCTTCAAACATTACCCATTGGGAATACCAATCGTATGTTCCTGGCGCTAATCTTACAATTCCTAGTGCAAGGTCATTTTCCCAATTTGCATTATAATCAGCTTCTGAAATGTATTCATGATTTAAGTAATGACCAGTATTATATTCTCCATTAAAAAATTCAACTTCCATATTCATATCATAACCTTTACTATCCGGAAAGTAACCACCTTCTCTTAGCGGATAACCGGTTGTATCATTATCATCAACATCAATTGTGAAAATAAAATAATACCTTCCACTTTTAGTGTGCCCTAAATTTGATGAAGAAGTTCTTCCAATAAATCCTTTCGATTTAATGTATCCAAATAAAGTTGAATCATCATTGGAAAATTTTACTTCAAGTATGTCAACATCAGAATAATTTATAAATTGTGCAGGTTTGTCTCCTTCAGAATATCCATCGGTATCATGAACGTTATTTGCTGAATCCACAACAGCAATTGGAACATTTAACCAATCATCAAAATTTCCATCAATTATTATATTATTTTGTCCAATTACCAACGTTGAGCAAAATGTGATAAAAAAAAGTAATTTTATTGAATTTTTCATATTAATTATTTTTAAGTTATTGTTAAATCTTTGCCGTATCTAAAACAACATACTTTACAGTTTTTCTATTCCATGTATAAACGATATGCACCAAACCATCTTCTGATTGAATAACTGACGGATAAGAATATTCATCTTTCTCAGAATTTTCTTTATCACTTTCATTTTCAAGATCTAAAACTTTTTCCCAATTAATTCCATCTTTGGAAATTGCAACAGAAAGCGGAACTCTATTCCCCCAGTTTTTCTTTGTAGGATTATAAACCAATAAATGTCGACCATCATTCAAAGTTATTGCGTCAATGCCAGAGTTTGGATTAGGCAAATTAAGTGAAGTCATTTTGCCCCAAGTTTTTCCATTATCATTTGACCAAACATTTGAGATAACTTCATTTTCCGTTCTATTAAGTAATTGTAATTTATTGTTTGGATGTATTAAAATTGTTGGTTGAATTGCACCAAATTCTTTTTCATCATTTAAGTCACCAGAAGAAATCCATGTTTTACAAAGATCTACACTTGTCTCTATTTGAATTTTCCAACCATCATGTTCTGTACTGGTTGGAGAAATTATTTCTCCGCTTTTCAATTGAATTGGCTTATTCTTAATTGGTCCATAAATTCCATTCGGTAATTTTATTGGCTTTGACCAGCTTTTTCCATTGTCAGATGAAGTTACATAAAGTCCCCACCATTCTCGTGGGCTAGGTCCAACTTTATAAAATAAAAATAATGGGCCAGATTTTGGCTGAAATAAAACCGGATTCCACGAAGGAAATCGTGTTCCATCATTTTGAATTCCATTAACAACTTCTTTCGCTTTAGACCATTTTCCATTTTCTTTTATAGAAACCCATATTCCAACATCGGGATTTTTTTCATGGGTTCCGCCAAACCAAGCAACAATTTTATTATTACCACTTATCGCTATTGTTGATGCGTGGCATTGCGGAGTTTGAGCATCAGATATTTCATAAATAAATTCTTCAGAAATAATTGCAGAATTATTATCTAGATATATTTTTTTAATTGTTGAACTGCAAGAGTGGTTTATTAATATTATAAGTGAGAAATAAAATATTTTCTTCATTCTTTTCCAAATTTATTTTAATAATAAAACCATCGTGTATCAACAGTTGGCACAAGAAATTCACCGGTAAAATTTTTCACTACAATCAAAGATGTTTCCAAAGATTTCGGTCCGTCATTTAATTTAATGCTATTAAGAATATTTTCATTTATCCAAACAGTATATTTCTTTTTAAGTTGATCAAGTTCGGTATCGAGAATTTTTTTGTGCTTCTCGAATAAAATTGCGTTATAAACATCATCTTTGTATTTGTAAAATCTTGTGGTATCTATATCTGATATATTTAATTCTCGCCATCTATATTTAAAATAATTTTTCATTTCATCTTCGGTAACAGAAATTTTTTGTACAAGGTGATCTCGGTAAATATCATAAGTCCATTTTTCTTCCCAAATTTTTATATCATCTTTAACTTTTGATGAATCTAGAAATCCGTCAGATTTTGCAATTTCGATAAACTTCTTATTTTTAATCATTGTTCCAATTTCAGTAATCAATCTATTTTTAAGATCATTCAAATCCTTACTTTCAATAATATTTTTTCTGTGATAATTCATATAATTAAAATAATCTTCAACAGTGGTAATTCCATCAACGGATGAATATAATTTTTGTGGTAATAATTTTTTTAATTCCTTCAAATAATTTTTTGAACTATCATTCACGTGAGATAAATTTTTTACAATTGAACCCTTTTTTGTAATACCAGCATCAATCCATTCCAACAAAGGTTTTATCATTTTATCAATTGTGCTGTTGCTCAATCTAACGTTAAGCGGAGTTAATAAAGAATCCATAATTTTGTGAACTATTTTATCCGATTCAACATTATATAATCGTGCGTACATTTTTTTTCTTTTTGCACCATATTTCAATTCATCACTTTTTATTGCTTCACGTTTTAGTTCAATTATTTGAAAAATTGCATAACCGTTGTTAAAAGGAATTGGTTCGGATGGTTTTCCTATTTCTAAATTTTTGATTGAAGCAAACATTTCCGGAGGCATTTCCATAAAGTCCATCCAATCAGTTTCAAAGTTTTCTTTTTTCACATTTTGAACTTCTAGTTTTTGGATTTGTTTATCAATGTAATCACCGAGATTTGATATTCTTGCTTGATCATAAGCTTCTGCTGCTTTTTGCAATGAAGGAGTAGGATAAATTAGTAATCGGAATTTTATACTTGCTTTTTTTAAAGCATCGATAATTTTTTCTTCCGGAACATTTACTCTTGCATGAACATATTTAGAATAAAAAGATTCAAGCAAATTATTATTTGTTCGATTATTTATTCGATCAGTAACGTATTTACTTTTATGAAATCCCTTGGTGTAACCATCATTGGCGATTAACATTTCTTTAATCATTAAATCTAAATAATGTTTTCTCGGATTATTACTTAATCGTAATGTCTTTAAACTAAACTCAAAACTATTTTTAAATTCATTAACGGTAATGATTTTATCACCAACCTTAGCTACAATCTGTTCTTCTGGAATTTTATCATCTGAACACGATAAAAAAAATAACCCGATTATTATAACAATAACCGGGTTAGTAAAATTTTCTATATGTATTTTCAAAATATATTTAACCTTTAATACTTATTACTTAATTATTGCAAATTTTCCCCTTTGTGTTTTCAATCCTTTTGCTTCCACAACAAAGAAATACATACCGAACGCAACTTCTGGACCGTCATCTGTGGTTAAATCCCAAGCATGTCTGCCAACATCAAATGCATCTTCGTGCTCAATTTTTTTAACCAAATCACCGCTAGCAGTAAAAATATAAATTGTACATTTAGGTGGAAGATTTACAAAATCAACTCTTCTTTGAGAATTACCGGCTAATTCATAAATTGCTTCAAGTGAATTTGCAGCAACGTATGGATCCGGAACAACGTAAACTTTTTTATCATCAGTATATTTTACATCAACTGCTTTCCATTCTCCGCCTTCAATTACAAAACGAAAAGTATCTTGTTCTGTCGGATTACGTTCCGTCCTAAAACTATAAATATCACCCGGAGCTGGAGGAATAACTGTTGGATCCTTTCTTTCAAAATCCGGTTTGAAAAATCTTAATTCCCAAGAAGACCAATATCTATCGTTACTTACAACATTATCATGTTTAGGAAATTTTATTACAACTCTTGTACTATCCCAAATTTGTCCGAACATTTCCGGAGGCAAATAATTTCCATTATTCCTATTTTTTTCATAAATCACGTTTACTGTCATTTTAATTTTATTATTTGGGTCAGTTACATCCCACACCGCAAAATTAATTGGATATTCTTTTAACACTAAAGATCCGGGTGGAGCATAAGATGTATCAACAATATGGTCATACACAACTAAATCAAAATCTCTTGGCAATGCATAACCTGAGCCAGTAAGTTCTATAGCATTACATCTTACATTTGATTTTGTTGGAGTTGCCCACAATTTCCAATCGGTTGTTTCTCTTTTATATTTGTTGTACTTAATTACAGAAATACCTCTAACATTATTATTATTAATCTCATCTTCTATAGGAAATTCAAAATCGTATTTTACACCTTGAAAAACACCCCGTTCAATTGCTGCATAACCTTTTTTAACAAATTCAGAAGGACCGGGATGTATGATATTAAACAGAGTATCTCCATTTGAAATATTCATTAACGTTATACCTCTTGTTCCACCCCATTTGTACAAAGGTGTTAGAGCAGATAGCCATCCATCATCTTTAAACGTTAATTGATAAATATCCCCCAAATGATCCGTTGCATGATTTTTATTATAAACATCAATATTAAATTTCCCACCTCTTGCATAACCGCCTTCGTGATTTATTTTAAGTGAATCAACATGCGGTTCTGTATAGCCAGCAGCTGACTCTTGCGGTTTGCAAACTGCCGTATTTCTATCTCTATAAACCACATCTCCAAGTTCATTAACTGTGATATTAAATGCACATTCACTTGGCATTGCTTGTAATGGATAATTTTCTGAAACAATTCCTCTATCAAAAAAATCAAAATCATTACCGGCATCAATTGAGGTTACAGCATAATAATAGGTTCTGCCATTATCAACTAAAGTATCAACATAAGAATGTTTAAGTCCACTATTATTTCCCATATCATAGTGAACTCCAAGATTTGGGAACGGAACCGGATGTGCTCCACGCAAACCATCATCTGATCTGTCGTAAATTTCAAGTGGTTCAAATAGCAGTACATTTCCGAATGCATCTGTAACAGTTTTAATATCCAAAAATTCCGGATCGGTACTTTTATAAAGTCGATACCCATTAAAATCCAATCCGAAAAATGGATCTTTTGAAAATTCGGCTTCAGTATCCCAATACAACTGTACTTTTCTATCTGAAACATTTGATATTAAAGTAGGTTGTAATGGTGGAGTTAAAAATCTATAATTATCGTTATAGATACTTTGCATAGTTGATTTGTTTCTAACTATATCTTCTTGATCTTCACCCATTAAAAGAGCAATTGTAAATCTTTTCCAAACCGGTCTTTGAGCTTGTTCAAGTGCGTCTGTTGTTTCCAATTTTACATCTTTGGCACCGAATATAAAAACTATGTCGTCATCCGTTTCTTCTATTTCAGGTTCTTCAACTTTACTTAAATATTTTTCCCAAAAACCTTTTTGATTTCTCAATTCCTTATTAGACTCATATACATAAATGTGTCCCAAACCAGCTTGATCTGCTTCATCAATATCTGTAATATCATAATTCGATTCACCAATATCAATTCTGCCGTTGGTTTCGCTACCATCGTTATCCGGTCCGGGCCATCCGTTTTCATCTGGTCCAACTCCGTCTGTACCTCTATCATCATTTACAGGTTCAAAATCTAATTTATCATTTTTATTTACGTCTTCTCCTGGATCCAATGCACCATTTAGATTTTTATCTTCGGTATCCCATAACCCATTTCCGGAAGTTCCTTCTATTGAAGGTAAACCTGTATCACTGAAAGATTCCCAATCGCCATCATTATCTATTTTATCAAACATACTTTCATCAACAAGTCCGTCCTTATCATCGTCAACTCCGTTATCTTCAATTCCAGGACTTTCTAAAAATGCAAATCCATAAACTCCAACTTTCTGATATGTATTTAATTGATCCGGAAATTTATGCCATTGATATAAAATATCGAATGCCAATCTTCCCTCGTCGCCAGTTCCAAATTCTGCAACAACATAATCTACAGCATTAAATGTACTTTGAACAATACTTGCATCTGCCCACATTCCCGTAACTACTCTATTTAGATTATAGTCACTATAATTTCTAATTCGATATACAGAAACTAAAATGTCTTCCGCCAAAGGATGAAACCAAGCATATGTTCTTGATTCAACTTCTACGCCCATTCCTCTAACACTAATTTTATTTACATCAGGATCTTTCCATTTTGTTGTGTTTGGAGTTCCATCTGAGTTTTTCAATGGCCAATACCGCAATGTTGTATAATCTTCCCAATAATCATTTTCATGGTCATCTAACATATATACAGTTTCTTGATCGGCTATGGTTCCTGCTTTATACTCCCCATTCCATTTACCAGCTCTTGGTCCAGCAATTATTGTTCTTGGTGGTCTTCCTGCAGGAGGACGAGGATCACCAACATAAGAACCGCCAGGCCAAAATTGTGGCCATGTTCGCCTGTCTGTACTAATTGCCATACTTTTAAGAATACTCGTAGGTGGATCTAAATTTAAATCAAGATTTCCATTAAAATTTACATCTTCACTTGGTGATAGTTCGCCGTCACCATTAACATCTTCATTAATACCCCATATATAACCATAAAATCCATCATTAAACCATCCTGGAATTGGTTGCCATATTTGTTGATGAGTTCTATCTGATGATAATTGAGCAACTGTTGCATTACTCACGTGAGGTAAATATGCATTACTTAATATCCCAAATTGTTCGCCATCCCAAGTTTCGGGGACAATTTTTCCTTCCAAAGATGCCATATCCGTTACATAAGCAGCAACTAAAAAGTTCGCACCTGATAAATAATTTAAACCTTCACTTCCGGGCCATCGCATTCCTACTCCACCTTGCATTCCAGCATCAGTGATATTTCCAACATTCCATACCGATGTATAAATCAGGTTTCTATCAAATAATCCGCGAGCCCAGTACCTAGCCCAATGCATTGGGTGAGAATCCGAAGTAGAACCTGATACCTGTGCATAAAATTTATTTTCAGAATGAACCAAAAGTATTATTGTTATGAATAAAAACGAAAATAATTTTATTGATCTAATATTTTTAAGTAATAACACCTAAAATCTCCTGTTTTACTAATTCTACAAAATTATTTTTTTAGTATGCACTAATTCCAATTGAAAATCTATTTACTGAACTTAATACTCCCCAATCCGACCATGAATAATCAACAGTGAATGTTGCGAGATCAAGAATTTTATAGTTTATTCCAGCACCTAAAGTTAACCCATTTTCAGCAGTATCAGAAAAAAGTGATTGATAACCGCCTCTTAAATAAAAAGAATTAAAAACTTTTGCTTCAACACCAAAGTCAACAGTCTCAACATTATTACTTGGATGATTCAAATTACTTCCAAAAGTTACTGAATTATTGTTATCAAGTTCCATTTCATATGCTACACCAAACCTAAACAATAATGGAAGTGCATAGGTTTCAGTGGCAAGATTAATTGGTACGTTATCATTATTTAAATAAACAGTTTTACGACCGTCAACATCAATAATTCCAGTTAAATCCCTTCCAGATAATCCAAATTCTGCTCCTAAATTACTAATTGTTCCACCAAGTTTTAAACCATTAACTGGGGTTTGAAATAATATTGCCATATCAAAGCCGAATGCAGAACCGCTTACATGCCAAATACTTTGTCTAAAATATTTTGCCCCAACACTTGCAGAAACTCTATCAGTTATATTCATAGCGTAATATAATCCAGCTACAAAATCTGATGCTGAATATGTTTCGCCATTACCTTCCGGTCTAAAAACAGTTCTTACCGGATTTTCTCCATAATTTAACATTGCAAGATGAAATCCTAATGAACCACCAATGGATGGTACCGGTATAACTAATCCAAGTGAACTAAAATCAGTATCTACAAACCATTCAGTTTTTGTTACTTGTACTGAAATTGACGATAATTGAG
Organism: Ignavibacteriota bacterium; assembly: GCA_016716225.1. Taxonomy (NCBI): domain Bacteria; kingdom Pseudomonadati; phylum Ignavibacteriota; species Ignavibacteriota bacterium. The sequence continues at coordinate 3,041,962 of JADJWT010000001.1, read as the reverse complement.
TAATTCCAGCTGGATTCCAATATAATGCAGAAGGATCATTAGCAATTGCAACAAATGCTCCCCCAACTGCTTCTGCTCTGGCACCAATTCCAATACCAAGCATTGCAGCAGCATTTGAGCCGCGTTTATTCGCATCAGTATTATATCCTAAATCATTTGAACTAACTTGTGAAAATAATTGAGACGCAGAACAAAGTAAAATAAATATTGAAAGTATGTATGTTTTCATATTTTTTCTTAAAATAATTTTTAATTAAAATTGAATCCCTAATCCAATTTGAATAAATCTTGGTCTAGAATACCATGATGGATTATAATCTGCTTCATCATGTGTAAATGCACCAACTTCATCAATTCTTTCATATCGTCTTTCACCAATTTCAGGAATATATGCGTTTGGACCAGCACGCCCTGTAATTGAGTTAACATGGTTTTCTTCAAGATGATTTAGAACATTATATATATTTAAACTTGCAATAAAATTTAAATCAAATAATGTAAATCCGTTTGATATTTTCATATCAATATTCCATCTAATTGGTCTTCTATCAATATTTGACCACCATCCACTTGGTAATTCTAAAGCGTAGTCAATAGTTGAAGGAGTATAAGGTAATGCTGAACCTAATCTTCCTAAAATACTTAAAATTGTCCTTTCCCACGGTTTAAAGCTAAATGAACCATTTAAAGAATGGGTTTGATCCCAATCTAAAAATTCAATATTTCTTGTAGCCAATGTATAAGCTCCTTGACTTGGGCCAGAAAGAATTTGAACAGCTAATAATGCATCTGCAGAAGATGATGAACCTTTTGCAATCATATAAGTGTAATCTATTCCACTTGTAAATCTTCCATCATCTGATCTGAAGTTTAACGCAAAAGTTAAGCCCGAAGAATGCCCGTATTCTTTATTTATGTATCTGCTAAATGCGGTAGCATTACTAAGAGTTAATAATTCAATTCCTAATAAATCTCTAATATCTTTATAGTAAACACTTAATTCCATTGAAAGCTCATTATTTAGTGCTTGCTGAACACCAATTTCATATTGAACAGTTTTTTCCGGTTTTAAATTTGGATTTCCTATTGTTCTGTTTGCAATACTAAACTGATTGTAATGCGGAAGGACTGGGTTATCAAACATTTTTTCATAACTAGGTGTTTGGAAAAAATGACCGTATGATAATCTTAAAGCACCACCATCTGAAATCGGAAATGATAATCCTAATCTTGGGCTAAATTGATACTTACTTTTTACATCGACATAATATTGATCATCGCCAACAAGTTCCGGCATTACATTAGAATAAGTTGGAGCATAACGATCTCTTGAATCAAAATAATCAAATCTTAAACCGGCATTTAAAACAATTTCTCCCATATTTAATGTAGTTTGAGCAAATGCGGCTCCTTCAATTGGTTTGCGGCTATAATCAATATAAAATAAATCATCAGCAGAACTATCCGGATGTGCTTCACGCAAAAGTATTGTACCATAAGCATAATTTCTGGTAGCTTCTCTAAACTCATAATATGGTAATTCGAAGGCTCTAATTTCACTTTGAGTGTATGGGAATTGCATTATTTCATGTCCGAGTACTTCTTTCATTGGTGCATTTTTGTAATGAATATTATAAGATTTACCTTCAAAACCAAATTTTACTTCAAGTACCTTATTTATTTGCCATGTTAAATCACCGTTTACAAGATGTATTTTTTGATCAAACCAATTTCTATCCCAACTTTGAATTCCGCCATAATCAAAACCAGTGCTTGCTCCGGGATCCCATTGATTTACTGCATTTGTTTGATATCGCGGATCATCAGCACTTTCATACATATATTCTTTTTCTTTATTGATTTGGTATGAATATCTGAGATTGTAATAAATATTATCAGTAGGAGTATGCGTCATTACAAACATATGAGTTATATTATCATTATAGGTTGTTGGAACAGCGTCCGGGCAAAATTTCCAACTATTACTAAAATCCCTTGATTCTTGGTTACTATAAAAAATGCTATATGAAGTTGTTAAACCACCAAATGGTTGGTAAACTAATTTTGTATTGAAGTTATAATTCTTAAATGTTTCCATATTTACCATTTTGCCATTTCCGGTATGAAGTGAATCCGGCAATGGAATAACTAAAGGATCAGGAGGATCAAATCTTGCTCTATACCATTCTCTATATACTGCAATTTCCCAGCCATCTTCCGGCATAAATCTTCTTTCACCATTTAAATATCCCTTTGAATCTTCTATTCTTCCATTAAATAAAAATCCAAGTTTTCCAAAACTTTCCGGGAAAAATTTTACCGGTGCAGAAATCGAAAATTTTACTTCGCTTTCGTTCATTGGATCAAAATCATCCAAACCTCCGACATACATTGGTGAATTTGGTGAATAATATCCTCCGGTTAACGCTTCAACTGTTCCAGAAAAATTCTGCTCAGGAACTTTTGTTACAACATTTATTACACCTGATTGTGCAGAACCATATTCGGCATTAAATGTTCCAGTTATTACTTGCAATTCTTGAATAAAATTATTTTCAACATTTACATTTGATCCACCACTTTGACTAAAAGTATTTGTAACTGGAACACCATCAATCATGTAAGAAATTTCTCTTGATCTTCCTCCGCGTATGTGTAAATTACCGCTTGCATCTTTAATAACACCGGCTTGAAGTTGAATAACCTCATCTAAAGTTGAGACCGGAAGAGATTCAATTTCATCACTATTTACATATGAAGCTGAATTTGTTCGGTCTAATTCAACTGCTTCTCGTTCTGCAACAACAAGAACTACTTCACCTTCAATAATTGCTTCTTCCAATTTTACATCAAGATTTACAGTTCTATCAATATAAACTCGTACATCGGAAATTTCCACAGTTTTATAACCAATCATTGAAAATCTTAATTTATATGAATTTGGCTGTAAGTTTATAATAATATATTCACCATTAACATCGGTCGCAGAGCCAACCCCGCCGGCATCAAGTACAACAACGTTAACACCAAACAATGGTTCTCCGGTTCTGGCATCAATTACCTTCCCGCCAATTTTTCCGGTTGACCCGGCAAATAATGTTAATTGTGATATAATTAGAATTAGGAATGAAAAGATTGATTTATATTTTAACAATATCATTCTTTAACCTATAGATTATCTTTGAAAATTTTTTGATCAATTTAAAATTTTTTCTAAAAATCTTTTAGCTAATAATTTTATTTCTTAAGATTTTGTTCAGCTTTTAATTCTGTTGCTCTTTTTAAAGCTGATTCAAAATTTGAATCAACAAACTTAAATTTATATTTTTCTTTCAAATATTTTTCGAATTCAGATCTCAGAGATTTCTCTTTCTCGCTTCTATATTTAACTTTTTCTAAACTGGATAAATTTGAAACATTCTGCATTTCTGAATTTACTTTATCTTTTACTTCTTTTTGATACAATAATGAACTAAGTAGTGAAGATTTCATCTTATTAATTTGACTAGAAATTTCTTCATCTTCATCAAATTCTATTTCTTTTGCAAATTTCGAAATTAGATGCTGCTCTTTTATAGATTCAAATCTATTATAAAATTCTTCTTTATTTGTTGGAGATTTCTTTCTATCAGAAAAAATATCTTTTAAATAAATTACTCCATCTAAATATTCTGCCAAAACTAAATTTTGTTCTTTTTCTAATATTTGATCAAAATTAATTTCTACATTATTAGAATTTTCTTTGCTTGATAGAATTCTATCAAATCTTTCGCTAAATATTTTAAAATAATATTTAAGTTCCAAATCTTTCACTTTTTCATCAATCTTATTTTGAATAAAAACCTTTCTACTGTGATAAAGTGACTGCCAAATTTTCTGCTTTGCTTCATCAAATGCTGGAACTTCAACATCTCTTTTATCACCTTTATATAAAATGTAATACCCGCCGTATCCTTTGAATGGTTTAGAAAAATTAAATTGCTGCAAAGTATCCATTACTTTGCGGATAGAATCATCGCCAATTGATTCCCGAATTATCCAGCCAAGGTCCCCGCCTTTTTTATTTGTTGATATATCTTGAGAATATTGCTGAACAACCTCTTCAAAACTTTTTCCAATATTCAAAAGTCCGTAAGCTTTATTAATTTCATTTTGTTGTAAATTATGAAAATTTTTATCTGAAGTTTCAAGAAATGGACGCATTATGTAACGCATTCTATATTGTGGTGTAAATTCTGTGTAGAATTTATTTATTAAACTATCAGAAATAATTTTAGGACTAATTTCTTTCTGAATAAAATGCTGGTACAATAGTCTACGTTCATTATTTCTAATAATATTTATATAAATTGAATCTTTTTCTATGTTTCTAAAAATTGCTTCTTGAACAGAAATTTTTTCCAAAGCTTTGTTTACAACAATTTCTTCAAGATTTTCTTTTGTAGGAAGTTTTTCGGGTTTAAACTTTGTACTTAATAGGTAATGATCTATATACTCACTTTGTATTACATTTCCGTTTTCAAATTCAGCTAAAACTGTTTCTTGATTATTACTTGTGCAATTCCAAAAAAACATTAAAATGATTACGGATATAAATAGAAAATTTTTCAACATATTATTCAGTACCCAACCACTTTAGTTCAGAATTATTTTGATTTTTTTTACTAAGATAGCAATTGAAATAATATTAGTGAATGGAGAAAGAATTCTCCATTCACCCAATTGAAGAGTTTTATTTTAACAATACCATTCTTTTGGTAATTGAGTTTGAGCCAGCTTCTAATCTATAATAATAAATACCGCTGGGAACATTATTTCCAAATTCATTTTTTCCATTCCAAACAACTGAATGATTTCCGGAAATCATTTTTCCGCTAATTAATGTTTTTACTTTTTGTCCTAATGAGTTATAAACATTTAATGAAATTTCAGATACTTTTGGAACTGAGAAACTTATATTTGTTTCTGGGTTAAATGGATTTGGATAATTATTTCTAAGAACGAAATTGCTTGAAATTAAGTTTTGATTTTCTTGTTTAACATCTGTAACAACAGAAATTTCGCCGCGGGTAGTCATGTCTGTACCCCAATCATCAATTGGAGTTTCGTTCATTCCGCAAATTCCAATTACATCCCCAACATTAAAATAATCAACTCCAGTTTTATTTTTGTAATACATTTTTAATGTGCGAAGTGACATACCTACTTCTAAGAAATCATTTCCCCAAGCATGTGCCATCCAATCAGGTTGTCCATCCATTGTTGCTGGATCATCGCTGGAATTACATAATAAAAATCCATCATGTTGAACAATAGTTACACTATCTTTATCCATTACTTCATAATTGAAAATTTCATAATCAGAACCAAGATCTGTTTCACCATTATATTCTGAATAGTCTGCTGCCCAATAGTCTAATCCTCTAATAGGTGCTGCACCTTCATTAGCTACTTTCCAATCATCATTTGTTCTTCCACCCCACTCCAACATAACTTCAGCGCCAATTGCAACTTGTCCTTCAACGCCTTGTGCTATTAAATAACCAACAGGAGTATAATGAGCTTCATACCAAGCAACATTCCATCCAGTAGCTACGTCATTATCAATATCCATAAGAATATGGTAATAACCTCTTGATTCATCATAAACAACACCACCATGATCATTTTGGTATGCATTATTTGGCCAACAAGGTCCACCCCACATTCTTAAAGACCAATAAATATTTTCCTCATCAATCATTGCTTTAACTTCTTTAATATCAACTATATCTGTAACAACTGCACCAACTTCAGCAGGAAAAACACCGTCTTCATTATTAGGTGCACTCAAAATTACTGGTAATGATGCCCAATCTGAATCATCCCCATCAAATGTAAATTTTGTTGAACGAGAAACCAATTCATTTGGAAGAGTGTATTCACCACGAGTAGTCATATCAACACCCCAATCATCAATTGGTGTTTCTGTCATTCCACAAATTCCAATTACATCACCAGGATTAAAATAGTCAATTCCTTTGTTTGCAAAATATTTTTTCACAGGAGTAATTTCATAACCAAATTCTAAGAAATCATTACCCCATGCATGACCAACCCAATATGAAATTGAATTACTCACTAATGTTTCATCATCACTACTATTTATTTTTGCAGAACCTTGCCAGCTAATTACTTTTGCTGAATCAGCATTTGGTACTGTTATATTTAAAATTTCATAATCACTTCCCAAATCGGTTTCGCCATTATATTCAGAATAATCAGCAAACCAATGATCAAGGTTTCTAATCGGATTGGCACCTTCATTTGCAACTTTCCAATCATCATTAGTTCTCGCACCCCATTCGTGCATTACTTCTGCACCAATCGCCTCTTGTCCTTGAACACCTTGAGCAATTAAATAACCAACCGGAGTATAATGTGCTTCATACCATGCAGTATTCCATCCAGTTGCTGCATCATTATCTAAATCAAGAAGAAAATGATAATAACCTCTTGATTCATTATAAACTACACCGCCATGATCATTTTGATAAGCATTATTAGGCCATGCAGGACCTCCCCAAAATCTTAAAAGTCCATACATTACATTCCCAACAACTTTTACTTTAGCTTCTTTAATATCAACAATATCACTTACAACGGCACCAACTTCAGCTGGAAAAACTCCATCTTCATTATTAGGAGCTTGAAATAGAACTGGCTCATTTGTCCAATCCGAATCATCCCCATCCATAAAAATTTGTGAATACCCGTTGGAAAAAGAAAAAAGCATTACCAATAGGATTAAAAGCTGCAAAGGTTTTTTCATACTGCCTCCCGTTAAGTTTTTTGAAAATTATGTGAATAAATATTTACATTCATAACAGATGAAACAAAGGAAAATAAGATTCATGGAAATGGAAATCGTAAATAAATTACTTTAATGTCCTTGAAAATTTTAATGCAAACGATTGCCTAACTCAATGTTAACAATATTTAAATAATTTGTCAAGTGAAAAAGCTCCATAACCTTTTTGCAATAACTTATTTCATTCGATATAAAATCTGTTTTTAATTTTACTCAGCTTATGTTACAAGAGTATTAAGGTAATGTTAAGGAATTGTTTATTTTCAGTCTTTTTAATTTTCTACAAGTGATGAAGCTCCTAGTATAGCTGAATGTTTTAATACTGATTTTTCTATTTTAATTTCCTTCAATTGTGTCTTAAATTCGTACTCATTTATTTTTGCAAACATACTTTTTCTGAAGAAATTGTATGCTTTGCTAACTGAACCTCCCAAAATAATTAATTCCGGATTTAACGCATACATTATCGAATTTATTAAATTACCCATGTGTTCACCAAATTCTTCTAAAATTCTTAGTGAATTTTCATCTTTATTTTTTGCATTCGTTAAAACTTCTTCCCCTTTCATTCCATACTTAAATTGAAAGAATTGTCCACTACAATAATATTCATAATTTTTATCAAGATATTTCATTAGACCAAATTCACCAGCACCGCAATTTTTTCCGGCGTATAATTTTCCATCAATTATAATTCCGCCACCTAAACCGGTTCCCATTGCAAGCCCAATTATATCCTTATAAATTTTACCTTTACCAAAATGTTTTTCACCAAGCACAAAACAATTCACATCGTTGTTAACTGATGTTGGAACTCCAAATTTTTCTTCAATTATTTTTTTTAGATGAACTTCTCGCCACGATGGAATATTATGAACTTCATAAACAATTCCATTATTTATATCAACAATACTTGGAACTCCAATTCCAATTCCTTTTACATTTTTTGTGATTATTTTTGAAATGACAAGAGTAATTTCATTTACTATTAAATCTTGATTTTCTTTGGATGAAATTTTGTTTGTAAATAATTTTATTATTTTGTTTCCTTCAACTAAACCGAGTCTTATATTAGTACCACCTAAATCTATACCAATAATTTGTTTTTTTTTCAATGTTTTTCCAAAAATTTTATAAATGAATTACTTTTCCAGAATTAGCGGAATTATATGCTGCATCAACAATTTTTATTACTTCTTGTCCTTCTAATATTCCGGGATTAGGTCGTTTATTAAAAATAATACTTTCAACAAAATTTTTCATTTGTTCAGAATAAATTGTTTGGTCACAATGTTCACTTTTTTCTGTTTTGGGAACTTCAATAATTTCTCCGGATTTCATCTTAACAATTGTTGGGAAAAGAGAAGCATAACCTTCGGTTCCGAAAATTTGCGTGCTTGCTTCAGGTCCATCCATATGCGGATGCCACCAACCACTCTCAATTATTGAAGAGATTCCATTTTCCCAAGTTATTATAATGATTCCGCTGTCATCAACATTATAATTCCCAAAATATGTCCCAATTTTTGCATAAACTTCTCTTGATTTGGGATCTCCAAGAATAAATCTTACAGTATCAATTGCATGAACTCCCATATCCGCTAATGCACCACCGCCAGCTAAATCTTTATTTGTAAACCAACCTTCAGGTCCCCAATTTTCATGGATTCCATAGCCTTTCGTTTTAATAATTTTTCCAAGTTTACCAGATTGAACCAAATCCTTAATGAAATTCACTTCAATATCAAATCTCCACATATGTCCAACCATAACAAGATTATTATTTTCAATTGCCGCATTTTTTATTTTTTCACCTTCAATTGGATTAATTGCCATAGGTTTTTCAATAAAAACATCTTTTCCATGATTCAAAAATTCAATTGCAAACGGTGAATGAAATTTATTTGGTGTGCTAATTATTGCAGCATCAATAGTTTTATCATTCAAAAAATCTTGATAATTATCTGAATAATTTTTTATACCGTATTTTTTTGCAAAATTTTTAGCTGATTCAATCGGTAGACCAACAACTCCAACAATTTCCACATTTTCTAATTGCTGTAAACCTCTTGTATGGTATTCCGAAATATATCCGCAACCAATTAACGCAATTTTTATTTTTTTCATTTTTCCAACACTAATTCAATTCTTCAACATTATTATAAATCTTTTTAATTGCATCAACAATTAAATCCATATCCTTTTTCGTTCCCATTAAAATTTTATGATGAAAACAAACTGATATTTCTTTATAAATTTTTTCACATACTGGTAAAGAAAATCTTGCCGGATTTATATCATTCCAATATTGATCGTTTAATTTGTGTCGCGAAGGTTTTGTATGAGGGACATACAAAGGTGCATTGTTTAATGGCTCGTAACAAGGTTCAACGGAAACTCCGAGTTCAGAACTCAATGCATTTCTAAATTTTTCAATCGGCAAATTTTTAAATTCATCTTTGATATATCTAAATGTAAAATTAAAATATGCAACTTTTGTTTCTCTTTCATCTCTTCTCATTGGTGAAATTCCGGGAATATTTTTTAGCAGAGAATTTATATAAACGCCATTTTCATCTCTATTTTTATTCTGTTCTGGAAGTCGTTTCATTCCCTCAACTAATATTGCAGCTTGAAATTCGGTAATTCTATAATTTCCGGATTGTATAAAATTTCCTTCATCAAAATAAACTCCCGCTCCCTTATCTGTATTTTGCAAATCTTCTTTTTCCGGTCTTCTTCCACAATTTCTCAATCCATCTAATTTATCAGCTAATTCTTCATTATTAGTTGTTAAAGCTCCGCCTTCACCAGCAGTTAAATGTTTTGAAAGTTGAAAACTAAAACTTCCAACATCGCCAATACTTCCGGCTTTTTTACCTTTCCACTCACCGCCATGTTTATGAGCACAATCTTCAATTACGTAAAGATTATATTTTTTTGCAATTTCCATAATTGCATCCATATCTGCAAAGTTTCCATAAAGATGAACCGGAACAATAGCCTTTGTTTTTGGAGTGATTGCTTTTTCAATTTCTTTTGGGTCAATACACCAAGTATCTTCACAAACATCAACAAGAATTGGTGTTGCATTTACATCAAGGATAGTTGCTGCAGTAGCTTGCCAAGTTAATCCGGGAAGAATGACCTCATCGCCCAATCCAATTCCGAGAGATTCAAGCGCTAATTGTAATGTTACTGTTCCATTTGCTGCTGATATACAATATTTTGTTCCAGTAAATTCTGCAAACATTTTATTGAATTGAATTTCTTTTGGACCATTATATGACCAAATTCCACTGTGTAAAACTTCTAGCAAACTTTGTTCTTCATTTTTATCCCAAACAGGCCATGCAGGCCAAGGATTTGTTTTTATATTTCTAACAGGATTGCCGCCATTTATTGCTAATATTGCCATTTTCTCCTCGCCTATTTACTTAAAAATTTATTTTAAATTCCAACCTTTAAGTCTAACTTCAACATTTTCGTTTTTTTGATTCTTTAAAATTTTTGCTTCAATCAATTTATTTTCTTTTGGTAAAATGCTGATATAATTATCACTCCACAAAATTGGTAAGATTACTTCACTTGTGGTAATATCAAAAAGTAATATTTCAATAAAAAATGCAATTACATTATTTTTGTTAACGAGATTTATCGAAATTTTATTTTCATCAATGATTATATATTCAAGATTTATCAATACGTTAGACATATTTTCTATTTTGGTAAAATCTGCAAATTGCTTGCTTGGAGTATAATAATTCCATCCTTCAACTTTTGCTTCATAATCCAAAATATCTTTTTGGATAGATAACCAATAAAAATTATTCGATATTTCATTTTCTGATTTATCGAAAAGTTTCATATCTAAGAAATTAACTTCTGTAAAATTTAAATTCTGAGGAATTGTAAAAATTTTCATTACTGATTCCCTAGCAATGGAAACATTTATTTTTTCATTTAAGATTAGTGTTGAATTGATGTCAAATATTTTTATAACAGCTGTATAATTCTCAAGATCTTTGAGTGAATTATTTACTAAATAAATATTTTCATCATCATAATTATAAATTAACTTAATTGGTTCATTAGCTTTTTTTGCACCAAAATAAGCTCCGTTCGGCATTAAGAAAGTATCATATAATTGCCAATACAATTCTGGCCAAGCCGAGTTAAGCATCCATTGAATTATTCCAGTGGCATTTTTTTGATTTACCTGAAAAGCCTCAAACATTGGTCGCATTAATTCGTAATTCAACATTTGAGATTTGTAAGCAAAATCTTCAACACTTTTTGGCTTGCCATATCTTTTTTCAATTGCAATTTGAGTTCTATTAATATGTGAAAAATAATTTTTACCGCAATGATAATTCCAAACTTCATCAATTGGCCAAAGATTTTTTTGGGGAATAAATTTTCTAAGACTTTCTATTGGCGGAACATTTGCGCCGGGACAAGTTTCAGTATTAAATCCATAAGCACCGCCTAAATTTTTATTTGTGTACCAATAAATTGGCGGAGTATAGGCATATGGTCCGAGCATTTTTACTCTTGATGATCCACTAATTTCACTTATTATTTCTGTTGAAGTTATAATGCCTTGATCACTTCCAACACCACCCGTTGAATTTAAGTAAGGACGAGTTTTATCATATTTGTTAAAAGTTTCAATATATCTTTTTTCTAAATCCGGATGAGGCAGCATGTCACTTCCAATTGTCCATACAAATATTGAAGGATGATTTCTCAGCCATAATAATTGATCTTCCCAAGATTGTGCAATTAATTCAATCTCATCTTTTTCAATTACACCGCCGTACTTTGGATGAACTTCTTTTCCCAAATATTCTTTATGTTCCCATTGGCAGCTCCAGCCGATCATTATTAAAATTCCATTTTCATCACAAAGTTCATAAAGTTTTTGATCCTTTCCCCAAAACCCTTCCAAGCGAATGCAATTTAAATTCATATCTTTTACATACTGAATCTGCGTGGTTAACGATTCATGAGTATCTTGCAAAAATAAGTCATCTGTCCAACCAGCACCTCTAATCAATAATTTATGTCCATTAACTTTAAATCCGCGATGACCGCCCTCGTTTATGTAATCTTCAATTTTTCTGATTCCAAATTTTGTTGAAATTTCATCTGAAATTTTTTCATCGGTATTTATTTTTAAAGTTAACTCATATAGATTTGGTTCACCTAAATTATTCGGCCACCAAATTCTTGGATTTTCAAAATTTAATTGAGGGATATTTTTTGAATCGAAAATAATTAATTTAGATTGATTTGCTTCAACATTTATAGTTTGAGAGAAATTAATATTTCCAATTTGTCCAACTAATTCACAACTTGATTTTTTGTTAAGATGATTTATAACTTCTGAAGAAATTTTAAGATTAGCAAATTTCAAATTAGTTAAATCAATTTCACTTTCTACAAACGGATTTTTTATCTCAATTCCATTATTAAATTGCAGTGAAATTTCTCTAAAAATTCCCAAATTATTATCCGGTGGATTAGGATTCCAATCAACAAATCCAATAGTAAAATCACCGGGTTTGGGCGGAATAACTTCAATTGCTAAAATGTTTTTGCCAACATTTAAAAAATCATTTATGTTTAATTGAAATCTTCTGTAAGCACCAAAAAAAGTTTTTTTATCGGCAATTAAATTACCGTTTAACCAAACATTTGCACTGTAATTAATTCCATCAAAATTTATTTGAATATTTTGATTTCTTTGAAATTCATCTAAGTCAAATTCTGTTCTGTACCACCAAGGAATTTTAAATTGTTCAGTTGGAATATTTTTTAGATTTGTACCAAAATAAGGATTTTCATAAACTCCATTTTCAACTAAAGTTGCCAAAACAGTTGAAGGTATTTTTGCATCATACCAATTTTCGCAATTAATTTTATTTGTTGATATTTCTTTACCATTTGAATTTGATAATTTATCCGAAGAAATTAATTTCCAATTATGCTGCAATAAAATTTTATTCATACAATTTTAATTTTTGAATATAATTTTTAATAAATAATTGAGTTGAGAAAAATCCGGAATAATAATATGTGCACCAGCTCTAATCAAACGTGTTCTTTTCTTATAATTCATTCCATGTCTTCTAACTTCATCTGATGCAATACCAATGCATAGAGAGCCAACTTTCCTACCTTCAATTATTTCAACCGGACCATCGCCAATTACCATTAAATTTTCACCTTTACAATTTCCCTCTTCAATAATTCTATTTATAACTATTTTTTTTGCATCACCAATTTCATTTCCTTTTGAACCTCTAATTCCACCCGAAAATAAATTCCCATAACCTAAAGCATTAGCTTCAGTAACTACGCTGTCTTCATCTGTTCCGCTTGCTAAAAATAGTTTAAGATTTTTTTCATGAATTTTTTTTAACATTTCAACTGAACCTAAAATTGTAAAATCATGAATTGAACGTTCACCATTTTCAAATTTTTTTATTCTATCATTAACACTAAACATCAAATTATCAAGATAAATTGCTTTATATTCGGCTGGAGTTTTTACTTTTTCTTTTTGAATAAAACCTTCTTCTAGGATAATATCTTGCAAACCCATCATTTGAATAATTGTCTGAATTCCGGTTGTATCATTAATGAATTTATCACACTTAACTGAAAGTCGATTGTATTCATTAGAAGATATTTCTTGTAATTTATCACCGCAAATTTCTTCAATCATTACTTTATGCATTACGGTTTCCCAGCCTTCGCGCAATGTTGAAATAGTTCCATCATGATCTAATATTACATTTTGAATACTAATATTTTGAGGAAGCTCTCCAACAATTTCAATTTCGGAATTTTCAAAATATTTTGCTTTACGCGGATCATATGCTAAAGCTAAATCATAGTTGTAATAACTTTCTTCAGCTAATTTTAAAATTTCTACTTGAGTAACTGAACCGATTTTTTTTATTTGCTTTGCAATAATGGCGAATGCCAAATTAGCAATTTCAAGAGATTTGTTAATTGATGCTCCGCTTCCTAAGCAAGCAGCAAATGTACTTACGCATGCATTGCCAGATCCAAGTTTATCAATTTCACCGGTTAAATAAATTCCCGGAACGGTTTCAATATTTTTATCGTCAAAATATATTAAACCGCTTTCTCCTCTAATCATTAAAAGCGGAGTTTTAATTTTTTTGAATAATTTTCTCAATTTAAAAATTGCCGTATCTGTATCATTTTCATCAAAATTTTCTTCTCCTAATTCTTTCGAGATTAAAAAAGAAGTAACTTTTAAAATTGAGTTTTCCAATGGGAATAAATCATTTCTTAAATCACCAATTATTTTGCATTGTGTATTTTCTTTTATAATTTCATTCAATTTTGTAAATATGTAATCATTAACTAATGGATTTTTAAATTGTTGATTTACAATTAATACATCCAATTCATGAATTTTCTTACTGAGTTTATTTATTAGAATATCCGTGTAATCTTTTTCCGGAAAGTTTAAAGAACCGAAATCTATCCTTGAAATTTCTTCCTTATTTTCAAGTGGTTTTATATAAGTAAAAGTTTCCCAAATATTGTTGATGCTTAAAATACTATCAATATTTACATTTTTTTCTTTTAGCTGAAATAAAATTTCGCGACCAAGAATATCATTCCCGATAAATCCAAATGCAAAAACATTTTTTATGCCAAGTGATATTAAATTGTTAACGATATTTCCGGCAGCAGCTAAGTTTGTTTTTATAGAAGATCCATACAAAACCGGTTTTCCGGTTTCAATAGAATTTTCTCCGGTGTTTTGAATTAAATTATAGTAAATATCTAAAGCGAAATCGCCAAATACTCCAACTTTTAAGTTTTCAAAATCACTAAATATTTTTTTTATTTCGGATATTTTCATAAATATTTCTACTACATTTTATAATGTTCATCAACAACTTGACACATTATATGTCCTATTAAAATGTGCATTTCTTGAACTCTAGGAGTATCATTGCTTGGTACCACAATATTTAAGTCACATTTAATATTAAATTTTCCACCGCCTTTTCCGCTTAAGCCCAAAGTTTTACAATTCATTTCTTTAGCTTTTGAAAAAGCATTAACAACATTTTCACTATTTCCTGTAGAAGAAATTCCAATTACTAAATCCCCAGGTTGTGCAAGGGCTTCAACTTGTCTTTCAAAAACGTGTTGATAGCCATAATCATTTCCAATAGCAGTCAATGCTGAAGTATCAGTAGTAATAGCAATTGCTGGCAAACCTTTTCTTTCAACTTTATATCTTCCTGTAAACTCAGCAGCAATATGCTGAGCATCTGCTGCACTTCCGCCATTGCCCATCAAAATTATTTTATTTTTTGAATCCAAAACATTTAAAACCATTTCGCAAGCTTTTTCAATATCAGGTTTCAATAATTCAATAACTTCTTCAATAACAATTTTATGAGAAAGTAATTCATGCTCAATTATTTTTTTCATGATTTTTAATTTTCAATTTATTAAATAATTTCTATTAATTTATGCAAACGATTGTTTATGCTAAATTTAGATAATATGATTAAATTAAACAACATAAATAAATTTGATTTTTTTTACAAACAGAATAAAAATTCTTAATGAATTCAATTTTGATTATTGATTTTAAAATTATATATTGATTTTTAGATATTGACAAACGATTGTTCTGCAATTGTTTACGGTTTTTAATAATTTTACTTTTAAACTTTAAGGGAATTCATTTTATGGCACCTACTCTAAAAGATGTAGCTGCTTTCGTTGGAGTACATCCTTCAACAGTTTCAAGAGTACTTCGCGGAAAAGAAAATCTTAAAATTTCTGCAAAAACACATGATAAAATAATTAAAGCCGTAAAGGAATTAAATTACATTCCCGATTTTACCGCACGTGCGTTACGAATGAAAAAAAGTTTTACTATCGGATTAATTGTTCCGGATATTTTGAACCCATATTTTGCCAGAATTGCTAGAAGAATTGAGCAATTAGGTTTTGAAAAGAGATATACAGTAATTGTTTGCAACACCGATGAAGATCAAGAAAAGGAAATTGTTTATTTAAATCAATTAATATCCAGAGGTGTTGATGGAATAATTTTAGCTCCCGTACAAGACAGTAAAAACCATATTGTTGACATAGTTGAAAAGAAAATTCCATTTGTATTGATAGACAGAATTTTTGATGGAATTGAAGTTGATTCTGTTATTACAAATAATGCTGAATCTGTTGTAAAAGCCGTTGCTCATTTAGTTAAACTTGGTCATACAAAAATTGCATTTTTACGAGGACAAAAAAATATCTACACAATTAAAAACAGACTTGCCGGTTATAAACAAGCGTTAAATGAATTTAATTTAAAAGTTGATGAAAAATACATTGTTGGTGAAGGATTTGAATTTGAACACGGATATGAAGCAACTTTAGAATTATTAAAATTACCAGAATTACCCACTGCAATTGTTTCTTCTGGTGGAGATTTAGTTACTTTAGGAGCTATTAAAGCTATTTTTGAAAAAGGTTTAAAAATTCCGGAAGATATTTCCATTATTGCTTTTTTCGATGGATTTTATTCACCTTATCTATCAACTCCATTGACAACAATTACTCATTACAGACAAAAAATTGGCGAGAAAGCTTTTAAACTTTTGCTAAAACAAATTGAAACAAATAAAATTACTAATCCAAAAACAATTTGTGTTGATACAAAATTTGAAATAAGAAAATCAACCGCTAAACCATTAAATTGATATTTTTACACTACAGAAATAAACTTATTGAAAAATATTGGGAAATTTGAAAATGACATTTGAAAATAATTCAAAAGCAGAAATTAGATTGAAAGGCTCATTACCTAAAATTGGAATTCGTCCGGTAATTGATGGAAGAAGAAACGGTGTGAGAGAATCCTTAGAAGATCAAACGATGAACATGGCAAAATCTGCAGCAAAATTTTTAACTGAAAATTTAAAACATTCCAACGGAATGCCGGTTGAATGTGTAATTGCAGATACAACAATCGGTGGAGTTGTTGAGGCGGCTTTAACTGCGGAAAAATTTACAAGAGAAGGAGTTGGTGTTTCCTTAACAGTTACGCCAGCTTGGTGTTACGGAACTGAAGTTATGGATATTGATCCTCTTATTCCAAAAGCAATTTGGGGATTTAACGGAACAGAAAGACCCGGCGCTGTTTATTTAGCTGCTGCACTTGCCGGATATAGTCAAAAAGGACTGCCAACATTCAGTATCTATGGAAGGAACGTACAAGATTCAACTGATACAACAATTCCAGAAGATGTAAAGCAAAAACTTTTATTATTTGCAAAAGCTGGTTTAGTCGTTGCTGAAATGAAAAATAAATCATATTTAGCAATTGGCGGTGTTTCAATGGGAATTGTGGGATCAATTGTTGATCAAGATTTTTTGCAAAATTATCTTGGAATGAGAACTTCAACCGTTGATATGACTGAATTGATTAGAAGAATTGACGAAGGAATATTTGATCAATCAGAATTTGAAAATGCTTTAAAGTGGACAAAAGAAAATTGTATTGAAGGTGAAGATATAAATAAAAAAGAAAAACAAGTTTCGCGTGAGCAAAAAGATAAGGATTGGGAAACCGTTGTAAAAATGACAATCATCATGAGAGATTTGATGATCGGAAATCCCAAATTAAAAGAAATTGGATTTGAAGAAGAATCAATGGGAAATAATGCAATTGTTTCTGGATTTCAAGGACAAAGACATTGGACAGATCACTTCCCAAATGGCGATTTTTCAGAAACAATTTTAAATTCATCATTTGATTGGAATGGCATTAGAGAAGCTTTTACTGTTGCAACAGAAAATGATAGTTTAAATGGAATTTCAATGCTATTCGGACATTTATTAACAAATACAGCACAAATATTTTCTGATGTAAGAACTTTTTGGAGTCCGGAATCTGTAAAAAGAGTTTCAAATTATGAGCTAACCGGAAAAGCTAAATACGGAATTATTCATTTAATAAATTCCGGATCAACAACTTTAGATGGAACCGGAAGGCAAAAACAAAATGGAATTTCTGTTATGAAACCATTTTGGGAAATAACTCAAAATGATGTTGAAGAATGTTTGAAAGCAACAAAATGGTGTCCGGCAAATTTGGGTTATTTTAGAGGCGGCGGTTATTCTTCGCAATTTTTAACTTCTGGAGAAATGCCGGTTACAATGTGCAGAATAAATATGATTAAAGGTTTAGGTCCTGTATTACAAATCGCAGAAGGTTATACAGTAGATTTACCTTTAGAAGTTCATAATGTTTTAGATAGAAGAACAGATCCAACTTGGCCAACAACTTGGTTTGCGCCAATTTTAACAGGAAAAGGTGCATTCGTTGATGTTTATTCTGTTATGAAAAACTGGGGTGCAAATCACGGTGCAATAAGTTACGGACATATTGGAGATAAATTAGTTACACTTGCTTCAATGTTAAGAATTCCGGTTAATATGCATAATGTTTCTGAAGAAAGAATTTTTAGACCTAGTGCATGGAATGCTTTTGGAACGAACAATTTAGAATCTGCAGATTTTGAAGCTTGTAAAAATTTTGGTCCAATTTACGGATAAAATTATTCTAACATTTTTTTTTGCAATTTAAATTTTCTAATTGGATTGTTGTATGATTTATCCCAAACTCAAACAGCAATCCTTCATTTATATCTTTTATTAGCTTATCATAATTTGAATTTGAATTTGCATTTGGAATAACGTGAACTGTTAATGCAGTTTCTGATGTACTTAATGCCCAAATATGTAAATGATGTAATGAATCTATTTCAAATTTGTCTAATAAAAATTTTCTAACATTTTCATAATTTATATTTCCTGGAACTCCATCAATAGATAATATCATTGATTCTTTAAATAATTTCCAAGTTCCGTTAAAAATAATTATTACAATTAAAATGCTAATTACTGAATCCAGCCAATAAAAATCAGTTAACATAATTAGTAATCCAGATATAACAACTCCCGCAGAAATTATCGCATCGGTAAGCATATGAAGATATGCGCCTTTTATATTTAAATCTTGGTCCTTACCTTCTAAAAATAAACGTGCTGTAATTCCATTTATAATTACACCAATTCCGGCAACAATAATTACAATATTTCCATCAACAATTTCTGTGGATTTAATTCTTTCAATTGCTTCCCAAAGAATAATTCCTAAAGCAAATATTAATAAAAGTGCGTTTAACATAGCAGCTAAAATTGAAGTTCGTTTGAATCCGTAAGTAAAATTTTTTGTCGGTTTTTTAAGAATAAGATAATTTGCAATCCATGCAATCATCAAACCTAAAACATCACTAAGATTATGTCCGGCATCGGCAATAAGTGCTAATGAATTGTAAGTTAATCCGAAAATAATTTCAACTATAATAAAAATTGAATTTAATACAATTCCAAATTTAAATTTCCGGTTAAACTCGTTGTGATTAATATGATGATTATGCGACATCTATAAATAATTTCTTTCTCACTCACAAAAATACAAAATACTTTTTATGAGTGAGAATTTTAAGATTATAAAATTTGATTTGTTTTAAAAGTTATTCTGAATATTCTTCCAGGCTCATATACTTTATTTCCAGCCGCAAATGGATCTCTCATAAATGATAAATGTTGATAGTAATTTGCATTCAATAAATTTTCAACATCAAGAGAAATCTCAATTCCGTTAAAATTATACATTAATCCAATATCTAATTTATTCCATGCACCGGATTTTGTTTCATTTAATAAATCATCAACTCTTATTTGTGCATTATTATATAAGTGTTTAAGATAAGTAACAAATCCGTAATATTCCGGTGAAATGATTTTTGTACTTATTTTTAATGGAGGCATTTCAGCCAACGGAGAATTATTTGTTGAATTTTTTGCCCAGATATATGATGCATCAACAACGATAAATTTATAATTCACGTTTAAGTTTGAACCCAACAATAAAGCATCTACATTAGTATAAGTTAAAAACGGCATTTGCATTACTGTTTGTCTTGCTAAATTATTATAATTCCAAACTTTTGATCCGAACATTTCTAGATTCACATTTTCATATGTTATTGAACCTCTTAAAGTACCTTTGAAAGGTTGCTTTAAATTTGAGTTGCCCGTCCAAGAAGGTTTTCCCATCGGTTTTTGAACTGAAATAAAAAGGCTTTCTGTTTCAGGACTTTCACTATTTACTTCTATCATTCCACCTATTCCAAAACTATTATTAATTGCATATAAGTGTGATAATCCTAAACTAAAAGTTGGGAAAAATCTGGAAAGATTAACTTCTTCAAAATACTTTTTATAAAATTCCTCTCTTGATTTGTCGCCAATCATTTGATAAGAAAATCCAATTTTTCCATACAATCTTATTTTTTCTAAATCAATTGATTTGAACAAATTTGCATTGTAAGAATTTACATTTGGAATTAAATCATTATCTATATGCATCATTGCATTATGGAAGAAATTATTCGCATCCCAATTTCTGAAAATCACTTCATAAAAATTTCCAATTGCTCCAATAGTTAAATTTTTTGCAGTTGTTTTCATTAACATTGTATTAATTCGCAAATCATTATCCATAACATGATTTGTATAATTGAAATAGATTTTATGATCATCATACCTTAAATAAGCGCTATAAACTCTGTTAAATCTTTCATCCATTTGTAAATATGGGAATGAAACATTTTCTGTATAAGCGGCTGAAAAACCATAAGATATAGAATTTAATTGACCACGAACTGAAGCTTCGACTAATTTAAAATTGTAATTTTCCTTAAATCCATAACTATCTGAAAATGAATTTTTATCTCCATCAACATATGGGGAACCGTTTGCATATCTTAAAGAAATTCTATGATTTGAATAATCTGCTGATGTTGCAAGATCAAATCCATTTTGTGCTCCAGCTAATGTGGAAATTGCAGCTTGAATTTTCATTATTTCTGAAATTGATGATCTGTTAAATTTAACAACTCCACCTAATCCTGATTGAATATTGCTACTTGTTTTATTCAAACTTACTGATTCTAAATCAAGCGGATTAACTCTAGTTAATGGTGAATCCATTCTGTTTGGGCAAGCTGAATGATATCTTTCTCCATCAATTACAACATTAATATCTCCCTTTTTCAATCCGTCTGCGTAAACATCTTGAGCAAAGAAAACACCTTTGCGGATTAAACTAAAACCGTTTGTGCCTAAAACATTTTCTAAATTATCTTTGGAAATTCTATTATTTGCTTCTCCTAAATTTAATCTTTTTGAATTAATTTCAACTTGTTGAAGCCAATAATTTTTTAAACTATCAGTTAAATTTTCTTGTGAGATTATTTGTGTTGAAACAAATAAAAACAAGAATAGAATATATTTATTAAACACTTTTATCCTCTCTGAGTTAATTATTTCTCATCAAATAAATTTTTAAAACAAATTGCACAAAATCTTAAAAACAAAATTTCAATTTTTAATGAACTTTGTAAAGTAAATCATTTGATTTTTTATTTTATTAACTAAAAGAAGAAAATTTGGGTGGAGGTGATAATGGTTCAATATTTAAGAAATTAGAAAAAGTACAATCAATTTTGATAAAATTTATAAATGTTGGATTTAACCTATTTTGATGTTGTGAAAATGAAATGTGATCAATTTTAAACTTCTCTAAAATAACAAATTGTTTTTGTTTACTTTCCGTATCGACTTGTTTTTTCATTTCTTTCTGAAGATGACATTTACCCATACACATATTATCCAAATTATCTTTTTGTTCACAAAGTTCAGTTATGATAAAAGTATAATTTATTAAATAATCCAGCAATGGTAATGCAGTTCTAAAAACATAAGTGGAATAGATTAAAAGTAAAACAAAATTGATTATTTTAAGATAAGTTGTCATTTAAATTTTTATTTTGAAGAAATATAGAAATTTCTTTAACAAAATGGAACAAAATGTATTTTTTAAGCATCTAATAACAAAAGGGAGAAAACAAAATGGCAAATACATTCCAAATGAATTTTAATGAGTTTTTATCAAAAATTGAAGACTTAATTAAAGAAGGAAATTTGAGACGAATTATTGTTAGAGATCAACATGGAGAAAAATATTTGGAGGTTCCACTTTTAGTTGGCGCAATTGGATCTTTAGCTGCGCCATATATAACGCTTATAGGAGTTTTAGCTGGAGTTATGGCAAAATTTTCTGTGGAAATTATCAAAAAAGATGAAAGCCAAACTTCAGAAGTTTATGAAGTAAAAAAGTAATTTATTAGAAAACTAAATCGCAAGCATCCGGCGGCATCCAGTGCGGATCTTTTCCATCCCACTTTACGTTACAGCCAATTGGATTTGTTATTTTTTTTGTAATTTCATTTCCGCTTGTTAATTCATCAAGCGCATTTTCTAAATCATTACTTGTAATTAATTGTGGATTTCTCGGATTATCAACTCCCCTTCCCGTATATTGTAATTTTCTCTCTTTATCAAAAACGAAAAAATGTGGAGTGCGTAAAGCACCGTATTTTATTGCTATTTCTTGAGTTTCATCACGCAAATAAATCCACGGAAAATTTTTCTCATTCATTCTAATTATCATATTTTCAAAACTATCTTCTGCGTAAGTATTTTTACTGTTAGAATTTATTCCAACAAATCTTACATTTTTCTCAGCAAATTTTTCTGCGGTATTTCTTGTAATTTCATCAGAGTTAATAACATAAGGACAATGATTACATGTGAAAAATATTACTAAATATTCATCTGTAAATTGTGATAAAGAATAATTTTTTCCATCTGTTGCCGGAAGAAAAAAATCCGGGGCTATTTTACCCAATTCTAAAGTAAATGACATTATGATTCCTTTCCTAAACTATTTTAATTTTACTTAACCAATTCTGATATTTCAAAAGAAATATCAGAAGAAGTGTTAGAATTATTTTTTAACAAACTTTCAAAATAATCTTGTTCAACATTATTAATTTCTATTGCACTTTTAATCCATTGCAATTCATGCAAATGAAGATCATCATCAATTAAAGCAATGCTTACAGCATCTTTAATAAATTTTTGTGCAATTTTTTTTGATGAAAATTTCGGTGGTTCAAAATTTATAAAATTATTTTCGAGTAAATTATTTATAGATTCATTAACAAAATTTTCTTCAAATCCGAAAAGTTTACCAAGATTTAATATTTTATTTTTTTCTTCATTGTGAATTATTCTGTCTTGCCCAACTAAAACTAAAAGCCCTCTAAAATAATTACTTTTATCTTGAATTGTGATTTGCAAAGTTACTCCAATAAATGATGTGTGAGTTCATTCTATTACAAAACTACTAAAACTTTGTTCCGATAAAAATAGAAAAAGGACTGATTTTTTAAAGTTAACTTCAGTCCTTTATTTAGTAAAAATAATGGTTAACTATTTTGTAATTCCAACAGCTAATTCCCAATCAAAATAAGATTCTAAATATTCATAAATTGCAGCAAAATAATTAAGCTGAGCTTGATCATAACCAACACTTGCATCTTTCAATTCCAACTGAGTTGCTAATCCATTTTCCGAACTTATTTTCGCAATATCAAATGCTTTTTTTGCAATTTTAAAAGTTGTTTCTGCAGATACAATTCTGTTTTCAGCTTCTTTCAATTTTAAATCCAAATTTTTAATTTGAATAAAAATTTCATTTTCAGTTTTTGATAATTTTAATTCAGATTGCTCAGCTTCAATTCTTGCCTTTTGAACTTTTGCACTTGTATTCCATCCGGTAAATATTGGAATGTTCAAAGTCAATCCGGCAATTAAATAATTATTAACTCTATCAAATTGAAAATAATCAGATTGCGAAGAAAATTGATATGCAAAACTTGCGTAAAGTGAAGGTAAATGACCAGAATATTCAACATCAACATTTGTCTCGCGTAAATTCTTTTCCCAAAGCAAAGCATTATAATCCGGACGATTTATTAAAACATCTTGAAGTTCTAACATTTGAGGTTTATCTTCAACTTTGTTGAGCTCACCAATAATTTCAAAATTTTCCTCTGGTTTTAATCCAGCTAATAATTTCAAACTATTAACAGCCAAATTATAATTTCTTTCCGATTGTGTAACCAAAGGAATATTATTTTGCCAACGAACTTCTGCTTGAAGCATTTCAAATTCCGAAGCAAGTCCGGTATCATACTTCTTTTTCATAAGTAAATAATTTTCTTCTGCATTTTTAGTAGCTTCTTTATTCACTTCATGAACTTTCTTTAATAATAAAGTTTGATAAAAAGCTTTTTTACTTCCGTTAAGAATTCCTTGCAGAGTTGCATCAAAAACATAATCAGTCAATTTCTGATATTGTTCAGCTGCTTTAATTGCATTGAAAACAGAAAAATTGAATACTTGCTGAGATACAATTGCTTGTGCACTAAATTCGTTCTTATAATTAATTTTAAATTTTGATGGAGCTCCGGTTGATTCACCCATCAATGAACCAAAATCAACAAATAAAAATGCATCTTTTAAATTTCTATTATAACCAGCTTTTGCAGAAATTTGTGGATAAGCATTAGCTCTAGCTTGCGCATCTTGAGTTTCAGCAATTTCCAAATCTTTAATGGCAATTTGAATATCTTTATTATTTTTTTTCACTAAATCCAAAAAAGAATTTATATCATAAGTTTGCGCATTAAATTTTGCGGCAAAAATAAATGTGAATATTATTAATAATTTATTTTTCATTTTTTACCTCAACAACTTTTTTTTCTCTGTGAACTAATTCCAAAACAGCTGGTATTATGTACATTGTTAAAATTCCGGAAACAATTAATCCGCCAATACTTACAACGCCGATTGGCTGTCTAAATTCTTTTCCGGCAGAACCAATTCCCAAAGCCATAGGAGCCATACCAAGAACAATTGCAATTGTTGACATTAATATTGGTTTTAATTTTGTAGGTGCTGCTTCCAATAAAGCTTCTTTAACGGACATTCCTTTTTTGATAAAAACATTTGTATAATCTAAAATTAAAATTGCATTGTTTACCACAATACCAATTAACATAACTATTGCAAGCATTGCCATAACGCTTAAATTTAATCCCGAAATATACATTGCTAAAAACACACCAATAAGTGCAAGTGGAATTGTGCCCAAAATCATCATCGGTTGTGTAATACTTTCCAAAATTGCAGCTAAGAGCATAAATGTTAAAATAAATGCAATCATAAATGCAAAACCCATATCCATTATTGCTTGGCCCATCATTTCTGCAGCACCGGACCATTTAACTGAATATCCGTTTGGTAAATTTGTTTTTTCAATTTCATTTTCTATTGAATTTGTTATATCACCGAGTGCATAACCGGTTGCAACATCTCCCGTAAATTGTATTGTTTTTGCTTTATCACGATGTAAGATTCTGCTGTATCCATCTGTAAAATTAATTTCTGCAAGTTGATTCATTTTAAATTTTCCAGCTCGTGAAACAATTGTTAAGTTTCCAATTTTTTCCGGTGAATCAACTGATTCATCGGCAAGTGTTACGCGGATATCATATTCCTCACCATTTTCAGAATATTTAGTTGTGGTTAATCCTTCCATACTAGCGCGCAAAGTCATTGCCAAATCATAAACTGTTAATCCAGAATTTGCCAATTTTGTTCTCTTTGGAATTAAAGTAATTTCCGGTTTTCCCGAACGAGAGCTTGTATTTAAATTTGTTAATCCCGGAATATTTTTCATTCGTGCAAACAAATCTTGTTTAATTTCTTCAAGTTTAGAATTATCAACACCTTTTAAGAAAAATGTAATTGGTGGCTCACCGCTGCTTCCGGCACTTTGTACAGAAGATATTCTAAACATAGCGTTAGGAATTGTTGATAATTCACTCATATAATTACTAACCATATCTTTTGTAGAAATTGATCTTTGTTCTGCTGGAACTAATTCAATTTTCATCAACGCAATATTAGTTCCTTGATCAAGATCGCTAATCTTTCCCATTTGAGTAAGAACATGTTTAACTTCTTTGTGTGATGTTATTCTTTTTTCGGTTTCATTCAATAAATTTGCAGTTTCTTCCAAATTATATCCTTGCGGAAGTTCAACTTGAATATTTATCATTCCTTCATCCAGCGACGGCATAAATTCAAAACTTAATTTTGATGCAACAAATAAACTGAAAAAGAAAAACAAAATGGATATTGTAATTGTGATTGCACTATTTACTCTATTTTTAATTACAACAGCTAACATTTTTTTATAAGTAACTTCCCAACTTTTAAACATCTTTTCTAACATTTCACCAATTTTATGTTTTTTTGTATCACGTTCGGGCAATATCAATGATGCTAACATTGGAGTTAATGTAAAAGAAACAACAATTGAAAATATTGTTGCAAAAGTTACAGTTAATGCAAATTCTCTAAAAAATTGTCCAATTAAACTTGACATATTTGCAATCGGTACAAATACAACAATGTTTGTCATTGTAGATGCAATTACAGCAACAAATACTTCCGAAGTTCCTTTTGCAGCGGCTTCCTTTCTATTGTTGCCCATATCTTTATGACGGAAAATATTTTCCAAAACAACAATTGAGTTTGCAACCAAAGTTCCAATTGATGTTGATAATCCCATCAAAGACATTACGTTAAGAGAAAATCCGGATAAATCCATTAATAAAAATGTAGAAATTATTGAAAACGGCATTGATAACGCAACAATTATTGTTGAACGAATATCATGCAAGAAAAATAGAAGTACTAATGCTGTAAGAATAATTCCCATCCAAATGTTACCAAGTGTGTCTTCAACAGAAGCACTTATAAATTCTGATTTATCAGTTATTACTTCCAAATTAATTCCCTTTGGAAGTTCTTCTTTTAATTGAGGTAAAAGTTCATAAACTGATTTTGCAAGTTCAACAGTATTTCCATCAGCAGCTTTAATTAAGGATAAGAATACAACATTTTCATCTTTGGTTTTTGCAATGTTATTTAAGTATGTACTTCGTATTCTTATTTCTTTCCCATCATCTTTTACATTTGCCAATTTGCCTAATTCTTTTGGTCCGAATAAAGTTTGAATTTGGAGTTTTTTCATTTCATCAATTGAAGAAAATTTTCCTTTTACACGTGAAGAATATTCTTGTGATTCCCTTTGAATTTGTCCGCCAGGAATATCCATATTTTCTGCACTTAGCAATTGATTTAATTGTGGAAGTGAAAGCACATTTTGATATACAATTCTATTATCAAGCTCAACACGAATTTCTCTCTGCTGACCGCCGAGAATATTTACATTTCCAACACCATCAATTTGAGAAAATCTATCTTTTAATTTTTTCTCGGCAATCTCATAAAGTTCAATTGGAGATTTATCGCCAGAAATAACCAAATCGACTACTGGTTGTGCACCAAAATCAATTTTTTTAATTACTGGAGTTTTTATATCAGTTGGTAAATTGCTGATTATTCCATCAATATTATCTTTCACTTCTTGATTTGCAATATCAATATCTTTATCAAGTTCAAATTCAACAACAACAATTGAAACTCCTTCTAAAGAATAAGAAGTTAATGATTTAATTTGACTTACAGATGAAACAGCATCTTCTATTTTTTTCGAAACTTGAGTTTCAATTTCTTGAGGACCAGCACCTGGATAAATAGTTTGAATTGTTACATATGGAATATCAACATCCGGCATTAAATCCAACTTTAGCGAAAAGTAAGAAATTGTTCCGAACAGCACCAGAACCAATAAAAACATGCTCATCATTATTGGTCTATTTATAGATAAATCAGAAATTTTCATTACGTTCTCCTAATTAATAATCTTAACTTTTGAGTTGTTATCTAAAAATGTCTGACCTTCTGTTATAACTTTTTCGTATTCATTTATTCCCGATAATATTTCAACATTAATACCGCTTGATTTACCAACTTCAACTTTTTTCAGTACAGATTTTCCATCTTGAAAAACATAAACATAAAAATCATTTCCTTTTTTAATTAAATCTTTTCTTTCAAGAGTAATTGATTCTGAACCAGTTTCTTCATTCACAATTGTAATATCTGCGGTAATTCCTGCCTTAAATTGAGCATTAGGATTTTCAAAAATTATATCTGCATTAAATGATTGTGTCATCGGATCCATTGCCATATCAACTTGTGAAATTATTCCGGAAATTTTCAAACCTTGCCATTCTGCATAAGCTTTTCCACCTTTTCTAACATCATTTATTTCTTCTTCAGAAACTTGAATGCTAGCTTTAAGTTTGCGTAAATCAGCAACAGTTGCAAGAATAGTTTCTTTTTTTACATCTTCAGATTCGACAACTGAAACTTTTGTTACATAACCGGTTATTGGCGCAAGAACATTTACAACTTTTCGAACAGTTTCCCAATTTGCTTTGTTTACTTCATATTGAGTTTTTACATTATCCAAATTTTGTGCAGAAACTCCGCCAACATCATGCAAAGTCTTGTACCTTTCATAAGTACTTTTTGCATTTTCATATGCTGATTGAGCTTGAAAATATTGAGTTCCTGGAGCATCAGCTGGGAATGTAAAAAGGATTTGATCTTTTTTTACAAAATCGCCGACTTTAGTTAAAACTTTTTCAATTCTTCCTCCCATGCTTGCGCTTGCAGAAGATTCTTCAATTCCGGATAAAATTGAATTGTAAGTAAGCTCTTTCGTAAAATTAGATTTTACAACTTCTTTAACTCTAACCGGAATTCCTTCTTCCTTATAAATTTGTTCCATATTTTTTGCTTCTTTTTTTTCTGTTGCACAACCGGAAAAGAAACTTATTCCGATTAGCACTACTGAAAACAATAAAATAATTTTTTTCATTAATTCCTCTGTTTAGATTATTTGTTAATTGCAATTCCGTTTAATAAAACTTCAATTTGATTTTTTGCCATTTCAGTTATAGGAAAATCCATTATTCGCTTAAACCAAAGCATAGATAATCCTAAGTGAAATGTCATAATTATTATTGCAAGATTTTCTGCATTAATATCTTTTCTAATTTTTTTTTCTTGTTGACCTTTATTAATTATCTCAAAAATTCTGTCCTTATGATTCTTCAAATCATTGTGAAAACAATCTCTAATTATTTCATCATGATGAATAATTGATGCAAATTCAATTTTAAAAAATAATTCTTCTACATCTTTAAAATCTTCATCATTTTCAAAATGTTCATAAACTTGCAAAAATCCCTTGCGAATAATTTCAATCGGATCTTTTTCTTTATAGACAAGTTCATCAATAATTTTTTGAATTCTTTCTCTATTATTTTGATGAATTGCTAAAAGAATATCCCGCTTATTTTTGAAATAATGATAAATAGCTCCACGTGTTACATTTGCTTCAGACGCAATATCCTCCAAACGAGTTGCACTGTAACCGTTTTTAATAAAAACTTTTATTGCAACTTTCTGAATTTGGAGTTTTGTAAATTCTGCTTCTTCTTTTGTTTTTTTCATTTTAACTAAAAATTTTTGATGCAAATTTACATACATTCATGTATGTTTGTCAAATTTTATTTTATAAATAATGATTTAAATCGTTTTTATCCGATAATGTTTTATTTTTTAGTTCATATTTTCTTCTAATTGATAAAAAGAAAAAGGATTTTTGTGAAATTTTTAATCGGAATATTTGCATTTATAATTTTTAATAGTTTTCAAATTGCACAATCAAATGATTCTACAATATTCATAAATGGAATTATTCTTGATTCGCAAACTAATGAGCCACTACCCTTTGCAAATATTGGAGTTAACAATTCTTCTTTGGGCACAAGTTCTGATGCAGATGGAAATTTTTCGATTAAAGCTAATTCACAATCGGCAGAATTAATTTTCAGTTATGTTGGTTACAAAACTTCAACAATAAAATTGGAAAATCTAAAAAGTGATGAAATAAATTTTATCTTCCTTAATCCGATTAGTATAAATCTTCAAGAAGTTACAGTCTTTTCAAATTCTTTAAACCCAAGTGAATTAACTCAGCTTAGTAATTTATCTTTACAATCCGAAAGAATAAGAGAAATTTCTTCTGCAATGCCGGATATTTTAAGATCTGTACAAGCTCTTCCGGGAGTTGTTGTAAATAATGAATTCAAAGCTGATTTTAATGTGCGCGGCGGAAATCAAGATGAAAATTTAGTTTTAGTTAACGGAACTCAAGTTTACGAACCTTACCATATTAAAGAAGCAGCAAACGCAAGTGTTGGAATTTTCAACGTAGATTTGATGAAAAAAGTCGACATAATTACCGGAGGATTTTCTGCAAAATACGGCGATAAAATGAGTTCGGTTTTAAATATTGAATATCGTGAAGGGAATAAAGTAAAATATTCCGGTGCAGCATCTTTAAGTTTAGCTTTTTTAGATGGATATATCGAAGGACCAATTTCAGAAAATAGTTCTTTCATTTTTGGTGTGCGAAAAAGTTATATGGAATATGTTCTTTCTCTAATTGATTACGAAGATATTAAATCTGTAAAACCATCTTTTTATGATTTGCAAGGTGTAGTTTCATATTCACTTTCTCCAAAAAATAAATTGCTGTTTGAGTTTATTCATGCCGGCGATGATTTTTCTTACAAACCGGAAAGAATTTATTCAACCAAAATTGAAAATGAAATAAATACTGCAAATTATTTCAGCACTTTGTTGGATGTAAAAAGTAAAAATATTTTGTCCTCAAAAACTTTACTGAATTTTGAAATTTCTTATTATGATCAAATTGATGAAGAAAATAGATTGTTTAACAGATTTGAAAATATTAATTATAATAACTTTGATAGTCTTCAAACAATTAGATTGACTTATGATAGTTTGCGAATTAAAACTCTCGAGTTCAAATCAGAATTGAATTATCAATTAAATTCATTTTATGAAATTCAAAACGGATTCAGTTTTCAAAATATTAATTACGAACAAAATGCAAATGATTTTTGGACTTACATTGGAAATCGCAATAATACAAATCCCGTAATAAAAGATACTTTAACAAGAATTGGTTCTTATGGAAATGAAAAACCAATTGATGTTAGTTCATATAAATTTGCAGCATATTTGGAAAATATTTTTAGTTTTACAAATTCGTTAACTGTAAATCTTGGCGGAAGAATTGACTATTTTGATATTAACAAAGAATTAACATTTTCGCCAAGAATAAATACAGCTTACAAATTTGAAGACGGTACTTTGCTCAAAGCTGCGTGGGGATTTTTTTATCAATCGCCAATTTATGCTCAACTTTCTTCTTCAGTTTCATCAGATACAAATACACAATCGCAAAAATCAATTCATTACATTTTAGGTTTAGAAAAGCAATTTAATTTTGCCGATAATTATTTTTTCAAACTTAAACTTGAAACTTATTACAAAGATTACAGCAATTTAATTTCATCACAATTTGGAGTTTTTGAAAGATTAACTTATTCAAGGGAAAATGATGCAATTGGAAATTCTAAAGGCATAGATTTATATGCAATTTTAAATTATGATTTTTTTTACGGCTGGCTTAGTTATGGATATATGCAAGCCAATGAAAATAAGTTAAATGATAATTATGGAGAATATCCAAGATACACAAATCAAACTCATACAATTTCTCTTGTTACAAATTTTGCTTTTGGAAATAATTGGAATTTGAGTTTAAAAGCATATTACGGAAGCGGTTTTCCTTATACTCCAAAAACAGCTGTTAAAGATGAGCAAACCGGAATTTGGGATTGGAAATCCGGAGAAATTCATTCTGCAGATTTGCCGGCTTACAAAAGAGTTGATTTAAGAATTAGTAAAATTTTTGTTTTTAATAAATTTAGACTCAATACATTTTTAGATGTTAGTAATGTTTTTAATTTTAAAAATGTGCAAAGATATGAATTTGACAATCCCGGTTTAAGCAAACCAAGTTCAGAAGAAATTTTATTGTGGCCAATAATTCCATCATTTGGAATTAGATTTGAATTTTGATTTTGAATTAAGGTTGAATTAAAACTTTTTCAGAACTCATAATCGGCAAATGGTTTCTGTGTTCAACAACCACATAATAACTTCCTTCATCAACTACAAATGCCAATGGACTTTCCCCATCTAAATCTACAATTGTTCCATTTTCTTTAATGAATCCGGCACGTTGTGCTTTGGTTGATGATTTTGTTTCACCTGAACGTAAAGAAACTAAAACCCAATCAATTACATTTTCCGGAATTTGTGCTACATGTTCAGTACCATCAAAATACCATGGGAAAAGTTTAAATGGTTGATCATGAGGAATTGTAACAAAAAAATTATTATTACTTTGCATATTTGATAATCCGGAATAAGCACCTTCGAGGAAGACTCTAGCATTAAGTTTTGGAAGGATATTTATTATACCATCAAACCAAACTTTTGCCATTTTAGCATAGCCTTTATTGTTTGGATGAAGTTCATCATTCATATCTCCATTTATTCCATTCCCTATTGTTCCCATGATATCGATTTCATAAATAATTTTTGCACTATCTTCCATATCAACCATATGTATTAGGTCGGGATAAGCATTATTTAATGGATTATAAACTCTATCCAATATCATATTTTCAACATTATTATTAAATGTATTAACAAAATTTTTATTTGGAGAACGATCAATAATTCTCGAAAAAATAACATTAATAGGTTTTGCAAGTTTATTTTCAACTCTTGCTATTTCGTCAAGTATTTCTTCTTCATCAATTGAAAATATTCCATCTAATTGTTCGTTACCATTTGTACCAATATGTAATAAAATAATATCAGGTAAATAAGTTTCTAAATATGGTCCAATTGTCAAAGTATCATAAATTCCATACTGATTCATATTTAGAATTCCACTTTGGAGTAAATTTGTTAACTGAGAATCGCGAATCCCTGGGAATCCAGCATTTTCTTCAAAACCCAAGGGTAAGAAATTACTCCCTGCATGTTCACTTCCGATAAAATCAAATGTAATACCTCTATTTGTTAAAAGAACAAATAATGGTAATCTATAACCTGTTCTATCTTCTGGTATTCTAAAATCTGTTTGTCTTGATCTTTTATCAAAAGTAATTGAGTTACCAAGGGGCAATATCTTTAATTTTTTACTATTAGAATTAGATTTTTGTAACTCAATTGATTTAAAATTATTTTGAATGAAAATATTTTTTCTAATTCCTACTATTTTACCTGTATGTGAATTTATAATCCTTAATGAAATTGTTTTTTGCGATAAATTATTTGGAACTTTCCATCCTATGTAACTAATATCTGAATTAATATTATTAAATATTTTTACCCAATTATTAATATTTTCCGAATATTCAATATCTAAAAGAATAGTTTCAGAACTATACCACAAAATACTTTCGCGCTTCCCAGATGAAAATACTTGATTATTAATTGGTGAGATTATATTAAAATTATCATGCTGAATTGAATTCTGTGCGAAACTAATGGATGATATATATAATACAATAGCTAAAAGAATATGCATTACTTTTTAATCTTTAATTAAGATAAAATATCGTATATTTTACTTAAATAAAATGATAAAAATCACATATGAAAATACATTTTATAGGATAGTCTGAAATTTCTTCCAGCTTCCGGAAGAATTGATTTTACTCTTGAAAGATGATTTCTATATTCTTGATCAAAAATGTTATCAACGTTAAAAGAAATGTTATTTATTAAACCATTTAAGGAAAACGAATATTGCAAGAATAAATTATTAACAAAATAACCTTTTGTTGGTTCTTCAAATTCATCAACATTATTTTGTGCCAAAGCCCATTCGTTAGAAACTCCAAAATTTAAATAATCACTTTTATATGTAATTTCAAGCAATCCTTTTAACGGTGGAATTTGAGGTAAATAGCCATCCGATTTAAATTTTCCTTCTGTGAAACTTATAGTGTTTGAAATTTTTAGACAATTGCAAATATTCCAGTCAATTCTATTTTCAAATCCTTGTAAAATTGCTTCAACACCGCTGGTTTGGTAAATTGGAAGAAAAGTTGCATAATTGGTTTCTCCAATATTTCGCGGAATTATATAATTTGTTAAATCATTTCTAAAAAATGTTAAATTGAAATAAAAGTCTTGAAAATTATGATAGATAAAAACTTCTGCTCCAAATCCACTTTCATCTTTTAAATTTGGATTTCCAATTTCAAAGGAATATGCAGCCAAGTGCGGACCTTGAGAAAATAATTCTTCCACAGTTGGCGTTCTTGAAGATTTGCTTAAATTTGTTCCAATGTAAACTATATTAGATATTTCGTATAAGGCAGAAGCTGAAAGTGAATAAGTGTTAAATATTCTTTTTCTAATAAAACCAATTTTTGAATCTGGGTTATTTTTATCTGGAGTAATTTGATCAAAATTATATCTTGCTCCAAATTCGAATTTTATCTTTTTATAATCAAAATTTTCAAATAGATAAGTTGATAAATTATAATGCTTTGAGGGTGGTGTAAACACAAATCCACCAACATTAAAATTTTCATATTCAAAATTTAATCCCAGAATTCCATTTGTAAAAATTGTAAATTTTTTAATATTCAGATCAATTTTACCAATATAATTTTCTATTTCAAATTCTGAACCAATTGCCCCGCTTGATTCATATTCTTTATGACGATAATAAACTCTGCTTAATGCAATTTCAATATTCTCAAAATTTTCATTATCAATTTTTATATCATTTAAAATATTAAATTGATTTTTTTTTATTTCTATATCAACACCTTTTGGGTGAGCTCCAACAAATCCACCAGGAACTCCATAATCTAATTCAAAATTTCTATATGAAATTCCCAAAACACCAAAACTTGGAAAATAACTTCCGGAAAAACTATAATTCAAATTTTCAGAATCCGAATTTTTCAATTTCTTAATTGGAGTTTTTAAATCATTTGTTTTTCTTTTGCTTATTTCCGTTCTAAAAGAAAAATCGGAAATTGGGTATTCTATCATTGCTGAACCAAGAAATCCTTGGTTTACTGTTTCAACATAACTACCAATGGAACCTATTAAATCATCATGCTGAACTTTAGGAATTTCATTTCTAATTGTATTAACAATTCCACCAATTGTTGTAGAACTTTGTGTTAAAATTTTTGGTCCGCGAAGTACTTCAATTCTTTCAATTGTAAATGGATCAATTGTTACTGCATGATCCGGAGAAGTTGCTGATAAATCTACTGTTTTAATTCCATCTTCACTTATAACAACTCTGTTGGAACCTAATCCGCGAATTACTGGTCTTGAAGGAGCTGGTCCCATCGATCTCATCGATAGACCAGCTTCATTTTTTAAAGTTGCAGCAAGTGTTAATCCTAATTGTTTTTGCAAATTTTTTCCCTTTAGAACATTTGATAATTCTCTCAAATCATCAAAAGTTGAGTAGGATTTATAATCAGCAATTACAACCGGATCAAGTTGAATTGTTTTTGGAATTAAATAAAAAACAATTTTCTTATTTGAATTTTCATCAATTGTAATATTTGAAACATTTTCTTCATAACTAATGTGATGAATTGCAAATGTATAAATTCCATAATCCAATTTTGGGATTGATAATTCACCATTATCGTTACACGTAAATGATTTTGATAGTTCTACAATTTTTACAATTGCATTTGGTACAACTTTATTGTTTTCTGAATCAAGAACAATAATGTGTATATTTACATTTTTGCCAAAGGTTGTACTTTGTACAGCAAAAACTAATGATGTAAATAAAAATATTTTTATATAAGTTATCATTACTTTACAATCAAAGGAATTAATCCCGATCTATAATCATTGTGACCTTCATGAACAATAAATAATTCCAACGTAGTCGTACCGGGTTTTAATCCATTTAAATGAAATTCAAAACCTCCTTCTTCACCTTCATGCTGCCACCAACTTGCAATTGTATTTTCACCAATTTCATAACTAAGTTTTATATTTTCATTATTCGGTGGATTTATAATATTTTCATTTTCATCATAAAATTTAACTTCAAAGTGGTCTGATAATTCCCCATTATTTATTTGTAATGTATCATCTGTTCGACCTCTTAAAATTGATACTACAACTGCTCCAGTCGCATCATAAATTATAGTTCCAATTGCCTCAAAATGATCTTCTGCCGGAGTTATCGGATCATCATCTTTGCAAGAAATAAAGACTAATAGAAAAGAAAAAAATAATACACTTTTAAAAAAATGATTTTTCATGGCATCTCCTTTTTAAATTAAATAAGTTAAAGTTTGTTGACTTACTTAATTTGTTGGAGGTGCTCTTAATTGGTTGGATTTATAATTTAATGATTTGTAATGTGAAGATTCGTATTCACAAATTCTATAATTTGATATATTATTTAGATCACTAAATGATGTACTAGTAAAATCAATTCCAATAGAATTATTAAAACTATGAATGGTACAATTTAGTGAACTATCTAAAAACGGATCGTGATGATTATTATTTTCGGTTGAAACTGAGTTTGGGGAATTTAAAATAAAATTAAATTCATGCGAATGAGTAAACGATAGGAATAAAAACGATAAAAATATTCCTAAAAATAGAATTGCAGATTTTTCTTTTATTTTAAAAGGATTAAATGTCATATTCAAATTTAGTTTTTTTTCTCTAATAAAACAATGCAGTTTAAGATAAACAATTTCAATTATATAATAACTTGAAATTTCTAAAGTTTTAAATCGAAGAATTTTTTATTTGATTAGTATCATCTTATTTGTGACAACAAAATTGCCCGCCTGGAATTTGTAGAAATATATACCAGTCGGTAATCCCGAGCCATTGAATTCAACTTCATAATTACCCGGCTTTTGTTTTGTGTTTACTAATGTTTTTATTTCAATTCCTAACAAATCATATACAATTAAAGAAATCTTCACATTGTCATTTTCAGTTAAGTGAACTTGTGACGAGAAATCGCTCAGTTTTTTCATTTCGTTAGGTATAACTGAATTAAGTGGAATTGTATACTTAATATTCGTTACCGGATTAAACGGATTTGGATAATTTTGCTCAAGTTCAAATTTATAATTTGTTAATTCCGAAATATCAATAGAAGTTTGTGAATCTAATTTCAATATTTTTAATCCTTGCTCATTATTTGCAATAAATATATATCCGCTATTAATTTGAATTCGTTTCCCAATATCATTAAGCGAAAATGTTGTAATTAGATTTAATTCATTCTTATTATAAACTAATAATTCATTGTTAGTAGTAACATAAAGATTCACATCATCTGAAATTAAATCATTTGGATTACTAAACATGTTCACACTATTAATATTTGATGGAATAACTGAATCAGTAATATCAAGTAGATATAGAAATTCGGAATCTGCCACATACGCAAATTGTTCTTCAGCATAAATTAAATTTGAATTTTCTAAAAATCTTCCATGCAATTTTGGATTTTGCGGATCTTCAATATCAATTACATACAAACCTTGTGCCCACGAACCAATAAATGCAAAAGTTCCTTCAACATCAAATCGTGTTAGTCCTAAAGTAGATTCCGGAAGTGAAAATTTTCCCAGAGTTTTTATTTCATTATTGCTTACATCAAAAACATAAAAATCATATGAAGCAATTGCATAAAGGAAATTATTCTCAAATAATAAATCATTAACTATTGCATCTAATTTTATTGAAGAAATTGAATCCGGATTTAAAGGATTGCTTATATCAAAAGCAAATATTGTTCTATTATTTGCGACAAAAATTTTTTCAGAATTTCCCGTAATATCTTCACTAATAAATAAAGAGTTGAGTTTGAATTCTCTTTTTAATTCTGGATTACTTATTGTAGAAATATCAATAATTTGAATTTTATTTTCGTTAGTGAGGAATACGTAATTATTTTCAACAAAAAGTGATGTAATTTTTCCGCTTGAATTCCATTGCCCGATCTGAATTATTTCTTCATTTGAAGTTTTGTGAAATAAATTATTATTCTGTGCAAAATTTGCTTTTACAGTAATTATAAAAAGTAAAAATAGAATTTTCAAATTCATAAAAATTAAAATATCATTTTATAATTGAATTCCAATAACCATCAACAATTGGTTCGGCAAGTCTATTAAAACCAACTTTCATAAGCTGCAGAGAACTTCCTTTTGATTTTTGCGAACTGTTAATTTGCAGAGTATCGAGCATTTCATAATTAATATAAATATCATATTTCGATTTTAACAAGTTCAAATCATTATTAATTTTTTCTTTAATATTTACATTTGAGTTTTCTGCAACGTAATTTTTCATTATTTCCTCAAAAGCAAATTTGGAAGTCCATTTCATAAATTGATGTTCAAACCAAAGTAATTCATCATAATTTTTATTTTCAGCTTCAAGCTGCATAAAATAATCTCTGATTGAAATTCCCAATAAAAAATTTAAATGATTTTTAAATTGTTTTTTTGTTTCAAATTCATCAGAAATTTTATCCCAGTAAAAATATTTTTCAAATTCACCGAGAGTAAAGTTACCTTCATTGTAACTTACCAAAGTAGAATCTTTATAAAATAAATATTTTTGCACAGAAGGATATTTCAAATTTGATTTCGTCCATTCAAAATAATTTTGAGTATTTTTATTCTGTGAATTATGCCAATCAATAATAGCTTCGGCCCAAATATTAAATACATGCGCTTTTGTTTTAATATTTTTCGGCGTCATTAGTTTATCAACATACTTTGAAACACCATCTTGAAGTTTAGAATTATAAAGTACTTTTTGAAATGATGGAGCTTTGCTTAAATATTCTTCATTTCTTATTGCTTCACGTCTAATATCTAGCATCTGAAAAATGTAAAACATATTATCAATAAAAATTGGATCTGAAAATTTATTAACCGGAAGATCTTTTATTGCGTTAAATGTTTCTTCTGGAATATCAATCCATGATTTGTAATCTGATATATATTTTGTAAAATCAAAATGAAAATCTGATTTTATTGTGCTTAATTTTCTAAATGTTCCCTCAATTCCATTTTCTTCAAACATCTCTTTGATAATAACAGCATTATTAAAATCATTTTCCGGCCAGAAAAAAAACTTAAAACTTACTTTTGATTTATTAATTGCTTCGTTAATTTCTTGTTTACTAACTTTAATGTTTTTCTTTACATCATTTTCAATTATACT
The DNA here is from genome assembly GCA_016716225.1 of Ignavibacteriota bacterium. Classification (NCBI taxonomy): domain Bacteria; kingdom Pseudomonadati; phylum Ignavibacteriota; species Ignavibacteriota bacterium. The sequence goes on along the minus strand of JADJWT010000001.1, from coordinate 3,002,844 downwards.
TTCTAATAATAATTCCCTTCTAATTTTTTCTGTTTGATATTTTACCTCCGGAGAGAGACTTAGGTTTTTTGATTCAGCATCTAGCGCAAATAAATATTCATTTATCATTAATTGCAGATAATTCTTTTTCTGTTCTTGAATTGTTTTTCCAATTTTTAAGTGCGGGAAACCAAATTCAAAGTTCAATAAAAAATCTTCAGATGTAATAATTTTGTTTTCAACTTTTGCAAGGATTTCAAGATTTGAGGCACTCCGATTGGTGAAAATAATTACCAATATAGAACATAAAACGATAAGACTTAAAGAAATTAATGTATTTTTTTTTGTCAGATATTTGTTAAAATTCATTTACGCTTTGTAAAATATTTTTTCAATAATTTACCTACAAAAAAAAAATTAAAAAACAATTCCAACAGAAAATCTTTGCGCATTTTTTAAATTTCCCCAATCTGCCCAAGAATAATCGAATCTTGCTCCAAAACCACTTTCAGAATTATAATAATCAATTCCTGCACCTAAAGTTAAACCGTCAACTGATGTATCATCAAAAAGATTTTGATAACCGGCTCTTACAAAAAACATATTTGTAAAACCATATTCCAATCCAACATTTACAGCTTCCGGAGAGTGACTTGGGTGAAGTAAATCAGCAGCAAAAATTGCATTTCCAAAATCATCAAGATTTAATTCATAAGAAATACCTGCACGAAATAATATTGGAAGTGGATATGAATCAGTTTTTAATTGTGCAGGTGCTCTGTCAAAATTTTCAACTTCTTCATCGGGATCAATAGTTGAATCCAAATCTCTTCCTTCAAATTTTACCCCGGTACCAAAATTTGCCATACTAAAACCCAAACGCAAACCTTTTAATTCTGTGTTATAGAATATTCCAAAATCGAGAGCAAATGCATTTGCAGATTCATGCCAAATTCGTGAAGTTAAATATTTTGCAGAAAGTCCAAACGAAAATCTATCGGTAACCGCGGTAGCCCAAGAAAGTGCAACAGAAAAATCTCGCGCATCATACATTTCTCCGGTACCGGTTGGACGTTCAACAGTTCTTACAGCTTGTTCATCAAATCCTAAAGTTACAATACTTAACGCCATTGATGAATTAAATTGTGGCAGCGGAATAACGCCGCTCAATGATTGAAGTTTGGAATCCAAAAACCATTCATTATGGCTAATTTCTACTTGAACTTTATCCGCCCAAACAATTCCTGCCGGATTCCAATATGTAGCCGAAGCATCATTTGCAACAGCTACAAAAGCGCCACCCATTCCCATTGCTCTTGCACCAATTCCTATTTCTAAAAAAGTCATAGAAGCTGTGCCAATACCGTCAACATTAGTTGAGGTCTTAACGGGATTTTCACCGGCAATAATAATATGGATTGATATAATAGTAAAAAAGATAACTTTATTTATATTTGTAATAATTTTCATATAAATTCCAGTAAAATTATTATTTAATAATTGCAAATCTACCAGTACTTTGCCCAATTCCCGGAGCTTTAACAACAAAGAAGTAAATTCCAGGAGCAATTTCTAATCCATCTTTTGTCCTCAAATCCCAAGACATTCGTGCATTCGAATTTGTTGAAGAATGAAATAATTCTCTCACAAATCTTCCAGAAGTTGTATAAATTTCAATAGAACACTCATTTGGTAAATTCACAAAATCAATTCTTCTATCACCTCTTCCTTCATCAACATTTATAACTTTTCTTTCAAGTGAACTAACAGCTATATATGGATCCGGAACTACATAAATTTTATTGAGTTCTTTTTTAACTTTACTTGGTTCAATATAATTTCCAGTTAATGTAAAAGTAAATTTGTCATTTCTATCAAATGGTTTTTTACTAGTAATTTTTAAAACGTCACCTTCTTCTGGATATTTAATCTCCCCAGCTTCCAAAGTATCAAAACCCGGAACATTTATATCAAAAAACCAAGTTCTTTGCGCTTGATTATATTTAGAAACCAATTGAAGTTTATCTCCGTGACTTAAACTGCCTTTTTGTTAGCAGTTTGATTTCCATCTCTAAATCGAAAGTCAATTTTAAATGAGCTATCCGGATTTGTAACATCCCATACTTGAAAATTTGTTGGAGTAATATTTGAATACACTGAAGTATCCGCCCCAGCACCAGTAATCGTATCAACTGGTGCAAATACTCTAATTTCATAATCTCGAGCAACCATGTCACTTCCTAATTCTAGTGTGCTTGAAGTAACTTTTAAATTCGAATTTCCTACAACCCACTCAGCAGTATTAAATGCAACTGAATCATTATTTAATTTTATTCTAAAACCATCCGCAATAAATTCATCAATTTTTTCATTTTTATCTGGATCATCAATGCTGTTTATAATTGAATTTGTAGTTTCATTAAAAATTATTGCTCTGGTAGTATGACCAGTAAAAGAACTATCATATTTTTTTTGAAGTCCATCATCAGTAAATCTGACTGAATAAGTTGTATTAGATTTTATTTCCTTTGGACTAAAAATTTCTATTTCAACTTGTCCGGTTGCAAAACCAGAAATTTTTTCAAAACCTTTTTCACTTAATGATGGTTCAACCCATCCAGCTGGATATTCATTCGGTGTAACAATAACTGTATTTTTATCAGTCTTAACTGCTCTTCCTAATAAATCTGTTTGAATAATTGCCGAGCATTCAGTTGGAGATGCATTTACCAATCCTTCTTTTGAAGAAATATTCGGATAAAATGAATCATGATAACCTTGATCAACTGAAACAACGGCGTAATAATAGGTTCTTCCATTAGTAACATCTGTATCTTCGTAGAAATGTTTTAATCCGCTGTCAGTTCCCATATTATACGAAACACCCAAATTACTTTCTGGTCCCAGTTCAGCACCAATATTTACAGGATGAATTCCTTTTAATCCATCCTTTTTATCAAAGATTGCAACTGGCGACATAAGTATTGGATTATTATAAGCATCCGTAATTGTTTTTATATTATCAAAAGTCGGATCGGTGCTTTTGTAAATATAGTAACATTCGAAATCAAGCCCATAGAGAGGATCTTTTGAAAATTCGGCATCGTTATTCCAATGAAGAATAATTTTCCCATCGCCGGATGTTGCTGACACAATTGGTTTTCTTGGAGGTTTAGAGAAATTATAATCAGCATCGTAAATTACTTGCATTGTTCTTTTATTTCGGAGAATATCAGTTGAATTATTTCCGAAAACCAATGCAATTGCATATCTATGTTTTCTTTCTTCTCCGGCAAATTTAACATAACCGCTTCCATAACTAAATGCTATATCACGTTGATATCCCGGACGAATATTAAAAACTCCAGGTTTGATTTCTACATTCCAATATGTTTCATCATCGCCCATTGTATTATCACAATCTCTTAAATAAAATGAAGTTAATCCAACTTGATCAGATTCATCATTATCTGTAAAATCAAAATTTGGTTCACCTTGATCTGGAATTCCATTTGTTTCTGTTCCATCTGGATCCGGACCAAAATAACCTTCATCATCTGGCCCAAGTCCATCAGAGCCTACATCATTATTAATAGGTTCGTTATCTAAAATTCCATTATTGTTTAAATCTTCTTCAGGTTGTAACGTACCGTCATATTCACCATAATCACTCGTCCCATGAATTCCATCAACTCCAATATCTTCCCAGTCCCAATTCCCATTTAAATTAACATCAACCCAGCCTATCCAATCTCCATCATCATCAATACCATTATTTTGACTTTCATCTGTTCGGCCATCAAGATCATTATCTTTTCCATCAACTAATCCCGGACTTTCCAAGAAAGCAAATCCAAAATATCCAATTGGCAATCCTTGTGTTGAAAGTCCCTTTTTATTAAATGCATAAGTTATGTCATCTATTTCATCAAAATTTGCATCATCACCTTCTAATGATCCCCCTAAATCTGGATCAACATACATTCCAACAGTTGATTTATTTAACTCTTTTCCTTCATTTTCAATATCATAAATCGAAATCATCAAATCCTCTGCAAGTCTGGCCGACCATTGATAATTTCTTACAGATACTTTAACACCTAAACCTCCTCTTCCATTTGGCCAAGGTAATTTAGATTCAGAATCTTCAAATGGAAAATAATTAAATTCATCATTTTCTCTATCATCCATTACATAGTAAGATTCCTGGTCTGCGCGAACATAAGCGCCAAATTCACCATTCCACCTTCCAGATCGAACGCCGGGTCTTTCTTCGCCAGGTTCTCTATCATCACCAGGGTATGAACCAGTTGGCCAATATTGAGGCCATGTTTCTTTTCTATGGCTAATTGCAAACCAGCCAACGCCATTTTGCAAATTTAAATCTAATTGTTCATTTAAATTAAAATCTTCTTCCTGTTGTAAAATTCCATCACCTTCTCCAAAATCTCCAGTATTTGGTGTTTCATCAATTCCGACATCTTCGCTTAATCCTCCCATATCTGGATCAAGTGCTCCCGGCTGATCATTATTAAAATATTTTCCAAGTGGCATAAAAGACCACCAATGTGATTCATCAAGTGATGCCTCAACGCTGCCACGTCTAAAATTATCTGAAACTATATGGATTGTGTCTCCGGATTCGTCTTCAACTTCAGCAGCTACAAAAAAAACTGCTCCATGAAGAATTGGAACGGACTTTGGTCCTTTAGGCCATGCAATTGTTGGAGTGCCGCCAACATAATGATATGATAATAATCCGGAATTTATAACTCCACCGGTAATTAAATTCCCATCATGAACAGTAAATCTAAAATACTTAGCATTTCCTTCAGCTTGAGCTTTTTCAATTTTATTAAAAACTCCAGTATAACCTCTCGATCCGGTAATTGTTTGAGGCTGTAAATAAATTGGTTTGTTTTTTTCTTCATCAACCGATTGTGTAAAAGTAATAATTGAAGTCTGGAATAAAATTATCAAAAATAATTTAGGAATAAATTTATATAGCATAAATTCCAATTCTCCATATTTAAAAATTGAGAGTAAAGCCAAGTCTAATTTTTCTTGGACTAGAAAACCATTGCGGCTTATTATCTATTTCATCAAGAGTGAATAATCCCGCTTGATCTAATCTTTCAACCAAAGTTTCCTCAACATTTGGAAGCCTGGCATTATTATATGCATTTCCTGTTGTTACATAAACAGAATTTTGGTTTAGATGATCAAATAAATTATCAATTTGAATAAAAGCTGTTATTGTTGACCATTCAACATTAAAATCATATCTCGCTTTTAAATCAACACTCCATTGTACCGGTTTGGTATCAGCATTATCATATTCTCTAACTAAAATATCATATTTTTCAACAAATTCGGGGCTATATGGTTGACCAGTCCAATAAGTTCCAATAACAGAAATAAATAAACTATTTGTAAATTTAAAATCCACCAGCGCATTTAGTGTATGTGTCTGATCCCAATCTAAAGGAATAACTTGCCTATCAAGAAATTCTACTGTTTCCCCGCCAATTTGAGTTGATGATTGCACAAGAGCAACATATTCCGGATCCGAAGCACTTCCGTTTGCAGTAGAATATGTGTAATTCAAACTCCCATTTATAAAATCTCTTCCAAAAGCATTGACACCAATTGTTAAACCTTTTGAATTTCCATAATCTCTATTTATAAACCTTCTAAATCTTACATTATCAATTGTTGTTAAATATTCGAGTCCTAAAAGATTATCCATATTTTTATAATAAACAGAAACATCAGCTGTAATTCCGGTAAATATTTGTTGTTGTAACCCTAATTCATACTGAATTGTTCTCTCAGGTTCTAAGTCTGAATTCCCAAGTTTCATATCATTAAGTTGAAGCGGCGTAAGCACATAAATTGGCTCACTGAACATTTTTTCAAAACTTGGCATTTGATAGAAATGACCATAAGCTGCATGGAATGCTCCAGTGGCTGAAATTGGGAAAGATACTCCAAATCTTGGACTTAAATTTACTTTTGTTGAAGCATCCTTGAGATTAATTTCTGAAGCAAGTTGCGATGACTCAACTCTATAATTTTTTGGCACTTTTTCATCCGGAATAAATAAATCCAAACGTAAACCTGCATTTATTATAATTTCACCCAACTCAACTTTATCTTGTAAGTATGCCGCTGCTTCACTCGGTGTTATGGTATAATCACGCCAAAGTGTATATTCATTTTCATAATATTTTCTGTATCTAACAGTATCATAAATATCTTCCCAATTTTTCCAATAATCAACCATTATGTTCCAATAGTCATTAAAAGTTAAAGTAGGGTCCGGATCAAAATTTATCCACTTCTTTGTGTTCCAGTCCGGTGTTGAAATAAATCCCCATGAATATGTATTAACTTGATGCTGTTTATATTCAAAACCCGCTTTAATAAAATTATATTTATCAATTTGCCAATTCAAATCACCATTGATTAAATATTGCTTTCGATAATTTTTTCCATTAGCATTATCATAGAACCCATCAGTATTACCTATTGAAAATCCATCACTTGAATATCCAATTGGTTGAATTCCGGAATCCCCAGGATAAAACGCAATTTTATTCGACTTATCATACCATTCATCATCTCTGTTATACTGATATGACCCGGAAATATTGTAATAAAAATTATCAGTTGGGGTATGTCTTAATGTTAAAAAATGACTGTGGCTATAAGATTGCTTTTTACTTGTTCCATCTGGTTGATATCTTCTTAAATCTTCGTTACTAATTCCACTGCCACCAATTGTTTCAGAATAACCATTTCTTTCTGAGAAATCTCCGAAAGCTTGGTAAGCAATTTTAACTCTTTCAAATGGATAGTAATTAATTTTTATGTTCCCAGAAAATCTGTCGCTTGTTGATAATGGACCCATTGTTCCATCGCCGGTTTTTAAAGAATCGGGGATGTAAATTGCTTGTGATGCATCTGCCTCATCAGCTCTTTGTTCTTTAAACCATCTTTCATATGCAGCAATTTTCCAACCATCTATTGAATTAAAACGTTTCTCATACCAATTTATACTTTCGTAATAATTATATCTACCAACAACTGAAATACCAAGTTTATCTTGAATAATTGGAATGCTAATATTTCCTTGAATATCTCTTTCCGACATTGGATTAATATTGTTTACACCTAAAAAAACATTGCTTTTATCACTTATCCAATCACCGGTAAAAGCATTAATGTTTCCAGTTAATTTTGAAGATATTCCCTTTGTAACAATATTAACCACTCCGGATTGAGCCGAACCGTACTCAGCATTAAACGTTCCGGTTATAACTTCAAGTTGTTCAATCATTGAATTTTCAACCGAAACATTTGATCCGCCATCTTGATTAAAAGCATTTGTAACCGATACACCATCAACAACATATGCTACTTCTCTTGATCTTCCTCCCCTAAAATGAAGTTGGTCTCCATTTTTTACAACTCCCGGTTGTAAAGTAATTACTTGACTCATTTCAGTAACCGGAAGAGCTTGAATCGCATCAGAATTAACAACAGCCGAAGAATATGTTCTATCTTTCTCAATTGGAGGTTTTTCAGCTTTAACAACAACTTCAGAAATTTCAATTGTTGAAATACTAAGTTGAGCATCAACTTTTGTTGTTTTATCAACATTAACAACAACACCTTCTACTCTATAATCTGCATAACCAATAGTTTTGAAAACAATCGTATGTGTACCAGGAGATACATTTAAAATTGTGAAGTGTCCGCTTAAATCCGACGCAGTTCCTTGGGAAGTTCCCTCAATCATTATATTAACACTAGGCAAAGGTTCACCAGTTGTTTTATCAACAACAACTCCGGTTATTTTACCAGTTGTACCAGCAAACAAATTGATAGAAATAAAAAAAAGTACTAAAATAATTAACGCAAGTTCACCAAAAAAAATTCTAATATGCAAATCAACCTCATTGGTTTATTAGAACAAAATAATTTTAATATGCATTTTCTCTGTAAAAACTTTTTTTAAAATCCTCCAAGAATTATATGTTCTTGGAGGACAAAAAATTAACTATTTCTATTTGATTAACATCATTTTTTGAGTTTTGGTAAAATCACCAGCTTTAATTGAATAGAAATAAATTCCGCTAGTTAAATTGCTTGCATTAAACTGATATTGATATGAACCAGCGTTTTGTTCTTTATTTACTAGCGTTGTAACCAATTGACCTAAAATATTATATATTTTCAAACTGACCATACTTGGTTTTGCAATAGAGTAACTGATAATTGTTGATGGATTAAACGGATTAGGATAATTTTGATTTAGTGAATATACACTTGGTGCAAATGTTTCTGTATCCTCAACTCCAACAACGTGTCCGTAACCACCCAAAGCTTCAACTTCTTCACCAGATAAAACTCTATTATAAAGAATAACTTGAGCAACATTTATTAAACCATCATCGTTATCATTATCACCCATAAGAATTAATTGATCAGCATATCCAACCGGACCTAGTGAAAATCGGTTATCAATTTTTTGATAGCCGCTTTCTCCATGAGGAACAGCTTGTCCATCGATATAATATTTTATTGCATTTTTTGTTGTATCCATTAAATCAACTGTGATAATTAATCTATACCATTCTCCTGGAGCAACAATAGCACTATCTGAATAGCCTAAATCACCCACACCTATTTCACCGGTTTTTTTGATAAAAAATTCCGCATCATCTTCATTTAATGAATCAGTCTGGTAAAATGCACGCCAGTTTCCCAAAGCATCAACACTAAAATCAAAACCAATTGAATATCTATTAACTCTTAAACCACCACCACTAGGAAGCATATCAGGATTTGCTATAAAATGATTCCTTGGGCCAATCTTAACTGCACCATCACCAACTGCTGGGCCAGCAACAGCTTCGGCAACCGGTTCTGCACCATCTTTATTTGCTAATATTAGGTCATTTCCAATTGTTGCTTTTGTTAAGGAATCGGGATTATCAAATTTCCACCAGCCAACTATTGATTCTTCAACAGTTCCGTGCTGATAACCACCCAATCCAGCAATTACTTGACTAGTTAATGATGAATCATAAATAGCAACTTGTGAGATTTCTATTGTATTATCTTCACCATCATTATCTGCAAAGAAAAGAATTGTATTTTCTAATGCAAATCGACTATCTAAAGTTTGAATATGACCTTTAACAACTCTAATTCCATCTAAATAAATATCAACATATACAGAATCTGGTTTATAAGCTTTTGAAACCATTACCATTCTGTACCATTCACCTTGATTGATTATTCCGGATTCCGAATAACCTAGTTGACCAACACCAATATCATAATCCGGAGAAGTTAAAAATAAGTCACCGTCATCATCATTTAATGGATTTATTTGCATTAGACTTATCCAATCGCTCCACTCATTAACTCTAAAATCAATACTGATTGCATAATTATTTACTTTGGTTCCACCACCGTTTGGTGCAATTGAAGTTAATGCTTTAAAATAACTTCCCACGCCAATAGAAACAGCACCATTTCCTTCACTTGGTCCTACAACAACATCTGCAGTTCCTACTAATTCTAATGGTGAACCTATTGTTGCAACTGTTAAATCTTCAGGATTATCAAAATCCCATAGGCCAACGGGTGTAAGTACTTCAACTTCTTGATGTTTATATCCTCCTAAAGCTGCAACTTCAGCAGGTGTTAATGCTTGTTCATAAATTGAAACTTTTGAAACTTCAATTACATCATCTTCTTCGTCATTATCTCCAAAAAGTATTAATTGAATTGGCTCATCTGCTCCGCCAATTGAAAATCTATTATCAATTGATTGTACATGTCCGGTACTTGAAATTGATTGAGCAACTCCATCAAAATAATATTTTACTCCACTATTATCATTTGTATCTGTTGTGTTAACAACAATTGCAAGTCTATACCATTCTCCAGGTGTGATAGAATTTCTTGTATAACCAGAAGAACCAACACCTACATTTCCATCACCAGGATTTATGAACCACTCACCATCACTTTCATTTGTGGGATCTGTTTGACCAAAACAATGCCATCTTTCTAAATCTAAAACTCTAAAATCAATTACCATAGAATAAATGTTAACTCTTTTTGCTGTATCAGCGCCGCTTGGCAACATATATGGATTGGCAATGTAATGACTTCCGATACCGATTGAAACTGCACCATCTCCATCTTCAGCACCAACAACAGCAGAATCAACACCAACAAGAATTAAGTCATCTCCAAAATCTGCTTTTGTTAAATTGCTCGGATCATCAAATGACCATTGTGCCACTGGTGTTTGGGCAAGTGTAATACTAATTGTTGTTAATAAAAAAAGTAATAATAACTTTGTCTTCATAAAGAATGCTCCTTAATTTAGTTATTGATTTAGCAAGGCTTTTAGTTAATTCTTTCTCATTATTTAATTAAACAAATTTCTGATTAAAACAATTATTTTAAGACCATCATTTTTTTGATATCAGAAAATTTATTCGTAATCAATCTGTAATAGTATATTCCACTCGATAATTCCGTTGCATCAAAATTATAGCTATATCGTCCAGGAGATAAATTCCCTTTATATATTTCTTTTATAAATTCGCCTAAATTATTATAGATATTTAACTGAACAATTCCCGTTTCTTTAATATCGAATTGAATTTTTGTGGTAGGATTAAATGGATTAGGGAAATTATTATACAATTGGTATTGATCAATTTTTACTAATTCATTCTTCTTAACTTCATTTACTTTATCAACAACTAAATCATGTTCTTGAGACCAAGAAGACCATTGTAAATTCTTATCCCTATATCTTACTCTAACCCAAATATCACCTTTATAATTTAGATCAGAAACTTCCAAACTTGTTAAATCAATATTTTCATTTAGATCATTTGGCAAATAATTTGGAGCTTTTGGTTCGCCATAAATATTTTCATAATTTCTCATTACATCAAGTATTGGTGAATCATAATTCCCTTTGTTGTTTGTAATCTGAAACTGTGAACTCATTATTTCATAAGTACCATAATATTCAGATGAGGTAAGCAAAAACGTATTTGAAATAATATCATCTTCAGATGGTGAAATAATTATTGGTTCTTGAGGTGGTGTTTCATCAAACTTATTTCTAGAAAATTTATCTATTACAACATTGTCAAGTGGATTATCCGGATTTCCAATGCTGTATGTTGTGATTTCATAAGATTTATTTGCTACATCAATATCAAGAATTGCATAACAGTGATGGTCAAAAGCTTTTTGAATTTCTAAATAATCTTGTTGATTATTATACATTCCCCACCTATCTAAAGCACCTCCAGCGCCGCCAATACACATTAAGCGTAAATTACAATCAGAAACTGCACCACGTTCATAATTGTGGGAATGTCCGTAAGTAAGCAAATCAACTTTTGAATATTTACTTAGAGTAGGAATTATTTTATCTTGAACATAAGCAGTATTTCCATCTGGCCAAATTTCACTTTGTCCGGGATGATGATTAAATGCAAAAATCCAATCAATTGAATTATCGATTTGAGCATTTGATAACACAGTATTTAGCCAATTTATCTGTGTATCATTTCTATAACCAGTATTGCTATTGAGTGCAACAATTAAAACCTTTCCAATTCTAAATGAATAATATTTTTCTCCTTGAGGTCCCCCAAAATCTTCATATTTCATAATATCATAAAAGTACGGAGAATCTTCTTCATGATTTCCTATACTTACCATATATGGAACAGATGTTGATATTTTATGATGCGGATTTAAATATTCTTGTAAATATTGCTGCAAAGACCATCCATTTCCAACAATATCTCCCGAATCAAAAACAAGATTTAAATTTTCTTCAATATTTTGGCCATACAATGAATTTATTTTACTTTTCAACGAATCATTTATTTCTGTGAACTTTGCAAAATTAGTTTGGTTATCACTGTATAATGCCAAACGAATTCTAGAAGTAGAATCATTAAAATCTGGTTGAGTTTTAAATTTGTAAATTTCCGATTCTGCGCTATCCGTTTTTACTTTGTAATAGTATATTGTACTTGGAATTAAATTTTCAAGTTTTGCCGAATACCAATTAAAGAATATGTTTTCATCGGAAATCGGAATTTTCTCCGGAATCACGGAATTTCCTAAACTTGAAGTTAGTCCATACTCAACTAAAGCATTATTCCCCGGAAAAGACCAACAAATATAAATTGAATTTAGAGTTGGTGATTGCAAATATGGAAAAGTTTTAATCGAAGAATTAGTAATATTATGCTGGTATCCACCAAGTTCACTGACTTCATTTTCAGATAAATCAGTAGAATATAATTGAATTTCAGCAATATCAAAAATATTATCTTCAGCATTTTCATCTGCAAAAAATAAAACTTTTGAACTTAGTGAAAATCTTCCGTCCAAAGTACCAATATTACCATTTAATGATTTTTTTCCATCAATATAATAAGTACAATGATTTCCATTTGAAACACTTACTGCAATTCGGTACCATTCATTTGGTAAAATTGCTTTGGGAGTATAACCAATTTCTCCAATTCCAATATTTCCACTTGGATTTATAAACCAATCACCATCATTTAAATTTGAAATATCTGTTTGATATAACGCATACCATTTTCCCGTCATCGGAATTTTAACATCCATGACAATTGTATAATCATTAACTAAGTTTCCACCACCATTGGGTAAGATTCCATGAGTTGAAGTGAAATAACTGCCAATACCAATTCTAACTGCACCGGAAGAATCTGTCGGCCCATCCACAGCAACGCAGTTTCCTTTAAGAACCAAATTATTACCAATAGTTGCTTCAGTTAAATTGGAAGAATTATTAAATTCCCATAAACCAACCAAATTTGAAACAATATCATTTTGCATTACATTTTGTGAAAATATTGAGCTGCTAACAAAAAAAGCAGTTAAAAATAGATGATTTATTTTGAAAAATTGCTTCATATACTTTTTGAATTCCGTAGTGAGATTTTATATGTTGTTTTTACTACAATATCTTTTAAAACTTGTTTTAACTTCAACATAGTTATATTTTTTAATATTGTCAATAAATAATTTTGAATAAATTATTACGAAAATGAAATCATATGAGAATACAAAGAGGTTTATTTTGGGATTTGCCAAAAGATATTATAAATAATTGCTAAATAGATTTTTGTTAGGTGACACAATTTTTATGATATGATTGAAAATCTTTAATGCAATTCTGTGTGTATATTAAGAAGAAATTAAGTTATTGTTAACTTTTCATTAAATATTGGATTATGACTTGGTGATGGTTGATTTTTATCAAATTAGATTTTTATGTTTGTAAAGAAATTCATTTTAAAAACTTATCACGATTTGGAAATTTGACATTAAAATATTTTATAATTACCTTTGTAGCCATTATAACATAATCAACTATTTCTTGTTGCATATGCTACAATTTACATTATAATATTTCCACCTAAGTTTTTTGAATAAATTATAAAATAGTGTTTCAACAATTTTTTAACTATCTATAACTCATTATGAACAGCCCATTAAACTTGATTAATAAGCGTTTTAATAATTTGAGCAAAAGTGAAAAAACTGTTGCTGAGTTTGTGCAAAAACATATTGATGAGGTTGTTCTTTTAACAACTCAAGGTATCGCCTCACGTTGTAAAACAAGTGATGCTACTGTAATTAGATTTTGCAGATCACTTGGTTATCAAACATTTAATGAATTTAAAACTGCTTTAGTTCCGGAATTACTTAGAAGTGGAAAGAGTTTTATTAAAGAAATTGATAATAGCTCAAAATCGCAGAATATTACACAGACTTTTTCATTCAATTTAAAGCAACAAATCGATTTTACAATAGACAATCTTGAAATAAATTCTCTAAAACAAATTGCTGATCAAATAATAAAATCAAAACGAATGGTGATTGTTGGAATTGGTGGAGCCGCAGGCGTGGGATATATTTTCAACGATTCTTTAAGTGTTTTAGGAATTTATAGTAATTTTTTAAGTGACCGTTCGATTATTCAAAGCATTATTCCAACTTTAAATAGTAATGATTTGGTATTTGCAATTTCTCATTCCGGAGAAACTGATGAAATTGTTTCTGCATTAAAAGCTGCACACGAATATGGAACAGTAACAATTGCACTTACAAATTTTCTTTCTTCTCCACTTACTAATTATGCAAATTATATTCTTTACACAAGTGTTCCGGATAATCTTTTAGGAAGCTTTTCATGTCAGTCAAGAATATCACAATTAGCTCTTTTGGAGTTGGTCTTAATTGAAATTAAAAATAAACTTGCGAGCAAAAAGAAAAATTGAAATTGTACAAATTGTAATGAATATTAAAAGGATAAATTGGAATTGATTTTATATAAAATGTTAAATAAGGAATTTAGTAATGGAATCAACATTTAAAGTTATTTCACCTATTGATTTAAAAGTCTATTATGAAGGCAGATTACATAACTCAAATGAAATTGAAAATTCATTAATCTTAGCTGCAACAGCGCAGCAAGAATGGAAAAGAACTTCCTTACAAATAAGAAAAAGTTACATTTCAAAATTTGTTGATGAATTTAAAAGTAATGAAAAAAGAATTTGTGAAGAATTAACTTGGCAAATGGGGCGACCAATAAAATACGCACCGGGAGAAGTTAGAGGAACTATTGAACGAACTTTAGGAATGTTGGATTTAGCAGAATCTTCTTTAGAAGATATTTTTATTGCTGAAAAAGAAGGATTTAACAGATATATAAAACGAGAACCTTTGGGAATTGTATTTGTTGTTCCGGCATGGAATTATCCATATTTAATTGCAATTAATAGTATTGTTCCAGCTTTATTAGCTGGGAATGCTGTAATACTTAGACATTCAGCACAAACTCCACTTGTTGCAGAAAGGTTTTACGATGCATTCAGAAAAAGCGGTTTACCCGAAGGTTTATTTCAATATTTACATTTAACTCATGAAGATACTTCAAATGTTATAATGGACCCAAGAATCAATTTTGTTGCATTTACCGGCTCTGTAAAGGGTGGTTATGATATTCAAAAAGTTGCGGCAAATAGGTTTATTGGTGTGGGATTAGAATTAGGCGGCAAAGATCCAGCTTATGTAATGCCAGATGTCGATTTAAATTTTGCTGTTGAAAATTTAGTGGATGGTTCATTCTTTAATTCCGGTCAATCTTGCTGTGGAATTGAAAGAATTTACGTACATGAATCTGTTTACGATAAATTTATTGAAGGATTTATTGATTTAACTAAAACTTATAAATTAGGCAATCCTCTTGATCCTGAAACTACTTTGGGACCTGTTGCAAAAAGAAGTGGAGCTGAATTAACTAAACAACATATAAAACAAGCAATCGATGCAGGAGCTCGTGCAATGATTGATGAATCGTTGTTCCCAAATGCAAAAGCAGATACAAATTATCTTGCCCCGCAAGTATTATTAAATGTTAATCATAATATGAATGTAATGTATGATGAAACTTTTGGTCCGGTTGTAGGAATTATGAAAGTTAAAAACGATGATGAAGCTTTAAAATTAATGAACGATAGTCCATATGGTTTAACAGCATCTATTTGGACAGAAAACCAAGATGCTGCTATTAAAATTGGCAATCAAGTTAATACTGGAACTTGGTTTATGAATCGCTGCGATTATCTTGACCCGTATTTAAGCTGGGTTGGAGTAAAAGATTCCGGAAGAGGTTGTTCACTTTCAAAAGTTGGTTATGAACAATTAACAAGACCAAAATCTTATCATTTAAAAATCAAACATTAAATAAAATTTTATTTGGAGCTATATTATGCCACTTTTAAGACATACTTATAATTACCCAACCAGAATTGAATATGGTCCCGGTGCTATTGCTGATTTGCCTAAAATCATAAAAAGTAAAGGTTTAATGAAAGGCTTATTAGTTACAGATCAAGGAATTGAAAAGATTGGTTTAGCAGAAAAACTTAGATCATATTTTTCTGCACAAAGTATTGACATTTTTAGTTACAGTGATGTTGTTTCAAATCCAACCGAACAAAATGTAATTGATGCCACAAAAATATATAAACAAAACAATTGCGATTTCATTGTTGCACTTGGTGGAGGTTCCCCAATAGATGTTGGGAAAACAATTAAAGTTTCTGCTACACATGATGAACCTCTTGAAAAATTAGATGATTCAAAAGGTGGAGATAAATTTATTGTAAATGAAATGCCACCATTTTTTGCAATACCTACAACTGCGGGAACTGGAAGTGAGGTTGGAAGAAGCAGCGTAATAACTGTAAAATCGACAAATAAAAAAACAATTATTTTCGCACCTAAAATGATGCCGGACATTGCTGTGCTTGATCCTGAAGTCACATTATTATTACCTAAAAAACTTACTGCTGCTACTGGTGTTGATGCATTTGTTCATAATCTAGAAGCATATATAATGGATGTTTTTCATCCAATAGCTGATGCAATTGCAAAAGAAGGGATTTACAAATGTTTTAAATTTTTACCAATTGCTGTTGAAGATGGGAACAATGCTGCTGCGAGAGGTGAAATGCTACTTGCTTCTGCAATGGGCGCAACTGCTTTTCAAAAAGGTCTCGGAATTAATCATTCAATTGCTCATGCATTAAGTGTGTTTTATGATACACATCATGGTTTAGCAAATGCAGCAGTACTTGTGGAAGTAATGAAGTTTAATGCAACTGATGAAAAAGTTAATACAAAATTGGCTTCTCTTGGTTCATTTTTAGGGGTTGATAATAATGCAGATTCTGTAATCTATGCTATAGAACAATGGTTATTAAAAGTTGGAATGCCAATTGACCTTAAAAATATTGGTGTAAAAGAAGAAGATATTTTCGGATTGGAGGAATATGCAATGGGAGATCCGTGTAAACCTTTAAATCCAAAACCGGTTTTAACTGGAGATGTTACAAAAATTATAAAAAACTTACTTTAATTGAGGAAATTAATTTATGATCAAAGGAATTACATTTGATCTTTGGGATACTGTTTTTATTGATGATTCCGATGAACCAAAAAGAAAATCAGCGGGCAGACCAACAAAAGCTGTTGAAAGAAGATTGTTAGTTCACCAATATGTAAATAGACATCAAAATATATCGCAAGAAAAAGTAAATGCATCTTATGATGCACAAGATGCTGCATTTAGAAAAGTTTGGCACGATCATCATATTACTTGGAAAGTTAAAGAAAGACTCGAAATTATTTTAAAAGGAATAAATGTTATTCTACCACCAAATGAATTTGATGAACTTGTAAAACTTCATGAAGAAATGGAATTGGAATATAGACCAAATTTTGTAGATGGAGTACATGAAGCAATAAAAGAATTAAGCAAACATTATAAACTTGGTGTAATTTCAGATGCAATTTTTAGTCCGGGGAGAGCTTTAAGAAAACTTCTTGAAGATGAAGGACTTCTCCAATATTTTTCAACTTTTGTTTTTTCTGATGAAGTTGGATGCTCAAAGCCTGCTGAATGTGTTTTCTATGCTGCAAAAAAAAGTATGGATTTAGAGTTTAATGAAATAATCCACATTGGAGATAGAGAGCACAATGATATTTTAGGTCCAGAAAAAATGGGTATGCACTCAATTTTATGTCTTGCTGCATTAGATCGCGGAAGTGATAGAAAAAGAGCTGACGGATATTTTGAACATTATAGTGAATTACCAAATCTTATTGAAAAATTAAAGGATAGTTAAATTATGAGTCAACTGAATTTTCTAATTATTGACGGATATCCAAAATCAAGTCGTGAACAATTTGATGAAGTAGGAATGACAAGAGCTGGTGAATTGTATGCAAAATTACTTTTACAGCATTTGCCGGATGCAAAATATGATATATTTTATTCAAGTGATCCTGGTGTTGTTCTGCCGAAAAACGAGGAACTTGAAAAATATAATGGAGTTTTATGGCCTGGATGTAATTTAACTGTTTATCATGATCATGATGAAAGAGTAACAAAAATGGTTGATTTATGTAAAGATGCTTATGAAATCGGAGTTCCTCAATTTGGAAGCTGTTGGGCGGCTCAAATTGCTGTATATGCTGCCGGTGGTGAAGTTAAACCAAATCCTAAAGGCAGAGAAATGGGACTTGCGCGAAAAGTTTTTCTTACAGAAGAAGGACTTAATCATCCAATGTACGAAGGCAAACCGCCAGTTTTTGATGGTTTTATTAGTCATGATGATGAAATTACTAGATTACCAGAAGGCGGCAAATGGCTTGCTTCAAATGATTTTACAAAAGTTCAAGCAGTGGAAGTAAAACATAAAAAAGGAATTTTTTGGGCGCCACAATATCATCCGGAATATGATCTTCATGAAATTGCTCGCTTAATTATTGCAAGAGAAGAAAAACTCATTAAACAAAATTACTTTAAATCTAAAGATGATTTAATGATTTATGTAAATGATTTAGAAAAAATATTTGCTGATAATTCCAATAAACATCTACGTTGGAAATATGGAATTGATGATGATGTACTTAATGATTCTATAAGACAATTAGAATTTGTAAATTGGCTTAATAAAATTGTTATTCCATTGACTGTAAGTTGATGTTTAAATTTATGTAGAAGTTAAAATCTCTTATAATATTTTATTTCTTATCAAATTCTAATTCAATTGTCAAGGAATCTTTAAGATAAAAACTTGCATCTTCAAAACTTGGTGGACCAAAACTTCCTTTTGCATAATTAGAAAAAATATAGTCTTCGGTAGGCCATCCAAATAAACTTCTATCTAATTCACCATTTTTATTTTCATCATGATAAACTGCAACAGCATACTTCCCTTTCTCTAAGTTTGTAAATGTATGCTCAACCCATGATTTATTAATTGGAATACTTACACCCATTTTTCCCGTTTCCCTTTTGGGAAAATTTTCTGATCTATTAAATATTCCTATCGAAATATCACCATCTCTATTTTCAAGATTGATTATTTTAACATTTAACTTACTCGATTGCGCCAACACTGAAATATTTACGATTAGGAATAAAAATAATATTTTCATCTGAACTACCTTCAAAATTTACAGTAACAATTTATTCAAAATTTAATTTTCAAAAAATTGTATACAATTTATTATAAAAATCCTCAATTCTGCTAAATCATTCTGCTCAATGTTCTAAGTTTCTGTTTTAAGTTTTCATGTTTTAAAATATCTTGCATCTTTTGCAAAAATAAATTATATAGTGTACGTATGTTTACTATTTATATTTTTATTTCAAAATGATAGAAAATTCAAGCATTATAAATCTGGCACAATATAAATTACCGCAAACTCCAAAGACAAAAAAGGTGTTTACAACAATTTATCCTTCAACACCCAAGCCGGGCTTTGATATTTACGATTACGAAATGCTTTTCCATGATGAAGAAACGAAAAAATTAATTCGTGAAGGAAAAACAATTGGGTGCTTTTATATTGAGTCGCCGGGAATGAGATCATTATTGCAAAGATTAAATTGCGATACTTTTGAAATGCTTACCGCTGCAAGCTCAATAATTCGCCCGGGAGTTGCAGAAAGCGGAATGATGCAAGAATTTATAGCGCGCCATAAAAATCCCAAACTGAGAAAATATCTAGTTCCGGAAATGGAAGAAATATTGGGCGAAACTTACGGCGTTATGGTTTACCAAGAAGATGTAATAAAAATTGCTCATCACGTTGTGGGATTAAGTTTGGAAGAAGCCGATTATTTGCGCCGAGCAATGAGCGGAAAAATGCGCTCGCATGATGCAATGAAAAAATTGTACGAACGATTTTTTGAATCATGTAAAACCAAAGAACTTTCCAACGAAATAGCAAATGAATTGTGGCACCAAATTTCTTCTTTTGCCGGATATTCATTTTGCAAAGCACACAGTGCATCTTTTGCACTTCTTTCATTTCAAGTTGCATATTTAAAATCTCATCACCCGGCAGAATTTATGGCTAATGTTTTAAACAATGGCGGAGGATTTTATGCAGCCGGAGTTTACATTAACGAATGCAAAAGAATGGGCTTAAAAGTTTTGCTTCCATCAATAAATCAAAGTGAATACAGATATAAAGGAAATAATTCCGAAATTCAAATTGGATTGATGGCAATAAAAAATATTGAAAAAGATTTTTTACTAAAAATTGTTGAAGAAAGAAATCTTGGAGGAAAATATATTTCCCTTGCTGATTTTATTTCCCGCACAAAATTAACTTATGAAAGTACCAAACTTCTTATTAAATGCGGAGCAATGGATTGTTTAAACAAAACTCGCCCAACTCTAATTCGTTTGGCAGATATTTATTATCACTCGAAAGAACTTCTAAAAAATAACTCTCTGCCACTATTTCAAAATGAAATTTCTTTGTTGGAAAAAAGTGTGGAAACTATATTGCAGTATAGCTCCGCTGAAATCTGCATTTTAGAGCAAGAATGTTTCGGATTTACGGTTACTTATCATCCACTTGAGTTTGTAAGAGAAATATATGAATCGCCAAAAATTGTTAAAGCAAAAGATTTACACAAAAACAGAAATCGTA
This sequence comes from Ignavibacteriota bacterium, assembly GCA_016716225.1. Classification (NCBI taxonomy): domain Bacteria; kingdom Pseudomonadati; phylum Ignavibacteriota; species Ignavibacteriota bacterium. The sequence continues at coordinate 2,982,237 of JADJWT010000001.1, read as the reverse complement.
AAATTCAAATGCTCGGCTGGTTCATGACTTCCAAAAGAATAAAAACCAAAAACGGCGATATTATGAAATTCCTAACTTTAGAAGATTTAAGCGGAACTTTTGATGCAGTTCTTTTCCCAAAAACATATAATAAATATGCGGAATCAACTATGTCTATGGGCCCGTATTTAGTTGAGGGAAAAGCCGATCTTGAAAATGGCAATAATATAATTGTAGAAAAACTTGAAGTGCTTTCTAACTTGAAGGCTTTAGAGTTTGTGCAAAAGGATAGTTCGCAAAATAAATATTACGGTGATGTTGAAAAAGTTTCTGAAGAAGAATTAGAAATTGTAAGTTCGTTAGATAAAGAAAAACTTAGAAAAGCCTACGTAAGTAATTTAGTATAGTTAATAATTTCTGCATTGTTAAATGGTTAAATTGTTATCTGAATAATTCAGCAATATATCAATTAAACAATTTTACAATTCATTTCTCTACATCAATTGTAATTATAGTGGGATTGGTTAACGGAACATTTCTAAAATATTTTTCTTCCAAATCATTCATTGTATTTTTCAAAACTTCCAAAGAACGCTGACTTAATAAATCAATTTTCACAAGTCCCAAATCTTCAATTCCATACATATCCGGTTGAGTAATAATTAAGCCAAGTCCTTTATTTTTTGCATATTCAAGCGGAACATAATTTGTGATTGGTTTTTCCGTTACTACAATTCCGCTCGGATGAATACTTAAATGATGCGGAAACGATGCAAGCTGATGTGCAATTTGTATTATGGTTTTCCAAGGTTCAGTTTTGAAATTAAGATTTTTTGATTCCGGAAATTTTTCTGCAATTTGAACAAGATTTTGCGCACTTGTCCAAGGAATAAATTTACTATATTGTGAAATTTCACGTTCAGAAACTCCAAACACTTTTGCTGTTTCACGAAATGCAGAACGCGCGCGAAACGTTACAGTTGTAGAAATCATTGCAACTTTATCGTAACCGTATTTCTCGTAAACATACTTTACAATTTCATCTCGTTCGCGCCAAGAAAAATCCAAATCAATATCCGGCGGACTTGTTCTTGCTCTATTCATAAATCTTTCAAAATATAAATTATGTTTTATGGGATCTATTTCCGTAAAACCTAAACAATATGAAACAAGACTATTTGCAGCAGAGCCGCGGCCAAGAATCCGCATTCTTCGTAATTTTGCTTCTCTAACAATATCATGCACAACAAGAAAATAATGCGAGAAACCCATTTCTTCTATAACATTTAATTCCTTATCTAATCTTAACAAAGCTTGATCTGTAATAATTTTATATCTTTGAGAAAGTCCTAGACTACAAATTTTTCTTAAGTAATTTGGAGCATTTTCACCTTTGGGCAAATCAAATTTTGGGAATTTATGTTTGGCAAATTCTAAATCCACATTGCACATATTTGCAATTTTTTTTGAGTTTAAAATTGCTTCGGGTAAGTTTCGCCAAATTTTTTCAAGCTCACTTGGAGATTTGAAATAAAATTCTTCATCAAGAATTTCATCTTCTGTTAAATTTTCTAAAGTTGTGTTTTTCTTTATTGCGGTTACAACTTTTTGCAGCAAATGATCTTCGGGATTGAAAAAATATGTCGGGTTTGAAGCAACAATTTGTAAATCTTTACTTCTTGCAAAATTATAAAGTTCTCGCGTTTTCTTTTTATTTTTTTTTGTTGCAATTAATTCAACAAATAAATTTGGTTTTAACTTTTGATTTTGATAAATAATTTGCAGCAGTTCAATTGAAGATGTAATTACAATTACGTTTTCTAAATTTTCATCAAAAACTTTTTGCAATGAAAAATCATCTTTAATTTTTCTGCTCGTAGTTATTTGAGAAATTGTGGAATATCCTTTTAAATTTTTTGCAATAAATATTGCAAATAAATTTTTGTTTTTAGGATCATCAATCAGCACTCCCAAAATTGGATTGAGATTTTCTTCACTCGCTTTTTTTGCAAATTTGATACTACCGTACATTCCGTTTGTATCGGTAAGAGCAACATGTTTTTCACCATATAACTTTGCCGAAGCAATTAATTTTTCTATCGGAATTGTTGCTTCAAGAATTGAGTAATTTGAGTGAATGTGGAGAGTCATGTTTGTTTCGTAGCCGCAAGCTTCAGCTTGCGGAATATTTGTGAGCTTCTCCTCAGGCTAAGGCCTGAGGCTATATGTTAAATATTTTTTGTGATATATTATTCCCATTCTTCTAAATTAAAAATTGTTGATCCCTTAAATTTATATTCTTTCAAATTTTCAACTATATTTGCTCTAACTGGATTGTTCAAAATGTATCTAATTTGATTTTGTATATCCTCATCATTTCTAATGATATGATCATAATAATCTTTTTGCCATTTGATATACGGAAGATTATTACTTAACCAAAAACCCGTTTTCTGTTTAAATAATTCAACCGTTTTTTTAATATTTGAATTTTCGTTTTCTCCCTTGATAATCAAATGCAAATGATCTGGCATAAACAAATAAACATAAGCCGAACAATTATTCTCAATAAGTGCATTTAATAACTCTTTCTCAAATACTTTGTAGATTTTCTCCGTAGTAAATAGTCTTTTATTATTTTTAATGCAAATTGTAAAAGCAACAGCTTTTTCTCCAATATAAATTTCTTTTGGCAGCCTATGCTGCTTTTCCCTTATTATCTTTCTTTTCATTTTTCTGTAGACGCAAGCTTTAGCTTGCGGAATATTTGTAAATATTTTCCTCAGGCTAAAGCCTGAGGCTACGTTTTAAAATATTTGTTTATTATTTATTTCTACCTCATCCCAAAATAATGAGCTTCTACGTTTCTTTTCTTTGTTAAAATCCCACCTAATTGAATTGAAGCATAACCAAATTTATCACGAATTTTTGTAACTGCTCTAAACATTTTTTTTCTTTTGATTTCTTCGTTTTCAAAAATTTCTTCTTGTTCGGCAAATTCATTAAAATTGGTAAGATGAATTCCTATTAAACGAATACTTACTCTTCGCGTATCTGCTTTGTGTAAAAGTTTTAAAGCAGTTTCATAAATTATTTTATCATCATCAGTTGACTTTATTGTTTTTGCACGTGTTAAAGTTACAAAATCGGAATATCGCAACTTAATGCTGATTGTAGATGTTTGCCAATTGTTATTGCGCACTAATTGGCTTACTTGTCCGGATAGTTTAAAAAGTGTCTGCTCAACTTCCTTTCTATTATTTTCATCTTTGCCATAAGTTCTTTCTTTTGAAACACTTTTTCTTTCACTTGGCGGATTGAGAAATTCACTTCCTTCACCGTTGGCTTTTTTCCAAAGTACCGAGCCGTATTTACCAAACGCCGCAATCAAATAATCTTCCGAAAGTTTTGTAATATCGCCAATTTTATAAATTCCTTTTAAATGCAAGTCCGGTAGAGTTTTTTTTCCCACACCAGGAATTGTTTCAATTGGAAGAGGCGATAAAAATTCCTTTTCCATTCCCGGTACAATATAAGTTACACCTTTTGGTTTTGCATAATCAGAACAAATTTTTGCAATTGTTTTGTTGCTTCCAATTCCAATTGAACTTGGCAGCTGAAGTTTAGCTTCAATTTCCTTTTGGATTTTAACTGCCAGCATATACATTGAACCATAAATATTTTTTGTGCCGGTAAAATCCATATAAAATTCATCAACCGAAGCTTGCTCAATTAATGGAGCATAATTTTCCAAAATCCGCTTAACCGCCCTTGAATATTGGCTGTATTCACCATGACTTCCATTGATATAAATTCCTTTGGGACAAAGCTGGTAAGCTTGTTTAATCGGCATTCCGGAATGCACCCCATATTTTCTTGATTCGTAAGAACAAGCTGCAACAACTCCTCTTCCGTATTGAGGATCGGCACCAACAATAACCGGTTTACCAATTAATGAAGGATTAAGTATTCTTTCTACGGAAACAAAAAATGAATCAAGATCTAAATGAAATATTGTGCGCATGAATAGTTAAAAATGAAATGTGAAATGTGAAAAGTGAAACGTCAAACAAAGAAGCAAAAAGGAAAAAATAAAAATTAATTATAAAAAATATTCGTCATCTTCCCATTTGTTCTGGTTGTAGATAATATATTTTCTGATGTTAAATAATTCACGTTTATTTCTTATGATACGATCATAAAATCTTGGTTGCCAAGAAAATTGAATACCATTAATAACTGCATATTTTTAACAGCAGCTTTAAATCCTCTGATTATAGCTCCTAAATTCTGAGACTGCGGACCAAATTTATTAACATTATCATCATGTTGTACAGACGCAAAATTTTGCGTCTCTACAGTTTTATCAATTATTATTATTCCATGAATGTGGTTTGGCATAATAATAAACGCATCCAAACTAACAAATGGATAATGTTGCGGGATTTCTTTCCAATATTTTTCAACAATCTTTCCTATTCTACTTAATGAAATTTCTGAATTTATAATTTCGCCAAAATATTTTTCTTTTCTATCTGTACAAATTGTTACAAAATAATATCCGTTTTGTGCATAATTCCAAGAACCAAATCTTGCTGATGAAATACGATATTTATTCAGATATTTTTCAGACATTTAACTAAGCAATAAAAGAAATGTAAAATTCAATATAATATCCTCGACTTCCCGTCTATAAGTAGACGAACTCGGGATGAAATTAATTTATGTTGAACAAAGTCGAGGCATTGAGAATAATTTAATTATTTTGGAGATTGTTATAATGTGAAACAGCAATATCATTCAACTGATTTTTTAATTCATTCGTTAGCAAAACTTTATCGTAATATTTTCCATCTTTTCCTTTCTCACTCGGGGCGCTTGCAAAAAGTCCGTTTGAACTTTTTACCAAAGTAAAACCTTTAATTACAATTCCTTCATCCGTTTCCAAATCGAAAAAAGCAGCAGTTTTACTGTTACCATTATAAGGGTTCATTCTGTTGATTTTCATTTTCTCTCTCCGTTTGTTTTATAAATATGCCGATAAATGGCAATCTAATCATTAATAATTCCCCCTTAAATGAATTTATATAATTTTAAACTAATTAGATTTGCATTAATTTACAATAATTTATTTTGAATTTTGATATTATCAAAATAAATATAAAAAATTGCTTAGTTCGTATTCTTTGATGAGTTAGGCAACTTTGGGATAATCTTCCCAAAGTTTTCCTTGAAGTTTTCTTCCGTTTGCTTTCTTATTTCTTTTGATTTCATCTGCACCCCAAGTTCCCCATTGCTTAAAGAAAAACGGCACATTTGCTTTTTCACATTGATCTTTAATATTAATTGCCCATTCTTCTTTCATTGGTCGCGCTTTGTATCCGCTTTCGCCTCCTACAATTACCCAATTAATTCCTTTAAGATTTATTTTGCCTAAATCTTCTAGAAGTGGTTCAATTGAAAGAAATTTAACAGAAGCATTTATTTTACGTAAAATATCAATTCTTGGCAAACCGTCTTTTCTATTTTCCGAGGTAACGCCAAGCCAAACATTTTTAGGTACAGATTTATTTTGAAAATACTCTAACATTCTTTTATCACGTTTAGTTAAAATTTGATAAATATGCTGAGGTGTTTTTTCAATTACATCAAATATTTTATCTAAAAATTCTTTGGGAATTTCTTCATGGAATAAATCGCTCATAGAGTTTACAAAATATTTTGTCGGCTTTTTCTTTTTGAAAGGCTGTTCAAGTCTTTCCGGCATTAAAGAAAACTTAAATCCATTTTCATAACCGGAAGTTCCCATTGCTTGTAAGCGATTTGCCATTGTTTCTGCATAACAGAATTTACAGCCAGCACTAACTTTTGTACATCCTATTGTGGGATTCCAAGTTTCTTCCGTCCATTCAATTTTAGTTTTTTTCATGATATAATTTCAATTTTTTCTTCTTTTAATTTATGAATCCTCTGTGAAGCCATTTTAATAGGTCTAATCACATTATCTTTAATTAATTGCTTTATTACTACATTGGCATGTTTAGGAAGACATTCATAATCAAAAGCAAAATAATAAATTTGTTTATTTGTAGAAAGAGATTTATTTATAATTTTTTCTTTCAAAATACTTTCAAAATATTTTAACTTTTTGGGCTTGTTATCATCAGAAAATAATGAAAAAATACCATCAGCAATTAATTCTTCATCAATATTAAAGTTTGCGTCTCCTGTAGTAGGGTTTATCCCCCAACCAACTCTTAAAAATTTTTCTATACCTAATGAATGAGAAGATCCAAATATTAAACCATAAATATTTGATCCCTTTTTGATAGAAAATGGAGCTATAAAATATTCTCTATTACCAATTAAATTTTTATAATAATTACAAATGATTCTATGACTGTGTAAAGGTTCCGAGTCAATAAATGTTTCTTTATTTATACTCAAATACTTTGTAAACTCATTGTTTTCACTAAATCTTCTAACAAATGATGATGATATAAAAAACAAAAAATCTGTTCGCTTTAAATAAGTGAGTTGTATGAACAAATCATTTGTTACATTCTTAATTCCAAACTGATCAATAAACATTAATCTAGGAGTATCTTTCTTAAGAATTATTTCGCTATATAAGTCTTCAAACAAAGCCCTAAAATCTTTATTATAATAAGTAATATTATACGGGGCATTCGGCTCTATGGAATTAACAAATTCTCTTAATTCATCAATTCGTTTACTATTAATATCATTAAATAAAACATTAATTTTTATTTTTCTTTCAATTATAGCATCATAATAATTTTTTAATTCATTTATAATAATTGAAGAACTACCATAATTTCCTTCAGAGTCTTTACCACCCCCAGCAAAAAAATCATAAATATAAATTTCTTTCCAACTAACTTCATTGCCTTTTGTAAATGTTGGTAACCATTCTCTTAAATATTCTTTGAATACGGCAAGTTTAACTTTTGTCCCGTCATCAAAAGGTTCAATAAAAAAGTCATTGTTTGCCATAACATCTCTCAATTTATTATACATTAAAATAAGAAACTTTACTTAGATAATTCAAATTCAACTTATAACAATTGAGTATATTTTAATAAAAATTAGTTTGCAACAATATCTCTTAACCTCGGGTAAGCTTTTACAATTGTAGGCGGCATTTTAATTTTTGCTCTTTCTTTCAAAAGGTGAAGAAGTTCAAATGCATTTGCAACTGCATCTCCATGCGGATGGTTATTCATAACGACAAAAACTTTTTTTACTTTATCATAAACTTCTTTTAATTTTTGATCAATTTCTGCTAACTCTCCCGGAGAATATAAATATTCATAACGTGCGCTTTGTTCTTCGTAACTTTGTTTCTTGCCGAAATTACCTAATGACTTTCTCCATGCTTCTTCATTCCTTCCGTGAAAACGAATATATGCAGAATTGTTTCCCACAATTGGTTTAAACTCAATTGCTTCGCCAATTTGCGGCTGATCAATTGTGCAGAAAGTTATTGTCTTTGCATTTTTGTTATTCCAAGATTTGTGTCTTACTTCAACAAATTTCTCGTAAACTTCAAATTTATGTATTAACTCACGTAAATAATCAATGTTGGCATCATTAAAATCAAACGAGTACGGAAACTGAAGCAGCAATCCGCCAAAACGTTCTGCATTTTTTAGAATATTAAGATTTTGTTGAACTGCTTTTATTTGTTCATCCCCGTATTGTCTTTTGTGTGTAAAATCTTGATGAAGTTTTATGGTAAATAAAAATTCATCCGCATTTTCTGTTTGTCGAAGCCAGCCATTAACAATTCCCGGAGCTAAATATGTATAGTAAGTTGAGTTAACTTCCACCATATTAAAGTAACGCGAATAATATGTAAGCCAGCTAAGTTCTTTTGATTGCTCGCATGGATAAAAGTTTGGCACCCAATCTTTATAAGACCAGCCGGCTGTACCAACGTAGAGTTTTGGGGTTTGCATATTTTATAAATAATTTTTGAGGCACTAACTTAATTTAGAATACAACAATATCAAAAGTAAATATATTCCCGCTTTCACTTCGGCAAGCTCAGTGACGAGCGGAAATGATAAATGATTTTTAGTTTTTAAGATTCCGGTATCCGCCTCCGTTAACTAACGGATGACGGAACCGGAATGAAAAAAGAATTAACCGCCGTAAGGCATTTGGGGAACTTTATTTAATAAGCGAGCATAAACCGCCAATGCTCCTCTGTGATGTGCAGTATGATCTGTAATTCCGCCAACTACTGCCATTTTGGGTGCGCCTTTCATAACTTCTCCGGTAATTGGTTCCATTAATTCTGCTTCCGATAAACTTTTAATTTTTTCTATTGCTCTTGCTGTTGCATCATTTAATAACTGAATTGCTTCATCAAATGATTTATACTTTTTCATGTATTCTGCATAATTTTCAAAATTCATATTAAATCCGTTTTCACCAAAAACACCATCAAAAAACCAATCAATTGTTTCTGCTGTATGTCCAACATGTTGAGCAACGGTGTACATTTCTTCTTGCGGTTTAAATGATGAATCATTTTCATCTAAACATTCAACTGTTTTTAAGAAAAAATTTTTTTGGGATTCCAATTCATAAATTAATCCTTCTTTCATTATAACTCCTCATTTTGTTAAAAGTGATTTTCAAAAATAAATTATGGCCGTGACACCATTGTGTCATGTTTTAATAATTTTTTCAACTTTAAATCTTAATACTGTTTTTAATTTTTCAGGTAAGGTTTTTCGTGGATCCGTTAAATATATTTCTCTATGAACTTTTGATACTCTTTTAAGATTGTTTGCTGCAGCAAAATCTTCCATTCTTTTAAAACTGTCTGCTTCATTATCATAACTGCCTAAATGCATCATTTGAACGGAATTGTCATCATTAATTTTTTCATATTTTATATTATTCAAAAGTTCATTTGTTTTTTTCTTTTTCGTTTCTTCCAAAATTATCATTGCAAATTCTTCATTAACAAAATCCGGTTGTCTTATCATTAATTTAAATAGAAGTTCGTCTTTATCAATTTTACCATTAAAATTTTGTTTTGCATTTTCACTTATATCCCAAATTCCTTCAAGCGGATAAACTGTATAATGGAAATAATTAGTCGGTTCAATCCCTTTTTTATAGCTCATTTTTACTGCATAAGAAAGTGAATACAATACTTCAATATAATTTGAAAATTTTTCACTGTTCGGATTTCCCTTTCCTTCGATGGTGAAAAATTTAAATTCCGGAATTTGAATATTTTCAGGTTTATTCTTTGGTAGGTAAAATTCTTTTTCTTTTTTCCTCCATTCATGTTTCATGGTTATTCCTCAAATTGTTCAATTATATAATAAAATATATATCAAGATTTTGACACCATTATGTCATGTTTGTAATTACTTAAAATTTTTTCTGTTTTTTCTTTTAATTTCATTCTCATATTATATGGTTCAATCAATTCTACATGCTCTTCAAATCCTAATATCATTGAATAAATATAATCATCCTCAGGATATGTAAACTTTACTATAATATTTCCATCTTCTTGAATAACCGCTCTTTCTTCTCCGAAATACTCAATTACTTTTTGCTTAACCTTATTGGAAAATTTTAAAACAACATCTACTAACTTTGCTGATTGATAAGATTCCTTAAAATACTCTTTGTATGTTTTTGCTTTTCTTACAAAGGTTTCATCTAAAATATCAACATTTTTTATTCTAGATAAACGGAACAAGCGATAATCATTACGGAAAAGACAGTAGGAAAATAAATACCATGCATAACCTTTAAATATTAATGTCATTGGTTCAACTTTTCTTTTTCTAATTTCCCCTTTTGAATTTTCATATTGAAACTCAATTAATTTATTTTCAGTTATTGAATTGTGAATACATTTCAAATATTTTTGTTGAGTTTTTTGATATCCCCAAGGAAGAATATCAATTGAGATATGCTGCATATGATCTTCAAGCAAATGTGTTTTGTTATCCGGAATTAAACATGTAATTTTTTCAATTGCCGAATCAAGTTCCTTATCTTCCAAAGTTACATTTATTCCTTTGAGAGCAGATAGAATTGATAGAAGGTCTTTCATCGTAAGTAATTGACGATCGAGTTTAAAACTATCTATAATTCCAAATCCGCCTTGCTTGCCGGAGTAAGATGTAATTGGAATTCCCGCCATACTTATTGCATCTACGTCTCTGTATATTGTTCTTACCGAAACTTCAAATCTATTGGCTAATTCTCTGGCAGAGATTCTATCTTGATTTAAAAGAATTACAGTTATCGCAAGCATTCTGTCTATGCGCATAGATTGCCTATTTTTTGAATTTTATATAACGAAGTTATTGTTGGGTTATCTAATATTGAGATTCCGTTAAACTTCGATAAACATGTTTGACGGTGGAGTGCACAGCAACCGGAATTATAAAATTATATGAATTGTGTAAATATTTAGAATAAATAATTCACTCCAATCCCAACAGAAAAAGCTCTGGTTAAACCATCAACATTTATTTCTCTTTTTAGAAATGGAAATGCAATTTCTGCTGTTATAATCATATCTTTATTAATTTCATAATCGGTATTTACAAGAAAGTTAATTTGAAGTTGATCACTATCTTCCAACTCAATAAATTTTTCTTCAGCAGCTGTTAAATCTAAAACACTCGATTTACCAATTCTCTTAATCAATAATAATTGCGGAGAAATATTAAAGTTATCAAACTCAAAAATGTAACTTCCTCTTACAATAAAATCATCACCGCGTTCTAAGCGTGTAACGGAATTATCATTTCTATTTCCGGCAACTTGGTAACCTAATCCCAGCATAACATTTCTATTTGAGTAATTTAATCCAAGCAACAAATCATTAGTACCTAATCCACTTTGATAAATCTGAGGTAATTTTTTTTTATTATCGTCACCGGTTGCAATTTTTCCGCCAAAGGTAAAAGAAGCTGATTGGATTCTATCACTAAAAATATTTTGGGTAAAACTTAAAATTAAATCGCCTATTCCACTTACATCACCTAATGGTCCGGATTGCATATTATAAGGTAGTATTACTGTTAATTTTGTATTGCGAAATGGTTGATAGAAAAAGTTTAACTTGGCGGAATGAAATTTTACATCATCATCCTTACCGCTTGATCCGAAAGAGTAAGAAACTCCAACATTATAGTTTTTATTAGATTCTTCATGCTCAAAGCTAAGTTGACAAACTCCGGCATCTGAACATTGAGCAAAAGATTTGTTAACATTAGCAAATAAAAATACTGTGATAAAAATTGATAATATTTTTTTCATTTTATAAATACTTTCTTTTTTGAAGACAATTAAAATAAAAGTATCACAATTTTATAACAAAATCGATGGAAATTATTCTCCCATTAAAGTAATTACAATTTTTCTTGAGCCGCCGTAATCTCTGTGCTCACAAAGATAAATTCCTTGCCAAGTACCCAAATTTAATTTTCCATCTGTTATTGGAATTGTAAGCGATGGTCCAAGCAATGAAGATTTTATGTGTGCTGGCATGTCATCTGCGCCTTCATAAGTATGTTCAAAATAAGAAATTTTTTCCGAAACAATATTATTAAAATATTTTTCCATATCTCTGCGAACATCCGGCGATACATTTTCGTTTATTGTTAATGATGCGGATGTATGTTTTATAAAAATATTTGCTATCCCAATTTTTATATTTTTCATTTCGGGAATTGCATTTTCAATTTCGCGAGTAATTATGTGAAATCCGCGATTTTTAGGTTTAAGATTTATTTCTGTTTGGATATACATTTGATCTCAAATAAATGAATGAAAAGATAAACCACAAAGTACACAAAGATTATTCACAAAGAATACAAAGTTAATATTCTTTGTGGATATTTTTCTTCGTGTTCTTTGTGGTTAAATTCTTTAAAACATCTCCATTTGTTTTTCTTCACCGGAAAATTCTTTTTCATGATTGAGCAACCACTTTTTTCTCCACAATCCGCCGGCATATCCGGTAAGACTTCCATCGCTTCCAATTACTCTATGGCACGGAACAATAATAGATATTTGGTTTCTTCCATTTGTTGCACCTACTGCTCTAATTGATTTTTTATCACCTAGAGATCCTGCAATAAAATTGTAAGAGACAGTTTTTGCATAAGGGATTTTGAGTAATTCATTCCAAACTTTTTGTTGGAATTCCGTACCTTCTTGTTTTATTGGAATAGTAAACTCATTTCTTTTCCCAACAAAATATTCAGCAAGTTCCTTTTTACATTGGGTTAAAACGGGATTTATATTTTCCGCTTCTATTTCTGTATCGTCAAAAACGAAAAGAATGGAAGTAATAAAATTTTCTTCAGCGGTAATTTTTATTTCTCCAATTGGAGATTTAAGATATGTAACAAATTTAGTTTTCATTTTACCCCTTTTAACCACAAAGATCACAAAGTTTTTTTCACAAAGAACTCAAAGAATAACTCTTTTGATTCCATCTTTCAAATATTTTACATTGAAATTAATCAATAAACCAAGCTTGCATTCAGCTAATTTTAAATAAATTAATATCTGAGCTAAATGCACATCATTCAATGCTTCAACTGATTTAATTTCTAAAATTAATTTTCTTTCAATCATTAAATCAATTCTATAACCACAATCCAATTTAACTTCTTCATAAATCAATGGCATTGGTTTTTGTTTTTCAACAAACAATCCATTTTTATTTAATTCATAAAACAAACATTCTTCATATGCCGATTCTAATAATCCGGGTCCTAAATTTTTATGAACATTTATTGCTAAACCTATTACAACATTCGATAATTGATCTTCATTCATTTTTCTTTCCTTTGTGCTTTTGTGCGCCTTTCTTTGTGTCCTTTGTGGTTAAGGCTTTTCTCTTTTCATCCCGCCATTGTTTCCATGTTTCTGTAAATTCCTACAACAATTCCAACTACTTTAAAATTGACATAATTTTTTTTAATTATTATTGGCTGGTATTCCGGATTTTCCGAATGAAGCTCAATTGAATTTGATTTTTTAAAAAACCTTTTAACAACCGCCGCATCATCTAAAATTGCAGCAACAATTTTTCCGTTTACCGGTTCCAAATTGGGATTTACAATTACCACATCGCCGCTGAAAATGTAAGCATCTTTTAAACTGTCTCCTTTTACACGAAGCAAAAATGAATCTTTTGGCATGTGCGCAATTGTGGGAAGTTCAATTGTATCAATCGCATCGGGATAAATTGTTAGCGGATTTCCCGCAGCAACTTCACCAAGAATTGGCTTTGGAATAAAAAATTTATCCTCCAGCAAAAGTTCAATTCCGCGTGAAAGTTTTGAACTTCTTCTTATGTACCCTTTTTTCTCAATTGCTTGCAAATGCTGCTGAACTGTTGAGCGATTTTCATATCCAAACTTTTTTGCAATTTCTGCAAGAGTAGGCATAAATCCTTTTAGTTTGGATTCCGTTAAAAATTCTAAAATTTTTTGCTGAGTTTTTGTTAATTCTTTTGGCATAAGCACACCTTCGGCTGGTTAGTCACACAAAAAAAAGATTTAAAAAAAAGATTAAGAATAAGATTAAGAGTAAGAAAAAGAGAAAAAATTAAAAAATTGAAGCAAAAATAAGTTTTCAGATTTCAAAATATTTTTTTTACCAAACAGATTTGTAATGTTGCATTATTAATTATTCTGTTTTTCTTCTCTTTCTTTTTCTTATTTTCTTCTTAATCTTACTCTGTTTTTTATCTTTTCTTAAAACACCATACATTTGTATGGTATAATTTACAAACACAGAATTAGATTGTCAAGAATAAAAATTTGAGCAACATTTTTATTTTTTGCGGAATTTGAAAGATAGTTTTCTAAATCTTTACGAAAGAATTTCTTCGAAAGATTTTAGCAAATTTTCTCTTAATAATGGTTTTACAAAATAATCCGTAAATCCGAACATTAAGAATTTTTCTCTATCTCCTTCAAAAGGATATGCGGTAAGTGCGGCAATCGGTGTAGTTTTATAATCACTAAATTGACGAATAATTTTCAGTGCATCAAAACCGTTGAATTTGTGGTTGAGATTTATATCAACTAAAATTATATCAAAATTGAATTTTTCTAAAAGCGGCAATGCATCAATTAAATTTGATGTCATACTCAACTGTTTTAAATCATGCATTTGAGATTTGAACAACAATTGCGCATCAATTGAATCATCAATAAATAAGCAAGAAATTTCAGAAATATTGAATTTCTTAATTGTCTTTTCTTCTTTTACAATTTCAGTTTCTTTTTCTAAAACTTCATCTTCGCTAAAATCTTCAATTATTATTTCATCAATTTCATTTGGAATTTTTGGTTCTTCAAAAATAATTTTGGTTTCTTCATATTTCATTTCAGAATTTGCAGAATTATTTTCTTCATTTTCCAAAACTATTTCAGAATCTTCAAGTTTAATTTCAGAAATTTCTTCATGTAAAATTTCATCCGAAAATTCTTCCAAATCATCTTCATCAAAAATCATTTCATCATTTTCAATAATATTTTTTTCATCAATTTCACTTTCTACAATTTCATCAATTTTATTTTCTAAATTATCTGCCGGAATTTCTTTTTCACTTTCGGTTAATTCATTTATTGTTGAAACCGGATTTGTAAAATCGGTTTGTTCAGAAACAACTTTATGTTTATCAATATTAATTGGAATTACTAAAGATGCAGTATTTATATTTTCCGAAATTAGATTTGTAACTTTTGCAAAAATTACATCATTCAATTTTTGTGAAAGTCGCAGTGTAATTGATGATAATCCCAAATTATTATTTATAGAACTTTTTGGCGAATTATAAAGTTCTAAAATATTATTTAGCAAATTTTCAGAAATTTCGGAAAGTTTATCTTTAACAGAAATTATTAAGTTATCTTCCGTTGAATGTAATTTTACAAAAACTTCTTTCGTCTCAGTTAGATTTATGACAAGTTTTAGAAAATAACTTATTGCTGCTAAAAGTTTTTGTCGATCGTTTTGCAGAATAAGTTTATCAAAAGACTGAGTGAAATTTAATTTAACATTTTGTTTTTCCGCAAGTCTGGAAACACTTTCTTCAATATCAAGAATATGATTTTTAAAATTAAATTCTTCAACTTTTATGGGCAGAAGATTTTCTTCAAGCTTTGCATACTGAACTGCGGAATTCATTGTCTGCAATAAAATTTGCTGATTTTCTTTTATTATTTTTGCCGATTCTTCTTGTTCTTCAGAAAGATTATCAATGCTATCAATAATTTCTTGAACAAAACCCAAAATCACATTTACCGGCGTTAATAATTCATGAAATAAAAATGATAAAAACGGAGAAATTTCTTTATTGTCTTTTGCAATTTCTTTCTGGTAAAAATTTGGTTTAGCATCGGGAATTTTTTCTTCACTTTTTATTTCATCAGAAATTATATTTTGCTCAGAAGAAATTCCATTTGGGATTTCCGTTAATTTTTCATTATCAATTTTATTTTCTAAAATTTCTTCTTCAACCAATTCTTCAACTTTTACAGATTCTGAATTTTCCTCAACCGTATTTATTACTTCAATATTATTTTCTGTTATTCCATTCGAAATTTCTACCGGTTCAATTTCAGCATTTTCAATTTGCGGAATTATTTCTATATCAATTTTTTCTTCAGAAATTATTTTTTCATTTTCATCAGCAATTTCGATTATTTCCAAATAAGCATTTCTATTTTGCCAAATTGTATTTTCTCTTTTAGCTAAAATTTTAATTTTGTTTCCATCTTTTTTTATCTGTGTATATTCAATTTTTTCTGCATCTATTTCTGGACTTAACAATTTCTGCATATCTTCCGGTGGAAATAATTCAATCAAATTCATTTTCTTCAATTCATCTATATCATAACCATAAATTTCTGCACATTGTTTATTCACATCTAAAATATCAAAATTATTTGCATCGTAAATTATTGTCGGAACATCACTTTTAATTTGCTGTTCTTCAATTTTCGGACTTTCGACATTTGTCGGCTGTCCGAATTTTGCTTGTAAATCAAGTTTACCGATTATTAAAGTTTCATTTTTTCTGATAAAAGGAAAAATTAAAATTTTACTGCTTTCTGCAATATTTATTTTATTTGGGAAAGTGTTTTCAATTACAAAAATATTTTGCGAGCCGAAAATTTCTTTTTCGAGAGAATAAATAATCAGCAGAAGTTCGCTTGTTTTTATTCTAACATTAAGCGAAATATCTTGCTTATTTTCTTCGGGAAGCATGAATGTTCTAAAACTTTGATTCATCAAAAGGAAATTTGAAAAATCTTTGAGTGCAATCGGCTCTTTCTCAATTTCAACGTAATACTTTAGATTATTAATAATTTGATTTTCTCGATCTTCAGTTTTAAGTAAATTAAAAATGTATTCATATTTTTTGTAATAACTGAAATCATCAATAGTTGGATAAACTATAAAATTGTTTGTATGACTTTCATCATAAATTAAAAAATAGAAATACAAATTATTTTGAATTTTAAAAGGCGAAATTACGAGTTGGAAATTTTTAATTTTTCCGGAAGATAAATATTGGATTTCTCTTGTTTTAACTTTTTGAAAAGTTTTAGAATCAATCAAACTGCTTTTAATCAACAACGATGTATTTTTATCAAAAATATTATAAAAACTTTTTCCGGTTTCGGCATTATTAAAATATTTTGACCAAACATCATTCTTTGCAACAACATCAGCAAATTGATTAAGAACCAATGCTGGTATGCTTTCATTCATTTCAAGTAAATTTAATATTTGTTCAGTTATGGTCATATTTTAATTTAATATAAATGTTGAAGTTAAAAATTCCTTTCGTTTCGTAATTAAAAATTCAATTCCGGGAATATGTTTAAATGAATCGGAAATATTTTTATCAAGATTTTTAATTAGTTTTTCAACAACTTCGGATTCATTATTCTGCGGAAGAATATAAACCGTATTTTTTTTGTAACTGATTTTATCTCCGGTGTTTAAACCTTTTTGAATAATTCTGCACAATTCAATTGCATCAACAATTTCATTTTTAATTTTGTATGTAATAATATTTACCTGCGTGTTTGTTTTTTGTGCGTAAGATTTTCTGCTTTCGGTCAATAATTTAAATTCTTCCAAATCATAAATTATTGTATAATCAAATTTTTGATTTTGCTCTAAAATATCATACTCTGAATTTACTTTGGAAAGTAATTTTAAAATATCATTTTCATTATCCGCAAGAGTTACAAAACCTTTTATTGGAACAACTTTGTAATTTGTTTCAAACTCGCCTTCAATATGACCAATATTGGGTTTAATTGTAATTTGTCCCGAATAAATTCTCTTTTCTGAACTTCTTTGAAGCTGAATAATTCCTGTTGTATATTGAAGAATTTCTTTTAATAAATTTTTGGAATTTTCATTTTGAGGTAAATTGGTAATTGAAAAAATTGTAATATTTTTTTCTTCAAGAATTTCTAAAATTTGAAGATATTTTTCTGCTGAATCAAAAAATAAATTCTGCAATAATTGATCAATAAAAATTACCGAAGGATTTTTCTCGTTTATAAAATTTCTAAAATTTTCTAACGATTGAAATATTTCATCATTTTTGGTGAATAATAATTTTCCGGTTTTTATTGGATCTTCAATATTGAAATAAAGCGATGAAGCTTGAATTTCCAGATTTTTAATACGTTGATTGGTAATTAATGCAGTGGTTAGATTTGAAGAAATAAAATTTTCTATCATTTTTAACGAAAGCAAAGTTTTACCTGCATTTTTAGAACCAATAATTAAATAATTACCACCGGGATAAATTCCTCCCCATTTTTGATCTAAAAATGAAAAACCCGTTAATATTTTGGAAAACTTCTGCATAAGTATTTTTCTGGATTCAGCTTATCTATATTAATAATTTTATGAACACTAAGAAATGGTAATAATTGAAGATTTTATGTGTTACGAATCACAAAATTTAATTAAAAAATTTCATTTTGAGCAAAAGCTGAAAAATTTATTCTAACACGAAAATATATACTTTGAAATGTTTAAAATTATTCAAAAACATAATTATTGCAACCCAATTCCCGGATTTTCATTCAAAGAAATTTTACCGTCAATAATTTTTACACCAAAATATGGATCATTTTTAATAAGTAAATTACCATCTAAATCCGCCCAATCGACTAGAGGAGAAAGTTGAGCTGCCGCAGAAATTGCGCACGAAGTTTCAGTCATACACCCAATCATAACTTTCATATTCAAGGATTTTGCAAGGGTTAACATTTTGTGAGCTTCTCTCATTCCAGTACATTTCATCAATTTAATATTTATTCCGGAAAAAATTCCTTTTGCAGAAACTACATCATTTAGTCTTTGAACTGATTCATCCGCAAAAATTGGTAACGGACTTTTTTCTGTAAGCCAAGCTGTTTCTTCAATCTTTTCTTTCGGCATTGGTTGTTCAATCATTTGCACATTTTGTTCTTTCAGCCAATAAATTAAATCGATTGCAAATTCCTTTTCTTTCCAACCTTGGTTTGCGTCAACTGCTAAAGGTTTATTAGTAAATTTTCTAATTGTAGAAATTAATTTTTTATCGTCTTCGCTTCCCAATTTAATTTTAAGAATTTTATATGGTTCTGCTTCCAAAACTTTTTGTTTTAAGATTTCTTCTTTATCAATTCCGATTGTAAAAGTAGTAAATGGAGTTTTTGATTTATCAAATCCCCAAATTTTAAACCATGGTTTATTTAATAATTTTCCAACCAAATCATGAAGTGCAATATCTATTGATGCTTTAGCGGCAGTATTTTTTTCATCAATACTATCAACATAATTTAGAATTTCATCAAATAAAAAAGGATCGTTAAATTGTTGTAAATTTACTTTTGATAAAAATTTCAAAACAGTTTCGTGAGATTCACCCAAATACGGCGGCATTGAAGCTTCGCCGTAACCAATAATTCCATCATGCTCAATTTCTGTTAGAACAACTGGTGTTGTTGTTCTTGAATTTGACGAAATCGTAAATGTATGTTTTAGTTCTAAAGTATACGGTTTAAAAGATAGTTTCATTAAAACAATTCCAAACTTCTCAGGTTTCTAATATTATTTATAAAATTCATTATTCTTTACTAAATTTTCGCCAGAATCAAAATTTCCAATAATTCTTTTGGCTCGTATAAAAGTGTTAAATCTATATTCATTAAAATCCGACGATTCTTTAAAAAGGTTGTTATATCTAACTCTTCCAGATGCGTGAATATATTTTCCTTCTCCAATATATAATGCAACGTGAGTAATTTTTTCTTTTTCAGAATCTCTTTGTTTTTTTCCAAAAAATAATAAATCACCAGGTAGCAAATCTTTAAAATTATTTTCCGAACTAATTAATTTTCCGATATTTACTTGCTGAGAAGCATCACGTGGTAAAATTACACCATTCATATAAAAAATAGTTTTGGTAAATCCGCTGCAATCCAAACCTTTTGATGAAGTTCCGCCCCACAAATACGGAATTCCAATAAATTTCTTTGCTGATGAAATTATTTTTTCACTTGTGGAAATTGTATCTCTTTTCCAATTTTCAAACTTTTGTATATCGATTGATTTGACAAATCCGCTTCTTAAATCGGGACATTCAACTTTCGTAAATTCATTTTTTGTTTCAATAAATTTTAGAATATTACCTAAAACTAAATCTGAAATTATTTCACTTTCCAAATTAGGATTTTCATATAATGTTGAATTATTTTTTACAACAATTACATTTTCAGATTTTTTCCAAATATCAATTTCACTTTCATTTACTAAAATTACTCCATCTTCATCAACCCAAGAAATATATTTATCCGGCGTTTGAACTAAATACCAACCGTCTTCTTCCTTTAAAACTTTTATAATTGTTCCAAGTAAACTTTGTGTTGCTAATTCTGCAGAATGCTTTGGGTTTGTTCTAAGATTTGCTACTGAAACATTTACAATTCCAAATTTTTTATAGCCAAGATTAACATCCGGTAAAACTTTTATGTCAACTTCAGAATCAATTTCATTTATTTTTAGTTGATAGATTAATTCATTTTTTGCGTCATTATTATTTGTTTCTCCGGTAAAAACATATCTGCCGTCTTTTGCTTCATAATTAACATCA
Organism: Ignavibacteriota bacterium; assembly: GCA_016716225.1. Lineage (NCBI taxonomy): Bacteria > Pseudomonadati > Ignavibacteriota > Ignavibacteriota bacterium. Next base: position 2,962,049 of record JADJWT010000001.1, on the reverse strand, counting down.
AAAATTGCAGTTCGTTTATCGGGAGCATATGCATTTTTAACAGTACTTAAAATATCTTCTAATTTTTCCATTTTGGTTTCTTGACAAAAGTTGAATAAAATAATTGAAATTACGGGAATTATAAATTTTGCAACTTTATTTTTCATAATTTATTTTTAAGCTAATGAATAAATAAAATTAACTATTTTTTTATATTTTTTTGCTTAAATTTTGGCTCGCAATTTTATATTTTTTGAAACTTTTTTTTGAATTCTTCATCAAATTATATTGATTTTTTATAATTGACGGAGAAAAAATGAGTACATCTGCACAACCAAAAGTTATTATGTTTACAACGCCAACTTGTAGTTTTTGTGTTTCTGCAAAAAGATATTTCAGAGAAAAAAACATAAAATTTACGGAAGTTGATGTTTCAAAGGATCAAAAAGCTGCTTTGGATATGCAAAGACGTGCCGGAACAACTGGAGTTCCAGTAATTTTGATAAATAATAAACCAATTGTGGGTTTTGATAAACCAAAAATTAACAATTTGTTAAACATTAAATAAATATAGGAGAAACCATGAAAATTAAACCAATGGATGACAGAGTTCTTGTATCATTAGTTGAAGCTGAAACCAAAACCGCTTCTGGAATTATTATTCCAGATACAGCAAAAGAAAAACCAACAATGGGAAAAGTTGAAGCTGTTGGAACCGACGAAGAATTACAGAAAGTATTAAAAGTTGGTGATAAAGTATTATTTGGAAAATACGGCGGTGAAGAAATTTCTTTTGAAGGTAAAGATTACAAAATAATTCAAAGAAGCGATATTTTAGCAGTATTTGAAAACTAAATTTATAAACACATTTTGTATTAAAAGTCCGGTTTTGCCGGACTTTTTTCATTTAATATTCAAAATTTCATTTGCACGTTTTAGTGCATCATCAATATTATCAAAAATATTTTCTTCACCGATAACTTCATTTAATCCAAACTGTTTAATTGCATTTTTGGGTTGAGGATTTACACCAGATAAGATTATTTTAATTCCTAAATGCGAACTATCCCGATAAATTTCTTTTAACATTTTCAATCCGGTTGCGTCAACTGCCGGAACATTTCTCATTCTAATTATTCTGATTTTCGGCGGATTTTCAATTTCATTCATAACTTCACGAAATTTATTTGCCGCACCAAAAAAGAATGGTCCGTTAATTTCATAAATTTCAACACCATCCGGCACAATTTTATTTTGAATTGCCATTGGATCATTTAGATTTTCATCATCAGTAAAATCACTTTTAATAATTTCTAAATTCGAAACTTCCGCCATTCTGCGCATAAATAAAAATCCAGCTAAAACCATTCCGACTTCAATCGCAACTGTTAAATCCAAAATTACAGTTAGGAAAAATGTTGTTAATAAAACTGCAACATCACTTTTGGGGCTTCTTAAAAGATGATAAAAAACCTTGTACTCGCTCATATTATAAGCAACAACAACAAGAATTGCAGCTAAAGTTGCCATTGGAATTAATTTTGCCCATTTACCCAAAAATATCATTATCAGTAAAAGTGTAATTGCATGAATAATTCCCGATAATGGAGTTCTTCCGCCATTTTTAATATTTGTTGCGGTTCTTGCAATTGCTCCTGTTACGGGAATTCCGCCAAAAATTGGAGAAATTATATTTGCAACGCCTTGAGCAATTAATTCTTTATTGGAATTGTGTCTACTTCCGATCATTCCATCAGCAACAACTGCAGAAAGCAAAGCTTCAATAGCTGCTAGAATAGCAATTGTTGTTGCGGGCATAATCATATCTTTAATTATTTGAAAACTTAATTCCGGGAAAATTGGTTGTGGAATGACAGAAGGAATTTCGCCGAATTTGGATTCAATTGTTTCAACATTTAGATGAAAAACGTTTACAAGAATTACACTAATTAAAATTGCTAATAACGAACCGGGAATTTTTCTTGAAACTTTTGGCCACAAAATTATTATTAACAAAGAAAGTACCGAAATTAAAAAAGTTTCTAAATTTATTGAATGAAAATTTTGAACGTAAACTGTCCACTTTTCAAAAAAATCTGCGGGAACTTCGTCAATTTGTAATCCAAAAAAATCTTTAATTTGACTTGAGAAAATTACCACAGCAATTCCGGAAGTAAATCCCACAACAACTGGATAAGGTATAAATTTTATCATTGCTCCAAATTTTGCTGCTCCCATTACAATTAAAATTATTCCAGCCATTAAAGTTGCAATAATTAACCCGTTTACCCCATATTGTTGAACAATTCCGTATACAATAATAATAAATGCTCCGGTAGGACCGCCAATCTGAACTTTACTTCCGCCAAAATATGAAACAATAAATCCGCCAATTATAGCAGTAATTAATCCTTTTTCCGGAGTTACACCAGAAGCAATTCCAAATGCAATTGCTAAAGGAAGTGCAACAATTCCAACAATTACTCCAGCAGATAATTCAGAAAATAATTGTTTTGAGGTAAGTTTAGGAATTGGGAAGAAAATTGATTTTTTAAACATTATAAATCTCAATTAAATCAAATATTTGAAAAATCACAATTAGGCTAATTTTATAAAACCGTGAATTAAATTTACAAAAATTGACAATTTGTATATTCAAAATAATGATATTTATTATTTATTGGATTTGAAAATTTAGAAATGGTAATCATTTGATGAATATTTATTCAGTTTTTATAAAAAAGATGTAAAAGGATTATTTTCTATTTCACAAAAAATGAAGAAATCTTTTATATTTGCAAACGAAATTAAATCTTCTTAGAAATCTCACTAATTGAAGAAATAAATTAACCAAAATTACCATGCGGAGAAATGATGAGTAATATTAACAAAATTAAAGGTACAATAGGAATTCTTACTGGCGGAGGTGATGTTCCGGGATTAAATCCCGCAATCCGTGCTGTAACAATCCGCGCCTTAAGAGAAGGATATCGAGTTGTTGGTATTCGTCGCGGTTGGGGTGGAATGATAGATATTGTACGTGATAAGCAATATGATAACAGTGAAAATTTTATCGAATTAACTGAAAATATTGTAAATCGTGCTGGAAGAACCGGAGGAACATTTTTACATTCCTCACGAACTAGAGCAAGCCATGTTCCAAAACCAAATGTTCCTGAACATTTAAAAGATAAGTACACCGAAGAAATTAATGATTTAACTCCGGAAGTTATCCAAAATTTGGATTTTATGGGTTTAGATTATTTAATTCCTATTGGCGGTGATGATACTTTAAGTTACGGAAAACATTTACATGATCAAGGAATGAAAGTTATTGCAATTCCGAAAACAATGGATAATGATGTTCCCGGAACAGATTATTGTATCGGATTCAGTACATGCGTAACAAGAACAATTGAATTAACTCATGCACTTAGAACAAGCGCTGGTTCACATGAAAGATTTTTAATTATTGAAGTTTTTGGTCGTTATGCCGGATTTTCAGCACTTTTACCAACAATGGCTGGTGCAGCAGATCGTTGCCTAATTCCTGAATTCAAATTTGATATTGAAAGAATTACAGAGTTAATGTCACAAGATAGAATTAAAAATCCAAGCAGATATTCTGTTTGTTTAGTTTCAGAAGGCGCAATGTTGAGTGAAAGCTCTGAAATGACTTTTGAAGATCATGAAACCGATATGTTTGGACACAAAAAATTAGGTGGAATTGGAGATTTAGTTTCCAAGAAAATGAAAGATTTATCACCGAAATATAATAACGGAAAAAGAGTTAATGTAATTAATCAAAGACTTGGTTATATGGTAAGAAGCGGTGATCCAGATGCAATAGATTCAATTGTTCCAATGGCTTATGGAAATTTAGCTTTAGATTTAGTGCTTGAAGGAACTTCCGGTAGATTAGTTACATTAAAGAACGGAAGATATGATAATGCTCCAATTGAAATTGTTACAAGTTTTAAAAAAGTTGTAGATGTGGATAAATATTATAATGTTGATAGATTAAGACCACATTACAAGAGTTTTGAATCAAAACCATTATTTATTATGGCAAGTGACTAATAGTATTTTTTGTATGATTTCAAACAAAAAAGCCCAATCATTTTTTTAGACGTTGGGCTTTTAATTTTTAAAATTTTTTAAGATGCCAAATGAATATTTGCAAATTTGAGTAAAAGTGTTTTCGTTCCCTTTTCTTCAAAAGCGATTGTAACTTTCGTCATATCTCCCGCACCGGAAATTTTTAATACTTTACCATTTCCAAATAATTCATGAGATATTCTACTTCCAACTCTAAAAGATCTTCTTTCTTGGTTGTAATCATCAAAATCTTCTTGATACATTTCATCATAAAATGCTTTTCTTCTTCGTCCACCTTTTCTTGTTGTACCTTTATTATCTTCATCTAATGTATCCGGATCAAGTTCATCTAAAAATCTTGATTTACTTTGATAAGCTACTTCACCAAATCTATATCTTGATCTTGCATATGAAATAAAAACCTTTGTTTGCGCTCTCGTTAATGCTACATAAAAAAGTCGTCTTTCTTCTTCTATCTTAGAATCATTATCAAATTTTGGATTTAACGGAAAAATATCTTCTTCGCAACCGGTTATAAAGACAACCGGAAATTCAAGACCTTTGGAACTATGAATCGTCATTAATGTAATTGAATTATGTTCATCTGCATATTGATCAAGTCCCGTAATTAATGAAACTTCGGCAAGAAAATCATCAATTGTTGCTTCCGGATGTGATTTAGAAAATTCTGCAATTCCGCTTAACAATTCTTGAATATTATCATATCTTTGCAAAGATTCTTGAGTATTTTCTTCTTTGTAAACTTTTAAAATCCCAAGTTCATCAACCAATGCAGAAGTTAATTCTAAAAGTGAAAGTTGATTTTTTAGCTTTATATATTTATCCAAAAGCAATTTGAATTGTTTAACATTTTTTTGAATTCTTTCTTTAACTTCAATTACTTCAAATACTCGAGACATTGTTGTAAATAGAGAAATATTAAGTTTTCTTGCAAAGTCAATCATTTTACTGATCGAAGTATTTCCTATTCCTCTCTGTGGAAAATTCATTATTCTCAATAAACTTTCTTCATCTTCTTGATTTGCAAGAATTCTTAAATATCCAACTAAATCTTTAACTTCTTTTCTTCTATAAAATTCTACTCCACCGATAATTTTATACGGCACTTTTTCACGTCGCAAAGCTTCTTCTAAAGCTCTGGATTGAGAATTTATTCTATATAAAATTGCAATATCATTTAGAGAGATTTTTCTTGCAGTAACTTCCTTTTTAATTTGTTTAGCAATTAAAAATGCTTCGTCTTTTTCGTCAGTACTTCTAATTATTGTTAAATCTTCACCGTCATTATTTTTTGTCCACAAAGTTTTTTTAATCTGATTCAAATTATTTTTTATAATAGAATCTGCAGCACGCAAAATTTTTCCGGTTGACCTATAATTTTGTTCAAGTCTAAAAGTCTTTGCTTTTGGAAAATCTTTTTCAAAATTAAGCATGTTGTTGATATCTGCTCCGCGCCAACCGTAAATACTTTGTGCATCATCACCAACCACACAAATTTTAATTTTTCCGGTTGTTAAAAGTTTAAGCAGTTCATACTGGGCTTTATTAGTATCTTGATATTCATCTACAAGTATATACTTAAATTGACTTCTGTATTTTGCTAAAATTATTTGATTTACATTGAATAATTCAATCGGTTTAAGAAGCAAATCATCAAAATCCATTGAATTATTTTGTTTTAATCTTTTATTGTATTCCGTATAAACTTCACCAATTTTTTTCTCAATCAAATTTGAAGCAATTTGTTTTGAATATTCTTCTGCAGAAATCATCTGATTTTTCAAAAAACTAATTTTGTGTTGAACTGAAGAAGCACTTAAACTATCCAACGAAATATTTAATGCTTGAAGGCAATTACTAACTAGTGAAACTGAATCTTCCCGATCATAGATTGAAAAGTTAGGTTCGTAACCAATTTTTGAAGCTTCGGTACGTAAAATTTTTGCAAATATTGAATGAAAAGTTCCCATCCAAATTTCATTAGCTTTTAAACCAATAAGGTGAACAATTCTTTCTTTCATTTCTTTTGCTGCTTTGTTAGTAAAAGTAAGCGCAAGAATTGATGATGATTCGTAACCGTTTTCTAACAAATATGCAATTTTATAAGTTAATACTCTTGTTTTGCCCGAACCAGCTCCGGCAACAATCATATTGGGAGCATTATTAAATTCTACAGCTTCTCTTTGTTGTTGATTAAGTTCGTTAAGAATTTTCACTATTACCTCATTTTTTCAAGACGGCAAATTTACTAATTTTTAGCACCAATTTCAAAGATTTGTATTTGAATTGTGATTATTTTTGTGGACAATTGAATTGTTGATTATTGTGGTCAATAAAATAATATATTTTATCTTATAATTTATTTTTCAAATGATCAGAAATATCCCATTCTCCCCATCTTTTTACAATTTTAAAATTTTCTACTTCTATTATTTCTATTCCAGTAATTTTAGTAAGTCTATTTGTTGGACCAACACCCAAATAGTTTAATTTATTTACTCCAATAGAACTCCATCTTACAGCAATTTGCGAATTACCTTCGTCAATCAAAATTTGATCGGCAGAAGTTTTTATATCCGGAAAAGCTTCCAGAAATTTTACAATTCCTAATTTAAATCCATTTTTATCTGAAGGTCTCCCAGATGAAGATAAATCAATAAAATTCTCAGAATGTAATTCATCAAATGAATCTAAATTAATAGGTGAATCCCAAAGTGAAATCCATCTTTTACTATATTTTCTAGTTTAAGTCGATTGGTTAACATATTATAAAATAATCAGTTATATGATTATAACTAAAGTATTATCATATTAATAATTTTCCATTTTGCATAATCAATTTTCCATCAAAAAACAGTTGGTTTTTTAATTACACTATCCAAAATGAATTGGGACATTTACATTTCCCCCATGGATTTATTATCTCCCAACGCAATGTGAACCGTTCCTAAAACTTTTTCATCTTCCAAAAGCATTCCGCTTAATTTTACTTTATCGTTTGTTCCAATTCCAATTTCTGCAATATTTCTTCCCTTTTTACCAAATTTTGAAATAATTTCGATCAATCTTTTCGCTTCATCACCGCCGAAAATTTCTGTTGCTAGTCCCTTTTCAACTTTAATTTTAATTGGAGATTTTAAAACCCCAATTCCCGCAAATGATCCATCAGCAACAAAAATTCCTTCTGAATTTCCTTCTATGGGAGCAGCAAATGCTTCGCCAGTTGGTAAATTTCCACTTTCTCCCTTTTTATGAAATAGTCCTTTACTTGCGAATCCTTTTCTTCCTTTTACATTCAAAGTAATATCAGTTCCATTAGGAGCTGTAACTTTTATAATTTCCGTTTTATCAATCAATTTTGCCAATTTTATAGTTAATGTAGATATTTTATTATAATCAGCATTTAATCCTCGTATCATAACTTCTTTAGTAATTCCCGGGAAAGTTGCAATTCTTTTTCCCAAAGCTGAAGCATTTCGTCTTGCATTTGTGTGAGTTAGAGATTTTGTTGTTGGACATAAAATTACATCCGCCATTTTCATAGCTTCAGCAATAAATTTGGGTGGTTCTTCACCATTATATTCAAGTGATTTCATTTCAATTATGAAAGCTTCGTGACCAAGTTTAATTGCATTTTCATATAGAGAGTGTCCTATTTCTCTTTTATTTTCATCAGTTATAACCAAAACTTTTTCATTTTTTTTAGTTCCCATGCAATCTTTAATTGCAATTATTGAAGCTAAATCTAAAGCTGATTGTTTCATTTTTTCTCTTTACATCATTTTACAATTTTTTTATAAAGTTTTATCAATTTGTTTTTATTCATTTGATTGATAAATAGAATTACTCTTTCATTTGCGGGAGCAACTTTTTCCTTAAACTCATTTTCTGCTAAAGTAATTATATCTTTAACTTTGTTTTTACCATTACAATTTTGCCAAATAAAACTTCCAATTTCATCCAAATCAATTTTATAAGGTTTTCCCAATTGATTTCTGAAAAAGATTTTTTCGATAAAACTTGGATTTTTGATAAGCAATTTAACACAAACCAAATTTTCTACAATTTCAAATTCACAATCTTGAATTGGATAAAGTTCAGTAATTTCAGACATTTTCTAAATTTGAGCTCCTTTTTCTAAACCATGCCCGTTTGCTCCAGTTTCAGATTTTCTCAATAAATATGCAAAAAGTAACCCAAAAAATCCCAAAACAGAAAATATCCACATTCCATATTCATAACCTTGCGGGTTTTGCGCACTTGCCTTACCGTAATCATTTGCAGCACCAATTAACCAATTAAATCCAGCTAAGCCAATTTGTTGAATTAAGGTCATTAATGAATAAGCAGTTCCCAATCTATTTTGATCAACAATATATGCAACGGATGGCCACATAATTGCCGGAATTAATGAAAATGCAATTCCCATCATTGCAATTGGAATGTAGAGTGAAATATCTGAATAAACAAACATTAGATAAACCGGAAGTAATAAAATTGAACCAACCATCATAAATAAAGCACGTTTTCCTACTTTATCAACAAATAATCCAAATAATGGTGTTGCAATCATTGCGGAAATCGGGAGCAAGCTATTTAAGAATCCAGCAAATTCCCTACTTTCACCATGAAACTCCATAAAGAATTTTATTGCAAAACTTCTAAATGGAAAAATTGCTGAATAAAATGTTATGCAAAGTGCAACAATATACCAAAAGGATTTACTGAATTTGAATAAGTCAGAAATCACAAATTTATCAGTAGATCCAGCTTGACCTATTGAATATTTTTTTTCAGCTGCAGATTCTAAAATCCAGTATGCAATTCCTCCAATTGCACATGATAAAGAAATTATAGCAGAAATAACAAGTGGATCATGCCAATTAAGATAATATGAACTTGCCCAAGATGGTGAATTATCTGCTGCAACTGAACCTAAACGTGCAATTGTTAAATTTATTCCAAATGCAAAACTAAGTTCTTTTCCTTTAAACCACTTAGCCAAAGCAGTTGTAATTGCTACAATTAAGGGTTCTGCACCAATTCCCAAAAGTAGTCTTCCAAAAAGCATAATTGTTAGATCAGAAGTTAAAGTTGGAATTACAGCAGCGATTGTACAAATAATTCCAAATAACAAAACAGAAATTTTTGTACCATATTTATCAATAAAATTCCGCCAATAATTAAAATGAAAATTGCAGCAATACTATAAATTGAATACATCTGACCTATATTTTCATCGTTAAAACCTAAATCTTGTTTTAACATATCTGCAATCGGAGCAATGCTATCATACACATAATAATTTCCAAACATTGCTAAACTAATTAAAACTAAAACTAACCATCTAAAAAAAGGTGATGGTTCCGGTTTGGTAATTTGTCGTTGATCAGAAATTAATTCCATAAATGTTCCAATTATTAGTTTTTATCTTTTGATGTAGCGAATTTAAATAACATGATCGCAAGCGTAACAAATATAATCAGAGATATTAAATCCCCAACGCCACCTAATCCTTCTGAAATTTTTGTATTAAAATAATCTGCAATTGGTTTATCGTTATAATTTGTTCCAATCATAACTGCAATTAAAATTCCGGTCAATGCTCCGCCAGCAATTAAACCCGAACTAAACAATGCTCCGGGACCAATTTCGGAATCTTCTTTATCATTTTTTCTTACTTTATCTGCAATTAATTTTATTAAACCACCAACAAAAATTGGCGAGGTTGTTGATAATGGAAGATATGCACCGACTGCAAAAGGCAAAGACCTTACCCCACTCAACTCCATAACTGCGGAAATTCCCATTCCAACTATTACTAATCCCCAAGGAAGGTTTTGACTTAGTAATCCCTTAATAACTGTTGCCATCAATGTAGCTTGAGGAGCTGGTAAAGGAGTTGGATGTTCTGGCGTTATTACACCAATTCCTAATGCGTTATTTAACAATAAAACAGTTGCACCAATAACAAATGAAGAAGCTACAACTCCAATAATTAATCCCAATTGCTGTTTAACCGGAGTTGCTCCCACTAAAAATCCAGTTTTTAAATCTTGTGATGTTGCTCCGGCATTTGCTGATGCAATACAAACTATTGAACCAACAATAAGAACTATCGGCTGATAATAATCTCCAGTCCAACCAACTCCAACAAAAATTAACGCTGTTGCCATTAAAGTCGCAATTGTCATACCAGAAATTGGATTTGATGACGAGCCAATTAAACTGACGATTCTTTATGAAACTGTAACAAAGAAGAAACCAAATACAACAATCATAATTGATGATAAAAGATTAGTTGGAATGCTTGGAATGATTGCCATAAAAATAACCAAGATTACGCTCCCAATTAATACATAAAAAAGTGGAATATCTTTTTCGGTTCTACTTTTCTCCGCAGAATTATTTGATTTTGATTCTCTTAAGTCTTTGAATGAATCTCTAAATGCATTTATAATTGTTGGAAAAGATCTTATAAGAGTTACAATGCCTCCAAAAGTTACAGCTCCAGCACCAATATATCTAATGTAATTATTCCAAATATCTCTTGGACTCATTTCGGAAATAAGTTTTGTTGCATAGGGGAAAACTTGAGTTAAATTATCACCCAATAATGTTATAAGAGGAATCAAAACTAGCCAAGATAAAATTCCTCCAGCTACCATTATTCCGGAAATTTTTGGTCCAATAATGTAACCAACTCCTAAAAGTTCAGGGTAATTTTGGCATTTATCGTTCCATTTGGAAGTGAAGATTTTCTATTAAAAATATAAGTTGGTACATCTTTCCACAATCCCAAAATTGACATTAAAAATTTATAAACAAATGCAATTCCTAAACCATAAAAAACTTTTTGAGCAAGCTTTCCTCCTTTTTCACCGGCTACTAAAACATCAGCACATGCTGTTCCCTCCGGAAATGGAAGATTTCCATGCTCTTTAACAATTAATGACCTCCTTAATGGAATCATGAATAGCACACCTAAAATTCCACCTGCAAGTGCTAAAACAAAAATTTGAAAATATTGAAAGTAATCTTGACCACCCGGCAAAAAAAGCAAAGCTGGAATGGTAAATACAACTCCAGCTGCTACAGATTCTCCAGCAGAGCCAATAGTTTGAACTATATTATTTTCTAAGATTGTTGATTTTCCAATATGTTTAAAAACCGATATAGACAATACGGCAATTGGAATTGACGCACTAACTGTTAGTCCGACTTTTAATCCCAAATAAACGGTAGCAGCTCCAAAAATAATTCCGAAAATTGCCCCAAGAATAATAGCTTTTGGTGTAAACTCTGGAATAAAATCCTTTGCAGAAATATAAGGTTTAAATGAAGATAAATTATTTTCCATAAATCATCCTTTTAATAGATACGATTTACTAAAATAAAAATATATCGGCATTAAAAAAAATATGAATTGATAATTAATGATAGATATAGAATTTTATTGATTTCAAAAAATGATTGTGTTATTTTGCATACGCAAATTTTAGGGCCTGTAGCTCAGTTGGTTAGAGCATCTGACTCATAATCAGAGGGTCGGGGGTTCAAGTCCCTCCGGGCCCACTAAAACAAATCAAAAATGTAAAGTTTCAGCTGAATTTAATCAATTCGATTTTAATCAATATTCATATAAAGAAACATTTCTTAAATAACCAACTTTTATCTAACAACCAATTTGATGGTTAGCATTTTGAGAAAATGAAAAGAATCAAAATCTATCACATTTTTTTTCATTTTTGTTTCATTTGAATTATAAATCAATTAAAATCTCCTAAGCAATAATGTTCCAGGCTTAACAAGAAATCGAAAAAATAAAATTTCTAAATTAAATTATTTTCACATACATAAAACATTATTTGAAAATAATCTTATTATATTTATTTTAATTTTTCATTTAATATAAATCTTGTCTTTTCCTTCATAATAAAAATTATCAAAATATGCTTTGCTATTACTTTCTTTCCCTAATGATGTTGCATACAAACCAAATACCGAACCAACAAAATCTTCCGGAATATGTGCACGGATATATGTTCCATCAACCTTATCTTTCAGCAAATTCCAATTTTCATTATCAAAAGAATATGAGAATGAAAAATCTCCACCATTTATATCAATTCTGAAAATCACATCCTTAGATTTATTTCCATCTAAAATTTCCCTACTTTCAATCAACATAATTCCATTATTATGATCGTCCGTTTTCACACTTTTAAATAATTGAATTACTTCCTTATTTTCTTTTAAAGATTTACAGATAAAATAATGTTTGTTTTCATTGGTGAAAATTACAAGTCCGGCTTTTTCATTTTCTGAATTTGGGGTAAATTGCAATTTTGTGCTTGCCACACATGCGTTATTATGTTGGCGATGTCCTAAGAAACTTGGATTACCTAAACCGTTGCAAGTTTCTTCTCTCAATTCTAAAGCAACATAACTTTTCTTTTCATCCAAACTAAACCATTTTGTTAAAGGTGTTCTGAGAAAAATAAAATTTTTGTGTAATTCATTTTCATCAAAAGTATAAGTTCTCGAAAAATTTCCACTGTATTCAATACTATTATTTTTTTTATCAACATCAATATTTGGATACGGATATGAAAATTGAACTTCTGTAAAATCCGGATTTATAATTGGCCACATATCTCCATTGGAATTTGGGTCTTCAATCCATTTAACTGGAGTTAAAAATGTTTCTCGTGCAAGATTGTAATAATTTTTTTCGAAAGGTTCATAAGGACGAATTCCTAAAAATATTGCCCACCACTCTCCATTTTGTGTTTCGAACATATCTGCATGTCCGGTTGATGTTACCGGATTTTTTCTTTTTGGATCAAGAGTTCTTTGAGTTAATATTGGATTGCCCTTGAATGATTCATACGGACCCCAAATATTTTTACTTCTAAAAATTACTTCAGAATGATTATCTGCGGTTCCGCCTTCTGCAGCCATTAAATAGTAATATCCATATTTTTTATAAATGTGCGGACCTTCAATCCATTCAGGTTTTTTACTAAGATCAGTGCCGCCATTTATTAATATTTTTTCTTCGCCAACAACTTTTAAATTTTCAATATCAAATTCGTACATTCTAATTGTTCTGTGACCACTATACAATGGTTTATTTTCTGGTGCATCACTATTGTAAAGAATATATGCTTTACCGTCATCTTCAAAATGAAGAGAAGGATCAATACCATTTATTTCGGGAAGATATATTGGATCGGAGTAAGGTCCCTGAGAATTTTTAGAAGTAACAACAAAATTGCCACCGCCATCAACAATAGTGCAAGTTATATAAAATATTCCCTTATGGTAATTAATTGCTGGCGCAAAAATTCCTCTAGATAAACCCAAACCGTTTGTATTAAATGTATTAGGATTTTCAAGTGCGTGCCCAATCAATTCCCAATTAACTAAATCCTTACTATGAAAAATTGGAATTCCAGGGAAATAGGAAAAGGTTGATGTTATCAAATAATAATCGTCACCAACTCGTTCAATACTTGGATCGGGGTAAAATCCCGAAAGTATTGGATTAGTGAAATGTTTAGTAACCTGAGGTTGCGAACAATAAATTACTCCAAATAAGATTGTAATAAATAAAATATTTTTCATGATAAATTCCTAAAGTGATTTAAAAAATTAACTTTTTGATTTCAATTTTAAGTAATAAATTTTACTCAATATATTTTTTAGCAAATTCTAAAAATGTTTCCCAGTTGGGAGCATTTGTATGTCCACCAAAATGTTGGTGAAAACCAATATCTCCACTAATTAATTTTGTACCCATTGCCGGATACTCAGAAACTCCTAAATCTTTTTTCCCAAGAAGTTTATATACAGGTGCAGCATGAACTGCGGCAAGAAACATTCCTTTTGCATCAATCCAATTTCCTTCAACTTCCGGGGAACCAACACCTATAAATATTGGTCGAGGTGCACATAACGCAATTAATTCATGAGAATCAACTGGCAGATCATTAGCAGTTAGTTGTCCGGCATATTTAATATAATTGCCACACATCCAATGATATTCATATTCAGAAGCAATATTTTCAATTTGTTCGCCAAATATTCTACGATGTAATTTTGCTCCGGCAGCACCAGAAGAACCAATAAATCCTATTGCAAAACGTGTATCAAATGCAATTGTAACCAATGCTGCTTTACCATATCTTGATAGACCTTCTATTCCAACTTTTCTCGCATCAACAATTTTATCTGTTTCTAAATAATCCAATACTTTACTAGCGCCCCAAGCCCATGCCTGCAAAGTTCCCCAATCATCTAATTTTCTGGGTTTCCCTAAATTGCACAAACCGATAATCCCATTTGTTAAACCTCCGCCATTATCTTCTTGAAAACTTGTAGGAATTAATTCAACAAACCCCCATCCATTATTAAGTAATTGTGATTGCCATTTATAAAAATCGGGAGGGAGTTTGGATAAATCAAAATTTGGAAACAAACTTAAATCAAATGCAAGATGTATCATAATCGGAACTGGCTCTTTAATTTTCTGTGGAACAACAAGTGTTGCTTTTATTTCAACATTTAAAAGAGGATAAATTGAATTATCAACTTTACCAAGTAAGTGCTTTTTAATAACTGGAATATTTTCTATGAAACTATTTTCTACTTTAGTTACTTCCCAATTTACTTTTGGAATGTTTGAAGGCAGTCGGCCGTAAATTTCTCTTTCAAATTCTTCAACAATTTCACTTCGTCTTTTTTTCAACCACATTTCTGAAGAAGTTACTTTCTCACCGTTGTTGAAAATAAGTGGATCCGGTAAACTAGTGTACGGCGAAGCTTTAGATTCATCAACATTTGCATAATTTGAATCTTCTGGATTTCCAGACGGACCGCGCCGAATTGATTCCATACCAAGTAGTTTCATTATTCTTGCATGATCTTCTTTTGCAGATAATTTTACTGGTGGTTCAAATATTTCTTTTACTTGAGCATCACTATTACTAAAAATAAAAATGATTATAATAAAAAAAATCTTTCCCCTCATTTTCATCCCAATAAATTTAATCATGAGAAATGCTTACTTAAGAATTACTAATTTCTTAATTAATGAATTATCTTCAGTATCCAATCTATAAAAATAAATTCCGCTTGGTAAACCTTCCGAATTTACCGTTACTGAATAACTTCCGGGTTGAAGAAATCCCTTTTGTAATGTTTTAACTTCATTTCCCAACAAATTAAATATTTTCAAAGTTACATAACTAAATTTTGGAATATTATATTTTATCTTTGTAGTAGGGTTAAATGGATTTGGATAATTCTGATATAGCATAATTTTCGTAGGGATTACTGAATTTTGCCCATTTAACGAAGTTAAAATAGGACGTGTTTTATATACAGATTTTCCAGCTGTAATAAATAGAGTTTTTCTATCAAAATCTCCCCATGTACAATTTGATGCAGAAACATTTGTTGGTAAATTAATTTTACCGATTTGTTCTCCATTTGGAGATATTACCCAAACAGCAGATGAACATGTGCAATAAATGTTTCCTAATGTATCCGTTTTCATTCCGTCTGCGTAACCATTTACCGGAATTGTAAAAAACAATTTTTTGTTTGTAATTGTTGAATCATCAACAACATCCCAAACATAAATTTTGTGAGCTTGTGAATCATTTACATATAATTTTGATTCATCCGGTGAAAAGCAAATTCCATTAGGTAAAGTTAATGTTGAAAGTAATTGCAGTTTTCCAATTGGACTAATTCTATAAATTCCATTAAATGATAGTTCTTTTTTTTGTCCATTTGGAATATTAAAATCGGGATCAGTAAAAAATATTGAGCCATCAGATTTTACAACTAAATCATTTGGACTATTAAATTTTTTCCCTTCATAATTATCTGCAAGCGAAGTTTGAGTTCCATCGTTTTCAAATCTTACAATTCTTCGTTTACCCATTTGTCCGGCAATTAACTTATCATCCAAATCATAAGCTAAACCATTTGTACTGTCAGAATCATCAAGAAATATTTCTTTACCATTTCCTTGAGTCCATCTATAAATTTTATTTCCTTTTATATCAGAAAATAATAATCCCAAATTATCATTCCAGATTGGTCCTTCTGGTTGTTGGATATCTTTTGCAATTTCTTCAACAACTAAATTTGGTTCAATAATAATCTGCGAAAATAAATCAGTCTGAAAAATTCCTAATACAATAATTATAAATACTAATTTCCTAAAATCATGAACAATTTGTTTTATTTTTATCATGATTATTTACTTTACATTTTTCATATTCTATTTAATTAAAATCATTTTTTTAGTAATCGCTGATTGTTCTGTTGTCATTCGATAAAAATACACTCCGCTTGGAATTCCTTTAGTATTGAATCTAACATTATGAATTCCAGCATTTATTTTTTTGTCAAGCAACACTTCCACAAGTTTTCCTAAATTATCATAAATCTCTAATTTCACTTTGCTTGTTTTTGGTATAGCAAATTCAATATTTGTTGTTGGATTAAATGGATTAGGAAAATTTGACAAACTTAATTTGTAATTTTCATTTATAATATTCTTTATTGATGTTGGAGTATTAGGAAAATTTGAAACTCCTTTATCTGTTGCAATCCATAAATTATTATTTTTATCAACTTCAATATCAAAAATATTATTACTTATCAAACCATCCAACTCAGTATAAGTTTGCCAAGTAGTTTTATCGGTTAACATTTTTGAAATACCTTTTCTTGTACCGAACCACATTGTATTATTCTTATCACGAATAATTGCACGAACATAATTTTCAACAATTCCGCTTGTGTAAGTATTATAAATCCACCAATAATTAATACTTTTTGTATCAGTTCCAAAATGTGTGGAAACACCTTGTGTTGTTCCATACCAGCGTAAAGTATCATCGGTAACGTAAATTGTTAAAACAGTGTCCGATGCTAATCCGCTCCATGTTGTTATTATATTGGAAGCGGAAGTAATTCCATCAACACCGTTATATTTAAGACGACTCACCCCACCACCGGAAGTTCCAACATGAACCCAATTATCTGATAAAGTTTTTAATGAATTAACTTTTGGTTTTTCAAATCCATTGTTTTCATCAAAACTATAAATACCGGAATTAGTAATTATTGATAACCCATCTTCTGTTCCAATCCAATTATTTGCGGAAGCATCAAGCTCAATTGCTTTAACTTTGTTGGATATAATATTATCCGAACTTATATTTATATAACTGGGACTTGTTACAATTTCAGTTTTATTTACAGTTAAAATTGTAATTCCAGAATCAGATGCAACCCAAAGTTCTTGAGAAGTGTTTGGTAAAAATGAAATTGAATTAATTTTATTATTCTTTAATCCATCTTCCACTTTATAAACTTTCCAAGTTGTAGAATCATAAGTACATAAGCCATCGTCAGTTGCAAACCAAATTGTTCCATCTGTACTAATAGCAATAGAATTAACGACATTATTTGATAACCCACTATTTTCTGTTGTATATGATTTCCAAGTTTGTGCAAAAACAAAATTGGTGCAGATTATAATAATTAAAAAAAAGTGTAAGAATATTTTTGTCATTTTATTTTACCAGTATCATTTTTTTAGTTTCTGAATAGTTTTGATTATTTGATTTAACTAAAATTTTGTAGAAATAAATTCCACTTACGGATGTTTCATCAAGATAATTCTTTCCGTTCCAATCAATTTTATGTTCACCTGAAGAAAGTTTTTCATTTACCAAAACTTTTACTATTCTACCTATAGTATCATAAATTGTTAAAGTCACATCCGAATTATTTTTTATACTAAATTTAATTGTTGTGGTTGGATTAAATGGATTTGGATAATTTTGATGAAGCGTAAATTCTCTTGGAATTTTATCATCTTCTATTCCAACAATTATAAGATTGTTAACTAAAATCGTTTCTGTGTAATCAGAGGTTGCCGATGAATTATAAGCCTTAATTCTATAAAAATAACTAGAAACTAATTTATCAGTTTCATCAGAAAAATTAGTTTGATTAGCGGAAACAGTATCAAGTATTATATAATTTGATGTTTCAGTATTCTCTTTTCGCTCAACAATAAAACCGTCTTCCGAGGTTGAATTATCTTGCCAGCTAAGATTTACAATTGAGCTATCAATAACTTCAGCTGTTAACAAACTTGGTGATTCAAGAATATTAATTGGCTTGGAAATTTTAACTAATTCTATTCCATTTCCAATTCCTAAATTTTTAGAATATTGTTTATCTATTGAATTATTCCAATGTTCATGTGCGCCAAGACTTCCCAAAATAGTTCCATCATTTTCCGGATCATACTTAATTCCTTCCGGCCAATTTGATGAATCTGCGGCTTGTCGTAAATAATCTGAAACTCCTTCCATTTGAATTACATCAACAATATTTTCATAACTTGTTGGATATCTTTCTTTAGTAAATTCGGTTCGAACAAAATCGTAACCAACAGATTCAATTGCTACAGGATCAAGAGATGCAAATACTGATGAAGTCCAATCATTATTAAAAGGTTCCATTTGCCATTTTGTTGGAGGATTTAATTCGTGATCTGTGCCCCACAAAGCATCCATCAAATAAACTAAATTTTTCTTCCCAAGAATTTCATGCCCCATCAAATCAACTTGAACTCTATATAAACCATATCCTGGGCGTGCCGTTAATCCAGTTTCACCCGGCAGCATTAATCCATTATGCAAATGATTTGCACCATCTCTTGTATGAGAACCAAAATGATTTTTTGCGAACATTGTAACTCCACCTCTAACATGTCCTTTCATTTGAGGCATATTTATCATGTATTCCATATCTTCATAAATTTTATACAATGCATCTTCATAAACCGGATTTCCATCTCGAACAAGAACAGTTCCGCGATCAGAATATTTTATTATTGGAGTTGTACTTTTTACAGCAAGTTCTCTTCCCAAATTTGTGTGTCCATAGTGATCCAGATAATGTATGTTTGGAAATTCCGAATGCAAATATTCATAAATGTGTTTGTAAATAATTTTCATCGGATCGCCGATATAAATATTTTCTTGCGGCACTTGTACAACATTTACTAATTGTCGTAATATTGCTTTAATAAACGTTGGTGAGGATTCTGAAAGTCCATAATATCTGTTAACACTTCCCCACCACGATTTATAAACTTTTGTTAAATCTTCATCATTATAATTTCCGCCCCAACTGCTTGTGGCATTCATTTTCAAGAATATATTTTCTCCGGATTGATAACCAACCTCTCCTTTGCCTCTTGTATTATTATGAAATTTAAATATTGCTTCCCACGCAGCTGAATCTGAAGTTGTTTCGGTTAGTTTTTGAATTGCTTGAGATAGCATTTCATCAACAATTGCTTGATTAAAATTTTCTTCATGAAAATAAGAATGATTTTCTTCCATCGGATCACAATTTTCATTTGTTGCATCCGGATTGTGAACCCATACAACTCTGCCCGGAATTATTCCAACCGGTTCTCCCATTGGCTGATTTGGCTCAAGTACAGCTTGCTTAAATATATATTTATTTTGTGATTCTGCGAATGAAACAACCCCATCTTGACTAATTGCTAAAACAGCGAAAATAACTCCAACAAATAAAAATATTACTGTTCTAAAATATGATGAATTTGAAAATGCCAGTTTCATTTTTGAAAATGCCGTAAACGATGCTGTAATTCCAATTAACCAAAGTACAAAACTTGTTGCAATTGGAGTTGCAGCTTTTACACATGGATAAGCAGCTCTACTTGGTTTCGGTATTACTCGAAATGCAATCCATAATAATGCAGCTAATCCAACAAAAGGGAAAAGTAATTTATAATATCCTTTCGGCAAAATTATTTTTCTTATTCTTCCGGTTTTAGGACAAACTTTTACAAATCTTTGAAAAAATTCATTCATACTAAATACTCCTACATAGTGCCAACGTTTAACAAAACTACTAAATTATATTTTATTCTTTGATCTTAACTTTTATTTGAGAAATTGAATGTGCCGGAAATGAATACGAGATTTTATTCCCATTAACATTAACTTCATTTACTTTGGGATTATATTCATTTTGTTTATCAATGGAAAATGGTTCATCTAGTTTTTCAGCACTTAATAAGTTAATTTCTGCTTTGCCATAAAAAATTCCATCTGTACTAATAATTTCGGTTGTTAAAGAATTTTCTTGATGACGATTAACTACATTTATTATAACTGTATTGCTTTCTTTATTATAAACAGAAGTTACGTCAAGATAAGGAATTCCTTTGTACTTTTCAGTATTAAAAGTGTCACACTCAACATACGTATCGATTGAGTTTCCTAAACAATTTGTTGAAAACATTTTAAATGTATGAAATAAAGGTGATTTATATGTGCCTTTTTCAAGGTCATTGGCAAGTAAAGAAGTTAGCATTGTAAAGTTTGCCATTTTAACAACATCTGCATGGCGAATAAAAGAATTTAAACATTGAGCAATTGGCAATACTGATAAAAAGTTTCTTCCGAAAACTCCCCATTCATCAAAAGAAATATGAATTTCATTTTTCAATCCTTTCATTGCTCGCATTGCTTTGATTTCTGCGGCAGGGATGGTAATTTTTTCTTCAAAATCCATTGCACTTTGTCCCATATAATCATAATAATCATTACCTCTTTCCCAATATCTATGCAAAGAAATATAACTTATCATGTCTCCCAATCCGGCAAGAACCTTTCTATTCCAATCAATCCACTGTCCGGTTGGCTCATAATATGACGAACCGGAAGCTACTAATTTTATTGATCCATCTACGGCTTTCATTGCTTTTGCAGCTTCTCTTCCAATCTTTACATAATCTTCAGCATTCTTATAACCAAGCTCCCATGGATATCCGTCAACTTCGTTTCCTAAATCCCAAATTTTTACATTGTACGGTTCTTTGTGCCCGTTCTTAATTCTCAAATCTGAATAGTGTGTTCCCTTTTTGTAATTACAATATTCAACCCAATTGTGTGCATCTTGAATTGTGCCGAGTCCAAGATTTACACATATAATATTCTCGCTTCCAATTGATTTATTTAATTGAAACCATTCATCAGTTCCAACATGATTGCTTTCCAATCCTCCCCAGGCTAGATTTATACGAGAAGGTCTTTTATCTTTTGGACCAATTCCATCTTCCCAATTATAACCCATTAAAAAATTACCGCCTGGCCAACGCATATTTGTAATTTTGAGTTCTTTCATTGCTTCGATATAATCTTTTCTAAAACCATTTTCATCTGCAAGTGGTGATTTTGGATCATACAAAGTTCCGTAAAGTGTATTATACTCAACTGTGTCAGGTAATCCCATTCTTGCACCGTTAAAATGAATAGGTTCCATAAATACACCGTAAATTTTAGGATCGATTTCTCCTATTGTTCTTGTAATATCAATTTTAATTTTTGCATTTTGCCCAATTAATGTAAATGCACATGTAAGAAATAAAACTGCTAATAATTTTTTCATTTTCATACTCAATATTTGTTTAATATATTTTTATAATATTTATTCAAAACTAATCCAATCAATTTCTAATTTTTTCCCTTTGTTAATTACAACAATGTTTTGATCACCGGTTTGAACATTTGCAATTTTTGATTTAAATATTTTCCAATCATTTGATTTTTCAATTTCAATTTTTGCAATTATTTTTCCGTTAATATTTCCTAATCTTACTTCTAATTCTCCGCCTTCTAATGAAATAGCATTTACAATAATTGATTTTACATTTTCATTTCCGAACTCGACACTATTATATTGAATCCAAGAATCTTCATTTTCAAAAATAGTTTTCCATCCTTCATACTTTTTTGTCGTATCTATAAATTCAACATTAACATTATTTTCACCTTTTAAACTGTATCTATCAATTTGAATTTTTGATTTTGCATTTGTTAAACCAACTCCGCGTAAAGTTGGAATAACTTTTTGAATTGTTCCATCTTCATTGAAAAATAAGCTGTCAATTCTTGTTGATCTGTTTTTATCAAAGTGTGGAGATAAATCATTAAAATGATAAAATAAATACCACTGATTTTTATATTCAACAATTGATTGATGATTCGTCCAGCAATTTGGAGATTCATCCATAATAACTCCGGTAACTTTAAATGGACCAAGCGGATTATCACCAATTGCATATTCAAGTCGCTCTGTTTTGTTTTCAACATGCGGATAAGTTAAATAATAAATTCCGTTTCGCTCAAACACAAACGGACCTTCTTTCAATCCCTTCTCCGGAAGATTTGGAATTATCATTGGTTCATCTGCTAATTCAAGCATATTTTCTTTTAGTTTTGCAACAAAGATATTTCTTGCCGACCAATACAAATAAGCTTGTCCGTCTTTATCAATAAAAACATTCGGATCAATTCCTCTAACATTTTTTATTGGTTCATTTTGCGTAGTGAATGGTCCATATGGTTTATCAGAAACGGCTACACCAATATTCATTCTAAATTGTGTGGTTGTATCTTTATTCATTGCCGGAAAATAAAAGTAATATTTACCATTTTTTTCAATGCAATCCGGCGCCCACATGCTGTAAGTATTTGAATCAACCCAAGGAACTTTATTTTGACTAACAATTACACCGTGATCTTTCCAAACTGTTAAATTTTCTGAAGAAAAACATGATAATCTTCCATACAAAACCAGCCGATTCTACCTTTCTCTTCAGTTGCTAATATATCGTGCGATGGATAAAGATAAACCTTACCTTCAAAAACACGTGCTGTTGGATCAGCCGTGTATTGATCCTTGATTATTGGGTTTTGCCCCGATATATTATTTAGCAAAACGAAAAGTAAAATCAATAAAATTCTAATTTTTAATAATTTCATTTTTATTTTCCAAACAACTTCTAATATTTTTAATTTCAAATAAATATATTATAACTATTCTTTAATTTCCGAACAGTACTTTGCGCCGCATCTATAGCAAACTGCTAATGGTTTTTCTCTTCTGTAACTTCTAAATTTTTCTGCTTTTTCAGAATTCCAAATTTCCTCAATCGAATTATTTTTAACATTTCCAAAAACATAATCCGGAAAATCAATACAGAAATTTACATCACCATTTGGTTGAATATCTATTAAACTTTCTACATTCAAACATTTTTCTGATCCAACAACTGAATAAGAATTATCAAACCATTCCTTATATTCATCAATTCCAAACGGCATAAACGGGAAATTCTCAATTCCATTTAAAGAAGAAATATATTTTTCATATTGAGTTTTGAAAATATTAAAATCGATCCCCGAATCTTCATTATAAAATCCTTTCCATGAATATGCTTTAGTATCAAAATATTTTATTAATTCATCTTCATATTTTTCACCAACTTCAGAATTGAAAAAATAATACGGCACAATATTTATTGAATTAATTCCCATTTCTCTCGCAACGTTTGGCATTTCTCCCAAACCATCATAAGAATATTTACTAATTGTAAAGCAAATACTTTTACTTATTGGTTTATCATATTTTTTCTCAAGTTCGTTAAATAAAGCAATATTGGTTTTAATTTTTTGATAACTTCCTTCAATTCCGCGAACTTCATCATGAATTTTTTCAGGTCCATCAACAGATAAAGTAATATGCATATTCCCTAATTGGACAAGTTCTTCGGCAAATTTTTCAATCATCGTTCCGTTTGTATCAATAGATAAAAACAGATTTTTACTATTTGCATATTTTATCAAATCCATAATTTTGGGGAAGAGAAATGGTTCTCCTCCCCTAATTAAAATAATTCTAATTTTATGTTGAGAAATTTCATCAATGAGTTTTTTCCAAACTTCCAAATCCAATTGTGGATTTGCATCGACAATTTTATTTTTTACATAACCGGTTTCACTCCACTGCCCGCACATTTTACATCTTAAGTTGCATGCATTTAAGAGGGTGAAAGAAATAATATTTGGGAAACTCATTTCAAAATTCCTTACAAATTATTTTAATAATTCTTTAACAGCATTTGCCAAGAAAACATAATCTGCCGAACCTCCAACCGTAACTTCATTTTCTCCCCATAAGAACGGCCAATCATCTTTGTTTTCAAGGAAATCTGGTTTAAGCAGCATTACACCGGGAACAATTCCACCAGCTATTGTTGTGAAATCTGCTCTGTTATTTCCATAAGCAATTTTTTTGGATTTAGTACCTACTGCATTGACAAATGAAAGATTTGAATATGGATGACAACCAAAAATATAATTTGCACCTTTTATAACATCATCTTTAGTCATAATATCCGGATATAATTTATATGCAAAATAATTTGTAATTGCAGTTGCAACAACATTTCCGCTGCCGCCCCAACCTCCAGTTGCTATTGGCATTCCATATGGATTTTTCTTTTCTAACTCCGTTAAATAATTTTTATACTTAATAACATAATCTCTTAATTTCGTTTTGTAATTGTCACCCAAATAAGGTGCAGCTTTTAATGCAACTTTTATACTTCTACTCAAGAAAAAACTAGGGTCAATTTGAGGATCATTAATCTGAGGTGGTTCAAGAATTGTCCAAATTTTATCTAAAAATCTATCTGCATATTTTTGTTCTTTTGTTGTAATATACAATTGAAGAACAGCTTCAATATCTGCACCTCTTGCCCATCTTGTCCACCACGGATTATCATCCTTAATTGGTTTTTTAAGTATTTCATCTGCTTCAGCTAATAGTCTTTTTGCATTTGCTAAACTTCTATTTGCAAGATCATCATTAAATCCTTTTAATGTACGAGCAGCTTCTGCTAATGTTGCTGATGTTTGAAAATCCAAAAACGGTAATCGTGTTGTGAATGCCCAACGGTCATCCAAAGTTCCGCTTGATTTTCCATCTTTTTCGTATGGTTTCAAATCTGGATTATACGGAAGATTATCGGTTTCAGTCATTGCATCACCAAGATGATGATATTGATGCAAATTTGGAACAATAATTCCCATAACCGGATGACCAATATTTTCACACTGAGCAACAAGATTTAATGTCCCATGTTCAATTTGCTGTAACAAATCTATTTTGCCATCGGGACGATGAATATCAACATAACGAGTTTTTTGATCAATAAAAGTTTGATCACGTTCAATTTTAAATTTTTCCCAAGTATCAACAAAACTTGAAATAACATGATTATGCGAGCCAGTTTGAATATCAAAATCACCGGCATCAAACCATCCACCTACTGCCATATTAGGAATTCTTTCAAACGGTTTATATTTTGTGTCAGTTGTATCTCCCATTTTGTAACCATCATAATGTTGATGATTTAACGGCGCTTGAAGGCAATCATCCATAAATGGTTCACCGTGCCAAACTCTATATGCTTCATTTACTTGCATGTGATCCATTTGAACCGGAAACCATACATCCATTGTAGGATGCCAAACATCATCATAAACATTTTGATTTATTCTAAAAGTATTTGATTTCTGATCGCCATACTGGATATAGTAAATTCCGGATTCTTTCACAGAACTAAAATCGAATTTTGCATAATTATATCTTAAATATTTTCCCCATTCTTTCACATCACCATTAAATTTCTCAACAGATTTTCCATCTAAAGTAATTTGAAATACTTTAGCATTATTCAACTGAGTATCATTTTTATCTAATTCTATAACAGCAACTTTTTCTTGATTTGGAGTATAACCAACTTGCGAAAATCCAATATTAGGTTTTCTAATCCAATTTGGAATTGTATTTGCTTCAAGATACCATTCAAGAACTTTTCCGGTTTTCATAATTGGCAATAAACTTCTTAAAATAAACCAACCGTTTTGTGCAAGATTTCGTCCATCAAATAACATTATTTCTGAATCAATACCTTTAACAGTTACAAAACTTTCTTGGCATTCCGGCGAAAGTACAATGGTTTTTCCTTTTGCAAGCGGTTCTGGAACAATAAATTCACCAAGTCCTCTATCATCAAATGTTGTGTGTCCGGCAAACTGAGTTATTTTATTTTTTATTGGTTCAATTTTAGTGTTGCCCGAAGGATACCTTGGGAAATTATATGGATTACCATCTACCAAATATGTTTTTTCAAAATATGTTGAAGGTAAGAATTCCAGATTAAATCCGGCACGACCTTCTAATTTTTCCGGAACTGGTTGATCAAGAAAAACACTTATCAAAACTCCATTGTCTTTTGCAGTAACATTTATTTTTGATGTGAAATCAAACTCTTCATATTTCAATACTACATCAATGCTATTTTTTTCTTTATCAATTTTTCGATCAATAACCATCGGCACTAAATCCCATTGTTCCGGAGTGTTTGCTAATCTTACAGCACCTCCGGTTGAAGTTCTAATTCCATGTTGAATTAATTCAATACCAGCAGTTTTTTCATCAAAAAACATTCCGTTGTATTGATTACTAAAAACTAAAACATTAATTCCTTGTGCTTCAAAATAATCTGATTCATTTAATTTAAGTTTTTGTGCAAATGAATTTTCTGTTAAAATCAAAAGTGAAATTAACAAAAGTGCAAAAGTTGCTGATTGTTTCATTATGATTTCTCCATATTTAAATCTTAGAAGTTTTTTAAACTTTTGATTTTGTTTAGTATTATTCTTCATCTTACCCCCACATTTATGTTATTAAAAAAATATTAGCGAATTTATTCCAATTTATATATTTAAATTTTTTCGGCACTTGTTCTAAACCAATTGAAATCAACATAACCACCAAATTCCTTTGTAGCATAGTTAAATAAACAAAATTTATTTCCTGTGAATATTTTTAAACTAAATCTCATATTTAATTCATTACCAATTTTTGTAAAATTTTTATTATCAATACTAAATGAAAAAGTTGCAGTTCCGGTTCCAGCTGGAGCATTGCCCGTAAAAATATCTGCGGCACCCGATCCGTAAATTGCGCTAGTTTTCAAATAAAGTTTATTTCCGTTAACTTCAGTCGAATCAATTGTTTTTCCATTGTTAACCATAATCACATAATTTTTATTATTGTTTTTTCTTACTCCGATAAATGCATACGGATCTTGAAATATTGCTAATCCGGTAATATCACCATCTTTCATATTTTCAAAATTTAATTCTGTTGTTCCAACTGTCGCTAAAGTATCAGAATAATATGCAAACATTCTTTGTGTTAAAGTATTTTGTGCTTTTTGCAAGCTGTCAACAATTCTAACTGTTTTTAATCTTAAGTATCCGTGATTTTCTGAAAGTGACCATTTACTTGGTTCCGGATTATGATTCCATCCCCATTGCATTCCCAATTCTTGAGTATTAAATTCATCAGAAGTTGGAAATATTTTTATTGGATATTCTTTTCCAACATTTGGTTTTTTATAGTTAACTACTGCTTTTCCATCAACGCCAACCAATGGCCAACCATCTACCCAAGTTACCGGCTGTAGAGATGGGAAACGACCGAAAGGACCGCTATCAACAAATAGCATTGTCCACCATTCATCAATTTGTGTTTTTATTAACGCACCTTGATGAATACCAAAGTTTGGACCGTGAGTTTTTTCACTAATTACAACTTTTTGTTCATATGGACCGTAAATATTTTTTGAACGAAGAGCAACTTGAATTCCGTCTAGTCCTCCGTATGTGCAATACAAATAATAATAATCGTTAATTTTATAAACATGAGCACCCTCTAAACCTTTTCGAATATCGCCGACGTAAACAAGCGAATCTTTGCTTATTGGTGTAAAATTTTTATCAACTTCGGTAATTCTAATTTCACTATATCCATGAGCAACAAAAATTCTTCCGTCTTCATCAAAGAATAATCCAGGATCATAAAACCCTTGGGGTAATTTTGTAATTTCCCAAGGTCCTTCAGCTTTTTCTGAGGAGCAAATAAATCCGCCTTCATCTAGAGTTATAAACAATAAATAAAATTTTCCTTTATTGTACTTTATACTTGTTGCCCATTGTCCGTGTCGATATCTATTACACCCATCAAGATTATAACATGGACTAAAATCAAATCTAGGAACCGCATTGCTGCAATATTCCCAATTAACTAAATCTTTGGATTTAAGAACTGTTACTCCGGGAAAAATAAACATTGTTGTGGTAACCATGTAATATGTATCATCAACAAATATTACATCGGGATCTGGAAAATCAGCTGCAATTACCGGATTGGTAAATGTACCATCACCATTATCGCTATGAAGTTTTTGTGCGAGTAAAATATTTTCTGCAGATAAAAATATTATCAATGATAAAATTAATTTGGTGATAAGAAATTTTTTATTCATAATTTTTCTCTTACTATCAAAAATCATTTTTCTGTTTTTATTCTCAGAACTGTTAATGACATTGCCGGAATATCGTAATTAAATTTAGATTGAATTTTTATTTTTGATTTTATTGGTATAATCTTTTCAATATTTTCAAAAGTATTTTCATCTTCCGGATCACCAGATAAGATTGTTTTCTTAGCTTCTGAATTAATTTTTAAAATTGATAAATCAATTTTAATTGATTTCATTTCAATGCTTGTGTTAACTAATTTTAAAATTATATCACCGCTTTCGTTATCCTTAACACAAGATGAAGCAAAAGTTGTATCATTTTTATCATATGAAATAATATTATCATAATACATATCTCCTTGATTCGTCATAAACATTTTTTGTACATAATAATTTGGGGTTAAGCAGATATTTGTATTATCAAAGAAAATCATATCAGTTCGCCATTGAGTAAAATCTTTTTTTGCAAGTAATGGAGCATATGAAGCCATAACAACTACATCGCCATTTCTCTCTAATGAAGTTAAATATGCAGCTTCGGAAATAGCATTAATCATTTTATTTCCCCAAGATGCATATTCACCAAGATAAACTTTGGATTTATTTCTATCATACTTATCATAACGATTATGATTTGTTAAAAGCCATTTGGGATCGACATAATAATGCTCATCAACAATTGGGATTTTTAATTCATCAGCTAATTTACATCCTTTCTCAAAATCTTCTCCGCTGTGAAAAGGTCCGGTTGTACCAATTATTGATATTTCCGGATGATGTGATTTAACAGCTTCAAATATCATTTTAAATCTTTCTTGAAATTCCGGTGTCATTTTATCTTCATTGCCAATTCCAATAAATTCAAGATTAAATGGTTTTGGATGTCCAACTTCTGCTCTCTTTTTGCCCCAAGTTGAAGTAATTGGACCATTAGCCCATTCAATTAAATCAAGGACTTCTTGAATGTATTCATCCATTTCATTCATTTGTAGTGCTTTCTGCCCAGTACCGCCAATTCTCCAAGTTCCACCGGAATTTTGACAACTTACAGCTGCTGGTAATATTGGGATTGGTATCGCCCCAATATCTTCACAAAATTGAAAATATTCAAAATAACCTAGTCCTGTTGTTTGATGATAACCCCAAATATTTCTTTGTTCTTTTCTTTGTTCAATTGGACCGATAGTATTTTTCCATCTGTACATATTACCTAATCCATCGCCATGCACAAGACATCCTCCAGGAAAACGAATAAACTTTGGTTTCATATCGGCAAGTACTTGAGCGAGATCATTTCTTAATCCGTTTATGCGATTAAGAAATGTTTTTTCCGGAAATAAAGAAATTACATCGATTGCAAATTTTCCTTTGGTTGTTGCCAGAATCACTAATGTTGCACTGTCACTTTTTTCTGATGTAATTAAACTTGTTGAATATTTTTTCCATTCTTGTGAAGAAGTTGTAATTTGATTTTCAGCATATTTAATTTTACCGGATGGACTTTGTAAACTTATTTTGAAATTAATTGGTTCTTCTAAATATTGACGTACAAAAAAGGTTAAATTATATTTTTCACCAGTCTTTATTACCATTCCATTAAATCCGGAATTTTTCAAACCAACTCCAATATCACCAACATAATTTTCTTCATGACCAACATGTTCAACATCAAGCACTATGTAATGCGGATTGTTTGGATGAATTGGTGAATTTGTTTCTACACTAATTCTTCCATAAGAAAACCCGGGTGAAATATATTCCCAGAAAGATAAGGGATTCCAACTTTTTTGTTCTGTTGGAGTATATTCAAACGAACGATTTTGCACAAGCTCTGCATATAGTCCGCCATCTGCAGCATAATTAATATCTTCAAAAAATAATCCAAATAAATTGGAGCTAATTTTTTTTCCATTATTCTCTGGTTGTGCGGTTAAGGGAATATTCATACTACTAAAAACAATGAACAACATTACTTTTAGTGAAATACCAAAATTTCTATTAAAAGTTATTTTATTATTTTGTCTCATTATATAACATTATTGTTAACATTATTAATTCTTTATTTTTACCATCATTTAACTATTAATGCAAATATGCTTTATATACAATGGCTATTTCGTTAGGAATAATATTTGGCTTTTCAATTTTCAAATATTCCATAGTTTGATTCCATTCAACTTTTTCAGTGCTTCCAAGTAATTCAATATTTGCAATGTTTTTTTGTCCATTTACAATTTTCAAATTCTTAACCAAAATGCTATCATTTGGTACACCCATAATTGTTATGTAAAGAATATTTCCATTTTGATTAAATCTTAAATCCTTATCACTATATTTTACTTTTCCCTCATTGAACCCTTGTGCCTTTAATGGGTTTGCTGTTTCAGCTGCTGGTCCTTCACCGAATACTTTCCATGGACGAGTTTCATAAATACTTTCTTTATTTATTTCCATCCATGAAGCAATACTCTTTAGAATTGCAATTTCCTTTTCATCAATTGTACCATCACCTCTTACAGGAATATTTAAAAGTAAATTTCCATTTTTGCTTACAATATCAACTAATTGATGAATTACTGCTTTAGCAGATTTATATTCATTGTTTTCATAAATTGAATTTTTATAATGCCATTGCCCAATGCATGAACATGTTTGCCAAGGTAGTTCTTGAATATTTTCCGGAGCTCCAAGTTCAACATCCCAGACTAAACACTTTTTTTCTTCATCAGTTAAAATTTTACCAAATAAAACAGCTTCTAATTTACCGTTGTTCAATGCCATATTACTATTATAATAATGTGCAGCAATTTTTAATCCAGCATCACTAATTGGATATAACGGAAGTCCAGTATCATCAAAGTAAATTAAATTTGGATTGAATTGATTTATCATATCAATCGTTCTATTATAAAACTTCTCACAATATTCTTGTGAAGGAATGGCAACGCCGTTTCCCCAATACCATTGACTATGAATTTTATTAGTATTTTCGCTGCCTTCACTTAAAGGATGATTCTGTTCATATAATTCTTGCGGATCTAATCCTTCCCACCATGTGCCTTTTCCATCCTCAGCAGTAAGTTTGCCATCGTATGGAATACCAGCTAACTCGCCATTCTTATCTGATCTTTGAGAAGTTTCCAACCATGACCAAGCATGTGCTGCGTGTACACTTAATCCAAATGGAAGATTATACTTTTTTGCTGCATCCGCCCAACCCTTGAGAATATCTTTTTTGGGACCAACATTTACAGTATTCCATTTTTGATATTTACTATCCCACATATCCAAATTATCATGGTGATTTGCCATTGAAAAAAAATATTGCGCACCAGTTTTTTTGTACAATTCAACTAATTTTTCTGGATTCCAATTTTCTGCTTTCCAACTATTTATAACATCTTTAAATCCAACTTTAGATGGATGTCCATAGTTTTTAACATGCCAATTATATTGAGCGCTTCCTTCATCATACATCATTCGTGCATACCAATCGCCTTGTCCCGGTTGACATTGTGGACCCCAATGTGCCCAAATCCCAAATTTTGCATTTCTATACCATTCCGGCACTCTATAATTTTTTAACGATTCCCAAGTTGGCTTAAATTGCCCAGAAGCTATTGGTTCTTTATCTGTTCTAACTATTATTTTAAAATTTTCTTGAGCTATCAAACAAACTTGAAATAGTAAAATCAGAATGAATAAAATTTTAATCTTCATTTTAAACCACTTATATCAATTTATTTAAAAAGTAATTGTGCAATTTTGAATAAATCATGACGCCAAACCGGCCAAGTATGCCCGCCAGGATATTCACTATATTGATAATTTATTTTCATCTCATCAAATTTTTGCATCATCAATTGGCAATTATTGTAAGCTATATCTTCTTTTCCACCCATCGAAATCCAGAATAATTTTAAATCGGTATTTATTTTATCAGCATTATTTTGCATAAAATCATATTGAGAATTCGCCAAGTCTTTTTGCATCGGCTGAATCCAGCCGGAGCTAAAAACTCCCAAGTATGAAAACATTTCTGTATTGTTAATTCCGGCATAAAGTGTTTGAAGTCCGCCCATTGATAATCCGGCAAGTGCACGATTTTTAGAATCGGTTCTGACTCGATAATTATTTTCAATAAATGGTATAACAGATTTTGTTAATTCGCTTTCAAATATTTTTAACACTTGATCGCCGAACATTGGTGCATCAATATTTCCATCGGGCATAACAATAATCATTGGGGTAGCTTTCTTATCAGAAATTAAATTATCTAAAATAATATCTGTTTTACCTTGAGTTGCCCAACCGCGTTCATCTTCACCGCCACCATGTAAAATAAATAACACTGGATATTTCTCATTTACATTTTTATCATAATCCGGCGGAGTATAAATATAAATCTGTCGCCATCTGTTTAAGACACTTGAAAAATATTTTTTAATTCTTATATCTCCATGTGGTACATCTTTTAACTCATAATAAAAATCATTTTTGTGCGGAATCTCAATTCCCGAAGCCATTCTTCCCATTCCATAAAATGTTTCGCTCGCTGGATCACAAACTGCAACACCGTCAATTAATAATGAATAGTAATGAAATCCTTCACTAATCGTATCGGTAGTAATTTCCCAAACACCGCTTGTATCTTTTACCATATCATATTTTTTGCCTAAATCAATTTGAACATTTTTTGCATCGGGAGCTTTTACTTGAAATATTACTCTATTATCCGGCAGAATTTGAGGATACTTTGCTCTTCTAACATTTGTTGAAGCCGGAATTCCCAAAGGACTGTATTGTGAAAATTTTGATTCATCAACAGTTTTAAATATTAATTTGGAAAACATATACAAACCATTTTTCCATACCTTAAAATCATGTACTCCGGGTTCAATATAAAAAATATGCGGAATATCATTATCTCTTGCATATTCATGTGTTCTCGTACTGAATGGAATAAGTCCATCATTATCTCCGCATGAAATCCAAAGTAATTTTAATTTCTTTTTAGATTCTTCCGGATTTGGAAAAAGTTCCTCCGGTTTCTTAGTATTTGGAGCAGAAGAAAATCCACCAACCCATGCAAATTTGTCTAAATTACTAAGTCCAAAATTTAATGATTGACCGCCTCCCATTGATAATCCGGCAATCGCTCTATTTTCCCTATCAGTAAAAACCGGAAAAGTTTTTTCAATAAAAGGAATAAGATCATTGAGTAAATCTTTTTCAAAATTTGCAAATGCATCTACTTTTTCTTTATCAAAAATATTTCCAATTGCTCGATCATCTTTCATTGCTCTGCCATTTGGCATAACGACAATCATTGGCTCAATTTTATTTTCAGCATAAAGATTATCTAAAATTATTTGCGGCTGTGCACCTTTCAACCATTCTTTTTCATCTCCACCAATTCCATGCAAAAGATATAATACCGGATATTTTTTATCTTTCGAAAATTCCGGTGGTGTATAAATTATTGCTTTTCTTTTTGTACCTACAGTTTTTGATTCATATGTAACTGAATCAATTTTACCATGAGCAATATTTGACTGAAAAACATCATAACCTTCTGGCGCCATTTTATCAATTCCTTGAGCATTTATAACCACGCACGTTACTAATAAAAATAATATGAGTAATAAATTTCGATTCACTGTTCCTCCTTTTATTCATTAGAGTATTCAATTTTTTTTAGAATATCTGAATTATTAAGTTTTTTACTTTTCTATTTTGCTTATCCCTTATTTATCTAGATTGCATCTATTCAATAATTTTCAGCATGTTATTGAATTACGATATCACTTTTTCCAGTTAAAAAAATCTTTTTTGAGTTATTTTTAATAAAATCTCAAATTTTTCATTACTTGCTATAGGTCGGGGCATCATATCATCCCCCAATTCCATTACCTCTTTTTTTGCTTCATCAAATACCGGCCAGTATGGAAGATTATCTCCGTTTGGGTCACCGGAGGAGATAAAATTTACCCAATAATTTGACAATGTCTCAGATATTTTTTTGTCCTCAGCTGTCCATGGTCTTGGAGATTGTTCCAAATTATTAAATACATAGGGTAATTCAGAAGAATGAAATGCTAAATATTTATCTTTAGTTTCTCCAGGCTGTTCGTGTGTAAATAGATAAGTATACATATCTGACTTAGAAGTCCGCTTACGTTTTATTGCCCATTTGTAAGTAGAAATCATACGCATATCACTTGCTAATTCTTTCTGTGATCGAGAAGCTTCAGCATCAGTTGCAGCTGGATATAATTTTAGAATCTTTTCAGCAAATTCACCGTATTGCTGAATAAGATGATTTATAAAATCCTCAGCCGGCATTTTTCCATAATTCTCATTAAAACTTCCTTCATCTGCTACCCAGCCTGTTAATGTAGTGACATCATTATGTTGGCCTTGCGCAAAGATTTCATCACCGCTTTTCGGGAGAAACCAACCGTCAATTATCGGAGAGAATCGATATTTATTATTTGCAGCATTGAGCAATTTTTCAGCAGACATTGCTCTTAATTCCTTAATGGAAGTAGCACCAATTGCATGAGCAAAATCAGTCCCGTATTGTTCAGCATCAGACAAAACTTCCCTAGGTCCCATTGTAGCATTTGATCCGCTCTGAGAAATAGCCCTAATAAATAATCCCTTTGCAAGAGGTGAAGCAGTTAAATAATTTACCGATGCTGCTCCAGCAGATTGTCCCATTATTGTAACTTTATTAGGATCACCTCCAAAAACAGAAATATTTCTCTGAATCCATTTCAGTGCTGCTAGTTGGTCAAGCAATCCATAATTGCCGGAAGAGTTATGTTCCGATTCTTTTGTTAATTCAGAATGGGCAAAAAATCCAAATACACCAACTCTGTAATTTATAGTGACTACAACCAATCCCTTCTTTGCTAAATTTGCACCATTGTAAACAGGAACATTGCCTGAACCATTTAAGAATGCACCTCCTGGGATATACATTACAACCGGTCGTTTTTCTTCCTGCGATTTCGCAGTTGTCCAGATATTTAAATATAGGCCATCCTCACTTGCATTCCCTTTGGGTTGATATTCAGCCGTCCAAGGACCGTACTCTTCAACCATAATTTGCATAGTATTGGGGGAATATTTATCTGCATTTCTTATACCTTCCCATTTTTCAATTGGTTGTGGTGGTTTCCATCTAAGATTTCCGATGGGAGGAGCTGCGAATGGTATTCCTTTGTAAATTGTTAATTCATCTTCATAAAACCCCTGCAGTAATCCTTCTTCAACTTTTATAGGTTTTGGTTTTTTAATCTCGTATCCTAATAATTCCAACATTTTTTTTGCATATCTTGACCCAAGTTTTCTATATCCTGCTGAGTTAAAATGGATAAAATCGCCTGATGCTGAACAACCTTTGGAAGAAATAACATGCGAATTTGGAACTTCTTCTGGCAATTTTGCAATAAAGGAATTCATTCCCGAACAAACTCCGCCTTGCTCTGCATGAACGGTTTCACCTGCAAGTAATGGTACTTCATTTGAATTTAAGTTCAAATCTTTAATAAGATTGTCATATATACTTTTTACTTTTATTACCCATGTTGTATCATTAGGATTTGATTCACCTTGATGTAATAAAATACCTTTTATAACTCCATCTTTTTGTGCTAATTTTGCCATTTCAACAAGATAGGCATACGGATTTCCGTTGTATTCTTTAATAATGTTGCTCATCCATATTGGTGCAGTTGAAGCATAATTTTGGAAATT
The DNA here is from genome assembly GCA_016716225.1 of Ignavibacteriota bacterium. Taxonomy (NCBI): domain Bacteria; kingdom Pseudomonadati; phylum Ignavibacteriota; species Ignavibacteriota bacterium. The sequence continues at coordinate 2,925,862 of JADJWT010000001.1, read as the reverse complement.
ATCTTTATCGAATAACTCAATTTTACACCCTGCTACTGAAACATTAACAATTCCAACTCTAATATTACTTGGTAGGTTTTCAATTATTGTTCTGCCGAAATAATCTGCAGGACCTAAACCAGTTTTACAACGGCACAAAGGTGGAACAGCTGAATACCAATTGCCTTTACTTCTATTCAAATCTTGACAATCGACTGTTTGAAAAACTTGAAAACGGTCATCAACTATTTTATCTTGTTCTTCAATCTTTGCATTTCCTTCCATATTGGATTGTCCGAAACAAAGATAAATATGGAAGTTTGGATCCTGTGAAAACACTTTTATATTACCAAACATTATTAAGATTAAAAATAATTTTATATAGTTATTCTTCATTCCAAAACATTTAGTTTTCATTAAGATCAATTGTTATTTATAAATTATTTAAGTGAAATATGACAACAAAAAATTATTGACGCTTTCTTGTTAATTTCAAAGCCATTTCTTGGCCCATAACAAGTGCTTTCATATCAATTGTATCATCATCAAGATAAAAACATTTATGTGAAATAATCATCCCTTGCAAGTCAACATCAAATGAAAATTCATTTCCATTGATAACTCCGTTAGTTATTTCAGTTTCGCCCATAATTGAAGAATTTTTACCTTTTAATATTTTATCATTTATTTCAAATGTAAAAGTTAATTCCATATCTCCTTGAGGACCTGTTGTTTTACCAAGCCATATACCTTGAACTTTAGATCTATCTTCAACTTGAACTAATATCATGGGGTCATTCATCATTGGAATATTTAATTTAACAATATTATTATCAATTAAACCCATATGGTTTATTATTTGGCCATTAACATTTACATCAAACGAAAATTCGTTTCCGTTAACTTTTCCATTTTCGATTGGCAAAGTTCCCATTGATGATGTTACTTCTCCACATAATGAATCTGAAATAACATTAAAGGTAAAAACTAATTCAAAATCTCCGTTGGGGCTCATCATATTGCCTTTCCACTTACCATCCAATATTTGGGCATTGCTTATTAAACTTGCTACTACTACTAAAATAAATAGAATTTTTGATTTCATTTTTTCTCCGTTATCAAACTAAATTGATTTTATCATTTTCTAATAAAACTTTTACATTTTTATTGAATTTCCAATTCAATGATTTTCGATATTATTCGTTAAATTTCTGCCCATTAGATTTTCAATTAAGGATAATATCTTTTTCCAAGAATAAGTTTATCACCTGAATCATCAATCTCATAAAGTTGAGGTTTACGAGGCCCATCTCCATCAACATGATGGATTGCAAGAAGTCTTTTTCCTTCAAATGTTGTAAACAACATTCCATGTCCAGAATTATTTCCTACAAAAGGTTTTTCTTCTTGTGTCCATGGTCCATCAATTGTACCAGATTCAGAATAAGCAACCCCTTGTAAGTATCTACCTTCTCCCCAACTTGACCATAGCATTCCTAATTTTCCGGTTTGTGTTCTAAACATTTGTGGTCCATCTGTTACCCACCCAGGTAATTTCATACCAAAAGTCATTTCTTCATTTGCAACCATCTCAAGTGCCCAAGGAGCTTCACTTGCACGAAATAGACATACCGGCTCAGATATTCTCATACTCAAATCGGGCGAAAGTTTAACATATTCCATCGTACCATCAACAACTTGTGTCCATTCATGAACAAAAATGAAATAAGGAACACCTTTTTCATACCAGATTGTTCCATCAATAACATCCCAGTCATGATATAAATAATCATAATTCGGATCAGAATTTATATGTTTAAACGGACCATCTGGTTTATCTGCAACTAAGATTTGTGTTTGATTCCTATAAACATTGTATCTACGTGGGACTACGCTGACAAGTTCCTTTCTATCAGTCCATGTTGCAGTATAATAATATTTACCATTAACTTCGTGAATTTCTGCAGCTGCAACAAAATTGAGTCCTTCCATCCATGTGCCGGTAACATCAAATGCACCAAATGGACCAGTCCAGGTTTTTAAATCTTTACTTTTATAAATATTGCCACCACTACTTGTTAGATAATAAGTTTGTGTATTCTTATCTGGGAAAATAAATGGATCACTCATTATCAATGAATCTAAAACAATTGTTTTAATCTCACGCTGTTCTGTAACACTTGGGCTTACCCAACGTCTCCTTGGTGGATTTGTGTTTGAGGTATTAGTTTGCGGCATTCCAAATCCTTTTGACCCAGAAGGAGCAGGAATCGTAACTGTTGGAACAAGTTCTTTCTTTTCTTTTATTTGAGCATAATTTTTTTGCTTTGTATAAAAAACCATTAGCACAATTATCAACAAAATTATTCGAATATTCATTTAATCTCCGTGATCAATTATTTCAATTTTGTATTATTTATTTATGGTAATCATTGTTTTTTTCAAATCTTTTAAATCTGAACTATTTCCGTAAAATATTTCATACTCACCAGGTGTTACCATCATTTTATCGTTGTATCTATCGTAAAATTCAAATGAATTATACGGCAAACTAATAACAGCATTCTCTTTCTTTCCGGCAGTTAAAAAAACTCTTTGAAATCCCTTTAATGTTTTAAGTGGTCCATCAACATCCTTTAATTTTTTAATATAAACTTGAACTATTTCCGTTCCATCCATATTACCAGTATTTGAAACAGGAATTGTAATTTCTATTGATTCATTTTCCTTAATCGTGGATTTACTCAGTTTTGCTTCACCAATTGAAAAAGTTGTGTAACTTAAACCAAAGCCAAATGGGAAAAGGTGATCAGACATATATCTATATGTTCTGCCTTGCATTGAATAGTCTTCAAAATCAGCAAGTTGTTGCAAATTTTTATAAAATGTTATTGGTAATTTTCCGGATGGATTATAATCACCAAACAAAACATCTGCAACTGCTTGTCCTCCAGATTCACCACCATACCACGCTTGAAGAATTGCATCGCAGCTTTCAGTTTCGGGAACTAATGCTATAGCTGATCCTGAGCAATTAACATAAATTACTTTCTTCCCAGCTTGTTTAAGAGCCTTAAGATAATTTCTTTGAACAGATGGAAGTTCAATTTCAGTACGATCACCGCCTTTAAAACCCGGATAAGAAACCGGCATTTCTTCGCCTTCCAATTGTGTTGAAATTCCTCCAACAAAAATTACAGTCTCAATTCCATCTAATTTACTAATGAGTGCGTTATAATCTATATCTACTTCTTTCCCAAAATTAAATTCAATATTTGCTTGCCAGTCATTTAATTGAGCAAACTTAATTTCGATTTTATATTTTCTACCGCTCTCAACTTTAAATGGAATTCTTGAAGGAAGAGTTCTCCAATTTTCATATTTTCTAATTCTATTATCATCAACTAAAAGTTCAAATGAACCGGTTGCTCCACATTTGAAAACAATTTCTTCACTTTCAGTCGCTTCAAATACAGTTTCATATTTTGCAGAAAAACCTTCTAACTTTACTCCGGAAGCAAATTCATGTTGTCCGGCAGTAGTTAATTTTATTGGGTTTTCTAATTGGTCAGTAGTTACAATATCTCCGGTAAAATCTTTATTGTTCCAGTAAGTAGCTTTGAATCCTTTTTTTCCTTCAAAAGAACATTTTGCGAAATAACTATTTGTAACTTTATCTTCAACTAAATCACAACCTTTATCATAAAATATTTTATTTTCAGAAAGTTTGGTTTTAATTCCATCAAGAATTGTAATTGTTCTGAATGGTTTTCCGTTGTAATTTCCCCAAAGCATAACTTCGTCATCGGCATTAGGACCAATTACAGCAATCTTTTCAACAGATTTTTTAATAGGAAGAATATTATTTTTATTTTGAAGAAGTGTCATTGTTTGAAGTGCCATATCAAATGCGAGTTTTTTGTGCTCATCATTATTGACGATTGATATGGGAATTTTTGTCCATGGAACCAATTCATCTTTATCCATTTCACCTAAATCAAAACGACCTTTTAAAACTCTCATCAACCTAACATCAATTTCCTCTTCTTTTATTAATCCTCTTTTAACTGCTTCAGGTAATCTTTTATAATTATGATTTATCCATTGACATTCAACATCAGTTCCAGCCAAAACACCTTTGGCAGCGGCATGAACTGCATCTGATGAATATTTATGAGTAGTATAAAAATCTCCAATTGCACCGCAATCGGATACAACTAAATGTTTAAATCCCCACTCATCTCGTAAAATGTCTTGAAGTAAACGACCATTTGCACAACAAGGTTCATCATCCAAACGCTGATACGCACACATAACTTGTCGAACATCAGCTTCTTGTACCAATGATTTAAATGCCGGAAGATATGTTTCCCATAAATCCCGCGGATCAACATTATTTAGATTTAGTGAATGACGGCTCCACTCCGGGCCAGAATGAACAGCATAATGTTTTGCACAAGCAAGAAGTTTTTTATACTTTGCATCATCTGGACCTTGAAGACCTTTAACTACCGAAACTCCCATTCGTGAAGTTAAGTATGGATCTTCACCATAAGTTTCTTGTCCACGTCCCCAACGTGGGTCACGAAAAATATTAATATTAGGTGTCCAAACAGAAAGACTTAAGAAACGTTTGTTTTCTAAACCTTTCTGTTGGGATTCATTATATTTCGCCCGGGTTTCATCTGATGTGGCGTTAAATATTTTGTATACAAGTTCGTCGTTGAATGAGGCTGCCATTCCAATTGGTTGTGGAAAAACTGTTACATCATTATTATTTGCAAGACCGTGCAGAGCTTCACTCCACCAATTAAATTTCTTAATTCCTAATCTTGGAATTGCATCTGATACGTCACACATTAATGCCGCTTTTTCTTCAATAGTTAAACGAGAAATCAAGTCATTCGCTCTTTCTTCTGAACTTAAATTTGGATTTTGATATGGATATGACTGCCCAAACAAATTCAAAGTAACCGTTATGGTTAATATTATCAAAAATATTTTTTTCATTTTTCTCTCAATTTATTTTATAATCAATAAAATTTATTTTATAACAAAACCGGAATTTGGACTTAGCGTTAATTTAATTGGTTTGCTGTATGAAATATCCGATAGAGCAAGATCTTTTAAATCTTGTGAATCTTTAAATATTTTACCATTTGATTTGCTTTTGATAAATGACAAATCTAATGTTAAACTTATTTCTTTATCTTCAGAATTAATTCCAGCTATATACCAATCATTACCTTTTTTTCTTGCTAGTACAACATACTTACCGGGATAACCATCAATAAATTTTACATCTTCCCATTTTTCAGGTAATGTTTGCATATACTCTTTTACAAAATCTTTCTGTGCTGCCATTCCAGAAGGAGTTTCAGCTATATGTTGAATTCCAGAAGTAAATAAAACAGATAACGCAATTTCAAATCCCTTTGTTGTTTTACGATTTATATTTGGAATTCCGGAAAAATTAACTGGTGTAAAATCCATTGGATCAAAAAGATTTCTTGTAAATGGAATTATTGCACAATGTACAGCTTGGCGATCTGCATTCGATTGATCAAAAGTTACATATTCTTCACCACGAATTGACTCCATACTTACCAAATTTGGATAAGTTCTATACCATCCGCGCGGCAACGTGCAACCATGAAAATTCACTGCAATTTTATTGTCAGCTGCATCTTTTAAAATATCAATATAATATTTCATCATCGATTGCCCGTCACCTCCGAAGAAATCTACTTTAATTCCGGCAATTCCCATTTCTTGTAATTTTTGAAATTCATCTCTTCTTGATTCTTTTGAAATCATTTTATTATGTGGTGTAAGCGGCGTTGTATTCCAATCACCAGCTGAATTATACCACAATAATATTTTCACATTTTTAGTTTTCGCATAATCTGCAAGTACTTTTATTTTTTCATATCCAATTTGCTTATCCCAAAAAGCATCAATCAAACAATATTCCCAATTCATTTTGGAAGCAAAATCAATAAATCTTTTTTGAGTATCAAAATTTGTAGAATCATCTTTAAGAATTACCCAGCTCCAAGAAGCTATACCAGGCTTGAGCCAAGAAGACACATCATATTTTTGCGGAATTGCTAGATCTGATCCAATAGTTGATTCAACAAGTCCGCCCAAGTTTTCTGAAATTGCTATAACTCGCCAAGGTGTATACCATGGTAGTGTTGATTCTGGTAAAGCGGATTCATTTCCTCTGGTTTCTTGCGGCTGAGGAAATTGAATTGAATATTCTCCATCCGGAGAAAACTGACTTAAACGTGAACCACAGTAATTTGTATCAACAGCAGTTTCAGTAATACTTATCCAATAATTTTTAAAATTGAATAGTGCTGGGAAAACCCAACCGGCTTGAAATGGAGAAACTGTTCCAACCGGTATTTCCATTTGGTAATATTCTTCATAAGATGGCTGTGAAAAACTCCAACCAGTTCGTGCATCCGGGCAAGGCTGTAAAAATGCTTTGGTGGAAGTATGGAAATGATAAGATGTTACTTCATTATAAATTTTTAATTTCGCATCTGAATTTTCAGGAAAGTGGTATCTAAAGGCAACGCCATCATTCGATACTTGAAAAATAATTTCTATTTTTCTCGAATCAGAATTTTTTAAATAAAATATTTTTTTATTTGCCGAATAATTACATTCTAATCTTTTTCCATGGAGAAGTTTATAATTATCATATATAACTGTAACATTTGAAACTGAATCAAGAATTAAATCAGTCGAAAAATTTCCATCATTTCTTACAATTCCTAATTTTGATTCTTTTAAAATTTCAGTATCTTGATATGAAACTGCGTATGACGGTTCACCTTTTTCTGTTAGCCAAAAATTTATTGAAAGTTTTTCATTCGGACTTTTCAAATTATAATTATTACTTCCAAAGGAATTTGTTCCAAAAGTTATTAAAATCGTAATGCTTAATAATCTAAATATTTTCATTTTTCGCCTATAAATATTTACATGTAAATTTTTGAAAAACTTTTATTTGAATAATTTTTGCAATATTACACTCAGATAAAGTTTGCAGTTCATCCAAGTATGTCCGCCTTCCGAAAAATATTTTTCATAATTAATTTTCTTTTCATCAAGAATATTTAAATAATCTAATACTACTTTGTATAAAAAATCTTCTTTCCCAACACCAATCCAAAATAATTTTAATTGTTGATTAGTAAGATTTGGATCAGCGAATGCACCGGCATTATTTCTATCAAACTCTTCTTTCAACATTCCGGGAGCAAATCCGCAAACCCAGCTAAATTTGTCTTGATTATTCAGACCGAGATATAAAGTTTCGCCGCCGCCGCCGGAAAATCCCGCAATTGCATAATTGTCTTTACCTTCTTTTATTCTGTAATTTTCTTGAACAAATGGCATGAGATTGTTAAAAAAATCTTTTTTAAATTCTTGCAGATTTTCCCAATTTCTTAAACTTCCGGAAGATTTACTAATCGCTGGATAAGCTCTTCCATACGGCATTACAATAATCATTGACTCAGCTTTTTGCTGATTAATTAAATTATCTAAAATGATATTTGCTCTTCCAACTTTTGTCCAAGTTTCTTCGGTATCTGTCGTTCCATGAAGTAAGAAAAGTATTGGATATTTTTTATCAACATTTTTTTCATAATCCGGCGGAGTATAAATTAATACTGGACGAATTCCGAGTTCATCCGAAAAATAATAGCGATAGGAAACTGTTCCATGCGGTACATTTTGTACAGAATGAATTAGCGGTGTTTTATCATTAATTTCCACAACACTGTTTTGAAATCCTTCATTAGGAAATATTGCTGAATTATTTGGATCTGCAACACTTATTCCATCAACAATAAAACAGTATGGATACATATCAGGTTTTACAGGACCAACTGTTACGCTCCAAATTCCTACAGAATCTTTTTCCATTAAAATTGGTTGTTTTTCAAATTGCGCATTTAATTTTACCTCTTTTGCTGAAGGAGCAAGGAAATTAAATGTCACAGTAAAATCATCCTTTACTTGAGGCGAAATGACAACTGGTCTATTTCCAAATTGAGCGAAATAAATATTTGTAAATAATAAAGTCAGAATAATAATATGCAGAATTATTTTTTTTTCAGTTTTCATAATTTCCTTCATCAAATATTTAGTTTAACTTTTTCAACCATTTTAAAATTGGTTGCATCCATTCTTCAATTGGTTGAGATAATACAAATCCATGATTTCCTTTGGGATAAATATGCATCTCTGCCGGAACATTTTTTTTCTTCAATGCATTATAATATTCCAAACTATTTTCCACATCAACAACTTTATCATCTCCGGTATGTGTAATATAAGCTGGCGGTATGTTTTCATTTACTTGCAATTCATTTGAATAAAAATCAATTAATTCTTTTGTTGGATTTTTTCCTAAAAGATTTTCTCTAGATCCCAAATGAGTTAATCCTTCTTGCATACTAATTACCGGATAAATTAATATTTGAAAATCGGGTCGTAAATTTATGTTTGAATTATTTTCAATAATTTGCATATCAAAATGAGTTGCAGCTGTAGATGCTAAATGTCCACCAGCAGAAAATCCCATAATGCCAATTTTAGATTTATCTATTCCCCATTTCTCAGAATTTTCTTTAACTATTTTTATTGCTTGAAGTACATCTTGAAGCGGACCAATTTTCTTATCAATCATAATAGAATCATTCGGAAGACGATATTTTAACAAAAATGCATTAACTCCATTTTTAGCAAATTCTTTCGCTGTTTTAATTCCTTCCATTTCATAAACCACAACGCCATAACCGCCGCCGGGACAAATAATAACAGCCGATCCCGTATTTTTATCTTTTTGAGAAAGAAATATTTCTAATGTAGGAATTGTTACTTTTGAAAACATTCCATTTTTAAATTCTTCCTTCATGTTTGATTTTTTCGAATTGGGAATTACTCCGGAATACAATTCAATTATTTCTTGAGCTTTTGCATAAGAAGTAATTACTAAAAATATTATCATAAAATTTTTAATTAATTTCATTTTTGTCATCCGACATATTTTTTCTATTTGAATAACAACTGTGCAAATTGATATAAACTTCTGCGCCAAGTAAGCCATTCGTGCGCTGTTTTTGGCGATTCATAATAAACATGTTTTACTCCGGCTTCATCTAACATAGCTCGAAATGCTCCAACAGAACCCGGAAACGGATTTGGTTCTTTTGTTCCTAATCCTAACCAGAATAATTTAATTTTTTCATTTAAGTTATTTCCGTCTTTGAAGATTCCATTCATAAATGTTTGTCGATCAATTTTATCACTGCTTGGATAATTTGATGTTCCGCTGAATCCACCGATATAAGAAAATTTATCAAGATTATTCATTGTGATTCTTATTGTTTGATTTGCACCCATTGAGAGACCAGCCATTGCTCTATGTTCTCGATCTGAAAGTGTTCTATAATTAGCATCAATCATTGGAATTATTTCTTGAATTAAAACTTCTTCAAACACAAATTTGGGTGGAGTTTTTTTATCAGAGTTTTGAGATTCTTCAAATGCATAACCATTATCCATAACTATAATCATTGGTATAGCTTTATTTTCTGCAATTAAATTATCCAAAATCAGATTTGCGAAACCTTGATTTCTCCAGCCGGTTTCATCTTCAAAACTTCCGTGCTGCAAATACAAAACCGGAAATCTGGTAGATGAATTTTCATTATATTCCGGCGGAGTATACACAAAACATCTGCGCCATTTTTTAGTAATTTTGGAAAAGTAATATTGTTCACAAACATTTCCATGCGGAACATTTTTTAATTCATAAAAATCTTTGTCATGCGCAGGAATTTCAATTCCACTTCCCCAACGACCAGCCCCATAAAAGTATAAACTTCCGGGATCAGGAACTGCAGCACCATCTACCCAAATTTGATAATAATGAAATCCTTCATCTTGCGGATCAGATTCTCCAATCCAAATGCCATCTGTATTTTTTTTAAGATCATATTTCACAGCACTAATATCAAGCTGAACTCGTATTGCTTCCGGTGCTGAAATTGAAACTCGAACTCTGCCTTCAGAATTTACTTGCGGAAATTCCTTTCCTTGCTGAACTGTTGACGATGGTTTAAAATCTTCAACAATATTTTGAGCAAAGTTAATGTTGATTGATAGAATTATTAATACAAGAAATAACTTTAATTTTATTTTCTTCATAAATAATTTTCCTTATTTCTTAAATACAAGCTGAGCAAACTGATACAAACTTCTTCTCCAACTTTGCCATTCGTGTGCTGTTTCGGGAGAAACATAAAAATGTGTATTTACACCTTCTTTAGTAATAGCATTTGTATTTTCAACCGGATCACCCCAGAAATTTCTATTACTATTTTTCATCGCATCGATTTCTCTGCCGCCAAAACTTACAAATACAAGTTTAACTTTCTCTTTAAAGTTTGGTGTGTTCTTAACATCTTCAAGACTAATACTTCCACCGCTAAAAAGTCCAATATGTGAAAAAGTATCAAGATTTTTAAGAGTGATTAAGCGAGTTTCAAATCCACCCATAGATAAACCTGCCATTGCTCTATTTGGTTGATCTGTTAAAGTTCTAAAATTTGCATCGATATATGGAATTAGTTCATCAATTAAAACTGTTTGAAAAGGTTTAATATCGAAATCTCTTAGTCCGCCCATTTTAACATCATTTGTCATTCCGTAAGTCATAACAATAATAAACGGATTTGCTTTTCCGGAAGCTATAAGATTATCCATAATAAAATTTGTTTTCCCTTGGTTAGGCCAGCCATATTCGTTTTCTCCATATCCATGTTGAAGATAAAGCACCGGATATTTTTTATTTATGTTTTGCTCATAATCCGGAGGAGTATAAACAAATGCTCTGCGTGAAGTGTTTGTGCTTTTTGATGGAAAATAAATTTCTCTTATTTGGCCGTGAGGAACATCTTTTAAATCATAAAATTCTTGATCTTGAGCAGGAACATCTACTCCGCTTCCCCAACGCATTGCACCAAAATAATATAAACTGTTTGGATCCGGAACAGCAGCGCATTCAACCCAAAGTTGATAATAATGAAAACCTTCATCTTGCGGTGCAGATTCACCATGCCATACACCGGCTGTATCTTTTATCAAATCATATTTTACTGCACTAATATCTAATTGAACTTTATGTGCATCCGGTGCGGAAATACTTGTTCTTACTCTTCTTTCTGAATTAACTTGTGGAAACTCTTTACCCGGTTGATTTGAAACCGTTTTAAAATCTTCAATAATTTTTTCTTGCTCTGATTGCGCATACTTTATACTACTTAGTAGCAATAAAAAAATTAATATTTTAATTGATTGTTTCATTTTCTCTCCTTTTTTAATTCAACTTTTACATTTTTAATTGATTTCTTAGTTTATAATTTTTAATACTTTTAATTCACTATTTATCGTTTAAAACATTATTAAACCGATTCAATTTTTAACAGTAAAATATACATAACTTTCTTATTGTTAATTTTATTTAAAGAATAATTGTAATGTTTCTGTTAGATAATGTCTGGAGTTCATCCAAGTATGACCTCCACCTGTAATCAATGTTTTATGGTCGATATTTCTTTCTTTCATAATTTCCATAAATGTTGTTGCTTGTTTATAAAGAAAATCTTCGCTGCCAACGCCAAGCCATAAAAGTTTTAAATTTTTATTTGTCAATACCGGATTTGAATAAATATTTTCAAAATACTTATCGAAAACTTCTCTTGTTAAGAACGCACTATAAGAACAAATCCAAGCAAATTTATCAAAGTTCATAAATCCTGCAAATAATGATTGACCTCCGCCTCTTGAAAATCCGGCAATTGCACGATGTTCTCTATCAGCAATAACTCTATAATTCTCTTCAACATAAGGAATTATATTTGTGGTTAAATCATCACTAAATAATTTATACATATCTGCGGCTTGAATAGTATTTGGATCAGGAGTACCGCATAACATATTTCCGTAAGGCATAACAACAATCATAGGAACTGCTTTGTTTTGCGCAATTAAATTATCAAGAACAAAATTTGTTCTTCCAACTTTAAACCAAGTTTCTTCTGTATCTGTTGTTCCGCTTACTAAATAAAATACAGGATAATTATTATTGTTTTTTTCATAACCCGGCGGAGTATAAATTAAAAGCGGTCGAGTTACTTTTAATGTTGCCGAGTAGTAATAGCAATAAGTTACTTTTCCATGTGGTACATATTGAGCAGAATAAAGAACGGTTTTCTCTCCAGGAATATCCACCAAACTGCTTTTGAATCTTTCATTTGGAAAAACATTAACATTGTTTGGATCTGCAATAGATATTCCGTCAACAATAAAATTATATGGATAAATATCCGGCTCAATTGGTCCTAATGTAATAGACCAAATTCCAGAACTATCCTTTTCCAATTTTTTATTTGACTTAAGAAATTGCGCACTTAATTCAACAATTTTAGCATTCTTTGCCATAATCTTAAAAGTAACTGTTTTGTCATTATTAAAAACTGGTGAATCAACCGGCTGTTTCCTAAAATTCTGAGCAACTATTTTATTTGAGAAAGTTGCAATACAAATAATTATTATTAATTTTGAAAATATTTTTTTCATTATCCCACTAAGATTATTTTTTTCATTGACTTAATTATTTCAAAATTTTATGGTAATATTTTTACAATTATTCTTTTATAACTGCACAAATTAGGTTCACCTTTATCCGTAACTTTAAGAATAAAATGTGCGGTTTCTTCTTTTTCAACCTTTGGAGCAATGACATAAGCTCCATGAGAATTTTCAGATCCTTCTATTTTAATTAATGTTTTATACGTTCCAGCTTCTGGATAATTGAACCATAAGAAACTGAAATTATCTCCATCTGGATCGCTTGTATTAAATGCATCCATTCCAAAACCTTGTCCAGATTTAACTGTAATTTCTTCAGGATTATCCAAAACAATTACTGGCGGATGATTGGCTTCTTGATATGATTTTATACACCAATCCATTCTTGCAGCAAAATCATTTTGAAAATCATCTCGCCACCTCCAAAGTGTAACTTTATTATCATTGAAAGTAACTGAATCTAATTTTACTGTTCTGCCAAATTCATTTGATATATAAGGAGTATAATTATCTATAGCATTAGTCCATATTTTTCTTGTTTCAGGTTCAAAAGGAACTCCCGAACCGCCTTTTTTCTGAGTAGAAATATCTGGTTTATATAACTCGTATCTTCCACCCCACCCGCCCCATTCTGGATGTTCTGGATTGTTTAATCCATTTGGTATTAAAGATAAAAATGATGGAGTATCTCCTTCCACTCCCCAAGCAACATCCGGATAAACTGCTCCAAGTGGACCATGAGATTGCTGAATATTTTTCGAAAGCCATGAATTACCAATTGAAGTATTATCAATATTTTTTATAAATGTATTAATTGCACTCCAAGTTGCACTGCCATAATCATCACCAGGGCTAACAATATAAAATAAATCCGAAAAATTATTTCTAATCCAAATGCCGCTATCATCTTGATCAGAAATTGTATAAACACGAAGTTTAGCAATTAATTTTTTCTGTTCTTTTTCTGATTTTGTATTTTTTATTTTAAATAAGGATTGTGCAAGTGTATTTGAACCGCCCCAAACTGAAATCCATAAAGGGCGATCATCATTTCTTTCAAGTTCATTAATTATCCAATCAGAACCTTCTGAATCTTTGTTTTCCCCAACACCCAACATCCCATATTCCGGAAGTCCTTTTTTAATTATTGAAAATAATTTTTCTGCTTTGGGAAAATCTGGATTGTGTATTATTAAATTTGGTTGAACTTTTTCATAAGTTTGAACAATTTTTTTTATTGATTCCGGATTGATTTTAGTTTTCATCCAACAAGAAGTTGTTGCAATTATTCCTTTTATATCAATTTCATTTGAATACAATAATAAACGCACTAAAGACTGAGTATCATCCGGATCTGCTTCAATATCAGTAAGAATTATCACTCTGTGTTTTTCAATAGCTTGCGCGAATAAAATATTTATTTCAATTACAAAGAAAAACACAAAAAAATATCTGATTAAAATTTTCAGCATAAATTCTGATTTACTTAATTGTGAACTCATAACTCTGCCCTGCTTCAGTTTGAATATCATATAAAAATGTTTCTCTAATATTTAATTTATTCAACTTAGCTTTATCTGAAATAAGTGGATCTTTAATTTTAGTTGTTTGGTAAAACGAATTACTGTTTTCTCCTTCGGCAATTTTTAACAAATTATTAACTGAATTCAATTTATCATAAACACGGATTCTACAATTTCCACCTATTGTTGATTTAATAATTAGATTAGAAATTTTACCATCTTTCCATTCTAATTTTTCAACTACAAATCCGCCTCTCGCTCTAAGTCCGGAAATGCTTCCATTTTTCCAAACATTTGGCAATGCCGGTAAAATGAAAATTGCTCCATCATCGCTTTGCATAAGCATTTCCGTAACGCCGGAAGTAAATCCAAAATTTCCATCAATTTGGAACGGAGGATGCGCATCGAACATATTAGGGTAAGTTCCACCTTTTTCGAATGAATCTTTCTCAACCAAATTAATTTGGTCTTTAATTAATTTGTTAGCATGATTTCCATCCAAAAAATTTGCCCACAAATTTATTTTCCAATTCATAGACCAGCCAGTCGAAGGATCACCTCGATAAATTAAGGATGTTCTTGCCGCATCAAATAATTGCGGAGTTCTAAATGCCGAAATTTGATTTGAAGGAAACGCACCATACAAATGTGAAACATGACGATGTTTATCTTCCGGATTATCCCAATCTTCAATCCACTCTTGTAATTGCGAATGCTGACCAATTTGCATAGGTGGTAATTTTGCAAGAACCGAATTCATCGAATCAATAAATTGATTATCAGTTTGCAGTTTTTCTGCAGCTTTTATTGTTTTTGAAAATAGATCAAACAATAATTGGTTATCCATCGTTGTTCCATAAGATATTGATGATTCCGGATGAATCGATGGAGAATTTTCCGGAGAATTAGAAGGAGAAACCACTAACCATTTATTTTTTGGTTCTTCAATTAAAAAGTCCAAATAAAATTCAACCGCACCTTTCATAACTGGATAAATATTTGCCAAATATTTTTCATCACCGCTATATTCATATTTCTCATAAAGATGCTGGCAAAACCAAGCGCTTGCCATCGGCCACATTCCCCAATATGCTCCGTCAACTGGTCCAGTTATTCTCCATAAATCTGTATTGTGATGTAACATCCATCCATTTGCACCATACATATCTTTCGCAGTTTTCCTTCCAGATTCAGAAACTTCTTTAATCATTTGAATGAACGGTTCATTCATTTCACTAAGATTTGTTGGCTCACTAGGCCAATAATTCATTTCTGTATTTATGTTAACAGTATATTTGCTATCCCATGGCGGATAAAGATCTTTGCACCAAATTCCTTGTAAATTTGCGGGCTGACCTCCGGGACGTGAAGAAGAAATTAATAAATATCTTCCAAATTGAAAATATAGTGAAGCAAGTTGAGGATCGTTTCCGTTTGCAAAATTTTTAATTCTTATATTGGTTGGATTTTTAACAGAATCTGTAATTCCTAAATCAATTGAAACACGATTAAAATATTTTTGAAAATCAGAAATGTGATCATTTTTAATTTGATTAAAATCTTTTGTTAAAACATTTTCAAGATACGAATTAGCCAATAAATTCGGGTCGCCGCTAATATCTTTATAGTTTTTATAACTTGATGCAATTGAAATAAAAACTATTGCTTCGTTTGAATTTTCTATTACTAAACTTGTGTCAGTTGAATATATTTTTCCACCATCTGTTTTTATTTTTACATTTGCCTGAAATTTTAATGCTCCTTTTATCGAATCGCAATCCGTTGTTACTCCGGACATTATCAATAAATCATTACCAATAGTTTTTACATCAACTTTTGCAGGACGATTCATTGTTGCAGTAAAATTAATTTTTTCTTTTTCACTAGCTGATATTCTTAGAACAATTACTTGATCTGGAAACGAAGATAAAATTTCTCTTTTAAAAGTTACCCCATCAACTTCATAAACAGTTGTGGCAATTGCGTTTTCAATATTTAATTCTCTATAATAATTTTTGAAATTTGAATGATTATGAAAAGTTAGATTTAAATTCCCAACAATTTGATAAGGCATTCCATGGGAATTTTTACTAATAAATTTTTGATTAATTATATCTTGCGCTTCTTTCGATTTCCCTTCAAAAAGTAATTTGCGAACAATCGGTAAAGCTTCTTTAGCTTCGAGATTATCATTTCTATGTGGTTGGCCAGCCCAAACAGTACTTTCATTTAATTGAATAATTTCATTTTGCGGATCACCATAAACCATTGCGCCAAGTCTGCCATTACCGATTGGCAATGCTTCAATCCATTGTTTTGCTGGTTTATCGTACCACAATTTTAATAAAGTATTGCTTTGTGCATAATAATTTGTTATAAATAAAAAACATATAACAATAGTTTTATATGTTTTTCTCAAAGTTATATTTTTATAAGTTTTCATCTTATTCTATTTAATAATATTTTGGTCATTTTATTTAATCAATCTAACAAAGTAAACTGCTCCAGCTGTACTTTTCGGCAGAGCTTGAAATTTTATCCTAACAAATTCTTTATCTTCAATTATAGAATTTGGAATTTTATATTCAACATCTATAAATTCTGATTGATACCATCTTCCAGTATTATCTTCACTAATTAATTTTTCATCATCAATAAAAATATCAAACTTTCTATTGCCCCATTCATAACCATAATAACGAATTACTAGTGACAAATTATCTTCTCCTTTAGTTGCTAAACTATAACTGAAATATCCTCCGTCTTTTGCATCGCGCCAAAATTCATCAAAAAATACTCCTTTGTTAGAATTCGAAAATTGCATTAAATGATCAGTTTCGGGTTGTTGTTGTCCCGGAGCAACAAAATCTAAAGTACGATTTTCCAAAGCAAGTTTTGCTTTTTCATCAGCGGCAATAGAATCAATACGCGATTCATATTGACTATTTGTTAAAGCCATCCAATACATCATATATCTTGAATCATGAATTTTGAAAAATGGTTCAAGTATAATTTCAATAGGATTAATAAGATTTATATCCGAGAATTTAAATGTGAAGGGTTTATTTTCAACCGAAATTAATTTGTTAGATAAATTCTTAATGTCATCAGAAATTATGATTGGAGATTTATCCAAAGGCAATCTTTTACCACTTGCATATTGCGACCATCGTCCGTCATCAGCAATTAATCCGGCTAGATCTTCCGTTCCGGTTTTTGCACCAAGCAGAATTGGTCCGTGAAGAAATGCAATGTATTCTGAAATGTTAGGCAGACTTTCTATAGAATTATGCATTGGTAAAAATATTTCAAGTGTATCACCAATATTCCATAATCGTTCAATCGCAAAATATGATGAAGAAGAAGCTGTCACCGGAAAAGTTTCGCCATTAATTAAAACTTTTAATTCACCTTCTTTAACCCATGATGGATATCTAATCATTAATTTAAATTTAGATGAGCCTTCAGTGATAATTAATTTAGTTTTTTCTTCATATGGAAAATTGGTTTCTTGCTTTATTTTAATTTGCTTTTCTTTCCAATCTAATTCTGAAGCAATAAATAGATTAACAAAAAGTGAATCATTATGATGTGTATAAATTAACTGATTGTATTTTCCATGATTCTCCATTCCGGTTCCAACACAGCACCACATTGCTTCGTTTGGAGCTGAATAAACTCTATAATGTTTAGGGCGAGCTGGAGTAAAATAAACATATCCGCCATGTTCCGGATGTTGCGTCGATAAAATATGATTGTAAAGTGTTCTCTCGTAATAATCAATATATTTTGCGGATTTGTATGACCGGAATAAATCTTCTGTTAACTTAAGCATATTATACGAATTACATGATTCCGGTCCATCAATATCAATTATATAATCCTTTGAAGCTTTAACTGTAGGGAAATGCTCTTTTCTGCTGTTTCCGCCAAAAACTAATGTACGATTTTTTGTAACAGTTTCCCAAAAATAACTGCTAGCATCTGCAAATTTTTTATCACCGGTAATTTCTGCAATTCTTTGAAAACCAATAAACTTGGGAATTTGTGTATTAGCATGAGCATTATCAAGATTATCTATTTTTTGTGATAATGGATCAAGAAATTTATTATGAGAGAAACGTTTTGCAGCTTTAATATATTTTACATCATTTGTAATTTGATATGCATCAGCAAAAACTTCGTTCATTCCACCGTGTTCGGAATCAAGCATAATTTGCATTTGTTCATCAGATAATTCTAATGTAATATTTATTGCCCAATCACAAAATTTAAGAAACATTTCTTTTGAAATTTCATTTCCGGTGTAAAGCCAAGCATCTCTTAATCCGGCAAACATTTTATGCAAATTGTACAAAGGAGCCCAAGAAGATTTGTAAACTGTAAAATCACCATTCTTTAAATTATTCCAAATTTCCTTACTGTTTGGCATTCCACCAATATAATTAATTCCCCATTCAGGATTATTTATTGCGTTTGAATCTTGACAAATTTTTAATTCAGCAAGCATATATTCCATTCGCTGTTTACAATCAAGATTTCTTGTTGCAGCATAATTCATTGCCATTGCAGATAAATAATGTCCGCCGACGTGACCATCTAATCCATCCCAATTTGGGTAGCATGGAGCTTTAAGTTTCAGACCAGCTTCTTTTCGGTATGGGGCAAGTAATCGATCAACATTATATTCTAACAAAACTTTAATATTTAAATCGCGTGCGCGTTGAAAAGGTCCTTCAAGTAAAGTTACATCTTGCAATGGAAATAAATTTGGATATAATTTTTCTTGAGATTTTAAAATTGAAGAAATAGAAATTAACAACGCTAAACCTAAACTTATATTTTTGATCAAATTGTTTTTCATTTTAATAATCCAAGAAATTTCATTTTAATTTTTCTTTTGCCAAATTAGTTTATTCAAGTTGATTTAAAATTTCTCGTTTTAATTTAATTGCTTCGGCGTATTTACCATCAATATCTAAACATTTATTTATCATACTTAACGCTGATTTTAAATCTCTTTTTTCGAAATATGCAACAGAAAGATTATATAATACAAATGTATTTTTAGGATCAATATTGTATGTTTTGGTTAAGTGTTTTATAGCTTCATCATATTTTTTTCTATATAATTCAATAATTCCAACGCGTATAGAAGTATAATCAGCAAGGTCTATTTTTTTTTGGTTATAGAAATATGTGATTAAAATATTAAAGTCTTTTAGAACCGGATATTGATTAAGAATTGTATTTATATGTTTCAAATAATTTTTAATATCCTCTCTTCTCAAATAAGTTTTAGCCGCAAGTAAATGTGCGTCCGTCCAAGATAAACCTTCTATCTTGTAAACTGCAATAGAATCAGTTAAATTCTTAGGTTGAAGCATATTTAAAAAATCATTGTGTTGGAACTTTGTCATTGTAATACTATTCTTAACATAAGGCCAATTGTTTTTTAAAAGTGATATATTATAATTGCCAATAGCTGAATCGAGTTTTGTAAATACAAAATTTGCTTTAGTTAAACTATCTTGTTTAGCAAAAGGAATATTGGCATTTTCTGTTTTGGGAAGGTATCCCTTCTTTTCCATGCAATTATAAAATGCTTTTCCAATTAGTTGATATCCTTCAACATTTGGGTGAAGATGATCTACAATTAAATTGTCGCCTACAATTCCACCCGGACTTTCAGAATTAAATATTGAATCTATCGGAACAGTTGCAACATTAAATTCCTCTCCAAGTTGATCAATAATCATATTCATTTTAGAAGGTGCTCTAAACCTCAGTGCATCAAGATCTTTTGCTAATCTGAAAAGAGAATCTGCATTTTTATAATTTTCATTCTTAAAATTATCCCAAGCTTCTTCGAAAACTTTATCAGCATTCTTGTATCCATGAGTTGCAGCAGATATAAATGGTTTTTGATCTTTTAAATTACTTGCCAATTTGCCAATAATTATTGGGACACCTTTTTCTTTACATAATGTTAAGATGTCCGTAAAATTCTCTTTAAATTGCTGAAGTCCGGCATTGTACACATCAGAATCTAAAATAATGTTTTTGTCTTTTGCCATCTGTGACATCAGAGTGCCGGATGATTTTATATTTTTTGATGAAAAGAATAGTGACGTTACCCAATGAATTGAATTCCGCACAAATTGAGTAGTTTTAAAATTATTTAGATATAATATTAAATTTATCAGATTTCGAGAAGAACCAAATGATTGAACCGAACCAACACCCAAAGCTCCATAATATTCATTATGTCCGGCATAAATTAAAATTAAATTGGGTTGCTGATCCAAAACTTCCGGGAAAAGATCTAATATTGTGTAAGAGTTTACTGCCGTCATACCCAAATTAACAACCTCAATGTGTGTATTGGGATAGACTAATTCTAATCTTTTCCGAACATAACGTGAAAATGATCCCATTGGACTATAAGGATATCCTTCTGCACTGCTTCCGCCTAAAACAAAAACTCTGAAGGAATTTGTCTTTTTTTGTATATCAAAATAATCTTCACTGGTTGTGGGATTGAAATCTCCACTTGTAAAATATTTTTTACTCATATTTGAGTTAATTATATATTTACCTTCGCCGGCATCTATCCATTGAGTAAAATCATAACCATAATTAATGTTTCTCAATAATATTTCAAGAAGGATTAAAAATATAATTGGTAAAAAGATTAAAACAGCATAAAACCATTTAGGAGTTTTTTTTGCAGAAGCATTAATAATTTTTTTAACTTCAAAAATCGGGACATTATATTTCTTTGAGATTTCATGCACAGAAAGTTTATCTTTATCTGCAAAGATTTGGTTTTTTATTTCTTTTGATATTTTAATTTTTTGTATCAAATCCGTTGAGCTTTTGAGAATAAAAAAACAAAAATGATTAAGTACAAACTTAATCCGGTAAAAAAACTTAAAGTAAAACCAAAAATCATTGATAGAATAACTGCCGAAACAGAACCGAGAACGGAAAAAATTCCATTAACACCATACATCCATGGAATATATTTTATAAAATTTTTCTGCTTTAAAATTTGTATTGCTGTAGGAAATGGAATTCCAAGAAAAAATCCGAATGGCAGTAACAAAACAAAACTTACAATTGCACGTAATGTTAATCCATAAACAAGAAGCGGATTTAAAATTAACGGATGTATAAAAAATAAAATCACTCCAGTAATTACAATCAAACCGGAAATCCATTTAAGGCGTTTTATAATATTATCGGGAAATATTTTCCAGCCAAAAAAACTTCCAATTCCCATTCCAACAAGCAAGGAACCAAGAAGAATGGACAAAGCAATTGTTGGTGATCCCAAATAAAGAATAAATTTTTGCAGTAATGCAATTTCCAAAACCATGAATCCGAAACCAATGCTAACAAAAACAAAAAGCGGAAAAAAAACTTTTTCCTCTTTTTTACTTTTAATATTTTTTTTCGAAACAGATTTTATTTTCTTTAGTGGAATTAGAACAGACAAAACCGCAATTATAAAGACCACAATTAAAAGATATTTCAAATCATCGGGTAAACCTTTTTTAACTTTGTAAAAATATGGACTATCATCAAGCACCGGTGAAATATCAGAGCTATTCTTTGCAATTAATTCTTCAAGCGAACTTCTGCCATCTTTAAGAGTATTTAAAAGAATATTTTCAATTTGATTATTGCCAGGAATATTTACAAAAGGCAAATAAGCAATCTTCGGCAAATCTGTTGGAAACGTATTTGCAATTTTGATAATATTGTTAATTTCATCAATTGTGTAAGCTGATTTTTTAATTACTAAAGTTGGCGAATGTTCATCTCCAATACTCAAAAAATGATTAACTGCATTTGAATGACTTATTCCGTTTTCTTTAAATGCATACAAAGTTGTTACAATTAGTCTAACAAGTTCCCACTTATTATGGACTGTAAAAATCAATTGCCCATTATGATTTAAAATTTTTAAATAATCTTTTATTGCCTCAACTGTTAAAAGATAATTTTCGTTTGAAGCAATTCCATCTATAATTTGGAACTGCTCAGTTGATGGAAGTGCTAAAATTATTAAATCGTAAAACTTTTCAGATCTTTTTAAAAAATGTCTTCCTTCTGCAATTTCAATTTTCACATTCGGAAAATCAGTATAAATTCCGCCGTTAAAATTTTTATATTTTTTTACTATATCTACAAAATCGGGATTTATTTCAACTCCGGTAATATTTTGCACATTACTAAGAATCCCGGAAAGAATTTCTTTTCCTCCACCGGGACCAATAACCAGCATGTTCTCTTTTTCTTCTTTCTTTAAAAATAAAAGAGGAATTGTTGTTGAATTTCTTATCAGTATATCATTAAGCATTTTATCATGATTTTCAATGTTTCCATTGAATTCATACATTTGCGTTCCGGCGGCACCATCTATTAACAAATGTTTAACATAACTTTGATTTTCAAATTCAACTAAATCCGATCTTCCATTTATACTCCATTTGCTTTCAACTATTTCCGGTGTAATATTTGAATTATCTAAAATATGATAAAAATCTTTTTCCGGATAATTACCGATAGGAATTTTTCCGAGAAATTCATTCTTACCAAAAACAAATAATAAAATTGCAATTACGGAAAGACTAAAGTAATGCAGCAAGAGTTTTTTTCTTTCAACAACAAAAAAATTAGCTGCAGAAAAAGTTAAAACTATCGCAAGAAATAAAACAGCATTTGGTGCATTGAAAAAACTAAAAATAAGTATTGAAAGAATCGAACCCAACGCCGCACCAATTAAATCAGCAGCATAAATTTTATATCCGGAATTTGCAAAGTTTTTAAAAAATTCCGAGTAAACTATTCCGGCAAAAAAAAATGGTATAAAAAGTAAAGAAAAATAAATGTATGGATTTGTTATCGAGAAAAGAACTACAGCTATAATAAAGAATATTAAAGAAATTCCGGTAAGAGAAATGTATAAGCTAAATATCTTATGATTTTCACTTTTCGTTTCATCTGGTTTAATTTTGTAAAAGGAATAAATTCCACCAGTGCCAAGTCCTAAAATTGATAATGATAAAATTATAAATGCATAATTCTGAACAAATATTACCGAGGAAATTCTTGTGGATAAAATTTCAAAACAAATAACTACTGCCGAGATTATTAGAATATTTAAATTAACGATTTTAGAATTGTTCATCTCTAATTAGATGTTATTGCTTGAGATAATTCATGCTCGAAGATTTCGACATTGTATTTCTTCATCAGCTTTGCATTAACTTCATCCGAAATTTTTTGACGATAATAATTTTTAAATTCTTCTTCTATTCTTTTACCTTTAACTTCATCAAATGTGAGTTGTTTTTCCGGCATAATGTGAATAGCTTTTATAACTGCAAATTGTTTTCCCTTTTCGGTATCATCAAATTCAATTGGTCCAGCAACTTCGTTTAGCTCCAATTTAAAAGCAGCTTCAGCCAAATATGGCGGTTCAATACTTCTAAATGATTTTAGGGAGCCATCACGTTCACGTATATATGTTTTAACAAACCATCTATTAGAAATTTTTTCAAATGGAATACCACTATTTATTTCTTTAATTTCTTTCTCAGCCCTTTCTTTATCAGAATAAATTCTTGTATAAAGATTTATTTTTTTTAGTTGATAGAATATTGAATCTCTTTGTTCATCATAAAATGATTTTAAAGCTTCCGGTGTTAAATCGGGAATATTTCCTTCAATTATTTCTAAGTTATATAAATAACTCAACTTGCTTTTAACTACTAAGTTATCCGTATATGGATTAACTATCTTTTCATCCAATCCAATTTTTTGTGCGGCTTTTATTACATTATTATCATACACTGCTTCTGAAATAAACTCTTTTACACTCTTTGAATTTAATTGGATATTTGGATTCAAAATTACAACTTCATCCAGAAGTCTAAGGAATTCTTTTAAATCAATTTTACCTTTGTTATATGTTAGAATTTCAAAATTGTTACCGTTTGAAATTGCATTTTTCATTGTATCTTGATATGCACCGCCAAAGAATTTATCTATATTTGACCATTTAACAATTTGATCCAAACCTTGATCATTCCATATAATAGTGCCATAATCCACAAGATTTTTTCTAAATTCACCATACTCATCATTGTATGTCTGATAATATCCTTTTTTTAGATTTGAAATTATTTCTTCTTTAATATCATCAAACGGTTCTAATTTAATTTTTTTTATGTCAACCGCTTTTAAAATATGAAATCCTTCTAAATTATAAAGTGCTTGTGTAGAACCATTTTGCAGTTGATACGCAACATAAGCAATAGGATCATTCATACTTTGCGACCAAGTATAATTTTTTTGCGTTACAATTAAAGTATTTTGTAGAGAATGTTTTTTAATAAGTTCATCTATATTTAAATTATTGCTAATATAATTTTCAATTTCCAATGCAATAGCTTTTAAAGAATCAAGTTTTTGTTGTGATGGATTTTCAGGGATCGGTAAAAAAATATCATTGCAGATAACTTCTTTATCCATTTCATTATAAGCTTTAGCTGCTGAACTATCGCTAACATATTTTGAAACAAACTTTTTATTAAAGTAAGCATTTATTATTTCAGCATTAATTGAACGTATTTCTTTGCTCATTAAATCTTTGTTCTGATTTAATTTTCTGTCAAAGAAATCAAGTCTTTTTAGCTGGTTGGTTAATAAATCATTTAGTGCATTTTTATAAACTTTTTCTTTTTCTCTAAATTTTTGGTTGTAATTCCAGTCTTTGATATATTGTTTCAAATCACTTAATGTAACAATATAATCTTCTCCAATTTTTGCAATTATTTTTTCATCTTCAGAAGAATTAACGTCATTATTTATACAGCTTATAATTAATATAGCTAAAACAAAAAGAAAGTGATATTTTCTAAATCTTAACAATTGTTTGGTTTTAAAGAAAGGCATATGCTAAAAACTCATTTTGTGAATAAAACTTGAATCCAATTGCATTTTATATAAAACCCCGGTAAAATTCAATTACCGGGGTAATTTTGAATCGTGTTACTAACTAGTTTATAAATTATTTAATTAATAACATTTTCTTTGTTTGTAGTAAGTCGTTAGCTTCTAATCTATAGAAATAAACACCGCTTGTTAAATTAGCAGCATTAAAGTTTACTT
The DNA here is from genome assembly GCA_016716225.1 of Ignavibacteriota bacterium. Lineage (NCBI taxonomy): Bacteria > Pseudomonadati > Ignavibacteriota > Ignavibacteriota bacterium. The sequence goes on along the minus strand of JADJWT010000001.1, from coordinate 2,900,498 downwards.
TATAGTTGGCAGCATTTTTGAATTCATTAACTAAAGTAGCAACTTCTTGACCAACTGCATCAAATACTTTCAAAGTAACATTTCCAGATTTTGGAATTGAGAAGTTAATTTCTGTTGTTGGGTTAAATGGATTTGGATAATTTTGTTCTAAAGTGAATTTAGTTGGTAAACCATCAACTTTTTCAACACCAACAATTCCATTAAGAGTTTTATGAATTAGGTCATATTCTGCATCTTTTTGATTCATCCATTCTTCATATTTAGCAGGGAACCATGCTAAATCGCCAACTGGGAAACCGCCAAGACCTGCAGTTAATAAATCTGCATCATCGTATGAAAGATCAATTGGAGTCGGCCAGTCTGCATAAATGAAAAAATCTACTTCTGGGTTATTTGGTTGACGCCATGCTGCTAAAGAACCGGAATAAGTTGTATCTACGGTTGCAATTGAAAATTCTTTCAATGTTTGAAGTTGAGTAGTGAATAATACATCTGTTTCAGCAAAATTAGGTAATTTGTTATACCAAGTTCCGTTTGTTAATTTTGGATAAGTTGCATCATCAGCAAACATTGCTGCGGTTCTTGTATTCATTGGTATCATTTGAGAAGTCCAATCAGTCATTCCATTAACTGCATTAGCATTTAATGTGCTTACAACATCACTTAAACTTGGGTCCCAATAAGTTAAGTTTCTATCTGCATAGAACGATGCACCGTTCGCCAAAAATGTAGAATCGGAATGTAAATTAACAATACCCATTGGCAAGCCTTCAGGATCAACTTCACCGGCATCAGCACCAATTAGCACAGCAGACATTCCTTGCACATTTGTATTTACAAAAATATTGTTTGTAACGCTATAATTTGGATGTCCGCCTCTGTTCATTAGAGGATATGAGCTACAATTAATAAAATTATTGTGATTAAAAACTTGTCTGTTAATTACATAATTATCTCTTGATTTATACAAAAGACCTTGAACGTTTACGTGTGTATTATTTTCGACCCAAATTGTATCTTGGTTAGAGAAGAAATCCAACACACCACCATTACGACGACAAGTATGTCCTAACAAGTTTACGAAATAATTATTTATAAAGAATATTCTTGAATTAGTTGGTTGACCACCAATAACTGTCCATAAGTTATGTTCAATAATACAGTTTTCAACTTGAATTCTTAGACCTGGACCTGCTAAACCGAAGCAGTTCCATCCAAGACCACCAGCAGCATTACCAACAGCCATATTTATATTTTTCACAAGAAGATCTGAACCACTAGTAATAAACGGAGTAGTATTACCACCTTCCAACACAGCACCAGAAACTACTGGTGGAGCATCGCCTTTACTTGTTTTTACAGATCCGGTTGTTTCACCCATAATAATTGTTTTTCTGGTTGCAGATGTTGTTGGGTTATTTGCAAGTGAGTAATTTCCCCATGCTTTTAACACATATACACGTCCTGCAGGTACATTAAGTGTATCATCACTTATTACACGAAAAAGTGTGTTTGGTCCACCAAATTCGATATCATCTTTAATTACAAGAGAATCTCCACGATGCTCTGAAATGTAATCTTCCAATGTTTGTGAAAATACAGAAGCTAACGGTAACAATGTAATTACCGTCAGAAGTAAAAGTAACTTTCTCATAAATTTCTCCTTATTAAAATTATTGATTTAATGAGCAAAAAAGGTTAAAAAATAATTGTTTGCTAATAACTACCTCCTCCTTATGTTTATTTTTTTAAATACACTATTTGTTAAAAATTATACCTTAAATTAAGCTGATAAATTGTTGGTGGATATAAAACCGAAACTAAATTTTCTGTTACCGGAGAATCTTGTGTAAGTTTAAATTTCCTAAATGATTCAATTCCGTTATGAAAAATATTCAATCCATTAAATGATAAACTTAATCCATCAACTGGTAAATCTTGCTTGAGTGTAAAATCCCATCTATAAATATTTCCGGTATATGAAGATTCTTCCGGTCTTGTACCAACAGAGTTTATCACATTCCCTCGCATATTAAATGATAAACGACCTGAAAATCCTTTATAATCAACACCTAAAGCAACATTAATTACATCATCTGCCTGTTGAATTAATCTTCCACTGTAAATCGTATCATTTGTTGTATATTCATATATATATGTACCAGGTCTTGGACCGGGAAGTCTTACAGGTATATTTCTGATAATTCGGTAATTCACGTTTGATCCGGATTTTGTATAGTTCACATTTAACACAAGTGAATTTAATGGTTGGGGCAAATACCAGAAGTTTGTTTGCCATGAAACTTCAATACCTCTAATATAACCTAAGTTCGGATTATTCAATGTTGTATTAACAATATCTGTAACTTTTGTTAAATAATTAAAATTGTCCTGTAAAATTGCTGAATCTGGCATAAATAAATTTTCACCATACAAATCAACATTTCCATAATATATTCCGGTTCTGTACTGAGCATCTTCTAACTCTTTATAAAATCCATTAATTGAAAAAAGACCAACAATATTGCTGTAAACAGATGCAATAACATCCAAGTTTTTTGCCGTTGTTGGTTTTAATTTAGGATTACCAACTACATAATTATTGCCAGGGAAAAGAGTTATTTTAGGAATAATAGATGCATAATCAGGGCGTACAATACTGTTTGTATAGGCTATTCTAATATCCGACCAATCATTAACTTGATATTTTAAATGTACGTTTGGGAAGTAATTTATATCATATCTATCTACATTATAATAATCATAAGGAACATCTGCTGTTCCCATTTTTGTACTAACAGCGTCACCATAAACATTATGTGTAACAACAGTAAACTCAGCACGATAATTCATGTTATAGTTTTCATATCGAAGACCGGCGATTAATGTAAGATTTCTATATAAATTAAAAGTACCCATTATATAGCCTGCTGCAAAAGTTTCTGATCCATTCCAATCATCTCTCCAACTGTCATCCTCTTTTAAAGCAGATTCCCAACCTGTTTGTGCTAAGTAAAGCCAATCGTCGTATACATCTGCATCTATAACATATTTAAATCCATTCTTAAAGTCATACTGATCGCTTAAATAATTTTTTCCTCTGTCAAAATCATCGTCTAAAACATCGGTTAACCTCATTCTACGTTCACCATCTCTATGTATAGGAAAGAAATCTTCTACCTTTCTATAAGTATCATCATCAGAAGAACCTGAAAAAGTTCTGTCAAAATCATTTACGCGTGTTGTTTTTGTGTATTTTCCGCCTGCTTTAAAAGTTGCGGTAATATCTGTGGAAAAATTTACAGGTGTCGAAACATCTAATGCACCATTATACAAGTGCTGATTAAATCTATTTTTAATAGATGATACCCATCCTTCCAAAGTTGCACTATCAACGTCCGAAGGATTTAAATTATCAAAAATTTCATATGCTCTTTGTAAAGTCAAACCTGCTTGAACGGCCGGAGAAGAATATGTAATTGGTAAATTATCTGAACCAACTCCAAAAGGAGCATCAAAATTAGACTCATTATTAAAATCAGTCCATCCGTTACCGGCTCCCCAAGGTGAATATGCATTTCTTGTATATTGATTTGTGCTTGAATGAGCTAAACTTGCTTCAACTTTAAAGTCACCAAAACTATTTTCAGCTTGTAGAGCATTAATCCACAAATCTCTACCAAATTTATTTCTATCAACTGTATAATGAACATCTGTACCACCAAAATCTAATCCGATGATATTATTTCGTTGGTCTGTAAAATTTCCTGCATAAGTATTTTGTAGTATAATTTTTCCGTTTGGCAATTTATAATCCATAATAAGGCTACCACCGGAAATATCTACAATGCTTCTACCATATCCAAAATTTGCACTAGTTGTTAAGTAAGCAGATTCTCCATATATATTTCTAGAACCGTCCAGTGTAAGACCAATAGAAGCAGTTTGATTTCCACCATCAGAACGATCGGCATTTGCTTGCAAGAAAACACCAAATTTATCATCAAAAAATCTATTGCTTACGCTTCCCCAAAATTTATAATTATTATAATTTCTATCTGAATAATTATAATTTCCTTGAGTAAGAACATCGAAGTGAAGATCTGATGGAGCTTCCATTAATTTTAAATTAACAACACCTCCAATTGTGTTTGCATCCATATCTGGTGTTATAGCTTTAATAACTTCAATGCTGGAAATCATACTTGATGAAATGAAACCAAGATTTGTTGAACGGGTTTCCATATTAGTTGATGGTAATTGAATACCATTAATTAAAACCTGATTTAATTTTGATTCCACACCGCGAATTACAACTTCATCACCATTCATAAGCGAAACACCTGGTAAACGGCTAAGAGCTGTAGCTGCATTATCATCAGGTAATTCTCTTATTTGTTCGGAAGAAACTACGTTTGTAATTGTGTTTGAAGTTAATTGTCTATTTATAGCTTCTAACTGTCCAGAAGCTTGACCAGTAACAGTTACAGTTCCGCTTTCAATAGTTTTTAATTCCAGAAAGAAATCTTGATCAATTACTCGATTTTCAGAAATATTTATATCTAACATTTGAGAGTTATATCCGATATAAGATACTTCTAAAGTATATTTCCCGACCGGAATATTTCTAATTATAAAATTACCTTCCATATCAGAAGCAGCACCTAAACTTGTACCTTTGACTGAAATATTTGCGCCCAATAGTGTCTCAGAAGTTGCTTTGTCGAAGATTGTTCCTCTTATAGATCCAGATTGGGCAAATAATGAAGTTTGTAATAGTAAAACGATTATGAGACTAACAAGCGGTACTAGTTTATTTCTAACTGAGTAATTGTTTACGCTCATTTTTCCTCCGATATATTGTTGAATTTTAGTTTCCATATTTTATTAAATGGTAAATTATAAAAAATTGAGCAGCATCCTCAAAACATAAACCAATTTTTCTCAAACTTTAAAAATTGATTTCGAGGCAGTCGTGTTTGAAGCTGCTGCTTTTGTTTCAAAAAACAATATCACGTTACCAATTTTGATATTTTTTTCAATTAATTTCTATTTTTGTTTTAATTAAATCAACATCATCCGAAGAATTGCCAACCATTATTTCAAATTCACCTGGTTCTACTGTGTATCTCATATCTACATTTGTAAATGATAATTCTTTCTTCGTTATCTCAAATATTATTTCTTTTTCTTCTCCGGCTTCTAACTCTATTTTTCTAAACCCTTTCAACTCTTTCACCGGTCTGGTTACTGAACTTACTTTGTCCCTTATGTACATCTGCACTACTTCTGTTCCTTTCAATTCTCCTTCATTCTTTACTTTTACTGTTACACTTACTTTTTCATTTTCAGTGATTTTTTCTTTGTCAACTTTTATGTCTGTTATTTTGAAGTTTGTGTAACTTAGTCCAAACCCAAATGGATATAGCGGTGTTATATCATCAAACAAATACCCTCTTCTTGATGATGGTTTATGATTGTAATGACATGGTATATGTCCCACCGATCTTGGTATTGATATTGGCAATTTTCCACTTGGATTCACATCCCCAAATATTACATCCGCTACTGCATTTCCGGTCTCTTGTCCCAAATACCAGCACTCCAATATTGATGGTACTGTTTCTGATATATAACTTATCGATTTTGGTCTTCCGTTAAACAAAACAACTACTATTGGTTTCCCGGTTTTTTGTATTTCTTTCAATAACTCATTCTGTCTTCCAACCAAATCTAAGTTTGTTCTATCTCCTAAATGTATCTTACTCCACGCTTCTCTTGATGTTTGTTCATTTCCACCAATTGCTAATATTACAACATCCGACTTTCCCGCTATTTCTACTGCTTCTTTTATAAGTCTATTATCTTCTTCCGGATCAGATGGAACTACCGTGTCTTCATTCCACGATCCTCCAATTGTTATCTTACATCCTTCACTATATACAATTTCAAATTTGTCTTTTACTTTATTTTTTATTCCCTCTAAAACTGTTGTATAAAATTTGGGTGTTCCACTGTATCCACCCAACATTCTTCTATCTGCATTTGGTCCTATTACTGCTATTTTACTTTTTTCTTTTATTTTTATCGGGAGAAGTTTGTTCTCATTCTTTAGCAAAGTAATTGTTTCTTGAGCAGCTTTCAAGGCAATTTTCTGTCATTCTCTAATTTGTGTTCATTCTGTAACAGCATTGGATCTACATACGGATCTTCAAACAATCCCATCTCAAACTTTGCTTCCAGCATTGGTTTTACTAACTCATCAATTAATGTTTCGCTTATTTTTCCACTTATTACCAAATCCTTTAGATTCGGATAGCAATCTATTTCCGGAAGTTCAATATTCACTCCAGCTTCTGCTGCTAGTAATGCTGCTTCTTTCTTATCTGCCGCTACACTATGACTTACTGTTTCTTCTTTATTACTTAGTTCTGTTATTGCATAATAATCTGATACAACAAATCCTTTAAATCCCCATTCCTCTCTTAAAACTTTTCTTAACAGCCATTTATTTGCATGTGATGGTATGCCATCTATTTCATTATATGATGCCATTACAGAATATGGTTTCTCTTCTTCTATTACTTCCTTAAATGGTGCCAGAAATACATCTCTCAGTACTCTCTCGGAAAAGTTTGCAGGTCCGCAGTTTGATCCAGATTCAGGTTGTCCATGTGCTGCAAAGTGTTTAAGTGTTGCTAAGACTTTATTCTTTTCCTTAAACGTTCTATCGCCCTGAAATCCTCTAATTGCTGCTTTACTCATTTCACCTATTAGGTAGGGATCCTCTCCAAAAGTTTCTTCAACTCTTCCCCATCTCGGATCTCTTGCAACATCTAATACAGGTGTAAGTGCTTGGTGAGCTCCTCTCTTTCTCGTATCTTCGGCAATTGACGAGTATATTTCTTCTACTAGTTTCGGATTAAATGTTGCTCCTAATCCAATCGGTTGTGGATAGCTTGTCGCTTCTTTTCCAGCTAATCCATGCAAGCATTCTTCGTGGATTATTACCGGTATGCCTAATCTTGTTTCTTCTACAAAAAATTTCTGAAGCGAGTTTGCAAATTCTGCCATCTCTATCGGACTTAGTCCACCATTTGTATCACTTATTCTACCTATTTGACCTAATCCGTTTGGTATGTTCTTTTCATCATTTCATAGTCAAGATTTCCATTCTCATCTAATATCAATTCTTTTTCTGATTCCATATACACATCATTTGAGCTATCTTTTCTTCCAAACTCATTCTGCTCAATAAATCTTCTACTCTATCACCAACTCTTAAATTTGGATTTTTATAGTCTTGCATATCTACACTATTTATTATTTCTGCTTTTTCGTTCATTTATTTATTTCCATAACTTATATTTTCTTGCTTGTAAGTTGAATTCTATATCTTGATTTTTTTTGAATTGTATCTTTCGATGTGGATTGGAAGTAATTCTGTTTTTCGAATTAGCTTTTCTTGGTTTACAAAACATTTACGTATTTCTTTTAATACGCTTTCTATTTTGTACTGATGTATTTTATTTTTGATCTGCTGTATTTTGTCTTTTTGTTCCACTGAATCTCTTATCAGTTAATGTTTTATTATTAAGACTTTATAACTTTTTTTCTACAATTATTAAAATCCTTTTCTCTATTTAACTATTTCAAACAGTTTTATCTTTTATTGAACCGTTTCAATCATTCAGAACAAAAATAAACAATTATAACTTAACAATACATTTTTTTACTTCAAAATTATTTATTCGAAAAATAGGAAATATGAAAACTGCTTATTTGATTTTTAATAATATTTAACATGTTTTCAATTTTTTTTAAATAATAAATTCCTTAGGTAAAATTAAATTAGCTTTTAAGTTAATATGATAAAAACCATTTTAAGTTTTTTATTAACCATTTTACGCAACAAAAAAATATTACCTTTTTACAATATTTATTTTTCTTAAAGACCAAGTTAATAATTGAATAAACAATCTAATTAAATTTTCAATTAAAAATTAAATGTTTTTTGCGACAAAATGAAGTTAGTGGTTTATAATAAAATTATATTTTAATATATTGAAAAGTATTTATAACCAACCCGGGTAATTTCTGACCCGGGATTGGAAATAATAATTATATGATGACAGATGAATTTAATTTTTTTTACAAAATTAAATTTTCAATTTGGTAAGAAAATTTTTTTGCTAAAAATAATTTATTTTCTCAATTAGTTAGCATAGACGTTTCTTTGAATATTTGTTTTAGTACCAATAGAGAAATTATTTACGTTTGCTTCCAATTTAAACATTGATATTTTTTCCTGCAGATTGATTGTCAAATTGCTTAAATCTTCTGTAGCTTTAGCAATTTGTTGAACACCTACTGCAGATTCTTTTGCTACTAAATTTATGTTTGTTAAATTTCTACTAATTTGCTCAGCTGATGATGATTGCTGTTCACTTGCAGCAGCTACTAAATTTATAACATCTTTTGTTTCATTTGTACTTTCAATAATTTCCTTAAGCGAAATTATAGCTTTATTTGCAAGTTCCTTACCGTTCTCAACAACTTTTGTTCCACTTTCAATTGATTCAACAGCATTATTTGTATCTTTTTGAATTTGCTTTATCATTGTAGCAATTTCTTTTGTTGCTGTTGTAGTTCTCTCAGCTAATTTTCTTACTTCATCAGCTACTACCGCAAATCCTCTGCCTTGTTCACCAGCTCGCGCAGCTTCAATTGCAGCATTTAATGCAAGTAAATTTGTTTGGTCTGCAATATCATCAATGACCTGAATAATTTCCCCAATTTGATTGCTGCTTTTTCCCAATTCTTTGATTGTTGTTGAAGTTTGACTTACTATATCTGCAATTTCATTCATTCCCTCAACAGTTTGTTTTACAACTTCTCCACCATTTTTTGCTAAAGATCCTGATTTTTGAGAATATTCTAATGCCGAAGAAGCATTTCTTGTTGTTTGAATTATTGTAGAAGCCATTTCTTCAATTGCACTTGCAACTTCATCAATTTGTGAAGACTGTTCTTGAACACCAGCTGTCATTTCTTCGGCGCTTGAAGCTATCTGATTAGAAGCACTAGCAGTTGCAGATATTGATTCATTAACTTCTAACAAAGTTCTGTTTAGAGAATCTGTTAAAGAATTGATACTATTTTTTATTAATTGATGATCACCTTTATAAGCACTGCTAATTTTAACAATAAAATCACCCAAAGCTACTTTTTCTAAAATTTGCACTCCTTCCGTTATTGGTTTCAATAACGCATCTAAAGTATCATTTATTCCTTGCACTATTTCCTGATATCCTCCATTATATTTGGAAACATTACCTCTTTCAGATAATCTTCCCTCTTTTGCAGATTTAGTTAGCAAATTAGCTTCATCAATTAAATTCACTAAACTATCAATTACATTATTCATGCTAATTGACAAACTATCTTTAGAAGATTTCACATTTGCTTTTACATCAAGTTTACCGTTTGCAATATATTGTGCAATTTGAGTTTGATTCTTAACTGAATCAATGATTGATAAAAACGATTTTTCTAATTGACCAATCTCATCATTTGAATTTGATTTTATTGTAACTTCAATATCGCCAACAGAAAGTTTATCAGCAATTGATGTAAGATTTTTTACCGGTTTATAAATTACTTTATTAAAGAAAATTCTAGATGCACTTAAACCAAGAATAAAAATAATTAAGCTAATTATTAAAGCCGTATTCTGTGCAGAAGAAGCCAGATCGTCTACATGCGAAGTACTTAAAGCTACCACAACATAACCTGATATTTCTTTCCCAGTTCCAACCGAATGAAGGCCGAAAACTTTATTACCTTCCGCATATGACTCAGTACTTTCTTTTATTAAATTGGATATATTTTTTTTATAGTTTTCATATTCGCTTTCATTAAAAGCTGAAAACTTTGTTCCATCCTTTTTTAACACCACAGCAAAATTAACATCACTCATTTCCTTAAAAACTTCTAAATGAGTTTGAACTGAGGAAACATCATCAAAAATGAGTCCTGCTTCCGAAGTTTTAGCAATCATTTGAGCAATTACTTTTGATTTTTCTTGCAAAGATTCTGTCATTTCAGATTTCTGTTTTTGAGGGAAATAGAAAAAGAGAAACAAGGCAATTAATAGAAAAGTAATTCCCAAAATGATTTGAAATTTTTGTCTTATACCTAATTTGTTAAAATATTTCATTGAAATTCCTCAATTTTATTGAATTACCTTCGCAATTTTCAATAAATCAGCTGACATTTCTTGACTTTCAGCTTTTAATTGTGCCATATGTACAATAATTTTTGGTTTTCCGCCTTCAACTCCAAGCCCAACTGCAACATTGCCACTTTCAACATGTGAAGTTACACCGGAAATTGAAAAAACACCTTTTGAAGATGTTTGAGATTTAAGAGAAGCTGTTCCAGGCATAATATATGCAACTGCACTGTTACCAATATCGGAGGAAACTTTTGCATTAATTCCAGCTTCTTTAAATGCTGCAACTATTGCATCAGCTCCGGATCCAATAACCGCTACTTCAAAATTACCTTTTGCAACTAAAGTTTTATTGAAAGAAAATATTTTTTTAAATAAAGCTGCTTGCAAATTTGCGGGTACAGCCATGTCTTGTGAAAACGTTATTGATGTTAAAATTAAAAATATTATCATACTTTTAATTATTGATATCTTTTTGAAAATTAGATTCATATTCATATAAATTTTTCCCCTATAAAGAAATTTTTTATGATTTTCTTTATAAATTTTTAAACTATAATTGAATTGCGATTCCGCCATAAACTGCCATTCCAGGTTGCAACGGAAGTGAATTAACCCAATTTCTTCCGAATTCAGTATAATTGTAATCTGAGTTTAACAGATTTTGAAAGTTAACATTTAATTCGAGCGGAAGTGAAATTGGCAATTTATAATTTACATTCAAATTAACTAATGCAACAGCTTTTGCTTCTGGATTTACAATTGCACCGGCATTCTCTTTTGGTTTTCCAAAAAAAGTATTGAATAATCCAACTGTTAAATCCTTATTAACATTAAAAAATGCGCCAAGTTTTGCCATAAAATTTGGGATGTAAACGGGAACAGTATTTTCATCAGCATTATTTTGAATTGTTGCTTATCCAATAATAAATACATCTTTGATAATTGTCGTTTTTCCTTCAACTTCAATTCCATTCATATGTAATTCACCAAGATTTACATAAGTTAAAACTCCTGGTCTATCTGCAAGAGGTTGCCTTGTAATAGAATTTGTATATTTACTGTTGTAATAAGTCAAAGAAACTTCAGCATTTTTAATAGTATAAAAAAGTTGAATATCCAATGTTGCAATTTTTTCTGGGTCTAAATCTGGATTTCCAACAATTGTTGGATTTTGAAGAAATTGTTCAACCGGCCATGGGGATCTGAATGCTTGTCCATACAATGCTTTTACTCCAAATTCATCAACTACATTATAAATTGCGCCAAATCTTGGAACAATATCAATATCTTTTTCTTCCGGTTTATTCATTTGAGCGCCGGCAATTATTTTCAAGTTGCTTATTGGTCTATAATCTGCTTGAACATAACTTGAAAGTTGAGTTAAATGATAAGGTTCTTTAATCGCATCTGTTGAACCAACCTTGTTTTTATTTCTTGAATCAAGAACTCCTCCAACAATTAAATTGAAGTTTTCTGCAATTTCTCCACCTAATGTTATTTCACCTACATAATCGGAAGAAGAATGTTTATCAGCAGCAACAAGTGCTTCATCATTTAGTGTTAATATTGAACCACTATGTGTTAAATTTGCAGTTGCTTCCCAAGTTTCACCTATTTTATGATTGTAACCAATATTTAGAAATAACCTATCATATTTATTTACACCTTCAAATGTAGCATAAGGTAAAATCCCCAACATATCATGCTGATTATTTGAATAAAATCCTGTGAAACTTAAACCTTTATAATTAACATCTGCAGCAACTCCAAGATTTTTTTGTCCATACTTTTTATTCACGTTTAAATTTGGGAAAGTTGGTCGAGCAGTAACTGCTTCAAAATCCCAACCTTTTATATCATCAATTACTAAGCTTACTTTTGAATTAAAATCTTCTTTAACATAATTACCTGTAACTGCTCCTTTCATTGTACCAAATGAACCAGCTTTAGCAGAAACTTTTAATGATGATTTTTCATCATTACTTTTTGTAATTACATTTATTACGCCCGCAAAAGCATTAGAGCCATAAAGTACAGAACCGGGACCTCAAACAATTTCAATTTTCTCAATCATATCTATTGGATATCCCGCATAAACTGAACTATTTAACCCTCCCATTACGCCATCTCTAACTGGTCTTCCATTAATTAAAATTAACATATGATTGTCATAATGTGTTCTTAAATCACCGCGCATTGCAGAAACGTTATAAGGAAAAAGATGTGACCCAATTGATTGAATTGAAGTTGATTTCTCTAAAATTTCAAATAAATTATTTGCTCCAAAGTATTTAATTTCTTCTGAAGTAATCGTTGAAATTATCCCCGGCGCATCAGTTGTTTTTTCTGCTTTTTTGGATGCCGTTGTTACTTCCATATTAAGCAAATCTTCTAAACTCATTTCCGTTAAATTTTGTTCTTCTTGAGCTAGAATATTGTTTGAATTGAATACTATAAGAAGGAAAACAAAAATAAGTGAAATACTAATTTTGTTGTAATTCTTCATTCTATACCCCTTGTTAATTATAAATTTTAAAAGCAATTCAAAGATTCTAAGTGTTTTGAATTTTTTATGCTATTATCGATTAAGGGGTGACTAAGTTTAATTTTTAGCGATTTTTATGAATTTTTTAAGTTTTTATTTATTACTTATTATTTTAGATAGTATAAATTACAAATAAGTTTTACCCAATTTATTACCAATTATTATTTGCTATTCGAAATTTTATCAAGGTATATATCTATCAAACGGTATATTACTTTTATTCAAGTTTCGTTTAAAGAATTCTTAAAAATCTTATTTTCAGAACTACTTATGATTATCATTTGATCATCGTTAAGAAAATAGTCTTCATTTCTTACTTTAATACGAATAAAATTTTCTTGCTGTCGATTTGCTTTTCAATTCCCGGATTTTTAATTAATTATCTTTTCTAAAAATGTTGCATCAAAAACAGAAACTTTCAAATGTTATTTTATCTGTATGTGAAATATTGTATTTGGTGTTTTATGCATACTTCAATTTTAATTAAATGTCAAACTTGTTATTTATATAAGTAATCATTTTCCCATCCTTAATAATTACTTAACAAACTTTTAACTTTTCTTTAACATACACACAAATCCTAATAAGTAATTTTTCGAACCAGATAATTACTTTGAGGACATTATGCAAAAATATTTACATCTCTATATTTTATTGATTTTATTTTTTCTTTCAAACTTAACTTATTCTCAAAATGCAAAAATAGTTGGACATGTTTCAGATGAAAATAATTTATCTCTTGTTAGTGCAAATATTTTTATTGACGCTATAAAAAAAGGTGTAACATCTGATGCAAATGGAAATTACATTATTTCAAATTTAGAACCCGGATCATACGAAATAACTTTTTCCTATTTAGGTTACCAATCGAAGAAAAGTAATGTAAATATTATGGATAACAAAACAATTGAACTTAATATTGTTCTACAATCCGGAGTTTTACAAGGTGAAGAAGTTGTTGTTCTTGGCGATCAATTAAAGGGACAAGCAAAAGCTTTGAATCAACAAAAAGAAAATATGAATATTACAAATATTGTTTCTTCAGATCAGTTCGGAAGATTTCCGGATGCAAATATTGGAGATGCATTAAAAAGAATTACATCTATTACAGTTAATTATGATCAAGGTGAAGCACGATTTGGAAATATTAGGGGAACTGAGCCCCGTTTAAACTCGTTTACAATAAATGGTGAAAGAATTCCTTCTGCTGAAGCTGAAATAAGAAATGTTCAATTAGATTTAGTACCATCTGATATGATCCAAACAATTGAAGTAAATAAAGCAGTTACTCCGGATATGGATGCCGATGCAATTGGTGGTTCAGTAAATTTAATTACAAAAGGTGCCCCAAATCAATTTAGATTATCTACTACTCTTGGAGGTAATTATAATCAATTATCAGAAAAAGCAGCTTTTAATGGGGCATTTACCGTAGGACAAAGATTTGCTGATGGAATGCTTGGTATATTATTAAACGGCTCTTATCATGATCATGAATTGGGTTCGGATAATACCGAAGGTTCTTGGGATAATGACGATGGTAATATAATTATCGATGAATGGGAAGTTCGCGAATATCAAATCAGAAGATTAAGACAAAGTATTGGTGGAACTTTTGATCTAAGGTTGAATCCGTTCAATGTTATTTATCTTAAAGGAATTTATTCAAATCGAAAAGATTGGGAAAATCGATACAGAGTAACTTATTCTGATGATACAATAGAACGACAAACAAAAGGTGGAATTAACGGAAATACAAATGAAAATGCTCGTTTAGAAAATCAGAAAATGTTTTCGTTCGCACTGTCCGGCGATCATTTTTTTGATGGAGATATGAAATTAGATTGGTCAGCTGCTTACTCAAAAGCCTCTGAAGAAAGACCAAATGAAAGATATATAAATTGGGCTGCTGAAGATGTAGAAGTTCAATTTGATTTATCAGATTTAGAAACTCCGAAACCTATTGAAAGTGTATCTATGACACAATATGTCTTGGATGAAATTAGTGAGGAATATCAATTTACTGAAGAAAAGGATTTGAATTTAAAATTGAATTTTGAAATACCAATAATTCATTCCGGTAATTATTCAAACAAATTAAAAGTTGGTGGAAGACTAAAAAATAAAGATAAAAATAGAGACAATAATTTCTTCGAATATTCACCATTGAATGAACCGGAGAATATTTTAAATTGGGGAACAAAAGATTATACAAATCCAAATTTTCTTGCCGGTGAATATGAAATAGGACTATTAACTTCAAATACTGCAATTGGAGATTTAGAATTAAATAATGCAAACTTGTTTGAAAAGGAAGATAAGCCAGAAGAATATGCTGCTGCAAATTTTTCGGCAACTGAAAATGTTATTGCCGGTTTTCTTCAATTAAATCAAAATTTTGGTGATAAACTTTCTATGATTGCCGGTCTCAGATTTGAACAAACTGATATTGACTTTGAGGGTAATCAGTTTGATGAAGAATCAGAAGAAATAACATCAACTTCTGGTACAGATGATTATTCAAACATTCTTCCCGGTATTCATCTAAAATATAATTTTGATGATAATACTGTTTTAAGATTTGCTTGGACAAACACTTTAGCAAGACCAAATTATTATGATTTAGTACCGTACAGATCAATCGCAGAAGATAATGAAGAACTTGCAATTGGTAATTCCTCATTAAAGCCAACGACATCAATGAATTTTGATTTGAGTGCTGAAAAATATTTAGAATCAGTAGGAATACTTTCCTGTGGAATTTTTTATAAAGCTATTGAAGATTACATATATGTATATACTGAAGAAGATTATTTTGATAACGTTTCCGGAAATACTTACGATGAATTTTTCCAACCTCGAAACGGAGCCTCGGCAAATTTATTCGGATTTGAATTTGCATTTCAAAGAAGACTAGATTTCATGGGAAGTATTTTTAAGAATTTAAACTTCTATTCAAATTATACTTACACATATTCAAATACAGATAATCCGGTACTTAATGAACAAGTTGAAGACGATAAAGATATTGAATTACCGGGAACTTCACCTCACATTGTTAATGCAAATTTATCATATCAAAATGAAAATATTGTTGTTGGAATTACATTTAATTATTCCGCAGCTTATTTGGATCCAGATGAATTAGATTTAACTCCCGGTTTGGAAAGATATTATGATAGTGTTGTAAGGCTTGATCTAAACGGCTCTTACGCATTTACTCCTAATTTAAGATTATTTTTTGAAGCGAATAATTTAACAAATCAACCATTACGTTATTATGCCGGTTCTCAAAAAAGAACTTATCAAGCGGAATATTATGATTTGAGATTTAATGCTGGAATTAAATTCGATTTATAAAGATAATAAAACTGTCTCAAAAGAAATTTCTAAAAAAGTTTATTGTTTAGAATTAATATTTTAATTTGTTTCTTATGAGACAGCTTCTTAATCAAGTGAGAGAAAAATGAAATATAATTATTATTTACTTTACATTATTTTAATTCCAATATCTTTTTTATCATGTACAAATAAAAAAACAAACGAAGTAAAAATTGAAAAAGAATTTAAAATAAATGAATCTTTTCAAACTTCTGCAAATGAATTGGATAATGTAGATTCACCCACTTTTTATAAACTAAATGATACTACTATATGGCTAATTACAACAGCGAAATCTACAGATAGATTACTCGTTCATGATGCATCAAATGGGAAATTTATCAAATATGTTGGCACAAAAGGAAATGGTCAACTTCAATTTTTACGACCTAATGGAATTTTTGTAATTGATTCATTGCTATTTATTGTTGAACGAGATAATGCAAGAATACAAGTATTACAATTGCCGCAATTTGAATTTGTTACTTTTGTGGGAAATGGAAATCTGATTAAACCATACGGTATTTTTGTTTATTATGAAAATGAATCATATAATATTTATGTAACTGATAATTATGAAACTGCTGATGAGCAAATACCGATAGATTCTGAATTAGGTAATAGAATTCATTTTTATAAACTTCAGTTTGATAAAGATGAAGCAAAAACAGAGTTAATTAAAAAGTTCGGCGAAACAAATAGCAATGGTGTTTTAAGAATTGTTGAATCAATAAATGGTGATTTGGAAAATAATAATTTATTAATTGCCGAAGAAAAAGAGGATGAAACTTGTATTAAAGTCTACAACTTTAATGGAGATTTCAAAAATAAAGTAGTTGGATTGAAACTATTTAAATCTCAAGTTGAAGGAATTGCATTATACAAAAAAAATAACAACGGATTTTGGATTGTAACAGATCAAGATTCATCTGCAAATATATTTCATCTTTTTGAAAGAAAAACTTTTAATCATATTGGATATTTTAAATCAGATAATACAAAAAACACCGATGGGATTTGGCTTACACAAGAATCTTATACAAATTTTCCACAAGGTGCATTTTTTGCAGTAAATAATGATAAAAACATTTCAGGTTTTAATTTAAAAGACATTCTTGATAAATTGTAATTATGTAAGTGAAAGATAAAATTAGATTATCTATTGAACTATTTTCGATTTTTTATTTAATTCCATTTATAATTACTATTTCAAATTTCCCAATCAAGCATCTGTTAATACCCATAATTTTATTAGTCGCATTAATTGCTTTCATCAAATTAAAAAATGATAAATCGTTTGATAAATCAATTTTATTTGAAATCTCAAATAAAAAACAATTGTTAAAAATTATTGTTATTAGATGGCTATTAGGTCTTTTAATTTTAACAATTTTAATATACTTCACAAATAGAAGTCAGTTATTTGATTTTCCCAGAAAGAATACAATGATTTATATTTTCTTTCTATTTTTATATCCTCTTTTTTCTGCCTTCCCTCAGGAATTAATTTTTAGATCATATTTTTTTCATAGATTTAGAAACCTATTTAGTTCAATTCCAATAATGATTTTCATGAGCGGTTTGTCATTTGGTTTTGCTCACATAATATTTCAAAATTGGATTTCTCCATTTATTAGTTTTTTGGGAGGAATTATGTTTGCACGAACATATTCAAAATCTAATTCCTTGGTAATTACTGCAATTGAACATGGAATATGGGGAGATTTAATCTTTACAGTTGGACTTGGTATTTATTTTTTTTCTGGAAACATAAATTAATTTAACAATAAAATAATTTTTATTTTACGTTTATTTAATCTCTCTAAACTAACTTTTGGTAATAACTTTTCATTTCTAAAATGAAATTTTTTAGAGAATTTTATTCATACCCAATCATGACGCAATGGCTTTTATCTCTAGTTTTTGCTTTCGTCGGAATATTTCTATCTATAAAAATTTTTTTGATATACTTATTTCCTTTTAACTTAATTACCATACCATTTATAAAGGTAATTGGACATTTTTCAATAACACCATTGCTAAGACTTTTCGGATATCTAAATTATCATTCTCCTTTTCTGCTAACAATTAGATATAAACAAAATCATTGGGAAATTCACAACGGTACAATTTTCGATTATTTATTAAACATGAAATGGTCATATAGAGGAGTTACTGCAAAACAAATTACCATTAAAAATTATTTACAAGGTTTGTTAAATATTATCGATAAACTGAAAAAGAACAATAATCCAAAAAATATTAATGTTACCGGAATTACTTATTTTATTAACCGAGGAACAATTTCAAAAATTGGTTTCACTGAAGAGAGAGTTAGACTTTACAGAAAATCACTTTTCATTATTGATTATATTAATCTTCTTATAATGTTTAGCTTTTCTAAAGGTAAGATATCATTCCCAAATATTTTCAGATTAAAGAAAATAAAAATCGATGGTGAAAAATTAATTAGTTCAGAGAAAGTAATTAATGATTATTTAACAAAATTCAGTTCAAGAATACTACTTAATTAAATCAAATAAGTTGAAACAAATTATAAAAAATTACATCAATTCAATTTTTAATATTGAAGTCGAACCAAAAAATATTGCATTCAGTTTAGCATTGGGTGTATTTGTTGGTATTACCGTTCCAATGGGATTTGAGACTATTAGTGTAATTCCCTTATGTTTACTTTTCAGAGCAAATATTTATCTTGCTGCGGGTGCAACTCTAATTTCAAATCCTTTTACTATTTTACCGTTATACTACGTAACGTTTAATATTGGTTCAATTTTTACTAATCAAGAATTAAATTGGAATGAAATACGTTATTTAATTGATTCTCCTTCATATAGCGATATTTTAGAATTAGGAGGTAATTTACTTCTTACTCTTGCATTAGGAAATTTTATTTTTGCAATAATATTAAGTTCAATAACATATTTTACGTTTTTCTATTTAGTAAAGTTTTATAAAGAAAAGAAACTAACTTCAACGATCAAGAAAGATCTATTATAAATTGAAAGGAACTTTGAATACAATTTCAATTAAATTTTAAAAAACACTCTTTATTAAAATATTTCAATCATTCTTTGTATTGATAATCTTGCTCTATCGGCAATTTCTTTTTGAACTTTTACTTCATGCTTTTCAACTAACAATGATTGATATAAATTTTCAAATGTATTTAATTTCATATATTCACATATGGAGGCTTCACTCGCCGGATGAAATATTTTAGTTGGATTATTTTTTTTCATTCTATGTAAAATCCCAACTTCAGTAGCAATTACAAATTCATCAGAATCAGATTCATTAACTCTTCTTAACATTCCTTCTGTAGAATAAATATTTAATTTTAAATTAGGATTTTGCGATGCCTTAAGCATACAAGAAGTTGAACATCCACATTCCGGATGAATAAGAAACTCAGCATTTGGGAATTTATTTTCTGCACTTTCAAAATCTAACTCACCAATTTTTTCGTGAACATGACAAGCTCCATTCCATATTTTCATATTTCTATTAGTAATGTACTTTACATAATTTCCTAAATACTGATCGGGAAGGAATAAAATTTGTTTATCAACCGGAATTGCGTTTACAACTTTTACGGCATTTGATGATGTACAACAATAATCAGTTTCAGCTTTTACTTCTGCCGTTGTATTTACATACGATACAACAATCGCACCGGGATTTTCTTCTTTCCATTTTATTAATTCTTCAGCGGTTATACTATCAGCAAGAGAACAACCGGCATCTAAATCTGGAATAATAACTTTTTTCTGTGGAGCTAGTATTGAAGCAGTTTCTGCCATAAAATGAACGCCGCAAAATACTATTAAATCTGCTTCGGTTTTTGCTGCCATTTGACTTAACCCAAGAGAATCCCCAACAAAATCTGCTAAATCTTGAATTTCACCTATCTGATAATTATGAGCTAGTATTACTGCATTTTTTTCTTTTCGTAATTTATTTATTTCAAAAATAATTTCTCTTGTATCCATTTATTACTCTTTCATTATTTAATATACATGCCAATATCAAAAGCTTTTACTGAGTGTGTTAATTCTCCAACAGATATAAAATCAACTCCGGTTTCTGCAATAGCTTTTAATTTTTCAAAAGTAATATTTCCGGAAGCTTCAGTTAAAATTTCGCCGCCAATTAATTTTACAGCGGATTTCATTTCATCAATTGACATATTATCAAGCATAATTATATCAACATTTAAATTTAAAGCTTCTTGCACTTCATTTATATTTCTTGTTTCAACTTCAATTCGGAAATTATTTTTATATTTTTCTCTAACTTGCTTAACCGCATTTGAAATACTTCCGGCAACTTCAATATGATTATCTTTTATCATTACTAGATCATACAAACCAAATCTGTGATTGGTTCCTCCGCCAATTTTAACGGCATATTTATCCAATAATCTAAAACCAGGAATTGTTTTTCTTGTATCCAGTAATTTGGTTTTAGTTCCTTTTAATTCATTTACAAAATGGAAAGTTTTTGTTGAAATTGCAGACATTCTTTGAATAAAATTCAGTGCAATTCTTTCAGCAGAAAGTAAAGAGTTATACTTTCCGGAAAAGTTTGCGAGAATTGAACCACTAATAATTTTATCGCCATCATTAAAATTAGTTTGCCATTTTATGTTTTCATCAAAATTATTAAAAACTAATTCTGCAACTTTTAATCCGCAAATAATTCCATCTTGTTTTGCTTTTAAAAATCCTTCAGCAATATTTGATTTGGAAATTATCGCATCCGTAGTAATATCACCAGTATTGATATCTTCGGAAATAGCTAACTTTATTAGTACATCTAAATTTTTTAAATATTCTTCTTCAATATTCATTTTAAAATTCAATTATATTTTTTCAAACTGAATCGGTAAATCTTTACTAAATATAAAATGTCCGAGATATTTTTCAAAAGATTTTGTGTACTCGCTTCTTTGATGTGTTCCACGGCTCTCTTCTCTCTTTAATGAAGAAGTTACTATCATTTCACAAAGATCAATTAAACTTTTTATTCTATATGAATAATATTCAAATTCCTTTGCATCAGCAAAATTTTTGTAATTTTCTAACTCATTCAATGCTGAATTTAATAATTCAGAATTTCTAACAATTCCAACATTGTTGTTCATCAAAGTAGCAATTTTATTTTTAATGCTCACAAATTGACTTACCGTGGAATTATTTATTTTATAATTAATGATATTAAAATTCACATTAAAGTTTATATCTGATAAATTTTTAGAGTGGTCTTTACTAAATTCCACACATCTTTTGGCAAATACCAAACATTCCAATAGTGAATTACTTGCTAATCTATTTGCTCCATGAACTCCGGTTACAGATACTTCTCCGCAAGCAAACAATCCGTCAATATTTGTTTTTCCGTTCGAATCGGTTTTAATTCCACCGATCATATAATGTGCTGCGGGAGAAACCGGAATTAAATTTTTGGTAATATCGATATTATATTCAATTGCTTTATCATAAATAGAACTAAATCTTTCTTTAATTTTTTTTGCATCCAAATGAGTTAAATCAAGAAATACTGATTTAATTTTAGAATTTCTTAACTCATAGAAAATTGCTTTTGAAACAATATCTCTTGGAGCCAATTCAGCATTTGGATGAATATGTTTCATAAATCTTCTACCTTCTCCATTTAAGAGATAAGCACCTTCGCCTCGTATTGCTTCGGTTAATAAAAATGTTTGATCATTATCAGAATAAAATGCAGTTGGGTGAAATTGAATAAATTCCATATCGGTTATTTCAGCACCAATATTATATGCTAAGTTAATTCCATCACCGGTTGATGTATATGGATTTGTTGTTCGTGAATAAATTCCGGTTCCTCCACCGGTAGCAAGAATTGTGATAGGCGAATGAAATAAATAATGAATTTTAGTCTCCCAAGAATATGAATTAGCACCAAAACATATTTCATTCTCTTTTAATAATTCTAATACTTGAGTATTTTGAAATATTTTTATGTTTGATTTTGATTCTACAACTTTAGTTAAAAAATCTACCACTTTACTTCCGGTTGAATCTCCTCCAGCATGTAGAATTCTTCTATTACTGTGACCCCCTTCTAAGCCAAGCTGTATTTCATCACCAATTTTGTCAAATTTCATTCCCCATTTTATTAAATCGTTTACTCTATCTATACCATCGTTTACTAAAATTTCAATCATCTTTTTATTACACAATTCACCTCCGGCATTAATTGTATCTTTAACATGCATTTCCGGTGAATCTTCTTTATCAAATACTGCAGCAATTCCTCCTTGCGCCCAATATGTACTGCTGATATTTAATTTGCTTTTAGAAACTAAATTTACCGAGCCAAATTCTGATGCATAAATTGCTGCAGTTAATCCAGCTAAGCCGCTTCCTATAATTAGAAAATCAGATTTAAATATTTGTCTATTCATGTATTCAATTTCATTTAAATAACAAATTCTCTTTGAATTAATTCCGGTAATTCTTTTACGCTTGGGATAATATGAGTATGAAAATATTTTCCCCATTCAGAAACATTTAACATTCCGGTTAAAACACCAATAATTCCAGAGCAGCCGGCATTGTAACCTTCCAACATATCAGCCGGTGTGTCTCCAATTTTTATTACACTTCTTACAGATTGAATATTTAATTCTTTCATCGCATGAAAAATCATAAATGGAGCTGGTCTTCCCATATTATTTGGTGTGTGTTCAACATCTACAGCAATATCAACTAGTCCATTTTTTAGCCATCCGGTACCTTCCATAATTGCAGTATTAATATCTCGATGGAAACCGGTATTAGTTGCAACAAAAATATTATTTTTATGACACCAATCAAATGTTTCTTCAGCGCCGGGCATAATAGTTAAATCGTTTTTATAATAGTCCAACATTATTTCAGAATATCTTACAAATATTTCTTCGGCAAATTTATGTGTAGCCGGATCTTTTTCTCCTTCAAACTTTTCGAACGGTATTTCTTTTCCTGAATTTTTTGCAATCAAATATTGGTATAAATGTATTTTATTAGTACCAACTAATTTTAAAATTTCATCCCGTGATGTTTGCAAATTAAATTCCGAAGCGGCTTTATATAAACAATCAGCAACCGCTGTGTCATCTTTTATTGTTGTTCCGGATAAATCAAAAACTGCCAACTTTATTTTATCCATTATTTTCTCCGACTAATTGAAGTTCAATTTCAACTTTATGTTTTTTCTCTTTATTTAAGAAATAAATTATTGTAATTATTCCAAAAAATATTAGTACAAATCCTGTTAAGTATGATATGTTTACAAAAAACGAAAGCCAATTCATATGAATTGATAAAAAACTTTTTGAGAAAATTATTATTGAGCTTCCTAAATATCCGAATGAATCAACTATATACATTAAAAATCCGATATTACTTTTAATTTGAAAAACTGCAATCCATCTTTCAAATAAAAATGTGTGGTATGCGAGATAGGCTAAATACATACTAAATCCATTTAATATCATCCAGAAAATTGGACTAATACTATTTGATTGAAATAAATAAGTAGTTAAAATTAAAAGTATTCCGGTTATTGTAAAAATTATTTTGTTCAGATAAAATGCTATTCTATTATTATTTATTATAAACAAAGAACCAATAATTATCAATACTGCAATTGATATTGGAATTTCTGCAGTTGCCAAAATATCGGTTCGATCTGCAAAACCTAAATCGCTCCAAATTTCAACAGCAAAATTATCTCTTACATCTCTAAATATTGTTAAGAATACATAAATTATTGTTACTAAAATAATTCCAAGTGAAAATTCCTTAAAGAATTTTTTCCTCATATTTGAATCCATTGGAATTCTTTGCGTTCTGTGTTTTATATCCTCTTCATTTGGTGGAGGGATTTTACTTAGTAAAAATACTCCAAGAACTAAACTTGCAATAAAAATCATTCCCGTTAAAAAAGGCATCCAAAATTCTGAAATACCAAAATTTATAACTAGACTTCGGCCAATTGCTTTTACAACACCGGAAGAAACAATAAAACTTGAACTTAATCCGGCACCTAATATTTCTGTTAATTTTCTTCCTTCTAAAAAACTAAAAACAATTCCCCAAATCATTCCTAATGGAAATCCATTAAAAATTAGAAAAATCAAATTATAAGGAGTTGGTACAATTGCAAAAAATAAAAGTGAAATCCACGATATTCCAATTAGTACCAGAATTCCAATAATTCTCTGTTCAGTTTTTAACTCAGCAATTATTTTTATACCAGCAAATTTTGAAATTGTGTAGCCAATTATTTGAAAAAATATTGCATAAATTTTATAGTCAATCCCAAATAAATACAAATCTGAAAAAGTACCTGCCGAAAGAGGTTTACGAAATGCATACATTGAAAAATAAGTTATAAACGAAGCGGCAATTAAATAAACAGCAAAATTGAATTTATTAGTTTGATTTAACCAATTTGAAATTTTATCATTTTTATTCATAGATTGAGATTCCGACTCGATAAGGATTTTCTGTAATTGCGCAATTAAATGCTTCAAAAGTTTGATTAAGATTATATTTATCAACAACTAATTTTTCAAACGGATATTTTTCTAAATTTTCTTCAATAAATTTCACGGCATTTATTAAATCATCGCTGTTATAATTATGCAAACCTTTTATTGTATGAATATTACGAATAAGTTTTTCCGCACTAATATTTAATTTTCTTTGCGGATAAGTTGCCCCAACAAAAATAGCTGTTCCACCAATTTCCAGCTTATCTAAAGCAATTTCCATCGAATCCGGAATTCCGCTGAAATCAAAAACTAAATCATATTTTTCAATTAACTTTTCTAATTCATTAAACAATATTGAATTTGTTGCTCCAAATTCTAAAGAATCATTCAATCTATTTTTGCTAATGTCGCAACTCGCAACAGAATTTGCCTTTAAAGAATTTGCCATTGCACATGCAATAATTCCTAACATTCCAACACCAATAATTAATATTTTTTTATGATTTATATTCCCTGCAATTCTAATAGCTCCGGCAACTGTTGCAACACTGCAATTTATTGTAGCTGCAATTTTTAACGGAATTGCATTGTTCAATTTTATCACTGGTGTGTTTTTTCGAATTATAATAAACTCAGCTAAACCGCCATGAAGCGTATTTTCAGAAGTAAGTTCTTCGTGCCCGTACTTAAATAAATTTTCCCCTTTTTGCGGAATTCCAATTTTTGAAAAGTATGAATCCGGATTGCTTGAATAAATTCCCCAAGTAATTCTATCACCAATATTAAGCTTATTTCCTAAAATATCGTTTGGATGAAATCCATCTGCAAACTCAACAATTTTACCAACAATTTCATGACCAAGAATAGTTGGATTTTTTTCTTTTCTTTTTCCGATATAAGTATTTATATCACTTCTGCATAGAGTTACATATTCATTTTTAACAAGTATTTCACCAATTGTAAGTTGCGGTATTTCAACTTCCAGATATTTCAGCGAATTGTCTATTGAATCAAATGAAATAATTTTTGATTTGCAATAATTCATTATAAAAGTTATGAAAATATTTTTTCGAAATACTATAATTAGTTCATTGTAATATATTATTAAAAATTTTAATTAATATTAAGTAATTGTTAAATGATGATTTATGAGTGAAAAAGAATTTTGAAATTTTTAATTTGAATGATTATAAAAACATTCACTTTTATGTTTAAAATAATTGAAAATAAAAATTCTATTTTAATATCTGAAGAACTTTCTCCAGTATTACGATTTTTTATATTTTTTATCGGATTAAGTCCGCTAATTTTTACTCCATACGAACTATTGATTAAGCCGCATTGGAATGAATTTAGTTTTATAATAGTTATTCCTATTATTATTTCATTTGGAGCAATTTTTGTTGGAGGCACTTTCATAATTGTTTCCATTTGGGGTTTAGACAAATTTTTAGAAATAAATTTTGAAAGAAAATATATTTTATACTCGCACAAAACTTTTTTTGGTTCACTTTTCAAACATAAATATAAATTGACAGATTTGAATAAAATTGAAATTGCAATTCATGATTGGTCAGATGGACCAACAACATATAGTTTAGAATTTCATATTTCAAAAAAAATAATGAACATTGGTGATTTCAAAAAACATGATGAAGCTGAATTACTCAAATCAAATATTACTCACAAATTAAGAATTGAGTGAAAGTATTTTTCTCAATGATTAATTCACAATATTAAATTGTGTTTAATATGGCAATTGTTTTGCTTGTTTAATAATTATGTAACAATTATTTTTACGATAGTTATTGAATCTATCTCAATGAGAAGATTACAATAGAATATTTTTTTAATAAAGCTGGACTTGATCAAACTGACGAGTACCAAAAATGACAAAATTACTTTCTAAAATATATTTAGATAATCCGCTCAAATTTTTCTCCGAAACGTTTTACAAAATTAAAATATCCAATTTTACTTCTTATTCAATAATCAATGAAAGTATATCTGATGAATAGTATAATTGATTTTCAGAATAGTAAGACAAATAAAATTCCTATTTCAATTGTAACATGTTATGATTTCTGGAGTGCAAAAATTATTGACGATTCTGATATTGATGCGGTTTTAGTCGGTGATAGTTCTGCAATGGTTATGCATGGATTTAACTCAACAATAAATGCAACTATAGAAATGATTGAAACTCATGTAAATTCAGTAAGAAAAGGAACTAATAAATTTTTAATTGCAGATTTGCCTTTTTTACTTCACCAAAAAGGTAAAAATATTTTTATGGATTCAGTTGATAAATTAATGAAAGCCGGAGCACAAGCAATTAAAATTGAAGGAGTTTTCGGTACACTCGAATATATAAAAATATTAACTGAATCCGGAATTCCGGTTTTTGGTCATATAGGTCTTACTCCACAATCTATAAATAAATTTGGCAGCTATAAAGTTCAAGGGCAATCTGAAAAAGAATTCGAACTTATTTTAACTCAAGCCGTTGAATTAGAAAATGCTGGATGTTCGGCAATTGTATTAGAATTAATCTCTTCGGAATTAGCAAAGGAAATTACAGATAAAATAGAAATTCCCACAATAGGAATTGGAGCTGGAAATCACACGTCTGGACAAGTATTAGTTTTGCAAGATTTATTAGGGCTAGATAATAATTTTAATCCAAAGTTTTTAAAAAAATATTTAAATGGATATAAATTATTTCAATCGGCACTAAATGAATTTAACAAAGAAGTTAAAATGAAAATTTATCCATCACAAAAAGAAAGTTTTTAAGTGGAAATATTTTATTATCCAATTGAATGGTTTGAAATTGTAAAATCACATAAACTAAAAAATAAAGTTATTGGTTTTGTGCCAACAATGGGCGCATTACATGAAGGACATATCTCACTAATAAAAAAATCCAAATTAGAGAATAAAATTACAGTTGTAAGCATTTATATTAATCAAACACAGTTTAATAATGAAAATGATCTTAAGAATTATCCGACAAATATTGAATATGATATTGAATTGTTAAAACAAAATAATGTGGATTTTTTATTTCTTCCTAATTACGGAATTATGTACCCAGATAATTATAAATTCAAAATAACCGAAAATGAATTTAGCTTAACTTTATGTGGTGCAACTCGCAAAGGTCATTTTGATGGAGTTTTAACAATTGTAGCAAAACTTTTAAATATAATTAAACCAACAAATGCTTACTTCGGAGAAAAGGATTATCAGCAGTTATTACTTATTCGCAATATGGTAAAAGCATTATTTATAGATGTAAATATTATTTCTTGTCCAACCGTTAGAGATAAAGATGGATTAGCATTCAGCTCACGCAATAATTTATTAACAACTAAAGAAAGAGAAATTGCTTCTATTTTCCCAAAAACTTTAAACTCCAACAAATCAATTGAAGATATGAAAACTGAACTAATAAATTCTGGATTCACTATTGATTATATTGAAGAAAAATTAGATAGACTTTTTGCCGCAGTTTATTTAGGAAAAGTAAGGTTAATAGATAATGTTAAAAAATAAAATTCTTGTTAAGATAAGCGGATCAATTGCCGCATATAAAACTTCAATATTAATTTCAAAATTAGTACAAAATAATTATGAAGTTAAAATTGTGATATCAAAAGATGCGCTTAATTTTATTGGGAAAGCAACTCTTGAAGGCTTATCTGGCAATGAAGTTTATGATGATACTTTTGAAGATGGGAAAATGATGGCTCATATTAATTTAGTAAAATGGGCTGATTTAACAATACTTGTTCCGGCAACTGCAAATACAATTAATAAATTTGCTTGTGGAATTGCGGATAACTTATTGACTTCCCTTTTTTTAGCGCATGATTTTTCTAAACCATATATAATTATTCCGGCAATGAATACAAATATGCTTGAACATCCTTCAACTCAAAAGTCATTAACATTGTTAAAAAGTTGGGGAATCCATATTGCTGAAACAAATGATGGATATTTAGCTTGCGGCGATTTGGGGAAAGGAAAAATGATTGAGCCCGAGCAAATTTTTAATTTGATTGAATCAAAGTTATTATTTCTTAAAAATAATTTTAATAAAAAGATATTAATTACATCAGGCGGCACAAGAGAGAATATAGATGGAATTAGATTTTTAACAAATCTCAGCACTGGAAAAACAGCATCACAAATTGCTCAATATTTTATTGATAATAATTATGATATGACATTTCTCCATAGTTTGGATTCAGCAATACCAATCGGCAAATTTCAAAGTAAAATTTTTACAGACTTTACTTCATTAAATATATTATTACAAAATTTGCTGAGTGAAAATAATTATGATCTTTTAATTCATAATGCTGCTGTTAGTGATTACAAAGCGAGTGAAATTATTTACGGTAATAAGAAATTTAAATTGCCTTTAAAACACAAATTGGATTCTAGTGAATATAATATCGAACTTAAACTTTCTCCAAATTTTAAAATTGTAAACAAACTAAAAAAGTATTCCAATAATCAATCAATGAAATTGGTTTCGTTTAAGTTTACCAATTCAAAAAATCAAAATGATATTATTAAAAAAATTAATGATCTCCTAAAAAAATCAAAATCTGATTTAGTTATTCAGAATGATTTTTCAATGAGAGAAAATAATATTCAGAAAGAATTTAATTTTTATAACATAAATGGTTTCATAAAATCCGAAGGAGATTCGGCAAATATTGCTAAATCAATTATGCATATTTTGAACATTTAAAGGAACATAAATGATACTCTGCTTAGATATTGGGAACACACAAATTCATGGAGGTGTTTTTGAAAGATCTGAAATTAAATTACAGTTTAGAAAAACTTCCAGAGGACAATTTTCTTCAGATGAAATTGGATTATTTTTAAAATCGGTTCTTACAGAAAATAAAATTAATTGGAATGAAATAAAAAATATTTCTATTTGCAGTGTTGTACCGGATATTTTACACAGTATAATCAGCGGTTGCATTAAATATTTTCAAATAAATCCGTTTATTCTAAAAGCTGGAGTTAAAACTGGTTTGAAAATAAAATATAGAAATCCGCTTGAAGTCGGTACGGATAGAATTGCAAACGCAATTGCCGCACAAAAGTTATTTCCCAGTAAAAATTCAATTGTTGTTGATTTTGGAACTGCAACAACTTTTGATGTGATCACAAAAGCTAAAGAATATTTAGGCGGATTAATTATCCCCGGAATTAGATTATCAATGGAATCTCTAAATAAAAATACTGCTCAACTTCCAAATGTTGAAATATTTAAACCACAAAATGTTGTCGGTCGCTCAACCGAAGAGAGCATACGTTCCGGTTTATATTTCGGACAAAAATCAATTGTTGAATCAATTAAAAAACAAATTATGCGTGAAGTTTTTTTTAATGACGAAGCAATTTTAATAGCAACCGGAGGATTTTCAAGTTTATTCGAAAATGAAAATTTATTTGATGTAACAATTCCAGATTTAGTTCTAATTGGTTTACATGAAGCTTTTCAAATGAATCATAAGGCTGAGTAATGTTGCGAACTTTATTAAAATCAAAAATTCACAGAGCGGTTGTTACCGGTTCCTATTTAAATTATGAAGGCTCAATTAGTATTGATAAAAAACTAATGATAGCTGCCGATCTTATTGAATTTGAAAAAGTGGATGTATATAATATTAATAATGGTGAAAGATTTTCTACTTATGTTATTGAGGGTGATGATGGTGAAATATCATTAAACGGCGCTGCAGCAAGATTAGTACAAATTGGTGATTTGATAATTATTGCAAGTTTCGTTTCTATTGAAAATGAGTTAATAAAATCATATAAACCAAATATTGTTTTGGTTGATAAAAATAATTGCGTATTAAATTTTACCTAAAATTATAAATATTATTTTTTAGGGAATAAAACATCCGGTGGAATAATTTGTTTGGGAATTCCAGGACCTTTATACAATACATCTATCCAAGAACCTCCTCCACCTTGAAAATAAATTACATTAATTTCGTGCATTCCTTTTTCTAAATTAATTGTACCGCTTCTTTCTTTTGTTCCATGATCACCATCATTATCAACAATTTCTTTATTATCAATATAAAGTTTGCTACCATCATCAGAGTTTGTATAAAATTTATATGTACCATTTTCCAAAATATTTATATAGCCGTAAAATGAAACAGCAAAATTTTCTTTTGTTAACTTTGATTGAATTAATCTTATTTGATTAGTTATACCGGAATCAATTGCTTGTTTATTATTTAATGATGGGATGTAAGAAAGTTTATCGAAAATAAAATATTTATAATTAATTCCATTTTTAGAATCGCTTTTCGTAATTCTAAAATTTGCACTAGAAATTCCACTTTGTTTATCATTAACAAAAACCTTTGCAAGCACAACACATGATTCATTTATTCTAACTGGATTAGTATATTTTAAAGAATTTCTTGTAGGTTCAGTTCCATCTAATGTATATCTTATTTCAGCATTTTCGTATTCTGTAGTTATTGTCATCTCAGGAATGCTATCAATAAAAAGTCCACCGGCAGGTTCATATAAATATTTCTTTGGATGAATAACTGGATTTGTTAATAATTTATGACCAACAATAAAACTCTCATTTTCAAATCCAATAAATGCACTCTTTACTGCTTTTCCAATCCAACCATTAAGTGGTTTTGCTCCTAAAACAAAAGCTGCAGTTGCAGCATTATCATAAGTATAAACAGGATGTAGTATTTCATTATTTTTTTTTACTCCATTACCATAAAGAATAAAAGGAATTTCAAGTTCTTCTAAAGTTTCTCCCCCATGTCCAAATCCAACTCCACCATGGTCTGCTGTTACAAGAAAAGTTGTATTTTCAAAAATTCCGGCTTCCGTAACTGCATTTATAATTTCGCCGATAAGATAATCAGCTTTTTCAACTGCTTTATAATAATTTTCAGTACCATGTCCAAATTCATGTCCTGCACCATCTACATGATCAAAATGAACAAATAAGAAGTTTGGTTTTTTATTTTTTATATATTCAACAGCTAAGTTTTTTGTTTCAACTTCTGTATTACCGTGTTTGTCAAAATCAACAAATTGTTTTTCAAATAATCTTCCAAAATCATCCCAATGATAAATTGCACCTACTTCATAATTCTCATTTTGCTTTTTTAAAACATTAAATATTGTTGGGAACATCCCATCAATACCATAAATAATTGATGGAATATTAAAATCATCTTTTTTCCAATCATTTGATGTTATGCCATGTTGTTCGGGTCCAACTCCCATCAACATTGAAGCCCAATTAGGACTGCTTACAGTTGGCAAAACACCTCTTGCATTTAATGTGTAGGAACCATTTTTCATCATTTCTTTCATTATTGGAGTATTTGCATTTAGTATACCATCCGGACTCATACCATCACACCCAATTACAATAAAATGCTCACTAATTTGTTTTAGTTCTTGAGCATAACTACGTAAATAAAAAAGTATCAATATTATGATAAATAATTTTCTCATTGCAAATTCCTTTTAATATTTAAATTCTTTTTTCGCTTTAGTAAAACATTCATCTAAAATTTCAATTGATTTTTCAATTTCATTTTTTGTTATAGTTAGTGGCGGCATTAAAGAAATAATATTTCCAGCAGAAACTTTAAAATTTAATCCCATACTAAGAGATTGGTATAATATATATTCAGCAATTTCTGTTGCCGGCTCTTTTGTTTTTCTATCTTTTACTAACTCAATTGCCAAAAGTAAGCCTATACCTCTAACGTCACCAATAATTGAAACTTTCTTTTTTAACTGATTTAGCTTTTTTAAAAAATATCTGCCCAAATAAATTGAATTTTGAAGCAAGTTATTTTTCTCAATGTAATCAATCATTGCTAAACCAGCCGCTGCGCCAATAGGATTTTTTTCATGTGTGTAATGTCCTAATGAAATATCACCATTTGTGTCATAAATATCTTTGGTTAGTAAAGCAGCTATTGGAATTATTCCTCCACCTAATCCCTTGCCCAAACAAAGAATATCCGGAATTACATTAAAATTTTCATAGACAAACATTTTGCCAGATCTTCCAAAGGCAGTTGGGATTTCATCAAAAATTAATAATGTTTCATGCTTATCACAAAGCTCTCTAACTCTTTTCCAATATTTTTTTTCCGGAATTGAAACTGTTGTATATCTAATAGGTTCTGCAATGAAAGCTGCAATATCCGTTTCTCGCTCAAAAATGTACTCGATATAATTTATGGATTCCAAAAAAGATTTTTTTTTATTTCCTAACGGACTTGAATAACTATTTGGAGGCGGAACATGAATTGCGCCAGGAGAAAGTGGACCAATATTATTTCTGAATAATCCTTCCCCACCCACACTTATTGAATCAAGTGAAGCACCATGAAATGAATCCCACCAACTTATTGTTTTATATTTTCCAGTAATTCTTCTTGCTAACTTAATTGCAATTCCTACAACTGTTGTTCCTCCTGGAGCAAATAAAACTTTGTTAAGTTTTTTATTTGTTAAGTTTATTAATTTTTTTGCAAGATCAATTGATTTTTGATTTGTATATCTTCTGGGAGAAAATGTTAAAGTATCTAATTGTTCCTTTACAGCATCAATTACAAATTGATTTGAATACCCAACTTGATGAACATTATTCCCGTGAAAATCCAAATAACTTCTGCCTTGTTCATCAAAAATATAATTACCTTCACAATGAGTTATTGTATTCATGCATGGAGTAGAAAGCGATTGATGTAAAAAGTATTTTGAATCTTCATTAATAATTTTTCTGGTTTTTTCATCAATATTATTTCGCATCCATTTATCGCGATATACTGAATTATTTATATCGCCTTCAGTTTTTTTATAATTTTTCATATGATTTTAATATTGTTCATTATCTGCAATTATGAGTGCTTCATCAATTGCTTCAATTATGTAATCTAGTTCTTCATAAGTAACAATTAAAGGTGGTACAATCCAAATACCAAACTTATCTGATGGAACATAAATATTTTTTTCATCCAAGAGATATTTAGAAATTTTTCCAATAACTGTTTCTTTATATTTTTCCGTAACTTTTTTAATTGGTTCTTTAGTTAAATTATTTTTTATTATTTCAATTGTCCACATCAATCCAATTCCTCGTATATCACCAATTGACCAATGTTTATTTCGTAATCGATTTAATTTTTCTTCAAGATATTTTCCTTTTGCAAATGTTTTTTCAAGAATATTTTCATTTTCAATAAATTCAATTCCGGCTAAAGCTGCAGCACAACCTAAGGTGTGCCCGGAATAACTTTGTCCATGACCAAAAATATTTTTCTCAAATATTTTCGAAATATGTGGTTGGATAATCATTGCAGTTAATGGTACGTAAACACCTAAAGCTTTTCCCATAATTATAATATCAGGAATTATATCATAATGTTCGATTGCAAACATTTTCCCGGTTCTTCCAAAACCACTCATTGTTTCATCAATTATTAAAACAATATCCCATTTTGTACAAATTTCTCTTATTCTTTTAAAATATCCATCCGGTGGAGGAATTATTCCGTTTGACCCAACAATTGGTTCTAAAATAATTGCAGCAATTCTATTTTCACCACCTTCCATTTCAATAATATGATCAACATAATCAGCACATGCTAAATTACACCCTGGGAATATTTGTTTAAGCGGACATCTAAAACAATAAGCTTCCGGTGCGAACAATGTACTATTAAAAATTGGTTCATTAAACCATCTTCTAGGATCACCACTGACAGAAGAAGCACCCATTGTTGCACCATGCCACGATCTATATCGAGAAATAATTCTATAAGGTAAATTAATAAAGTCTTTTTCTGAAATATCTGTTTTGCTTTGAAGTTTATAAAATTTATACAACTTTGCAGTTTTTATAGCAGCTTCAACGGCATCGGCACCACTTTGACCAAACCAGACTTTTTTATCACCATCGCCAGGTGAAATTTCTGATATTTTTTTTGCAAGCTTTGAAGTAGGTTCTGTTGCAAAATCATCAGTAACATAAATAATATCTTCCAATTGTTTTTTAATTGATGAAATTATATATGGATTCTTGAACCCAAGATTGATGCATTCATGTGCACTTCTTAAATCAAATATTTTTCTTCCATCCGTTGTATATAAATAACATTCCTCTGTTCTTTCTATCGAAATTGGATTATAATTTTCTTGTTTGCCCCAGCATTGAAGGAGGTATTTTTTTTGAAGTGCCGAGATTTGATCTAATTCATTCATTGGATTTTTTATCTTCAAAATATTTTACATAATATTTTTGATAATTATCCACACGATCTGTATTTATTAAATCAACACCAAAATCATTTTGTAGTTTCCAATATTCTTGATTATCCGGAATTCCCCAAAATCTTACCATTTTATTTTCACTATGAATTTGTGCAATAAGATTTCTTAAGTTTTGAAATTTAATTTCTTCGTCTGAATCATTAATAATTTTAAGTACGTTCAGCCAGTTATCGCTGATAACCGGAAAAAGTAAATTGCTTTCATTCTTACCAATATTTGAGATTCGACCATCAAGAAAAATAAATCTTTCAATTTCATTCCTTACCATTTCAATTGGCATATTTCCGGAAAGAATTACTCTTAATTTATTCTTAATTAAATTACCATTTTGAATTTTTGTTAAGTACTTAACATATTTTGATAAAAGTATTTTTAATGGTTGATAGGTTTTTTCTGCTTCTGATTTTATATCAATAAACAAAAAAAGTTCATATTCGAAATGATGTAAAGATTTATTGTTTTCAATAATTTCTTGAAGAGGTAAAAAATACATTTTTTCTAATGATTTATTTTTTATTGTGTCTTCATTATTATGACAAACGTAGAATTTATTATTTTCAAAAAAAATATCAACTTCAATACTTTTAGCTCCAGCTTTAAGAGCATTATATAAAGGAATAGTATTATTATAATCATTATGCGAATGGCTATTTACTGCGAATTTATTTTGTCCAAATAATACAACATTTGAATAAAATAAGAATATCAATGAAATAATTTTCATTAATCGTTTAACTTTTCTGATTTTTCAAGTTCTACTATTTTATTTTTGGAGTCAAAATTAAAATTCATATTTAAACTAAATAGTTCAGAGATGATTTTAGGAATATCCGTATTATCCATTACTCCGGTAAAAAATTGTGAATTTGGACCATATGAATATATAGGCACGGGAATAGCTGTGTGCCCGCCAGTTGCCCAGTTAACTCCCAAATCCAAATTATTTTTTTTATTATTTCCCGTTAATGTCAATCCGCCTGTTTCATGATCAGCTGTTACAATTATTAATGTTTCACCATTAATTTCTGCAAAATCTCTTCCTACCTTCACAGCATCATCAAATAATTTTACTTGTTCAATTGTTTTTTCAAAATCATTATCATGTGCTTTCCAATCAATTTGACTCCCTTCAACCATAAGCATAAAACCGTTTTTAGATTTTGAAAGAATACTAATAGCTTTTGTAGTCATTTCGGCAAGTGTTGGTTCTTCCTTATTAAATGTAAATCCATGCAAATTAAACAATCCTAATATTTTATCTGAATTACATTTCTCTAATTTTTCTTTAGTATCAATAAATTCAAATCCATTTTCTATTGCATTCGATATTAAATCTTTATCATCTACTCTTTCACTTTCCATATCGGTTTTTGGAATAAACTGTGATTTGCCTCCACCCATTATAATACTTGCGCCACTGTAAATCATTTGTTCTGCAATTTCACTTTGCATTGATCTTTTTGGTACATGCGATATAAAACATGATGGTGTTGCATCTGTTATATGCGAAGTTGCAACAACACCTGTTTTTATACCTTTTTTAACTGCAAATTCAAAAATTGTTTCCTTGGCTATACTATCTGGTGTTACTGAAACCATACCAACATTTGTTTTGTAACCAGTTGCAAATGCTGTTGCACCGGCGGCAGAATCTGTTATTAAATTATCAGCAGCATGAGTTTTTATCAATCCAACAATAGGTAATTTTTCAATTTCTAATTTACCATTTACTCCAAAATATTTATATGAAGCTGAAGCAACTTGAGCACTGCCCATACCATCACCAATATAAATAATTATATTCTTTACCGGTGTATATTCACTTTTTGATTTTTCAGATTCTGCATTTATTATTGCAATAAATATCAATAAAAAAACTATAATTTTATTCATAAATCAC
Source organism: Ignavibacteriota bacterium (assembly GCA_016716225.1). Taxonomy (NCBI): domain Bacteria; kingdom Pseudomonadati; phylum Ignavibacteriota; species Ignavibacteriota bacterium. The sequence goes on along the minus strand of JADJWT010000001.1, from coordinate 2,863,507 downwards.
TCTGATTATTCTATTAGTTTTGGATAAAAATTGTGCGATAAGGAATTTTCAATCTTATCAATAAGTTCAGGCAATTCTGATAAAGAGTTTATAACTGCATGAGCACCGGCATCAAAATATTTTTTTGAAATATATTTTCTCTTATCTTCAAGTTCATATTCATTGAGTAATTTATATTCATCGAATGATAGTCCCATTTCATTACTTGAATCAATTACACCAACACTCCACATTCCAGCATTTATTCCTTCATAAATATCAGAAATTGTATCACCAATTTTTAAAATTGAATTAACCGGATAAATATCTAATTCCATAGCAACTTGAAATGCCATCCAAGGTGCCGGTCTTCCATATGGAACATCCGAAGCACAGATAATAGAATCCGGTTTAAAACCTTGATTCTCCGCGGAAGCTCTAACAATTTCAATCATTTCAAAATTATATCCAGTAGTCGATCCAATTTTAATTTTTCTCATTCTTAATTCTATTTGTGCATCCAGAGTATGCGGGACCAAATCGGAATATTTATTCAGAATACCAAGTTGTTTGGGAATAAATGATTGGTATAATTCATTTACATCATTTTCATTCCAAGCAGAATTGTATTTCAAATTCCACTGTTGTTCAATTTTTCTATTCTTTAAAATTTCTCTTATATGATCTTTCTTATTCATACCCATTGGTGCCCTTGCATCTTCAATACTTAACTTAATTCCTAGCTCATCAAAAATTTCTGTAAATACTTTTGCGGGAGCCATACAACCAAAATCCACTGTTGTTCCAGCCCAATCGAAAATTACTGCTCTCACTTTATTATTGTTCATTAAGTTCTCTTAACTAAATTAAAAGTTTAATTCATATTTTACTTCATAAATAGCATTTAACAAATTTTCAATATCATTAATAAAAATTCTACCAATGTTACCAATTCTAAAACAATTGACTTCACTCAATTTTCCCGGATAAATTACAAAACCTTTTTCACTTAGTCGTTCATAGAATTTTTCAAAAATAAAATTTGAACTTATTGGATAATAAAAAGATGTAATAATATATCCTTGATTAGCAGATTCAACGTATTCACTAAATCCTAATTTTCTCATGCCATTAACTAAATATTCATGGTTCAGCTTATATCTATTAGCTCTTCCATTAATTCCGCCTTCATCTTCCAATTCAATCAATGCTTGGTTGAATGCAAGTATTGAGTGAGTTGGAGGTGTAAACCTAAATTGACCGTTTCCTTCAATAGCAATCCATTGATCATATAAATCTAAACTTGTGCTAATTGAAAAATTTTTTTTCTTTTTTAGAGATTCAGTTTTTGCAATTATAAAAGAAAAGCCGGGCACACCTTCTATACATTTATTTGAAGAAGAAATTAAATAATCAATGCCGGAAGAAATAAAATCCATTTGATATGCTCCAAAACTACTCATTGCATCAACAATGTATTCAACATTATACTTCTTAACAATTTTACCTATTTCATCTATTGGATTAATAATTCCAGAAGTTGTTTCGCAATGTACAACCGCAACATTTGTAATTTCATTATCAGTATTTAATATTTCTTCAATTTTATTTAAGTCTGGGATTTCATTTTCTTGATAAATCAAATCAATAGTTTCAATACCCAAACGGTGTGAAATATTTTTTATTCGTTTACCGTAAGCTCCATTTATAATTACCAGAAGTTTTCCATCAATAGGAACGGTTGAACTTATCACTGATTCAATACCAAAAGTTCCGCTACCCTGCATTAAAATTGATTCATAATCACCTTTTCTTAGATTGACCAATTCTAATAATTTATTTCTTACATTATTTACAATTGAAATAAAATCATTATCACGAGATCCCAAATCCCTTAACATTGCAGATTTTATAGAATCACTTGTATTAAGTGGGCCTGGTGTAAAAAGTTTTTTATCTTTCATTAATTTTTCCAATGTTCCGCCAAATTATAATAAAAAGAGGGTGAATTATCACCCTCATATTTTAATATCTATTTAAGCAACATTAATTTGAAAGATTTTGTAAAATTCTTACCATTTGCACTTGTTGCATTTATGCTGTAAATATACATTCCGCTAGATAAATTGCTATTTGCCTTCCAATCAATAGAATGATATCCTGCATTTATTTCACCATTTATTAATGTTTCAACAATTTCTCCTAGAACATTATAAATTGTTAAATTAACCTTTGCTGAAACCGGTAAAGCAAAATTGATTTTTGTTGAAGGGTTAAAAGGATTAGGATAATTTTGGCTTAGATTAAAATCTTGTGGAATTAAACCATCTAAGTTTTCTATACCAACTAATAACCCACCTAACGGTGAATTTGCCAATGATTTTGTACCCAAAGTATAATATCCATCTGCCAATGTCATACCGCTAAAAGTAATTTGATCTTCAGAAATTGCAATTGTGGAAGAAACCTCTGTAAAATTACCTTCTGCAGATACAGAATTTAACAATACATAATTTGCGATATCTCCAGCATTTCCGGAGCCGCCCAAATCACTTAAATCAAATGATATTGTTGGTTCAGTTATTGGAGTTTCAGTAACATCTAAATACCAAATTCTACCTAATCTTGCTTCAACTCCAGAAGGTACACGTGATGCGGTTGCATTTTCAGCATTATTATGTCCAAATACTAAATATGGATTATCTTCTTTAGCAAAAATTGTTGATAAATTATTATTTGGTTCAGTTTTAGATAATGCTAATGTTTCCGGAAATGGAAATGAACCTTCGCCAATTAATCCACCAGACTTTGCTAACGTACCAGCTCCCCAAATTGAAGTTACATCTGTCATTGTTTGAACTGTTTCATTACCAATAACAGCATAAGAAATTTCCCATTTAGGATTTCCTATTAATTCAATAGGGTGATTTTTACCACTTAAATCAGCAACTGTATTTCCATCACCTTCATTAAATTTCCAATATCCAACTAATGAACTCCAATAAGGATGTGATTCATTTATTTCTTTATTTTTCCAAGCAAAAAGTACTTCCGGATCAACTGCAACTCCTTTCCAAATCCTTAATTCATCAACTTGAGCTGGAGCTGGAGGAGCATCAGTATATTTTTCAGTTCCATCTTGAGCAACACATATAGGCATTGTTGGATTGTCAATATTTCCTACATTAAAGAACCCTTCACCTCCTGCCCATACACTCTGTAATGTATCTGTAATTAACTTTAAACCACTATCTTGTTTTGCAACTACAGCTAAATAATGCCAATTGCCATCATTTATTGCCGGGGCACTAACATCATATCTATTTCTATTATTATCTGCGGCATTAAATTTCCAATCGTCTCCTCTTATTGAAATTACCCAACCAGGATTTCCACCAGAAGCCCAATCCTTATCAGATACAAGTGCAGGATCCGAATCATAATTTACATCCGGTTTTGCCCATAGTTCAATTGTAAAATCACCTTCACCAAAATTAAAATCCTCATTTGTTTTTACAATTTTACCATATTTATTATTCACATCATTTCCATTAAAATAAACTGCTTTTTGTCCTCCAGTTACTTCTGTATTCGGAGCACCATGTTCATAACCACCTAAACCACTTATTTCTTCTTGATTAAGTGCTCTGTTATAAATTGTTACTTTTGCTGTTGAAATAATATTATCTTCACCATCATTATCAGCAAACAATAATAGTCTGTTATCCAAATTTCTTGGGTTTAAGGAAAATCTATTATCAATTTCTTGAGGTCCACCATAAAGTACTGAGTCTCCATCAAGAAAAACTTTTACTGCACTATCCAAATCTACTGTCATTACTAATCTATACCAATCACCAGCAACAATTGAATTTTGAGTATAGCCTAAATCACCAACACCTATTTTCCCATCGGGATTTATAAATAATTCACCATCGGAAGTATTAGTAATATCTGTCTGCATAAAACAATACCATGAACCTAAGTTATCGACTTTAAAATCGATTGCAATAGAATATTCATTAACTCTCTCACCGCCACCATTTGAAGCTATATCATGTTTAGTTGAATAATGACTTCCAACTCCAATTGTAACGGCACCATCACCACTTTCAGGTCCCGGAGTAGCTGCATGTTCACCAACTAATTCTAATTCATTACCATAAAATGGTAATAACAAATTTTCAGAATCATCAAATGTCCATAATCCGGCTGGTGCTTGAAGCGGAATTGAATGACCATAACCACCCATTGCCCAAATTTCATCTGAAGTTAATGGTCTATCATATATACCTAATTCAGAGATATAAATATTTGCATCCTCTCCGTCGTTATCACCAAATAAGAGTATTTGATTTGCTCCATCAATTGTTGGAAGTGAAAATCTTCCATCTACTGATTGTGCTCCGCCATCTTGAACTAATTGACCGTCAAGAAAATATTTATATGAATTGCCTAAATCAGCTGAAATAACTAATCGATGCCATTCTTTCTCCGGAATTTTATATAAAGAATATCCAGTTGCACCAACTCCGATAGCTCCATTGTCTCTTACAAAAGATTCCCAATCACTTTCTGCAGCATCACCGTCATTTGTTGTTGCATGAAATGCATACCAAACACCTGTAATTGGCAAATAAAAATCTATTACTAAGCTATATTGATTAACTCTTGATGCAGTATCCGGTCCATTCGCATCAAAATCTAAATCCAATCTGTAAAAACTACCTAATCCTACTTCAACCGCTCCGTTACCACCAGTTGGACCTTGAACAGCATTGAATAATTGAGTTACACCAGTTAATGCATCTCTTTGTAAGTTGTTACCAACAGTTGCAGTTTCTAAATCTCCTGCATTATCAAAAGTGATATGATGTTTTAATCCTTCTGTTGGAAGTGCATTTTGGGCAAAAGCAATACTTCCAAACAATAAAAATAAAACTGTTATTTTCTTAATCCACATTGAATTCCTCCTGTTTTTTATTTTTTGTTAAGTTCGTGAAAATCTATTAGATTACCGTTAAGATCATATGTTTTAAGTTGAAATTTATTATCATAAATTTGTGCAATACCATAATGATGACAGCTTTTAACTTTGCTAGAAAACCATGTTCTAGTCGGTGCTGGCAGTTCCAGACCACCTCCGGCACCTCCCATTATTAAATAAGTAATTCCGTTTTCTTCATTAATTTTGTTATTACGAATTGGGAAAGTTCTTTCATATGAATGAATATGACCGTTTATTACAATATCTACATTATATTTTTCTAAGAGTTTTACTAATTCGTCTAATTCTCTATCGCCAAGAACAGATTTTCCTTTCCAAGTATCACCGTAATCGTTTTCATCAGAGCTATATGGCGGGTGATGAAACACAACTATTTTCCATTTACTTTTAGAATCTTTTAATAATAATTCTATTTTTTGATATTGTTCGCTATTTTCCTGAAGGTCCCTGTTACTATCAACTAAAATAAATTGGGTTTCTGCGTAATTGAAAGAGAAGCAAAATTCATCTTTACTATTTGATAAATATTGATAATAGTATTCTGCATCTTCATCATGATTACCTAATGCAGCAAAAATAGGTACGCGAGACATTAAAGTATGAACAGAATTAAGAAATTCACTCACCCATTCATTTTTTTTATTTCCATTTCCTACAATATCACCAGCATGAACTACAAAGTTAGGTCGTTCGGAAAATATTCTTTCAGCAACATTTTTATTTACTTCTGGATTATTTTGAGTATCACTTATTATTCCAAAAGTAATTGGAAGTTTTTCATCAAATGCAGTTTGAAATGAATATATTTCGGATTCAATTTCAGTATTGTTTTCTTTTGTAACTATAATTTGATAAAAATATTTTTCGTTACTCTTTAAATTTTTTAAAAATACTTCATGAAATTTATTTTTATTCGATTCAATTTTTTCTTCTAATGGTAGAACTTCACCAAATAAAACAATAGCTTTTGTATCTTCAAATGTTTCAAATAGAATTCTGGCTTCATTTTTTAAAACTGATTGAACATATGGCTTAACAAGAAATATTGAACTATTTTCAATAGGATTTTTATTAGCAAAAACAATTGATAATAAAAATGTGATACTTAGGAGAAATATTTTTTTAATCATTTGGTCCCTTAATTTTCATGTTTAATTTTTCCATATAGCGTCGACTATTGGTTCTGCAAGCCGATTTGTACCAAGTAAATAAATTGGTGTAAATGTATTTTTCGATTTTTCTGAGTTTGTTATTTCAATATTTTTAAGTGCCTCAGCGAAGATTTTAACATTATATTTTTTCCGTAATTCTTCCGAAGAGTTTAGAAGGTTTGTTCTTAAGCTTTTGGGGTCTGTGTTTTTCGATAAATAATTTTTAAATAAATTAAAACCTAATTTACTATCCCATTTTTTTGTTTCATTTATCATCCACTCAGTCTTGTCATATTCATTTTCTTGTGCATTTTGAATCCAAAAATAATCTCTAATAGATAATGAAAGAATTTGATTTATTAGTGCATACTTATTTTCATTATTTAGATATTCTTTTTTGAGTAAATCGAATCTGAAAAATTCAATAATATCATTTGAATTTAATTTTCCATCAATAAACTCAATAAGATTTTCACTAGATAGTATTTTGTTTTCATCTAAAACTAATTTTTCAAAATAGAATTCACTAACAGAAACTTTTGGATTTTCAATTTGATACCATCCAATAATTATATCAGCAAATTTTTTGAAAACTTTTTTCTTCAATAAAATATTTCTTGGAGAAATTATTGAATCTGTAAAATTGGCAATCTCATTTTGTAATTTTTCATTAAACAATTGTTTCCTTACAGTTGGATATTGTGAGTTATATTCATTACTCATAACTGAACTGCGACGAACATCATTCACCATAGCTAAATAATATGCTCCATTATATTCTATTGGATTTGATACTTTTCCGATTGGCAGTTTTTTTACTGCATCAAATATTTTCGAAGGTATTTCGTTCTCATGTAAATAATCAGTTTCAAAATATTCTTTATTGATATTTAAAAAAGGATTTTCTTTTGTAACGAGCTTTATTGTATTTTCAATTCCCTCATTTTCAATTTGATATTTAATAAAATCAGCATCATCCTTATGTAATTCCGGCCATAGTGTAATTTTAAATGATGTTTTATTCTTATTAATCCTCATTTTTATTTCATCAAATGTGAGGTTAATTTTTTTCATTATTATTTTTTGTATCGTGTATTGTAAAAGAAGATCATTTTTAATTTTTCGCATTTCATTTTGATAATCTTTCGAATTAAACAAGCCTAATTTTTTTGCTTCAAGAGACAATAATTTTTCATTAACTAAAAAATTTAAATAAGTTAGTTTTTTTTCATCAGTTGTTTCGCCAACTTTTAATTGCGGCAATCCAAATTCATAATTTGCAATAAAGTCTTTTTCATAAATTACTTGATCTCCTATTTGTGCAACTATTTGGTTTTCTTTATCAATTAATTTTTGATCATTAGCATTTATGGCTGAAGTAATTAAAAACCCAAATAATATTTTTATTGATGATATTTTGATAAATTTTTTCATAACTAAAAAACCAATCCTACAGAAAATCTTTGTGAATTTTCAAGTATTCCCCAGTCAGCCCAAGAGTAATCAAATCTTACTCCAAAGTTTGCGGAATTGTTGTAGTAGTCTATTCCCGCACCAAGTGTTAATCCGCTAAATGCTTCTGAATCAAATAAACCTTCATAACCTCCGCGTAAAAAGAACATTTTCGCAAACGAATATTCAATACCGGCATTAATTGCTTCCGGTGAATTACTCGGATGCAATAAATCAATTGCCGCAATTGCAGAACCAAATCCGCCTAAGTTTGCTTCATAAGAAATACCGGCTCTAAATAAAAGCGGAATTGGGTAACTATCGGTTTGATATTCCGAAGGAACTCTATCAAAGTTTTCAACTTCTATATCCGGATCAACAGTGGTGTGAATATCTTGTCCTTCATATTTAATATCAGTTCCAAAATTATTCATACTAAAACCTAACCTTAATCCTTCGAGTTCTGTATTATAGAAAATACCAAAATCTGTTGCGAATGCTGTGCCGGTTTCATGCCAAATTTGTGAGCTTATATATTTGAAAGAAATCCCAAATGAAAATCTATCTGTTAAAGCAGTCGCCCAAGTTATCCCAGCTGAATAGTCTCGTGCACTGTAACTTTCTCCAGTTCCTTCAGGTCTATTAACAGTACGGACCGGTTGGTCACCAAATCCAAGTGTTGTAAAACTTATTCCTAATGAAGAGTTAAGTTCAGCAATTGGAAAAACTGCACCAAAGAATTCATTATTTGCATCGAGAAACCAAGAATTATGCATTACTTCAAATTCCATATTTTCAATCCAAACTATTCCAGCTGGATTCCAATAAATAGAAGATGCATCATTTGAGACAGCCGCATAAGCTCCACCCATCCCCATTGCTCGCGCGCCAACACCAATTTCTAAAAAGGTAAGTGCATTTGTACCAATTCCGTCAACTTCGGTTTGAAAGGTTTTTTGTTCACTTTTATCTTGTGCAAAAAAAGTGGAAGAAAAAATGAATGTTAGCAACATGTATGTTAAAATTAAATTAAACTTTTTCATAAAATTCTCAGTACTATTTAATGATTGCAAAACGACCAATTTTTTTACCAATTTTAGAAGCTTCAACTACGTAATAATAAATGCCAGGAGCAATTTCCAAACCATCCTTTGTTCTTAAATCCCAAATTTCTCTTGCAAAATTTGTTTCACTTTTGTGTTTAAGTTCTCTAACAAATTTGCCGGCCGTTGTGAATATTTTTATTGTACACTCATTTGGAAGATTTACAAAGTCAATACGTCTATCACCGCGCCCTTCTTCTTCATTTATAACTTTTCTTTCAAGTGAACTGGAAACCAAATATGGATCCGGAACAACGTAGATTTTATCCAGATCATTTTTAGATTTTTCATCATTAACCGAATTACCCAAAAAAGAAAATGTGAATTTGTCATTTCTATCAAATGCTTTTCGCGTAATAATTTTAGCAACATCGCCTTGTGAAGGATTTATATGAAGTGAATCTGCTAATTCATCCGGTTGGTTAAAACTTAATATCCATAGCCTTTTTGTATTGTTAAAATCGGAAACAATTTGAATTTTATCTCTATTACTTAAAACACCAACTAATTCTTTAGGTTCATTACTATTTATGTATCTGAATTTTACTTTGAATGTGCTATCCGGATTTGTTACATCCCAAACTTGAAAATTTGTTAAAACCGGAATTGAATTAACTGAGGAATCCGCTCCCATTTCTAAAACTCTTATTTCATAATCACGTGGAATTTTTATCCCGTTATCCTCATCAGTTGTTGATTTTATTTTAATTGTTGAATTACCGCTTAGCCAATAAGTAGTATCAAGTTTAGTCGTATCATTAAAAACTTTTATAATCATTCCTTCAGAAATAAATTCATTCATTAATGAATTATTATCCGGATCAGAAATGCTTAGCAACGCTTGATTTGTAGTTTCGTTATATAATGTAACTCTATCAGTAACTCCGGAGTATGCATTTCCGTATTGTGTAAATTCACTATCGTCATTAAATCTTACAGAGTACTCAACATTTTCATTAATACTTTTCGAATCAAAAATATCAACTTCAATACTTCCAGTTCCATAACCTTCTGAATGAATTATTGAATTATTGAGTTTTGGAGTTTCCCATCCGGAAGGATTTTCAACCGGTATTACAATAGATGTATTTCTGTCAGTTCCTATTGCTCTTCCAAGTAAATCAGTTTGAATATTAGCTGAACATTCTGTCGGTGAGATTGTTAACAATCCTTCCTTATCTGTTAAAGATGGATAAAAAGATTCGTGGTAACCTCTATCAACTGAAACTACTGCATAGAAATAAGTACGCCCGTTAGTGACAGAAGTATCAATAAAATAATGCCGAAGCCCGCTATCTGTTCCTAAATTATATGAAACACCCAGATCGCTTTCTTGACTAATTTCACTACCAATGCTAACTGGATGCACACCTTTCAATCCGTTCTTTAAATCAAATATTGCTATAGGTTCAAATAATAATGGATTTGCAAATGCATCGGTGATTGTTTTGATATCATCAAAATTTGGATCAGTACTTTTGTAAATATAATATGCTTCAAAGTCTTGTCCATAAATTGGGTCTTTTGATCTTTCAGCTGAATCATCCCATCTTAAAATTACTTTATTATCTCCACCGGTTGCAGTTAAGATTGGTAACCTTGGTGGTTTAGCGAAATTATAATCTTCATTGTAGATTACCTGCATTGTTCTTTTATTTCTGAGAATATCATCTTGATTATTTCCGAATAACAGTGCAATTGCATAGCGATGTTTTTTTTCATCCTCAGCAAATTTTACATAACCGCTTCCATAACTCCATGCAATATCTCTTTGATAACCCGGACGTATAGCGTAAGTACCAGGAGTTATTTCAGTTCTCCAATAAGTTTCATCATTTGCCATGGTATTATCAACATCTCTTAAATAAAATGCTGTTAATCCAACTTGGTCTGATTCATCATTATCTGTAAACTCAAAATTTGGTTCACCAACATTAGGAATTCCATTAGCTTGAGATCCATCTGGATCAGGTCCCGTATAATCATTAAAATCAGGTCCTAATCCATCAGAGCCCAAGTCATCTCCAAGAGATTCAATATCAAGAATTCCATTATTATTAACGTCTTCACCAACATCCAAAGATCCATTATTATTCAAATCTTCATTATCCCAAATGCCATTGCCATTTTCATCTGTCCATGATGTCCAATCTCCATCATCATCAATTCCATTATTTTGACTTTCATCAATTTTACCATCTGTGTCATTATCAATTCCGTCTTTTGGTAAACCAGGGCTTTCTAAAAATGCAAAACCAAAATATCCGACTGGTAATCCCTCATTTGATAAACCAACACGATTATATGCATAAGTAATATCATCATTATCATCAAAATCTGCTCCATCGCCACTAAGAGAACCGCCGATATCCGGATCTACATACATTCCAACAATACATTTGTTTAAATCTTTACCGTTGTTTTTAATATCATAAATTGAAATTAAAATATCTTCCGCAAGTCTTGAAGACCATTGATAATTTCTAACTGAAACCTCCACGCCTAATCCTCTTTTACCATTAGGCCAAGCACCTCTTGATTCGGTATCATCAAATGGGAAATATTTGAATTCGTCATTTTCTCTATCATCAGTCACGTAATATGATTCTTGATCAGCACGAATATATGCGCCAAATTCGCCATTCCATCTTCCGGCTCTAACACCAGGATTTCCGGGATAAGTGCCTTCCGGCCAATCTTGAGGCCATGTTTCTTTTCTATGACTTATCGAAAACCAGCCCACTTCGTTAACCATACTTTTATCAAGAACACCATTTCCGTTGAAGTCTTCCTCGACTTGTAATATACCATCGTTTTCACCTTCATCACCGGTATTAGGAAAAGTATCAACGCCAACATCTTCACTAATTCCTCCAATATCATAACTAAGAGCATTTGGCTGGTTACTATTGAAAAATTTTGGAAGTGCAGCAAAGCCATAAAAATGTGATTGATCTAATGCTGTTTCACCGCCTCTTCTATAATTATCAGATACGATATGAATTGTATCACCATTTTCATCTATAACTTCAGAGGCAACATAAAAAACTGCACCGTGCAAATAACTTACAGATTTCGGTCCTTTAGGCCATGATATTGATGGACTTCCCGAAACATAATGATAGGATAAAAGTCCAGAGTTAATAATACCACCATGAACAAGATTTCCATCATGAACAGAAAATCTTAAATTTTTAGCAAGACCTTCGGCGGTTATATTGCTGTTTTTACTAAATATTCCTTTATAACCTCTTGAACCAGAAATATTTAATTTATTCAAATCAACAGGTTCATTCTTTGTTTCATCAGTTTCTTGTGCTATTAGTGTGAATGAAAAAAGTAGTAAAAGAATTATTAAAATTTTGTTTTTAAGCATTTAAATGTTATCTCCAAGAATTTACAATTAAAATAAAACTTCAAAACCAATTTGAATTTTTCTAGGGCTTGAATACCAAGAAGGTTCATTATCAATTTCATCAAGTGTGAATAATCCAGCTTGATTTAATCTTTCAATTTCTAGTATTTCATTTTCAGGTAATCTAGCGTTTTCACTTGCACTACCCGTACTTGAATAAACTACTTCTTCGTTAAGATTATCAAATAAGTTATCAACCTTCAGATATAAGTTATAGTTAAGCCCAAAAAAGTTTAGTGATTTACTAGCTTTTAAATCAACATTCCATTTAACGGGTTTGGAAGAAGCGTTTTTGTATTCTACTTCAAGAATATCATATCTTTCAAGAAATGATGGACTATATGGCTGGCCCGACCATATATTTCCTACAATACTTAGGTTTATTATTTCAGGAAAATTAAAATTGAGAACGGTATTTAATGTATGTCGCTGATCCCAATCCAAAGGAATAATTTGTCTATTTACAAACTCAATAGGATCACCGCCAATTTGTGTTGATGCTTGAATAACAGCAACTTCTTCAGGATTTGAAGAACTTCCATTTGCTGTTGAATAAGTATAATTTAAAGTTGCATTTAATAAATCATTACCAAAACTTCTTAATCCAATTGTTATCCCTTTGCTATTTCCATAATCTCTATTTATAAATCTTTTATATCTTACATTATCCACAGTTGTTAAATATTCAACACCAAGTAAATTTCTTATATCTTTGTAATAAGCAGAAACATCAATTGTTAATCCGGGAATTATTTGTTGTTGCAAACCAAGTTCATATTGAATTGTTTTTTCTGGTTCCAAATCTGCATTCCCTAAAAGTCTGTCATTCAACTGAATTGGCGTAACAACATAAAGCGGCTCATTATACATTTTTTGAAAACTTGGCATCTGGAAAAAATGTCCGTATGCTGCATGAAAAACTCCGGTTGCTGATATTGGGAATGATAAACCTAATCGTGGACTTAATTGAACAACGTTATTTGCATCTTGAAGATTTATTTCCGATCCTAATTTTAATGCTTCAACACGATAATTGATTGGAACTTTTTCATTGGGTAAAAACATATCAAATCTTAATCCGGCATTGAGAATAATCTCCCCAAGTTCAACCTTGTCTTGAAGATAAGCAGACATTTCATAAGGCTCTATTGTATAATCACGCCAAAGAGCATATTCATCAGCATATACTTTTCTATATTTAGTTGTATCATAAATATCTTCCCAAGTTTTCCAGTACTCAGTCATTATTTGCCAATAATTTTCAAAAGTTAAAGTTGGATCCGGTTCAAAATTTAACCACATTTTGTTTTCCCAATCTTTTGTTGCCACATATCCCCAACTATATGTATTAACTTTATGTTTTTTAAATTCAAAACCACCTTTAATAAAATTGTATTTATCAGCTTGCCAGTTGAAATCACCTTTAAAGATTATTTGTGATCTATAATTTTTACCGGAGGCATCTGAATAAAATCCATCTGTAGTGCCAAGAGAAAATCCATCTGTTGATGCATCTATCGGTTGAATTCCAATATCACCAGGATATGAAGCAACTTTATTATCTTTTCGATAATAAGATTCCGCATCATTAAACTGGTATGAAAATCCAATATTATAAAAGAATTTTTCTGATGGAGTATGTCGCAATGAAAAAATATGATTATGAGAATATGAATTTGTAACACCCATTTCTTCGGGAGAATAAAGTCTTGCAAAATCTGCTCTTCCTTCTTGATAACCAAATGAACCAAATACTTGGTATGATAATTTAACTTCAGGTATTGGACGATAATTTATTTTGAAGTGAAGTTCCGCTTCTTGATAAGTTGCTAAAGGTCCTTGAGATAAATCACCAGTTTTTAATGAATCAGGTATTGCAATAGCTTGAGTTGCGGCATATTCATCAGCTTTTTGTTCTTGAAACCATTTTTGATAAGCAGCAATTTTCCAACCATCTATTGGATTAAATCTTTTCTCATACCAATATAAACTTTCACTGTTGTTATATCTTCCAACTAATGAAACTCCTAATTTATCGCTAATAATTGGAACATTAATATTAAATTGAAAATCTTTTTCTGATGCGGGATTAAAATTATCAATACCTAAAAATGTATTTGTTTTGTTGCTAAGATAATCGCCAGCATATACGCTCGCAGAACCAGAAATATTTCTGGCTATATCTTTGGTAACTATATTAATTATCCCAGACTGCGCCGAACCATATTCGGCATTAAAAGTTCCAGTAATTACTTCAAGCTGAGAAATCATCGAATTTTCAATTTCAACATTTGATCCACCGCTTTGACTAAATGAATTTGTTACCGGCATTCCATCAATTATATATGCAACTTCTCTTTCTCTTCCTCCTCTAAAATGCAATGAGCCGCCGGATTTTACTACTCCGGGTTGCAATGTTAGAACTTCGCTAACTTCTGTTACAGGCAAAGTACTTATTTCATCGGCATTTACAACTGCTGAACTATAAGTTCTATCTTTTTGAACCGGAGGTTTTTCTGCTTTAACAACAACTTCATTTATTTGAATTGAGGAAGAAATCATTTCAACTGATACTTGAGTTGTTCTATCAACATCAACCATTACATCTTCAATTCTATAATCAGAATATCCAATAAATTTGAATATTAGGTTATACTTACCGGGTTTTACATTTATAATAGAAAAATATCCATCCATATCTGTAGCTGTTCCTTGTGTGGTATTTTCTATAATAATGTTTACTCCGGGAAGCATTTCACCAGTTGATTTATCAGAAACTTTACCAACAATTTTTCCCGTAGTTCCAGCGTAAATTCTGATTGTAAAGAATAAAAGAATCAATAGAATCTTATAGCTAAAATAGATTTTCTTTTTTGTAATCAATTTTTCTCCAAAACTATTTACCATAATTTTATTCAAATATTATTAATGAATTATTATTTTGATGTTATCTAATCTTAATTTCTTTATTAAGAAATAGTTAACATGGAATTCTTAGTTATTTCTTATTTTATTAAAATCATTTTTTTAGTTTCGAAACCCACATCTGTAATAAGATTTACAAAGTAAATTCCGGAAACAAGTTTATTATTTGTGTAATTTATTTTATATATACCCGCATCTTTATCACCTAATTCCAACATTTCAACTTGTTCTCCAATTTCATTTAATATTTTTAATTTCACATTACTTTTTTCACTTAAGGAATAAACTATTGTAGTTGAATTATTAAATGGATTCGGATAATTCTGCTGAAGTTCAAATCTTTGTAGTAAATTATTTTGTGATGATTTGTAATTAGTTAATGTTTTTAGTATCTGAATTTTATCAATAATTTCTCCATCTGTATCTATTGCTGTTAATGTTAACACATTATTTTTTATATTCACTTTACAATAATGATGAATGGATATTGACTTTTTAATATGTGCCCAATCCCTAGCATAAGTATCTAAACCACCCCCACCGCCGCCGGTTATTATATAGTAAACACCGTTTAACAAACCACGTTCATAACCATGTGTATGTCCATTAAAAACTATATCAACATTGTATTTTTCAAATAAGGGGAGTAAATAATTTCTAACATTTCCATCACCATCCCATTCCGGCCATAACTCGCAGTAAGGTGGATGATGAAATACTACAAATTTCCATAACGAACTTTTATAATCTTCTGATTTGAATACTGCATCAATATATTTATATTGATTTGATTGCGGTGAAAAATCTATATTTGAATCAATTATTAGAAAAAAAGTTTGACCTCTTTTAACAGTATAATATCTTTCAGTTACAGAAAAATCTTTTGTGTAATAAAAATCATTTAAATAGGTTTCGGCATTATCATAATACGTATCATGATTACCAATACATGTATAAACATTTTTTCTACTTACAAATTTTGCATACGGTGTAAAAAATATATTATCATACTCTTGACCAATTGATTGTGATACGTCTCCAACATGAATTCCAAAATCTACAGAATCAGTTTCTGAATTTATTTTTTCTGCAATTTTGTATTGAGCTTCATTTCCGGTGCCGCTATCGCCCCAAATAAGAAAATCAATATTATTTTCATCTGAATTTTCTGCAGTTTTGAAATAACTTTGTTCAGTAAACAAATCGTTGTTATTATAAACTTTATAAAAGTATTTTTGATTTGTTTCAAGATTTTCTATTAAAACAAAATGTCTATTAGCTAATGTGTCTTCAGTAATTGATGCTAAATTTAATGAATCAATTCCGAATTCAACTTTACCAATTGATTTGTTTTTTGTATTCCAAGCAATTGCAACAGAATTTGTATCAGTCAATTGAATAAATGGTTTTCGATCTGAAACAATTTCAGTATTTTCTGGTTCATCATAAACTTTAAATTTGGAAGTTACCGATATACTGTCAAAATTTGCATTGGACATTGCATAACAAGTTAATCCAATTTTTCCTTTTGAATACGTACTATCTTGAACCGTTCTAAATAGTTTTGAGTTTACATAAATTGAAATAGAATCTTTTCTAACATTTGCTGTAAGAGCAAACCAATTTTTTGGAATTGCATTTTCTAATTCTTCTTCATAAAGCGTAAAAACTTCACCATTAACAAATTTTTGTATTTTCCACTTTGGCCCACCATTGTTGGCATCTTTAATGAGTAAAAATCTATAATAATTTTTTTCATCATTATATCTGAACAAAATTCCAATTCCATCATCATCTCCGGCTTTAACATTTACATTAAAAGAATAGTCTGCCCAGTTGATATCACCAATAAATAAGTGCGTTCCTAAATGATAATGAAATTCCAAAGGAGCTGCATAAGCCCAAATATTAGAAGTTTGTCTTAATACTTTGTCATCAACAAACCAATTACTTGGACCAGAAAATGAAGGTTCATCGTCAACAATTGTCCATTTTTCAATAGATCCATCGTTAAAATTTTCGAAAAAATTTATTTCTTGAGAAAATATTGAAATTGTAAAAAGTAAATTCAGAATTATTACCAAAAAATTTTTCATAAAAATTTATTGATTTAGAAAAGTTGTAAGTTCTTAAAATTGAGTTTTAGTGACCGAAAAACTTAACCATAGCTTAATATTAACAGCGGTCGAAATATGTATATTTGCTTTGCGTGCTTCCAATAATTGCTAATAAATTATGATAAAGAATTTTTTGAAAAATTAATTAATATGAACTATGAATAGTCTGATTCACAAAGCAAAAGAATTTTTAGAATTGATTGAAAAACTCAAAAAGAAAGGAATGAAAAAGAAAGAAATTGCCGCTTCATTAAACATTCCTGCTCCGGTACTTTCAAGTTTGTACAAAACGGTTTTGCCAAAAATTGCTGAAGTTGATATTTTTCTTAATTCTAAAGAATTGGATGAAAAACTTGATGAAGCTTTTAGTTTGGTTAATAATTTATCTAAATCAAAAGTTACAATAAGTTTGGATGAATATTTAATTGACTTAAAGAAGCTATTAAAATTTTCGAAAAATGATTCAATTCAATTCGATTATATTAAAAATCTTAAAAAACATGCAGAAATTTCATATGATTTTATTAAGCAAAATTATCAAGGGATATACTATTTCTATTACGTTTCAACAGATAGTTATACTATAAAACGTGATTTATTTCTAATTAAAGAAAATAAACTTCATAAAATAATTGAATGTTTTAAAGGAAATGTAAAAAGTAGGGTTCAGTATTATGGTATTGTAAATATGATTGGAACTCATACTCTTTCTTTACACGCTTCGGAAAAAAACTTTCCTCCAAGTGAATATCTTTTAATTAATATGAGTTTACCTTCAGTAAGAAATGTTGAATTTTTTAGAGGAATTTTTTCCAGTTTAACATATGCCAGACAGCCAATTGCAAGAAAATTTGTAATGATTAAAATTTCAGATTCCACTGACGATTACAATTTTAATAATTATGAAGTAAACTTTTTTGATAATGAAAATTGCGAAGAAATAAAAGAGATTAGCGAATATTTAAAATCATTCGATTCAAAAACCGAATGCCATTTGGTTACTTCGCCATCATTTGATATTCAAGATTTGAAAAAAGAATTGGATTTTATTTCACAGACACAAAAAGTGTAAAATAAATATAATCGCATTAAATAATAATTAAGCCAATGTTAATTTATTGTTACCAATTTTTAAGTGAAGGTTTTGTTTTTTGTAACAATTTATTTTTAGTTCCCGTTTACATTTAAGATATTTTTAAATTGATTTGAAATATGAGAAACGTTTTTAATATTGATTTTATTCTTCCATGATGAAAATAAATGAAAATAAATTTTTTCACCTTTTAATAATTCGGGAACATTTATTGTAATTGAGCGCTTTTTATATGTAATTAAGTTATACCAAAATTCGCTTTCAAAGTGATTTTCTTTGCAAAATCTTTTTGGAAAATATTTATCTCTTATAGATCTCATATATAATGAAAATTCATCTTCTGTACTTATTCTTAGAATAGAATTATTAAAATGATATTCCGTGGTGGTTTGATTTTCTCTTGGAGAAAATTTGTTTTCATAATTTGTACTAATGTTAACGCTTAACATAAGTTTCAAATCTTCATTAAAATTTGAAATTTTCTCAACTATAAAAAAATGATTTTTATTTATAGAAGAATTATTTATTTGAGAATTCTTTTTTTCAGAATCCTTTAAATAAGTGCTTATTAAATGATTTTCTGTTTTCAGTTTTTTTATTCCAAATATTTGTTTAGAGTTTTCAACAATATCAGAATTACTCAAAATTGAAAAATAAACTTTGGAATTATTATCATAACTAATTTCATTTAAATTGAATGTTTTCATATCTGCTTAATTTATTTTTAGAAATAATTTTATTTAAGAACTAATATAATTTAGAATTATACGAAAAAAGAAAAGTTAAAATTGAGCTTATAAAAGATCTAAAAGTAGAATTTTATGTTCACTGATTTAAGTTACCTATTCATTTTTAACTTAACAAATTAATTTTTCTTTATTCATGTGAAATTTTTTCAACAAATTTTTGTAACAAAATGATTCAATTTTCAAAAATCGTGTTTTTAGTAAATTCTATTAATTATCCTTTAAAATATTAAAAATGAGTATCGCATTTTTAATTTTAATTAAGTATCAATAATTTTAGCTTAAAATTAAATTATTGATTTAAATTAAAATGCTGGAGAAAATAATTTGGTAAATGATTTTGAAAATAATTATAAACTTCTTTTTTCGGAATTAGAAAATTTTTGTAATAATAAAGAAGAAATTAATATTGATGAAATTAAAAAAGTATTTAAATATGAATTTTATTCAAAAGGAGAATTTTATATCCGAGAAGGAGAGACCCCTAATAAAATTGGTTTTATTACAAAAGGTTTAATGAAATATTATTATATCGATTTAGATGGAAATGAATGGATAAAATACTTTTCCGGCGAAAATAGTTTCACTGCTTCATATGCAAGTTTTTTATATCAATTCCCTTCCCTTTATTTTATTGAGGCAATTGAAGATACAACAATTTTGTCAATTAATTTTGACACATACATCAAAAATATAAATAGCTCAAATTTATGGTGTACGATTGCAAGAAAACATACCGAAAAGATTTACTATGAAAAAGAAAAAAGAGAAGCAAGTTTACTTAAAGAAAGCGGCAGCGAAAGGTATGCAAATTTTCTTAAAGAATTTAGTCAACTTTCCAATAGAATTAGTTTAAAAGATACGGCTTCATTCTTAGGACTTACGGCTGTTTCTTTATCACGTATAAGAAATATGAAACAAGGAAAAATTAACAAATGTTAATGTTTTTTAGTCACATAGATATTTACATTTGAATTGAATTTGATTCGTAAATGGGAAATTTGTTTACGAATCTTTATAATAAATTTGATTGCTAAAGAAAATATTATTTTGGGAAAATTTATGAAACTTTTACTTTTATTTTTTCTATTTATTCCATCAATAATTTTTATGCAGACTGGCATGGTTTCCGGAATAGTGAAAGATGCATCTACAAATGAATATTTAATTGGTGCAAATGTTGTAATTATTGAATTGGAAAATACCGGTACTGCAACTGACGAAAATGGGAAATTTAATTTATCATTGCCCGTTGGAAGTTATTCAATGAAAGTAAGTTTAATTGGTTACCAGCCAGTTGTTAAAATTGATGTTATTGTAAAAACAAAAAGTGAAGTTTTTCTCGAAATTTCTCTTATACCAACAGCAATAGTAATTTCTGAAGTTAAAGTTACTGCAGATTATTTTGATAAAGCTGTTATTGAAAATAATCTAAGTACAGTTGCTCTTGGTGTGGAACAAGTAAGAAGATCCCCCGGAGCTATGGGAGATTTTCAAAGAATACTTCAAGCAATGCCCGGCGTTTCCTTTTCTAATGATCAAACAAATGAGCTTTTAGTTAGAGGCGGTTCACCTAATGAAAATCTTACAGTGTTTGATGGAATGGAACTTCACTCAACAAATCATTATCCTAATGAATTTAATTCTGGCGGACCCATAAATATGGTTAATACAGAATTAATCCAAGATATTCAATTTTCAACCGGAGGATTTATTTCTAAATATGGAGATAAATTATCTTCCGTCATGATTATCAATACAAGAGAAGGGACAAGACTTTCAAATCTAATGGGCGAAATAAATTTTAATATGGCGGGAATTGGTGCAATCTTAGAGGGAAATATTAATAATGGAAAAGGTTCATGGTTAATTTCCTTACGTAAAAGTTATATTGATTTAATTGCCGGAGGTTTTGGGCTTACCGCAATTCCAAAATATTATGATGGGCAATTTAAAATAGCATATGATTTATCCAACAATCATAAATTAAGCTGGTCGGGAATTTATGGAAATGATAAAATTTTATTTGAAGGAGAAAGTGAGAAAACATATGAAGAAAAAGCTGGAGTAGTTGATTCTGTTGATGTTGGTCATATTGATGTTAAGCAAAATCAGTGGGCAAGCGGAATTATGCTAAAAAGTTTTTGGTCAAAAAAATTATATTCCAATATATCTTTTTACGGTAATAATTATCATGATGATATTCTTCTGAAAGCAGATTATACAGAACGAATTTTTGATTCTTCAGGAAAATTAGAGGAAACAAATTTTATATCATCAAGAAAAATATTTGATAATATTTCTGATAATACCGAAATGGCAATTCGCTCGGAATTTATTTACAATATTTCAAAAACACACAAACTTGAATTTGGAGGATTATTTA
Organism: Ignavibacteriota bacterium; assembly: GCA_016716225.1. Classification (NCBI taxonomy): domain Bacteria; kingdom Pseudomonadati; phylum Ignavibacteriota; species Ignavibacteriota bacterium. The sequence continues at coordinate 2,842,132 of JADJWT010000001.1, read as the reverse complement.
AATTCGGTGGATATATTCAAAAGGCATATATTGATGCCGATACTTCAAGATATGATTTAAATGATGATGGAATTTTTGATCAAATTGTATTTCAACCGGAATCAGAAATTAAAACAGATTTGAAACTTTTTGATAATTACAAAAGTTATATTTTCCTAAATGATCATATTAATTTATTAAATCAAAAACTTCAAATTAATTTGGGATTAAGATATGACTATTTTTCATATAGCGAGAATGGAAATGTAAGCCCCAGATTATCATTAAGCTATTTTTTAATTCCTACAATTACTTCAATTAATTTTGCTTACGGCGAATATTATCAAACACAAGCCTATCCAACTTATGGAGATAGATACAATACAAATATTAATAAATTTGTAAAGAATACTCATGCACGGCATTTTGTTGCCGGTATTGAACATATTTTAGATGATGGATTAAAATTAAATTTTGAAGGATATTATAAAACTTACAATAATATTCCGGTTAGCGAAACTTTCATAAATTTTAATGATCATACTTTTAGATCGGAAAAAATGTTAAATATTGGAACCCAAAAAGTTTATGGAATTGATTTTCTTATTCAGCAAAAATTAGTTAAAAATATTTATGGCACAATCAGCTACTCAAGAATGTGGTCTAAAGTTGATGATCCGCGAAATGGATATAAAGGAAAAATATATTCATCAGATTATGATTTCCCTCATGTATTTAATGTTGTAATTGGTAAACGATTTAGCAATCTTAGAAAAGATTTAAATGAATTACCTTTCTATATAAAATATCCAAGTTATATTTTACCTTTTTCCGATGATATGGAAATTAGTACAAGATGGCGTTACGCAAGCGGAAAACCGTATACTCCAGAAATTTATGTTACAAATGAACAGCACAGAGTCGGTAGTATAAAATGGACTGAAGGAAGTTGGGTTTCATCTTCTGAAATAAATAGTTTAAGATACAAACCATATCACAGACTGGATATTGCTTTTAACAGCAGATATAATTTTGAAAGTTGGAATTTAGTTATTACTCTTTCTGTACAAAATGTTTACAATAGAAAAAATATTACTACATTTCAGTATAATTCTGATGGAACTGTTGATAATATTTACCAATTTTCGCTTTTACCAGTTGCCGGAATTGAAATAGAGTTTTGAGTTTTGTTTTATTTCATGCAATAATTTCAAAACTATTACCCGCCTTACTTTTTGTGCTTTGTAAGTGTAAAACTAAGTTAAATAATTGTTAACAATTTATTTATACTATGTTAATATTTGTTTAACATCTTAATTTTAAATTTATTTTGGGTAATTATATGAATTATAAATTTTTCTATTGTAGAACTTATTATTTCCCGGAATGTATAAACTTAAGAAATAAACAAAACAATTTTGCAACAATTGAGTAATAGATGGCAGATTTTTTATGGGGAACTTCAACTTCTTCATTTCAAATAGAAGGAAATATTACAAATGATTTTACCGAGTGGGAAAATCTAGGTAAATTCAGAAATAATGGATCAAATCCACTGTATGAAAATGGAAGTAATCATTGGAATAATTGGAAAACCGATTTTGATTTTTTAAAAGAACTAAATATAAATTCATACAGATTTTCAATTGAGTGGTCACGAATAGAACCGGAAATTAATAAATATTCGGATAAGGCTTTAAAGCAATATTCTGAAATGATAGATTATTTACTTGAAAACAATATTGAACCATTTTTAACACTACATCATTTCTCTCATCCAAAATGGTTTCATGAATTTTCACCTTGGCATAAAAAAGAATCGGTTACTACATTTTGTAATTTTGCAAAAATCATTATTGATTTATTTGCAGACAAAATAAATTATTGGGTTTCGTTTAACGAGCCAATTGTTTGGTCTTTAGCAGCTTATGCAGACGGTAAATTTCCTCCCGGTTATAAAGATTTAAATTTAATGATGGATGCAATTTACAATATGATGGAAGCCCATATATGCATTTATGATTACCTAAAAAAAAGAAATCCAAATGCTAAATTAGGAATTGCAAAACACTTTATAATTTTTAAAGAAGCCAGAACTTGGTTCTTTCTCGATAAAAAAGTTACTGAAAATGTTGATACTTTTTTCAACAAAATGTTATTGGAAGCATTTCAGAAAAACAGAATTACTCATTGGTTTCCAACAGTTTTAAAATATGATGCACAAATTCCACTTGAAAATAAAATAGACTTTTGGGGAATAAATTATTATTACAGAATTTATAGTCAATTCAAATTTAGTTTGAAGAACCCCGTTTTCCTTTTTCCAAAAGAACCAGCAACTGATATGGGTTGGGAAATTTATCCGAAAGGTTTAAAAAAAATAATTAAGCTTGTTGCAACAACCGGAAAAGAAATAATTGTAACAGAAAATGGAATTGCAACCGAAGATGAAGATTTGAGAAAATATTTTATAAAACGACATCTAAAAATTTTAAATAAAGTAAGACACAAATATAATATTACCGGATATTTTTACTGGAGTTTAATTGATAATTATGAATGGTTAAAGGGAAAATCAAAAAGGTTTGGGTTAATTAAGATTGATTACGAAAATAATTTTAGGCGAATTATTAAGCCAAGTGCACTGTTTTATTCTGAACAAATTAAAAAATATTCTGAGCAAAATAATGATGTTGTTGTTTCACAATAATATCTACAAACATTCTTAGGAATTTTTATGGAAAATTTAATATTAATAATTTTCGCTGTTATCATAATAATTGGAATAGGTTATCAAATATTATCATTGATAATATTGAAAAATATCTATTCTCAAAAAAATAGAAATAATATAATTGAACGAAAAGACTATCCGTTGATTAGTATTCTAAAACCAATTAAAGGAATTGATGATCAGCTAGAGAATAATCTCATTTCATTTTACAATTTAGATTACCCTAACTATGAAATTATATTTGGACTTCACACAAAAGATGATCCTGCTTTGCAGATAATTAAAAAAATATCCGCAGAATTTTCAAAAATTAAAACCAAAATTGTTATTGATAATTATATGATTGGTTTAAATCCAAAAATCAATAATCTCTATAATATGTACCCTAAATCTAAAGGAAGCTTTATTTTAATTAGTGATAGCAATACCCGTGTTGAACCTAATTTCTTAAAATCATTATTGAGTGAATTTAATGATAAAAATGTTGGACTTGTTACTGCATCTATAAGAGGAATTGGAGCTAAAAACATTCCTTCTATTTTTGAAAATATCCATCTTAATTCATTTTTACTTCCAAGTGTTTTTACGGCTTCCAAAATTGCTAAAATTTCAATCGTTATTGGAAAATCTATTTTGATTCCAAAAAATATTTTAACTCAAATTGGTGGATTTGAAGCATTTAGAAATTATTTGGCAGAAGATTATTTAATGGGTGTAAAAGTTGAAGAGTTAGGTTATAAAGTTAAAACATCTTCAACATTTGTAGATAATATAAATGAAAATTTAACATTACAGAAATTTTTAAATCGACATTCCCGCTGGGCAAAAATGCGCGCAAAAATTAGGTTGAATACTTATTTATTAGAAGCTTTTTCAAATCCAATTGCAGCAAGTTTTATTTTAGCAATAATATTATCTAATCAAATTGGATTATTACAATTTATAACAGTTAGTATTTTAAAAATTATTTTAGATTTCACATCGATAAAAATTATCAAATCTGATTTAAAATTTTATCATCTATTATTTATTCCAATTAAAGATTTAATAATTGGTTTGGTGTGGTACATTCCGTTTATAAATTCCGAAGTAAATTGGAGAAACAATATTTTTAAAATTAAAAAAGATTCGCTGCTTCAGCCGGTATGATTTTCATTTGTATAATTAGTGAATTAATTATTCTTAACGATTTCTTAAAATTAAATTCATTTTAACTTAACAATTGTATTTTAATTTAATGTAGATAAAAATATTAATTGTAAAAATGAATTTCACAAAACTAATTACTATAAGTTTACAAGGTTTCTCAGTATTCTTCTCAAGTATAATCATCATAAAATTTTTCGTTTATTTTGTAAATATTACTCCTTCAATAAATTTTGAAATTATCGATGTTTACCATTCATTGATAGGATCATTTTTATTTCTGCTGAATAATTTTACAAAAAGATTTACTCATGATTTTAAATAGTAGTACTTTAAAATGAAAAAAGATTTGAACGAGGAAGAATGGAAAAAAGTTAGGAAAATCCTTTTTTCTCTTTATGATTTAACTTGGGATTATTCAGAACTAAGCGCAAGAAAAGCTTCCAACAGTTTAGAAGATTCAAAACCCAAACGATTTGAAAATGAACCTTTTCGAAATTACAATCAGAGATTATTAAACTGGGATAGCTCAAAGACCGAATCATATTCAAGAACTTTTAATGAAGTTAAATCAAAAAGTTTTAATTTGGTTAAAGAACTTGAAGAATTGCTTGTTAAACTCGGTTTACCATCAAAAGAAGAATAAGTTTAAGCTACAGCTTGTTCACCGGAATGAATATCGATATATCTTAATCTTTTTTCACTTGTAATTTTTTCAACTTCGATCATAATAAAACCATCTACACACATTTCAAAAGAATCATCAACTCCAAAACCTAAAAAATTTACACCGTCTCTTTCGCACAAATCAGTATATTGCTTATACAAAGTTGGAACTGTAAATCCATACGGTTTTAACATATTTTTTAGAATTTTATAATCTTCAATTGGTGAATTTCCCGAAAATTCTTGAGCTAAACTGATACTTGTTTTTTCTGAGATCATAAACTCTTTATTTGGCGTAACTGAATCTTTTGAATTTCCATACCACTTTGAATAATAATAAACAATCATTTCAGTTGCAGTTTGATTATAATTTTTGCTAATACTTACACCGCCAAACATATATTTAATTTCTGGATGTTTATATAAAAAAGCACCAATGCCTTGCCATAAATAGTGGAGTGCATTTGTCTTCCAATATTTTTTTTGGATAAAACTTCTGCCAAGTTCCAATCCATTATTTAAATATGTTTTCGTAAACTCATCAGAATATTTGAAAAGAGTTGAAGTATAAAATCCTTTAATTCCAAACTCATTCATCAATTCACTTCCAACTCCTAATCTATATGCACCAACAATCTCTAAATCATTTTCATCCCATACAACAATGTGTTTGTAAAGTTTATCAAATCGATCAATATCTAATTTATTTCCGGTTCCTTCACCAACTTTTCTAAAAGTAATTTCTCTCAAACGAGCTATTTCATTTAATGCGTTTGGAGCTTTTGCATATTCGCACAAATATATTTTTTTTCTATCGGATGTTTCCCCAATCAATTCTGAATTAACCAATTCGCGTTTTATAAATTTTCTTGGTACAGGATGAATAATATTTTTCTCTGTTATAAAAACTCCCTTTTTATCTTTTCTAATTCTCATTACATGTTTTTTCAATAATGCAATTTGTGCTTGATCTTCAATTATATGAGATGTAAATACTTTTGCCGGAATTGGATTACCAATTTTAATTGTTATCGTTTTATTTCTTTTATTGAATAATTCATGAACTAAAAAAAATCTTGAGAAATATTTATTTATTGCTGAAGCTGAATAAAATAGTATTGAATTTTTGGCTTCAATGTAAATTGGTAAAATTGGCGAATTGTTTTTCTTTGCAAAATGTATTGCACCTTTGTGCCATCTAGAATCGGTAATATGATAGAATTTTAAACGAGAAACTTCTGCTGCTGGAAAAATAATTATTGCTTGTTCATTCTGAAGAGCTTCATCAATAGCTTTAATATTTTCTCTTTGAATTTGTTTTGAATCCAAATGAAAAGGAAGAAACAAACTTCTTAAATTTTCAATTTCATACAAAATTGAATTTGCAATAATTTTAACATCTTCTCTAATTTCAGAAATCATTTTAAGCAATGCTAATCCATCCAAACTACCAATGGGGTGATTTGCTACTATTATTAATCTTCCTTCCGATGGAATTTTTCTAATATCTTTATTTGCAACATTAAAAGAAAAGTTAAGATGCTCAAATAAATTATCAATAAAATCAATACCAATAACTTCACTATTTGCTTCAAGTATTTTATTAATTTCTTCCAGATGAATAACTTTATTTACAGATTTTAAAATTAATTGCTTTTTCCAATTTGCTAATTTTGGAAAGTTTGTAAAGTGATTGGAAATTATTGAATTTAAATCTAGTTGCTTCATATAATTATTCCATATTTGAAGTTAATTTTAATCCAATTGCACCAATTAGAATCAATGCAACAAAAAATATTTTTGTAAAATTAAATGCTGAATTAAATATCAAACTTTCCGCAATTGTTGTACCTATAACTGCAATTCCCATCCAAATTGCATAAGCTATACTAATTGGAATTGTTTTTAATGCATTAGAAAAAAAATATGCTGCGAAAAATCCGAAGAGTGCATAAAAAATTATTGGAACTATTTTAGTAAAACCTTCGGTCTTTTTTAAGCTGATAACCCAACCAATTTCTAAGAAACCAGCAAGTAATAAGTAAAACCAATTTATCTGCATTATTTTCTCATTATCATTTTTAATTTTCTTTTTTGAATTTTCTAAATGCGAAAATAAATTGCTCAAAATAATTTTCCGGAAAAAATGTCTTCAATCCATACTCAGTTGCTTTTTCATCTTTTGGGAAATATGAAGTTCCAAAAATCCAATCCCATATTGCAAATTTTGTAGAAAAGTTTTTATTTCTCACCTTTCCAATTGCGTGATGTAATCGATGCATTTCGGGACCATTAATAATATACTGCAGTATTCCAGATTTTACATCAATGTTTGAATGAATATACATTCCCCAAGCACCACTAATTAATCCCTTAATTACGGCAACTTGTGGAGATGCACCCAATAAAACAATTGGTAAAAATTCAATAGTTTGATTAATTAATATTTCGAAACCGTGAGATCTAATACCGGAAAGCCAATCGACTTCTTTTGGCGAATGATGAGCTTCATGAAGACGCCATAAATATTTATTTTTATGTTGAAGTTTATGAAACCAATAAATGTACAAATCATGCGTAATTAAGAAAAATAATATTTGATAAAAAATTGGCCAATCAGAAATTATTCTTAATCTTGATACATTTGTGGAATCATCAATAAATTGAATCAAATACGAAATTAGAATTCCAATAAAAAAAGATTGAATAAAGTTGTAGAAAATAAAATCATTCCAAAACCCGCTTCTAATTATTGTTTGATTTTTATTGTATGGAAAATACCTTTCTAAAATAATTAGAATAATTGCAAAAATTGAAAGTGCTGCAAATGAAAATAATTGAAAAATAGTTAAGTTCATTAGTTAAGCATAAAGTGATTCTGAAATATTCTTTCTTAACTTTGCCATTGATTTTTTTTCGCTGTCATAAACTCTTTTAATTCCATCTCCAAGTGCCAATTCAATATCTCTGATATCTTTTACTAATCTGTATAATCCCATAATTTCAACAGAAGCTGCTTGATCACTTCCCCAAGATGCACGATCAAGTGTTATATGACGTTCAACAAAAGTTGCACCTTTTGCTACAGCAGCGTAAGTTGGAGCTAAACCGGTCTCATGTCCGGAATATCCGATTGGAATTTTAGGAAATCTATTTTTATAATTTTCAATTACATTAATATTTAACTCATTCAAATTGCAAGGATAATTAGAAGTTGATTGCGCAATCATTAATTTCGTATCAGTTAATATTTCAACTGCTTTGTCAATTTCAGCTAATGACGACATTCCGGTAGAAATCATTATAGGTTTATCGGTCGCTTTAACTTTCTTTAGAAGATCTTCATCTGTTAAAGATGCAGATGATATTTTATACATTGGAATATTAAAATCTTCCAAAAATTTAACAGCTTCAACATCCCATGCAGAAGCAAACCAATGAATATTTTTTTCTCTACAATATTGATCAATTATTTCATATTCGGAAAATCCAAATTCAACTTTGTGACGATATTCCAAATATGTCATTCTACCCCAAGGAGTATCACGTTCAATATACCATTGATCTTCGGGAACACAAATTTCCGGAGTTCTCTTCTGAAATTTAACTGCATCGCATCCAGCAAAAACAGCTCCGTCAATTAATTTTTTTGCATTTTCTAATGATCCATTATGATTTATACCAATTTCGGCAATAATATAAACTGGTTGACCATCGCCAATAAATTTATTACCAAGACGAATTATGTTTGACCTATTCATTTAATCCTCTTCTTTACTTTTTAATTTCTCTTCAATTATTATTTCTGCAAATTCTCTAAATGCTCCGTAACCGCCTAAATTATCTAAAACAAAATCAACTTTTTCTTTTACAATTTTCATTGCATCAGCTGGACATGCTGAAACACCAACGGCTTCAATTATCTCCAAATCGTTAACATCATCACCTATGTAAGCAATTTGATTATACTCTAATGCTTTTTCTTTACAAATATTTTTTAATACTTTAATTTTATTTTTAGCACCTAAATGAATTTCTTCAATATCTAATTTTTCTGCACGTTTTCTAACAAGTAATGATTTTTCACCGGAAATAATTCCAACTTTAACTTTGACTAGTTCTCTTAATCTTTCAACACCCATTCCGTCTCTTAGACTAAATCTTTTTAATTCTTCCCCAGAAACAGAATAGTAAACACCGGTATCGGTCAATACACCATCAACATCTGTTAGAAGCATTTTAATTTTTCTTAGTTTTGAGGTTAACTCATTCATATATTTTTCCTTTTACCAAATAGTCCATCCGCCATCAACAATTAAGTTTGCTCCGGTCATATATTTTGAAGAATCACTTGCAAGAAAAACAATCGCACTTTTATAATCTTCCGGTTCAGCCATTTTTCCTAATGGAGTTCGTTTTGAATATTCATTTATAAAATTTTCATTTTGATTATTTCTTACGCCTCCGGGTGAAAGAGAATTAACTCTAATATTTTTCTCAGCCCAATATGTTGCTAAATATTTTGTGAATGCAATTACAGCACCTTTGGTTACAGAATAAGCTGGTGGTTTATAAAATATTTGATTCCCATTTTGATCTTTATATAAATTTTGATTTGGAGCAACAACTCCATAAGTAGATGCAATATTTATAATATTTCCTTTTCCTTGTTTCACCATTTGACTTCCCATAATTTGAGAGCAAAGAAAAGTTCCTGTTAAATTTACATCAATAGAATGCTGCCAATTTTGTAAAGAATAATTTTCAAATTTTGATTCTTCAAATAAACTTTTAGGATTTTCAACCATATCATTTATTGCAGCGTTGTTTACTAGAATATCAACTGAATTAAATTTTGATAAAACTTTTTCTAATAAATTCTCAATTGATTCTTTATTAGTAACGTCAACCTCAAAACCTTCAGATTCTGTTTGTAATTTCTGGGAAAACTCTTTACAATTTTTTTCATTTAAATCTGTTACGATTACATTTGCACCAGCTTCTGATAAAGCTTCACAATGTTTTTTCCCCAATAATCCTAAAGCCCCAGTTACAATTGCTACTTTATTTTTAAGTGAAAATAATTCCATTATTTTGATACTGGTTTTATATTGAAGTTTTCTGTTTTTCTGAAAACAGCTTTTACCGGTTCACCTAATAATCTGCTTTCAATATCATTTTTATTAATTGAATCTTTCAATAATTTTAAAACATCCTCATAAACATTTAAAGTATAGTTAATATCATCATCTGTGTGTGAAAAGGACATATTATGAAATCCCGACCAAAGTATTCCTCGTTTAATCATTTCTTGCTGAATAAAAGATTTAATAATTAATGGATCGATTACTTCACTTTTTATTCTAATCATTGATCTCCAATTATATCCAACTGTATTAATAAAATCTAAATCCAATAGTTCACATAAACCGTTAAATCCATCTTTTAATTTCTTACCTTGAATTCTCAAAAAGTTTATTACGTCTTTTTCCTTAATCTCATTAATAGTTGCTTTTGCAGCAGCTAATGACAATGCTTCGCCGCCAAATGTGGTATAAAAAAATATATCATTTTCTGCAAGCTTCATTATTTCTTTTTTTCCGCTGAGGACAGAAATTGGCATTCCATTAGCAATTGCTTTTGAATATGTTGCTAAATCCGGAGTAATATTAAAATATTCTTGTGCACCCCCAAGCGAAATTCTAAAACCGGTCCACATTTCATCAAAGATTAAAAGAATATTTTTTTCTTTGCACAATTCAGCTACTTGGTAAAGAAAATTATCTTTTGGTTCATCAAATACAACTGGTTCAAGAATAACTGCAGCAGTATTTTCATCTATTGATTTCTTAAGAGATTCAATATCATTATAATTAAATGTATGGGTAAGTTCACTAACTGCTAAGGGAATTCCTCTATTTGGTGGAAGAATATTTGAATACCAATCATGCCAGCCATGATAACCACATACCAATATTTTATCTTTACTGGTATATGCTCTAGCTAATCTAACTGCAGCACTTGTAACATCCGCACCGGTTTTACTATATCTAACCATTTCTGCATTCGGAATAATTTCATTTAAAAGTTCCGCAACTTCAACTTCCAAAGGATGCATTAATGAAAATGTAATTCCATCATTTAGTTGCTGAATAATTGCATCATTAACTTTTTTATAATTATATCCTAAGGAAATTGGACCAATTCCCATATTGTAGTCAATGTATTCGTTTCCATCAACATCCCAAACATGTGAGCCTTCACCTTTGAGTAAGTATTTTGGTGCAACCCCTTTAACATATTGAGTTGGACCTTTTGCAAGCGTTTGGGTAGCGGATGGAATTAAACCTTCAGCTCTGTAAAAGAATTCATTCGATTTTGTAATTGTTGGATATTCTTTATTTAACATTACTCCATTCGACATCTATTTTCTTTTCCTTTTTATATAAGTATTCTTTTATTTTATTAACTAAATTATTTGCTGCAAATCCTTCGTGGGTAAGAATATTTTTAAATTTTGTCGGTTTAAAAAATTTGTTCTGTAAGTTTATGGGAAGAAAATCGGCAATAAGTTTTTCTTTAACAATAATCTCAGTTATTATTGAATAAAGTCCGCCGATACGATAATGATCTTCAATACTAACAATTGTTTTGCACGAATTTATGGTATTAATAATTTCGTATTCATCAATCGGTTTAAGTGTTCTAAGATTAATTAATCTTACAGAATATCCTTCTGATTCAAGAATTTCTTTTGCATTATATGCTTCATTAAACAAAGTTCCATAAACGAAAATTCCTATTTCATTTCCATCACCAAAAACTTCAGCTTTCCCTAATGCAAATTCTTCGTGCTCAACAATCGGTTGTAAATCATTGTATCGAATATAAAAAGGTCTGTTGTAATTAATAACCGTTGAAAGTCCTTTAATTAAATCATCAATATCCGCGGGACAGAAAATATTTATATTTGGAATTGTTCTCATCAATGATATATCTTCAATAGCTTGATGTGTTGGTCCGTTTCCTTCCGATAAAAATCCGGCAAAATTGCCTACAAGCTTAACATTTAAATTTGGATACCCAATATCAGTTCTTATAAATTCAAAAGCTCTCATTGTTAAAAATGCAGCAATTGCATGAACAATTGGCACCTTTCCTCTTAATGCTAAACCAGCTGAAATACCAACAAGAGTCTGTTCACAAATTCCGGTATCAATAAATTTATTTGAAATTACTTTGGGTAAATTTCTAATTGATGCTCTGTTTTCCGCAGTAAGGATTAAGATATTTTCATTTTTATGAGCAAGCTCAATTAATTTTTCTTCGTAGTTCATTTTAATTACTCATCTCGAATTCATATTCGTGTGAAATATTTAACTCATTAAAATATTCTATCAATTCAAAATCATTATTTTCAACAAACCATTTATTTATTTTATTCTCAATGCTTGAAATTCCTTTTCCTCGAATTGTATCGGCAATCATAACCGAAGGTCGATTTTTCTCAAATGGAAATTCTTTTAGTGTTTCGTGCATATCAAGAAAATTGTGTCCGTCGATTTGTTTAACCGAACAACCAAAAGATTCAAACTTTAGATTAAGTGGATTTAACGGAATTAATTCTTCCGTGTACAAATTTGCTTGAATTTGATTTCGATCAATAATTATAATCATATTATCCAATTTGTAAGCATTTGCAATCAATAAAGATTCCCAAATTGATCCTTCATTTAATTCACCATCTCCCATCAAAACAACAACTTTATTTTTATTACCTTCTAATTTTAAATCGATTGCGACACCTACCGCAATTGATAAAGAATGTCCTAATGAACCGGAATGAAAATCAACGCCCGGTATTTTTGTGTTTGGATGCCAATAAATAAAATCATTTGTCTGTAAATGATTATTTAATCTTTCTTTTTCAAGCATTCCTAATTCAACTAAAATTCCATATAATGCGGGAACAGCATGTCCTTTAGATAAGAAGAAATAATCTCTATTCTTGCTTTGGTAATTATCTTTATTTACATTCAGAAAATTTTTGTATAAAAAAACAATTAAATCAGAGCAAGATAAAGCTGATCCAATAAAAGCACCACCTTTATTGCTTATTGAAATAATATGTTCTCTAACATTTTTAGATGTTTCTTTTATTTCTTTTAATTTTTTATTGTCCATATTCTAATCTTAATTTTGGGGCAATTATAACATTATCATTATACCAGAATTTGCCAACGTGTTTATTATTTATTCTGCCTATGTATGGTTTATTTTCAAGAAGATCCAAAATATCGTACAATCCAAAATTTGGATTTGAATGATAAAGTTCCTCATAAATCATTCTTATAAATGTGTAATCTTCTTCATAATCTAAGGTCCATCTATGACTTTTTGAAAAATCAAATCCAGTATTCCAAATTACATTTCCTATATCAAAAATTTCCGGGTGAGTCCAAATGTAGGGTGTAGTATGCTCGCGCTCGTATTCCTTTTTCGCTTCTTTCCAAATATATCTCAACGTATCCATTGACATTACTTCAACGTCATTTCCATCCGGATATGTTGGTGGTCTAAGATTACTTACAAAATCGTATGAATCAATGTTTTCTATAAAATATCCAATTACTCTATCAATAATTTGCGGATCAATTAAAGGACAGTCTGATGGAATTTTTACCACAACTTCTGCATCATATTTTAGTGCAGTTTTGTAGTGCCTATCTAATAAATCAGTTGCATGTCCTCTGTAAAAATCTATATTATTTTTGATACATAATTCTTCAATTATATTATCTTCCTCATTTGTAGTTGTCGCTACTATAACTCTTCCGGAATACTTTGCTTTCTTAACTCTTTCAACCATGTGAATTAATAGTTGCTTCCCGGCAGCATAATAAAGTATTTTATTTGGCAAGCGAGTAGAGCTTGTTCTAGCTTGTATTATTGTAGCAATTTTTAACATGTTATTGTCTTTCTTAATCCTAATTGAAAAGTTTTGAATTCATCAAAAAGCAAACTTGGTTTATAATAATATTCAAGTGATTTTAATGCAATTAGCTCAGCTGATTTACCACCATTTTGTATTGGAGTTAATTCCATTAATTTATCTAAATCAAAATAAGAATAGACTTCTTTACCTAAAGCGATGCCAATATAAACGACAGTAGAATATTTTGTAATTAGCACATCACAATTTGCAATCATATGGTTTATATTTTCCTCAGTGTAAACCAATGCATCAGGTGCATATTTATTTATTTCTTTTGTTGCTCGATTAAAATTTTCGTTTGGATGGAGTTTGAAAATGAGTTGTCTTCCATTAGCAATTTTTAATGCATCCAAAATAAACTTCTTTCTATTTTCATATTTAAATGTTTCGCGGGAATCTGATGTTGCAACTAATACAAAATTCTTATGTGGGAATTCATTATCAAGAAATTCTTTAACATTATCAAAATTTGGTATTCCGGTAACAATTATTTTTTCTGGATTTATTCCTTTTTTAATAAATAAATTCTTGTAACCTTCGGAAGCGACAAAAAATAATTTATACGCATCTGACAAGCCAGTTGTTGAAGTGCTTGCCAGATAACGTGGAAATCCAAAATACTTTGCAAAATAATACATAAGATTTTCCGGATCTGTCATTCCTTCCTGAATTAATATTATTTTATTATACTTAATATTATTTGGAATTATTAGATCAGAACACGTAAAAACTAAATCATATTCATTATTTCTTTTATTTGGGTCAATATTTAATCTATTATTAATAAGATAATTTTCAGTCTTTCGTCTTATCTTTTTTCCCAAAATTGTAAATTCTAATAAACCTTTTTCGGCAAAATATCCAATAATACCGTCATCATAGTATGGCGTAAAATATGAATCAAACCCCAATAAATGCTTTGATATTTTATGCATCATTGTCGTCTGATTCATAGAGCCGCAAATAAATAGTGCTTTATTACGCATTTTAACCAATTAGGAGTTGATTTTTATTGGGGGAAATTTATATCGAAGATATTACTGAATAATTACTTTGATGTTAAGAAATGATTAAGAAATTTTATAAAACTGTTCTTTGTTAAAACTAACTTAACATTGCCTTAAAAATAAATTAACATATAAAGTTTAGTTTTGAGAAAAATTTTAACAAAAATGAAAATATTACATTTATCCGATCTTCATTTAAATCCAATATATCACAAAAATAATATTGAAAAGACTCGTCTCGCTTTAACACAAGCCAGTATTGATGAATTTGATCATCTAATAATTACAGGTGATATTGCTCATGATGCCGATGAAGAAAGTTTTAAAATTTTTCGAGAAATATTAAAGGAATTTAACTTACTTGATTCTAGAAAAACTACTGTTATAATTGGAAATCATGATATATTCGGAGGAGTTTATTCCGTTAAGGATTTACTAAATTTTCCGGAAAGATGTAAATCAACAAATTACAGTGATCAAGTATTAAGATTTGTAAATTATTTTGAAGAATTATTTACCGATTGTATTTTCCCCGATGAAAAAAATATATTCCCTTTTGTGAAAATTCTTGATGATGTAGCACTTATTGGAATAAATACAAATGATATTTATTCAGTTATTAAAAATCCATTTGCTTCCAATGGTAAGGTTTCTAAAAATGAATATAAATATTTAAAGTTAATTTTAGAAGATTCAGGAATTGATAACAAAAAAAAGATAGTTTTATCACATCATCACTTCTATAAAAATAATTTTGAAGCTAAAAGTTCTACAAATGATTTGTGGAATAAAATTGAAGGTTATACGCTAAAACTAAGAGGGAAAAAAAAGCTTCTAAAATTATTTGTTAAAAATAACATAGATGCCATTCTTCATGGTCATAGTCATGAAAATAAAATTTATTCTCGTTTGGGAATAAATATATTTAACGCCGGTGGTTCAATAGATAATGAAGATAAAAACCTATTCTGTTTAAATTATTTTAATACCGAAACTATGGAAATTACTAGTAAAAGATCTGAATTACAGTTAACCGAATAATTGATAAAAATTTCACTTTCTAAACATTAGTACTTTTCAACAACTTTACTTTTCCGCAATAACCAACATTTCATAATCTTCTGTTGTTAACTTATCATTTCTGCTAAATTCACCGAGTTTTGCACCAAAAATATTTATCGTCTTAAAATTTAAAGATTTTAAAAGCCAAGTAATTTCCGAAGGCACATAATATCTTTCATTACAATTTAACTCTTTCTTGTTTCCAAAATCATCTTCAACGGTTGTAATATTGTGATCGCGGAAAGTCATTAAATCAAAAGTATTATTTGTATAAGTTGCATTTCCCTCTTCTGAGTTTTTTTCAAGAAAATCTTTGACTGAATGAAACAGTGGAAACAATCCGTTTAAAGTTGTAAAAATTAATTTACCTTTTTCTTTTATTGATTTTGCAGCATTCTTTAGAATTTCAAAATTCATTTCATCTGTTTCCATTAAGGGAAATGAACCTTCGCAAAGCATAATTACCAAATCAAATTCATTTGTAAATGTTAAATTTCTTGCGTCTTGAATTTGAAAAACAATTTGTAAATTTTCTTTTTGCGCTAACTCTTTTGCTCTGATTAGTTGAGATTCAGATAAATCAACTCCGGTAACATTATAACCACGTTTCGTAAGTTCAATTGTGTGTCTACCCGTTCCACAGCCAATATCAAGAATTTTTATATTTTTATTATAATTTATTTCTTGTTCAATAAAATCACATTCGCCAATTGTACCTTTTGTAAAACTTTCTTCATCATATTTTTTGGCATAATTCGTAAATAATTCTTCATACCATTGTTTCATAATTTTCTCGTTTTTTTTCACAATTAAAATTTGTTATTTCTCTTCCGATAAAAATCATCGGAATCGAAATAACAAGTTCTATCATTAATAACTGTTTTGTGAATTCACTTTTTTATTTTAATAGATTCCGGTATGCTTCGATAAACTCAGCAACCGCAATGACATATTATATTTTGACTTATTTACGTTTTTACTTTTAATTTTTCACTTTTGACTTTTCACTAATATTAAAGCCCAACAAACTTTAATATTTATTGAGCTTCTTAATTTTAATTTAATGCACATTTCTTAAATTACTAACGCAAGAATTGCGAAAATATCAATAACAATAAGCATCCAAGAAACTTCTTCTTTTTTACCGATAGCAATTTTAATTACAGTCCATGCAATAAAACTCCAGATAATTCCTTGCGTAATTGAGTAAGTTAACGGAATTAAAATCATTCCCAAAAATGCCGGAATTGAATCATCAAATTTTGTCCAATTAATTTTTAATACTGGTTTCATCATAAATACTCCAACTAAGATTAAAGCGGGAGCAGTTGCAATTCCCGGAACAATTGATAAAATTGGAGAGAAAAACATAAATGGTAAAAATAACAATCCGGCAACAACTGCTGTCATTCCGGTTCTTCCGCCTTGTTCAACTCCGGCAGCAGATTCAATATAACTTGTTCCGGAGCTTGTTCCAAATAATCCGGAAATTGTTGTAGAAATTGCATCAACAATTAATGATTGTTTAATATTTCTTGGTTCACCATCAGCATCCATGATATTTGCAGCTTCGGCAACACCAATAAAAGTAGATATTGAATCAAACATATCTGTAAATAAAAATGCAAATATTACTGGGAATAATGCAAATTGAAGCGAGTTTATTAAATCCAATTTCAATATTAAACTAAAATCTGGCCAAGATAATAAACCTTTCCAAGTTACCAAAGTTGGAACTCCAAAATTTATTGATGAAGCATCTCCGTAAAATCTTCCAATTGGAATGGCAAGAATTGTTGTGACTGCAATTCCAATAATTAGCGCACCTTTTACATTTTTTATAACAAATATTGATGTGATTATCAATCCGATTAAAAATGTAACAATTATTGGATCCATTTTTGCAATGGAAACTAAAGTAGCCGGATTATCAACAATAAACTTTGCATTAACAAAACCAATAAAAGTTATGAATAAACCAATGCCCGCTGCAATAGCATATCTAATTTGTTTTGGAATTGCTCTTACAATCATTTCTCTAATTTTAAAAATTGATAAAATTAGAAAAACTATTCCCGACCAAAAAACGGCACCTAGCGCTATTTCCCATTTTACACCCATTCCTAAAACAACAGAATAAGTAAAAAAAGCATTTAATCCCATTCCGGGAGCAAGTACAATTGGGTTGTTTGCATAAATTCCCATCATAATACTACTAAAAGCAGAAACTAAAATTGTTGCTGTTAAAACTGCGCTAAAAGACATTCCAGTTGCGGAAATTATTGCCGGATTAACAACAATAATGTACATAGTTGCTAAAAAGTTGTAATTCCCGCAAGAATTTCTGTTTTTAGATTTGTATCATATTTATTAAAATTTAAGAATTCTTTCATTTTGTACTTCCTAATTTTTTGTTAGAAATTCCATTTTACTGCTAATGTTGGATTAAATTGTATCCCATCTGTTGAGGGAAGAAAATTATTACTAATTTCTACTTCACCGCCAACGGATAAATGAGAATCAATATTATACCATAATTGTGGTTCAGTTAGTAAAACCATTTCCTTGCCATCAGTATACCAATATTCCCCTGTCCATAAATCCAAAAATCCAGTAAAAATTAATTTTCCTTCAAAAAATGGCTTGAACCAAACTGTAGTAAATTGATAATCCATTCCATCAGATAAATAATCTTTTCTCAAGAGTAAATCTGTATTTAAAGTAACAAAACCTAAATCAATTGGATAACTTACTCCGGCTAAAACAATATGACCTAGCGGGCCCCATGGAGCAGTTCCATCATTATATTGAATAGTTCCGGCTAAACCACCAGTTCCGGGAATTGTTAAATATCTTGCAATTTCAAAATATGCTAAAGCAATAGATTTATTTCCATTAGCGTTATAATCAAAATCAACAAAGAAAAATGTTGAACCATATTCATCTGGTTTGAACATTTCAATTGTAGAAGTAAAATATTCTCTATCTTTTCCTAAATCATAATGTAGCTGAATATTCTGAGCAAACATTGATGATGCAATTAAAAGTAGTGTAATAAAAATAAATTTCCTCATAGGGTTCTCCTAAAATTATTTATTGTTTGGTAAAATGATATTTAATAAAACTCCAACTATTCCTGCTAAACCGATTCCGGCGAGTTGAAAATTTCCGTATCCAAGCGACATATCTCCAATTCCGAAAACAAGTATTACAGCAACAATTACAAGATTTCTTGAGTTGGACATATCGATTTTATTTTTAACTAATGTTCCAATTCCAATTGCTGAAATCATTCCAAATAAAAGCACCATTATTCCGCCCATTACAGGAGCTGGAATTGTTTTTAGAATTCCACCTAATTTTCCTAAAAATGCCAAAGCAATAGCAAATATTGCAGCAATTGTCATAAGTTTTGTTTCAAATTTTTTGATAAGAGCAACAGCACCTGTAACTTCAGAATAAGTAGTATTTGGTGGTCCGCCCAATAATGATGCAAACATTGTTGCCAATCCATCGCCGAGTAGAGTTTTATGTAATCCCGGATCTTCAAGATAATCTTTTCCAGAAATTTCAGAAATTGCAATCACGTCTCCAACGTGTTCAATTGCGGGAGCAATGGCAACGGGAAGTATAAATAAAATCGCAGCAATACTAAAAACAGGAAATTCGTAAGTTCCGGAATTAAGTGCTTCAACCCATGGAATCATAAACCATTTTGCATCCGCAATTGGTTGAAAATTTACTTTTCCTAAAATTATTGATAGTAAATATCCGCCGGCAATTCCGCTTAAAATGGGAATTAGTTTTATCATTCCTTTTCCCTTTAAAACCACAATAATTGTAGTAATTAATGAAAATAATGCTACAATAATTGCAATTGAATCAATATTTGCGCTTCCGTCAAAATTTTTAGTCATGCCAACAGCTACTGGAGCTAAGTTTAATCCAATAATCATTATAACCGGACCTGTAACAATTGGTGGTAAATATTTTTCGATTACTTGAACTCCTTTAATTTTTACTAAAGCAGATAAAATTATGTAAATTACTCCCGCACTTGCTAAACCTCCTAAAGTTTCACCAATTCCAAATTCTTTAATTCCAATTTGAATTGGAGCGATAAAGGCAAATGAGCTTGCAAGAAATACCGGAACTTTTCTTTGAGTAATAAATTGGAAAATTAATGTCCCCCCACCAGCTGTAAAAAGTGCTAAAGATGGATCCATTCCCGTTAATAAAGGAACCAGAACTAACGCACCAAATGCCACAAAAAGCATTTGCATACCAAGTATGATTTCGTTTGTTGTACTATTTTTCAATACTGCACCTTTAGAGTAGTTGATTTAGATAGTTATTTAAATGAAATATTAAGATGTGTATATATTATTATAGGAAAGAAAAATACTTAAATTAATTTATTATAAAAATAATTCTTTTTATAAAAACAAATAGGTACTACTTCTATGGAGCACTTTTTAGCCAGCAAAATAAAATAATAATTTTTGTTCTTTATTTAATATTTCCTAATTTGGTTACACCTTAAAACAACTTTTACCCCATTCATAAAAGGAGAGCCTATGAAAAATACTTTCATATCTATTTCTAAAATAACTTTATTGTTCTCGTTTCTTGTTTTAATTACAAGCAATAATTTAGCTCAAGGAGTTACCACTGCTGCCATCAATTGATTTGTTTCCGATAATGATGGAAATGCTTTACCCGGCGCAAATGTTATGGCAACTCATGAGCCAAGTGGAACAAAATACGGTGCAGTTACAAGAGAAAATGGCGTTTTTAATCTGCCGAATTTAAAAATTGGTGGTCCGTATTCAATTTCAGTTTCATTTGTTGGTTTTAATACTCGGAATGAAAGTAATATTTATTTAAATATTGGACAAACATTAAAATTAGATATTGAACTTGCTCCGGAATCTGTTGAACTTGGTGAATTAGTTGTTCATGGAATGACAGATAATATTTTGAATAGTAGTAGAACCGGTGCAGAAACTTTTATTAATCCTGATGAAGTAAGAGCTTTACCGACAATTAAAAGAAGTACAAGAGATTTAACAAGATTAGATCCGCGAAGTGACGGAAACTTTAGCTTTG
Source organism: Ignavibacteriota bacterium (assembly GCA_016716225.1). Classification (NCBI taxonomy): domain Bacteria; kingdom Pseudomonadati; phylum Ignavibacteriota; species Ignavibacteriota bacterium. The sequence continues at coordinate 2,821,434 of JADJWT010000001.1, read as the reverse complement.
GTGGAAAAAATTGGCTCTTCAATAATATTTCCGTAGATGGATCATATTTTAACAATCCGTTTGGATTAGATGATCCGGCTCCTGGTGGTCAAACCAATGCAGAACCGCTACCATATGATGCTATTGAACAAGTTCAAGTGTCTCTAGCCCCTTTTGATGTTAGAGAAGGCGGATTTACCGGCGCTGGAATTAACACTGTTACAAAAAGTGGAACAAATGATCTTAAAGCTTCAGTTTATACTTTTTTAAGAAATGAAAGTATGCAAGGTGGAAAAATTGGAGATGTTGAATTAAATGTTCCGGATTTATCTTATAACCAATACGGATTGACATTAAGCGGACCAATTATAAAAAATAAATTATTCTTTTTTATAAATGGTGAAATAGAAAGAAGAAAAGATCCGGGCACTAATTTTACAGCTGATACCGACGGAAATGTAACATCAACAGAATCCAGAGTTAATGCTGCAACAATGGATTTGATTAGACAAAGAATGATTCAAGTTTATGGATATGATCCTGGACCTTACCAAGGATATGATTTAAATACAGAGAATGAAAAACTTCTTGCAAAATTGGATTGGAACATTAATGATAATAATAACTTGGTTTTCCGATATAATTATCTTAATGCTCGCCAGCAGAAACCACCTCATCCATTTGCAATAAGTTATAATAATACCGGAAGAGGACCAAATCAGAATACACTTCCATTTAAAAATTCCGGTTATGAAATGAATAATCAATTGAGTTCATTTGCCTTAGAATTGAACAGTCGTTACCAGAGTTTTTCAAATAAATTTTTCGTAAGCTATAATAGATTTAGAGATTTTCGAGATCCATTCAGCAGTCCATATCCAACAATTGAAATTGGTGAAGGCGGTATAACCTATACAACACTTGGGCATGAACCATTTTCAATTCACAATATTTTAGATCAAAATGTTTTACAGATAACAAATAATTTCAGTTATTATTTAGGAAGCCATGTTTTAACAGTTGGTGCTTCGTTTGAGTATTTTGATTTCTTTAATTCTTTCAATTTATTCAGATACGGTTTATTAGGTTTCAATACTTGGCCCGGTGGAACAGCATTCAATTCAGTTGCTGATTTCTTAGCTGCTACAGATCCAGCTAATCCACAAAATTTTAAGACAAATGTTCCATCCGAAGATATTCCATTTAAAGGTGAATTTATTGAAGTTGGGCAGCTTGCTTTTTATGCTCAAGATGAATATCTAATGACCGATGTGTTTTCATTAACTTATGGAGTTAGAGTTGATATTCCAACATATTTTACAGAACCGGTTGATAATCCATGGTCAAGAAGTTTAACTCTTTTGGATGAAAATGATAAACCGGAAACTGTTGATCAAAGTAAAATGCCAGATGCAACTCCTTTATTTTCTCCACGAATCGGATTTAATTGGGATATTCACGGTGATAGATCAGCTCAATTACGCGGAGGAACCGGAATATTTACCGGAAGAATTCCTTTTGTTTGGATTGGTAATAATATTTCGAATCCCGGTCTAAATCCAAATTTACCTGCAGAAGGTGTGAAAATTGAAGATGTTCCGGTTGGGGTTGATGTGGTTGAAACCCAAGATAATTCAATACTTAAACAATCTTATTATTTGAATGCTATGGCTGAAGATTTTACATGGCCTCAAGTTTGGACAACAAATTTAGCTTTTGATTACAAATTACCATATGATATTTTAGGAACATTGGAAGCAATTTATTCAAAAGATATTAATTCTGTTTATGTAAGAAATGCAAATCTTGGTTTACCTATACGCAATTTAGCTGATGGCAGACCTTATTATGGCGGCGCTGTTGCCGATTCAGATCAAAGCCTTGACGGCGGTGCTTACGTAATTGATAACAGTGATGAAGGATATAATTTTAGTATCACTGCACAATTGAGAAAACAGTTTGAAGTTGGTCTCACAACTAGTTTAGCTTATACTTATTTGGATTCTAAAAATATTATGACCACAACAGAAATTGCTGCAACTCTGCATCAAAGTAATCCGGTTAAAGGTGATCCGAATAATCCTGAACTGAGCAATTCCCAATTTGGCCAAAGACATCGAATTATAGGCGGCGCAACTTACAAACATACTTGGAGTGAAAAATTAGCAACAACTTTTGGAATGTTTTTAGAAGCTGCAGAAGGTAATATGTTTACAACTTCTGGTGGTAATCGATATTCATTTGTTTATGCTGGAGATGTAAATGGTGATGGCGCTGGTGGAAATGATCTAATTTACATACCTAAGAATTCGAACGATATAAATCTTGCTGATCCAACACAATGGACTGCATTAAATGCTTTCATAGAACAAGATGAATATTTAAGCAAACACAGAGGTGAAATTGCAGAAAGAAATGGTTTGGTAAATCCTTGGTATTTTAATATTGATTTAAGAATATTACAAGATTTTACACTCCCTGCTTTTGGAAAACATAATACTTTCCAACTTAGTTTGGATATTTTAAACTTTGCAAATTTACTAAATTCAAGCTGGGGTGTAAGACAAGTAGCTTCTGCAGCGGCAACTTCACCATTAACTCTTACCGGATTTGATACAAATGGTGAACCTATTTTCAATTTTTCAGGTGTTGATAAAACTTTTGTGGATGATCCAAGTTTATTTAGCAGATGGCAAATGCAAATTGGGTTAAGATATATTTTAGATTAAATAAAAAAATAAAAGCCCTTAATCGAGGGCTTTTTTATTATAAAGAAATTCGCGTTCCGCAACCTGGAATTGGAAGGCTTTCTCCGTTAGTAATAATACTTTCGTTTTGAGTTGAAATGCAAAAATTTATTGCAGCTTTAATTTTTGGTTCCATACTTCCAGAACCAAATTCGCCAGCATCGAGGTAATTCTTAATATCACTAACTTTAATTTTCCCGAGTTCTGATTGATTCTTTTTATTAAAATTTATGTAAACTTTCGGAACATCAGTAACAATATAAAACTTATCTGCTCCAATTTCTTTTGCCAAAACGGAAGATGCCAAATCTTTATCAATTACAGCTTCAATTGCTTCAAGATATCCATTTTCATGTTTGTAAACCGGAACCCCTCCACCGCCAACAGCTATTACAATTGTTCCTTTATTTGCAATTGATTTTATTACTTCTTGATTCATTATCTTTAAAGGAATTGGTGAAGCTACAACTTTTCTCCAGCCTCTATTTCGTGAATCTTTTTTGAATATCCAGTTGTTCTTCTTAGCAAGTAAATCAGCTTCTTCTTTTAGATAGAATGGTCCAACCGGTTTTGTAGGATTTTCAAAAGCTAGATCATTTTTATCAACTAAAACTTGAGTTACAAGTGTTACAACATTCTTTTTTATTTTTTCTTCGTTAAAAACATTTCTCAGCATTCTTTCTATCATATAACCAATTCCACCTTGAGAATCTGCAACACAAATATCCATTGGCATTTGGGGAATTTTGTACTTTTCATATCCGGCTTCATTTCTAAGGATAATATTTCCAACTTGCGGTCCATTTCCATGTGTAATTATTATGTTATAATCATTCTTAATTAATCCCACCAATTGCTTACATGTATCAAAAGTATTTTTTTCTTGTTCTTCAATTGTCCCAATTTCATTCCCACGTAATAATGCATTGCCACCAAGAGCAACAACCGCAAGCTTTTTTTTCATAAAATTCCCTTTTCATGCAAAACTGATTGAAGTGTAATTGATCCAATTTCTTGCAATTCATACATTACTCTTGTTGATGGTTTGTTTATTTTCAAAATTCTGCCTAAATCAATAGGTGTTCCTATAACAACAGAATCACATTCAACTTTGTTTATTGTTTCTTCAAGATCTTTCATTTGGTCATCACCATATCCCATTGCCGGAAGTAAAATTCCAATATTTGGATATTTTTCAAATGTTTTTGTAATGGAATTTACAGTAAAAGGTCTGGGGTCAATAATTGCTTTTGCACCAAGTTTTTGCGCTGCAACAGTTCCAGCTCCATACTTCATTTCGCCGTGAGTTAAAGTTGGACCGTCTTCCACAACTAAGACCTTTTTATTTGTAATCAATTGTGGTTTATCAACAATTAAAGGAGATGCTCCTTCAATAATTATTGCAGATGGATTAATTTCCCTCGAATTATTAATTACCGTTAAAATATCATCTGGTTTCGCAGAATCAATTTTATTTACAATTATCGCATCCGCTAAACGAAGTGAAGTATTTCCGGGATAATAAGAAAGTTCATGTCCTGGGCGATGCGGATCAACAACTGTAAAAGTAACATCCGGTTTATAAAATGACATATCATTATTTCCGCCATCCCACAAAATTACATCAGCTTCTTTTTCAGCTTCGCGAAGAATTGCCTCGTAATCAACTCCGGCATAAATAATTCCGCCAAGAGCAATGTGCGGTTCATATTCCTCAATTTCTTCAATCGTGCAATTATGATTTTTCAAATCTTCCAAAGCTGCAAATCTTTGAACTTTTTGTTTTACCAAATCTCCATACGGCATTGGGTGACGAACAGCAACAACCTTTTTTCCAGCATCTCTTAAAATTTTTACAATTTTTCTAGAAGTTTGAGATTTTCCGCAACCGGTTCTTGTTGCTAAAACCGCAATTACCGGTTTTGTACTTTTTAACATTGTTTCTTCGCTTCCTAATAGACGGAATGAAATTCCAGCTGCATTAACAATTGATGCTTTTGTCATTACATAATTAAAGGGAACATCTGAATATGAAAATACAACTTCGTGAACTTTAAACTCTTTTATCAAATTTACTAATTCAGATTCATCATAAATTTTTATTCCGTTTGGATATAATTTTCCGGCTAATTCTGCGGGATATAATCTTCCATCTATATTTGGAATTTGTGTTGCTGTAAATGCAACAACATTGTAATCCTCATTATTTCTAAAGAAAACGTTAAAATTGTGAAAATCTCTTCCAGCTGCACCCATAATTAGAATATTTTTTTTCGACATAAAAAACTCCGTTTTGTATATTATTTCAATTTTTAGTATTTATTTTCATTTTCAACAAATTATTTTTAATTTCCTTAAATATTAATTTGCTTTTATTATCGTAAATTAGTAAAAATTTTTCGTATTTGGGAAGAGAATATTAGCGAGAAAAAAAGATTCTTTTTCGGAAAAGTTTGGAAAAAGAAAAATGGAGTAGAAAAATCTACTCCACTGTTACACTTTTTGCAAGATTTCTTGGCTGGTCAACATTTAATCCCTTTTTAACTGCAATGTGATATGACAATAATTGCAAAGGAATTACATTTAAAATTGGCATTAACATTCTAATTGTTTCTGGAATTTTAATTGTAAAATCTACAAGAGAATCTATTTCATGATCGTTTTCTGAAGCGATTGCAATAATTTTTCCTTTACGAGCTTTCACTTCTTCAATATTGCTGATGATTTTATCATAAACTGAATCTTTTGGTGCGAGGAAAATTGCCGGCATATTTTCATCAATTAATGCAATTGGTCCGTGTTTCATTTCGGCTGCGGGATAACCTTCCGCATGAATGTATGAAATTTCTTTAAGTTTTAGTGCGCCTTCTAAAGCAACTGGAAAATTATAACCTCTTCCCAAATAAAGGAAATTTTTTGCATTAACAAATTTTTCAGCAATTTTTTCAATTTCATCATTTAGTTGTAGAATTTTTTCCACTTTTTCCGGAATTAGAGTTAATTCTTTCAGAATATTTTTTCCATCAATCTCACTCATGTGTTTTTTGCGTGCAATTAAAATTGTAATTAGTGCAAAAACAACTAATTGTGAAGTAAAAGCTTTAGTTGATGCAACTCCAATTTCCGGACCGGCATGAATATAAACACCGGCATCACTTTCGCGGGCAATTGAACTTCCAACAACATTACAAACTCCTAACACTAATGCGCCTCGTCTTTTTGCTTCTTTCATTGCAGCTAATGTATCGGCTGTTTCTCCGCTTTGTGAAATAAAAATCATCACATCATCTTTTTGTACAATTGGATTTCTATATCTAAATTCTGAAGCATATTCAACTTCTACGGGAATTTCTGCAAATTGCTCAATCATATATTCCGCAACTAAACCAGCATGCCATGAAGTTCCGCATGCACTAATAATAATTCTTTTTGCATTCGCTAATTTATCTTGAACTGTTAACAATCCGCCTAATTTTACGGAACCTTCATCAAGTAAAATTCTTCCTCTTATAGAATTTGTAATAGATTCCGGTTGTTCCATAATTTCTTTCATCATGAAATGTTTAAAGCCGCCTTTACTAATTTCATCAAGTGAAATTGTAATTTCTTCAATTTCCTTTTTTATTTCGCGGTCTGCAATCGAAAATGCTTGAAATCCATCTTTGGTAACTTCGGCAATTTCATTATCATCTAAATAAACAACTTGACTTGTGTGAGCAACAAGAGCACTTACATCAGAAGCAACAAAATTTTCTCCATTACCAATTCCAATTACTAAAGGTGAACCTTTTCTTGCAACTATCATTTTATCTGGTTCATCTGAAGAAATTACACAAATTCCATAAGCTCCTTCAACTTCTGCCAAAGCTTTTCTAACGGATTTAAATAGTGTATTTCCTCGCTTAAAAAATCTATCAACTAAATGAACAAGAACTTCTGTATCGGTTTCACTGATAAAATTAAAACCTTCTAAAATCAGTTCTTTTTTAAGAACTGAATAATTTTCAATAATTCCATTATGAATTACACAAATTGTTTTATCTGAATTAAAATGAGGGTGTGCATTAATTTCCGATGGTCCACCATGAGTTGCCCATCTTGTATGACCAATTCCAAGTGTTGCTGAAATTCCGCTATTTTTTAGTGCTTCATCTAAAAATGCAACTTTTCCAACTTTTTTTTCTATATAACAATTATTTCCTTGAATTACACCAATTCCAGCGGAATCATAACCTCTGTATTCCAACATTTTTAAACCGTTTGTAATTATCGGTACACAATTTTTATTTCCGATATATCCAACAATTCCGCACATTTTAACTCCTTTCAAAGAATTTTAAGTTTGCAAGAAAATGGTAAAATTTATTTTTGTTCTGTTTTAAATCACAAAATTGAGTTATGATTTAAAATAAGCCATACGTAAAACATCGTGCTCAACTCCATCCAAAATAATATCTTTTTTGAATAAACCTTCTATTTCAAATCCTAATTGCCGATTTAACGTAATATTATTAATATTTGTTTCAATTGTATTTATGTAAATTTTGCGTAATCCTAAAGAATTAGTACAATAATCAATCCACCTTTTTGAAGCTTCTTTTGCAAACCCTTTTCCGCGGTAATTTAAATCACCAATAAGTTTTCGCATTTCGCCTTTTTTATTTTTATGATCGATATTTAAAATTGCAAGTAAACCAATCGGAAGATCATTTTTTAATGTAATTGTTGCAAAAATATTTTTATTATCGGATAAAATAAAATCAATGTTTAAGTTTTGAATAGAAGTTGTTGAAAGTAGAAATAAACGACTTGTTTCATCCTCAAACCATTTTTCAATAATTTTTTTATCTTTTTTTTCAGAATATTCTCGAATTTTTAAGTTTTTAGTAATTAGCGGAAATTTATCATCATCTTCAACAATTTTAATTTCTTCCGGAATTTCCACAATCACTTTTCTGTCAATAGTCATTCCCAAAATTTCATTAGTTAGTTTAATATAATCATTTGAATTAAATCCCATTAAAGTTGATTCTTGATAAATACTTTTTGCTAATGCTTTTAAATTTACTTCCGAAATTAGCGGATTATCATTCTTTTTCATTTTTACTCATAATTTTTTTTTATTCTAAATTATTGATTTTTTAAAATTAAAATATTTTTATATTTATATATAGAATTTATAATTATTTTAAAACTACTTATTAATGAGAATAATATTTCGAACAATATTGGAAGATAATTACATAAGTCAAATTAGAAAAAGTAAAATTAATTACACTTTTTCAAAAAATGATTTATTGGAAAATGCACTAAGTGAATTTATCAAAAAAAATGATAAAGTTACATATGTTGTAAAATTTAATAATTTCGAAAGAATTAAAACTCGGAATTATATTTTTACTATTGACGTAAAAGTTGCGAAAAAAATTTATGATTTAATGGAAAAATTGAATCTTACACAAACTCAACTTTTGAGAGAAATTTTAATTCCATATTTGAACGCAAATCACAATTGAAATTAAGATAAAAAGTATTTTTTGCTAATTACAACTTTTTTATATTATTTTGTCAAAGTAAATGTAAAGTCAATATGAAAATTAGCGAACAAGATTTATTTAAATTTATTTTTTATCCGGATTCACTTCCCCAAAATACTTTTTCGTTTATAACAAATAATAAACAAAAGTTCTCTAACGAATTAGAGTTTTTAGAAAACTTAAACTCTGAAATGAAAAATGAAATAACCCAAAATGTATTAGATAAACTCTATAAAAGAATTGAGCGGTTAAATAATTCCGTAACAATTATTCTTGAACCGGAAATTAGTAATCATAAATTAAATAAATCTGAATATTGTTTAGCTGCGGCTTCTGCACGCCAAAATGAACAATTACGATGTGAAACTTTTAGAGATAAAGAAAATTTATATTTGTTAAAAATATTTTACGGAAAAACTGAAAACAAAATCTATTTGTTTGCAAAGCATGAAATTCAAAATAAAAATATAGAATTTACGTTTATACCATCTAATAAAAAGTTAAATTTAAATTCAAATGAATTGCCGGTTTCGTTTGGAGATAATGAAACAGTTTCCCAAATTCAATTAAACATTTCGAATTAATTTTTCATCAAAATAATATTATTCTACCGGCGTTAAAATTGCTGTAAAACCTCCGCCTTTTGCTAAGTGAATTTTTATTGTATCACCAAATTTTATTTTTGCATTTACAAATTTAATATCACTTGCATATCGGTTGGCGTTAATACCATCTTTAGCAATTTCAATATTATAATTTTTGTTTTCAAGAAAATCAAATTTAATTTCAAAATCTCTTTCGGTCCAATCTGTAATTCCTCCTATGTACCAAATATTATCTTTTTTTCTTGCGACCAAAACATAATCTCCAACTTTTCCTTCAAGTGAGATTGTTACATCCCAAATTGTTGGAATTTTAGAAATATATTTCGTTGAAGTTTCATTTGCATAATAATTTGATGGATTATCAGCCAACATTTGCAGCGGACTTTCCAAAATTACATATAGCGCAATTTGATGAGCGCGAGTTCCTTGGCTCATCGGTTTTTCAAAAATGATTCTAAAATTTTTTTCTTCAGAATTTATCATGGCTCCGGGTGTGTAATCTATTGGTCCGGCTAACATTCTGGTAAATGGCAACGTACAATTAAAATCCGGAGTAATTTCTTCACTCCATTTGCAATTTTCCAACCCTTTAACTCCTTCATTAGAAATGTAATTAGGATATTTTCTAACTAGCCCGGCTGGTTTAAATGCTCCGTGAAAATCAACAAGTAATTGTCTCTTTGATGCTTCAATTAAAACTTTCTCATAATAATTTACCATCCATTGATCGGCTCTTTGCATAAAATCAACTTTAATTCCTTTAGCTCCCCATTCTTTATATTTATCGAGTACTTCCGCAAGATTTTCATTTAGCGGTTTCCACAAAACCCAGAGAATAATTCCAACATTTTTTTGTTTACCATAGTTTATTAATTCTTCAATATTTAATTCATCATTTGATTCTAAAATATTTGTTGTAGTTTTCGACCAGCCTTCATCAAGGATTATATAATCAAGACTGAATTTATTCGCAAAATCTATATAATATTTGTACGTCTCAGTGTTAATTCCCGATTTAAAATCAACACCGTAAATATTATTTGCATTCCACCAATCCCAAGCAACTTTACCAGGCTTTATCCAACTTGTTTCTTTAATTGCCGATTCATCCGATAGAATATAAACCAACTGATTTTCTAAAAGGTCTTTATCGTTTTCACTAATCATAAATATTCGCCAAGGCAAATCTTTACTTCCTTCAATCTCTGCAATATAATTTGCTTCTTTTGTAATTTTTTCATTTCTATCAGAATTATTATCTTGCTCAGTTTGAATCACAAATTTTGGAAAAATTCCGATTAAATTATTTGATGAACTCCCATTCAAAAATAAATTCGGATATTTTGAAAGTCCGGATTCTGTTATACCAATTTTAATTCCATTGTTACAATCTATCAACGCTGGTAATGAGCAAAATTGTTTTTCTGATATTTCATTGAGTTGTAAATATTTATAGTTTCTTTCATAATGTGAAATAAAACTTTCTTCTTCAGGAAAATAAATTTTAAAGTTTTCAGCAAATTTGATATTAACTTTTTCATCAAAGACTTTTACCGGATTTGATAAATCCGTAATTATTCTATATGCAAATCCATTATTAAAAGCTCTAAAAACAACCCAAATATTTTCCCTAAATATTAATATAAGTTCATTGCAATTGTTTTTTATTTGAATTGATTTTGTTGGAATAACAGAATTAATATTTTCATTAATATAAGAATTTTTGAAATTGACAACATTTGAATTTAGCAGCGGATATTCCTTTTCATCAATATTTATCGATATTTCAGCATCTTTAACTAAATTTATGTTATTGTATGTAATTGTGTATTTAAGTCCTTGATTGTTAACAATATTTGCAATCAATTTTTCATTAGGAGATTTTAAAATATAGTTTTGCGAATAACAAAGTCGAATTGATAATAAAAATATTAATAAAAATAACTGAAATTTCTTTTTCATTTTTTTCTCTTTTTTAGATTAATATTATTACTGGGATTTAATTATCATGCACATCAAGTTCAAATTTATTTCTATCATAACCGTTTTCTTCAAATATTATAAAACATTTTTCTAAATCACTTTCATTCAATTTTTTGGTTCTGCTCAATATCCATCCGTATTTTCTTGAAGGAGTTCCGATTACAGCATAATTGTAATTTTGGTCTAACCCTAAAATCCAATAATCTCCCCAAAATAAATTCCAGCCGAAAATACTTACAAAACTAACTTCTAATTTTGAATTTGTTTTTCTATCAACAATTCGCGCTATACCTTCAGCGCCATCTATTTCACCTTCATCATCTAAACATTGATTTAAAACTTCAATATCACCGTCCTCATTTATTTTGTACGTTGCTGTTGTATTCTTAATGCAATGATCTTGAAATGTATTGGGAATTTTTGCAATCTCGTACCAAGTTCCAACATATTTTTGGAGATTAACAGAATCAACAGTTTTTATTGGTTTGTTTTGGGCAATTAAAATAGATGAAAATACAGTTAACATTAAATATATTTTTTTCATTTTATACCTTTCAATTTTTCGTAGTCATTTGGTGTATCAATATCTGTAAGTATTTCTTGATAATCACATTCCCAAAAATATTTATTTATTTTATCCGATGCCGTAACATTTCTAAGATTTGAATTTTGATTTGAATTTACAATTATATCACTAACTTTATGATTAAAAATAATCGGATGTCCATTTCGTCCTTTATTTATAGGCTGAATCCAGTCATTGGTCTTATCAATTATATTAGAATATTCTCCATAAAATTTATTTGGAATATGTGGTTGATCAACAAAATGATAAATTACCCAATCTGAATTAATTTTCTGCAATCCTTTTTGAAGTGATGTGAACATTCCCATTTCATAGTTTTCATTACGAATAATTTCTATTTTACTTTTAAGTTTTACATCAAATTTTGAGACATGCTTAAGAATTTCATTTTCTTTAAATCCGGTAACAACAATAATTTTTTCACAAATTAAATCTAATTTTTCAATTATATTTTGCAAAAATGATTTATCATTAAAAATTAGTAATGGCTTAAATTCCCCCATTCTGCTTGAGAATCCGGCAGTTATTATTATTCCAGCTAAATTATTCACTTTATTTATAATCATAATTTATTCAGCAAAACTAAATTCTTTTAAGTTATATATTTTTAATTCATGAGCATCAAGTTTGTAATTGTAAATTATGTTTTCCAAAAGATTTTCACGAATAACAATAATTAATTTTGTCTTATAATTATTTTCATCTTCTAAAAAAAACTTAAATGATTTGTGCAAACCTTTTTCCATAATCTCTAATTTTCCAATTTCATCAATTATTAACCAATCTGGATTTTTCAGATAACCTTCAATTATTTTTTTATTTGCCCATTCAAATGATTTTTCTAAAAACAAATATTTCCCAATTTTTATTGTTTCTTCAATTTCAAAATCAACTTCTAACCTTTGCATTACTTTCGATTCAATATGATATAGCATTCTTTTTTCATTAACAACCGGAGCTAAAATTCCGTCAACAGATTTTAAAGTATTTAGAGTGCTAAATAATTTAGTTGTTTTTCCAGAATGTATTTTTCCAGTTAATATTTTAATTCGTTTCTTCAAATTTATTTTTTTCAAACAATAAAAAGTAAATCAGTACTTTATCAAAAAATTTAAATATTCTAAAAGTACTTTTTAGTTTTTCAGTTTCATTCCACGAGTATTTTATTATTGATTTTATTATTGGAAATACTGAAACAATTTGTTCAACTTCTTCTGCTTGTTTTTGTTTTCTTTTTATCAAAAAATTATTTAGAATCTTTAAAACCAATGGTGAAATAAAGTAATACCAAACTGCTAAAATTATTATTGATCTGAAAAGCATTGTTATTATACTGATCGAAATATTTTGATCAAAATCTTTCACTAAATACGAAAGAAAAATTATAAATAATGAAAAAAGGAATATCCCAATATTAGAAGGCTTTTGCCACAATTGTTTTTTCTTGTGTTTATTTTGATTTGATAAAAAATCATTCACGTGAAAATTTAAATTTTGAATTCTGAAATTATTCATTTGTTGAAATCTTTTAGGAAAGTGTGATGCATAAATTCCGGCAAATATTCCACCTGCTAAATGAAAAATTATATATAATGAAATAAGAAAATAACTGAGATCGAAATCTTTTATAACAGATAAATTTGGTGCAATTTGATTAATTGTAAAATTGAAAAAAATATTAATAGATTCCCATAAAGTCATTCCAAAAATTATTGTGAGAACAAAAACCTTTTGGAATGCTGAAAATAGTAAAGATAAAATTCCTAGAATAATTGGTGAAATTTTATTAAACCCATTAAAAAATAAAATATAGCCCAACAAACTTTGAATTAGAACGGCAAAGTAAGCATTTAATGGTGTATAAGGACTTACAATAAATTTTACAATTATAACTTTTAAAAAAGATTTTAAAATGTCTTTTCTTGAATTAGAAAAAAATGCAATCAATGAAATAAATATTACGGCACTGCTTCCAATAAATAATCCGGTTAAAGGAATTTTAAGAACATGCAAAATTCCCCCAAGCGCAGCTTCACTAAAAGCCCACAGTGCAGTAATTTTAGTTTGAATTTCGTTATGAGAAATTTGATTTTCTACTTTTACATTGTAAAACATTATTTAATAAATTTGTGGAGAAATAATTATGTGAAAATTTTAACTACTTAATTCAATTTCTTATATGCTATAAAAGATATTTTTTTATTCAATATAAATTGTATATTTATAATAATATGTTCAAATCGTTTACTTAGATTTTCTTGAAGTCAAAATTCTTAGAATAAATTTACAAATAAATAATGGAGTTCCTATGGCAAAGATTGTTATAGTTGGAGCCGGTTTTGCCGGACATACTGCAGCACTTTATCTCGGCGATTCATTAGGTAAAGATCATAGTATAACAGTTGTGAACAGACAAGATTATTTTGCCTATATTCCTTCTTGGGTTTGGGTTGGAATTGGCCACATGGCTCCCGAAAAAACAACTTTTCCACTTGAACCAGTTTATTCTAAATTAAATGTAAATTTTATTCATGGAAAAGTTACAGAAATTCATGCTGATAATCAGTTTGTGATTGCGGAAGAAAATAATTCTAAAAATATTAAAAAACTCGAATATGATTATTTGATAATTGCAACCGGTCCAAAACTAAATTTTGAAGGAACTAAAGGACTTGGTCCAAAAGGATTTACTTATTCAATATGCACTTTGGATCATGCAGTTGCATCAAGAGATAAATATCTTGAAATTGTTGCAAGAATGAAAAAAGGTGAAAAACAGAAAATTGTTATTGGAACTGGTCATCCTGGTGCAACTTGTCAAGGTGCTGCATTAGAATATATTACAAATATTCATAAAGATTTAATAAAACAAGGAATTAGAGATAAAGCAGAAATGATTTATTTTTCTAATGAGCGAGCTTTGGGTGATTTTGGCGTTAGAGGAGTTCATGCAAAATACAAAGGACAAGTTGTATCAAGCGAAGATTTTATTGGTGCAGTATTTAAGCAAAATGGTTTTGATGTTCAAGTTCAACGCGGCGCAAAAGAAGTAAATGAAAAATCTATTTATTGGGAAAATTTCAATGGTGAATTTGGCGAAACAGATTATGATTTTGCAATGCTTGTTCCCCAATTTCTAGGTCAGCCATTTAAATTTGTAGGAAAAGATGGAGAAGATAATTCAAGTAAATTAACAAATCCCGCTGGTTTTATTTTAGTGGATGGAATTTATGGTTTAACTTGGGATATTCTTTCAGAAAATCCGGATGCTTGGCCTGCAGTTTATCAAAATAGAAATTATAAAAACATTTTTGCCGGTGGAATTGCATTTGCACCTCCCGGACCAATTTCAAAACCGCACACAACTCCTAATGGAACATCAATTACTGCCGCGCCGCCAAGAACGGGAATGGTTTCTGGAATTATTGGTAGAATAATTGCAAAAAATATTATTGATTTAATTGAACACGGACGAATGACACATCATGAAAGAATGAGTGATATGGCTGCAGCATGTATTGCTTCAATGGGTGATTCACTTTGGGATGGTTCTGCCGCAACAATAATGATTTATCCGGTTGTTCCGGATGTTAGAAAATTCCCCAATGAACAAGGTCGTGATTTGTTTGTTACTCATATGGAAATGGGATTAGCCGGTGCTTGGATGAAAAGGATGATTCACACAACTTTTATGCATAAATTACGTGCTCGCGTTGGTTGGAAAATTATTCCAGAATAGGAGAAATTTTTTATGGAAATTACAAAACAAGATGAAAAAATGATGAATAATAAAATTATTCAGTTCTTTCGATTTATTATTCTAAATTTAAAAATTCTTAAAGCGGTTGATAGAAGTAAACGATCGTAAGATTTTATTTAGTTTTCTTAATCTTAAACTTACTCTCAATCATTAAATATTTGTTACACTCATTAAATTTGAAGATGATTAAGATAAAGTTTAAGATTAAGAGAAAGAATGATATTTGTTGATGGAATCTGCAACTTTTACCCAAAACTTCAATTAAACTCATCTCAATTCTGCAAAATATTAATCAACATTTTTTGATATATTTGAATTTAACTTTCAGAAAGTTTCCCATTTTATATGAATAAACTTGCTCCAATTTTTATAATTATCGCTGCTATGCTTTGGGGTTTTGATGGAATTGTTTTACGTCCGGAATTGTATTCGCTTCCGGTAATCTTAGTCGTTTTTATCGAAAGTTCTATAACAGCAATTTACCTTTCACCTATTTTATTTAAAAATATTACAATTTTAAAAAAATTAGAAAGAAAAGATTGGCTTGCTTTTGCCGGTGTTGCTTTATTTGGGGGAGCAATTGGAAGTCTGAGTATTACCAAAGCATTATTCTATGTAAATTTTGTAAATCTTTCAATTGTAATTTTAATTCAAAAATTACAGCCGTTATTTGCTTTAACTTTAGCAGCAATTATTTTAAAAGAGAAACTTCCAAAAAAATTTTTCTATTGGGCATTTTTAGCAATTCTTGGAACTTATATAATGACTTTTGGATTTAAACTTCCACAAATTAATTCAGATAACAAAAATCTATTTGCGGCATTATTTTCCGGATTTGCAGCATTCAGTTTTGGTTTTTCTACAGTTTTAAGTAAACGAGCATTAAAAAATGTAAGTTTTGAATTAGGAACTTATTTACGTTTCTCAATTTCAGCTATTATTATGCTATCGATTGTTTTAACTTTTGGAGAAATAAATCAAGTTACAACTGTTTTAAATTCCCAGTGGTTAATATTTTTACTAATTGCGTTTTCAACTGGTGGACCGGCAATTTTCTTATATTATTACGGATTAAAAAATATTACAGCATCTTCTTCTACCATACTGGAATTAGCTTTTCCATTAACTGCAATTATTTTAGAATATATTTTACACGGGAATATTTTAAGTATTGTTCAATGGATTGGTGTAGCAATTTTAATTTATAGTATAACTAATGTAATTAAACTTAGCAGTGAAAAAAAATGATTTTGATTTTTTATCAGTGGTTTTAAATATTCTACAAAATAAAAGTTAAAATACATTTCTTGATAGTAAATAATTCATTTAATAATTTTAAGTGTTTCTAAAATAAAATCGGAGTAGTGTAATGCCAGAATATGAAAAACATTTATACATGATTGTATACCCAATTAATGCATTAGTTGCTTCACAACTTGAGCCTGATAAATTTGGTGAACACTACACGATGGGAAGTGCAAAACATTTTAGTGGTAAAGTTATTTTTGCCGAATTGGATATTAACTTTAGAAACGACTATTTTGAAATTGATAAATATTTAGCTCTAACTGTTCCGGATGAAGGTGGTTTACCAAAAAAAACAAAATTTATTTCATCATATAATGTTTTAGAGCATGTTGAATTATCTGCAATTAAAAAACTCTTCCTTTGCACTATTAATGGTAAAGTTCTTCCTATTGAACCAGCAGAATATACAGCTTATAATCAACCTGGAATGATAAGAATTTACCAAGAAATTACGCCTCTTGAAACTCTTGTTGCTTCAACAAAAGACCAAAGAGATTTTGGTAAATTTATTACAACCCAAACAAAATCAAAAGGTGCACCAAAAATTTGTTTTACACAAATTGATTTTAATATTGATCACTTTTTTGAAATAAATAAAAACAAAGAAATATTTACTATTGATTTGCCCGGTGTTAATCCATATAGGTTTTTTAATTGTGTTAACGAATTAGTTGACAAACCCGAAAAAACAACGAAAACTATTAGTCTGGGAAGTTTATTGAAAGAAATTTCTTACAAATTTTTGCGTCACGGTTTTTGGTTTGCTTACGGTGAAGAATTGAAATTTTTCCCAATGCCTTCTGAAACAGAATTGGAAAACAAATATTATTATTGGTGGAAACACGTTTTATAAAAATTAAAAGGCGAATTGAAAATTCGCCTTTTTTTTACATGTAATTTATTTTATTCTTCCTTTGGTTTTGGAAATGCAAACATTTTTACAAGATTAATCTTTATTTTACTTGAATGAATAATTACAAAATCAAAATTATCAATTTTAATTTTCTCACCTTTTGCCGGAATTCTACCAATTTGCGAAGTTATAAATCCGGCAATTGTTGCATAGTCACCATCCGGAATATCTAATTCATATTCTTCATTAAGAACATCAATTTCAATTCTTCCGCTAAGAACAAAAGTTTTATCGTCGATTTTTTTACAAACATCGGGATCTTCATCATACTCATCTCTAATTTCGCCAAACATTTCTTCTATTAAATCTTCAACTGTTAAAATTCCCGCAGTTCCGCCAAATTCATCAACAATTACCGTAAATGAAATTCTTTTTTCCAGAAACTCACTCAACATATCAAGACTTTTTTTTGTTTCCGGCACAAACAAAACTTCACGTAAAATTGATTCAAGATTAGCTGGATTTTTAAACATATCATAAACATTAACTACACCTTTAATATTATCTAAATTTTCATCATAAACCGGAAGTTTTGAATATCCGGATTCAATAAAAATTTCAATAACTTCACTAATTGGTGAATCAATACTTACACCAACAATTTCGGTTCTTGGAGTCATTGCTTCATATACTTTTTGTTCAGCTAAATCAATAATATTTTTAATTACATCAGAATCTTCTTCATCTACTTTCCCAACTTCAGAACCTTCAACAATTAATGAATGAATATCCTCTTTATGCATAATATCTGCCACTTCATCAGAAAGATCATTCTTTCTTGTTAATAAAAGTGAAATTGAATCGGTAAGTTTTACGAGCGGAAACAAAATTGTTGAAATTATTTTTACAGGTATTGATGCCAACAAAAATAGAAAATCAGAAAGTTCTCTCCCAATATATTTTGGAATTAATTCTCCAAAAAGTAAAAGTAATAATGTTGAAATAAGCAAAATTACTGCTTCACCGAAATCATAAATTTTTGTAAGAAAAATTGTAATTAATGATGCAAAGGCAATGTTTACAATATTGTTGGAAATTAAAATTGTTGAAAAAAAAGTTTGCGGATTATTTACAAAGAATAATGCATATTTTGCTGCAATATTTTTTTTCCTTGCAAGTAGCTCAATTTTAAGTTTGTTTGAAACAATAAATGCAAGTTCAGCAGATGAAAAAAATCCGCTTAGCAATAATAAAATTATTAATCCTAAAAACTCGTAAGTCATTTTTAAAAAACCTCTTCAACCTTAATATTTTCGATATAATATTTTAATTCATTACTTCCTGTATTAAAAATTAATTCTAAAGTAACGTTTCTATTTTTATTAAAACTTTTATTTAAAACTAACCCTTGCAATGTTGAATAAATAATTTCTTTGTAAGATTTTTCATTCGTCTGCACAACTTTTGGCTGAATAAAATATAATTCAATATTTTCTTGATAAACTTTAACAAACTTTAGTTCAATTTCTTCAAGATCATAATTATCATTTTCCGGAAGTGAAAATTTACCGCTTACATGAAATTTTGCACTTGAACCTGGCATTAGATTTATCCAGCAAACAGTTTTTTCAATATTTAGATCAATATCATTTATTTTTTTAGAAACTGTTTCTTTACTTTCATTCTTTCCAATTTTCACAACATCGGAGGTTGAGCAACTAATGAACAATATAAAAGAAATCAAGAATAATATTTTTAATGAAATTTTTGTTATCATGTTAATTAAAATACTATTGCTTCTTCATAAACTCCAAACGGTACTTTAAGAACCTCAACCATTTCTCCAAGAGTGACATAATTTTCAGCAGCTTTAATAAGAATTGGCATTAGATTAACATTATTTCGAGCAGCTAAATCAATCTCATTTAAACATTCATCCACTTTAGAATTATTTCTTCTTTCTTTAAGTTTCATCAATCTTTCTTTTTGTTTTAGTTCTACATCTTTAGAAATTTGCAAAATTGGGATATCAATTTTTTCATCTTTTTCCACAAACTCATTTACGCCGACAACAAATTTTTCTTTTTTATCCAATTCAATTTGATATCTGTAAGCACTTTGTGAAATTTCCTTTTGAAAATATCCGGCATCAATAGCTGGAATTACACCACCTAAGGAATCTATTTCAGCAAAAATTTTCTCTGCTTCTTGTTCCATTTTATCAGTTAAAGATTCAATAAAATAGCTTCCGCCAAGGGGATCAACCGTATTTATTACTCCGGTTTCATAAGCTAAAATTTGTTGAGTTCTTAAAGCAATCTTTACAGCTTTTTCTGATGGCAATGCTAAAGTTTCATCCATTGAATTTGTGTGTAATGATTGAGTACCGCCAAGTACTGCCGCCATTGCTTGGAATGCTGTTCTAATAATATTGTTTTCCGGTTGCTGAGCTGTTAAAGTACATCCGGCAGTTTGTGTGTGAAATCTCATCCACCAAGATCTTGGATTTTTTGCACCATATTTTTCTTTCATGTGTTTTGCATAAATTCTACGAGCAGCTCTATACTTTGCAATTTCTTCGAAAAAATCTAAATGTGAATTAAAAAAGAAAGAAATTCTTGGAGCAAATTCGTCAATATCCATTCCTCTTTCTATTGCATGTTCAATATATGCAAAGCCATCAGCAAGTGTATAAGCCAATTCTTGTGCTGCAGTTGCTCCAGCTTCTCTAATATGATATCCGCTTACCGATACTGGATTAAATTGTGGAACTTCTTTTGTGGAAAATTCAATCATATCAGTAATTATTCGCATGGAAGGTTTAGGTGGAAAAATAAATTCCTTTTGAGCAATATATTCCTTTAAAATATCATTTTGCAATGTACCGCGAAGTTGATCAAATTTTACTCCTTGTTTTTTTGCAACAGCTAAATAAAATGCATAAATCATTGCTGCCGGTGAATTGATTGTCATCGATGTTGAAACTTGTTCTAACGGAATTCCATCAAATAAAATTTCCATATCTTCAAGTGAAGAAATAGCAACACCACAAATTCCAACTTCACCAATGCTCATTTGATGATCAGAATCATACCCCATCAAAGTTGGCAAATCGAAAGCTACAGATAAACCGGTTTGTCCGTGTGACAGCAAATATTTAAATCTCTCGTTTGTATCTTCCGGAGAACCAAATCCGGCAAACTGACGCATTGTCCAAAGTTTACCACGATATCCGGTTGGATGAATTCCTCTTGTGTATGGAAATTGTCCCGGAAATCCAATTTCATCATTAAAATTTTTATTTTCTATATCTTCTGGAGTGTAAAGCGGATTTATTTTTTCACCCGAAACTGTTGTGAATTTTAAATCATTTTTTTCTGCTTTTAAAAATTTAGTTTCAAATTCAAGTTTTGATTTTAAAAAATTGTCATCCAAAATATTGCCCTTTCATTTATTACTCAAAAAATAATAAAATAAGATTTTTGTTAATACAAGAATTTGTTTATTAGAATTTATGTTCTTCCAAATCTTTTATCAAATTCTGTAATAGGAATTTTTACAATAATTGGTCTGCCGTGCGGACAAACGTAAGGCATTGATGTTGCGAAAAGTTGATCGACCAAAATTCTCATTTCCCTTTCGTTCAATTTATCACCGGCTTTTATGGCAGCTTTACATGAGTATGATTTTGCTATGTTGTCTTTTTGTTCTAAATGTTTTTCTTGATCATTACTTTTATATTCATTCAAAATATCTAAAAAAGTTTCAACTTCAGAACCGACATTTATATCTGAAGGAACTCCGTCAATCACAATAACGTTCTTTGAAAAAAATTTTAATGCAAATCCTAATTTTGTTAAGTGCGGTTCAAGTTCTTTCACAAGAAGATAATCAGCTGGATCAAGCTGTAAAGTTTGTGCAAAAAGTAATTGTTGAGTGAATGGCAAATTAGCTTCAAACGAATTTATAGCTTTTTCATACAAAATTCTTTCGTGAGCAACATGCGCATCAATTATCATTAACCCACTCTTTATTGGCGTTAAAATGTACTTATTGTGAAGAGCAACTATAAATGTTGTATCACCTTTTGGAACTTCATCAAAACTTGTATTTACTGGTGAATGATAAATTTCTCGAGAAGATTCTTCATAAAAGGGATGTTCTTCATTTTCAACAATTACAGAATTTTTAATTTTTGTATTAAGTGAATTAAAAAGTATATCTATTTCATTTTCTGAATATGTTTTTGGTTTTTCTTTTTTTATTGCACTTTGACCAATAAAATCGGGGCGATCATCAAAATTATTTTTTCCAACGGGATTTGGATAATTATGTTTTATTGATGTTGAAATTGTTTCATTTTCTTTCAATTCAATATTTGGAATCAAATCATATTGTCCCAATCCTTTTTTTACAACAGCGCGCATAAAATTATAGATATCTTTTTCATCTTCAAATTTTACTTCTAATTTTGAAGGGTGCACGTTTACATCAACTCTTTGTGGATCTAGCTCAATAAACAAAACAAAAAACGGAAAATCTCCTTTTTCAAGCAAATCATTATAAGCTTTAAATACTGCATGATTAATTGATTTATTTGTAACAAATCTTTTATTTATAAAAAGGTATTGATCGCTTTTACTTTTTGTTAAATATGTGGGTTTTGAAATATAACCGTATACCGAAATAAATTCAGTTTTCTCTTCTACTTTAACCAAACCATCCAGAATATTTTCTGCAAATACTGCGGACATTCTTTCATCTAAACTTGAAGATTTAAAATCATAAATTAACTCCTCATCATTCCATAATTTAAAATTTACCAAAGGATTACTTAACGCAATTTTCTTAAACGAATCGAGAATGTGTTTTAATTCAGTTGCGTGTGATTTTAAAAAATTTCTTCTCGCCGGAGTATTGTAAAATAAATTTTTTACAGCAATTGATGTACCTTTAGGAAAACTACCTTTTTCTATTTTTAATTCATCATTTTCAATTTTTATAAAAGTGCCGAAATCACTGTTTCTCATTTCGGTTTTAAGTTCAAAAATGCTTACAGATGCAATTGAGCTTAAAGCTTCACCTCTAAATCCAAAAGTATTAATATTATTTAAATCTTCAATTGTTCTGATCTTACTAGTTGCGTGACGTTCAATACTTAGTAAAGCATCGGATTCATTCATCCCAATTCCATCATCAATAATTTGGACGAGAACTGTTCCAGCTCTTTTTATGTAGACTTCAATATTTTTTGCATCAGCGTCAAGAGAATTTTCCATCAATTCTTTTAAAACTGATTCCGGTCGCTGAACAACTTCACCCGCTGCAATTTTATTTGCAATATTATCCGGCAATATTTTTATAGAATTATTTTTCATCAATTAAATTTTTAGGTAACTAAAAATACCAAATTATTGCTTCTTATTTCTTACATAATAAAATACTTCAAATTCATCAAATTTTTTTATTTTTATTAAATTCCAATTTGCATAATTAATTTTCGGAAATTTTGTATCCCCTTCAACGAAAAATTTCATCACAGAAATGATTAATTCATCGGCATTTCTCAAAGCTGATAAATAAATTTTATATCCTCCGCAAATAAAAACTTTTTCAAAATTATTCTTTCGTAAATAATTGTATGCCATTCTCAATGTTGGAAAAATTAAGAATTCATTTTCTTGAGATGTTAAAGTTTTGGAAATTACAATATTTGTTCTATTCTTTAATGGTTTATCTAAACTTTCGAAAGTTTTTCTGCCAAAAATAACAGCTGAATTTAAAGTGGTTTCTTTAAAGTGATTTATCTCTGATTTAGAATTCCATGGAATTCTTCCTTTGTTTCCAATAATTCCATTTTTTGATACTGCAGTAATAATTATTTTTTTTAGAATTTTATTTGAATTTACCACGGGGCTTTTAAATTAAGCTGAATAAGTTTTTCTTCAAATTCCAATCGCTCTAAATTACCAATAATTTTTCCATCTTTCTCTTTTAGCCAGCCGAAATTTTTCGCTTTTTCAATTGCTTGTATTGTGTTATTATTTGAAATTAAACTTAATAATTCTATTTCTAATCCAGAAAATGACTTTGAATTTAATCTATAATCTTCAAATGCTTGCCAAGCTAATGGAACCCATTTTTTAACTATTTCGTACCCAATAGTTTCTGCATATTTTCTTATTTCCAACTGAGCATGTTTATCCATCCTTAGTTGAAGAAAATGCAGCAAATTATGAAGATCAATTTTCCAGTAAGCTTCTGTATAAGTTGATAGAGGTAAATCTTTTCTTGCTTGTTCGCGAGCTACACCTTTTTCAATTCTGTTATTGTAAATATTCCAAATTTCCGAGTGAAGATTTTTTTCTTCTTCAGAAAGTTGAATCCCTTCTTCTAATGATAAAAATCCTTCACTTCCTTGCTTGTTAGAAGTTGACTGCATTCGCCATTCTTCATTTTTTGTTCTTGATGCTTGATCTATTGCAATTGAATAACGCGTAGAATATTCATTTACATTTGCAGTTCTGTGACGAATCCACTGACGCCAAGTATCCATTGGAACACGGACATGCAATTTAATTTCACACATTTCAAAAGGTGTTGAGTGATGATGACGCATTAAATATCTTATTAAACCTTTATCTTGACTTACTTGCTTTGTTCCGGCACCGTAAGAAACCCGCGCAGCTTGAACAATTGATTGATCAGAGCCCATATAATCAACAACTCTTACAAAACCATCATCTAAAACTTTAAAAGGTTTGCCTAAAATTTCGTTTAAAGATTCAACCATTGTTGGCTGTAAATTTTCAAAAACTTTCTCTTCGCTCATTATTCCCTTAAATATTTTTCTATACTAAATTTTTGAATTCTTGAATTAATTTATTTTTCAATTCAAGCAAATCTTGACTAATTATTTTCACTTCACCCAATACTGGCATAAAGTTAGTATCTCCATTCCATCTTGGTACAAGATGAAAATGTAAATGTGTATGAATACCGGCGCCGGCTGCTTTGCCTATATTTGCACCAAAATTAAACCCTTGTGGTGAAATTAAATTTCTTAATGCTATAATTGAAATTTTATTTAGAGAAGTAATTTCACTTAATTCTTCATTTGTAAGTTCTGTATAATCTGATAAATGACGATAAGGAATTATCATCAAATGTCCATTATTATAAGGATAAAGATTTAGCATTACAAAACATAATTTCCCCTTATAAACTAACAGGCATTCATCATGATCAATGTTTTGATTCTCAATTCCACAGAAAACACAACTTTCATCATCCTTTGCATTTTTAAATGAATCAATATAATTTGAACGCCAAGGTGACCACATTTTTTCCAATTTATTTCTCACTAAAAAAAGAGGTTGTTCCAAATTAACGAAACAACCTCAGATATTTTAAATATAATTTTGACTATTCTTCTTGCTTAGATTTATTATATTCTTCAATAACTTTTGCTTCAACATCTTTTGGAACAGGTTCATAATGCGAAAATTCACGACTGTGAATTCCTCTGCCAGATGTTAAACTTCTTAATTGAGTTGAATATTTATATAAATCTGCCAAAGGAACTTTTGCTTTAATGATTTGGAAAGGTCCTTCGGAATCCATTCCAGAAATTTTTCCACGTCTGCTAGAAATATCTCCCATAACATCACCCATGAATTCTTCCGGGACTTTAATCGATAAATCATAAATTGGTTCAAGTAAAACCGGATTAGCTGCCAAAAATCCTTTTTTAAAAGCTTGCGAACCAGCAATTTTAAATGATACTTCGTCAGAATCTACGTTGTGAAAATTACCATCAAATAAAGTTACTTTAATATCAACTACTTTACTTCCGGTTAAAATTCCTTTTTCCATCAATTCTCTAATTCCCTTTTCAACAGCTGGAATAAATCTACCAGGAATTACACCGCCTACAATTGCATTTACAAATTCAAAACCTCCACCTTGTGGCATTGGTTCAACTTTAATAAATACATGACCAAATTGCCCGCGACCACCAGATTGTTTTTTATGCTTATATTCTGCATTTTCGCAAATTCCTCTGACAGTCTCTCGATATGGAATTTTTGGTTCAACTAAATCAACTTCAACTTTATATCGATCTTTCAAAAGTTTTGTTGCTAAAGTTAATTGCAATTCTCCTTGACCAGAAATAATAGTTTGAGACAATTCCGGATCAAATTTTACTTGAAGTGTTGGATCTTCTTCGTGTACTGTATGTAATCCGGAAGAAATTTTATCTTCATCACCTTTTGATTTTGGAATTACAGCACCTCTGATAACCGGATTGGGAAATTCAATGTGAGGTAAAATTATTCCTAATTCTTTACTGCATAATGTATTATTTGTATGAGTATCTTTTAATTTTACAACAGCACCAATATCACCAGCTAAAAGTTCTGAAACTTCTGCTCGATTGTGTCCGTTAAGAACGTATAATTGACCAAGTCTTTCTGGTTTATTTCTTTCTTCATTAAATAAATCCAAACCGGGAGTTAATTTTCCAGAATAAACTTTGAAAACAGAAAGTTCTCCAACATGTGCTTCTGATAAAGATTTAAATACTAATAAAGCTGGTTCGCCCTTTGGATCACATTTTATATCAACCGTTTGATCAGAACCTACTTTTATTGCGGGAACTGGTTTTCTATCGCATGGAGCTGGTAAGTATTCAACAACAAAATCAGCAAAATCTGAAAGTCCAGCACCTTTTTCAGCAGAAACTGCAAATAAAGGAATTAAACTTCTGGAAATAATTGCATTCTTCAAACCTTTTGCAAAATCCTCATCACTTAACGTACCTTCTTCAAAAAATTTATTCATTAATTCTTCAGTAGATTCAGCAACTTTTTCTAATAATTCTTCTCTTAACTTTTCAGCTTTTTCTTTTAGATTTGCTGGAATTTCTTCTTCGGTAACTTTTTTAGATTTTGCATCTCCAAAAGTTATTTTTTTCATTTTGATTACATCGATTATCGAATTAAAATTTGTTCCTTCGTTAACCGGGAAACTAACAACTGCAATATCATGGCTCAATCTTTCTTTTGCAACTTCAACAGTTTTATCAAAATTTGAATGTTCATTATCAACTTTGTTTACCATAACTGCAGCTGGTAATTGTAATTTTTGAATATATTCCCAAGCCGATTCAGTTCCAACTTCAACACCTTCCATTCCTTTAAGAACTACAATTGCAGTATCTACAACATGAAGACTTGATTTAACTGCACCAATAAAATCGGAATAACCGGGAGCATCTAATAAATTGATTTTTGTGTTTTTCCAAATTAAGTGTAATGCGGAAGCAGAAATTGATATTTGTCTTTCAATTTCGTTAGGATTAAAATCTGATGTTGTAGTACCTTCGGCTATTGTTCCAATTCTGTTAATTTCACCAGCAGAAAAAAGTAAAAATTCTGATAAGGAAGTTTTTCCACTTCCACCATGACCAACGAATGCAATATTTCTTATTGCATCAGGAGTAAAAGCACTCAAAATGCCTCCAAATATTTTGTGTTATTGTTCAGCAATTAATTATATAATTTTCTCCAGAATGCAGAAACACCTTTAGAAATTGCAGTTATATTGTTTAGCAAATCTTGAATTGGATTTCTTACAAAGTTATTGTCATTTCTAAAGGAAAATTTTGAAACTGTATTTCGAACATTTTGGATTGTATTACTTATATCGAATACTCTTTTTTCGGTTTCCTCACTAATTTTTACAACTTTCTCCGTAATTATTGTGAGGTTTTGTAATATTGGTTCAAGTCGATTATTTAAAACATCGATATCATCTTGAACCATATCTAAAGTATTATATATCTTCTTTAATGCAAATATTAAATAGATTCCAACAATTATCGCTATAATTATAAGAATCACTAATAAAACATCTAAGACTGTCATATTTTAAGATTCTCGTTCTGTTTTATATGTTTCAACGCCGGCTTTTATCGCACTTTTTAGTTTATCGCCTTCTTTTTCGAATTTTTCTTTTCCGGTTTCAACCATTTCTTTTGTTTTCGATTTTGCATCGTGAACAATTTTTTCGGCTTCGGCTAACAAACTATCTACTTTTTCTTTAGCATCAGAAATAAGTTTTTCTGATTTTTTTTTTCCATCATTTATTAGTGAGTTAGCTTTTCCTTTTGCTTGTTCTAAATATTCTTCAGCACCATTTAGAAATTCATCCGATTTCTCTTTAAGTTCGCCGCGTAATTCACGTCCGGATTTTGGAGCAAACAATAATCCTAATACTGACCCAATTATTGTTCCGGTTAAAAGTCCTAAAATAAGTCCTTTACTCATTCCATTTTCATCACTCATTTTATCCTCCAGTTTTGTTTATTATTAAATTTTATAATATTATCAAAATAACTAAGAATCAAGTTAAATATAAATATTTACAGAAACGTAAAAATTTTAGTTTTTATAATTTTTTTATTCTTTTGTAAGTAAATAAATAAACTTAAAAAACCAATTAATATTGGAATCCACAAAGTGAAAATTCTTATTAAAATTGTAACTGCCGCAGAATTCCCAATATTTATTCCATTCTTTATCATCAAATAAGTTAAAGAACTTTCTGTTGTTCCAATTCCACCTGGCAACATACTTACAGAACCCAAAATAATTGCCATTAAATATATAGAAGCTGCCTTAAGGACAATTATATCGCTTATAAAATTACTTAGAATTATGTAAAAACAAAAGATTTCAGTTATCCAAGCTAAAATACTTATTATGTATATTTTAGGATTAATTAACATTTTTTGGTTTTCAACCAGAGCATCAATTTTGTTTTCATTAATTTTCAAGAATTTTATTTTTCTTAATTTATCAAAAAATGTTCTGAATATTTTTTTATTGAAGATAAAAATTATTAGTAAAAAATTTGTGATTATTAGTAACACATTAATTTCAATACTTTCCCAAAGGTAAATCAGAAATATCGATTCGAGAAAAATTAAAGTTAAAAATTCACTAAATCTTTCTGCAAAAATTATTGGAATTGAATTTACATATTCAATATCATGATTTGTTTTTAAGAAATAAGATTTTATAATTTCACCAAATTTTCCGGGTGAAATACTCATTATTTGACCTAACCCAAAAATTAAAACTGAATCAGAAATAGAGATATTTTTAACTTTTGATTTTAACAAAATTTGCCATCTAAAAAATTTTAAAACAAGAATAAATTGTGATATAAAAAATCCAAGAATCAAATTTGATTTAGAAACTTTAGTAAGTGAACTTAAAAATTTTTGATAATCAGAAAAGAAAATAAGTATTAAGTAAATGAGGAAAGAAAAAAATAAAGTTAGAATTATATTTTTTTTTAGATTTGGCAAATTTTATTTGAAATTTTCTAATGCTCTAAAAATTTTCGCAATCGGAAAACCCATAACATTATTATAACAACCGTTAATTTTTTTTACAAATAAAGTACCAAAATCATCTTGAATTCCGTAAGCTCCAGCTTTATCCATTGGACTTCCAGAATTAATATATTCTCGAATTTGTTTTTCAGATAATTCGTAAAAAGTAACTTTAGTTTTTTCGTATTCTGTAAAAATAATTTTTGATTTTACATCACAAATTGCAAAACCAGTATAAACGATGTGAGTCTTTCCACTCAACTTTATTAAAATTTTCTCGGCATCATTTTTATCAATTGGTTTTCCGATGATTTCATTATTTAGCACTACAATTGTATCCGCAGAAATTACAATTCCTTCACAAATTTTCTCTAAAGCTTTTTCACATTTTTCTTTTGCAAGTCTTTTTACGTTTATTAAAGGTGTATGATTTTTATTAATTACTTCTTCATGTTCAATAGAAATATGGTGAAAACTAATACCTAAAGAATGCAGCATTTTTTTTCTTCTTGGTGAATTAGAAGCTAAATAAAGTGGAGCACTAAGATTTAACATAAAATGAAAAAAAGAAGAGTTTATCTGAAAAGAGCTTTAATACTTCCCCAAGTTCTTTTAACGCCAGATACTTTATCATGAACAACTTGTGTGTTCATAACAACTTGAGATTTATTTCCGGCATTATCAACTAAAACTAAACCATAAGCATAAAATGAACCGGAAGTTTTATATGCATTTTCATCAACAAATGAATATTCGGAATTATTTCCTTTTGCATCAACTGTTGCAATTGGAGTAAGATTGTCTTTGTCTTTGCCTCTTAAAATTTCAAATTCCTTTACATTTTCTTCAACTATTGTCTGCCAAGTAAGAGTTATAGAATCACCGTTACTTTTTGCAACGAAAGAATCAATCAAAGTTCCGCCAATTGTCGTTGAAAGAATTAAAAGAAATGTAATTAATATTTTTGATGAAATTTTCATGATTTTAAAATAAGTCAGTTTGTAATATAATGCAAGAAAATAATCGTAAATAAAAATATTTTTTTAATGCAATAAATAGGAAAAAAATTATGCTTTCAATAAAAATAAATAAAAATGATTTTAATCACACAAGAAATTTGTTATTTTAAAGTTTAGAACACATGTATTCATTTTGTCTTGATTTTCTTTATCAATATTATTTAACTTATTTTTTTATTTTTTTGATTTGGAAAGGAGTTAGCATGGTAAGAAAATTCACAAAGTCATTTTTTCTATTTTTAATTTTTTCAAATCTTATTTTCTCACAAAGTTTTGACGGAACTTGGTCTGTTGAATATGTTACATCAGATAGTCCGGATTCGCTTAACAGTATTGGGTATAATGTTATTTCTGTTGGAGTAATTTCTGAGGATTCCTTTGTTGCATTAGTAAATAGGGGAAGCGCAAATGCTCATTACTTAGTTGGATTTAAAAATGCTGGTAAAAATAGCGGAAGACTTGGAAATGTTCCTTATCAACAAGTTGATTTTAGAACAAAATGGTTAAGCGGATTTGACCAAGAATTTCTGTTTGATGCAAATGATATTGCAGCTAAGGGAAACTTAGTTTATGTTCCAAATAATGATACAAATAGTAATAGTATTTTAACTTTTGAATTAAAAGATGATAGCATTTATACTTATCCTCAGAGATATAAAATAGATGAATATATATGGGCAATTGATGTTGACGATAATGGAAGAATTTATGTTACAAAAACCGGCGATTCAACAAAAGCTGGCTCAGTAATAATTTTTGAAAATCCGGATGTTGCGCCAAAATGGGTTTCTAATGGCAAACAAGGGAAAATATTACAAGAGTTTACTCTTCCGGACATTGGTTCACCAAGAGGAATTACCGCAAATAATGATGGCACAATCTTATACGTTAGCAATTGGGATGAAAATAAAATTTATTGCTACATTGGCGATCCCGTAAATGGTTATACTTTATATGATGGATTTGATTTCCAAGTTGAAAGTGAGTTTATTACTCCAGATACAACAAGCGGTTCTTTAAAAGTTGGACCTTTCGGAATTCAATATATGCCGGGGAAAAATTTATTGTTTGTTGCTCATGATGCGGATTTTGTTTCCGGTGATAATAGAGGATATGCATATGGAAAAATTTTCATTGCAAACCCAAATACTGGTGAAGTTTTAGATACAATTGATGCCGCAAAATGGAATTTCTTAATTGAAGGTAGATACAATAATCATAATCCAGCAAATAATGCATCCGGATATACATCAAATTATGCTGTAGATTTTGATGAAAATAATAATATTTATACTCAATCTTGGTTTGGCTGGACAGTTGATAAATGGAATTACTCGGCTGAATTACCAACGATAGAAATTACAATTACTGATATACAAATTGATTATAATTTTATACCCAACCAAATTGAATTAAAACAAAATTATCCAAATCCATTTAACCCAAGTACAACAATAGAATTTTCACTAAACACACAACACGAAGTTTCACTTAAAATATATAATATTACCGGTGAACTAGTTACTGACTTATTGAAGAATAAAATTCTAGAGCAAGGAAATTACAAATTAACATTTGATGCTTCAAAATTTGTTTCCGGAACATATATTTATCAACTTCAGGTTGGATTAAAAACATTTTCTAATAAAATGATATTAATTAAGTAACTTTACACATTCACAAACTAAAGGAGGCAAAATGAGAAAATTCAATTTTACATTTCTCATAATTTCAACATTACTTCTTTCATCTGTTTTGTTTGCTCAAACAGATATCTTCAAAAGAAGTGCACTAATTCCGAATGACACCCTAGATGTTGGCGGTTGGGGTGAAGCAATTGTCGGTGTAGATTTCGATGGTGATGGATTAAAAGAAATCTATGGCGTTTCAAATGATTGGTCTGATCTTGCAGGTTTAGATTGGGTCCCTAGAATTTATAAATATGAAAACAGCGGCTCAGGTTGGGAAGTAGTCTGGTCAACAAGATTACCATTAGAAGGTCAAAATACTTGGCCACCTCTTGCTGCTGGCGATTGGGATAAAGACGGTAAAATGGAAATTATATGGGGACCAGTTAATAATTTTAGTGCCGGCGATTCAATTTATACTCGTGTAATTGTATTTGAATCCAAAGGTGATGGTTCTGACGAAATGGGCGTTGATAATGGAGATGGAACTTTTAAACCAAATGCTTCTTGGACGATTATTGACGCACCAAATTATAATTTAAGACCATTTAAATGGCATTTAACAGATGTTGATTCCGATGGAACGGAAGAAATTGTTTTTGGAGCGAGAGCTGGTGCCGAAAGATTCGGAGTAATTTCTGTTGATAATATTCCGGATGATGCTGATGGTTCTGAAACTTTTACACTTGAAGTTAGTGCTCTATCCGATACTAATTTTGTTGTTGATGCCGGAACTATTTATGATATCGCAGTTGTTGATAGTGTTATACTTCTAATCCATAGCAATGGAAATGTAACCCCGGTTGTTTATTCAAATGGCAGCTATACAACAGAACCTGTTCTTACTGGTTTTGTTCCAACAGGTTCTTGGAAATCATCAGTTACAGTTGATATTAACAATGATGGAGTTAAAGAAGTATTAGTTTCCGGTTGGGGAGCAGGAAATCAAAATGTTATGTTACTTCAAGTAGAAAACGGTAATTATTCAGCAACTAAAATTGCAAATATGTCGTCATTTATTGGTGCTGGTGGACAACTTTATGGTGGTGACGCTGGTGACATTGACGGAGATGGAAATCTTGATTTAATTGTTGGTACTCGCGGCGGAAGCCCAAATAACGGAGTTTATAGAGTTGAATATCAAGGCGGAAGTATAACTGATCCCGCAAATTATTACATCTCAAGAATTGATGAATTACTTTATGCAAGTGGTGGTCGTTTAGATGTAATTAGAGTTGGCAATTTAGACGCTGATGCAGACTTGGAAGTAGTTTATTCCGGAATACCAGCAACTGGACTAATTCCTCTTGTTATACTTGATAGATATCCAGTAGATAATCTTCTTACAATTGGTGAAGCAAAAGTTGATGAAAATTCTGACTTTATTCCAGATAATGTTGATCAAACAGTAACAGTATCCGGGGTTGTTCTTAATAAATCATTAGATCTTAACAGTATGCAGGTATTTATTCAAGATGCAACTGGTGGTCTACAATTATTTTCAAATGGAAATCCTGGACCAGATTTGAACGTTGGCGATAGAGTAGTTGCAACTGGAAAAGTTGCACAATACAGAGGTTTAAATGAAGTTATGATTACTGATCCTGCTGTTGATATAACTCTTGTTGATTCTGGCAGGGTTGTATTAGCAAAATCACTAACTATTGATGCTTATCTTGAAAATGCAGAAATGTACGAAGGAACATTAATAAAAATTTCAGGTGTTACAAAAACTGCCGAATCGCCTGCATGGCCAGCTTCCGGAAGTAATGCAAATTTAACTTTATGGACAGGATATGGTTCAACTTTGATTGGTAGAGTTGATAAAGAAACAGATGTAGATGAAGGTGCAGAACCAACATGGCCAATTTCTGCTGTTGGTGTAGCTACTCAATTTACATCTGCATCAAGTGTTTATAACGACGGATATCAAATTACATTCCTAAAATATTCAGATATTACTCAAAATGTTTCAGTTGCCCCACTTCCATATTTCGGATTATTAACTCCCGCAGATGGCGCAACTATTTCTATTACAGATTCTGCTGAAACATTTAATGTTGGTTGGGAAGCAGCAGTAGATTTAAATAATGATATCCTTGGATACCAATTTGTAGCTTTACCAGAAGTGTTTACAGCTCAATCACTTGAACCTTATATTACTGTTAATGCTACAGATATTTTAGGTTTAATGGCTGGCGCTGACTCAATTACTTTTGATTGGACAGTATTGGTTTTGGATGCTAATTCTCAAACAGCTGCAAGTATGGATACATTTACAGTAACATTTGTAAATGATATTACTCCGGTTGGTGTTGAGGAATTAATTCCATCAAGATTCTATGTTGATCAAAACTATCCTAATCCTTTTAACCCAACTACAACTATTAGTTTTGGTTTACCTGAACAAGCTGTTGTTGATTTAAGAGTTTATGATATTTTAGGAAGAGAAGTTGCAACAATCCTAAATAATAAATCATTGAAAGCCGGTAAATTCACATATAATTTTGATGCTTCAAACTTAGCAAGCGGAACTTATATTTACAGATTATCGAGCAATAATAATGTTGTTACAAAGAAAATGCTATTACTGAAATAAGTTTGCATTTTTAAGATTTGAAAGCCAGGCTAATTAGTCTGGCTTTTTTTTTGAATAATTCCAGTTATGTGAATTATTAGCGCAAAAAATAATCCAATAATCATTGGTTCAATATCGTTTAAAAATATTGAATAATTTTTTGATCTTAAAAAAATCCAAATTAAACTTGCAGATAATCCAAAAACGATTTCGGTAAATGCATATGAATTATTTATTCTGATATTTGAATAATATGCAGAAATTACTATTAAAATCATTCCGGGAATACAAATACTTCCAATTAAATACCAAAGTTGTACAACTGATTGAAAAAAATATGCAAAGACAACTGAAATAAATAACGAAAAGAAAATTCCCCATTTAGTAAATAAAACAATATTTCCCGAATTATTATTTTCACTAAAATTATATTTCAAAAAAAATCTATTTATAAATTTTTTATTACTTGATTTGCTACTATTATAGTTTTTTAAAATTCTTGTAACAAAATCAACGCTAAATGTTGTTGCACTCAAAAAAATAAAACTATTTAATGTTGATAAAACTGTTGCAATCATTGCGGCAAAAAAAATTCCTTTATATCCAGATGATAAAATTTCTTGTGCAAGATACGGAAAAGATAAAATCGGACTTTCTAAATTTGGCAAAATTGCTTTAGCGTATAATCCGGTTGTGTTTGTTAAAAAATCAAAAAGCATCCAAAATATAATTGAAATTATTATTCCTTTTTTTGCAACATTTCCGCTTTTTGCTGAATAACATCTTTGATGAAAACCGGGATCTGCAAATGTCCAAAGTGCAATTAAAAACCAAACAAAAATAAACGTTAGTGAAGTTCCACCGGTAATTTGCAAATGTTTTTCTGGTAAATTATTTATTAAAAAACTTATACCACCAAAGCTATTATTTGCGATTACAACAATTACTATAAATCCCAAAAACATTATAAAAAATGAAAATGCATCTGCCCAAATGTTTGCTTTATATCCGCCTTTAATCAAATAAATACTTGATGAAACCGCACTAATAATAAGTGCGAAGAAAATATCTATATCGAATATTATTTTTAAAATTTGAGCAAGCATTAAAAGATATGGTGCCGGAGAAACAAGTATAAAAATTAATAATGCGGAAATTAGACTAACTTTTTTGCCATAAATGTTTTCAAGCTTATCCGGAATAGTAAATAATTTTGCTTCTCTAATTTTTTCTGCAAAAGTTAAAGCAAAAATTAATGCGAAAATATAGTAAGGAACACCTTGCGTAAACCAACTTACTAACCCGTATTTATATGAAAATTCTCCAACTCCAAGAATACCACCATACCAAGTTGCAACATTCGTTAATACAAATAATACCAATCCAACTTTTCTTCCAGAAAGTAAATAATCTTCTTCATTTGAATTTGATTTTTTTTTATTCGATAAAAATCCTATTAAAATTATTCCAATCAGAAAAGCAATAATGATAAAAATATCTAATGAACTAAACGAGATCATATTTTATTAAAGTTTTTAAGTCTCGAACAACTAAAATTTTTCCATTACTAATTTTAAGTTTAATATTTTGTGCAACTGCCATATTACTTGTACTCTCCTTTTCGCCAAATGGAAGTGGAATATTTTTCAATTTATATTTCAATCCAACTGAAGTGATTTTTGTTAATGACTCGATTCCGTATAAAGAAATTGTTTCACCTATTTCTGTTTCAATATTTACAATTCCTGTATAAGCTTTTAAGATTGAATTTTTGTGCACAAGAGTGATTTTCATTTTATCGAAAAATTTTAGAACTATGCCAATATTGCACAATGAATGATCAAGTCTGTCTCCGGTTGCACCAAGTAAAACAATTTCATTATATTTTTTTTTGATTAGAAACTTTAATGCTTTTTCTACATCGGTATCATTTTGTCGTGATAATTTTATTATTTCCGATTTTCCTCTAAAATATTTTAAAGTTTCATTCGTTACTGAATCCAAATCACCAATAATAAAATCCGGAATTACTTTTATTTTTTTAGCTGAATTTGCTCCTCCATCAGCACAAATTATAGTTTTGTAACCCAACTTTTGAAAATATGAGATTATTTTTTTTGTTGGTTTATCACCGTTTGCTATTAAAATTGCTTTTTTCATAATATTTTTTTTTGAGATTTTTTTATAAACCTAATTTAATTCCAACTAAAATATTTCTTTCAGCAGCTGGAAAAAAATCTCCACCAGTTGCATAAGCTGCATATAAATTATCAAAAGCATTATTTAATTGAAAAAACAGTTTAGCAGAACTTAGAAATGATTTTATTTGAAAATTGTAACTTCCAAGAATATTCATCACAAAATATTGATCAACCTCATTGCTGTTATATGTTACAATTCCGGGATTTTCATGAATTAAATTTGATAAATTCTCGTCATAAAAATCTGAATAATATTTACCAACATATTTTGAAATTATTTGGAAATTCAGATTTTCAAAATTCACTTTAAATATTACATTTGAAATTAAATTTGGGAAACCGGGAATTGAATTTTCCTTAAGATCTATTTGTTTAGTTATAGAATTCCCAAACTCATCAAAAGTATTTACAAATGTGGAACCATCACTAATATAATTTTTGCTAAAAGTTGAATTAAAAATTATTTCGTATATTGAGTTAATCTTAAAAAATCCTTCAATCTCTATTCCGGAATGAATTGTTTTATCAACATTCCCAGTGATTGGCTGGCCAAAACGATCTAACTGACCTTGACTAACAATTTCATCTTTAAATAACATTAAAAACAAATTTAAATTGATCCCCAAATTAGATTTTGAAAAACGTGCTCCCAATTCAAGATTCGTCATAATTTCTGGTTTTACCAAAGGTTTTTTGAAATCGAAATTGCCAAATTTATTTAATTCAAATTGTGGAGTTTCTCCAGCGCTGGATTCAGCTGAATCGTAATAATTTTTCAATCTGGGTTCACGAGTTACTTTTGCAAATGATAAATATGAATTTATTTGATTATTGAATTTATAATTTACTCCAAATCTTGGATTTAGATATAAATCGTTAATTGAAATGGAATAATCTAAATACTTTTCATTCAATAACTTATATTCGTGAAATGAAAGTTGAATTTCTGCCATCAAATTAAAATTTTCCGTGAAATTATAATTTTCATTTAAGAAAAAATTAACGATATCTTTTCCACCTTCGTAGTAATAGTATTGATAATTTTGGGATACATTTGCAGGAATATTTTCAGCAAATCTAATATTTCCCCAGTGTTTTGATTTATGATTTCTATATTCTAATCCGGAAACTAATTTACCATTATTGTGCTCCCAAGTTAACCTTGGAATTATTCCCCATTGTTTATTTTTTACTACAGCATGAATTATTGCATTTTGTGGAGCAAATGTAGAATCAAATCCGTTTTGTTTTAACCGAAAATAATCATCATAGTAAATAGACCAAGAGCCATCATAATCAAAAAATCCTTCACCCATAACTAAAAATAATGCATTACTTAAAGTGAGATTATTTGATATTTGAAACTCATTCAAAAGCTCAAAATGCGGCTGAGAAAAGTTTTCAATTTCCGAAGATTTTCTTTCAACTTTATAAGTATATGAGTTTTTGTCAGCTTCCCAATAAGATAAATTTTCTTTTCGTAATTCTTTATTCTTAATTGCGAATTTTGGTAATCCGGTATAAGCTAATCCATCAGAAATTGGTCCACCGAAAAAATTAATTTGGGTTGTAATATTTTTATCATATCTCGCCGCAGCAATGTGGTAAGAATTAAAATCAACCCAGCTTTTGTCTCTGTATCCACTACTCATAATTTTTGAAAGTTTTGCATAAATTGAATATTTATTTTCAATCAAACCACTTGCAAATTTTGCACTGTATTTTTTTGTATTGTAACTTCCACCAGATAAGGATAGTTCGAAATTTGGTTTATCCGAAAAAGGTGAAGTTATAATATTTATAGATCCACCTATAGAAGGATAACCAATTGAGCCAGCGCCGGCTCCTCTTTGTACTTGAATTAACTCAGTACTTTCTAATAAATCCGGTAAATCCAGCCAATAAATATTGTGATCTTCCGGATCGTTTTGAGGAATTCCGTTAACTGAGACAGAAATTCTTCTTTGATCAAAACCTCTAATACTTAAATAAT
The DNA here is from genome assembly GCA_016716225.1 of Ignavibacteriota bacterium. Taxonomy (NCBI): domain Bacteria; kingdom Pseudomonadati; phylum Ignavibacteriota; species Ignavibacteriota bacterium. The sequence goes on along the minus strand of JADJWT010000001.1, from coordinate 2,783,193 downwards.
TATATCCTATTCCATTCCCACTCTCGGAATAAAATGTTGTTGAAGGCAAATAAGATAAATATTCAGGAACATCTTGTACAGAATAATTTTCTTCTATTTCTTTCTTTTTAATTTTAGAAAATGATATCGGAGATTTTTTCTCATCGGAAATTATTGCACTTACAACAACTGATTGTAATTTGTAATCAACCCATGCAAGTTCAATTGTTTTATCTGATTTATTAAAATCTTTTAGACTTATTTTTTGAGTTTCATAACCGATGTAACTTATAATTAGAGAATCGTTTTCATCATATTGAGATAATATTTTAAATTTTCCATCAATATCAGAAGCAACTCCTATTTTATAATTTTGTAAAAATACATTAGCAGAACTCAATGGTAATTTCGTTTTCCCATCCAAAATAGTTCCGGAAATTTCAAGATGTTGGGAAAATATTAAACTTGTAAAAAAGTGAAAAATTAATATAAAATGTTTCATGAAAATTCCTTTCAACTTTTAAAATGAATTTTCATTAAGAGATTTTTGAGATGAGAATTGATAAATAAAAAAACCAATTCCCATAGAGAAAAGGTTTAATAAGAATTGAACTCATTTCCCTACGCCAGCATTACCCGGATCAGGTTCAAGGGTTTGCTCTCAGTCACTATTGTGACACCCCTAATGAAAATATATGTAAACTTACTAAGTTTTTATTTTTTAATCAATCCAATTAAGTTACTGTAAATATAAATTGAAACTCAGAATAGATTTACCAAAGTTTTAATTTTTTTAATTTCTTCTTTGCTTCTTCTTCTAATTTTTTCTTTAACTCATCTTCTTTTTTCTTTGCTTCTTCTTTCAACTTTTGTTCAGCTTTAATTTTTAACGAATCAACTTTTTCCTTTACCTCTTCAATAACTTTTTCTTTTACTTCTTCAACCGCATCGCTAACAATATCCTTAGCAATATCCGATGCTGAAGTTTTTATATTTGGTGAATCTATTGTACCTCCAATTAAAGCTATAATTTTTATTTTATCGGATTTAACTAAATCCAAATCTTTTTTCAATAAACTGCTAATTGCTGAATTTGCTGAACTTCTTAAATTACTTGCGGGAACATCGATTTCCATAACATAATCAATTGATTGATCAATACTGTTCGAACCGGAAAATGTTATATCATAATTCCCTACTTTGTATGAAATCGGAGAAATATAAAATTTTCCATTTTCTATTTTAAAGGATGGGTTTACATTTTTTATATTCGGATTTGATAATTCAGATATTTTCAAAACATTTCCTAATGTTGTAAACGGTTTGAAGTTTTTGATTTCAATTGAAGCTAAATTTAATTTTCCGTTACTATTAAATGTATTCCAATCCGGAACCAATTCGTTATTCAAATTTGTTGTAAAAGTTAAATTAGAACTAAAATTTCCTTGAATATATTTAGCTATAGGGGCAAATTGTTTAACAGTAACAAATGAATTATATGTTTTATTTATATCGAAATTAGAAATATCCATTACAAATTTCACTTCCGGATTTTCAACCGATTCATCCTTAAAATAATATCCGTTTCCGGATAAAGAACCATTCATCAAATTCATGGAAAGATTTTGCATTTCAACTTTGCTATTTTTTACAATTAATTTTCCTTGAAAATTTTTGATATCCAAATTATCATAAATCAAATTTTTAATACTAGATGTGAGCACAAAATCAATATTCGCCGGGATATTCACAGCTGCAATTTTTGTTGTATCAGAATTTGCTTGCTGTGTTTGGGTTTCATCACTCATGTATGGATTTAGATTAAAGTAATTAGAAGAAACACTAAGTTTACCAAACAATGTTCCTTCCGAAAGAAAAAATGAAATTAAATTGTTCAAATCACCACTTGCTCTAATATCACTTTCTCCAATTTTTGAATTGAAAGAAATTAACTCAACTTTTTTTGGTGTAAAATTTAATTCGGAATTTATAATATTAATTTGTTCTTTAATCTCATCCGATTTGAATTTAAAATTTTGCAAACTCAATTTTCCTTTGGCATTTAAATTTTCATAATTCTGCTTTTCTGTTTGCAAATTTCCGGTGAAACTAATGTCAGCTATAATAATTCCACTTAAAGTATTTACATTTTCTAACTTTATTGCATTTTTCAAATTGTCAAAATTAATTGTTCCATTTATAAACGCATCAACAAAAGGCGATTCTTTAATATTTGTCATTTTTAATTTTGCATCAAAAGGATCTTTACCCAATTCAAAATGAATTTTTCTTAAATCAATAATTGTATTGTTTATTTGTCCATCCTTATTTTCTAAAACCAAATCAACATTTACATTCTTTACAGGTAAAGGTAATTCCGGATAACTAAAGTCTGCATTATCAATTTTTAATTTTATATCAAAAGCTGGAATAATTTCATTTCCCATTTTTCCTTTTACCATTCCATTTAAACTTGCTGTTCCACTTGCTTTTAATTCGGCAAAATTATTTTTATAAATTGTTGGAATAAGCGAAAGTATATCTTTAAAATTTGAAGTTGGTGCATCAAATTTAAATTCAACATAAATTTCTTCATTCGGCATTTCCACACCACCATCTAAATTGAAAATTAGATTATTTATTTTTAGCTGATTATTTTTTAGTAGAAATATTTTCTCATTCATATTTACATCAAGATCCATTGCTAAATCTGCTTTAACTTGATTTAAATATTTAACTCCTTCCATTTCAAAAGTTAATTCATTTACTTCAGTTTTTGTATTTAGTAGAAATTGATCTTTACTAAAATCTCCTTCACCAAAATGATTTAAACCACTAATTGCAGCAATAATGTTTGATGTTTGATCAATAAAAGCAATTTTACCATTCGTGATTGCATATGAATTTAAATTGATTGATAAATTTCCTTCATCAGTTTTTTTAGCAGTATCTTGCTCGTTACTCTCCTGAAAGATTTTATAATTTGCCGAACTATCTTTAAGAATATAAATTAGAATTTTTGGATCATCTAATTTGAATGAATTAATTTTAATTTTTTCACCGCTTATTACACTCATCAAATCAATTGAAACACCTAAATTTGAGCTGCTGAAAATTGTATCTCCTTCAAACGGGGCTTTGTTTACAATTGCTAAATCACTTAATGAAAGTGACAAATTTGGAAAGTTTGAAAACAGATTTAAACCTACATCACTAAAATTTAATTTTGCATTTAAGTTTTTATTTGCTTCATATTTTATCAAATCTGTAATCTGCGATTTAAAGAAAAACGGAATAATAAAAAGTGTAAGCAAAAATAAAACTAATATAATCCCCAAAATTTTAAATAATTTTTTCATTTTTAAACTCCGTTATTCATTAACTCAATTTATGATTATTTTTTTGTTATTATTTCTGATATTTTTTTGAAAGAAGTTTGAAATTTTATTTAGTTAAATAACATTTTTTTTTAGAAAGAAACAAACCACAAAATTTATGAATAAAAATAATATTGCAATTTTACTTTTGAGCTGTAATGATCAAAAAGGATTGGTATATAAAATAACTGAGTTGGTTTATAAACTTGATGGAAATATTATTGATCTTGATGAACATGTTGATTCGAATGAATCAATGTTTTTTGTAAGAGTTGCATGGAGTTTTAACGAACATAAAACAAGTAAAGTTAAAATAAAAGAATCATTTTCAAATTTAGCTTTGCACATTTCTGCTAATTGGAAAATAAATTTTGAAGATGAAAAACAGAATGTTGCAATTTTTGTTTCTAAATATGATCACTGCTTAAATGAAATTCTTTGGCGCAATAATTTGAATGAATATAATATTAATATCAAATTGGTAATTTCTAATCATACTGAATTAAGATCACTTACTGAAAATTATCAAATTCCATTTCATCATTTTGAAATTATGCCAAACAATAAACTGGATATTGAAAAAAAAGAAATCGCTCTTTTAAAAGAAAATAAAATTGATTCAATTGTGCTTGCAAGATATATGCAAATTTTATCTTCAGATTTTGTAAAAGAATATCCGAATAAAATTATTAATATTCATCACTCATTTCTTCCCGCTTTTATTGGTGGAAATCCTTATAAACAAGCTTATGAAAGAGGTGTTAAAATAATCGGCGCAACAAGTCATTTTGTTACAAATGAACTTGACGAAGGACCAATAATCGAGCAAGATATAATTCGGATTTCGCACAATGATTCTTTGAAAGATTTAATTATTAAAGGAAGAGATTTGGAAAGATTAGTTTTGGCTCGTGCATTATTATTTCAAAGCCAAAACAGAATTTTAGTTTATGGAAAAAAAACTATTATTTTTTAATTACTTTAATCCAACCGATTTATTTGCTTTTACTTTAATTTCATATTTCTTCGAGAAGTTATTTTCAAAAAGTGTTGCATTAATTTTAACGCTCGAAGAAGTCAAATCATACTCTGCTGCATTTATTGTATCAATATCATAACCTTCATTTTTACATTTTTCAATAAGATTGGAAAGTTCATTATTCGCAGTTTTTTTATTATCAAAGGAAATTGAACATTCAGCTTGAAAGATTCCCTCCTTATCAGATACAAAAACAGATTGCGAATTTTTTGTCTTGTAGAAAAAACATTGCATATTTGGATTACTTCGATCTTGATGAATTGGTTTACCGAATTTTGAAATTACGAAATCAATTTTCTTTCCAATAATTTGATATACTTTTAAATTTTGTGAAATGTTAACAGTTGGTAATATTTGATTTAGGACAAAAACACTTATAAACAACCACGAAGCTTTCATATTTCCTCCTCGTTAGTAGTTGTAATATTTTATTTATAATAAAATTAAAAGTGATTTCTGAACTATTTTATTTCATGATTTTTCTATTTCTAATAACCAAATATATTTTATGAAAGGCAAATTAATTTTCAAAGAATTTTTGACTCAACGTAATTTAAAACTTCATTCAATTTATTTTGTGCATCAACTTTTATTAAAGAGCATTTTTCTTTCATTAATATTTTGAAATTCTCATCCTTAATTTCTTTAAGATTTATAAGCACATTATAAATTCCGCCCAGTACGCCAGAATAAGCCATTTGTGCCCCAACTCCAACATCAGTAATAGAATTAGGATTTCCATACTTAACAACAATTTGTGAGATTTCAATTATTCTTAAAGATAATTCAGCAGTTCTAAGTGGAACACTAACTGCTTTTTTTAAGCCTTCCAGAATTGCAGAATTTCTTAGTACCTTTTCTTCATTTGAACTATTTGGTAATTTCTTTGCAGAAATGTAATCGTTAAATGCTTGAGTGTCTTCATCAACAGCATTTAATAATTCATTTTTAATTTGCTGACATTCATTTGCACAATTATTCAAAAGTTCATCAATATTTTCACTACCTTTTTTGTAAGTTGATAAATTACTTACCATAGATGATAAAGCAGCGCCTAAAGCTCCCGCTAAAGCTGCGATTGATCCACCGCCCGGTGCTGGTGTTTCTCGCGAAACTTCATCAACAAAATCATTTAATTTCATTTCAATTAATGCATCTGAATTATTTTTTGGCAAACCTAAAACTCTTTCATCAATTTTAAATTTTGTTACATCTTCCAATCCAAGTGATTGAACAGCAGTATGTAAAATATCTTTGATTGGAATTCCAGTTGATCTTCCTTGCTTCTGAAGATAAAATTTACCAGTTTCCAATAAGGCTTTAAATGGAACCATTCCAACAATTTCACTTCCGGTAACAATTAAACCTCTGTCAAATGCTAATTTTCTTGCTGCCTCCAAAACATGATGCATTGATGTAACATTGTAATCAGTTAAATTTATTGATATTTGAACCCTATCAAAATCTTTAACCATCCAACCAATTGCTTTACAATGTTTGAACATTCCATTCTTTTTTACTGATTCACCTTCGGGAAATTCCGGATTTATATCATTTAGTTTTAACAATTCATTTAAATCATAATTATGAATTTCAGTACAATGTTGAATTGTATCTGAAATTGATTGTCCAATAAAATCACAATCCCCGCAAGGATATGAATCACTTTCATATTTTACAACATTTTCACTTTTATAATAATATGGATGTGAAACTGGTTTTCTTGCTGATCTTCCTTTCTCTCTTAATTCATATGCAATATCAATTGCATGAAGTTTTTCTCGGGTATTAAGGTTTATATTATACGCAATCAAAAATTCTCTAACACCAATAACTGTTGCCCCACTTTTTTTATTAAATTCTGCCGGACCATAATCGGGTTTCCAATTTTCATCTTTTATTTTTTCTTGCAATCCTTCATACTCACCTTTTCTAATAACTGCTAAATTTTTTCTTTCAAATTTTTGAGCAGATTTTTCATATAAATAAACGGGAATATTCAATTCATCTCCAACTCTTTTAGCAACATCTTTGGAAAGCTGAATACATTCGTCAATACTAATTCCATTTACCGGAATAAAGGGACAAACATCTGTTGCACCCATTCTTGGATGCGAGCCAAAATGTTTTGACATATCAATTAATTCCGATGCTTTCTTAATTGCTTGAAATGCTGCTTCAGCAATACCTTTTTTATCACCAATAAATGTAACAACCGTTCTGTTCATATCAGAACCTCTATCAACATCAAGCAGTATTACATTTTCAACTTTTTCAATTTCATCTGTAATTTGTTTGATAATATTTAAATCTTTACCTTCAGAAAAATTTGGAACACATTCGATTAATTGTTCATTCATAATTTTCTCAATTATTTAAAATTCTATTTCAATATCGCCGATTGGCCAGCGTGGTCTTAAGTTTAGTGTATCCGGATAAAATTTAAATTCTTCAGAATATTTTAGTGAATCAAAGTTTCCAAATGTATAAATATTGTTGGAATCCGAATCGTTATAAATCCACATTAAATATTTTCCCGGATTTATTCTCTCAAAACTAAAAATACCTTCTTTGGTAATTTCCTTTTGGATTTTTGTATGTTTTTTTTCTAAACTGTTTAAGACAACTTTTGGATTCTTACTTTTAGATTTTACAATTCCGCTTACTCCGGAAAATTCCATGTTACTAATAGTACTGATTTTATTGATCATAACGGTATCAACTTTATTTCCAGCCAAATCAATTATATTCTTAAAATCAATTTTAATTTTATAAATAGATTTTGGTTTTAAATCACTTATTGGAATTATTTTTACTGAAGCATCATCTATTTTTATAAAATTAAAGGAGATTGAATTACTATCCGGATCAAGAAATGCAATTTTATTTGATATATTGGAATCACTTAAAGCATCTGAAAAATTTATTATAAAACTTGGAGATTGATAATCAATTGTATTGCTCGTGTATTCAGTAACTAGTTTCGAAATTTTTATAAAATTTGTATCAACTTTTTCACTTGGTGTAAAACTGTTGCTTGAATTTACTAATTCATTTTTATAACGATCAAGAATATTCTGAGCAATTAAATAAATATTATTTTCCGGATTTAACGAATCAGATACACAGAGAATATATTCACTTTTATTGGGATTACCTTTAAATATTTTTTTAATTTCGAAAGTTAAATTTTGGGTTGAATCTACGATGACAAAATTCTTTGAACTTAATTTTGAACTATCAATCGGCTCATTAAATTCAATCACAATATGGTTTTTATCCGTCATCGTAATTGATTGAAAATTTGGTGCAAGAGTATCTTCATTGGTTAAGAAAAAATTTATATTTTCAATTTTATTTTGAGAATCTGCAACAGTAATACTACTGGTAGAATATCCAATTAAATCATTACCTTTATCATAAACCAAATTTTTAAATTCATCTTTAACAGCAAAGATTTCGTAAATTCCATTTGCCAAACCATTAATTGTAAATTCACCTTTTTTATTTACTTGAGAAACATAATCTGGTTTTTTTTTGTAAATATTTAAAGTATCGTTTTTATTGGAATAAGCAAAAATCATTGTCCCATCAACTTTATCCGCAAATACTTTTCCGCTAATGCTTCCACTATCAATTTTACTTCCGGTGGAAAAAGTTAAAATAAATGGTTCGCTCATTTTATTGTTATTATTTATATCGGCAACTTCGGTTCCGATAACTATTGAGTAAGTTGTATTTTCCTTTAGTTTTTCATCGAAAGATATTTCAACTGATTTATTCGTCCAAGAAAATTCCGGATTGTTTTCCAAAATTGGTGATATGAAAAATGCATCATTTATCGTTCTTTTATTAACGTATTCCGAAAATGTCAGCTCAATATAATTATCGCTAAAATTTATTTTTCCATTTTCCGGATATGAAGAAATAATTTTTGGAGGAATAATATCTTTTTCTCCACCGGGCGGTGAAAGTTGATTTGCACAACTCAAGAGTAAGAAATTAAGAATCAAAATTATGATTGATTTTATTTGTTGTTTTCGCGCCAAATTCTATACCTATTAACTTGATTTTGATGTTCTCTTGACGATTCTGAAAATACATGTCTACCTTTTCCATCAGCAACAAAATAAAAATAATTATGTTCTTCAGGAAACAACGCCGCCATTATAGCTTCTTTGCCGGGATTATTAATTGGAGCCGGAGGCAATCCATAATACAAATATGTATTAAATTTTGAATCTATTTCTAAATCCTTATAAAGTATTTGATTTATTTTATCGCCTCTTTGCCTCAATAAATATTGAACTGTTGGATCAGCTTGCAGCTTCCAATTATTTTTTAATCGATTATAATAAACTCCGGCAATTCTTTTAAATTCGGAAATTTGATTTGATTCGCCATCAATAATTGAAGCCATTGTTAAAATTTGATTTTGATCCATATTTAAATATTTCATTTGATCAATAATTTCCGGCTTCATAAAAATTTTTCTCAATTCGCTGCTAAGTTTTTTAATAATTTCTTCTTCGTTTGTTCCTTCATAAAAATAGTAAGTTTCCGGTAATAAATATCCTTCAATATTGGAGATATTTAAGTCAAGACTTTTAATAAATTTTTCATCTGAAGATAATTTTAGAAATTTTTCTTTATCAATCCCCAATTCAATTTTTAATAATTCCGCTAATTTTTCTTGCCAAATTCCTTCTTGAATTGTAACCAATTTTTGATTTTTTGGTCTGCCTTCAATTAATAATTTTAACAATTTATAGTAACTAATTCCATCCGGAATTTCATATCTGCCGGCTTTAATATTTTTATGTGCGCTAAAAACTAATGAGGATAATTTAAAATTAAATTTATTTGTAATTACATTTTTATGATACAATAAATCAGTAATTGTGCTGAATGAAGAACCTTGAAGAATGTCTAATTGTATTGGTTGATGTATTCCATTATAATTGGGCGAAAAGAAAATATATGAAAAGTATCCGCCCAAAAATACAATTATGGCAACAAGTGAATAGATTAAATTTTTAATGAAGAAATTTCGCTTTTTCGATTTTTTATTCATTATTCAAACTTTATCGATAATTCAATTTAGTTATCAAAATAATCTTTAGTTAAATTTGGAAAAGCATTCGAACTTAACGGATATTTATAACCTCCGGAAAAATATTGAAATCCGCGTAATGCAATCATCGCTGCATTATCTCCACAATATTCCAAATTTGGGATTACAACTTTTTTACTAAATTTTTTCCCAATTAAAATTATTTCATTCCGTAATTTTTGATTTGCTGCAACACCACCAACAAGTGAAATACTTTTAATTTCAAATTCATTCATTGCTAAAATAACTTTACTTGAAATTGATTTTACAGCTGCTTTTTGAAATGATGCCGAAATATTCATTTTTTCAGTTTCGCTTATATTCTTAGATTTATCAATTTTTTCGATTGATCTTAACACTGAAGTTTTAAGTCCGCTGAAAGAAAAATCAAATTTATTTTTAGTTTTTGCTATCGGATAATCAATAAAATTTTCATCACCGGTTTCTGCAAACTTTTGAATTATCGGTCCACCCGGATATCCAAGATTTAACATTTTAGATACTTTATCAAAACTTTCTCCAATTGCATCATCAATTGTGGTGCCCAATTTTATTATCTCAAATTCACTTTTAACTAAAAGTAATAAAGTATGTCCGCCGGAAACAACAATGCATAAAAAAGGAAACTCTGGTTTTTCGTTCATCAGAAATCCGGAAAAAATATGTCCTTCAATATGATTAACTGGAATGAAAGGTTTGTCCATTGAAAGTGCTAAACTTTTTCCAAATGTTAATCCAACTAAAAGTGCTCCAATTAAACCCGGGCCTGCAGTTGCAGAAATTAAATCAATTTTATCTAAACTGATTTCTGATATTTTTAGTGCTTGTTTTAATAAGGGAGTTATTTGTTGAAGATGTGCTCTACTCGAAAGTTCGGGAACTACTCCGCCAAATTTATTATGGAAAAGTTGAGATGAAATTAAATTAGTTAACACTTCTCCATTTTTTAAAATGGAAACGGAAGTTTCATCACACGAACTTTCTATTCCGAGAACAATCATTAATTAAACTTAAATATACTTTTTGCAATGTGACCGGCAATTTCCGGATTTTCTTGCATTCTTCTAATTGAATATGCATACCACTTTTTGCCATAAGGTACATAAATTCTAATTTTGTGACCATCACAATTTATTTTATCACGCAATTTTTCTGTAACACCGTAAAGCATTTGAAATTCATATTTATCTTTGGATAATTTCATATCATCAATAATACGGTAAGCACCATTTACTAAATATTCATCGTGAGTTGCTATTCCAACATAACTTTTATTCTGAAACATTTTTTCAAGAAGATTCAAAAAATTATCACGAACTGATTGTTTATTTTTATAAGCAATTTCTTCCGGTTCGATATAAATCCCTTTGCATAATCTGTAATTTGTTTTTGATTTATTTAAATCATTAACATCATCCATTGTTCTTTTAAGATAAGCTTGAACAACAATTCCAACATTATCAAATTCTATTTGCACCATTTTAAATATTTTTATTGTAGAAGAAGTATATGGAGAATCTTCCATATCAACACGAACAAAATTATTTAATTCTTTTGCTTTGGTTAAAACTTCTTTTAATTGCTGATAAAAAAAATCTTCATCAATGCTTAATCCCAATGATGTTGGCTTAATTGAAAGATTTGCTTTTAATTTGTTTTGATCTATTGCATTTAAAACTCTTAAGCATTCTTCCTTTTCATGAATTGCTTCTTCCTTTGTTTTAATTGCTTCACCTAAAACATCTAAAGTTGCAAAAATTCCTTTTGAATTTAACTGCTTAACAACATTTACTGCATCTTCTAAAGTTTCTCCTGCAATATATTTTTTAGCAAAAATATGAACCACTGATTTAGGTAAAACTTTAACAAAAGATACAATTGATTGATTAATAATTCCCACATTTACCTCAATTTTAATACATGAAAAATAATCGTTCGTATCATTCTAAGCAAGGATAGATAAGACTTTGGGGAATAATAAATTACATTGTTTGAAATAATTTTAGGAAAAATTCGGATTTTGATTTTAGTTCTTCAAAACTTTTGTTGTTATCAATAATAAAATCAGATTTGGTTTTTTTGATTTGTTCTGGAATTTGTTTTTCTATTCTTTTTACCACTTCATCTTTAGAAATTCTATCTCTTAATAAAATTCGTTCAATTCTGATTTCATCATTTGCTGTAACAAGTAGAATAAAATCAAATAATTTTTCCATTTTTGCTTCAAATATTAATGCGGCCTCAACGAAAACTATATTAAATGTTTTTTGATTTTCTTTAACTTCATCAGCAATTTTTTGAATCATGGCGGGATGAACGATTGAATTCAATATCTTTAATTTTTTTTCGTCATTGAAAACAATATCGGAAATATATTTGCTATTTAATTCATTCTCTAAAAATGTTTGTTTACCAAATTCAGAAATTAATTTATTTTTAATTTCTAAATCGTTTTGCATTATTTTTTTTGCAATATCATCAGCTTTTATAACAATAAATCCATTTTCTTCAAATATTTTTGAAACTGTTGATTTACCAGAACCAATTCCGCCGGTTATACCAATTGCATATTTTTTCATAGTCAAAAAAATACCGGAATATATCCGGCATTATAATTTTAATTTATTTTGCGTATGCTATTTTTCTTACTTCACGAATTACGGTAACTTTTATTTGTCCCGGATATTCCATTTCTTCTTGAATTTTATGAGCTATATCTTCAGCTAATTTTTCTGATAATTGATCATCAGCCTTATCCGGTTCAACAACAACTCTAACTTCCCTTCCAGCTTGAATTGCATAAGTTTTCGCAACTCCTTCAAAAGTGTTCGCAATTCCTTCAAGATTTTCCAAACGTTTAACATAACCTTCAAGAGGTTCTCTTCTTGCACCGGGTCTTGCACCGCTAATTGCATCGGCTGCTTGAACTAAGGCAGAAATTGGATGTGTCATTTCAACATCTTCATGATGACTTGCTGCCGCATTTATAACAACCGGATGTTCTTTATATTTCTTTAATAATTCCGCGCCAAGTAATGCATGCGGACCTTCAATACTTTTATCAACCGTTTTTCCAATATCATGCATCAATCCTGCACGTTTAGCAATTTGTTGATCAAAACCAAGTTCTGCTGCCATAAATCCGGTTATGTAAGCTACTTCAATACTGTGCTGTAACAAATTTTGCCCATAACTAGAACGGTATTTCATTCTTCCAATAAATTTAACAAGATCTCTGCTTACTCCATGAATTCCTAATTGAATAAGAACATTTTCACCTTCTTTTTGAATTTCTTCATCCAGTTCTTGCTCAACTTTTTTTACAACTTCTTCAATTCTTGATGGATGAATTCTTCCATCTGCGATTAATCTTTCCAAAGAAATTCTTGCAATTTCTCTTCTAAATTGATCAAATGCTGATAAAATAACAGCTTCCGGAGTATCATCAACAATTACATCAACACCGGTAGCAGCTTCAAAAGCACGTATATTTCTTCCTTCACGTCCAATAATTCTTCCTTTCATTTCATCATTTTGAATTTGAAGAACCGAAACCGTAGTTTCAACAGAGTGATCAACAGCAGTTCTCTGAATAGCTTGTACAATAATTTTTTGGGATTCTTTTTTTGCTTCGGCTTTTGCACGATCTTTAATTTCATTTACATATTGAGAAGCATCTGATTTTGCTTTATCAATTACATTTTCCATCAGCATTTTTTTTGCTTCATCTTTTGTAAGTCCAGCAGTTTTTTCTAATCTAATATTTTGTTCTGCAATTAATTTTTCAACTTCCTCAAGTTTCTTTTCAAAAATTTCTTGATACTTTTTAATCTTTATTTCTGCTTCTTTGTTCTCTTTTTCCTTCTCAATAACAAGTTCATATTTTTTCTCTAAACTTTGCTCACGCTGTTCAATTTTCTTTTCATAAACTTGTATTTTTTGCTGTTTTGTATTTTTCTCGTTGTCAAATTCTTGCTTCTTTTTTAACCATTCATCCTTAACTTCTAATAGTTTCTCCCTCTTGATATTTTTTGCTTCCTTTTCAGCATCAGCAATAATATTTGCAGCATTTTCTTTTGCAACACTTATTTTATTTAAAGCGATTTTTGAGTGGAGAAACCAGCCAATTGCTAATGAAATTCCAAATGTTACTAAAACAATTATTATAATAAAAAACGGGTTACTTAAATCCATAATACCTCCATAAACAGAAATAAAACCGCAACTGCCAACTAAGGATGGAAAAACTCATCCTTATAAGTGTGGGTAACCGCCCAATGCTTTTTACTTCCACTAGTCCGTTTCCGGAATCCGACGAATCGGATTGAGGCCTGTAATACACACTGTGAGTCAGAAACCCTTAATGAACTCTGTTAGTTTTTCATATATTAATTGGCAGTGCGGAAATTTTATGATGGAATGGACTCAACATCAGATTTATCAAGAAGAAGCTTTATTTTTTTAATTTTATCAGTTGCTTGTATGCTAAATTCTCTAAACTTATTTTTTTCTACGGATAAATCATACGCAATATTTAATGCAGCAATTATAGCAATTGTTTCTGTTGGCTGATCTTTTAATTCTGCTTTTGTTTCATCCATAATTTTATTTACATAGTTAGCTAATTCTGTAGCAATTTCTTCATTTTCTACGAGCAATGAAAATTCTTTATCAAATATTTTTACTTTAAGCTTCTTTTTTTCTGACATTTTGTCTATTCTGTACCTAAAACTTCAACACATTTTGTTAATTAATTCTACGATCTTATATGATAATCAATTCTTGCAATCAGATCATCAATTTGATTTTTCAAATTTTGTCTTTCTTGCAAATCCAAATTTGTTTTTTTAATTCCTGCTGTTAATGATTTTTCATCAACAGAATTTAATTTTTTTTCTAATTCTTTAATTTTTAAAACTAATACTTCATTTTCTTTTAATAAACTATCAACTTTTTGTTTTAAAATATTTTTTTCATTTGTAGCATTTTCACTTTCTGCAACATACCCCTGAACCATCTGTTCTAATGATTCAATTTCCTTCATGAATAAATCATATTTTGTAGATTCACTCACTTTAACCTCTTAATTCTGCGTTAAATTTTGATTTAACTGTTTCAATAGTTTTCCAAAAATCTGCGTCAATTTCCTCTTCACGCAATGTTTTTGTTTCATCAAAATATTCTAATTGAAAAGCAAGACTTTTTTTGTCCTTACCTATACTTTCGCTTTCAAAGATATCAAATAAATTTACATTTTTCAATAGGTTAGAACTAGATTCTTTTACTGTCTTCAATACTTCAAAATAGGTAATTTTTTTATCTAAAATGAAACTAAAATCTCGGTACACTTTTGGATATTTTAATAACGGAATATTTTTCTTTAATAATCTATCAAAAGTTTTGATTTGTGTTAAATTATATTCAATAACATAAACATCTTTTGAAATATCAAATTTTTCTAAAATTGTTTGATTTATTTTTCCGCCAAATCCAACATCTTTATTATCAATTTTCTGTGTAAATCCAAATTCAAAAATATTTTTATCAAATTCAAAAGTTTTTTCAAAAATTCCGTCAATATTTATTGACGATAGAATTTTATCATTAATTCCAACCAAATCATAAAAATCGATGTTTTCACTTTTTTGATACCAAGATGAATTATTTCTTTCACCAGAAATTGCTAAAATTAAATTTTGATTTTCTTCAAAATCTTCAAATGATTTTATTTCATTTTTAATTGATGAAAATACTTGTCCGATTTCAAAAAACTTTAAATTACCTTCTTTAACTTTTATATTTCTTGAAATGTTCATCAAAATTCCAGGAAGAAGTGAAGTTCTTAAAGTTGACATTTCTGTACTTTGAGGATTTAAAACTTTTATTGGATTTTTTTCACCAATACTTTTTTCTTCACTCAACAATGAATTACTAATAACTTCAATAAATTCTAATGATACAAATTTATTTTTTACTAAATTTTCAAAATCAGTTTCATCAATTTTTTTATTTAATGATAATGAAATTTTTTGTACCGGCGGAATTTCATCCAATCCAAAAATTCTAATGATTTCTTCTATTAAATCTATTTCGCGTTCAATATCATTTCTGAAAGTTGGAACTTTTACTTCAATTTTTTCTTCATCAGAATTTACTATTTGGAATTTTAATCCAACCAAAATTGATTTTATTTTTTCTTCGGAAATTTTGAAACCTAATATTTTTTTAATTCTTGAAAATCTTACATTAAGAATTTTCTCTTCAATTTTATTCGGATAAACATCAATTATTTCTGTGATAATTTCACCACCGGCTATTTGCTGAATCAATTCTGCAGTTCGCAATCCGGAAAATAAAGTACCGTTTGGATCAATTCCTCTTTCAAATCTATAAGATGCATCAGAAGATAAACCTAAGTGTTTTGCGGTTTTTCTTACTGATGAGTGATTAAAATATGCGCTTTCAATTAATAAATTTTTTGTTTCTGAAGTTACTTCGGAATTTTCTCCGCCCATTACACCAGCAATAGCAATTGGTTTTTCAGCATCACAAATCATCAAATCTGAAGAAAACATATTTCTTTCTTTTGAATCTAAAGTTGTGAATTTTCCTTCACCAATAATATTTTTAACAATAATTTTGTTTCCGGAAATTTTATCCAAATCAAAAGCGTGCAAAGGCTGACCAACTTCATGAAGCACAAAATTTGTTATATCAACAATATTATTTATTGGTCGCAAACCAATTTTGGTAAGTTTATCTTTGAGCCATTTTGGTGATTCACCAACTTTTACATTTTTTACAACAATTCCGGTATAGCGCGGACAAGCTTGCAGATTTTCAATTTTGATTTCAGCAAATTTATTTTTTTCAACAATTTTAAATTTAGTTTGAAGTTTAGGACGATTTAGTTCACGATTAAAAATTGCAGATAAATCTCTCGCTAAACCAATATGACTTAATTCATCGGAACGATTTGGAGTGATTGCAACTTCAAGAATTACATCATCCATATTTAATGCTTTTGCAAGCGGTTCACCAATATTTAAGTTTTCATCCAAAACCATAATTCCTGAATGATCTACAGAAAGTCCAAGTTCATCTTCTGAGCAAATCATTCCAGAAGATTTTTCACCTCGAATTTTTGCTTCTTTAATTTCAAATTTTCCATTTGGAATTATTGCACCAACTTTAGCAAACGCAACTATTTGTCCGGCTTGAACATTTGGCGCACCGCAAACTACATCATAAATTTTGCCGCCGTCATTAACTTTACAAACAGAAAGTTTATCGGCGTTTGGATGTTTTTTTACATCTTCAACTTTTGCTACAATTATATTTTTAAATTCACTAGATTTATCAATTACTTCTTCTACTTCAGATCCAGAAGTTGTTAATTTATCAACAATTTCTTGAACAGAAATTCCATTTAAGTTTACGTATTCTTTCAACCAATTAAGTGAAACTATCAAAACTTTTTCCTCACTCTATTTAAATTGATTTAAAAATCTTTTATCGTTATCGTAGAAAAGTCTAATATCATCAATTCCATATTTTAGCATAGCCATTCTTTCAATTCCCATTCCGAACGCATAACCAATATATTTTTCAGAATCTATAGTTAAATTTTCCAAAACATTTGGATCAACCATTCCACAGCCAAGAATTTCAAGCCATTTCCCTTCTTTACCTTTCGGCTGCCACCAAATATCAACTTCTGCACTTGGTTCAGTAAACGGAAAAAAACTCGCTCTAAATCTATATTTTACATCTTCGCCAAAAAGTTGTTTTGCAAAATAAACTAATGTTCCTTTTAATTCTGCAAATGTAATATCAGTATCAATTACTAATCCTTCAACTTGATGAAACAAGCAGTAACTTTTTGCGCTAATTGCTTCATTTCTATAAACTCTGCCCGGCATTATTGCACGAAACGGCGGTTTGCTATTTTTCATTAATCTAACTTGAACCGGCGATGTGTGTGTGCGTAATAAAAATGATTCAGTAATAAAATATGTATCTTGCATATCTCTCGCTGGATGATCATCCGGGAAATTCAGCATTTCAAAATTATTTTCATCTGATTCAATTTCTGGTCCGGTATAAACGGAAAAACCCAATCCTTTAAATATTGATTTTATTTCATTTAAAGTTTGGGTTAAAACGTGGAGAGTTCCAATTTCTTTTTCTCTTCCCGGAAGTGTTAAATCAATTTGATTTTTATGCGATTGATTATTTGCATCAATTTTATTTTTTAATTCATCAAAAATATTTTGAGCAATATTTTTCTCTTCATTTAAAACTTTACCATATTTAGGTTTTTCATCTTTTGATAAAGTTTTGAATTCTTCAAAAAGTTGAGCATAAATTCCATTACGGGAAAAATATTTTATTCTAAGATTTTCAAGTGATGAAGAATCAGAGATATTATTAGAATCTTGTAAAAATTCTTGTTTTATTTGTTCAATTTTTTCTTTCATACCGATTCTTAAATTTAAAAAAATACCCCTAAAATTAATCCACCGTTAAAAGGAAGATTTTTAGGGGTAAAAATTAAGCAGTAACGAATTTTACAATATCAGCAAAGGCATTAGGATTTTCAACTGCTAAACTTGCAAGAATTTTTCTGTTTATATCAATTCCTTTTTCACTCATTGCGTTTATTAAACGTGAATATGTTGTTCCATTCAATCTTGCAGCAGCATTAATTCTAACTATCCATAAGCTTCTGAAAATTCTCTTTTTACTTTTTCTATCTCTGTACGCAAATTGAAGACCTTTTTCAACGGAATGTTTTGCAACGGTATAAACTTTACTTCTTGAACCCCAGTAACCTTTTGCAAGTTTTAATAATTTTCTTCTACGTGCACGTGAGGCAACGTTATTTTTTGCTTTAGGCATTTTACACAAACTCCTTTTATTGTAACATTGTTTTTACGCGTTTGAAATCAGCATCAGAAACAAGTGTAGCTTTTCTTAAACCTCGTTTAGTTTTTGTACTTTTTTTGGTAAGAATATGAGATTTAAAAGCTTTATTTCTTTTAATTTTGCCGGAACCGGTTTTTCTAAAAGTTTTAGCAGCTCCTCTATTACTTTTCATTTTGGGCATAATCTAACCTATTTATTTTGTCTTTTTACTTTTTATTTTTTTTGGTTGAAGAATTGCGTGCATTGCTTTTCCTTCAAACTTAATCTCATGTTCAACTGTTGAAACTTCGCTTAAACTTTCAATAAACTTAACTAATAATTCTTTTCCATGATCTTTATAAGCAAGTTCTCTTCCTTTAAAAATAACGGAAACTTTAACTTTATTTCCTTCGCTAAGAAATTTTTCTGCGTGTCGGGATTTAAAATCAAAATCATGTGTATCTGTATTTGGGTGTAATCTTATTTCTTTGAGTACAGTAACATGTTGTTTTTTCTTTTGAATTTTCTCCTTTTTTTGCAATTCATATTGATATTTTCCAAAATCAATAATTTTACAAACCGGTGGTTTTGCTTGAGGAGCAATTTCAATTAAATCCAAACCTTGTTCTTGAGCTTTTTTTAATGCATTAAATGAAGTATAAATTCCTAATTGCTGGTTATCCGGTCCAAGCAATCTTACTTCCGGATGTCTTATTTCTTCATTAACTCGCAGTTTATCTTGAGCGATGAAAACCTCCTAAATTAGTTAACAGATAATTTATTTATTTCCGATTTAAGATTCACTATAAATTCTTCAATTTTTAGAGAACCTTTATCACCTTCTTTATGTTTGCGAATTGAAATATTTCCAGATTCTTTTTCTTTTTCACCTAAAATTAACATGTATGGTACTTTTTGTGTTTCCCATTCTCTAATTTTATATCCAATTTTTTCATTACGAGTATCAAGTTCTACACGAATATTATTATCGTCTAATTTCTTTCTAATTTCTTCAGAAT
Source organism: Ignavibacteriota bacterium (assembly GCA_016716225.1). Classification (NCBI taxonomy): domain Bacteria; kingdom Pseudomonadati; phylum Ignavibacteriota; species Ignavibacteriota bacterium. The sequence goes on along the minus strand of JADJWT010000001.1, from coordinate 2,763,759 downwards.
ATTCTAAAAAGTTTTGCGAAACTGGAATTATTGCAACTTGAATTGGTGCAAGCCAAGTTGGAAAAGCACCGCCAAAATGTTCAATTAAAACTCCCATAAATCTTTCTATTGAACCAAACAAAGCTCTATGCACCATAAATGGCCGATGTTCTTTTCCGTCCTCTCCAATATATTTCATATCAAATCTTTCCGGCAGATTAAAATCAAATTGCACTGTGCTCATTTGCCATTCACGATTTAACGCATCTTTAACTTTGATATCAATTTTAGGTCCGTAAAAAGCTCCGCCGCCTTCATCCATTTCATACTTCAAACCTTCGGATTCTAATGCATCTTTTAATAAATTTGTAGCTTTATCCCAAAGTTCATCACTTCCAACAGCTTTTTCCGGTTTTGTAGCAACATAATATTTTAATTTATCAAAACTAAATGTTTTCCACATATAATTTGAAAAACGGATTACTTCAATAATCTCATTTTCAATTTGTTCTTGTGCACAAAAAATATGCGCATCATCTTGCGTAAAACCTCTAACTCGCAAGAGTCCGTGCAAAACACCACTTTTTTCATATCTGTAAACTGTACCAAGTTCTGCCCATCTAAATGGTAAATCTCTATAAGAATGTAAATTCGACTTATACATCATTATATGAAAAGGGCAGTTCATCGGTTTTATGTAATAATCTTGCTCATCAATTTTCATTGGGGCAAACATACTGTCTTTATAATTAACAAGATGACCGCTTGTTTCCCACAACCAACTTTTCCCAATATGAGGTGAATAAACTAATTCATATCCGTTTTTTATATGTGCTTCTTTCCAAAATGATTCAACAACATGTCTAACCATTGCACCTTTTGGATGCCAATATATTAAACCGGGACCAGCTTCTTCTTCAATACTGAAAAGCCCAAGCTGCTTACCTAATTTTCTGTGATCTCGTTTTTTTGCTTCCTCTAAAAGTTCCAAATGCTCATCAAGCATTTTTTTCTTAGGAAATGAAACTCCATAAATCCTCTGCAAACTTTGGCGTTTTTCATCTCCGCGCCAATATGATCCGGAAATATTTATAAGTTTAACATATTTAATTTTTCCAGTTGAAGGAATATGAGGTCCAGTACATAAATCGGTAAAATTTCCTTCGTGATATAAACTTATAACTTCGGTTTCACCATCTAATTCTGAAATTATTTCTTGTTTATATTGATCACCAACCTTTGTAAAAAACTCCATCGCTTCGGATTTACTTAATTCTCTACGTTGGAACGGATTATTTTCTTTCGCAATTACCAACATTTTATTTTCAATTTTTGTTAAATCCGCTTCCGTAATTTTTGTATCAATATCAAAATCGTAATAAAATCCGCCTTCAATTGCGGGACCAACTCCAAATTTTGCCTCTGGAAATATTGACTGAATAGCATGAGCCATTAAATGAGAAGTTGAATGCCAATATGAATGTTTTCCAATTTCATCATTAAAAGTAAAAAGCTGCAAAGTAGCATCAGAATTAATTGATCTATTTAGATCAACTAATTTTGAATTAACTTTTGCAATTAAAACATCTTCAGCTAATTTCGGTGAAATGGATTCTGCAATTTTTAAAGATGTTATACCTTTATCAAATTCTTTTTCAGAACCATCCGGAAATTTTATTTTAACTTTTTCACTCATATTTCAAATAAAAAAAAACGGAGTAAACTCCGAAATTTTGTGGGTTCTAAAGGATTCGAACCTTTGACCTTCTGCACGTCAAGCAGACGCTCTAACCAACTGAGCTAAGAACCCAGTTTGATAAAAGCAAAAATTTATTATCAATTTTATTTTTTTTTGAAAAACCAAGTACCGAGGGCCGGACTCGAACCGGCACGGAAGAAACCTTCCATTGGATTTTAAGTCCAATGCGTCTACCAATTCCGCCACCCCGGCATTTAGGTATTTTCAAAATTTTCAGAACTTACATCAAAAATGAATCGTAAATATAAACTTTTACTTTTTTTTATGCAATTAAATTTATTAATAGTACTTAATGCAGTTTATTTAATTTTTGGGTTAAAATTCCAGTTTTCTCATTCCAATATGACAAATTGCAAAATCATATTTCACTGGATCTTCCGAATCAAATTTTTTTAAATTTTCTGTAATATCCTCTGCCATTTGCCAAGAAACATTCTCGTGTTTAGTTAATCCTAAACTTTTACTCAATTTTGCTATATGAGTATCAACCGGAATTACAAGCTGTTTTTTTTTTACGGCTTTCCAAATTCCAAAATCTATTTCATCACTTCTAACCATCCAACGTAAATATAAATTCATCCTTTTGCATGCACTTCCGGAAAATGGATCCGAAAACATAAATCTTACACTTTTTGTTGTTGGTGAAATTCTCTCTGAAATTTCAATTAAATTTTTAGAGAAAAATGATAATGAATTTTTAATGTTTTTATCTTGATCGAAGTAGTAAAGTAAAAAAAGATGTTTAATCGATTCGTATTCTTTTAAGATGTATTGAATTATTTGAAAAAGTTTAATTACATCTTCACCAGAATAAAATCTATGTTTGAAAGTTTTAAAGAAATTTTGGTGTTTCTTTTTATCAAAATTTTGAAAATAATCTGTAGGTGAATTACCGATTAATGAATGAATTTTTTCTAACGAATTAATTATTTGTGTAACAGTTCCGTATGCAAAAATGCTTGAAATAAATGCTGAAATTTCAATATCAGATTCAAGTCTAAATTTCCGCGGAAAAATTATTGGATCCGGATAAATTTGGTTTGCATCAAACTTTTGATAATGGTATTCTAATTTTCGTTTTAAGGAATTCAATTTATTTATTTATTTTTAATTAATGTCAACATTTCTGCAATCGCTTTTTCAATTCCGACAAATATCGATCGGGCAATTACAGCTTGTCCAATGCTTACTTCATCTATATTTTCAATCAGCATAAATTCTTTCATATTGTTGTAATTTAAACCGTGACCAGCGTTTACTCCGAGTCCCAATTTTTTCGCATGTTTTGCTGCTTGTCTAATTCTTTCCAATTCATCAAAAATGTCTTCTTCAACTTTTGCGTTTGCATAAACTCCGGTATGAATTTCAATTACATCTGCATTTATTTCAGAAGCAGCATCAATTTGATTTAAGTCCGGTTCAACAAAAAGCGAAACGGGAATATCAACTTCGTGCAAACGATCAATTGTATTTCTAATTAGTTCAATATTATCAATTACATTCAATCCGCCTTCGGTTGTAAGTTCTTGTCTTTTTTCCGGAACGAGTGTTACTAAATCCGGTTGAACATCGCAAGCAATATCAATTATTTCTTTTACAGCAGCCATTTCAAGATCGAGTTTTGTTTTTAGTTGTTCTCGCATCAATCTTAAATCGCGTTCATTGATATGTCTTCTGTCTTCTCTAAGGTGAACAACAATTCCATCCACGCCATAAAGTTCAGCCATTAGTGCAAATGTTACCGGATCCGGATTTTCTTCACCGCGGGCATTTCTTAAAAAAGCAACATGATCAACATTTAATGAAAATTTCATAATTTCTGCCTTTAAATTTGATAAGTAAAATTACAATTTTTTTACAAATTCTTTAAGAATGAAATTAAATCCAGAATTATCAAAATTAAACTGTGGATTAAAAATCCATACCAGATTGATCGAAATCTTATTGCTAAATATCCTAAAAATATTCCACCAAAAATTGATGCAAAAGTTTCAATAAAAGGTTTTCCGTTATGTAAAATTACAAACGGAATCATCTGAATAAATATCGAGTAAACTCCAAATTTTTCTTCCAATCCAAAAAGCAAAAATCCTCTAAAAATAAATTCCCATGAAAAAATAAATACAATAAATCCAATTTCATAAATAATGAAAATTAAGATATCATCTTTCGCACTTTGCATAAGTGGAAAATACTCAACAAAATTTTCTGATTGTGTTAGTAAAAACATTATGGGAAGGAAAATCAAAATTGAGATTCCGGAAATTTGAAATCCAACTGAATAATTTTTGAGTGTTAATCCATATTTAAATAAATCTTCTTTGAAAATAAATTTTATGATAAGAATTGGAATGATTAAAAAAAGTAATGTATCCAACAAAAACCAAAACATAAATGAGTAAATTTCGTTGGAGAGAAAATTATTTTTGTAGAATTGAAATTGTTGAGTAAAAAATTTGGGTGTTGAAAAATACCAGCTAATTGTAAATAGAATTATTGAACTGAGAAATATTGTAACAACTTTTTTATCTAATATTTTGAATTCATTTTTTATGAAAAGAAATTCATCAATAATTATTTTTTTCATAAAATTATTCTAATTGTGAAATTTTATTTAATAATGAATTAAAGAATTTACATCATAGTTTTTTAATAAATCTTTTCCATTTAAAAAATCCAATTCAATTATAAAAGAAATTTGTTCGACTTTGGCACCAAGCCTTTCAACCAAACTACAAGCGGCTTTCATTGTTCCACCAGTTGCCAAAAGATCATCATGCAATAATACAATATCATTTTTATCTAAAGCATCTTTATGAATTTCAATTGAATCTATTCCATATTCAAGCGAATATTTTTCATTAATTTTTTCTGCGGGAAGTTTTCCCGGTTTTCTTATTGGAATAAATCCGGCATTTAATTTATTTGCAAGTGCGCCGCCAAAAATAAATCCGCGAGATTCAATTCCAACAACTTTTGTAATTCCCTTATCTTTTGATAAATCGTATAAAAGATTTAGAGTAATTTGAAATGCTTCCTTGTCTTTTAACAATGTTGTAATATCTTTGAAGATTATTCCCTCTTTGGGATAATTTGGTACATCTCTAATTAATTTTTCTAACTCCATTAAAACTCCTAAAATAAATTCAACAAAATTCTTTTTAGATTTATTTTAAAGACAAAATTTTAATAAAACATATGAAACTGAAATTCCAACAATTCCACCGGAAATTATTTGCGGAATTGTATGAACTTTAAGATAAAATCTTGACCAGCCAACTAAAATTATTACCGCTAAAAAAAAATAATTATTATTAATAAAAAGTGATGCTCCTAATGGAATTCCGGCTCCCATTGCGTGCGCGCTTATTTTCCAAAATCTGTTTACGTTTAATATTAATATGCTGCAAATTAAATAAATCATCCATAACATTATAATTGATTCATTTAGTTTGAAAATTCCCGAAAGAATAACTCCCAAAATTGTAAACAAAATTGCATAAATGTAAGGAACGGTTCTTTCCTCTTTTATTGTTGCATCATCATTTATGATTTTACCTTTTTTACGGAAATAAATAAAAGTAAAAATTGGGATTGTCAATCCGAATAGAAATGAAATTATAATTGAAATCCACAATTTAAAATCTGACTCAAAATAAACTGAATAGTTGACGAATATTATAAAATTTAATATTGGCGGGACAAATAAATATGAAATGATTTTTGCAATATTTTTTAAGTGCATTATTTTTTGGTGTAGAAACCTTCGAGTTTTTAAAAACCTTGGAGGTTTAAAGATTAATTTTCTTCTAATTCTTGATGCTTAAATAAATGTTCTTTATAATTTAATAAAAGTTCTTCAATAGAATTGTATTCTTCAAGCTGCATAATTTGTTGCTTAATTTTTGAAGCACCGTAAAGACCTTTCAAATATCCCGAATAATATTTTCTAAATGGAATAATTGCTTTTTCTCTAATTGTGATTTCATATTTTAAGTGGCGAAGTGCAGTTGAAATCCTTTCCTCAACATCAACAATTTTTGATACAAAACCATTTTCAAATATTTCTTTAATTTCTCTAAATATCCATGGATGATTTATTGCACCGCGCGCAATCATAAATCCATCAGCATTAGTAATTTCTTTTACTCTTAATGCATCTTCTGCCGACATAATTCCGCCATTTACAACAACTGGAATTTTTACAACTTCTTTTATTTTAGGAATCCAATGCCAAGCCGGTTCGCCATCGTGACCTTGAACTCTTGTTCTGCAATGAATTGTCAAGGCTTGAACTCCAACATCTTCAAGTCTTTTTGCTACATCAAGTATCTCAATTGAATTTTCATCCCAGCCTAACCTTGTTTTGACTGTAACCGGAATTTTAACAGCATCCACAATTTCTTTTGCCATTTTCTGCATATATGGTGGATCTTTAAGTAAACCGGCACCAGCTCCGCGATTTGCAACTTTTTTAACCCAGCATCCAGCATTAATATCAATTATTTCCGGATTTTCTTGTTCAGCAATTTTTGCAGCTTCACGCATTACATTTACTTCACCACCGTAAATTTGAATTCCGACCGGTCTTTCTTCGTTTGTAATTTTTAATTTATCATGTGTTTTTTTATTGTCTCTAATTAATCCATCGGAATTTACAAATTCAGTATAAACAATATCAGCACCCATTTCTTTGCATAACTTTCTGAATGCAATGCTTGTTACATCTTCCATTGGTGCGAGAAGTAAAGGATTTTTTATTTCTATTTTTCCAACTTTAAACATTTGAATAAACTTGATATTTTTTTGATTTTAAAAAATAAATTGAAATTAATAATGTAATAAATGTAAAAACTGCTCCGGTTAAAAATGGGAATTCATAACCTAAATATTCATATGCAAAACCACCCCAAATTGGACCCAATACTCTCGCCATTGCAGCTAACGAGTGATTCAATCCTAAAATTTTCCCTTGATTTTCAGAATTTATTTCTTTAGAAATTAATCCCAAAATTATTGGTTGTAAACTTCCGGTTCCAATAGATGAAATTGCAGAAATTATTGCAACACCAATAAAATTAAAAGCAAAAGGCAATCCGCCAATTCCGACAATCATAAAAACCATACTGATTAAAAGTAGTTTTTCATCATTAAAATATTTTAGAAGAAATCTTAAAATACTACTTTGTACTAATGCACTTGACAATCCCATTATTGTATAAAGAAATCCAATTTGCTTATCGGTTAATGCATAAACTTTAAAACCTAAAAGAGCAAAAGTTCCGTAAATATTTGCCATTGAAAAAACAATTATAAAATAAACTATTACAAAAAATGCCAATCTTTTTTTTGTAAATAATTCGCTAAATGTATTTAAAGAAAATAATCTTGATCTTTTTTCTTCTACTAAATTTCTTTTTACTAAAGATTCCTTTAGAAAAAACACTGCAAATATGAATGCTAAAAATGAAAATCCCGCTGCAACATATCCAACTACTTCATAACCATATTCTGATAAAAAACCTCCCAACATTGGACCGAATACAAAACCAAGCGCAAATGCTGTTCCGATAATTCCCATTCCTTTTGTACGATCTTTTGCTTCTGTAACATCCGCAATGTAAGCTTGGGCCGCAGAAATATTGCTTCCGCCAAGACCGGCAATTATTCTGGAAATTAATAAAATAAAAAATGTTGTAGCAAAGCTAAAAATCAAATACGAAATTGCAGTAACTAATAATGAAGCAAGGATTATTGGTCGTCTTCCAATTTTATCCGAATAATTTCCAACAATTGGATTAAAAATAAATTGCATCAGAGAAAATGCTGCAACAAGAATTCCAATTTCGAAATCTGAAATGAATAGTACTTTACTTGCAAATGTCGGCAAAATTGGGATGAGTAATCCAAACCCCAAAAGATCAATAAATACTGTTATAAAAATTATTACAAGTGAAGTTTTTTTATTCATTTTTAAATTTCAGTGCATCAATTTTGGGCAAATTATTTTTTGATAAGAACAATTTTAAATTATCAAAATATGATCTTTTCATACTATCAATATCTGCCGAAGTTAAAAAATTATAATTTATTGAATCATTAAAATTTTGTGAAGGAAGAATTCTATATTCTTTTTTGCCATTAATTTTTCCTTTAAAAATCCAAATTGGTAAAAAATTAATATTTGAAACATAAACAGAATCTGTAAAAATATTTTTGGTAATATCGAAATTTAAAATTATTCCTCCATCAGAATATCGCCATCGCTGATTTGAAATAAAATTCCCCAAAGAAAAAGTTACAATTGCACTATCCAAATTTGATTTATTTGTTTTAAATTTTTCAAACTGCTGAATAACATGCGGATGGCTTGCCAAAATTACATCTGCTCCGTATTTAATTGATTGATCAACAATTTTCCTTTGATATTTGCTAACAGTACGAGAATACTCATTCCCAAAATGGAAATAAATGATTATCAAATCTGCATGTTTATTCTTTAAATTTTCTATATCATTTTTAATTTTAATCGTATCAATAATATTGATAAATTTTTCCGGATTTTTATTTGAATTTTTATAGTTCGTTCCGTACGTATAAGAAAGAATTCCAAACTTTAAACCTTTTCTAACAAATAAATTATAACTTTCTAAAGAATCTTCTGGAATTGTTGTTCCCAACGATACAATATTTACTTTTTTTAATTCATCAATTGTTCTTTTAATTCCGTCAATTCCTTGATCATTTGCATGATTATTTGCAGTAAACAAAAAATCAAAACCAGCAAACTTTAACGCTTCAGCAAATTCATTGGGAGTATTAAAAAAGGGATAACCGGAATAATTTTTAGAATTTCCGGCAAGCACTGTTTCAAGATTTCCAAATAAAATGTCCTTATTTGTTAAATATTCATTTACAAATTCAAAAACTGGTTTGAAATCAAAAGAATCTTTACCAACTTTTGCCGAATTATATTGAGTTGAATGACACATTATATCACCAACGCAAGAAAATGAAACTGTAACAGTTGAATCAACTTTTTCTTCAACTTTTAGAGTCACATGTTCAATAAAACTTGGGTTTGAGAGCCAATAAAAAATTGATAAAATAATTGATGGAAAGATTATGTATTTAATTTTCATATTTAAAAAAAGGCTGTTCATTAAAAAATAAACAGCCTTATGAATTGAATTTATTACAAAAAAATTATTAAGATTTTTTTTCTAATTTTTTTGATTGAACTTCATTTCTCATATCTTGAGCCATTTTCTTTAATTCGCTTAAAGCTTTACGAACTCTTGTTCCGGCTGCGGATTGACCTTTTACGTAGAATTTTTCAACATCTGTTTCCATATTTTTAACAAATTCAACGAGTTGTGTGTACTTATCGCTCATTTTTTCTCCTTTTGTTGGTTAGTAATTATTTAAATTGAATTTTCTAAAATTATTTCTGCTATATCTTTAACAAAAACTTCTTCTTGTTTTTCAAATGATTTAACGCCATCTGTAAGCATAGTCATGCAAAAAGGACAAGCTGAAGCTAAAGTTTCTGCACCCGTTTTAATAGCTTCTTCAGTTCTGTTTATATTAATTTTCGTACCTTCCGTTTCTTCCAAAAACATTCTTCCGCCACCGGCTCCGCAACAAAATCCTTTATCTTTATTTCTTTCCATTTCTAACAATTCTAAACCGGCAACCGAATTTAAGGAATTTCTCGGAGAATTGTAAATTTGATTATATCTTCCTAAATAACACGAATCATGAAATGTAACTTTAGATTTTTCTGAATTTTCCTTTAATTTGATTTTTCCATCGTCAATTAATTTCTCTAGAACTTCTGTATGATGAAATACTTCAAAATTTCCGCCAAATTGCGGATATTCTATTTTTAAAGAATTATAACAATGTGGACAACCTGTAACAATTTTTTTCACATTGTAGGAATTTAAAGTTTCTACATTTTCTTGCATCATCATTTGAGCTAAATATTCATTACCTAATCTGCGAGCTGTATCTCCGTTGCATTTTTCTTCTGTTCCTAAAATTCTAAAATTTATATTAGCTTTATTAAATAATTCGGCAATTGCTTTGGAAACTTTTTGATAACGTGAATCATAACTTCCAGCGCATCCAACCCAAAATAAATACTCGCAATTGGGATCTTCAGCCATTGTTTTAACATTTAAACCTTCTGCCCAATTTGCTCTATCTTGGTGATTAAAAGCCCATGGTGTAAAATTTGTTTCCAAATTTTTAAATACCGGATTTAATTCATTCGGAAATTCAGATTCCATCAAAACTAAATTTCTGCGCATATCAACAATTGTATCAAGATGTTCAATTGTTACCGGGCATTCTTGCATACAAGCTCCGCAAGTTGTGCAAGCCCAAAGTTCTTCCGGTTTTATGTAATTATGAATTAATGTTTTTTCAATAATTTCAGCGTTTTCAGATTTTGCTAAAATTAACGGAGCTTTTTCAACTGTTCTCTTTCTTACATTAATTATAATTTCTCTCGGCGAAAGTAATTTTCCGGTGGTGTTTGCGGGACAAGCATCAGAACATCTTCCGCATTCCGTGCAAGTATAGCCATCAAACATTTGCTTCCAAGATAAATGATCAACATCCGCAGCGCCGTATTGTTCAATTGTTTCATCTTCCAGATTGATTTTTGTTATTTCAAATTTTTTATTTCCTAATTTTTCAAAATATACGTTTGGAATTGAAGCAAAAACGTGAAGATGTTTTGAATATGGAAGAAAATTCATAAATCCAAAAATTGTTAAAATGTGTATCCACCAAAAAATTTCATACCAAATATTCGCATTATTCGAGTTTGAAAAAAATAATGGAGTTAATGCTGAACTAATTGGTCTAACTGCCCAATTTTCTAATGTAAAATTATTTTTTGCAATGTGAGCCGAATTTTGTCCAAACATAGAAATTACAACAATTAGAATTAACGAAAGAACAATTGTTGCATCAAGCAGACTTTCTTTTCCATGTTCCAACCTTTTTACTTTTTGAATATATCTTCTATAAAGAGCAAACAAAACTGCAAAAATTACAAGAATTCCAAAAATATCTTGTGTTAAAGTAATAATTGAAAAAATTGGTCCAAGAAAACTGAGTGAAAAATTTGAATCAAATCCTTGTAAAATTGCTTCCAAAACTGCGGCAAGAAAAAGTAGAAATCCCCAAAAGATTAAAACGTGAATTGTTCCACCAATCGGATCGCGAAGAATTTTTGTTTGACCAATTGCAACTTTTAATACATTTTTTATTCGTAACGGAACTTTATTAAATCTATTTTCTTTTTTTCCGATACTTAAATAACTTACTAATCTTTTTAAATTGAAATAAAGAAATGCAAAAGCCGCAATAAATATAAAAATATATACCAGATTTTTAATTCCCATAATTAATTCTCGCTAAATGACGAATTGAAGAATTGTAAAGTTTTTTCAATAACTGTATCAAACGCTTTTGTACTTCCTTCAAAAGGATGTTTTACATCAAAAGTATGACCGGTTCCATGAATAATTTCAAGTTGTGTATATTTTTTATCGGAAAATTCATAAAGTAAATTTGCTTCTTTAACTGGAACTGCTAAATCTTGATCGCCGTGAATTATTAAAAAAGGTTTATGAAATTTTTCTAAAGCATTTTCAATATTTAATAATTCGGAATTTTTTTCAAAATCTTCATTTAATGTTATATTCAATTTCATTTTTTGTTTTGTACGCATATTTAAAATTTCGAGAAATCCTCTACTTTTCCATTCTTCTTTTTGTTTTACAGTAAATCTATCAAAATTAGAAATTGATGCCCAAACAGCCAAAGCATTAACATTTATATTTTTTGAACTTTCGATGATAGAAATTGCACCACCGCGACTATGACCAACAATTCCTAATTTATTTTTCCAATTAACTTTACCGAAAAATCCATTTTTATAAGCGGAAATTATTTGATTAAGTTCGTTAACTTCTCGCGTATAAGTATTTTGAGCAAATTTCTCAAGCTCTGTAAATTCAGTAAAATTCTCTCCAATTCCGTTATGCGAAAAATTAAAAGTAATTATAAAATATTTTTTCTGAGCAAAATACTCAGCTAAATACGGACCAAATCCCCAATCCTTAAATCCTTTAAATCCATGAACAAAAATTAAACAATTACCATTTTCTAAATTTGAATTGCCAAAAGTTGTAATATGAATTTTGAATCCAACGGAAGTTTGGTAAGTATAGTTTTGACTCATATATAGAAATATGCTTATTCTATGCTGAAAAGTCAAGATTTGATTGAAAATCCAATTTTTCACTAAACCAATCACAATTAAAAATTTTTATTTATTCAATACAAAAATTATTATGTTTGAAAGCGATGAAAAACTCCAAATTATTTTTGTAACTAATTTTGAAAAATATTTTTTATGAATGAAAATATGGGCTATATAATTAAAGAGGTCGAAAACAAAAGTGATTTGCGAAAGTTTATAGATTTTCAATTTAAACTTTACAGAAATAATAAATTCTGGATTCCCCCGCTAATTAAAGATGAATTTTTATCTTTAGAAAGAGATAAAAATCCCGCATTTGAATTTTGCGATGCAAAATATTGGCTTGCTTATAAAAATGATGAAATTGTTGGAAGAATTGCTGGAATTATTAATAATAAATTCAACCAGAAGTTTGATAAAAAAATAATGCGTTTTGGTTGGATCGATTTTATTGACGATGAAAATGTTGCGGAAATTTTATTGAATATAGTTGAAAATTGGGCAAACGAAAATGGATTGCATGAAGTTGAAGGTCCGCTTGGTTTTACTGATATGGACGCTGAAGGAACATTGATAGAAGGTTTTGAAGAATTAGGAACACTTGGTAATATTTATAATTACCCTTATTATGCAAAACTTATTGAAAAATGCGGATATTCAAAAGATGTTGATTGGCTAGAGTTTGAAGTTTCGATGACATCAGATCCGGTTCCGGAAAAAATTTCAAGAATTGCTGAAATCTCACTAAAAAGAAATAAACTTCATCTTCTTAATGCAAAAAAATCAAAAGAAATTTTACCATATGCTGAACAAATATTTGCTTTAATAAATTTAACATACAAAGATTTATATGGATTTGTTGAGCTTAGCGATAAGCAAATAGAAATGTACGTAAAACAGTATTTCGGATTTATCAAACCGGAATATGTGCCTGTTGTTCTTAATGATAAAAATGAAGTTGTAGCATTTGGAATAACAATGCCTTCATTATCATTTGCGTTGCAAAAAAGTAATGGTAAACTTTTCCCATTTGGTTTTTATCATATTTTAAAATCACTAAGAAAAAATGATAGATTAGATTTATACTTAACCGCTGTTCATCCGGATTTACAAGATAAAGGTGTAAATGCAATTTTAATGAATGAAACAAATAAGCTTATCATAAATAAAAACATTAGAATTGTTGAAACGAATAGAGAATTGGAAGAAAATTTGAAAATTCAAAATCAGTGGAAATTCTTTAACACACGCCAGCATAAAAGACGAAGATGTTATAAAAAAATTATTTGATACTTTACGGAATTTAATTTATTAATATAAAGTAACATTTTAATATTTTTAATTAATTCACATAAAAAGAATAATATTTTTTAATTTGTTTTATTAACCTTTAAAGTTAAAATGAAAGGCAATTTTAAAAATGTAAATATTTTTCTTCTGTTTGATTTCCTCATTTTCATATTATTTATAATCGGGATTTACAATTTTGCAGTAAAAGCAGAATTACCCTTTCAAATTTCCTTTTCGGAAAATCAGCTTGTAATTACAAATACAAATTCAGAAAACTTAAAACACTTATCCAATGAAGTATTAAAATCGATAAATTCAATAGAATTTAATTCACGCGAAGAAATTGAAGTTTACTTAGATAGCAAAAAAATTGGTGATAATATTGAAATAGAAATATTAAAAAATAACTTTACACAAAAATTAAATATTTCTTTAATACCGTTTTATTCCGCACTTTATATCATAATTGCAATCTTAGTTGGAATTACTTTTTTCGTAACAGGATTTATCGTTCTTATTAAAAGTAAAAATAAAGAAGTTGGAGTAGTATTTCATTGGTGCATGGTAACAACTGCTTCAATAATTTTGATGACGTGGGGAAATTTCACAAAAATAAATTTAGTTTTAGGAATACTTACTCGTTCCGGATTTCATTTTGGATATGCATTGGTTCCAACATTCTTTCTTCACTTTTCATTTTTATTTCCAATTGAATCGAAAATTAATTTCAGAAAATTTTTACCGTACCTTTATTTATTTTCATCATTATTTGCCATTTTATTAAGTATTATTTTCATAAAGTTTGCTAATTATGTTACGATAGAAAACATAAGACTATATATTAATTTTTTTGATATAAGCAGTGTTTACGTAGTTATAATTATACTTACTGCTATTTTTATTCAATTCAAAAACTACTTTTCAACAAACATTCTTGAAATAAGAAAAAAATTAAGATGGATTTTACTTGGTTATATCCTTGGACCATTTAGCTATTTATTCTTTTGGGTAATTCCACAAAGATTTACATCATATGGTTTAATTCCCGAAGAAATTGTTTTATTACTTGTAGCGGCTGTTCCAATTACATTTGCAATTGCAATTATTAAATATCAAGTAATGGATATTGAAATAATAATTAGAAGAACTTTGGTATATCCAATTGCAATCTCAATTTTGGTAATTGCATATTTTGGATTTTTTTCAATCCTTGTAAATACGTTTAATTTACCAAATCCGAAAATTAGCTCAATTATTGCAGCAATTTTCATTGCACTAATTTTCCATCCGTTGAAAGAATTTGTTAAAAAATTTGTAAATAAAAAAATCTTTAAGGTTGAATATGATTACAGAAAAGCAATTAATAATTTTTTGGATGAAATAAAAGAAATTAATGAACTACAAAAACTTGAGGAAAGGGTTGTAAATTTTATTAACAAAATAATTCCAGTTGACAAAATTGGCATTTTCAATTATGAAGAGAATAAATATTTAAAATTAGCTATTCATTATAATTACAGAGAAATTTCAGAAAATAAAATTGAAATTAATTCATCAATATTTTCAAATAATTTATTCCGACCAATTTTTTCAAAACATTCAACAATTGCAGAGAATAATTTCTATGCAGAATTTTTTAATAAATTCGGAAAATTTTCTTTTGAAATCATTTTTCCAATAAAATCTTCATTAAATGAGTTTATAGGAATTCTTGTTTTAGGTGAGAAAAAAAGTAAGTTAAAATTTTCCTTAGAAGATTTAGATTTGCTGAATACAATTGTTGCTGAAACCGGCAATAGTATTGAAAGAATTAAGTTGCAAGAGCAATTGTATATTGAGAAAATTGAAAAACAAAGACTTTCGGAATTGAATGAATTAAAATCATTTTTTGTTTCTAGTGTATCACATGATTTGAAAACTCCTCTCACATCCATAAAAATGTTTGCAGAAATTTTAAAAAGTTCGGAAAATATTTCAAATGAAAAAGTTAATCAGTATTTAGAAATTATTGAAGGTGAAAGTAACCGATTAACAAGATTGATTGATAATGTTTTAAATTATTCAAAAATTGAACGCGGAATAAAAGTTTACAATTTTGAAAAAATTGATTTAAATTTAATTGTAAGTGAAGTTATCAAATCAACTGAATACCTTTTTAAAATTCAAAATTTTTCTACACAATTTAAACTTTCTGAAAATGAATTAAATATTAATGCCGATAAAGATGCTGTTGTTGAAGCAATAATTAATTTAATTTCAAACAGTATAAAATTTTCCAAGGAAAGTAAATTTGTAAAACTTTCTACATATAGAGAAAATAATTTTGCAGTTGTAACAATTGAAGATAAAGGAATTGGAATTTCTTCTCTTGAACAAGAAAAATTATTCGAGCCTTATTTTCAATCAAGAAATCTTAACACAGAACAATTAACCGGAGCTGGATTAGGATTAACAATTGTTAAGCATATTATTGATGCACATAATGGCAAAATTGAGTTTGAAAGTAGAATTAATGAAGGCACAATTTTTAAATTATATTTTCAAATAATGGAGTATTCTGATGAGTCGAATTTTAATAATTGAAGACGATCCAGCAATAATTATTGGACTAAAAGATTCATTAGAGAATGAACATTTTGAAATAGTTTCTATTAGTGATGGAAATTTAGGATTTCAAAAAGCACGAAAAGAAAATTTTGATCTGATAATTTTAGATTTAATGCTGCCATCAAAAAATGGAACTGAAATTTGTAAAGAACTTAGAAAAGAAAATAATGATGTACCAATTTTAATGCTAACTAGTAAAAAAGAAGAAATGGATAAAGTTTTGGGTCTTGAAATTGGAGCTGATGATTATATGACCAAACCATTTAGTGTTAAAGAATTAATAGCAAGAGTTAAAGCATTATTAAGAAGAAATAAAATAAATAAAAAAAATTTAGATGTAGTTTCGTTTGGTAATATTAAAATTGATTTTATAAAACTAGAAGCAAAAAATAATTCGATTCCTATTGATCTTTCTTCTACTGAATTCAAAATACTGAAGTATTTAATTGAACGAGAAGGACAAGTAATTTCACGTGATCAACTTCTTGATGATGTTTGGGGCTATGATAATTATCCAACAACAAGAACTGTTGATAATTATATTTTATCATTACGAAAAAAAATTGAAAATAATCCTTCAAATCCACAGCATCTTTTAACATTTCATAAAGTTGGATATAAATTTTTAAGCTGAATAAAATTCTTTTACAAACTTTTGACATTTTTGTGACAAATTCTTTTTTACGAATTTTTATCATGTACTCAGAAATAATATTTAATTTTTTGAGTAGGTGATTTATGAGAATATTAGCTAAAACTATTTTGGTTTTAAGTATATTTTTTTCATTCTATAGTTGTACTTTCCCAACATATAAAGTAACATCATTAAACTTAGATACTCTTTCTGATGGCAAACATTTTAATGTACAAGCGAAAATATTTAAAAATGATAATTCAATTGTACTATTCCCAAATGGATTCACATCAAGTGAAAATATTATAATTGGCGAAATTGAAAAATTTAATTTTTCATCAAAAGAAAAATATATTCAAAAAATTACTATCCCATTTGATAGTATCTCTGCTATGATTACGTATGAAGATTCAACAAAAAGTGAAAGTTATTTTGCTTCCTTTTTATTAGGATTAACTGGACCACCATTAACAATATTGGGAATATATTGCATTGCTTGTCCAAAATGTTGTTTTGGTTCATGTCCAACTATTTATTCATTTGATGGAAATAATTATAATCTTGAAGTTGAACTTTTCTCTGAATGCATTTCCAAACAACTTGAAAATAATGACCTCGACTTATTTCAGCAGAATATTTCTTCAGATACTCTAAAATTAAAAATTACAAATGAAGCAATGGAAACTCATTATATAAATAAATTTGAAATTTCATGTGCGGAATATTCGAATAATAAAAAAGTTTTTCCCAGTATTGAAAATAAAATAATTTCATTTACAAATCTTTTTGAGATACAAAAAATTAGTTCAAAAAATGGGAATCAAATTTCTCACTTAATTAGTAAAGACGATAATAATTATTACAGAACAGGAGTTGAAAAAGTATCAGAACTTAAAAACGGTCCTTATTTTGATTATATCGATTTTGAAATTCCAAAAAATGCAACGAAAATTTTAGTTAAATATAGAAATACTCTTTTAAGTACAACTCTACTTTATGATATTGTAATTGGGTCTCAAGGGCTTGATGCAATAAATTGGATTGATAAAATGAATAATGATCCTATTTATGCTTCACAATTTAAAACAGTATATGAGTTGTTTTCTGGAATGAAAGCAAAATTAATAACTAAGAATAATGAAATTGAAGTTGGTCGTTTTTTAGATGCGGGTCCGTTAAATTGGAAATATTTAGCAATGGAAGTCCCAAAAAATAAATCAGAAATAAATATACTAAGGTTAGAATTTATCCCTGATAATTTTATGATTGATTACATAGCATACGATACAACAAATTATGTTGATGGAGAAATAGAAATTTCAACTTTAACTCCAAATAAAATTCTAGATAACGCAGGTAATCCTTGTCCAAATTTATGGGAATTTATTATTAATGATGATGAGAAATATCTAAAGACAGAACCAGGTGATGCATATGAACTTTTTTATAATATCACTCAAAAAGAAAATAAATCTAAATCAATTTTTATTAAATCAAAAGGATATTATAATGAATGGATAAGAGGAAATTGGATAAATGAAAAAAATCCAATTTATACCTTTAATCTATTTGATATAAATGGAACCTTAAGAAAATTAGCAGAAAGTTGGAAGGAAAATCATGATTTATTGGAAGAGGAATTTTTTAAAAGTAAAATTTCTCTTAAGGAGGGAAAATGAAAAAATCATTATTTTACATATTAATTTTCTTTTTCATGATCTTTTTAGCATCATGTATTTCAACAAAATATAATATTTCTGAATATGGGAATGATGCAAAAATAAATCTGAAAAATGGGAATATAATAGATTGCGAAATAGTCTATATTTCCGATAGTACAATCACTTTTGCAATGCATGAAAATTCATTTCAAAATAAACAATTATATATAGCAAAAAAATATTATTCTATAAATATCAACACAATCAATTCAATCACTATTGAAGGTTTAAGTGGTGAAGGATGGGAATTTGGTGTAATTGCAACACAGATTGTTCCGCCAATTTTACTTTTTACAGCTGCAGCTACTCAAGGTGTTGATAACTCTGCATTAACTTTTATTACTGCAATTCCAGGTATACTTACAGCATTGCTTTTTATGGAAAGTGAATTAGAAAAACCTGTATGGAATCAATCAATGGAAATATCAAAGTTATCTGAGATTAAAAAATACTCACGCTATCCAATGAATTTATCGGAAGTTGAATTGAACAATTTGATTTCAAGATACACAAAAAAAGGTATCCAAAATTATGGAGGATAAATGAGTAATAAATCACAAATATTTATCCTGTTTTTATTACTTGTAATTTCGATCGTTAAGATACAAAATTGTCAAAATTCTTCAATTAATGATTCAACACAGTTAGAAATTTTTCCAATTTTAAATTATGATTCCGATGTAGGCTTTGGATATGGAGCAAAAGGATATTATTACAATTTATTAAATACCGGCGAAAGTTTTGATGCAACAATTTACAACAGTACTAAAGGTGAAAGATGGTATCAGTTTATATATTCATATCCGGATATTCAGAGACGTCAAGGAAAGAAATATAATTTAGCAGTAGATTTTATTTTTGATTATGATAAATATATAAACTACAAATACTATCAAAATGAAACTGATGCATATTTAATTTTTCAAAATGATGAATTTATTCCATTAAAAAATGTTGAAGATTATGTAAGAGAACCTATAGAAATCAAAACAATCTTAAGCAAAGCATTTACAAATAATTTTATTAGTGAGTTAGGTTTTCAATATAGAAGTATTAGCTGTTATAATTTCGATAAAGATGGTGTTTTGCAATATAAGAAACCCTCATCGGTACAGCATTTTTCTATACTATTTAATTTCAGATTGGATAGCAGAACAAATTATATAAATCCACATAAAGGTTACTTAATTCAATTAAATAACGAATATGCAATTTCATCAAAAACTGAAGTTAGTAATTTTTACAAAATTGATTTTATACTTCAGTCCTATTTTAGCATTTTTCATCCCAATTTAATTTATGCAATAAGGTTTAAATTGCAAGGAATGATGGATCTTGATGAAAATAATTATCAAAATTTAATTTTTCTTGGTGGTAATAATACTTTGCGAGGTTTACCACAAAATAGATATCTTTCACAATCTTCACTTTTACTAAATCAAGAACTACGTTTCCCAATTTGGAAAAGAATAAACGGAATTTTTGGATTGGATATTGGGAATAGCACATCTACACCAGAATGGATAATAATACCAGTAACTGGTTTACGCTTTAACATGGATAATTTTATTGTAAGATTTGACGTAGGTTTTGGGAACGATTTTACCGGAATATATTTTAATTTTGGTCATTTGTTTTAATCTAATTTAGATATTCAAACTGCAAAAATATTCAACTTTCATTTCTATCAATTCCGTAAATCTTAAATCTATTTTACAACATTTTGACAATTTTATGACAACTACCCTCCAAGCTAAAGTTAATTTACATATGTACAAAACGGAGGATATATGAAAAACTTACATTTGCTTTTAATCACAACAATTATTTTTATTACTTCTAACAAATTATTTTCACAATCTGATACTTTAACAATTCTACATGTAAATGATACTCATTCATGCCTTACTCCATTGGGCCCGCGTGATGAAACTCTAAAAGGAAAAACCGGAGGAATTGCCCGTGCAGCTTCAATTATTGGTTACAACAAATTAACAGAACCAAATGTTTTAACTCTTCATGCTGGTGACGTTTTTATTGGAGATATTTTTTTCAATGTATTTTATGGTGCAGCTGAATTTCAGATAATGAATTCTTTAGGATTTGATGCAATGACTATAGGAAATCATGAATTTGATTTACAACCATCAACTTTAGAATCAGCACTACAAAATTCGTTTTTACCTGAAGAAGGTTTTCCATTGCTTTCTGCAAATTTTGTTTTAATTGAAGACACACTTCAAACATTAAAAAGCTATATAAAACCTTTCACAATTAAAGAATATGGAAATGTTAAAGTTGGGATATTTGGATTAACAACTCCTGAAACAAATTTACTTTCTTTCCCTGCTCCTGTAATTTTTGATACTAATATTGTTACGATAGCTGTTTCAATGATTGATTCGCTGATCGCAAATCAATGCAACGTAATAATCTGCTTATCACATTTAGGATTTGAATTAGATCAAATTCTTGCTTCATATGTTCCCTATATTGATATCATAGTTGGTGGTCACGATCACTACAAATTTGAAGAACCTATTTCAATAAGACAAGAATCTGGTAAAACTACCTATATTGTTCAAGCTGATGGTTTTTATTCCACAATAGGTAAAATGCAATTGGAAATTTCGAATGAAAACATTTCTCTGTTAAATTATGAATTGATTCCACTTGATGAAAGCATACCAGAAGAAGAATCAATAACATCAATTATTGCAGATTTAACAGATCAAGTTGAAGCAACATATGGAACAGTTTTTTCTCAACAAATTGGTTATGCAGAAAATGATTTTGAAGAAGTTGCAAATCCATTGTTAAATGGATTTATTGATACCCCTATTGGGAATTTAGTTACTGATGCTTTCAGAGAAAAAACTGGAACCGACATAGCTATTGAACCGGGTGGATCTACTGCTCAAATTCTAAATGCAGGACCAATTGTGCCAGCAGATGTTTTTAGATCAATCGGTTATGGATTTAATACTGTTAATGGATTAGGTTATAGAATTGTAACATTTAAAATGACTGGACTTGATATTATTACTGGTTTGGAATTTGGATTATCGAGCATTGAAAAAAATGATGAATTTTTAATTCAAGTTTCCGGAATGAACTATGGCTGTAATCTTAATAATAACCCTTATGAGAGAGTAACATATGCTTTAGTAAATGGAGAACCAATAGAGTTGGAAAAGGTATATTCAGTTACTTCAAATGAATTTGTGTTAGGATTTCTTCAATTATTTTTAGGATTAACAGTTACAGATATTTATTTGTATGATGATTTAACTGAATTTCAAGTTGTTTCAGAATATATTGGATCCAAAGGCATTATATCTCCAATAACTGATGGTAGAATCACAGATTTAAAAGAAGAAAAAAAATCCAAATTGCCTGATGAATTTAAACTAAACCAGAACTATCCAAATCCATTTAATCCTAAAACAAATATAGGTTTCAGCATTCCCAAAAATAGTTTTACAGAATTAAAAATTTATAATTCTTTAGGTGAAGAAATTTCAACTTTAGTTTCGCAAAATTTACAAAGCGGGAATTATGAATTTGAATGGGATGCAACATTTTTAGCAAGTGGGGTTTATTTTTATAAACTTACTGCGGGAAATTTCATTTCAATAAAAAAGGCAATGTTACTCAAATAATTTTTAACTTAATAACTGGTGAAGTTGAATTCCAACTTCACCAGTATTTATCATCATCTAAGGAAAATTTAATTTTAATTTAATTCTCTTATAACACCTTGTGTTGCAATTTTATCATTAAACGTTAAGTAACTTGTAGAAACTTCAACATTTTTTTTCAATCCGGTTTTACTTTTGATTGTCATAAAATATTTTTTTGCAACATCTTCACCATTTAGAATTTTTAATCCACGCTCTATCAACATTTCTTTGCTTTCATCAGAAACAAAATTCATCAAATCAAAATCTGATTTATAAATTTCTTCTTCTGTAATTTCTAACATTTCCATGAATTTCGCATTTGCAATTTCTAATTTATTACCAATAAGTAAGTATACTGCTTCATATAATTTATCAATTAGAATTTTATATTTAAATTCAGATTCGTTAAGTTTTTTATAAATTTGTTTTTGTTTTGTAATATCTTCAATTATAATTTCGTAGTATAAAACTTTATTTTCTTTGTCTTTAACTTGCCATGAAGTTTTTTTAACTTCCAATAAATTTCCATCTCTTTGGATAAATACTTCTTCATAATTTGAAATTTTACCTTCTCTAAAAAGTATTTGCAGAAATTTATTTCTGCTGTTAAGTGAAAAATATATTCTGCTGATTTCTTGAGCAATTAATTCTGCTTGTGAATTGTATTTTAGCATTCTGCACAATGCCGGATTTGCCATAATGATTTTTCCGCTTTGATCAATTCTCATAATTCCCAAGGTCGAATTTTTAATCATCATTTTATATTTATAATCATTGTGCTTAAGCTCTTCTTCCATTTTTTTTCTTGCTGTAATATCTTGCTTAATTGCTATAAAGTTAACTATTTCACCAAGATTGTTTTTTACCGGAGTTATTGTCATTTCCTCAACATAAATATTTCCATTTTTTTTTCTATTTGTTAAAACTCCGGACCAAATTTTTCCAGCTAGAATTGTATCCCAAAGTTCTTTGTAAAACATTCTATTATGTTCGCCGGATTTTAAAATTTTGGGATTTTTATTTATAATTTCTTCGTTTTTATAACCGGTTAAATTTTGGTATGAATTATTTATGTAAATTATTTTTCCGGAAATGTCTGTTATTACAACTCCGTTTGCAGCAGAGTCTAAAGCGGTTTTTAATAAACTTAATGATTGATCAACAGTTTTTATTTCCGAATTTATTGATTCGGTAAATTTATCTTGCATAACTTAATCTTTATTTAAAAAATCTTTAAATTAAAAAGTGAGGAAGCAATTCCCCCAACTGCCCCTCACTCTAGAACAATCCGATAATGGATTGTTCTGAAAATACTTTACTGAAAAATAATTGTAAAGTTTGACCCAACACCTTTTTCACTGCTTGCAAATATTTCAGCTTTATTTAAATCGCAATATTGTTTTACTAATGCCAAACCTAAACCATTTCCATCAAACTTTCTTGTATAACCGGTTGTTTCTTGTGAAAAAGGATGAAACATATATCCAATAAATTTTTCAGAAATTCCAATCCCAGTATCGATAACAGAAACTGATATTTCATTAAATAATGTTTGTTTTAACTGAATTGTAACAGAACCTTTTCTGGTAAATTTAATTGCATTATCAATTAGATTTGAAAAAACATCAACAATAGATTTTTTATCTAAAATTAATTCTGCACTTTCTGTTGAGTTAATTAATTTTAAAATTAGATTTTTTTGTTCGGCAATTGGTTTGTATTCCTCAACAAGATGTTCTAAAAGTTCTAAAATATTTACTCTGCAAAATTCCGGCTCATAATTATCAGTATGAAGTTCAGATATTTTTATTAATAATTCAATTGTTCTAAAAATTCTTTTTCCGGCTAAATCCATATGTTGAAAAGCTTCTGTTAAATCTTCTGTTATATTATCACCAAGATCTAATTTTATTAACGATGCAAAACCTAATAATGAATTTAGTGGAGTTCTAATTTCATGAGAAATTTGGGTTAAAAACTCTGATTTAAGTCTATCAGATTTTTCTGCATTTTTTTGACTTCTCAATAATTCCAATTCAATTCTTTTATTATCCGTAATATCTCTTGCAACACCAAAAATTATATTATCTTGAGGGTAAGAATATAAATTCCAAGTAAGCCATCTAAAACTATTATCTTTACACATTATGCGGTTTGTAAACTGAATGCATTCAGTTTCGTTTATTCTTCCGCCAATTATACTTTTCGTAATATTAATATCATCTTGGTGAATGAATTCAACCCAAGGTTTTGATAGCAGTTCTTTATTTTTCCATCCTAAGGATTTGGTCCAAGTAGAATTAATTTCTTTAAGATATCCATCTAAACCACTGATAAATAAAAAGTCTATTGAATGTTTAAAAACTTTTTCACTTATTTCTTTGGCTTTTTCAGCTTCCTTTAAATGTGTAATATTTTGATGTGCAGCAACAATTCTTTTCTCACCATTTTCATTAAATGAAGTTAAATTAAGTGAATACCATAATTCTCTTTCATTTATTTTAACTGGTAATTCAATATTGAAATTAATTTTTTCTTCATTTAAAATGTCTTTGATTGCAGTACTTGTAATACTTAAAGAAAAATCATCAACGGAAATTTTATTTAAAATATCGAAATAAATTTCTCCGATACCAAATTTATTTGGTTCACTAAATGATGAAGAAAAAATTTGCCACGATTTATTTGTATAAATAATTTTCCCGCTTTCGTCAATAATTGCAATTAACTCATTTAAAGAATCAATGGTAGCTTGAAAAAAACTTTTTGTATTACTTATTTCTTGCAACTTATTTTTCCATTTCTCAACAGAATGTATTGTTTTGAAGAATTCATCTTTGTTAAACTTATCAATGATCAAATAATTGCTGGAGGAATTTTTTAAAAGAACGTCAAGTATTGGATCATCCTCATGATCAATAATTATAATTTTACCAATATGCGGAAATTCTTTTTCGAGATTATTATAAGAGCTTATTCCATTCCAACCAGCAATTTTAGAATTTAACAAAATTACATCAATGTTATAACTGGAAATTAATTTATGAAGATTTTGAAGTGTTGATGTTTCAGAAATTTTATACGAATAATGATTAATTGAATTTATTGTATCTATAATTATTTTCTTTTTTTCAAAACTATCATCTACAATAAGAATATTTAAATTTTTCATAAAGTGGCTGTTCCAAAATTTACTTTGTTTCCAATACACGAAATAATTTGTTTTGTAATCGAATTATTTGTATTCCACAGATTTAATAATTCAACCGATTCTATTTGAGAAATCAAGTTTTCCAAAAACTGACTATTATCCAAAGTAGCAATTATAAATGATGCATTAGGAAAGTTCAGTTTAAGTTTTCCGATTATTAAATTAAAATTCTTATCAAAAATTGTTTGATCTAATATTATAATTTTTGTAAAAGTGTTGGTTTCATCATAATTAATATTTTGGAAATCCATTAGTATTGGCGTTGAATGAAATAATGCTTTAATAATTTTTTGAACAGTCTGCATTACCAAAGCTAATTTTTCTTGAACTATTACAATTTCACTATTCATAATTTTAGATTTGTTGATTCACGCTAACTAAAGTAAGTCATTAGAGAAAGATTAGGTATAGCTTAAAATGCGAATGTTTTGTAGAAATTCTAAGATGTGATCTGTAGCAATTATCCTACAAATTATTATTTAATATATTTTTTTATAATATCAACCAACTTGAAAATATCATCTGATTTATCAAAATATTCTTCAACACCAAGTTTTTTTGCTGAAGATTTATACTGGCTATCTAAAAAATTTGAATATAAAATCGTCATGGGTCTGTTTTCTTTTAACTTTATGGCTTTTAAAAGATCTAAACCAGTTCCGGATTTTAGCATTAAATCCAAAATCATAATATCCGGTTTTTCCTTTTCAATTGTTGCTATTGCATCATCTATGTCTTCTTTTTGAATAATTTTCTTAACTTGCGGAACTAAAGAATTTAATGATTTTACCAACGCCTTTCTAATATTTGTTGAATCATCCACAATAAGAATTGTCATAATTTTCCGAATTTGAATTTTAACGAAATTAAGATTTGCATATCTTAAAAAATATAGTATAACGAATGATTTTTATGTAGTAAAATTACTACATTTAATTTTTAGAAGATTTACTAATCAACTAATCTATTTTCAATTGCATAATGAATTAAATCCGAAGTAGTTTTCAAATTTAATTTATCTAAAATTCTTGCACGATATGTATTTACAGTGCTAACACTTAAAGAAAGTTCTTCTGCAATATTTGTTTGCGTTTTTCCTTTTGCAATTAAATGTAAAATTTGAAATTCTCTATCGGATAAATATTCGTGAAGCGGTTTGTTTGAATCCATACTAAAAAGTAATTGTTCGGAAAGTTCCGGACTTATAAATTTTCTACCGGAATAAATTTTTCTTATTGCTTCTAAAATTTGATCGGGATCCGAATCTTTTGATATATATCCGCTTGCTCCGGATTTTAGCGCTCTAATTGCATATCGTTCTTCCGGATGCATACTTAAAATTAAAACGTGTAATTTTGGATTTACAATTTTTACATCCTTTAAAATATCTAATCCGCTCTTTCCCGGAAATTGCAAATCCAACAATAAAATATCAGCTGAAATATTTTTAACTAAATCTATTATTTTATTTGGGTCTTCTGTTTCTGCAGCAATTTCAATATCAATTTCATGTTCAAATAATTTTCTTAATCCAGCTCTAATTAGTTTGTGATCATCTGCTATAATTACTTTAATCATTTTAAACTCCATATTAAAAAGATTCAAGTATCTTTTATCACTTCATTTTTTTTGTATTAAGAATCCAAGAATCCTAAGAGCGTAATTGTTGAAAAATTCTCAAAATAATTGATTATTGGAACATCATGTAAAATTTTCAAATGTTAACGATACATATAAACAAATATTTGAAGTAAAAGTCTACAAAAAATTTACATAGAAATTTCAAAACTGATTTTTGTACCTTTTTTTTGCTCGCTTACAATTTCTAAATCACTTCCTATTTGAGATAATCTTTCTCTCATTCCGATTATTCCAAAAGAATTTTCTTTATAGTAATCTGTCGAATTTATTCCAATTCCGTCATCACTAATATTTACAAACAATTTGCTATCATCAATGAATAAATTGACTTCTACCTTTGAAGCTTTGGCATGTTTAATAATATTAGTCAAAGTTTCTTGAACAACGCGATATAATATATTTTCTTTTTTGGGATCAAAATTTATTTCATCAAAATTACAATTTAGGTTTATGCAAACACTTTTATTCTTATTAAATTCTTCTATAAGATGATTTATAGCTGGAATCAAACCCAAATTATCTAAATATTCCGGTCTTAATGAACGAATTAATTTTTTCATATTTATTTTTGATTCATCAATAATCTCGCTCATTTCAGTTAATTCAGAAATCAACTGATTATTATCAAATAAATTATTTTCAATATTATTTTTAAGCAAACTCAAATTCATATTTAACGATGTTAAAACTTGCCCAAGTTCATCATGCAGTTCACGAGCTAAATTTTTTCGTTCATCTTCTCTAACATTATCAATATTTGCAAAAAGTGCTCTTAGTTGATCTTTAGTTTTATTGAGTTCGATTTCTGCTTCTTTTCTTGCAGAAATATCCATATGTGTTCCCGCAACTCTTTGGGGTTTGCCATTTACATTTTTTTCAACAACTTTTCCTTTATCTAAAATCCAAATCCAATTTCCGTTTTTATGTTTAATTCTATATTCTGCTTCATAAAATTCAGTTAATCCATTCATATGATCTTCAAGTTTTTTTTGAACATATAAATAATCTTCTTGATTAACCAAATTCACCCAAGTATCAAAAGATTTTGAAATTTCATTAACATTTAATCCTAACATTTCTGCCCATCTTTCATCGTAAATAACTTCATTAGTTTCAACGTTCCAATCGTATGTTCCCAAATCTGCTCCTTGCAGTGCAACCTTTAATCTTTCCTCACTTAATCTAATTTTTTCTTCGGCATTTTTCTGATTTGTAATTAATTCCGAAAATAAAATTATTCCGCCAATTTGATCTTTATTTTCGTACCAAGGACGAATTTCCCAACGAACCCAATCAATATTTCCATCCATTCTTAGGAATTGGTCTTCGTCACATTTTTCGGTTTTTCCAGCTAAACATTGTTTGTGAATTTGTTTCCAATTATCTCCGATTTCCGGAAAAATTTCATAATGACTTTTTCCAATAATATTTTCATCGGAAATATTATAATCCAAACAATATCTTTTACTAACAGAAACGTATTTCATTTCATTATCAAACATTGCAATTGCTGCTGGTGCGTATTGAATAAACAATCTTAATATATTTTTTTCTCGTAATATTTTTTCTGCTGATTGTTTTCGCTCTGTAATATCCTTAGAAAAAGAAATTGCCAGTAATTGGTTTTCGTAAGAAAAATAATTTACTGTAACTTCTACCGGAAATGAGGTTCCGTCTTTTTTTGTGTGAGTTGTTTCAATAGTATTATAAATATTTTCTTTAACAAATTTTCTATGTTTTTTAAATCTTTCCGGAATCATTGTTCTATCAATATCAGAAATATTTAAATTAGAAATTTCTTCTTTGGTATATCCCAAATAATCGCATGCAAATTGATTTGTATAATTTATATTTCCTTCTTCATCAATTTTAAATATTCCAATATTTGCATTTTCAATAGCATATTGCAAAATTGTAAGTTGTTCGGTTGATTTTTTTTTATCGGTAATATCTAAAAAGGTTCCAATTCCCCACTTATTTTTTAAAGATTTCTTGTCTTCATTAGTATACATTATAATAGTTGAATCAATCCAGCGGATTTCATTATTTCTCATTATTCTAAAAGTGGCAATTGATTTTATTTCATTTTCATTACGAATAGCTTTTTCTAAAGATTCTGTTGCCATTTGCAAATCATTTGGATGAATTTGATTTAATATTTCATGAGATTTTAATTGACTTTTTTTAACTCCAAAAATTTCTTGCGATTTTTCATCAAAGTAAACCAAATCATTTTCAATGTCAAATTCGTAAGTGCCAATATTTGATGAATCAAATGCAAGTTGCATTTTTATTTTACTATCATTTAGTTGATTATTTTTTTCTTTAATTGTTCTGTAATCATTTCTTATTAAAAGAAAAATTAGCAATGAAGTTGCGATGATAAAAAACAAACCTTTAACTGACTGAATATATTTGAATGATTCAAGAGATGAAAAAGCTTCGTAAGCAATTTTATCTGAGAAGATAATCCAAAGAAAAGAAATAATTAAATAAATTAAAGCGATTTTATAATGTGGTCGTTGAAGTAAATTAAAAAATTTTTTAGATAAGACTTTTATTTTATCCAATTTCTTAACTTGAATTTTATTGGTTCTTTGCCAATTTATTAAAATTTAATCTCAAATCATAATTTTCAAATCTGTATATTAAAATTTAATCTTCTGCAAAATTAAAAACATTGTGATTGATATGATAATTACTCTAAATTCTAATTTATTCAAAAGTTATAAAATTAAAAGATATTATCTCTCAACTCTTCCGGAGCCGTCTCCCTTTATTAATTTTTCAACTTCATCAACACTAACTAAATTAAAATCTCCTGGAATTGAATGTTTCAAACATGAAGCTCCAACAGCAAACTCTAATGCTTCTTTTGAATTTTTATATTTTAATAAACCGTAAATTAATCCGCTTGCAAAAGAATCGCCACCGCCAACTCTATCAACAATTTCAATATCATATTTTTTTGATCGATATGGTTTCACGCAATCTTTATCATCAAATAAAATTGCACTCCAACCATTCTTTGATGCAGAATAACTTTCTCGTAACGTAATTGCAACAGCATCAAAATTATATTTATTCTTAAGTAATTCAGCAGTTTTGATATATCCTTCTTCATCAATTGAGGCTTTTTCAATTTCAGTTTTGCCAAGTTTTTCGCCTAAACTTTTTTCAGCATCTTCTTCATTGGCAATGCAAACATCTACATATTCCATTAATGGAATCATAACTTTTTGGGCTTCTTCGGAAGTCCACATTTTTTTTCTAAAATTTAAATCACAACTAATTTTAATATTTTTTGATTTTGCAATTTTGAGTGCATCTTCTAAAACAATTTGTGTTTTCTTCCCAATAGCTGGAGTAATTCCCGTCCAATGAAACCAATTGCAGTTTTCAAAAATTTCATCCCAATTAAAATCTTTTTGTTCAACATTAGCAATTGCAGAATTTGACCTATCATAAATTACTTTGGAAGCTCTTTGGCTCGCACCGGTTTCCAAAAAATAAATCCCTATTCTATCACCGCCTCTTGAAATGTAATTTGTATTTACACCAAATCTTCTTAAATGATTAACAGCAGATTGCCCAATTTCGTGCTTAGGTAATTTTGTTACAAAAGAACTTTCCAATCCGTAATTGGAAAGAGCAACAGCTACATTAGCTTCGCCTCCGCCAAACGTAACATCAAATTTTTGTGATTGTACAAATCGTGAAAATCCTTCGGTTGATAATCTCAACATAATTTCACCAAATGTTACAACTTTGTTGCTCATTAATTTCTCCAAAACAAAATTTACTCAACAATAAATTTACACAACTAAAAATTGATTTAATTTATTTTTCCACTTGTTGTAAACTTCATCATATTTTTTTACTAATTCTTGATTTGGTTCTACAATTTTTAATTTCTTAAATCCAATAAATGCTTCATCAAATGAATTATAAATTCCAGAACCAACGCCAGCACCACGAGCAGCACCCTGTGCGCCATCAGTATTATATAATTCCACAACAGAATTTGTTGAATTAGAGACAGCTTCAGAAAAAATATCACTTAAAAACATATTAGCTTTTCCGGCACGCATTGTATTTACAGCAATTCCCATTTCTTTCATAATATCAATGCCATATCTGAAAGTAAATGCAATACCTTCTTGTGCCGCTCTAATTATATGATTTCGCGAATGATTATTAAAATTAATTCCGAAAATATTTGCGCCAATATTTTGATTTCTCAAAACACGTTCTGCTCCATTTCCAAAAGGAAGAACTAAAACACCATCTGAACCAACATTAATTTCTGATGCTAATTGATTTAAACTTTCGTAGGATTCACTTGAGTGCATTGCTTCATTTCTAAGCCAGCTATACATTATTCCCGTTCCGTTAATGCAAAGCAAAACACCTTTTATTGGTTTTTCATTTGAGTAATTTACATGAGCAAAACTATTAACTCTTGAAAATTTATCGTATGAATTATCTTCAACAATTCCATAAACCACTCCGGAAGTTCCGGCTGTTGCAGCAATTTCGCCGGGATTTAAAACATTAAGCGAAAATGCATTATTAGGTTGATCACCTGCTCTATATGAAATTGGAATTCCGGATTTTATCCCCAATTCTTCTGCAGCTTCCTTTTTCAATTTCCCTTGTACGGAAAATGTTGGCACAATATCCGGAATCATATTTTTTTCAATTCCGTAATATTCAAATAGTTGATCGGCTAAATTGTTGTTTTTAAAATCCCAAAAAATTCCTTCGCTTAATCCGGAAATTGTAGTATTAATTTCACCGGATAATTTATGAGCAATAAAATCACCGGGAAGCATAACTTTATAAATTTTAGAATAAATTTCCGGTTTGTTTTCTTTAACCCATTTTAATTTTGATGCAGTAAAATTTCCTGGAGAATTTAAACAGTTACCAAGACAATAATCCGCACCAAGATTATTAAATGCATTATCACCAATTTCTACGGCACGACTATCACACCAAATAATTGATGGATGAATTACAGTATGAGTTTTATCAACCATAACCAATCCATGCATTTGATACGAAATACCAATTCCGCTTATTTCATAATTATTTGCATTTATTTTTTGCAAAGCTTTTTTATTTGCAATTACTAAATTTTTCCACCATTCATTTGGATGCTGCTCTGCCCAGCCAATTTCTGACGCATTTATTTTCATTTCAGTTTCCGGAGAAAAAGCTGAACCAACAAGTTCGCCTGTTTCACTATCAATAATAGAAACCTTAACAGATGAACTACCAATATCATATCCGAGTAAATAATTTTTTGTCATGTTTATCTCAATTAAATTTGAAAATTAAAACCTTTGTTTTTTAGTTCGTTGTATGCTTTTGAATTGAATTTATATAAACGTGCTGCACGATGTGAAACACCTTTTTGAAAATCATTCAATTGTGAAAGCATTTTGAGTGACATTATTCTTTTTCTAAAGTTACGTTTATCTAAACTTTCTCCTAAAATACATTCATATAAATTTTGCAATTGAGTTAGTGAAAATTTTTCTGGAAGAAGTTCAAACCCAATTGGTTTGTTTCTTACTTTTTGTCGAAGAAGATTTAAAGATTTTGTTAAAATTTCAGAGTGATCAAAAGGCAAATTTATATTTTCATTTATGTTAAACCATTGCACATCTGAGGTATCTGTTCCGGGCTTAAGAAAATGTTTTTCCGGATTTATTAACGCAAAATAAGCTACACTTATTACTCTTCGTAAGGGGAATCTATCAATTTTACTAAATGTATGAACTTGCTCTAAATAGATATTTTTTACATTACTAGTTTCTTCAAGAATTCTTACCGCAGCTTGATCTAAGGTTTCTGTTTTTAACACGAATCCACCAGGTAATGCCCAATTTCCTTTTTCTGGATTTAATTTTCTTTTAATAAGTAACACTTCAAGCTTACTTTTTTCAAATCCAAAAACAACACAATCAATAGATAAATTTTTAATAATTTCTGAAGAACTCGCAGTCAATTTTTATTTCTCCTTAGTGTATATTTAACACAATACATATTGTATTTTTTACACTATTTAATTATATTTATTTTATCTGAATTTCACAATAAAAAAAGAGAGTATAAAATGGGAAATAATTTATCAGTTGGCGAAAAAGAATTTTTCAAAGGTATTGGTAAAATACAATATGAAGGGAAAGATTCAAAGAATCCAATGGCATTCAAATATTACGATGAAAATAAAGTAGTTGCAGGAAAAACAATGAAAGAATATTTCCGTTTTGCAATTGCTTATTGGCATTCTTTCGGCGCTAATGGCGCAGATCCGTTTGGCAGCGATACAAAAAAATATCCATGGTTAACAAATTCAGATCCAATTCAAAAAGCTAAAGAAAAAATGGATGCAGCTTTTGAATTTATAACAAAAATCGGTGCTCCGTTTTACTGTTTTCACGATTTTGATATAGTTGAAGAAGGAAGTACAATTATTGAGAGTGAAGCAAGATTAAAAACAATTGTCGATTATGCTCAACAAAAACAAAAAGAATCCGGTGTGAAATTACTTTGGGGAACTGCGAATTTATTTTCAAATCCACGTTACATGAATGGAGCTTCAACAAATCCCGATTTTAATGTTTTAACTTATGCCGCAACACAAGTAAAAAATGCAATTGATGCAACAGTGACACTTGGTGGTGAGAATTATGTTTTCTGGGGCGGACGTGAAGGTTACATGTCTTTGTTAAACACTAATATGAAAAAAGAAATTGAACATTTGGGAATATTCTTAAATAAAGCAAAAGAATATGGACGCAAAAATGGTTTTACCGGAACTTTTTTAATTGAACCAAAACCGATGGAACCAATGAAACATCAGTATGATTTTGATGTTGCAACAGTAATTGCTTTCCTGCGTGAATTTGATTTGATGAATGATTTCAAATTAAATATTGAAGTTAATCATGCCACATTAGCAAGTCATACTTTTCAACATGAATTACAAGTTGCAGCCAATGCAGGATTACTTGGTAGTATTGATGCAAATCGTGGAGATTACCAAAACGGATGGGATACTGATCAATTCCCAATTAACTTATTTGAAATTACAGAAGCAATGTTGGTAATTCTTCAAGCTGGTGGATTCAAAACTGGCGGAATTAATTTTGATGCAAAAACTCGAAGAAATTCAACTGATCTTGAAGATTTATTTATTTCTCATATTTCCGGAATGGATGTTTTTGCAAGAACACTATTAATTGCAGATAAAGTTTTAAATAATTCAGATTATTTAAAATTATTAAATGAAAGATATTCAAGCTATAATACCGGAAAAGGTAAGGAATTTGAAGAAGGCAAATTAGGATTAGAAGATTTACGTGAAATTGCTATCGCCACCGGAGAACCAAATAGAACAAGTGGTAAACAAGAATTGTATGAAATGATTATTAACGATAATATTTGATTTTCGTAAAATTTAATGCGATGATTTTCTCTTCAGAATTTCATCGCAGTTTGAAAGGAATAAATGGAATTCTTAAATAAATTATTCAATTTACAAGATAAAGTTGCATTGTTAACCGGTGGTGGCGGTGTTCTTGCCGGTGAAATGGCAAAAGGATTTTTACAAGCTGGTGTAAAAGTTGTTTTACTTGATATTAATGAATCTAATCTTAAAAAAAAGGTTGAACACCTTAAAATATTTGGAAGTGAAGTTAGCGGAATTCAATGTAACGTTTTAGAAGAAAAAAGTCTTGATGATGTAAATCAGCAAGTTTTAGAAAAATACGGAACTATTGATATTTTAGTTAATGCTGCTGGCGGAAATATTCCCGGTGCAACTATTGGACTTGATCAAACTATATTTGATTTAAAGATTGAAGAACTTCAAAAAGTTACAAATTTAAATTTCTATGGAACAGTTTTGCCAACACTTATTTTTGGTAAAACAATGTCAAATCAAAAAAATGGATCAATAATCAATATTTCTTCAATGGCAACCTTCCGTACTATTACAAGGGTTGTAGGATATTCAGCGGCAAAAGCTTCTGTAGATAATTTTACAAAATGGATGGCTGTTGAGTTGGCACAAAAATTTGGGAATGGAATTCGCGTTAATGCAATTGCCCCGGGATTTCTATTAACAGATCAAAACAGAACTTTATTGACTGAACAAGATGGAACTCTTACTCAAAGAGGGAATGATATTATTCATATGACTCCATTTAAAAGATTTGGAGAACCAGATGAATTAATAGGTTCTATTCTCTATCTCGCCAGCGATGCTTCAAAATTTGTTACCGGCACAATTATTCCTATTGATGGCGGCTTTAGTATATTTAGTGGTGTATAATCAAAATATTTAGAAAGTATTTTTATGGCATTTCAACAAACTTGGCGATGGTTTGGTCCAAATGATCCGTACTCACTTAAAGAAATTAAACAGACCAGTGCAACCGGAATTGTTTCTGCATTGCATCAAATTCCCGTAGGTGATATTTGGCAAGAAGATGATATTTTAAGGAGAAAAGGTCTAATTGAATTAGAAGGATTTACATGGTCGGTTGTTGAAAGTCTTCCGGTTCATGAAAATATAAAAAAAAGGAAAAATAATTATAAATCGTTAATTGAGAATTATAAAATATCAATTCAAAACATAGCAAAATGTGGAATCGATACCATCTGTTACAACTTTATGCCAATACTTGATTGGTCAAGAACGGATTTAAAAGTTGTAAATGAAGATGGTTCAATAACATCTAAATTTAATTCAGTAGCATTTAGAGCTTTTGACTTATTTATTCTAAAACGAAAAATTGCTGAAAATGAATATTCGCAAACTCAAATTGATGAAGCAAAAAAATATTTTCTTCAACTTGATAACTCAGCAATAGATAAATTAATTTCAACAATTCTTTATGGTTTGCCCGGCTCGTTGGACGCATATTCACTTGATGATTTTAAAATTGCTTTAAGTGAATATGAAGAAATTGGAGATAAAGAGCTTAGAGAAAATTTATATTATTTTATTTCTGAAATTGCTCCAATAGCAGAAGAATATAAAGTTAACCTTGCAATTCATCCCGATGATCCGCCTTGGTCATTATTGGGTTTACCAAGAGTAGTTGGAAATGAAAAAGATATCAATCAAATCTTGAATGCTTACAATTCTAATTCAAATGGAATAACTTTTTGTTCTGGTTCACTTGGCGTAAGTGTGAATAATGATTTAGTTGAGATGGCTAAACAATTTTCAAATCGAGTTAATTTCATTCACTTAAGAAATGTTAAAAGAAATTCGCAAGGAGATTTTCAAGAAACATATCACCTTGAAGGTGAAATTGATTTATATAATATTGTTAAAGAATTTTTACTCGAACAAAAAAGAAGAATTGAAAATGGCAGAAAAGATTTTAGAATGCCAATGCGACCGGATCATGGTCATTTACTTTTTCCCGATAAAGATAGAACGGGAATTTATCCCGGTTATTCTTTAGTCGGCAGATTAAGAGGTTTAGCAGAATTGCGAGGTTTAGAACTAGGAATAATTCGATCAATATTTTAATTGTAAAATTTTACCAAGCTGGTTTTATTCCCGGTGCATAAGGGAATTTTAAATTTTGATAATATTCTAAAGTTTGATTTGGTTTTTCTAAATTGTTCGGAATTTCCATTTTAGAAAATGTTTGAAAATAAAGCACACACGCATTTCTCCACCAAATCGCTTCATCTTTTTGAATATCCAATAACATTTTTACATGATTAAATCTTTCACAATCCATAACATTCTCTAATAAATTCCATTTTTCAATCATTTTATTAACTGAATTTACACCATCATAATATCTGTAGCAAAGTTCATCCCAAAGTTTGTTACCATTTTTTAATTTAAAATCCCACGGAACATGATGGAACCAAAGCAAATATTCTTCGGGACATTCCTCAATATCATTAAATATTTTCGATACTTCTTTATTGTATTGAGAAACTGCATCACTTCCCTTTTCTGTTCGATCAAATCCAATTCCTAAACTATCTGCTTTGTGATAATATACCGAAGTCCAATCAGCACGCGGTTTATCTTTAATCCATGGTGCTGGTCCGTAATGATGATCCCATCCCATAATATGATGCAATCCTAAAGGTGTCATATAATCAACAAGATTTTCTCTAGAATTTATCATTATTTCAGAAATTGAATTAACAAACTTTTCATCATTTGAAAAAGTCATTCTTAACCAATCTTGCGAAATTTGTTCAGAAGTCAAATTATAATTCCATGCTAATTTTCCAAATGTAAACCAATTTGCTTGACCAAATAAATGTCCTGTCCAATTTATATCATTTCCAATATTTGCAACACCGGCAATCGCACTGATTTTATTATTGCTGAAGCTACCATCAATAATATATTTCACAAAAGAATTTTTCCCTTTTGCATAAGTATCGGAATCCAAACATTCCTTGAATAACGGTGCGAGATAAACTAAATGTGTAGCTTGTCCCAAATATTCTTGTGTAATTTGAAATTCCATCATCAAATTAGTATTTGGCATTGTCCCGAAAAGTGGATGAAATGGTTCGCGAGGTTGAAAATCAATTGCACCATTTTTAGATTGGATAAGAACATTTTCTCTAAATTTTCCATCAAAGGGTTTAAACTCAATTACAGCTTGCTTTGCACGATCTTCAGGATTTTCATTACTGTAAACAAAGGCACGCCACATAACAACACCTTTAAATGGCTTCAATACATCAGCTAATAAATTTGCACCATCCGCATGAGTTCTATTATAATTTTGTGGTCCGGGTTGACCTTCAGAATTTGCCTTAACTAAAAATCCGCCAAAATCCGGAATGTAAGAATAAATTTCTTGAACTTTTTCTTTCCACCAAATTATTACATTTTCATCCAAAGGATCAGCAGTTTTTAATCCTCCAATTTCTATTGGAGCACTAAATCTTGCAGTTAAATATACTTTAATTCCATATGGACGAAATACATCAGCTAATGCTTTCACTTTATTCAAATAATTTTTTGTAAGTACAAGAGCATTAGCATTAACATTTGTTAAAACCGTTCCGTTAATTCCTATGCTGGCATTGGCTCTGGCATAATCAATATAGCGTTTATCAATATATTTAGGAAGTTTATGCCAATCCCATATTGAAAATCCAGCATAACCTCTTTCAACAGTTCTATCTAAATTATCCCAATGGTTTAATACGCGTAATTTAATTTTTGGTGAACTTTTAATATCAAGATTTTCTATACTTTGCTGAGTTTGAAGTAAACTTAAAAAATGGAACGAACCATACAAAACTCCAATATCAGTTTTTGCAGTAATTATTATGAATTTTTTATTCTCCTCAAAAATTGACTTTATTAGAAATCCTTCATCATTAATTTGTGCAATTTCACTTTTGGAAATATTTTTTTTTATTAAATCTTCATTATAGTTTCCAATTACAATTGTTCCATTTAGAATTACTTGATAAAACGGAAGAACTTCAATATCCATCAATCCCCTTATTCCATCAACTAATTCCAGTGAAGAGATTTTTATTGATTCAGAATTTCCAAGCGCTAAAATTCCATTAATATCTTTTTTATAATTTTCTAAAACTTTTGCATCTTTTATTAAATCATATCTTAGCCAAAGTCTATAACCACTTTCTGCATTTACATTGCTAATAAAAAGAAATAAAAATATTATTTGAAGAAATTTTAATCTCATATTTCACCAGAATTTTAAGATAATTTATTTAACTGTTTTTATTACAAAATCAAAAGCTGGTTTAGGAAGATAATTTCTATCAAATAACAATGGATATGCTGTTCTACCTCTAATTGGCCATCCGTTGTGCCATGAATGCGCATCAGTAACTCCCCAAAAAGTTACACGAGTAATTTTTTCTTTATACTTATTAAATAGGTTGAAAAAGTCTTCATAACGTTTACCCAATTTAACTTGCATTGAATCCGGGAATTCTTTTGGAAATGGATTATATTTTTGTTGAAGTTCAAAATTCTTTGATATATCTGCTCCAATGTTTCCTTCGGGAAGTGGTAGAACTTGAACATCTAATTCTGTTATCATTAATTTTATATTTAGTTTTGAATATTC
This sequence comes from Ignavibacteriota bacterium, assembly GCA_016716225.1. Taxonomy (NCBI): domain Bacteria; kingdom Pseudomonadati; phylum Ignavibacteriota; species Ignavibacteriota bacterium. Next base: position 2,724,830 of record JADJWT010000001.1, on the reverse strand, counting down.
TGATAATGCAAAATCAATTTCCTCATTACTTGGATAATCCAATCCCCAATGCCCTTGTAGTCCAACTCCATCAATCTTAATATTTTTTGTTTGCAATGAATTTACTATTTCAATTACTTTTTTAACTTTACCTTTGTGCCACATATTATAATCATTATAGTATAATTCAACATTGGGATCAGCTTCATGTGCATATTCAAATGCTTTCTCCATATAGTCTTCACCAATAATTTGATACCATTTTGATTTTCTTAAATCACCATTGTCTTCAATTGCTTCATTCACCACATCCCAACCATGAATTCTTCCTTTATATCTTCCAACGACAGTATGAATATGATTTTTCAATCTACTTAATAAAGTATCACGGGAAACTAATTTTCCTACTTCATCTTCAAAAACCCACTTTGGTGTTTGTGCATGCCATAACAAAGTATGACCAATAATAAACATTCTATTTTTTTCACCGAAAGCAACAAAACTATCAACCGGTTCAAAATTATACTGATTTGGTTTAGGATGAATATTTTCCCACTTCATCATATTTTCTGGAGTGATACTATTGAAATGCTGTTTTACTAATTCAATTGCTTTGGGATCTTTGCCTAATATTTGCCAAGTATTTAATGCATTTCCAATTAAATAATGATCCTTAAAAACCTCCTTTAACTTAACGTTATACTCATTTACTTGCGCCTTAGAACTCATGATTGTTACAATAGTTAAAAATGTACTAAATAATAAAAATATTTTCTTTTTCATTTAATCTCCTAATGATTTATTTATTTGATTTTTTTTCCAAACATCTATAAAAGTTCAACTTTTTAATAAGTTTAACCAAATGTGAATCACATCCCGTACTTAAGTTAAAATTTGGATCATTTTTTATAACATTGAATAACAAAACTTCATTTTCTATTTCATTAACATTTTCATTTAGAATATTCCGATCGGAAAAATATTCGCAATTAGAATATTTCTTTAGGAATTCTTTTTGAAAATTCAACTTAATATCGGAATTGTTGTTTCAGTAATTAATGCATTAACTTCACTTGTCATATAATAATTGCATCCGGATTGAATTTCTCATAATTAGATTTTACAACTTTAAAATGTTCATAGCTATTTTGTTGTGCTATTTTTATTGATGATTCGGCTAATTTAATGCCCTGAAACCCAACAAGTGGAGCAACTATTCTTTTTCCATTTTTGAAAGAATTAAAAACAATATTTTTAATTTTTTGTACAGACATAAATCCAATTAACATTTTGCTGCGCTAATAAATGAATTTATATTTTCTGAGCAAACATTCGGTGGCATTCCACCTCCGCATGATAGTATTATTTTTGAAGTATCACTTAAAGAATTAATTAATTCTTTCGTTTTTGCGTAAACTTCATCTTTAGTTCCCGCAGCTAAAACATCTCTTGGTGGAAGATTACCTAACAAAGTAATTTTATTGTTTGTCAATTCTTTCAATTCATTTAACGAAACATCAAATCCCATATTAAATAGATTGATTCCCATTTCATTCAAAAGCGGTGCAGATTCACGACAAGGTGCATCATTATGCAAAAATTTCACTGAAACGTTTTGATTATAAATATCTTTAAAATATGGTAACCCAAAAACTGAAAAATCATCTGCGCTCATAAATCCGATAATATCATCAAGCATAAAAATGCCGTCAATGCTTGGGAAAGTTTCCATTTGAAGCTTAATCCATGATTTTAAAAACTCAGTAATTTTCTGCATAAGCAAATGAACTTTTCCCGGATCCATCATCATCGTTGTTAGTAATTCAGTTGTCCCCATTAAATAAGTTGCGATATTTAACGGACCGCGTGCAACAGCAAATCTATTTTTGTGACCTTTCGTTTCAATTTTTAGTTGCGCCAATTTTAATCTATTTAAAACAAAAGGAAGCAATCCATCAGTTTCCGGATTTGGAATTACCAAATCATCAATTTCTTCGACAGAATTAATTACGCGATGCGCATGCGGAAATTCATTTATTGGAAAAGTTCCTTTTGAACCAAATGCAGAAGGTTCTGTACACATTCCATATTCGCTCCAAAAGCCTGGAAGAAACATTGCATCGGGAAATTCTTCAATAGCTTTCAAATTTGCGTTAAGCCAGATTTCATCATTAGAAAAATAATCAATAATATTAACACCAAACCAATTTGGCAACCACGGGCTATCAATTATAAATCCAATTGGCAATGGATTTATTTTTTCGCCATTAATTACTCGTAATAAAATTTCCCAATTCTTATCAGTCATTTTTTTTTCGCATAATTTAAATTTTTGATTTCTTTTTCCTTTGCAGATATACTCTTTGTGTGCAATCTTTAATTCCGCATCTTTCGCAAAAATATTCTCTATACTTAACATTTTTACCTATGCCGATTATTCCGCTTATTGATTTTATTGGATTCATTAAGGATGAATCACTCAATTTAATATTGCAGAAATTTTTCGGAAGTAATGAAAATAAGTTTTGCTGTTCATTTACTTGCCAATTACAATAACCCGGGCTATATCTATTTGTAATTTTCCAATCTTTTTCAATAAATGTTTTCCCAATAAAATCATGCAACAAATCAGCTACATTTTCTACAATTGTTGAAGCTGTAACATCTATTAAATAACCACGCAACAAATCTCCTTCTGCAGTATTTTTCTTCGACCATAATTCCATCTCATTTCCAATTGTGCAAACAAATATTGCAGCATTATTAGCTTCAAGAAATTGATTAAATATAATTTTATCAACATTGAATTCAGTATTGTCGAATAATATATTTTTACTATATTGTTTTAATTCACCAATTTTGTAACCAGCTTCAATATGAATTCTACTTTTTGATTCCATAATAATTTGATTCAACAAATCATCAATATTTTCTGGTAGAATACCATTTGCATAACCAATTTCATCTGCAATTTTTTCTTTATCAATTTCAATTTCAGATTGATCAAATTTTAAAACAAATAAATTATTTTCAACTAATTCTTGATTAATAATTTTCATTAAATACTTTTAAGTTTCTGAGCAATTGCTCTAATATGTTCGGGAGTTGTTCCGCAGCAACCGCCAATAATATTTGCACCGCAGTTTTTAAGTTCACCAACTAATGAAGCCATAAATTCGGGCGATTCCTGGAATACAGTTTTTTCATCTACCAATATTGGCATTCCCGCATTTGCATGAATTAATATTGGAATATTTTTTTCAATACTTCTAATTTCTTTTACAATTTCAATCATGTTTTCAAATCCGTTACCGCAATTTGCACCTATTACATCTACTCCAATTTCGCTTAATTCTTTTACCATTTCTGTTGGTGAAGTTCCCATCATAGTTTTATAACTTCCGTCAACCATTTTTTCAAAAGTGAATGTACAGACAATTTCAATATTACTAATTGATTTTACGGCTTTAATTGCTTGAATCGCTTCGTCAAGTGCTGACATGGTTTCGATGCAAATTGCATTTACTCCGCCATCAATTAGTCCTTTAGCTTGAATTTTAAATCCTTCATAAAGTTCATCTTCGGTAACTTCACCCATCATTAAAATAATTCCAGTAGGACCAATTGAACCTAAAACTAATTTATCATCTCCGGCAGCTTCTCTTGATATTTCGGCAGCAAGTTTATTTAGTTCATAAGTTCTTTCTTGCAATTCATAATGCGAAAGTTTGAATGGACTTCCTCCAAAACTATTTGTTAAAATTATGTCTGCACTGGCATCTATATAACTTTTTGCAATATTAAAAACTTTATCATGATTTGTAGCATTCCATAATTCCGGGCATTCTCCCGGCTGTAATCCTTGCTTATGAAGAAAAGTTCCCCAAGCTCCATCAGACACAAGTACTTTCTTTTGATTCAATAATTCTTTTATCGTTAACATTTTTAATTCCTTGAAATAATTTCATTTAAAAACGTTACAGCGCTTTGAGGATTTGAAGCATAACCATCAGCTCCCATTTTTTCAGCACTTTCACTTGATAAAGGAGCTCCTCCAACAATTACAATATTATATGGATATTTTGATTTTATTTCTTTCACGGTTACTGCCATATTTGCCATTGTTGTAGTAAGTAAAGCACTTAGTCCAATTATGCAGTTTGGGTTAGCTTCAATAGTGGAAATAAATTTCGAAGTTTTTACATCAACGCCTAAATCAATTACTTCCCAGCCATTGCCTTCAACAACCATTGAAACTAAATTCTTGCCAATATCATGCAAATCTCCGGCAACTGTACCAATAATAAATTTTCCTTTGGAATTAACTTCTCCCGTTTTAAAATATGGTTTTAAATGTGCCATTACTGCATGCATAGCTTTTGCTGCCATAAGTAATTCCGGTACAAAAACTTCATTTCGGCTGTAACGATTTCCTATTCTCTGCATTGCATTGTTGCAAGCTGTAAGAATTTCTGAGGGTAAAATATTTTTTGATAACGCTTGAACCGTTATTTCATCAGCTCCATCTTGTCCAACTAAATCTTTTGGGTATGGAGATTTCGAATTTATCTTTCCTCTTTCTACACAAATGCTGATTTGTTCTAAAAGTTCATTCATATTTTTTATCAATAAATATTAATTTGATTTATAAATTCTACTTTCTGCTGGTCCTAAATAACTTTCTTTTAATCCACCAAAATCCATAACAATTTTTTGAAGAACAATTCCCGGATCAACAAACCAAACTTTTAAAGTATGATTTCCATTTTCTTTTATGAAATGTTTTGTTTCTTGAATGTTAATATTTTCTGCGACCCATTTATTCCAAACTCTATCGTAATTTAAGTCCGGTGGATTTGGATTTGACGTTATATTTTTGAATTGGGGAATTTCATCATCCACAGAAATTGCATATCTAATTCCATTTGTATTATTCGCAAAATTTAGTGTCGGTGAAAAATATAATTTAACTTTTGCACTGTCCTTTGAAAATGAAAATATATCATATTCTAAATGTGGTGAAGCGTTATTAATTTCTTCTACTGCTTCTGATACCGGCACCGATATTACACTTGAAGCAGTTCTTCCAAGATTTGGGATAATCTCAAAATCAATTTTATCATTTTCTATTTTCTTGTTAAAATTCTCTGCATGTATTGAAATAACTCCATTATTCTCAATAAATCTATTTGATATATTTTCATATAACTTATTGTTTTGAATTTCTAAATTTATTCTAATTTCTTTATCTAAAGATTGTACAATTATAAATTCTCTATATATTCCATTTGGAATATTTTTCCAATCAATTTCAACGAAAATTCTTACTTCATCTTTTATGCTTCCGGATAATTTAGTTAGGTTAATCCATTCAGCACTTTTCAGAATATTGAAATCAAAAGATTTCTTCCCCTTATTATAAATCTCCAAATAATAAATTTGTTGATTTAGATTATTATATTTAGGGAAAGTTAAAGTTTCTGAACTATTCTCGTTTCCTTCAATGTATATTCCGACTTCTGCATTTTCAGAATTACTAATTTCAACTATATTCGGCATTTTGTTGGAATCCGGTTGCTGCCAATTTGTATACCCAATATGGGTTTGATCCATCATATGATTCCATTTTCCATCAGCTAAAATATTGTTGTAATAATTTGTTATCGATTTATCCTTCTCAAATAATTCCTTTACTTTTTTTGCTAATTCATTTGTTAAAATTCTTCCTTGCTTTGCATAGAGTTTATTTTTTGCGGCGATATAATAAAGTTCATTTAAGTTTGCACATGCTTCCACCGGATGTAAAACTAATTGGTAAAATGCATCTTTATTTTCTTTTTGAATTTGATCGTAAATATTTTGTGTATTGATTAGTAAACTATTGTATTCATTCACAATAGTTTCAAATTCACGGTAGTTTGTGAGATTATATGTTTCAGGTGATAATAATTCCGGTTTTCTTCGAGAATTATATTTGGTATATAATTTTAAAATATCAGCAATATCATTTTGAAATTTTTCACCAAATTGCTCTTTCGACCAAGTAACATAATATTCATTAAGATTTTCAGAATTTATTTTTGTGGGACCCCATGCATAATCTAGAAAGAATGAAATGGGAAATTCCATTGGTTTTATATCTCCAACATTTACAACCCATATTTTATCAGCACCGTAATTAAAAGCTAAATTCATCTGCTCATAAACACGCTCTATTTGGTTTGTATTTAACCATTTGTAATTACGCGGGCCACCAACGTAATCGTAATGATAATAAATTCCGAATCCGCCTTTTCTTTTTGGCTCATTAAGTTTTGGGAGTTTTCTTAAGTTCCCCCAATTATCATCGCAAAGTAAAATTGTAACATCATCTGGGACTTTCATTCCTTTATCATAATATTCTTGAACTTCTTTATACAATGCCCATACTTGCGGAATTTCTTCCAACGGTTTTTGCATTTCATCAAAAATAATTTCTCTTTGATCATGTACAATTTTTTCAAGTAAACTTACATTAGCATCTTCACTCATTGCTTCATCGCCATCCCCACGCATAGCAAGAGTTATAATTTTATCATAATATTTTGTTTTCTTAATTCCATCACGCCAAAACTTTTTCAACTCATTTTCATTCGTTGCATAATTCCATTTACCACTTCCATATCTTCGCCATTCATCGTGAGCGCGCATCATTGGTTCATGATGTGAAGTTCCGATCACAATTCCTAATTCGTCTGCAATTTTTCCGTTCAAACTATCGTCATCGTAGAACGCTCTTCCCCACATTGCCGGCCAAAGAAAATTTCCTTTTAATCGTAAAATTAATTCAAAAACATTTTCATAAAATTTGTGATTAAATTTATCTGTACCGAATTTTTCATTTGCCCAACCGGAAAGTGCCGGCGCTTCATCGTTGATAAATATTCCTCTGTATTTTACTTTTGGTTCTCCATTTGTGTAAAATAATTTATTGAAATAAATATTTTTTTTCTTTTTTATTTGAACATCAGCCCCCCAATACCAAGGTGAAACACCAATAATTTTAGACAGTTCAAGCATTCCATAAATTGTTCCCCGCTTATCGCTACCGACTATTATCAATGCTCTTTCAATATTTGGCAAGGGATTTTCAACGATTTGAATTACAAATTTTTCCCACTTATTTAATAATTCATTTTCGTCTATTTTTCTTGCTGAAATTAACTGATCAATAATTTTACTTTGATTGATAGTTCCAATTATTATTGCATTTTTAACTTTACTGTTGTTATCAATTTTTATTTCCGGTTTTATGTTTGATACTTTTTCGATATCTCTCTGAAGCCATCTCGCAACTTTATGAACTCCTTGAAAATCTGAAGAACTAATAATTATTTGTGAAGTAATTTTATTTTCAACTATTGCAAACGAATTTGATAATTTATTCTTTGAAATAATATCTTCACTTTTTGCAAAATTTATATTTATTATAATTAAGAGAATGAAAATTATTTTATTTAATTTTTTCATTCATATCTCCTAAAATTTTCTTATGTTAACTTATTGTTTCTATTAATTACAATTATATTTGCAATAGTATTTTCACCTGATAATATTCTGCTATAAAATAATAAGTCATATAAAATTTCTAATTTGTAATAAATGTTGTTATACTCTGTGGTTCCATATTATATTTGAAATTTCCATCAGTAATCGAAAGCTCTGTACCGCTTCCACAATTTTTTGATCCTGATGTTGTAATTGGAATAAGCGATGAAATTTTTCCAATTCCACGAATTCTAAAATATTGCTCGATAGTAGCAGTTGAATTATTTATTGCAACTATTACAATTTTATCACTTTCCGGATATTTATACGCACTAACTAAAATTGTACTATTAATTGGACTTATACTACTTTCAACTCTAACAAATCCCGGACGAATATATTTTGCAAACTGCGACATCACATAACCTTTTTTAGTTACTTCACCTTTTCGCAAATATGTTCCATCGCAAATCGGTCCGTAATACCTAACCAAATACCACCAAATATATGTGTTCATATTTACAAGCATACAGTCATTTATGCTTTTAGCAGTTGCCATTGCTCCGATTAAAGATGTATCCATATTAGCACCACTTCCGGGACTATTTATTAAATATTCAGTCATCCAAACTTCTTTGCTTTTTTCAAATGCCAAAGGATATTTAGCAATTCCGCCGCCGTAAATATGTCCGCAAACTATATCAGTATTTGCGCAAGCTGCAGAATCATTTAAAATTGGATTTAAATATGATTGTTTAAATTGAAAAGATTCCGGAGTCATAACTCGGGTTCCAATTATTTTATCAGCATAATTTTTCATGAAATCAAAAATCTCATCAGATGTCCAACTTGTCCACTGATCCGTAATATCGGGTTCATTTTGAACTGATATTCCATAAAGATCAATCCCGTTTGAAGTCATAAATTTTATATAATTATTTAGATGAGTTGCATAACCAGCATACATATCATGTTTAACTCTACTTATACTATTTACTGTTTCAGTCATATTACTAGGTGCGTGCCAAGGTGAAGCAATTATTAAAGCACCCATTTCTTGAGCTTTTTTAGCAGTAGATAAATACAATCCCCAACGATTGCTATCTGCTTCAACCATTAGTCTAAGAATATTAAATCCAAGTTGACCATCACCGGTTCCGAATGCTGTTTCAATTTCTGCATTTGTCATATCCGGACGCCAAAGTAAAATATTTGATGCGCCAAATCCTCTAATAATTTGATGTGAGCTATCCAAATTAAATGTTGCCACCGGTTTTGATGTAACAGAAAAATTTATTGAAGTATCTTTCCTTATCACAATATTTTCTAATTTGTTTTCAACAATTAATGGCGTTGTATTATTTGTATTTTTCAAGAGAATTGTGAATGATGTTGTATCTGTAATTTTAGTTTTTTTAATTTTTTGCAAGAATTGATTTTCAGAAAAAGTAAATATATTTGGAATTGAAAATGAACTACTTCCATTTTTATTGAAAATCATTTTTCTAATTTGAGAATTCCCATTTACTGAAAACTGGTAAAAATAAATTCCGTTTGATACTAATTTCCCGGAATTATTTTTTCCATCCCACAATAAATTATGACTTCCAACAGATTCCATTCCAATTTCAAATTCTCTTATAACTCTTCCCAAAATATCATAAATATTAACATTTATATTTGATTCTTTATCCAATGTATAAGGTATTGCGGTTGTTGAAGAAAACGGATTCGGATAACTTTGTCCAAGCCTAAAACTTGTGGGAATATTTTTTTCGAATGATTCTATTGTCGTTATTATACTGGTTGAATAATAACCTTGCGAATTTGTTAAAGTAGAATATTGCTTGGTTGTATCTGAATTATCAATGAAAGTTACTAATACTTCTGTTACTGGAACTCTTGAGGCAGTTATTCTTCCATTAACAGAAACAGATTGTGCAAACGAAATCGTTAATGAAAATAATAAAAATATTGGGAAGTATTTTTTTATCATATTATTATTGATGGACATATTTTTATCTCTAATAATTTAGTATTTATCTGTTCTAAAAGGTGATGCTGGTAGACCAGCACTATTATATAAATTTGCTTTACTTGGGTTATCTGCCCAAGCATATCTAACAGCTACTGGATTTTTAATGTTATCGTTCCAAACAATAACTTTATCATTTTCAATTTTTGCATGTGCCCAAATAAATTTCTTATCATTTCCGCAAATTGCAAATTCCTTAAGTTCTTCATGGTTTTTCGAAATCAACCTATCGCCAATATTGTCAAAGGTTAGAATGATTTTGTTCCCTTCAATTTTCATAGATTTATAAATTGGTCCCGAATTTATTACAGAATTATTTTTATATGCAATTTTTTCCGCAGATTGAAACAATCTTTCACCAACATCTTTTTTATTTAATGGATGAATATCATTCCATTCACCTAAATCAATTGTAACAACTAAACCAGTATTTGGTATTTTTAATGCATCAAGTTGAACTTCTCTAAAAGCTGCCCAACTGCTTTCAGATGGTTCATTTTTTTCTTCCATAAAATTAGGGAGTTGGATAACGATAAATGGCAAATTATTATTACTCCATTTTGTGCGCCAATCAGAAATCATTGTTGATAAAAGATTAGAATATTCAGAAGGATTCCAAGTATTTGATTCACCTTGATACCAAGCAAATCCTTTAATTTTATAATTATGCAAGGGTGAAATCATACTGTTATACAAACCCATCGGTTTCCATCTAATGAAAGTTTGACTTCCCAATTCCGGCATTATTGCACCAAGTTTATAATTCCACTCCCCTTCCAAACTAATTGAAGTATTATCAAACTCAATTTCATAATCTTTATCAAGCACAAAGCCACCCATACCAGCATTGCTTATAACGCGAATTGTAATTTCATTTTCACCAGCATTTAATATATCTTTCGGAATCTCATACCTTCTTGGCGGATATTGATAACCAACTGATCCAACATATTTTCCGTTTACAAAAACCGAATCAGCATCAACAATTCTTCCCAAAATTAATTTTGCATATTTACCTACTAACTCCAATGGAATATTTACATTCTTTTTAAACCAAACAACTCCATTTACTTTACCTATTTCAGTATCAGCCCAATAACCTGGAACATTCATTTTTTTCCAGTCACTAATTTCTAAGTTCGTTTTGTACCAAATATTTTTTTGATCTTTATAACCTTCATCTTTTTGTCGTAATAAATTATACCAAGCATTGGATCGGGCAATATCAGAATCTTCAATTTTTTTAATTAGATTATCATCTCTAAACATCAAAGCTTCATTTAGATGATGTGGAAATTTTTGCAAAGCATCTTCACTCATCCAAGATTCAATACGGGAACCGCCAAGACTTGCATTTATTATCCCAACTGGAATTTTATATTTCTCATAAATTTTCTTTGCAAAAAAATATGCAACTGCTGAAAAGTTTGGAATATTTTCCAGATTAGCACTTTTCCAACTTCCATGTGAAAAATCTTTTTCTGCAACTTTAAAATTATATTTTTGAGGAACTGCAAATTCTCGAATAAAATTATTTTCAGAGTTTTCAATTTCGCCGGGATAATTCCAACTCACGCGCTTCATTGGAAATTCCATATTTGATTGACCCGAACAAACCCAAACATCACCAAATAAAATATCTTTAACCAAAATAGAATTTTTTGCAGAAATTTTTAATTCATATGGTCCACCGGCTTGCTGCTTAGGAATTACTATTTCCCAATTTCCATTTTCATCTGCAACTGTTTTGAAATTTTTATCGAGAAAATTAATTTCAATATTTTCATTTGCTGAAGCCCAGCCCCAAACTTTAACTTCAACATCACGTTGTAATATCATACCATCACTAATCAACTTTGGTAATTTTACTTGGGGAAATATTAAATTCGTTTGACAAATAACAAATAACAGAATAATACTTTTAAGTTTTGATGTTTTCATTTTTCTCTATTTTTACTTTAATAAAATCATTTTTTTTGAATGAATAAAATTCCCGGCTTTTAATGTGTAGAAATAAATTCCAGATGAAAGATTTTCAGCATTAAACTCGACTTTGTAATTACCAGAGTTTTGTTTTTCGCTGACTAAAACTTTAACTACTTTACCCAAAATATCATATATAACTAAACTCACATTTGATATTTCTCTAATATCACTGAATGGAATTGAGTATTCTATTATTGTTATTGGATTAAATGGATTAGGATAATTTTGCAATAATGAAAATTCATTTTTTAAATTGGCTGACTTTTCCTCTTCAATTGAAACTAAAACTGAATTAACTTTTCCCGGCGTTCCATTATTTGTTGAAGCTTTCCAACTTACACCAATTGAATTATCTGTGTCTGCATCAACTAATTCTAATGTATTTCCTTTTCCGTCAGCTTCAATTGGCCAAGGTAAATTATCGTCATAAGTTAATGAATCAACAACCTTTTCATCAGCATCTACCAATTTCATGAATTCTCCGGAACCGTTAAAGCCAAATCCTAATTCACCCAAATAATTTTCAACTTCGGGAAATTTACTGGTAAATAAACTGTCGTTTTCAACCAATACCATAAAACTCTTTGGTGCAATTTTAGTCTCTGATGGAAAAATAAATTTGTGTGATGTATCGCTATCGGAGAAATACCAATTACTTAAATCTATTTCAGAATCTTTTCTGTTATACAATTCAATCCAGTCACCGGAATCAAATTCATCCAAAGAATTATAGTTTATTTCGTTTATTACAATTTCATTTGCTGTAGAACTATCCACAGAAAAATTGGCGGTTAAAAATGTTGAACGTGCAACATTTAAAGATATTTTTGTTTCTGTTGAAAAATAGTCTTCGCTCCATCCGTCAAATTTATATCCATTATCTGGAATAGCAATAACTTCAATTGGAACATTGAAAAAATATTTTCCAATCCATGGATAATTATTAGAATCAAGGTTTAGAGAATTTATTTTTATTCTTCCGCCTTTTGAAGAATTAATTGTAATTTGTCCATCTTCACCAGTGTTGAAAAAATTTCTTACAAATCCCCGTAAATAATTTGGTCGTTCTTGTGCAAATTTAGTCATTCTTTGAACATGATCATTAAATGTAAAATCGCTAATTCCCCATCTTTTTCTGTGTTTTGGACCCTCAACAGATAAACGGTTTTTCATTTGATTTATTAAACTCACTACCCGATCACTTTTAAAGTTTGAGTTCAACAAATCAGAAATTAGATTAATAAATTTATTTTTGATTTTTGGATTTTCTAAAATTTTTCTTGGAAGCAAAGTTGACCAAGGTGGATTAGAGCCCGGACGCGTTTCAATTCCAGATAATAAATATGTTAAATGATTTTCCGATTGTCCCGAAGTTTCATAAAGATTGAATCCAAAATCCAAATCGAATAATATCCATTTCCACTTACCATTTTCTTTTCGTTCACGCCAATATTTAATATTATTTGCTGGCCAATCTTGACTGTTATAATAAACCTCAGCAGCAAAATAAAGTAAGCAATTATCTATATCAATCTTTTTATCTATATATTTGTAAGCTTCATCTGTTGTCAAAACATTATTGCTAATAAAATTTATAAGCTCTTCATAGTGTAAAGAATCGCCATGAATAACTTCCATATTTCCTTCAAGCATATCAATGCTGTCCGCTTTTACACCATGTCGATTTGCAATATAATGTTCACTTATTTTTTCGCGAATATTGTAAATTCCCCAATACTCACCGTTAATGTAAGTAGCTGCGGGACGATACTCCAAATAATCAATATCCAGATCTTTTATCAGCGATTGCATCATTGCATCTCTAAAATGTGTAAACTGAAAATCATTTCCGGAATTTCTCAAAATAAAAGATTTGAAAGTTTTAATGTCAAAACCCGGAAATAATTCATACTCAAGCGCTGATGAATTATATGGCTCTTTAAATTTTACTGAAAAAGATTTTTGTGCGAATGATCTTGTATAAGCACCGTAAATTTCAATTCCACAATTTTCTGAAAATCCTAAATTTTTATCATCTTCAAAAAATTGAACATGCGCGGGACGTTCCCAATCCATCCAAAAATTTGCACCATGATGTGGTGGGTTTGGAGTCCAACCTGGACCATTGGCATAAATTCCAAGGCTGTCACTAAATAAATTAACTGGATCGGTTATTAAAGAAATAATAGGCAAATCTGTATCAACATCAATAAAATAGCTATTATGACTAACATGAGAAGGCTTAAGATTTTCCTTATAACTTATAGTTTTCACAATTGTATTTTTTACAATATCAATTGGTGCTGTATATTTTGTTGAACTCGTATCGGGATCACTTCCATCAAGAGTATAATATATTTCACTTTCTTCAGCAGATAATTCAACAGAAATTGCAGATGAATAAACACCGCTCGGCATTGATGTTACTACACTATCAGCAAATTGAGTAATTTCTTCATCGCTATTTTCAAATCCCGGTGTGGGATTTTGAATTTCCCAATTGCTAAAATCATTAAAAATTCTTCCGTAAGAAATATCGTTTGTTAATTTCGGAACATTAACTTGATCAATAATTTGGTTTGAATCACTTAGAATTATTTTTTCACCGTTTGCACTAATTTTAAAGTTAGTATGATGATAATTCATAACAGTATCTTTATCTGAAGCAAAAATTAAAAGATATTCTTGTGGTGCTAATACTCGATTTTCAAACTGCCATTTTTTTAGATTTAATGAATCATCACTTAAGAAATAATTTTGTAGATTTATTTCATTTTCAATGTTGTTATAAATTTCAATCCAGTCCGAGGGCTCACCATCTTCGTCCAATATCGTAACTTTGTTTGAAGACAATACTTCATTGATTAAAATTGATTGAGCATCTGTATAAATTGTAAAAAGTAGAATGAATAATATTAAAAGTTTTTTCATTTTCGTCAACAGTTTAGATGAAATATTATTATTTAATTGTTACTTAATTAAAATTAACTTTTTAGTTTCGGAAAATTTTTCAGATTTTAGTTGATATAAATAAACTCCGCTTGATAAATAATTTCCATCAAACGCAACATTATAACTTCCCGCATTTTTTGTTTCATTTACAAGATTTGCAACTTCATTCCCCAAAACATCATAAACTTTTATTGTAACAAAAGTTTTTGTCGGGACAGAATAATTAATATTTGTAAATGGATTAAAAGGATTTGGGAAATTTTGATATAACTTAAACCCAAATGTTTTTTGTTTTGAATTAAAAATATTTGTCAATTCACAAAGATTCTCAGCTTGTTCACCCAATCCACTTGGCGGATAAAATGAATTTTTTATGCAAACTTTATCAAGTTTTGCTCCATCTTCTCGAAAAGCAATTTTTAAAATATGTTCATCTGTAACTAAGTTAAAATCATTTATTTTTTTCCATTCCCATCCACTAGTAACCAATCCATTCTGCAATTGAAAATCCGAATTATCAAAACTTAACCAAAAAGAATCATCATCATAAGTTGCACAATTCACTCTGACATAAACTGAAAATGTTCCCGTCGAATCAATATTAAATGGAATTTCGATAATACTTAAACTATCGATAGGTGCGGAATTTAAACTTTGCATTCCGTTTTTTACCGTAACATATTTTTCATTTGAAGATTGGAAATCATTTACAACATTCCAGTTCAAACCAACTTTACCACATTCTATTTCATAATAATGTGTTTCATTTTTGCTTGAATAATTCAAGGAATCTTTCTTTAAAAATAAACTTAGGTCGACTGCATCTGCAATCATTCTATGCCCATTTTCATTAGGATGAAGATGATCACCGGTATCAGCTTCGGGCAATAAACTTAAAGTGTCCAAAGGATTTCGTAAAGCTAAATCAAGATCAATAACATCATCAAATAATCCGCCATAACGTATCCAACTATTAACTTTTTGTCTAATTGATTCATGAGATTCAGAGAAATAAGAATGTCCTTTCATAGGAAGTATTGTGGCACCGTAAGCATAAATTCCCTTTGCATGAGCTGCATTTATCATTCCTTTGTAAGCTTCAATTAGTCTATCACCAACATCTGTATTCCACGCATTTCCAATATCATTAATTCCCTCAAAAATTATTACCCATTTAATTCCACTTTGATTTAAAATATCTCTTTCAAATCTGCTTATTGCTGATGGACCCAAGCAATTACCGAGCACACAATTTCCACCGATTCCGGAATTAAGAACTGCAACTTGATTTGTACTTGAATTATTTTGCAATCTTTTTGCAAGCTCATCCGGCCAACGATTTTGTTTATTAGTTCCAGATCCACGTCCATCAGTAATTGAATTTCCGAGAATTGCAACTGCGTAAGTTGTATCAGAAGTCAAAACATCAATAGTATTTATAACATACCAATGATCAGTTTTTACCGCTTCAGAAAAATCAATTTTATCAATTTGATTTCCGGTAAGAATATATGAAGTTGTTCTTGAACCAGGATGTCCGGTAATATCAGCTGAGGTATTGCCAAAATAAATTGTTATAGCAACATCAGTTAATTTTGTTAATGAAAATTGAACTGGATCAGAAGTTACTGTTCCTCCTGCATTTATGGTAAATTCTTTATTGCCGTTGAATAATAATTGCTTACTTGATAAAGAATCGATAATTCCGTTTCCCAAAGAAAGTGCAATATGAACTTCTTTTAATATTACTTGATTTGTACTAAACTCATTAGATAATTTCAATCGAATACTTTCTCCGCCGATTGAAACACGTACAATTTGTCGAATTGTATTATTTGCTAAACCTGGTGGCGGAGGATTGTTTCCTGTTTCGACCAATTGCAGAGCTGTGCTCCAAGTACCAATCCATTTTTGTTTATTTAAATTTAAATCAATAGCTAAAATTATTTTAGATTGTATTAAGCAAAACAAAAATATAAAATATGCTTTCTTCATATGATTTAGAATTTCTTTATGATATTATTTGTAATCATAAAGTTCAAATCTTTGAATAGAACAATCTTCAACAAATGCGCGTATGTGTCTTCCTTGATGAGTTTGATCACCGTTTAAGTGTCTAATAACTTTCCATTTATTATTCTCAAATTTTCCTTCTTCTGTTTTTAATATTCCAACGTATGATTCTGGATTTTCCAAATTTTTAAATGTAATTACGAAACCGAAACCAGCAATAAAAAATTCATTATCATTTGTTTGAATTATTAATGCGCCGCTCATTTCCCAATCATCATTTTTAGAGTTAGGTTCATAACCTAATGTGTAACTATGTTTTATTGTAAATTCGTATTTCCCGAAGATAAGTTTATTCTCAATATTAGTTTTATCTAAAATAACTCCGTCGATTTTTTCTTTCCCGTGATACTCAGTAATTATTGGGGTTAACTGATTTATTAAATCATAAATTTTTCCTATTGGTTCATTTTCAGCATTATTTGTTGATTCAATAGAAAAAGGTGAAAAGCCAATCGCTTCATAATGTCCAAACGCATAAATTGATTTTGCCGCAACTGTGTTATCAAAGCGATGTTCAGGAATAAATAACGGATTTCCTTGACGTGTAAATAAATCGCACCAATGTTTAAAATTTGGATTGTAAAAATCCGGTGAAAGAAAATCTATAGATGGCGTAGCGAATTTCCAAATATCCATCAAATGAGGAAGAGGTCCGGCACTTGGATATTCACCGGGGAATTTGTTCGGTGCATTCAGCGCAGCATTTACAAACATTGGCAAAGGATAAATCTCTTTTCCGGCTTTAGTAACAGCTTCCGTGTATTTAGCAAAATAATAAGACATGAATATTTCATCAGTATAAATACTTTTCCCAAAAATTGCTTCCCAAGTTCCAGTTTCATTTAATCCATTTTCCTCCCAAACTTTTAAAAATTCCGAAACGAGTTTATTTTTATTTTTGATTAAATATTGCATTAATTCTGAAGGAACATTTTCATTGAACTTTTCATTTGCTAACGGATGATAATCTCTTGCTGAGCCAAGCATGCCTATTTCATTTTCCGGTTGAATCATTATTACGGTATTTTCGTTTTCATCAATTTCCTTAATATGTTTCATCAATGCTTGGAATGCTTTAATATCCGCATTTAAATTCTCATTAGAAAAGGGAGTTAAAATTTCTTGACTTTTTCCTTTATCATCTTTCACACGAGGAAATCTTTCTTGATTTGTTTTAACCCAAGCTGGTGCGTGACTTGACATACTATTCTTCCATGAACCGAACCATAAAATTATAAGTTTAAAATTATTTTTTCTTGATTCGCTAAGTAATTCATCAAATAAATCAAAATCAAATTTACCTTCAGTAGGTTCGATCAGTTCCCAATAAATTGGAACGAGTATAGTATTTAAATTCATCAATTTTAATTTTTGCCAGATTGGTTTCATATATTCTAAACTTGTAAATGATGAATTTCCAAGCTCACCGCCAAGAATTAGAAACGGTTTATCATCAACAATTAATTGTATTGCGCCTTCTTTCTTATCTAGGTGAGGAATATTTTTAGTATAACCATTTTCTTTGGTTTCACATTGAATAAAAATAACTGATAATAAAAAAATTAGGAATTTCAATTTTGTTAAGTTTTTCATTTAGGTTTATTTGTTTTTTTTTCAGCTTACTTAATAAAATTATATCAAACTGAAAATTAGTAGATATCTCCAAAAGTATTTATATTATAAACATGACCGCACTCTATAATGGAGGCATATTATAGGAATGCGGTCATATCAGTAATGAGAATCAAAATAAAATATGAGCTTCAAATATTTGAAGCCCAAATGAATTATTTCATTAAAACTAACTTCTTGGCACTTGTAAAATCTCCAGCTTTAATTGAATAGAAATAAATACCAGAAGCTAAGTTTGAAGCATTAAAATTAATTTGATGATAACCAGCTTTTAAATCGCCTTTAATTAAATTTGCAACTTCTCTTCCTAAAATATCATATACTACCATTTTAACTTCACTATCTTTTGGTAATGCAAATTCTATTGTTGTAGTTGGGTTAAATGGGTTAGGATAATTTTGACCCAAAGTATATGATGTAGGGATTCCAGAAATTGGTGATTCAACATCCGTAATAATTACTTTATCTGTCATAGTTGCTTGTATATCTGTTAAATGCAATGAAGTTGCCGTAGCACCTTGTCCAATTCCCAGAATAAAACTGTTAAAAGATGTTACTGGGGCATTATCAATTGCATTTCCTTCCATATAATATGAACCATCATTTTTCTTTAATGTCCACAAAACTTGTGAAGTACCATCAGTTTTTGGAGCAACACAAATTTCAAATTTATATGTTCCTGCTCCGCCTGCTGTTTGAATTGGACCTAAATTACCTAAAGCAGTTCCATCTTCATAAGCATTCCATAGACCATAAGTAATTCTACCGAAAGTTCCACTTCCAGAAGCCCAAGTAACACCGCTGTTTGTACCTTCCTGTGGAATAAACAAATAACCAATATTTGTTGCTTCTGAACCTGTCCAAGCATTACTTGAATCCATAGAAGAATCGATCACTATTGTTCCACCTTCTCCATTGAATAATCCAAATCTTAAACTAGCTGAACCTTCAAAACTACCACCCGTTAAATTTATATTTCCTTTTAGTACGAAAACATCAACACCTGGTTCTGGGTTAATCAATCCCAAATCACCTCTAACAACAGCTAATCCATTTGGTACTGCAGTTCCATTATAATCAACATTACCCGTTAGATCACCAGGTCTTAAGGACCAACCACCACTATTTCCACCATATATTCCCCAAGTATCAACATAAAAATTTTGCCATGGTGCTTTTGGTACTACTATTGGATTTCCTTTATCTACTTTCATTCCTATAACTTTAAACTCTGTAAACGGTACTTCATTTACTCCAAAGATGATACTGTTGAACTTCTTCGTTGTTGCTGGTCCTTGTACTACTCCTCCATACCAATACTTATTACTTGTCTCTATCATATACCATCTTACTTCATTTGTTGTATCATTAATCGCTTGTACTGATATTGCTACATTATACTTCCCTGCTATTATCTGTGCATTTCTTGGAGCTTGATTTACTGCTATTATTGGTTTTCCGCCATTACTATATGTACTTGCCCAGTTTCCATTATTTACTGTCCATACTGTTCCACCACCGCCAGCTCCGTTAGCCATAACTCCGGCTCCCGTTCTCGGTGTGAATTCATATCCAAAATGATTTCCTCTATGTGACCATGTCGCTGAATCTGTTAATGCATATTGTAATGTTGTATTACTATCTTGATATGTTAATGCATATCGGATTGGCGTGTATGCATCACCTGCATCTGCTCCTACAAATTCTATCTGTCCTTTTACTATTATTGCTTTTGTTGTACTTATTTCTACATCCTGTCCAAATCCGCCTTGTAATCCTTTCCAACCACTTACTGCTGCTCCGCCTATTGATGCATCGCCAACCAGTGTCGTACTATCATTCAATATTGGCCAATTTACATTATATTCTTTTGATAATCCCCACTGATCTACATAATATGACTGCCATGGTGCTTCTGGTATAACTATCGGATCACCTTTGTCAACTTTCATTCCTATAACTTTAAACTCTGTAAACGGTACTTCATTTACTCCAAAGATGATACTGTTGAACTTCTTCGTTGTTGCTGGTCCTTGTACTACTCCTCCATACCAATACTTATTACTTGTCTCTATCATATACCATCTTACTTCATTTGTTGTATCATTAATCGCTTGTACTGATATTGCTACATTATACTTCCTGCTATTATCTGTGCATTTCTTGGAGCTTGATTTACTGCTATTATTGGTTTTCCGCCATTACTATATGTACTTGCCCAGTTTCCATTATTTACTGTCCATACTGTTCCACCACCGCCAGCTCCGTTAGCCATAACTCCGGCTCCCGTTCTCGGTGTGAATTCATATCCAAAATGATTTCCTCTATGTGACCATGTCGCTGAATCTGTTAATGCATATTGTAATGTTGTATTACTATCTTGATATGTTAATGCATATCGGATTGGCGTGTATGCATCACCTGCATCTGCTCCTACAAATTCTATCTGTCCTTTTACTATTATTGCTTTTGTTGTACTTATTTCTACATCCTGTCCAAATCCGCCTTGTAATCCTTTCCAACCACTTACTGCTGCTCCGCCTATTGATGCATCGCCAACCAGTGTCGTACTATCATTCAATATTGGCCAATTTACATTATATTCTTTTGATAATCCCCACTGATCTACATAATATGACTGCCATGGTGCTTCTGGTATAACTATCGGATCACCTTTGTCAACTTTCATTCCTATAACTTTAAACTCTGTAAACGGTACTTCATTTACTCCAAAGATGATACTGTTGAACTTCTTCGTTGTTGCTGGTCCTTGTACTACTCCTCCATACCAATACTTATTACTTGTCTCTATCATATACCATCTTACTTCATTTGTTGTATCATTAATCGCTTGTACTGATATTGCTACATTATACTTCCCTGCTATTATCTGTGCATTTCTTGGAGCTTGATTTACTGCTATTATTGGTTTTCCGCCATTACTATATGTACTTGCCCAGTTTCCATTATTTACTGTCCATACTGTTCCACCACCGCCAGCTCCGTTAGCCATAACTCCGGCTCCCGTTCTCGGTGTGAATTCATATCCAAAATGATTTCCTCTATGTGACCATGTCGCTGAATCTGTTAATGCATATTGTAATGTTGTATTACTATCTTGATATGTTAATGCATATCGGATTGGCGTGTATGCATCACCTGCATCTGCTCCTACAAATTCTATCTGTCCTTTTACTATTATTGCTTTTGTTGTACTTATTTCTACATCCTGTCCAAATCCGCCTTGTAATCCTTTCCAACCACTTACTGCTGCTCCGCCTATTGATGCATCGCCCGGAGCTGTAGAACTAGTATTCAGAATTGGCCAATTTACATTATATTCTTTTGACAACCCCCACTGAGTTATCAAAGTTGGATCAACCATTTCTGTAACTACAATTGCATCAATCCAAATGGTTGTATTATTATTTCTTGCAGATCCAAACATAAGTTTTGCAAAATTATCCGAAACGTTTTCTGTTGCTGTCATTGTAATAGAATAAGTTTGAGGAGTGGTATTTACAGTAACTGTATCATCAATACGCTTTGTGTATGGATCTCCCGCAATTTCAAATAACACATTGATACCTGCATTATCCTTATCTGCAACAGCCATAAACGAAATTGTATATTGATGTCCGGCTTTAAGCGGTAATGCAGAAACTCTTTGTACGCGCCACATTTCAACACCACCATTTGTAACCGCAATTTTGTAGGAGTTAGCTCCTGAAAGTTTACCTGTATTATCAATTGACACAGTAACTGATGTTGTTGATGCATCAATCCAACCGGTATTCCATTTGCTGTCTCCATTATCAAATTCATCAGACAAAACAATTGTTTGTGCTAGTAAATTTGAAGATAGAATTAGAATAAACAATATAATTAGTTTTTTAAACACGTTTTTCCTCCTTGCGTTGTGTAAAATATTTTTTAATTGTTTTATTACCTAAAGGTTTACATTGTAAAAACATATATTTGCTTCTTATTTAATAAATTTGAAAACTTGCTGCATTATTTAATCAATACAAATTTTTTGCTGATAGTAACATTTTCTGACTGCAATTGATACATATAAATTCCACTTGCTAATCCTGTTCCATCAAATGTTACTATATAATTTCCTGGTTTTTGATTTGCATAAATTAAAGTTGTAACTTCTTCACCTAAACTATTAAATACTTTTAAGGAAACATGACCAGAAATCGGAATTGAATATTCAATATTGGTAGTAGGATTAAAAGGATTTGGATAATTTTGATTTAATACATAATCAATGGGAATTAATTTATTTTCTTCATTAACATCTGTTGGTCCACCTGTTTCTAACCAATTATTAATAGTTGCCCATTCAGATTCTCTTTGTGCTTCCCAAGCAGAAAGTTGTTCAGGATACCAGTTTAAATCTCCAAGTGGAAAATTACCCATAGCTGCTGTTTGATATGCAGTATTATTATATGCTAAATTTTCTGGTAAAGGCCAAATCTGATTTAAGCCAACATCCGGACGGTAAGACCAATCAACATCTGCAGCTGTACTCCATTTGTATTCAACAAATAATAAAAATGTATCTTGATTTACTGGTTCAACGATAAATCCTGGGTCTTCCTCATAAATTGTTGCCCAATCAACATTTAACTTTTTAAATACTTTGTTTCCTTGATCATCTACTGAATCAATAAAAGAAATTTCATTTTCTCCTAACATTGGAGGAGGATTATATAGTTCAATGTCTTGCCTTTGTCTATGCTGTTCCTGGCACCAACCGCAACCAGTATACCAATCTAGCATATAATCAGTAAAAGTGTAAACATTATTACCAATAAAAATTTTTCTATCAAAATCAGTGAAAGGTACTGTAAATCCAAATGAATCAACTTCTGTAATTCCATTTATTAGTCCGCCACCTGGAGGATCGCATAATCCTGCCTGAAAATCATCAAATGTTTGATTATCATCACAAACGTCTAATGCACGGTAACCCAACATGTTTGGATTGATAAAGATAGAATTTGTTATAGAAGCATTTCTTATCCATCCGGCAGATTGAAAAACCCATTCTAAAGAATTGATCAACGTACAATGATTTATATGTACATTATCACTATATTCATTGCCCTCTTGCATAACAATTCTCGCAAGATTTGTAAATGAACAATTTTCAAATAATAATTTATCGTAGTGCCAACCTGTACTTTCGTATGGGAATGAAACTGCACGACCATAATATCTGAAATGATTATCAGATAAATTTCTGAAGAAACAGTTCTGAAAATTTCCAACAAAATGATCTGCTTTAACAGTTACCGCACCACCTGCTTCAGCTCCAATTCCACAATAATCAAAAATGCAGCCTTCAAAATCACCTTGTTCTGGATCATTTGCTGCATCCTGATTTTCAAAAACTATGGAACTGCTTACCTTACTGCCTAAAATATCTGCATATCTAATCCACACATTTTTTATAATAATATCACCATATCCTTGAATAATATACGCTCTATCAATTCCTTCTTCAGTCCAAACAATTTGCGGTGGAGCTGATTCTTGAGTTGTTCCTGCTTTTGGAGCAAAAATTTCTAAATTCTGATTATGATCTAAATAAATACTTCTGCTTAAAACATATACTTCATATGGTGTAAGCTTAAAAACAGTATTATTTATTGTACCGTTTGTTATTGCCGTTTCAATAGCAGTGTTCAATGTTCCATAAGTTCCACCGGACTCATATAATCCAAGAACATAAACGGTATCTTTCTGTGCCATTGAAATGATACTCAGAAATAGTAAAACATAAATAATTTGTGTTATTTTCTTCATATATTACTCCTTTGATGAGTTAAAATTATTTACTTAAAAAACTATTCTAAATCCTAAGTTTGCTGTTAATCCATAATTTTGAATACCCAAATATCCTTCTATTGATCTTTGTATCCAGCTTGTGTTTGAACCATTTAGATTGCTTACATCTAAGAATAATTCACTATTCCAAATCGGTAGTTTTTGGCGTGCTGCAAAATCAATACGGAAATATTCTGTTGTATACGAATCCAATTCAGGATTACGTCCGCCATTTCCTCTAGCCGAGTTATCTTGAAATAAAAAAGAAAGTCTTGAGGAAAATCCTTGATAATCATAACCTAAATAAGCATTAAAAATATGCTTCGGTTGATCAATCAATCTTCCCGTTGAGGCACTATCAATAAATTCTGTAATTCTTTCTCGCCCAACAATTCTAACTTCTACATCATACCAAGGATATGTCGTTTCTGAGGAAATGTTTGCATAATTCATTCCAATAACAAAATTGTTAAATGGTGTAGGCAAGTACCAAAAATTGTGTTGAAAATCTAATTCAAGTCCTTTTACCGTTGCATCATATGGATTATTTAAAGGTCTAAAAACAGTTGCATCAGATTTACCCGAAGTTAAAATGGGAGTAACAACTAATGTCCCGTTTCTTACAATTTGATATCTTGAGAGTGCATCAATCCTGGCATCTTCTGCAAGGTCTAAACGATATGAAGCATTATAAACAAAATTTTCAATTTTTTTGTAAAATCCTCCAATCGAAAAAAGACCAATTTCATTTGAGTGAAAAGTTATATTTAAATCTTGATTCATTGATTTTGCCGGTTTTAAATCAGGATTTCCCGTATATACTTGGTTTCCTTGGGTTATTGAAAATTTGGGACTAAGTGCATGATAATCGGGTCTTGATAAAGTATGAGTATATGCATATCTAACATCCAGCCATTTAAAAGGTTCATATTTTATTTGTGCCATAGGAAGCAAGTATTCATTTGATTTTACAGAATTTGTATCATACATTATTTGTGATTGCGGATTTCTCTGATCTCTTGCATTATATGCAAAATATTCATTATCTAGTTTTTCAAATCTTATTCCACCTATTACCATAAAATCCCAAAAATTTAATTTTGTCATTCCATATGCAGCATAATAATTTTCTTTATATTCATAATCATTAATTAATTGTTGATATGGCCCATCATACCATCCACCTTGAGCACCAGAACTATATTGACTATTTGAAGCATCAAACTCCGGCTTTCCAATAATATAATCTAGAATATTATTTAAAGGTCCGGGTGATGACACATAATAAACACTGCCATATTTATCTTCTAAAAATGGATCAAACAATTCTTCATCATCATTTAGAAATGTTTTACCAGTAAGTTTACCATCTTCACTTACTGAAACTCCAAATTCATTCATGATTGTTCTCATCAAATTAGCTTGAATATCAGTACTTGTGCTTGTTGCATTTCCATTAAATGCTAAGTATGGTACTTCTTGATCAGTTTCATTTGTCTGATTATAAATTTGTCCACCAAATTTTACAAATCCACTTAAAGAAGATCCTAAAAAGAATGGGAACTCTAAATCAGCTTTATAAGTAATTTTATCTTCTTTATATTCGTTGCTATAAAGATTTGCATTATTTAAAATTACTGCACTATCACCTTTAAAATTTGTGAGTAAATAAATTAAATCTTCTGGAATTACATTATCTCTTGGTACACCAGCTTGTAATGCATCAACCTGATTAAAATTAAATTCGGGAGATTTATCAAGGGAGTTTCTTGAAGCAGTATAACTAACAGATAAATCTAGTGCAGCATAACCTAAATCATAATCAAATTTTAATGAATGCATTTGTTGATCCGTAATATTTTCTCCTTGTCGTAATGTCCAATTCATTCTGCCTTGATCATAATTAATTGTTTGGCGATGATCTGTATAATCCGAATTTATTCTAGCAATCATGTTCACAAATTTTAAAGAACCGTCTGGGATTTTATAATCCAGAATTAAATTTCCCCCATATCGTTTTCTATTTTCTAAATGTCTGTTAAATGTAACAGAATTTACTTGAACTGGTTGAAAACCGGTTGCTGGATCAACATAAGTCTCTCCAGCTGGAATATCATATGACGCATCCAAATTATCAGAATTTCTATCATATGATTCAAGATTTACTAATGCATAAATTCCAAGCTGATCATCAAAAAACCTATTGCTTCCAGAAGCAACTGCTCTAAAATTTCCAAGTGTTCCGCTCTTTGCAGTATAACCTTGTTGATACATTAAATTCCAATGCAATTCTGAGGGAGCTTCTCTTAATTCCATATTAACGGTTCCGCCCAATGAATTAGCGTTCATATCAGGTGTTAAAGATTTATAAACTGAAATCATTCTAATCATGTATGGAGAAATCATAGTTAGGTCAACGCTTCTATCATTAGAAACACCACCAGATCCTGCACCTGGATTAGACGAAAGTCCAATTTGTGAACTTCCCGTTGAAGATAATTTTACACCTTCAACTTCTATTGAATTATATTTTGGTGACAATCCACGAATTACGATTTTATTATCTTCACCGGAACTTTGTGTTGTAGAAATGCCCGGCAATCTGCTCAATACTGATGCAGCATTAAAATCCGGTAGTTCTTGAATTCTTTCTTCTGAAACAACATTTGTAATTTGATCTGCTGTTAATTGTTGCTGAATTGCTGAAACTTGCCCTTTTGCCTGAGCAGAAATTGTTACGGTTTCACCTTCTAAAACTTGCGGTTCAAGTGAGAATTCTAATTCTAAAGTTCTATTTGCAGTAATTGTTATTTCTTTACTTACTTGATTGTAACCAATATATGTAACAGTTAAAGTGTGGTTACCCATTGGCACATTTCTTATAAGAAACTTTCCATCAAAATCTGTTGAAGCACCAAGTGTTGTTCCTTTAACTATTAAATTTGCGCCAACAAGCGGATCATTTGTATCTTTTTCAAAAACTTGTCCTCTTATTGATCCCGACTGAGCAAATAAATTTGAATTAAATAATATTAAAGAAAATAAAATCAATGCCCACAAAGTGTTTTTTTTAATTTGGTAAATAATTTTTATCATATTCTGCCCTCTTAATATGTAAAATGAAATAAATTTAAATTCTTCTTTGTGTTAAATCGTGTTCTATTTTTAACATCATTTTATTTGTTAAGGGATAGAAAAACATTAATCCCGCACCAATTATTCCAAATACTGCCGGATATAAGCTCATAAGTAATATCATTCCATTTATTGTTTCCGGAGTCTGTGTTTCATTGGCTACATAACCATAATATGCAAGAATATATCCTACTAATGCACCGCCAACTGTTAATCCTAATTTTAATGCAAATAATGATGCTGCCATCAATAATCCGGTAGCTCTTCTATTATTTTTCCATTCCGAATAATCTGCCGCATCTGTGTACATTGCCCATTGTAATACTGAAACTGGTCCCCATGCAAACGAAATTAAAATATTAATTAAAAATATTAGTATCACACTTTGTGGTGACAAGAAATAAAATGCTATACTTCCTACTGCACTTATTAACAAACATCCCACATAAGTATTTCTCTTGTCAAATTTTTTGGATATCCATTTTGTTAAAATTGCGCCAATAATATTAAAAATTGTTCCAGTCAGCAAAAATGTTGATGTGAATGTTTCATAAGGCAAATCTATTACCGTACCAAATAAATTTAGCTTTTGATCCAATATATAATATTTGAAGTAGTAAACTATTGAGGAACTTCTTACAACTATAAATATTAACTGAAATACTGTTGCTCCGGCTATCAGTAACCACGCTTTGTTCGAAAATAGATCTTTTAAATCTTTCTTTACTTCAATTTTTTGATTTTTCGGCGGCTGTACTCTTTCCTTTGTGGTTACAAATGTTATGAATAAAAATGTTAATGCGAGTAATCCCAAAATGCCCATTGCGTACTGCCAGCCAACTGCATCGTTTCCATTCCCAAAATATTTTACCAAATATATTGTTGATCCTTGTACTATCAATCCACCAACAAAAGCTGCAACAAATCTGAATGAACTTAATTCTGTTCTCTCAAGTGAATTCGGAGTTATTACCGCCATAAGTGCTGAATATGGTACATTTACAATTGTGTACATTACCATTAGTAGGTTGTATGTGATGTAAGCATAAATTAGTTTACCGGAAACATCATAATCAGGAGTTGTAAAAGTTAAAACCCCCATAATTACAAACGGTATTCCAAAGAAGAAAACAAATGGTCTGAATTTTCCCCATTTAGTATTTGTCCTATCTGCAATTGTCCCCATAATTGGGTCGTTAACGGCATCGAATATTCTCGTAATTAAAAACATCGTACCAACTGCTGCAGCCGGTAAACCAAATACATCTGTGTAAAAGTTTAATAAGAAAATAATAAATGTCTGGAAATAAATATTTGAAGCTGCATCTCCTAAACTATACCCTATTTTTTCTTTTAATGATAATACTGATTCTGTTAATTTTACGTTATTATTTTCCATAATCCCCAACAATTTTGATGTTTAGTTTATTGTTTTTCAACCGTAATTACTGTTTTAATTAAATCAACATCATCCGAAGAATTGCCAACCATTATTTCAAATTCACCTGGTTCTACTGTGTATCTCATATCTACATTTGTAAATGATAATTCTTTCTTCGTTATCTCAAATATTATTTCTTTTTCTTCTCCGGCTTCTAACTCTATTTTTCTAAACCCTTTCAACTCTTTCACCGGTCTGGTTACTGAACTTACTTTGTCCCTTATGTACATCTGCACTACTTCTGTTCCTTTCAATTCTCCTTCATTCTTTACTTTTACTGTTACACTTACTTTTTCATTTTCAGTGATTTTTTCTTTGTCAACTTTTATGTCTGTTATTTTGAAGTTTGTGTAACTTAGTCCAAACCCAAATGGATATAGCGGTGTTATATCATCAAACAAATACCCTCTTCTTGATGATGGTTTATGATTGTAATGACATGGTATATGTCCCACCGATCTTGGTATTGATATTGGCAATTTTCCACTTGGATTCACATCCCCAAATATTACATCCGCTACTGCATTTCCGGTCTCTTGTCCCAAATACCAGCACTCCAATATTGATGGTACTGTTTCTGATATATAACTTATCGATTTTGGTCTTCCGTTAAACAAAACAACTACTATTGGTTTCCCGGTTTTTGTATTTCTTTCAATAACTCATTCTGTCTTCCAACCAAATCTAAGTTTGTTCTATCTCCTAAATGTATCTTACTCCACGCTTCTCTTGATGTTTGTTCATTTCCACCAATTGCTAATATTACAACATCCGACTTTCCCGCTATTTCTACTGCTTCTTTTATAAGTCTATTATCTTCTTCCGGATCAGATGGAACTACCGTGTCTTCATTCCACGATCCTCCAATTGTTATCTTACATCCTTCACTATATACAATTTCAAATTTGTCTTTTACTTTATTTTTTATTCCCTCTAAAACTGTTGTATAAAATTTGGGTGTTCCACTGTATCCACCCAACATTCTTCTATCTGCATTTGGTCCTATTACTGCTATTTTACTTTTTTCTTTTATTTTTATCGGGAGAAGTTTGTTCTCATTCTTTAGCAAAGTAATTGTTTCTTGAGCAGCTTTCAAGGCAATTTTTCTGTCATTCTCTAATTTGTGTTCATTCTGTAACAGCATTGGATCTACATACGGATCTTCAAACAATCCCATCTCAAACTTTGCTTCCAGCATTGGTTTTACTAACTCATCAATTAATGTTTCGCTTATTTTTCCACTTATTACCAAATCCTTTAGATTCGGATAGCAATCTATTTCCGGAAGTTCAATATTCACTCCAGCTTCTGCTGCTAGTAATGCTGCTTCTTTCTTATCTGCCGCTACACTATGACTTACTGTTTCTTCTTTATTACTTAGTTCTGTTATTGCATAATAATCTGATACAACAAATCCTTTAAATCCCCATTCCTCTCTTAAAACTTTTCTTAACAGCCATTTATTTGCATGTGATGGTATGCCATCTATTTCATTATATGATGCCATTACAGAATATGGTTTCTCTTCTTCTATTACTTCCTTAAATGGTGCCAGAAATACATCTCTCAGTACTCTCTCGGAAAAGTTTGCAGGTCCGCAGTTTGATCCAGATTCAGGTTGTCCATGTGCTGCAAAGTGTTTAAGTGTTGCTAAGACTTTATTCTTTTCCTTAAACGTTCTATCGCCCTGAAATCCTCTAATTGCTGCTTTACTCATTTCACCTATTAGGTAGGGATCCTCTCCAAAAGTTTCTTCAACTCTTCCCCATCTCGGATCTCTTGCAACATCTAATACAGGTGTAAGTGCTTGGTGAGCTCCTCTCTTTCTCGTATCTTCGGCAATTGACGAGTATATTTCTTCTACTAGTTTCGGATTAAATGTTGCTCCTAATCCAATCGGTTGTGGATAGCTTGTCGCTTCTTTTCCAGCTAATCCATGCAAGCATTCTTCGTGGATTATTACCGGTATGCCTAATCTTGTTTCTTCTACAAAAAATTTCTGAAGCGAGTTTGCAAATTCTGCCATCTCTATCGGACTTAGTCCACCATTTGTATCACTTATTCTACCTATTTGACCTAATCCGTTTGGTATGTTCTTTTTCATCATTTCATAGTCAAGATTTCCATTCTCATCTAATATCAATTCTTTTTTCTGATTCCATATACACATCATTTGAGCTATCTTTTCTTCCAAACTCATTCTGCTCAATAAATCTTCTACTCTATCACCAACTCTTAAATTTGGATTTTTATAGTCTTGCATATCTACACTATTTATTATTTCTGCTTTTTCGTTCATTTATTTATTTCCATAACTTATATTTTCTTGCTTGTAAGTTGAATTCTATATCTTGATTTTTTTTTGAATTGTATCTTTCGATGTGGATTGGAAGTAATTCTGTTTTTCGAATTAGCTTTTCTTGGTTTACAAAACATTTACGTATTTCTTTTAATACGCTTTCTATTTTGTACTGATGTATTTTATTTTTGATCATGTTACCTCATGTGTAGTATAGCAAATACATGATACTTTTTGTTACCAAAGTATATAGGATTAAACTTACTTTAATCTATTCACTGTTATAGTCAAAATCATTTCAATTTTTAAACATAAATTTACTTTCATTTATAAAACTTTTATCCATTATTATACCATATCATGAACAATTGAACCGGTTTGATAGTTCGATTTTTATATACAAGATTAGTAAATATAATTTTAAATGTCAATAACTTTGTTAATAAATTCGACGAAATGTAAAAACAAATTAACGATATAATTAAGAAATTTTATATAAACCCATTAACAATAGAGTATAATTCAAAATCGAGGCAATCTTAATTTCTTTAATAATTAGACAAAAAAACTTTTGAAATAAATAGAAAAAATAGACTTAATAAATTGGATGATTTTTTGTAGACTCTCTGATAATAAATTCCGTATCCAGTAATAACTTTTCCATTGGTAATATTAAAGTGGACTCAATATTTCTTATCAAAATTTCTGCAGCTCGTTTGCCAATCTCGTGTTGTGGCGCACGTATTGTTGTTAATGGAATTGGATAAATATCAGCATAGGAAATATCATCATTACCTATAATTGAAATATCATCTGGAACTTTAATGTTTAATTCCTTTAATGCCGCCATTACCGCAACAGCCTGTTGATCATTGAAACATACAATAGCTGTTGGTAAATCTTTTTGTTTGATGCCTTTAAAATATTTCATCGAATTTGTAAAACTTTCATTATAGAACGAACCGATTGGAATCACCATTTTTTTTTCAAATATTAAATTACTTTCACTAAAGGCCTCCTTAAATCCATCGATACGTTCCTTTGTATGAGATGAATAAGGATCTCCAGCAAAATGTATTATTTTTTTATGACCACAATCGATTAAAAATTTTACTGCTCTTCTTATTGCTCTAATATTATCAATTGCAACAACATTTGCTTGAATCCCTTGAACATCTGCCAATAAAACAAAAGGATAATTGATCATTTTTAATTTAAAAAGATGTTCAATTTCAGACTCGGGTTTGACAATTGGAGCAATTATTGCACCTTTTATTCCTGTGAAGGAAAACAATTGTAAATATTTTTTTTCTGTTTCGTGATCATTTTCCGAACTGACAATGAAAGTTGAATATCCTTTACTATTTGCGTATTCCATTGCTCCAAATGCAATAGAAGTAAAAAATGGGTATCTAAGATCTTTAATTATTATTCCAATTGATTTTTCAAGAGCTTTATTCTTTAAATTGCGTGCAATACCTGTAGGCCGAAAATTCAACTCTTTCATAATATTGAGAATATGATCCCTAGTAATTTGTTTTACATTCCCTTTTGCATTTATTACCGCCGAAACTGTACTTTTTGAAACTCCAGCATGTTTAGCAACTGTATCAATTGTAATTTTTTTCATAAAATTTCAAGTTTCTCAAAAAATCAAAATAACTATTACAATTCTTAAACATTTAAGGTAATCAAATTAATATTTAGATTATATTTTTATAATTCAAATATTTTTTATTTCACTTACGCCTGAAACTGAATTTTATTTAAATACTTTTGTTGATTCACGAATTATTAGTTCAGTCTTTAATTCTATTTTTTCAATAGGTAAAATTTCGTGCGATTCAATATTACGAATAAGAATTTCAGCTGCTTTAACACCAATTTCATGTAAAGGTGCTTTTATAGTTGTTAAGGGAACTGGATAAATTCTTGAGTAAAAAATATCATCATTTCCAACTATACTTATATCATCCGGAATTTTAATCTTTAATTCAACCAAAGCCATCATTACACCAAGCGCTTGTTGATCATTAAAACATACAATTGCGGTTGGGTAATCTTTTTTCTTTAAATTCTTGAAATACTCTTTTGTTTTATCAAAACTCTCTTCATAATTTGAACCAATATATACAATCATATCTTTATTAAAAACTAAAGTTCGTTCGCTAAATGCATGGCGAAATCCTTCTACTCTTTCAACTGTGTGAGATGATTGTGATGGTCCCGCAAAATGTACAATTTTTGTATGACCAGAATCAATTAAATATTTCACTGCATTTTTAATTGCTTTTAAGTTATCAATTGCAACAACGTTTGCTTGAATTCCTTTTACATCTTCTAACAATACGAATGGATAATTAATCATTTTCAACTTAAACAAATGTTCAATTTCGGATGTACCTTCCACAACCGGAGCTATAATCGTTCCCTTAATATCTTTGGTAGAAAATATGTGAGAGAATTTTACTTCGCTTTCATGATTATTTTCAGAACTAGTTATGATCACAGAATATCCTTTGCTGTTAGCATAAGCTTTAACGCCATATGCAATAGATGTGTAATACGGGTAACTCAAATTTTTAATAACTAGCCCAATTGTTTTATCAACATCTCCGTTTTTTAATTTTCTGGCAATGCCTTGGGGACGAAAATTTAATTCTTTCATAACGCTTAAAATTAAATCTCGTGTTGCTGGCTTAACCGAATTTTTTGCATTTATCACTGCAGAAACCGTTCCCTTTGATACTCCGGCTTTTTTTGCAACGTCTACAATTGTAATTTTCTTCATACTTACTCCAAATATCAGTAATTAACAATACTTAAAAAAATGTTTTGTAAAAATATCTATATTGTTTGCTTACTCAAACTTTTATTCTAATCACTGATAAAATTTTCTTTAAAATAATTTTTACCATATTTGATGCACTTGCGTTTTAATTAATTTCTCGTATATCAAATTTACTTTTTCAAAAGTTACTTTATCTAAACTTTCTAAATTTGAAGTTAATAAATTTTCTCTAACTTGAATAATATTTTTTCCACCGGGAATTGCACAAGAGACTGCATCAAATTCTAAAATCCATTTTAATGCAAATTGCGTAAGTGAAAAATTACTGGGACAAATTTCTTTAATTTCTTCAACTGCTTGCAATGCTAAATCAAAATTTACTCCGGAAAATGTTTCGCCTTTATCAAAAGCTTCACCGTTTCTATTATAATTTCTATGATCATTTTTTAGAAATTCAGTTTGCTTATTTATTCTTCCGGTTAACAATCCCGATGCTAATGGAACGCGGGCAAGGATTCCAATATTTTTCTTTTTTGCCTGATCGAAAAATAATTCTGCTGGTCTTTGTCTAAACATATTAAAAATTATTTGAACTGTTTGAACATTTGGATATTCAATTGCTTTAAGCGCTTCTTCAACTTTTTCTACACTTACTCCGTAATATTTTAATTTACCATCTTTAACAAAATCTTCTAAATATTCAAAAACTTCTGGAATGTAATAAACATCTGTCGGCGGACAATGAAGTTGAAGCAAATCAATCGAATCAACTTCTAAATTTTTCAAACTTTGTTCAATAAAATCTTGAAGAGTTTTTTTGTTGTTATAACCTTTTGAATTATGCGGATTTAATTTTCTTCCAGCTTTCGTTGCAACAATAATTTTATCTTTGTAGATTTTTTTAATTTGAGAAATTAATTTCTCACTT
The DNA here is from genome assembly GCA_016716225.1 of Ignavibacteriota bacterium. Classification (NCBI taxonomy): domain Bacteria; kingdom Pseudomonadati; phylum Ignavibacteriota; species Ignavibacteriota bacterium. Next base: position 2,690,211 of record JADJWT010000001.1, on the reverse strand, counting down.
TTTCCGGAACCGTAAACATCGGCAGTATCAAAAAAATTAATTCCATTTTCAACTGCAAAATGTAAAGTTTGCAGCGATTCTTTATCATTCACATTTCCCCAATCGCCGCCGATTGCCCATGCTCCAAAACTTATTTCCGATACTTCCCAGCCGGTTCTTCCGAGTTTTCTATATTTCATATTTTTTGAATATTTTATGAGAAAAAGTAATTATTCAATAGGTTTCACTGCGCCAATAAATTTGTTTTTATGATTAAAATAATTGTTTATTTCCTTTGGTAACTCTTTTGAGTTTTTGGAAAACGGAAAATTTTTCAATAATTGATAATTTCCTAAAATTGAATTTTTAAATAATGGTCCATTATAATTAGCTAAATCAATTCCACTCTTTTCAAAATTAGGATTTTGAATTGTGAAACTTTCCAAATTATAATATGATGAAAAACATTTTTCGTTTTGTGATGGTCCCCACCAAATAAGTGGATTTTTTTCATTTGAATTTTTGCGAACATAAACATTATTATCAAATTCTTTAAGTTGTGGATCACTTAATTTTCCGCAAAGTTTTTCAGATTGCCAAGCCAAGAAAAGTGGACGATGAAAATTTTCATCAGCAGTTAAAAGGTTATTCACAAATATATGATTATTTCTTTCATCAACATCCGGTCCTGTGCTTGGATGCCAGCCAAAATGATCACCTTGTGCACTTCTTGAATCCCTACCAATTACAACCATACTATTTACAAATGTGTTTTGATAAATTTTCACATCGAAACTATTGAGAACTAAAATCGCATGATCACAATTTACAAAAACATTTCCGGTACAAATTGCTTTTTGTGATATTTCAAAAAAGAATCCGTTTTGACTCGGCCAGACTTGGTTTTCGTTAACTTGTGTGTTTACATATCCAACATCTTGAATCCAATTATTTATAAAAACTCCATCCACATTTCCAACATCGTACCAAATTCCATTTGAGTAAGGATGCTCAATCACCAAATTATCATTACAAGTAACGCGATAAGTTTGATTAAATATTTTTACGGCTGCTGGATAGTATCCGGTAATTTGCTCAATATTATTTCTTCTGAAAATATTTTTTTCAAGCAGAACATCTGATGAACTAAGAATATATATTCCTTCCGTACTTGTATCTGAAATCAAGCAATTTTTTAATGTTAAATTATCTCCACGAATATATGCCGCAACTCTTGAGCAATAAGAAATTGTACAATTTTCGAATGTGGTTCCAACAACATCTTTACCAAAATCTGCTGGGTTTGCTAAACCTTCCGGTTCTGTTCCTTCTATCTCTATTGCTCTGTAAGCATATTGTGTAAATGTTATTCCGTGAATTTCCGGACCTTTTTTATCTGAAATTTTTCCATTTACATCTTTTGTAGTACGAATTAAAGCTGCATTAAAAGCTGTAATTTCAATTAGTTTTTTCGTCGGATCAATTCCGATATAAACATTTTTATTCTCATAATCTATAAAAAAAGAATTTTCATCAACCTCGCCTTCCCAGCCGGCAGATTGAAGAAATTTACCATCAATAAAAACCATATCATTATTGAATTTATGTTGAGCCGTAATTTTCCCTTCACGATTTCTTCTCCACCAAGAATCCGGTTTAGATGGAAATAAATATTCCCATTTAGTTACCCACAATCCGTTTCCCAAATTTTCCCAATTTTCTGCAATAAATGTTCCTTTTAAAATTGGATGTTCATCTTGGTAAGGCTGCATAATTATTTTTTGATTAAAAACTAAATTTCCGGCTCTATAAATTCCGCCTCTTAAAATAATTGCATCACCGGAATTAATTTTTTCAATCGCAGACTTTAACGTTGTTGGATTTTCTAAATTTTCACCGGAGCCATTTTTATCACCGCTTGGAGAAACATAAATTATTTTCCCAGAAACTTTTGGAAGATCATAATTTAATTGCGTTGGTCCGTAAGGTCCACCGGATGGTTGTGATAATATGATTTGATAAAAAAGTAAGAAAAGAATTGATGTAATTTTGAATAAAATTTCAGATTGGATTTTCATAGAATCTCATCGATTGAAAAGTAAATTTCAGTAAGAGATTTCTTCTAAAATTTACTAATGAAAATTTCTCAAACATTTATTGAACAATTGAAACGGTTTTAAATTACGTTAAAGTTTCATTTATTGCAACAATTTTTTATAACAAATATTTTAAGTTGATATCGGTCTGAATACATTTTGAAAAATTGTAATTGAATGTTTAACAAGAAATGTGATTTTTTAAGAAATAGATTTTGGAGAATAATTCAATAAAAATAAATTTTGACTTTATTTAATTTTCACAATTGTAATATGGAGAAATTAGATAATCAATTATAAATTTATTTTCACATCACATTATTTGAGTAAAATTATTTTTTTCGTTTGTGAAAAGTTTTCCGTTTTTAGTTGATAAAAGTAAATTCCAGCAGGAATATTACTTCCATCAAAATGAATTTTATAATTACCCGGATTTTGAATTTCATTTACTAAAGTGGCAACTTCTCTTCCCAAAACATCAAAAACATCTAAACGGATTAACGATTTAACATTTACTTTGTAGTTAATATTTGTAGTAGCGTTAAAGGGATTAGGATAATTTTGACTTAGATAATAATTATTTAATTTTGAATTATTAATTTGGTTATCAACATTTACCAACGTTTCACCTTGAATAAGAATATAAAGTGCAGAAAACGGCGGACATTCAATTTTTAAAGAGTCATCAACCTCATATGAGTATGGTGAAATTTCCCAATAATTATTTGGACCACCAGATATTTGTTCGGGACCAATTCCATTAACAAAAACTTTACTCGAAAATGATCCGTTTCCAAAATCATCTTGAAGCTGATACCAGAAAATTCTTTCTCCAATTTCAAAATTTTTCAAATCAAAATTAACAATTTTATTTTCTGAGGATTTATTTATTAGTGCAAGTCCCGCATGTTCAGAATCAAAAGTTGTAGCAAATGCTACAATATTTTTTTTAGAAGTATTTTTTTCATTTCCAACTTCACATTTCACCATTGAATCCCCAAAATATTTCTGGAAAAAAGTCATATGATAAAATATTGGATATGGTGTAAAATCACTCACGTTTGGTTCACTCCTTGAAAACATTCCATGATCATTGCCATCGCTCCATCCGTTTGCTAAATCCCATCTGTTAACTAAACCGTAACCTTGTTTAATAGCTTCGCCAATAACTAAAGTTCCATGCATTCCGTTGATATGTGAAACCATTTGTTTAGAACCAACAGCAAAAATATTATATTCGGTAAGTGCAATTGGTTTAGGATCTAGTCCAAATTCATTTAAATCTTTATGAACTTGGTTTTTGTAATTAGCAGTTTTTTGATATGAATCTAATATTACAGCAGCATTAGAATTTTGATCATAGGGTGTATAATAGCTGTGAACAATATAAAAATCCGGAATATTCCCCACAACTGGCATCATTTTTTCATTCCAAGATGTCTGAATTGCATCCCAAGATGTTTCTTCTTCGTAAGCTTGCAATCCAATAAATATTTCGTGACCAATTTCTTTTGCTGCAGATTTCATTGAATCAATAAAAATTAATGCATGTTGACCGTACAATTCACCATTAATAAATTTTGGTTGTCCATCTTTGTTTAATGTTTGATCAATTTCGTAACCTTTATTCCAGCTTCCGTAATTTTCATTACCAATTTCCCAAAATTTTGTTTTCCCGTTATCGTATCTCACCCATTCTGCAGCATAATGAGCAGCTTGCGCTACCGGATTATCAGATAATCCATAACGAGCATAAGCATAATTTACAGTAATAATTCCTGTAGAATTTACGGAATCAAGTAATCTGTAATAATTATCGATAGACAATGTCCAGTTTTCGGTGTTTTTACCATACCAAACATTTATATCGTTGGGAATGTCAGTTGGTTTTTTATTTGGAGCTCTGTCAAAAAAATATTCATTAGAAAGATTTCCTCCGGGATATCTCAAAATACGAGGATTTAGGTTTCTTAAATCTTTAACTAGTTTTGAATTATTCCACATAATTGTAGAATATGTATTTGCATTATTTCCATAAATATATTGGGGGATTTTTGTTAAAGTATCACCAAAATCAACTGTTATTGTTAAATCAGAAATTGAAGAAGTCTGTTCAATATTTGAATATGTTGTTGGAATTTCTATTGATTTAGATTTCCAATCATCAAGAAAAAAATTCTGTTGGGCAGTAATATTTTTATTAACAAAGCAAACACCGATTAAAATTAAAAATCTAATTTTCACATTTAACATAAATTATTCCATCAGTTTAAAATCAACAAAACAAAATATATACCAAAATTATAATGCTGATTTTAAACATTAATTAGGTTTAAAAAATTTTTGATTATAAAAATGATAACCTTTTTAACTATTTGATAATTTGAAAAATTAAACTGAACTTACTTTTTCAATGTATGAAAAATTTGTCAATTTGAATGAATTTTAAAGGATGTAATCAAAATGAATTATTTTTAATAAAAAAATTTGTTGCGTAAAATGGTTAAACAATAACGTAAATAGGTTTTTTATTAAATTTATTTTGAAATAATATTAACAGCAAAATGTAATTAATTAACTAAATTGAAAATAAGAATTATCTATAAATAAATAAGGTAAATTTTACTTAAACGTTATTAAATTTCACCATACAAGGAGTGCAAATGTCTGTACTAAATACAATTGATTGGATTGTTATTGCCGGGTATTTTTCAATTATTTTAGGTTTAGCCTGGTGGGTTATAAAAAAACAAAAAAATACTTCTGCAGATTATTTTCTTGCTGGTCGACATTTAGGCTGGTTTATTGTTGGAGCTTCAATTTTTGCTTCAAATATTGGATCAGAACATTTGGTTGGATTAGCAGGTTCTGGAGCTACAGACGGAGTTGCTATGGCTCATTACGAATTGCATGCTTGGTGTTTACTTGTTTTAGGTTGGGTGATGGTTCCCTTTTATCTTCGCTCTAAAGTCTTTACAATGCCGGAATTTTTAGAAAAAAGATTTAATCCGCATGCAAGAACTGTTTTATCAGCAATTTCATTGGTTGCATATGTCTTAACAAAAATTGCTGTTGGTGTATTTGCCGGTGGAATTGTTTTTTCAGTTTTACTTCCTGAAATTAATTTCATGGGAATGGATAGTTTTTGGATTGGTTCAATCTTAGTAATCATTATAACCGGATTGTATACTGTTGTTGGTGGAATGGCAGCTGTTGCTTACACTGAAGCTCTTCAAACAATTATTTTAATAATCGGTTCAGCTTTAGTAACATACTTTGGATTGGATGTAATCGGAGGATGGGCTGAGCTAAAGGAAATTGTTGGAACAGAAATGTTTAACTTATGGAAACCTTTAGTACCAGCTGGAATTGAAGGAACTTGGGCACCAATTAAAGAATCTGGTAAAATGGCTTGGTACTTTAATGATAATTATCCTTGGATAGGAATGTTATTTGCCGCTCCTATTATTGGATTATGGTATTGGACAACTGATCAATATATAGTTCAAAGAGCTCTTTCTGCAAATGGTGAAACTGAAGCTAGAAGAGGTTCAATTGCTGCAGCTTTCTTCAAATTGTTACCGGTTTTTATTTTTATCATTCCCGGAATAATTTCTTATGCTTTAGCGGTAAGTGGTAAAGTCCCAGCACTTCAAGCTGAATTAATTGGTCAAGATGGACAAATAATTAGAGAAAATGCTCAGCAAGCCTTTCCACTTATGGTTGCACATATTCTTCCGGTAGGAATTAGAGGCCTTGTTGTTGCCGGATTATTAGCCGCATTGATGAGTTCACTTGCCGGAGTTTTCAATGCATGTTCAACTTTATTTACAATAGATTTTTATTCAAGATTAAAACCAAATGTTTCACAAGAAAAATTAGTTTGGGTTGGTCGTGTTGCAACTTCTGTCATGGTATTAATCGGATTGCTTTGGCTTCCGGTAATTCAAGGTGGAAAAGGATTATATGATTATTTACAAGGTGTTCAAGCTTATTTAGCCCCACCGATCTTTGTGGTTTTCTTTGCCGGAATTTTTAATAAAAGATTAAATGGTAAAGGCGCTTTAGCTGCACTCTATACTGGATTTGCATTAGGATTATTTAGACTTGCGATCGATACCCCCGTAAAATTGGGCACAAATTTTACTTACTCCGAAGGTTCATTCTTTTGGATTATTAACAATATTTTCTTTCAATATTATGGATTACTAATATTTCTTGTAAGTCTTGCAGTTATGTTTATTGTTAGTTATTCAACTGAAGAACCTGATTATGAAAAAATTAGCGGGTTAACTTATGAAACAACCACTGCAGAACATAAGTTGGAATCTCGCAAAAGTTGGTCCGGAGTTGATATTTTTACTTCGGTATTGGTAATGGTAATTATAATTATTGCATATATCTTTTTTAATGGTTGATAAATCGAAGAGGATATGATGAATAAATATTCAATAGGTCTGGATTTTGGAACTAACTCTTGCAGAAGTTTAATTGTTGATATTAGCAACGGATATGAAATTGCTTCTCATGTATTTAATTATCCAAGTGGTGATGCTGGAATTCTACTTGACAAAAATGATCCAAATTTGGCCCGCCAAAATCCAGATGATTATTTAATTGGAATTGAAACAACTGTTAAGGGATCTATTGAAAAAGCAAAAAATACAGTGGAAAATTTTAGTCCGAATGATATTATAAGTATTGGCGTTGATACAACCGGAAGTAGTCCTATGCCGGTTGATGAAAATGGAAATCCCTTATGTTTTGATGAAAGATTCAAAAATAATTTAGCCTCTTTTGTTTGGTTATGGAAAGATCATACAAGCTTTAATGAAGCAGTTCAAATTACAGAATTAGCATCTAAAATTAGACCAAACTATTTGGCAAAAATTGGCGGAACTTATTCATCGGAATGGTGGTGGAGCAAAATTCTTCACTGCAAAAATACTAATCCGGAAGTTTACAATTCATCTTACAGTTGGGTAGAAATTTGCGATTGGATTCCGGCAAATTTAATTGGTGAATTAAATCCAAAAAAAATAAAAAGAAGTATTTGCGCTGCCGGACACAAAGCAATGTTTAATGATGCTTGGGGAGGTTTACCGGATAAAGATTTTCTAGATGAACTTTCACCAAATTTTGGAAATATGCTTTCAAATTTGTTTAATCAAGCATATTCTACTGAGTATGCTGTTGGAAATCTTTCTAGAGAATGGGCAGATAAACTTGGACTTTCAACAGATGTAGTAATTTCCGTTGGTGCGTTTGATGCACATCTTGGAGCGATTGGTGCCGGAATTTCCGAAGGTACACTTGTAAAAATTTTAGGCACAAGCACTTGCGATATTATGATTTCATCAATGAAAGAAAAATTAAATGATATTCCCGGAGTTTGTGGAATTGTTTCTAATTCGGTTATGGAAGGATTTTACGGAATTGAAGCCGGTCAATCTGCTGTTGGAGATATTTTTCTTTGGTTTGTAAATAATCTTGTACCGGAGTCTTACGGAAAAACAGTTGATGAAAAATTTGTAAATCTTGAAACTGCTGCAAATAAATTAAATCCTGGTGAAACCGGTTTATTGGCTTTGGATTGGAATAATGGCAATAGGACCGTTCTTGTTGATGTTAGGTTGACCGGTTTACTAATTGGTCAAACTTTACATACACAAGCTCATGAAATCTATCGTGCATTAATTGAGGCAACGGCATTTGGTGCTTTAACTATCATAAATAGAATAGAAGACAATAATGTTACTATTAACGATATAGTTAATTGCGGCGGACTTGCGATTAAAAATAAACTTCTAATGCAAATTTATGCGGATGTTACAAATCGCCCGATGAAAGTTTCAAAAAGTGAACAAACACCAGCATTAGGTGCCGCAATAAGCTCAACTGTTGCTGCTGGTAAAGATAAAGGTGGATATGAAAATATTGATGAAGCTAAAAATAAAATGACTGGAATTGATAAAACATATTTCCCAAATTCGGAAAATGTTAAAATTTATAAAGAGCTTTATCAACTCTATACCCAATTGCATGATTCTTTTGGGACAAAAGAATGGCAAGGAAATTTATACAACGTAATGAAAGAATTACTTGAAATTAAGAATTCCTTAAGGAGTAAAAATTGAATTTATCTCAATTAAAAAAAGATGTTTTAAATGCAAATTTAGATTTAGTGAAATATGGACTCGTGATACTAACTTGGGGAAACGTAAGCGGAATAGATAGAGAAAGCGGATTAGTTGTTATTAAACCAAGCGGAATTGAATATGAAAAAATCAAAATTATTGATATGGTTGTTGTTGATTTAAATGGAAAAATTGTTGAAGGAAAAAATAGACCATCTTCGGATACTCCCACACATTTAGAAATTTACAAAGCATTTCCGCAAATTGGTGGAATTACACATACACACAGTAATTACGCAACTATTTTTTCGCAAGCATGCAAATCCATAAATTGTATTGGAACAACTCACGCAGATCATTTCAACGGAACAATTCCGGTTACTCGTTTTCTTAAAAAGAGAGAAGTACAAAATGATTATGAATTGAATACTGGAAAATTAATTATAGAAACATTACAAGATTCAAATCCACTAAATAATCCGGCTATATTAGTTGCTGGTCATGCGCCATTTGTTTTCGGTAAAAATGCAAATGACTCTGTAAAAAATTCTTTGATTCTTGAAAGAATAGCAGAAATGAATTTAAAATCTTTTCAGTTAAATCCAAAATTAAAAGATTTACCAAAATATATTTCCAATAAACATTACGAAAGAAAACACGGCCCAAATTCCTATTACGGTCAAAAATAAAATTTGAAATAAACTCTGGATAAAATTATGAATTTTAAAAATCTTGAAGTATGGTTTATAACCGGAAGTCAACATTTATATGGTGAAGAAACACTTAAAAAGGTTGCAGAAAATTCTCAGAAAATTGTTAATAACTTAAATGATTCTAAAAATCTTCCTTTGCCAATTATTTTTAAAATAGTTGTTACAACTCCCGAAAAAATTTATAATATAATTAGTGATGCAAACGTTAATCCAAATTGCATCGGATTAATATTTTGGATGCACACATTCTCACCGGCAAAAATGTGGATTAATGGTTTGAATATTTTACAGAAGCCATTTCTTCATTTGCATACACAATTCAATCAAGAAATTCCTTGGGATTCAATTGATATGGATTTTATGAACCTCAACCAAGCTGCACATGGAGATAGGGAATTTGGATTCATTTGCACAAGAATGAAAAAAAATAGAAAAGTTGTTGTTGGTCATTGGAGTAATAAAAAAGTTCAAGAAAAAATTGCAATGTGGATGAGGGTTGCTTCTGCATGGGCTGATATGCAAAATATGAAAATTGCTCGCTTTGGAGATAATATGCGCGAAGTTGCCGTAACCGAAGGAAATAAAGTTAGCGGACAAATTCAGTTGGGATTTTCAGTTAATGGATTTGGAGTTGGAGATTTAGTAAAAGTTGTAAATCAAGTTGAAGAATCAGAAATAAATAATTTGGTTGATGAATATTTTGATTTATATACATTTTCTGATGAAGCTAAAAAAAATGGACCAAAATTTCATAGTGTTTTAGATGCCGCAAGAATTGAACTAGGTTTACGAAAATTTTTGACAAATGGAAATTTCAAAGCATTTACAACAACGTTTGAAGATTTGCATGGATTAAAACAACTACCCGGAATTGCTGTTCAAAGATTAATGAATGATGGCTTTGGGTTCGGTGCTGAAGGTGATTGGAAAACTTCTTCATTGGTTCGCGCAGTAAAAATAATGGCAAACGGACTTGAAGGTGGAAGTTCATTTATGGAAGATTATACTTATCACTTTAATCTAAATGGTGATAAAGTTTTAGGATCTCACATGTTAGAAATTTGTCCGTCAATTGCTTCAGGAAAACCAAAATTAGAAGTACATCCTTTGGGCATTGGCGGAAAAGAAGATCCAGCGCGGTTGGTTTTTAATGTTAATCCGGGAAACGCAATAAATGTTTCTCTTATTGATTTAGGAAATAGATTCAGGCTAATTACTAACGAAGTTGAAGTTGTAAATCCGGATAATGATTTACCAAATCTGCCGGTTGCAAGAGCTATGTGGATTCCGAAACCAAATTTGGAAATTGGTGCAGAAGCATGGATTTTTGCGGGCGGCGCTCATCATACTGTTTTTAGTAAAGCTATTACAAAAGAGTATATTGAAGACTTTGCTGAAATGGCGAACATTGAGAATTTGGTAATTAATGATTCAACAAATATTTCTGATTTCAAAAAAGAATTAAGACTTAACGAAATTTATTATAAATAAAAATTTTGAGGAGTTCCTTAAATTATAAATTTATTGAACTCCTTATTTTCTAATTTAAATTCTATTCATGAGACTTACCAGCAGCTTCATCATTTAATCTATTTTTTTCAGCAATTTTTGCAAACGGAAAATATACAGTCATTGCTAAAATTAATGAAATAACTCCCCACACTGCTGCTCGCCAATCACCTCCCGAAACAAGATAATGCCCAATAATTGGCGGTGTTGTCCATGGAACATTTATCACTGGTCTGCTTATCAAATCAAAATCCATTAAAATATAAGTTCCGGCAGTAAGAAATAAAGTAATTAAAATATACGGGACCATAAAAATTGGATTTAGTACAATTGGAAAACCAAAAAATATTGGTTCATTAATTTGAAATATTTGTGTAGGAAGTGAGAATCGTGAAATTTTTCTAAATCCCGGTTCTTTCGAATTCAACATTATTAACGCGAGTCCAATAGTTGCACCGGTTCCACCAACATTTACAAATGTTGTAAAAAATCCATACGCAGTAATGTAAGGCAGCGGTTGATTCAAAGACATTGCCGTTACATTTTCCGTTAAATATTGAAGAAATATGGGAGCTGCGATTGCATCCATAGCATTATCACCGTTAATTCCTACTGACCATAAAAGTGTAACTAAAAATGCGTAAACTAAAATTCCAGGTAAAGTATTAAAAGCAAATACTACCGGTCTAAAAATTAATTCAACAATACCATTAATATCAATTCCTAAAACATATCTTATTACCCAAAACAATATTAATAAGAAAAATAACGGACTTAACGAAACAAATGATTCATAAACAACGGGCGGAACATTTTTAGGTAAACGAAACACTAAATTTTTATCGGTAAAAAATTTTTGAACACTAACAGAAATAAATGCAATCAAAATTGCAGTGAAAATTCCTTTAGATCCAAGATTGTCAAAAATTAACAATTCATCTTCAGGATTAAATTGAATTAACAAAAATATCAATGCAGAAAGTGAAGCGCTAATAATTGCCTCTTGCTTCATTTGTTTACCTAAATCATATCCAATTGAAAAACAAACAAACAGTGCAAGCAATCCAAATGTTGCACTTACCGGAATATCAAGAATTGACCTGTATGGTTCAATAATTTTATCCCAACCATTAAACGGAAAATATGAAATAATTATAAAAATACTTCCAACAATTGTTAACGGTACAACTGCAACCATACCTGCACGAATTGCAGATAAATAAGGATTTTCACTTAATAGATTTAATGGCGGAACGATATGTTTGTTCATAAAGTCGGTAAGAGCTTTATTCATTATTTAACTCCGTAGTTTTCATCTATATTATTAGTTGGTAAATATTTAGACAAAGATAGTAATTATTTGGAAAAGATATATGCGCAGTTTTTTAAAGAAAAATAATTTCTCAAAAATTTTAGTAGGGAGAAATTGTGTAACTTCTATTTCTAAATCAGAAATAATGCAAAATAAATTTAGGTAAATATTTTATAATTTAAGAAAGATTATAATTTCCATCCTTCTCTATATTGTGTATTTATTAAATTATTTGCTTCATCATTATTTTCAAATTTCATTTCATTTGCATTCCATTTTAAATTTTTATCTTTAACTTGAATTGCAATCATACCAAGTAAAACCATCTCAGTTAATGCACCGCCGTATTCAAAATTTGAACTTGCCGGAATTGCATTTTTCCCTTCTTTACATGCACGTAGCCAATCATCCTCATGCGATCCTTTTATTCTAGGTATTTTTTTGGGAGGAAGTTTATATTCCTTCATTTTACTTTCTGGAATAATTCTCACATTATCTGCTCCATGACTTCCATGCATAATTACCCCTTTATCGCCAATTATAAATGCGCCACTTGCTGGAATATTTCTGCCAATTTCTAAATCTTCCGGAATTGGAGGCATTAATCTTCCGTCATACCATGTAAGCTTAATTTCATTCCGTTTATCATTTGCCGGGAAAATATATCGAACGATAGATGCTCTGGGAAAAGTTTGAGATGCAATTTCTGGCTCCCAATGTGTTGATGTTGCTTCAATTGAAGTTGGAGCAAATAAATCTAATGCCCAAAAAGCTGGATCAAGAATATGACATCCCATATCTCCCAGTGAACCAGTTCCAAAATCAATCCACGATCTCCAATTTGTTGGATGATAATCAGGATGATAATCTCTGTACATTGCGGGTCCCAGCCATAAATCCCAATCTAATTCATCTGGAATTTTAACTTTTTCTGTTGGCATTGATTTAATCAAAAATGTTGACCAAGGATCTCCACCAACGGGTCTATCTGTCCATGCATGAACTTCCCTAACATTTCCAATTGCACCATCTTCTATCCACTCTTTCAAAATTCTTATATGATCAGAAGAATGCCCTTGATTTCCCATTTGAGTTTGAACACCATAATACTTTGCTGCTTCCATTATTTTTCTTGCTTCATAAATATTATGCGTAAGTGGTTTTTGACAAAATACATGCTTCCCTTCTTGCATTGCAGCCATTGTAATAACAGCATGCGTATGATCCGGTGTTGCAATTAAAACCGCATCAATATTTTTTTCCTTTTCAAGCATTATGCGATAATCTTTATAAATTTTTGCATTAGGATATCTCTTAAATGTATTTGCGGCATAGGTGAAATCAACATCACACAATGCTACAATATTTTCATTCTCTAACATTCTTAAATTTGCACCACCCATTCCGCCTACACCAACTGCAGCTATATTTAATTTATTACTTGGTACATTTTTTCCTCTAATTATAGATGGAATATAATTAATTGCAAATGTACTTAACGCAATATTCTTAATAAATTTTCGTCTGGTAGTATTATTCATTTTCGTCTCAACTATTTTAATTTCTTAAATTTAATATATTTTATATTATATTATAAATATCTATCGATGTTAGTGTTTATTAATATCAATTGATAATATGATCATTTAAATTAATATTAAAAGCAAAGATTTAATTAAAATTAATATTAGAGATAATTCTTATTATAATTTACAAATAGTTACAATAATTAATTTAGTTAAAGTTGAATTTGGTTCTAAAAAAAAATCCGATTAAAATTCTTTTCAAATTCGAGATTTTCAAAAGTATTTTTTTAACATTAATCTTTAAACTTTAAAAATAATTTAGAACAATTTGTGAAGGAAAGTCTGGATATAAAATCAAAATAAAAATATTCAGTAATAATTTAGATATGCTTTAAAAACGTTCAAATTAAATAATTGTTTTTAGATTTACGGGAAAACAGCAAAATTCATAATTATCGGTTCTTCAGAATACTCTGAAATACTTAATTTTATTTTTGTTGTTTCTAAATTATCAATTTTATGAATACGTTTATGACCAATCGAAATTCCGTCAGCTATTATTATCCAACGTTCATCGACGAATGCTTCAATAAAATATTTTCTAACTCTTTCACCTTTAGATATATCTTCTTGAATTACAATATTTTTTATTAATTGAGGTGAATCAGAAATTTTCAATTCGAATGCATGACCTATAAAATTTGAAGAAGCTATAGGATTTTTAAAAAGTCTATTTAATTCTTTGCCAAACTCGGAAAAAATATTTTCGGCAGACTGGGGAAATTGTCCGGAAGTGTCAATTGCCATTCCAATTAACATATTTGCATTCTTCCCAACACTGGTATAATATCTATCTATTAGTTCGTCTACAGAAAATAACAAACTATCTTGATTTGCTTTCCATAACCAACCACCATTCCATGCATTTTGTTTAATATTTGGGAAATCTGCTTCTGCTGGACACCAAATTTTCCCACCAGGATCTCCATGAAGATTTGGAATATTTACTAATCCAAGAGATGAAGTTACTGCATCTGCGCGACTCCAATGAGGATATGGTGCCCTTCCATCCTCATTTCCAATCCACCTAATTAAATTACGACATTCCATTGGCCCTTGAAATAGAATTGCATTAGGTTGACAATCATTTATTAATTGAATAACCTCATTTGCTATTCCTCCAATTTCATTTGATTTAACTCCTCCATCAAACCAAATTTCAAATAATTCTCCGTATTGCGTCCATAATTCTTTAAGTTGTTTTAGATTTGTATCATTAAAAATTTTTTGCTGTTCGGCGTTTAGTTCTTGATTAAAACCTAAGTCCATGTATGTATTAATATTTGTGTTGTAATACAAACCAGGTTTTATATCATACTTTTTACATGAATTAATGAAATCCTTTACAATATCACCATTTCTATTTTTCCAAGGCGTATTTCCAACATTATATCCGTGAACTTTTGAAGGCCACAATGTAAAACCGGTTAAATGTTTTGCCGTAAGTATTGCGTATTTTGCACCGGCATCTTTTGCTGCTTTTATCCATTGATCAGTATTTAGTTTTGATGGATTAAATACGCTTAGATTTGGTAAAGTTTCCTTATTATTAAAATCAAATGTTTCAGGTTTAAAAATACTGATATCAAGATGTATAATAACTCCAATTTCACAATCCGCCCATGCGATTTGAGATTTTGTTGGTAAAATATTTTCGCTTGTTTGACAGTTTATAATTGATGTTAGTAAAATTATACCCATAAAAATTATTTTCATTTCGATCTCATTTAGGAAAATACATCAATTAATAATTTGTATTTGTTTTGATCTAAATTCTGGAACAACCTCATTAATGAGTAAAGTTCCGTCAACATATTGTCCGTCAATCACTGTTTTAAAAGGCGAGTGTAATTTAAATTTAACGTTCCAATCTTTAGGCCAAGAAGGCAATAAATAAATATTTTCTCCGTCGTTCTGAAGTATCATTGATTGTAGAGTCTTCATTATAATTGCGCCATGTGTTTGATCCGGAGTCCAATCATAATTTGGTCCCCAAAATGCCGGAAACCTTGAATCAATATTTTTATTTTTCGTTCGCTCAATTAAATACTTTTTAGTTGTATCTGTTAAAGCTAGATAAGAAGCAAATAAGTCATCTTGTCGCCAGCCCCAATTACCTTTATCAATGCGATGAACAAAAGCATTGATTGCCAGATCTTTTTTTTCAGAATTAAAATTTATCAGTTGAAATGGAAAAACAGCATAAAGTTCCGGATTTTCGATATTCATTTTTTCTTCAAATTTTTCGGCTGGAGCAAACATTTTAATATCATTTATTTCATGAGTTGGTAAATCCGGTATTTTATGTTTAACATTTTGCCAATAATTTAATAATACTTTTTCAACCAAGTTTTCATTCAGTTTTAATAATCTATTAAGTACTGAATGTAGTCCGGCAATTTCGGGCATAGGATTAGTACATTTCCACCATGTTTCAGCAGATTGCGACGGCTCCATTTTCAATTTACCATTTTCTTTTTTATAGTACTGATCAAAGAAAGTTATAATTTTATTTGCAAAAGGCACAACGTATTCTTTCAAAAAATTTTCATCCATTAAATATTCATAATAATCTAACATTAAATAAATAAGTTCAAGACTAGAAACCCATTCATATTTATGCCATTTACTTTCTTGAAGTTTATCTTTTCTTTCATCAAATGAAGTTAAGCCATATGATTCAGTAAAAGTTTCTCCCCAGAAATAAATACATTCGGGAATAAATATTCCATCAATATTAAAATATAATTTTGTTCTATAGTTAAATAATTCAAACAAATCTTTCACATACATTTTGAATAAAGGCATCATTAATTCGTAATCACCGGAAGTGCACATTGTGTAATACGGCAAACGTGTATTCTGCCACCAGTAACCGGGTCCCCATCTTCTATAATCAGCATCACCGGGCGCATCTTTGAAAGGTACATTAAATATTGAACCGTTAAATTTGATCGGATACTGCCCTCTTCCACCACAAGCATTAATATATCTTTGTAAAATATATGACTGCGTAATTCTAAATGTTTCAGATTTACTTTTTTCCTCTTCGGAATTTGAAGTAACATAAATACAACTTCTATTCCAGAAATCTGTCCACCAAGTACAATGCTTTTGTAATCTTTGTTCGATCTCAATTTCCTCTATTGATTTTATTTTTTCTTTAAGGTTTTTCTGCCACTGTTTTGATGATGAAGGATGCTCGGTTGAAACATAAATATTAAAAAGATGGTTTTTTGATGATTCAGAAATCAATTTAGTATCACTTATTTTTTTTGGATTGCTTGATGTAATTATTGCTCCAAAAATTCTATTTTCTAAAGGATCTACTCTATTAAAATTCCCTAAACCTTGATGTTTCGCTGTAAATTTTGGACCTATTGATTTTCTATTAAAATGATACCACCCAATACTATTTTCTAAATTACTTAAAACTGAATCCGGTTCAACAACTGTTGGTGCAATCTGTTTATTTACAATATTATGATCAAACATAACATCGCTGACTTCAATACTGGAAAGTTCAGTTGGTTTTGTTCGCCATAGTTCAATTTCTGCAATTACCTCAGTTTCATTTTCACTATTTATTTCTAAAGTAATTACGGGATTATTTGCATCAACCCATAACTTAAATTCATATTGTGCGTATTTAATTATTATTGTTGAATTTTCTAAATGAAGTGTTTGAATAAAATTTCTTAATGGGATTTTGGGTAAAGGAGATAGTTTAAACCTAACTTTACCAATTTTCAATAATCTGCCATTATCACCCCAAGAATCAGTTTTCCCAATATAAAAAAGCAAATCACCATTTTCTTCTGTCCAAACATTTAATCCAATATCACCATTTCCAATTGGCATTGAACCATTAAAGTCTTTGCTTGGGCTATCCCAGCTAACATTGTAACTTGCTAAATTATATAAATCATTTTCGAGAAGTGAATTATTAAGCTGTCCAAATATTTTTAAGCAAAATAGTGAGTTAAGAACTATAAAATATAATAGATAATATTTATTAAACATAAGCGACAAAAATTTTGTTATAAGAATTTAAAATGTGTTTTCAAAAGTAAATTACCAATTTTATCTTGATATTTCGCAATAATTAAATTTATCAACTGAAAAATTTAAGATAATAAATTTTTTGCAACTGTTATGTAAGCATCATTTTCTGAATAATATTTAGTTAAAAGCAATTAAAAATAATAATGTGATCGTCTAGATTTGAATTTTAATTATTACTGTATGCTAATTTAAATGTATAATTTATGGAATGTTTGCAGATACCACTTGATCTACAGTTAATCAAGATTTGGTTATTCTACTTCCTCGTTTCCCCTTTTTTGGTGATAAGTTGATTGATTTGATTTATGAGAAAGTTGGAAAATTATGAAATTGGTAAATATATTATTTAGTAAGAAATTACCAAAAAATAAATGTCAAATTGACTTAATGACAAAATGAAAGATTGAATAAATCGCTAGAAAACAGTTTATTTGGGTGTGAAATTTTATTGAAGATTTTTCTAAAACTACTACGATTTTTACTACTGTTAACATTCTTTAAAAAACAAAACCCTCATAAGTAATTATCTTATAAGGGTTTATGTTGTGGGAACTATAGGATTCGAACCTATGACCCCCTGCTTGTAAGGCAGGTGCTCTGAACCAGCTGAGCTAAGTTCCCATTCAAAATTTGAGCTGTAAATTTAATCTAATAGTTGTTATGATGCAAATTTTATTTTATAATTTTGAGCGAGCGACGGGATTCGAACCCGCGGCATTCAGCTTGGGAAGCTGACACTCTACCAACTGAGTTACACTCGCATTTTTCTCTTTAGTAAAATATTATATTTTTCTAATTTTTGAAATAGCATAATAAATATTAAAATTGCAATAAATTTATTTTATTATTAAATATTTTTATCAACCTATAGAAAATTTTTTATACCAAAATTTTTACTGTGATATTTAATAATCAAAAAGTTAACTTTCGATCAAATTTTTTCAAATACTTTTATTGCAGAAAATCTTGATTAAAAATAAATCTACTATTAACCAATTCGGAATTGTAATTTTTTTTGTTTTAATAAGTCTTTTCTTTTTTGACTCATTAATTTTATTTCCAATTAAATTATTCATAATTTTTTTTCATGAAATTAGTCATGTAATAGCCGGAATTGTTTCCGGAGGAAGAATTAATTTTCTTACATTCGATTTAAATTTATCTGGAAAAACTTCAATAGATGGCGGAAGCTCTTTATTTATTGCTTCATCTGGATATTTAGGCAGTTTAATAATAGGTTCATTAATTTTTATTTCAGCATTTTCAAATAGATTAAAAAAATGGTATTTCAACATTCTTGCGTTAATTACTTTTATAACTTCAACTAATTTGGTAAAAGGTGACCTACAAATTTTTCTGGGAATTATTGTTTCAATATTACTGTTTTTAATCCCAAGATATGTACCAGAAAAATTCGCTAATCCATTTCTTCAATATTTAGGATTAATTAGTTGTATGTATATTACTACTGATATAAAAGAAGATTTGTTAACCCAAACAATTAGAGAAACCGATACACAAATTTTAGAATTTTTAACCGGAATTTCTGCAAATTTATGGGGATTGCTTTGGTTTGTAATTTCTATTTTTGTTGTAATATTTTTATTACGATATTCATTTAAATATTCGAAAAATTAGTTTTCCGGCTGAACATCTTTCACAAAATTTAAACTTAATAATCCAATTATAAAAAATATTCCTACTGATAAAATTGCATATCTTTGATTCCCGGATACAAAACTTACAAAGCCAAAAACCAATGGACCAACTACTGCGGAACTTTTCCCAAATAATGAATAAAATCCAAAGAATTCCGTTTTCTTACTTTGTGGAGTTAATTTGGACATTAAACTTCTACTTGTTGATTGCGTAGCTCCCATCACGCTACCGGCTAATAACCCTACAAAATAAAAACTTTTAATCATTGTTTCTTGATCAGAAATATTAAATATTTCGGAAATTGTTTGAACTAAAAAACTTTCGTTGCTGCTTGTAAAGTATGCAAGAATAATTGTAAATATCCAAATAAATAAAGAAATTATAATAGACTTTTTTTGACCGATTGAATCAGAAATTATTCCAAATAATATTGATCCAAATATTGCAGTAGTTTGAACAATAATAAAAAATATAATTAATTCCATCATTGAAAAATTTAAAGTTGTTGAAGCATAATTTCCCGCAAAAAATATTACCGTATTTACTCCTTCAATGTAAAAGAAAAATGAAAGCAGAAATAATGCTAAATTTTTATAATCTTTAAGATGTTTAATTGTATTTAATACTCTGTTAACGCCAATGCTGATATAAGAAATTTTACTTTCAACAATTTTTCTTGAGTCATTTAAGAATAAAAATATTGGTATTGAAAAAACTAAAAAGAAAAATGCAGCAAGCGGAAAAGTTTCTTTAATATTTCCCTTTTCAATAAATGGAAATGATAAAGCAAGAATAATTAGTGAGCCTAAATAACCCATTGCAAATCCGTATCCGCTTACTCTTCCGTAATTTTTCCTTGATGCAATTTCCGGTAAAAAAGAATCATAAAAAACCAATGCGGCTTCAAATCCAATATTAGCAAGGATGAAAAGAATTAACGCGGTTATTATATCACCTTGATTTGTAAAATAAAGTAGTGAAGTTGGAATTATACAAAGTAGTGTGAAGAATAATAAAAATCTCTTTTTCCCGGCTGAGTAATCTGCAATTGCACCAAGAATTGGAGATATTATTCCGGTAAGAATCATAGAAATGCTTATTCCCAAACTCCAAAACAAATCGCCAATTGGCAATTTTTCTGCAATAATATCTTTGAAGTAAACAGCAAAAATGAAAGTTACAACAACAATAGAATAAGAGGTATTTGCAAAATCATATAAAGTCCAAACAAAAATTTTAAACTTATTTGAATCCGAATTTATTTTATTATTGTTTTGGTAGAGAGTTTTCAATAAGTCCTCTGCCGGCCTTTTTCAAATTTCCACCGGATTTAAT
Organism: Ignavibacteriota bacterium; assembly: GCA_016716225.1. NCBI lineage: Bacteria > Pseudomonadati > Ignavibacteriota > Ignavibacteriota bacterium. The sequence goes on along the minus strand of JADJWT010000001.1, from coordinate 2,669,820 downwards.
ATCAGCAAGAATTGCATCTAAAATTCCATTTATAAATTTTCCACTTTTTGCGGTAGAATATTCTTTCGCAATTTCAATGATTTCATTTATCGTAACCTTGGGCGGAATGTCTTCAATATATAAAATTTCTCCAACTCCAATTTTTAACAAAATTAAATCAACAACAGCAATTCTTGAAACGTCCCAATTTACAAGGCGTTTTTCAATTTTACTTTCAATTAGTTTTCTATTTGCAATAATCAAATTAACTAATTTACTGCAAAATTCTTTATCATCTTCTGATGTAATTTCAGAAAGTTGATCACTCATAATTTCTGAAAGTCCGGCTGCATCCATTTCGTATGCATACAAAACTTGCAAAACTTTTTCTCTTAATTTTCTTCTTTTTGATTTCATAATTTTTGATATTCATCCTAACTTGTGGAATATATTTTTTTTATTCCCCCTATTTGTTTCAATCTTTCTTCGGCAATTTGATTTGATGCTAAATGAGTTGGGATATTTTGTTCTTTTGAAATTCTAATAACTTTGGTCAAAACATCATAAATACCATCTGCTTGTTTTAGCGCACGATCTTGACGGTAACCTTTTAATTCATTAGCAACATTTATCAAACCTCCGGCATTTATAACATAATCCGGTGCATATAAAATTCCTTTTTCTTTAAGCATATCGCCGTGTTTATTTTCATCTTCCAATTGATTGTTAGCAGAACCAGCAATAATTTCACATTTTAATTTTGGAATAGTTTTATCATTTATAACTGCTCCTAATGCACATGGAGAAAAGATTTCACATTCTTCATCATAAATTTTTTCCGGAGCAACAGTTTCTGCATCAACTGAATCAAGAACGGTTTTAATTTTTTCATCAACAATATCCGAAATAATAATTTTTGCTCCTTCGTTAAATAAATGTTCGCACAAATAACGTGCAACTCTTCCGGCACCTTGAACAACAACTCTTTTCCCACTAAGAGAATCATTACCCCATTTTGCATTTGCACAAGCTTTCATTCCCATATAAACTCCGTAAGCAGAGACAGGTGCGGGATCTCCAGATCCGCCTAAAGCTTTAGAAATTCCGGTCACAAATGATGTTTCCATCAGAACATATTCCATATCGTTTACTGTTGTTCCAACATCTTCTGCAGTTATGTATCTACCCGATAATCCTTCTATAAATTTTCCAAATGTTCTAAATAATCTTTCGGATTTATCTGTTTCCGGATTCCCAATTATTACTGCATTTCCACCGCCAAAATTTAATCCGGAAATTGAAGCTTTGTATGTCATTCCTCTTGATAATCTTAAGACATCATTTAAAGCTTCATCAAAGCTTGAATAATTCCACATTCGGGTTCCGCCAATTGCCGGACCTAAAGTTGTATCATGAATTGCAATTATTGCTTTCAATCCAGAATCTTTATCCGAACAAAAAATTACTTGTTCATGACCAAATTTTTCCATAACATCAAAATTTTTCATTTTTTCTCCATTAAAATCATATTGCAAAAAACCAAAACATCACCAAACTTATGCAATCTCTAAATCTGTAATAGAATGATTTTTGCATATTCAATTTATAATTTGAACTAATTACATCAGCATTAAGATTATAGAAATCAATCATTTCTTCAACTCGTTTCAAATGAAATTGATCAGAAATTATTATAAATTTTTCAGATTTTTTTTCATTCATCACAATATTTTTTATAAATCTAATTTGTTCATTTGTGGTTGAGGTTTTTTCTTCAATTAAAATGTTGGGCTTTGGAATATTGTGATTAGTACTTAAATAGTTTGCGGCAGCTTTTGCTTCGCTCAATTCTCCCGGCGCATTTCCTCCGGTTAATTGAATTTTTCTTATAATTCCCTTCTTAAAAAGTTCAGCACCTTTTTCAATTCTTCCAGAAAAAATTGGACTTGGTTTATTTTTGCTCCATACTGCAGCACCTAAGATTATTCCATAATCATATTTTGCATTTTTGTTTGAGTTATGAAATTCATCAGTAAAAAAAGTATAGATAAATGAAAATCCTAAAAGAATAATTATTATTAACCCAACTGCAACGCTTGAAAAAAAATAAGATAACAAAGGATAACCCAAATATGTGAACTAAATAAGAAAAAGAACAAACAGAAAAAATGCTTGATTGAAGACAAATAAAATTGCTGGAATAATTTTTTTTAATGGATATCCAAATAAAAATTCATCGGCAAATTTGAAATCAACAAAGTTAAAAACGATAATTACAAATAATGGAAGCAAATATAAAACCGAAAATGTAATTAACACCCTTGATTTTAATAGATTAAAACTTTCCTTTTTCTGTAAAAGCAAAAGTGCACCAACAACAAAAACAATCAACAGAAATATGCTTAATATATTCCCGGTTTTGCTTAAACTAAATTCAGAAATTGAAAGGTTATTTTGATAATACTTTACGAAAAAAAGTAAAAACGTATTTACTACAGCAATTGAAGAAACAATTAAAATATTTTTTATTTGAGTTGACATCAACTATAATTTAGGAATAATTTTAATGAAAATTTCTTCTTTTTCATTTATAGAAATTGAAGAATTTATTTTAAATATGGATTTGATATTTTGCTCCGTCAATACTTCATTTGGTTTAGCATCAAACTCAATTTTGCCTTTATTCATTAACAAAATTCTTTTACTAAAATGGCTTGCCAAATTTAACTCATGAGAAATTAACATAACAGTTAATTTAAACTCATCATTTAATTTTTTCAATATATTAAAAATTGCTACTTGATGTTTAATATCTAAATGCGCATTTGGCTCATCTAATAAAATAATTTTGGGATCTTGAATTAACGCTCTTGCTATTAATGCTCGCTGAGCTTCACCACCAGAAACTTCATTTATTCCTTTATTTTTAATGTGATCAATTTCAAGTAATTCCAAAACGTTATTTACCTTTTCTTTATCTATTTCATTTTCAATTCCAAAAATATTTTGATATGGAGTTCTTCCCATCATCACAATTTCATAAACAGAAAATTGGAAGAACATTTTATTTATCTGAGGTACAAATGAAACAATTTTTGCGAATTCTTTTCGTTCATATTTATTATAATTTTTATTATCTAAAAATATTTGACCATTATTTGGAATGAGAAGATTTGCAATTAGTTTAAGCAGTGTTGATTTGCCAGAACCGTTTGGACCAAGAACAGTAATAAATTCACCAGCATTTACTTTTAAATTTAATTCGGAAATTGAGAAGAAAGTGTATGGAGAATTTTTCTCATATTTGAAATCAATATTTAAAAGTTCAAGAAAATTCATAATCATAAAAATTTAATTGCAAAGATATGAATTTTAAACGAAGGATTTTTATTTTTTATAAAATTGCACTCAAATTAATGAGTGCAAAAATTTATTGAAGTGAAAAAACAATTGGAACTGTTATTCTTACTTTTACTGGTTTTCCTCTTTGTTTCCCAGGAATAAATTGCACTGATTTTAAGGCTTCAATTGCAGCTTCATCACAACCCGCTCCAATTCCTTTAAGTACAGTTATGTCAGTAACATTTCCGAATTTATTTATTGTACCTTGTAGATAAATTTTGCCGCTTATTCCAGCTTTTTGTGCAATTTCCGGATAAATAATTTTACTTTGTAAAGCAGCTAAACCGCCAATTATTTCTGGCATTTCTTCAACCCAAACAAATGGAGGTTGGTCATCAATTTCTTCAATTTCTTCTCTGTAATTTTTTGCATCAGAAACATTTGCAGTTGGAATTAAATCTGTATTTCCAATTTCAATATCAATTATTTCCTCATCTTCCGGAATTTCAATGGGGATTATTGGCAATTGTGGAGGTGGTGGAGTTTTAATTCCAGTTGTTATTAAAACATCTTCAACTGTAATAATTTCATTTTCAATTTTATGAATTTTGGTTTGTGATTTTACTTCCGGGAAAAATCTGAATGCGAGAATAACAAAAAAGATTGAAAATATTAGCGAAATCTCAAAAATTCTTTGATGTTTAAGTTTTAAATCTACTCTGGGATTTTTCTTTAGCATGGCGTTATCTCCTTTGGAAAGTGATAACGTTTAAACATTAATAATATAAATTTGTTTCAGCAGATAAAAAAAAGCGTCTCGAAAGACGCTTTAATTTTTGAATTGTAATTTTAGTTCAGTTTAAATAAAATTGGAATTGAAACTTGAACTCTAACCGGTTTACCTCTTTGTTTCCCAGGTTTGAATTTTGTTTTCATAACTGCATCGACAGCGGCTTCATCACAACCTGCACCAATTCCTTTAATAACTTCAGCTTTCTGAACATTTCCGCTTTCATCAACGAAAGCTTTAATATAAACTCTACCTTGCACACCGGCTCTTTTAGCAATTTCCGGATAAATAATTTTTTCTTGAATTCCTTGAATTCCACCAATTGGTTCCGGCATGTCCTCAACAGCAACAAAAAACTCAACTGGAACTTCTTCCTCTTCTTCTTTCATAGGTGGAGGCGGAGCTGCAACTTCTTCATTTATATCAATTTCTGTATCTTCAATTTCGATATCTTCTAATTCATCATCAGAAGGTGCTTCAATCGGAATTGGCGGTTTTGGTGGTGGAGGCGGTGCAGTTTCTTGTTTTGTAATATCAACATCTTCAACTTCAACCAACTCTTGAGGTGCTTCAACTGCTAAAGAATCACCTTCAAATCTTGGAAAATACTTAAACGATAAAATTAAAAGCAAAAGAGCAATGATTATACTAATTTCAAATACTCTTCGGTACTTTAATTTTAAATCAACTTTTGGATTTTTTGGTAATGCCACTGCTTTCCTCCTAATAAGAAAGAATGTGATTTATTTGAATTAAAACATAAAAAAACATTCTTTTATTGTCAAATTATAGCACAAAAATTATACAAAAATTTTTCTAAGTTGTTTCAATTTGTGTCGATTTATTTTTAATTATTGTTAGGAAAATTTTAATAATTAAAATACCAACAATTGTTCCTATCAAATCTGCAACCCAATCCAAAAATTCACCGGATCTATTCGGAACAAAAATTTGGTGTAATTCATCAATCAGTCCATAAAAAATGCAAATAATAAATGTGAATTTTAAAAAATTTTGTGTAACACCTTTCCATTTTTCTTGAAAATGAAGATTGAGTCCCAATAAAACAGCCAAAATTAAATATGCACCAAAATGTTTAATTTTATCTGATATATCAAAAACATCTACATAAGGAGTTGAAGGTAATGTTGTTGCAATAAACAAAATTATCCAATAAAGAATTAGAGGGATTGTTAAAACCTTTAGTCTATTTTCTTTTATATAATTATACAAATGATTTTCTCAAAAATTTTATTGTTTTTGGAAAGTTTGAAATTATTTTTTCCGGTGTAATGCCGAATTCAGATTCTTTAGCAGAAATTAAATCTGCGGTTAAACCGTGCAAATATACAGAAGAAATTATTGATTTTTCTAATTCTTTTTTCTGAGCTATAAATGACGAAATTATTCCGCTCAAAACATCTCCGCTTCCAAATTTTGCCAAACCGGAATTTCCGGATGTGTTAATAAAAATCTCCCCATTTTTATTAAATAAAATTGTTGACGCTCCTTTTAGTACCAAAAAAGATTTTGTTTCTTCAACAAATTTTCTACCGAATTTAAAAAGATTTAATTTTAATTCTTCCAATTCAATTCCAAGTAAATCAGCAAATTCTTTATGATGCGGTGTAAATACACAATTTGCTAAATTCAATTTTTTATAATTTCCGTTACCTAAACTAAAAATTGCGTCAGCATCAATTACAAATTTTGTTTTGGGATTTTTCTTAATTATTTCAACTACTGAATTTTGTGTTTCAATATTTCTTCCCAAACCGGGACCAATTAAAACGGAATCTGCCCAATTAATTTTTTCAGATAATTCATCAAGATTTTTTGTAGATAAAATTTCCGAATAATTATCATTATATGAAAATACAATTGCTGAATTCATTTTTGGTTGAACCAAATTTCTTACAGATTTTGGAAATGCTAAATATCCGGCACCGCTTCCGGAAATCATTGCGGCGTTTATAGCAAAAACTGCAGCCCCCGACATTTTTCCAGATCCGGCAATTACAAAAACTTTTCCCGCAGAATATTTATTTAAATTTGATACTTTTTTAGGAAGTCCTAAAATTGCATCTTCCGGCTCAATTAAATATTCCTTAACGTCTAATTTATCAAAATAATTTCCGCCAATTCCAATTGAACCTTTGACAATTTTACCCGAATTAAATTTTCCATTTTCATAAAAAAGTCCGGTTTTTAATTCAGCTAAAGTTACAGTGAGATCTGCTCTGAAGATTGTATTTCCGCTTGCATTTTCTAAATTTAATCCAGTTGGATTATCAATCGAAATTTTTACTGCAGAAGTATTATTTAAATTTTCTACAATTTCTCTTATCGGAGATTTTAATTCACCTTGCGAGCCCGTACCAAGAATAGCATCAACTATGAAATCAGAATTTTTAATAAAATTCAAATCGGATATTTTTTTGAAAAATTTGATATGCAGATTTTTATAATCTTTGGAAACACTTTTTAAAATTTCAAAATTGATTTTCGCATCGCCGGAGATTTCATTTTCGTTTGGAATAACTAAAACTTTTACTTCAAAATTTTCTACCGATAATTTTCTTGCTAATGCAAAACCATCGCCGCCGTTATTGCCTTTTCCACAAATAATTGAAATATTATGTTTTTTATTAATATCTGGATATTCTTTAAATATTTCAGTTTTTATACTTTCTGCAGCATTTTCCATTAATAAAACTGAAGCGAAAGAATAATTTTCTACTGCAAATTTATCTGCATTTCTGATTTGATTTATGCTAAAAAGTGGAATCACTTTATAAACCTATTCAATAAAAATAACATCGTCACCAATTTCAGTAATTTCCAAAATATGATTTTCAGATGGATTTAAAGAAATTTTTCTATGCGATTTCATATCAAAAATATCTTCCCCATCTTCAACCAAAATTAATTTTATTGTTTCATATTTGGAAACATCACTTAAGATATCTTCATGATCGAAAAAATAAATTTCCGTAAATTCATCAAACTTTTCATAATACGCACCTTCTGAAACAGAACTGAAATCATAAATGATTTCGTCATCAATTACTGCTTTTAAAATATCGCAGACAAAAGGAAGTAATACTCGTGATCCGTAAAAAAGTCCGTTTACTTTTTTTTCCAAAACTTGATCTAATGTTCTCATTTAAACTCCGTAATAAAATAATAGCCAAACTAATGCAAAAATTGGAAGCAAAACCGGAATTGAATATTTAACAATATATGCAAAGAAACTTGGCATTTTAATTCCTGATCTTTCACAAATTGATTTCACCATAAAATTTGGACCGTTGCCGATATATGACATTGCGCCAAAAAATACAGCTCCCACTGAAATTGCGGATAGATAAATTGGATAATCAATAGAAAGCTGATGAACTTGTTCAATTTTGTTTACATCCAAACCAAATTTTCCCATTGCTGCACTAAGAAAATTTAGAAAAGTTGGGGCATTATCTAAGAATGCTGATAAACTTCCTGTTGCCCAATAAAAAATTCCGGGGATTAACTTATCGCCATAAACATTTGCCTCATGAGCAATTAATTGCAATGCCGGAATCATTGTTGCAAAAATTCCAATAAACAAAAATGCAACTTCTTTTATTGGTTCAAAATCAAATTCATTTGCTTTAAGAATTTCTTTATCGGCATTTTTATAAGCAAAATACACAATTGAAAACATAATTATTTCTCTAATTCCGAATGGTAGCGGAGATAAACTTGGAACCCAAGGAATTATTGCCGGATCAATAAATACCGAAATTAAAATTACAATCAAATAAATTACGTTTTTGAATCCCTTAAATTCAATTTTACCTGAATAATTTTCCTGATCATTTTCTAAAATATTTTTTGAATCAATTATGTAGAAAATTATTACAATAAGTGATGCAGCTAATAACCATATATACCAAATATGACCAAAAAACCAAAAGAAATTAACTCCGCGTAAAAACCCTAAAAATAATGGCGGATCACCAATAGGTGTTAATGCTCCTCCAACATTACTTACAGCAAAAATGAAAAATATAAATTGATAAGGTTTGATTCGTTTTTTGTTAAGTTTAATAAATGGTCTAATCAATAACATTGATGCACCGGTTGTACCAATAACATTTGCAATTACTGCTCCAAAAAATAAAATTACTGAGTTTAAAAGTGGTGTGGATTTTTTATCAATTTTTATTAAAATTCCACCTGAAGCAACAAATAGAGATGCAAGTAAAGCAATAAATGCTAAATATTCTGTTAATGTGTGAAGTAAACTGTGAGTATCACCAAGTACTGCTGAATAATAAATTACAGTTATCAATCCTAAAATTATTGAAACTTTTGGATAATGATGTTCCCAAAAATGATGATAAAACAGAGGTCCGGTTGCAATCATTAATAATAGAACAATAAAAGGAATTACCATAAAAGTTGCCGGTAATGTGTGAGAGCCTTCCGATGCAAATAAAAATTCGGGAGAGAAAAATAATAGTAAGAAAAGTGAAACAATTTTAGTTTTCATAAAAATTCAAGATTTATTTTAGAATTAAGGTGTATTTCTGTAAATCATTCTTGGGAAAGGAATTGTTTCACGTAAATGTTCAATTCCACAAATCCAAGTTACTGTTCTTTCTAAACCTAAACCAAATCCCGCATGAGGAACCGAACCGAATCTTCGTAAATCCAAATACCATTCAAAATAATGCTGTGGTAATTTATGTTCATTTATTCTTTGTAACATTAAATCTAAATTATCTTCTCTTTGGCTTCCGCCGATAATTTCTCCGTAACCTTCGGGAGCTAAAACATCAACAGCCAATGCAACTTTAGGATTTTCCGGATCTCGTTTCATATAAAAAGCTTTTATTTCTGCGGGATATCTATGAACCATAACCGGTTTATCAAATTGTTCGGAAATTACTGTTTCATCCGGTGCACCAAGATCATTTCCCCATTCAAATTCTTGTCCTTTAGAACGTAAAATTTCCACGGCTTCCGTATAAGAAACTCTTGGAAATGGTCGTACAACTTTTTCTAATTTTGAAGTATCTCTTTCTAAAATTTCCAATTCAGGTTTGCAATCCTTTAAAACTGTTTGGACAATATGTTCAAGAAATTCTTCGGCTAAATCCATATCGTCATCAAGATTATAAAAAGCCATTTCCGGTTCCACCATCCAAAATTCTGTTAAATGTCTCCTTGTTTTCGATTTTTCCGCTCTAAACGTTGGACCAAAAGTATAAACTTTGCCCAAAGCCATTGCACCGGCTTCCGCATATAGTTGTCCGGATTGTGTTAAATATGCTTTACCCAAATCAAAATATTCCATTTCAAAAAGTGTGGAAGTTCCCTCAGATGCATTTGGTGTAATAATGGGCGGATCAAAAAGTGTGAAATCTCGTTCATCAAAAAAATCTCTTATTGCTTTAACAATTCGATGTCGAATTTTTAAAATTGCTGCTTGTCTTTTTGAGCGAATCCACAAGTGTCTCTTATCAATTAAAAATTCAATTCCGTGATCTTTTGGTGTAATAGGATAATCAACCGAATCTCCAATTAATTTTAAATCTGTAACATCAAGCTCAAAACCACCAACTGCACGCGGTTCTGATTTAACAATTCCCGTAATTTCAAAACTACTTTCTTGAGTAATAGAATCAGCTAATTGAAACACTTCTTCGGAAACATTTCCTTTAAAAACAATACATTGCAGATATCCGCTTCCATCACGTAAAATTAAAAATTTTACTTTTCCGCTAGACCTTTTATTAAACAGCCAGCCTTTTAATGTTACGGTTTGACCAATATGATTTTCTAAATTTTTAATATAAACATGAGAGAGCATATAATTTCCAATATTTAGTACGAAAAATTAATTAAAGAAAAATAATACTTTTAAGTACAGTTTCACAAATTTTGTTATTTAAATATTTATTTTGGTCTAAGTGTTTTAAAGATAGACAGAAATTTAATTTTTCAAAGTGTCAAAAATAATTCCCTCGCGTAAAGCATATTCGGAAACTACCATTTCTTTAATTTTGAATTGCTCAAAAATTGTAGTTAATAAAATTATTCCGGCGGGAAAAATATCAGCTCTTCTCTCATCAATTCCGGCAATACTTTTTCTTTCTTCAAAAGTTTTTTCCGATAAAATAATTTTCTGAATTTCAAATAAATCTTCTTTCTCAATTTTGAAATTATTCAAACTTTCCAAATTTACTTTTTTGAATTTTATAGAATTTATAAGATTTCCCACAGATAAAATTGTTCCGGAAGTTCCAATTACAATATCAGTTTCTTCAAAATTAATTTTACTTTTTGATATTGCTAAATTTTGTTCAATATATTTTTTACAATCAATTATTTTAGATTCCGTAATTGTAAAATCCGGGAAAAACATTTGCGTTAAGCGAACTGCACCGAGTTTTAAACTTTCTGAAAAAATTATTTTTTCATTTTCGCCGATAATAAATTCCGTACTTCCACCGCCAATATCAATACAGAGACATTTTTTATTTTTAATTTTAATGGAATTTGAAATTCCCAAATAAATTAATCTGGCTTCTTCAATTCCATCAATAACTTTTATTTGGATTCCGGTTTCATCAAAAATTTTCTTTATAAATATATTTTGATTTGAAGATTCTCTAACCGAACTTGTAGCAACGGCAAATATTTCTGCTTTATGTAATTTGGCAATTTCTGAAAATTTATTTAAAACTAAAAGCGATTTTTCAATTAATTCTATGGAAATTATTTTTGATTCGTTTGTAAAATTTTCACTTAAACGTATTACTTCTCGTTCGCGATGAATAATTTCTAAATTTAAGTTTTGTGAAATTTGTGCAATTATTAAGTGAAATGAGTTTGAACCAATATCAATTGCGGCAATTTTTTTCATGGAATAAAGTTTTTAACTTTGTTTTGTAAATTCGCAAAAACTTAGATTTTTTATTTATCTGTAGGCGGGTTATCTTTATCATTAATATCTTCAAATTCTGCATCGATAACTTCTTTTTTGTTAATTTTACTTTTTACATTTTCCTTATCAAAAATATTTGTTTCAGAATTTCTGTTTGAAGAATTTCTAAACATATTTACAATTACTTTATAGCTTTTGTAAAATATATAGCCAATTAAAATGTAAAATAATAATCTAAATATTCCGGTCATTTTTATACTTTTATTTTTGGATTAAAATATTCTATGAAACCTCTATCTTTTCTAAAAATTTGATTATAGAGTTCATCAAAATCATCTTCTTTATTTACAAAATCAATTTCAGTTGTGTTCACAATTAGCAAAGGCGTTGAACTGTATTTGAAGAAAAAATTATTGTAAGCTTCACTTAATTCACGAATATATGTTCTTGTTAAATTTTTCTCGACCGATCTTCCACGTTTTTTAATATTATAAATTAAACGATCGACACTTGCTTGGAGGAAAATTACCAAATCGATTTGTCGCAAATTTCTTTTCAACAAGGGAAAAACTCCTTCATACAATTTTAGTTCTTCACCAGAAAGATTTAAATATGCAAAAATTTGATCTTTATCGAAAAAATAATCCGAAACCAAATATTCCGTAAAAAGATCTTCTTGGTTAAACTGTTCTTGTTGCTTAAATCTGTTAATTAAAAAAAACATCTGTGTTTGAAATGCGTAACGTTTTCTGTCATCGTAAAATTTTTCTAAGAATGGATTGTTTTCAAATTCTTCCAAAACTAATTTTGCCGAAAGTTTTTCTGATAATTTTTTAGCTAATGCTGTTTTACCAGCTCCAATTACACCTTCAATTGCGATATATCTCGGTTGTTCCAAAAAATTCTCCGTATTCAAAATTATATTTTCAAAATAGTTTTAAAATGAAAGTAATGAAAAATGCTAATTATTGATCTAAATTTCTAATCCAAATTTACTAATTATAAATTTATGAGATAATTTATTTAGGTATTCTTTTAACTTAATTTTTGTTTCCGGATTTACCAAATTTTTAGATAATTCCAATAATGGTACCAAAACAAAATCGCGATTTACCAAATCTTTATGCGGAATTGAAATATATTCATCGGCAAAAACCAATTTGTTGAATAATAAAATATCCAAATCAATTTCGCGCGGTCCCCAATTTTGTCTTTTAATTCTACCGATTTTTTTCTCAATAGATTTTGTAAAATCAAAAAGTTCTTGCAAAGTTAATTTTGTGTTGAAATAAATTACTGCATTATAAAAATTATTTTGTTCAATATTTCCGTAAGGCAAAGTTTCATAAATTGAAGAAATTTTTACGTCAGAAATATTTTCATTTTCGCTAATTAATTTTATAGTTTTTCTAAAATTTAATAAACGATTCCCAACATTTGAGCCAATTCCAATATATACTTTATTCGTTTCTGCCTTTTTCAACTTCTGCTTCCACATGTTCAATAATTCCGCCGACGGGAACATTATTTTTTCTGACTTTTACCTTTACTTTTTCTAAAATGGGATAAGTCTTTAATAAACTATCTGCAATAATTGTTGCCAATGTTTCTATCAAATAATATTTTTTTTCATGAATTATTTTGTTAATAAATTTATATACTTCATCATAATTTATTGTTTTAGATAAATCATCATTTGCGGCAGCTTCCGTAAAACTGAAAAACATATCAACATCGGCTTCAAACTTTCCGCCAATAAACTGCTCTTCTTTTAAAGCTCCGTGATATGCATAAAAAACCGCATTTTTTATTCGAACAACATTTAACATTTACAATTCCTTTTTATTAAGAATATATTTTCTTAATTGCTTAAAATTAGCAAATAAAATTCCAATTAACACAAAAAGTGCCCCAACTAAAACTTTTGCAGAAAGTTGTTCGTTAAGAATCAGCCAGCCCAAAATTAATGCAATAATTGGGGTTATAAATGATGAAAGCGCTAAAATCACCGCGTTAATTTGCTTTAACAACCAATAATAAATTGTAAAAGCCGCAATTGTTCCAACAACAGCTAAGTAAGAAATTGACAAAATTGCTTTTGTGTTAAATTCCCAAATTGATGAATCTTCGAAAAAGAAACTTAACGAAATCATGGAAATTCCGGCAATCAACAACGGAATTGCATTTAGTGAAAACGGATGAAGATGACTTCCCCATTTTTTTACCACAACTGAGTTTGAACCTTGAATTATTGCGCTTAACAAAACCGCCAATAATCCTAAAGTATGATTTTCAATATCCAATTCTAAACTATCTGAAAAAATTATTAGAATTCCGATGAAGCCTAAAATTACACTTGCCAATTTGAAAAAATCTGCAGATTCTCCTTTGAGAATAAACCAAGAAAATACGAAAACTGAAAATGGAAAGATTCCGAACAATACTGAAGCTAATCCACTTGGCACGAATTGCTCTGCCCAATAAACCAACCCAAACGGAATTGTAAATGAAAAGAATGCTAAAAAAATATACATTTTTATTGAATTGGAATCCAAATGCATTTCAATTTTTTTGATAAATACGATTGCAAAAATTATTATTGAAGCTGAAAGAAAACGCAATCCCGCAGAAATTAAAGGAGTTAATGAATCCAATCCCAGCCTTATTGCAAGCCACGTTGAGCCCCAAATAAGACAAATTGCAACATATCCCAAAGCAATTTTTAATGAATTACTCATTTGTTCCTTTCATAGCAATTACGCCAAAAGCCCGACCGGAATTTTGTTTATCTCTTCGAAATGAATGAAAATTAGAATTCCTAAAACTGCAAATTTCGTCAACTTCAATTTGATTTTCGGGAACACCGAATTTCAACAAAATATCTTTATTTGCAGATTTCAAATCGAGTAAATATTTTTCTCCATTTGGAATTAAATATTTTGATTCAAACTTTTGATCGAATTCTTTTCCAACTTCATAATTTTTTTGAGAAATTGAAGGTCCAAAATAAACAACCAAATTTTTTGGATTACACGAAAATCCATCAATTAATTTTCGTACGGTTTTTTCCAAAATTCTTTTTTCTGTTCCTTCCCAACCGGAATGAACTGCAGCAATTACTTTTTCTTTAGAATCATATAAATAAATATTTGTGCAATCCGCAGTTGAAACTGCCAAACCAAAATTTTTAGTTTTTGTAATTAATGCATCTCCGGTTAAGTTTTTTTCAAAACTTTCAACAAAATTTATAATATCACTGTGAGTTTGTTTTTCAATTACAACATTTTTTGAATTTAATCCTAAATGATTAAAGAATTTTTCTCGATTACTTTCAACTTTATTTTCATCATCGCCAATCGATTTTGACATGTTGAAATTAAATTTATCATTTTCAATTAATTTAATTTTTTGACTGAAGCCAAAAATTATTTCCGGAAATTTTTCTAATATTTTCGATTTGTGAATAACCATAAGATTTTAGATTCTGAAAAAATGAAGTGAAATTTACTAACGAAGTTCTGCAATTAAAAGTTGTAAATAATTTTTACTTACTTTGATTTGTTTTTAATTGAATCAACGACAGTTTTTCCATAGTCCGATAAATTGAATTTCTCTGAACTTTTAAGTTCAATTAAAATTCCAAGTTTCATCGGTTGATCAAAATCAATTTTAAAATCGTTTTGAGTTGGTATTAAATACGGAAAAAAGTTGAGAGAATAATTTTCCTTTATTTCTGTATTTGGGTTTGTAATTGTGGAATCATTATAAATTTTTCTGTAATACTCAATATAGGCTTCGTCATTTTCTAATTTTAAAAAACCATTCTCAAGAACTAAATAAATTTCTCCATTTGAGTTAATCATTCCAACAACATTCTGTTCAAGATTTTCAATTTCTTGAGAAAATAAATTTGAAGAAAAAAATAAAATGCTTATAAAAAGAAATTTCAAATTTCACTCAATCTGTGAATAATTGATATTATCGGAAATATTTTTTTGAAATGAAAATTTATGTAGTGAATGAAAATTTTCACTCACTACTTTTATTAAAGTACTAAATTACTTTTAAGGATTCCTCCAAATCGGTTAAAACATCATTTACATTTTCAATTCCAATTGCTAATCTTACACCACCGGCATCAATTCCACGTTCAACTAATTTATCAGCTGGAATTACAGAATGTGTCATCGAAGCCGGATGTTCAATTAAAGTTCTTGTATGACCCAAACTTACTGCCAACGTCATTGTATAAGCATTTTGTGCAATATGATCCATTAACTTTTTACCATTATTTTTTGTTTCTTCCGGAGTATTTCCTTTTAGTACAAAATAAATTAAACTTCCCGGTGCAAAATTTCCGTAGAAATCTATCATTTGTTCTTTTGCAATTTCATACTGCGGATGAGATTTCAATCCCGGATATTTAACAAATTCCACTTTGTGATGATTTTCTAAAAATTCTGCAATTTTAATTGATGATTGAATTTGGTGTTTTTGTCGAAGTGCCAAACTCGGCAATCCGTAAGTTAAAATTGCCCAAGCACTTTTTGTATTTAGCACAGCTCCGAAATCTTTTCTATAAAGAAGAAGTGCGTCACGATATTTATTTTTACCGATTACAGCACCTCCCATATCTGTTCCAAATCCGCCCATTCCTTTTGTTAAAGAATGAACAGTGAAATCTGAACCTAATTCTATTGGTCTCTGACTGAATGAAGTTGCAAAAGTGTTATCAACAACAATTGTTAATAAATTATTTTCGCTTCTTGATTTATTAATTTCATCAACAATTTTTCTTAACTCAATAATATTTATAATATCCAAGTTGGGATTTGCCGGTGTTTCAAAATAAATAACTTTTGTGTTTTCATTTAGTACGGAATAAATATTTTGGAGATTTGTTAAATCAACCGGATGAACTTTTATATTTAACCGCGGATACCAATTATTAAAAAGCGAAATTGTACATCCATACAAAGTTGTGTGTGTAATAATTTCATCACCGGATTTTGTAAGAATTCCTAAAACTCCGGAAATTGCACTCATTCCGCTTGCAAATGTAACAGCCATTTCACCTTTTTCAATAAATGCCAAATTTTCTTCAAGCATATCTTTATTGGGTTCGCCGAGTCTATCGTAAATAAAAATTGGCTGTTCATTTCCATGAGCTTCAGTTTGTGCAAATTGCATAAAACCTTCTGCACCGCGCTCAACAGAATCAAGCCTAAAAGTTGTGGATGAAGAAATCGGTGCAGTTACATGGTGGCTATAATCCCATTTGTTTGAAACATTTTTTCCATAAATTAAATGTGTATCCATGGAATATTTAGAATCATTGTTGTTATTATTTTCTTTCATACTTACCTCAATTTTAATATTTAAAATTAGCTAAAGTAATTTTGTAAGTCCATTGAAAGAATAATTGAAGAACAATTTTTGGTATTATTAAAGAGAATAACCTCGCAGAAATTCTTCGGTTTTCATTCGTTTTCGTCCTTCCGGTTGAATTTCAATAATCTGAATTGAATTTTGAGATGTGCCAATTATAATTTCATTTTTAGATTGATAAATTTCGCCAGTTTTCAAATCTGAATTTTGTAAAACTTTAGTTGAGTAAACCTTATACAATTTTTCATTATGATAAAAAAAAGCTCCGGGAAATGGAGATAATCCTCTTACTAAATTATGAATTTGATACGCGGTTTTATTCCAATTAATTTCACAAATTTCTTTAGTTATTTTTGGAGCCGGTGTTGCAATTGAATCATCTTGCTTTTGAAGTTCAATTTTATTTTCTTGAATTAAATTTACAGTTCGTAAAGTTAAATCTGCACCAACCAAACTCATTTTATCATGAAGTGTTTCGAAATTATCACTTCCTAAAATTTCAACTTTTTCTGTTAAAATAATATTTCCCGTATCAACTTTATCTTCCAAAAAAAATGTTGTTAATCCAGTTTCTGTATCACCATTTATCAATGCCCATTGGATCGGGGCAGCTCCTCTATATTTTGGAAGCAAAGATCCGTGCAAATTGAAAGATCCAAATTTTGGAATTGTGTAAATACTTCTTGGCAATATTCTAAATGCAACAACAACAAATAAATCTGGATTTAATTCTTTTAAATCTTTTACAAGATTTTCATCTTTTAAATTTTCCGGAGTGAAAACTTTGATGTTATTATCAACAGCAAATTGCTTAGTTGGAGTTGGTGATAAATTCTGCCCACGCCCGCGAGGTTTATCCGGTGCAGTTACAACAGCTAGAATTTCATGATTGTTTTCGTGAAGAATTTTAAGAGAAGGAATTGCAAAATCTGGAGTTGCAAAAAAAATTATTTTCATATTTTAAATTTCTAATTCAGTTACTGGGTAATCACAATCTACTTCTCTATTTTGAATTTTCTTCAAAAGTTTTGATAATTTTTTTTTCTCACTTTCAGCAATTCTATCTGGAATCATTTTACCAATTAGATGATCATATTCATGGAGAATAACTCTTGCAAAAAAATTAGAAGCTTCAATTTCAACTTCTTCTTCATTTGTAGATAAATATTTTATTCTAATATCTTTTGCTCTTTCAACATCCGCTCTAAGACTTGGCAAACTTAAACATCCTTCTTCCAAAATTATTTTTTCATCGGATTGCAAAATTATTTGTGGATTTATCATTGCAACTGGTTTTATACCTTCGCAATCTTCAACGGTTGAAACATCAACAACAAAAATTTGTTTATCTAATCCAACTTGATTTGCGGCTAATCCAACTCCATAGGCGTTTCTCATTGTTTCAAACATTTTTTTAACAATTCTAATAATTTCATCATCAATTGCTTTAACCGGTTTAACTACTTTTCTTAAAATCTTATCGCCGTATTGTGTAATTGGATAAACTAACATTTAAAACTCATCCTTATAATTTTGATAAATAAAAATAATTAAGTTTGATTGAAGATAAAAGTTTACGAAATTAAAAAACCTCAGCTTTTGACTGAGGTTTGTAATTAAGATTTACTTAATTTCTATTGTGCGAGGTTTAACTCTTTCTACTTTAGGAAGATTGATTGTTAACCTTCCATTCTCAATAGAGGCAACAATTTTTTCTTCATTCACACTATCAGAAAGTTTGAATTTTCTGTAATAATTACTTGGATCAATTTCCTTTAACAAATATTTTTTATTCAAAACATCTGAGTAATTAATTCTTCCCATAATTACCAAATCGCCGTCTTCAACTTTTATTTTTACATCTTCTTTGTTAACGCCCGGCATATTCGCAATTATGAAATAATCATCATTTGTTTCGTAAATATCTATTAATGGTGCAACCCAAGATTCTTTTTCGAGAGCTTCCTCCCAACTTCTCTTTTCTTCAACATTTGTTAATAAATTTGTTTCTTCCATTTTTATTTCTCCTTTACTTTCAATTATTCATTTCGTTATAATATTTTCTATTTATCGTCATCAACAACTTCATAAGAAGCATCTTCTACATTTTTACTTTCGTCTTTTGGTGCTTCCGATTTTGGTTGTGATTGTTGTGCATTTGGATCAAACCCTTGCCCAGGTTGACCTTGAGCACCCGGTTGTTGATATAAATTTTGTGCAGCATCACTCCAAACTTTACTTAGTTTATCAGTTGCAGCTTTGATTGTATCTGTATTATTTGTTTTAATTGCTTCTTCAACATTAGCAATTTCTGCTTCCAATTTTGATTTTGTATCAGCTGGCAATTTATCTTTTAATTCTTCAATTTGTTTCTTTGTCTGAAAAACTAAATTATCAGCACTATTTTTAATATCAACACTTTCTTTTTTCTTTTTATCTTCAGCAGCATGTTCTTTAGCTTGATTTTTCATTTTTTCAATTTCATCTTTATTCAATCCACTCGAAGATGTAATTCTAATACTTTGCTCTTTTCCAGTAGCTTTATCTTTTGCAGAAACATGCATAATTCCGTTTGCATCAATATCAAAAGTAACTTCAATTTGAGGAATTCCTCTTGGTGCCGGTGGAAGTCCTTCTAAATGGAATCTTCCCAAGGTTCTGTTATCAGCTGCCATTGATCTCTCGCCTTGAAGAATATGAATTTCTACACTCGGTTGATTATCAGCCGCAGTTGAAAATACTTCACTTTTCTTTGTTGGAATAGTTGTATTTGATTCAATCAATTTTGTCATCACTCCGCCCAAAGTTTCTATTCCCAACGAAAGTGGTGTAACATCCAACAACAATACATCTTTTACATCACCAGCTAAAACACCGCCTTGAATTGCTGCGCCAACTGCAACAACTTCATCCGGATTTACGCCTTTATGAGGTTCTTTTCCAAATATTTTTCTAACCAAATCTTGAACTTTTGGAACTCTTGTAGAACCACCAACTAAGATAACTTCATCAATTTGTGAAGCTGAAACTCCGGCATCTTTTATTGCTTGTTCGCAAGGTCCAGCTGATCTTTCAATTAAATCATCAATTAATTGTTCAAACTTTGCTCGAGAAATTGTGATATTTAAATGTTTAGGACCATCTTGAGTAGCAGTTATAAAAGGCAAATTTACATCAGTTTGAGTAGTTGAAGACAACTCAATTTTTGCTTTTTCTGCACCTTCTTTTAATCTCTGCAACGCCATAGGATCTTTGCGCAAATCGATTCCTTCTTGTTTCTGGAATTCACTTGCTAAGTAATCAATTAATCTTTGATCAAAATCATCACCACCCAAATGTGTATCACCGTTGGTTGATTTAACTTCAAAAACTCCATCACCTAATTGAAGAATAGAAATATCAAAAGTTCCGCCGCCTAAATCATAAACAGCAACCAATTCTTCTTTATGTTTTTTATCCAAACCATAAGCAAGTGCTGCAGCTGTTGGTTCATTTATAATTCTTCTTACTGATAATCCGGCAATTTCACCGGCATCTTTTGTTGCTTGTCTTTGTGCATCATTGAAATAAGCCGGAACAGTAATTACAGCTTCTGTTACTTCTTGACCCAAATAATCTTCGGCTGTTTTTTTCATTTTCTGCAAAACCATTGCACTAATTTCCGGGGGTGAATATAATCTTTCATCTATTTTAATTCTTGCAGATCCATTATCTCCCGCAACAACTTTATATGGCACTTCTCTTATTTCGGTTCCAACTTCATCAAATCTTCTTCCCATAAATCTTTTAACGGAAAAAACTGTATTATTTGGATTAGTTACTGCTTGTCTTTTTGCCGGTTGACCAACTAATCTTTCACCGCTTTTTGTAAAACCTATTACTGATGGAGTTGTTCTTCCACCTTCTGAATTTGGTATTACTACCGGATCATTACCTTCCATCACAGCTACGCACGAGTTTGTTGTTCCCAAATCAATTCCTATAATTTTACCCATTTCATTTCTCCTTAATTAAAAATTAAGCGACTCAATATGAGTCGCTTTTAACTTATTTAGTTTAGTTCAATAATTTTTTCTTTTGCGGTTTTTGGTTCAAGCTTATTCAATTTTATCTCCAACATTCCGTTATCAAATCTTGCTTCAACATTATTTGAATCAACTTCAACCGGCAATGTGAAACTTCTTTTAAATTTTCCGTAAGATCTTTCTTCACGATAATAATTTTTTTCTTTTTCTTTGGTTACTTTTTTCTTTTCACCTTCAATTGTTAAAATGTTATCTTGCAATGTGATTTTTAAATTTTCTTTTTTAACTCCCGGAATTTCAGCATCGACAATAATGTTTTTTTCATTTTCGGAAATATCTATTCTTGGTGAAAAATTATCTTTTTCAATTGCTGTAAAACCCGGAAATTCATCAATGAATCTTTGAAAACGGTTTGCTAAATGATCAAAATCTCTCATTGGTTCAAATCTTAAAAGTGTCATGTTAAGTTCTCCTTTTTAATTTTTGATTATTTTTGATCTTTAGTTAACAGAAAATGTGCCAAAATTTAATTTAACCGTAACTTATTATAATTAAATAATTTAGGTTTTTTTTTGAAATTTACTTTTTTTTGTCATATTGTCATAATTAAGTATAATTGGCGCACAATATTGTTTTTTGTCTTAAACTTTGTCAATTTGTCGTAACTTGGAGGTTTTATGTTTAACATCGAAGAATTTGATTTAAAATTAGAAACTAAGTTTTTAGGAAGGAATTTTGTTTATGTGGAAGAATTAAATTCTACAAATGAATATTTAATGAAAGAAAGTGAAAATTTTGAAAACGGAACAGTTTTATTAAGCGAATTCCAAATTGACGGAAAAGGAAGATTGAACAGAAAGTGGTTTAGTAATAAAGCTCAAAATCTTACTTTCTCAATGTTATTTAATAAAAAATTAGATAGAATTAATATTAATCACATAAATTTATCTGCATCACTTGCCGTTGCAAATTCCATAGAAAATTTATTTCAGTTGAAAACGGAACTAAAATGGCCGAATGATATTTTGATAAAAAATAAAAAAGTTAGCGGAATTTTACTTGAATCAACATACAATGGGGCAAAACTGGAAAAATTAATTATTGGAATTGGAATAAACGTAAACCAAACAAAGTTTGAAGGCGAATATAAAATTAAACCAACTTCATTAAAATTTGAAGTAAAGAAAGAAATTTCACGTGAAAGGTTTTTAAGTGAAATATTAAATAATTTTGAACTTAATCTTGTTGAACTAAAAACTAACTCAAAAAGAATTTTAGATGAATGGCGAGAAAAATGCAGAATGATCGGCGAACATATTACAATCGATTCAAATAATCAAATTTTACACGGAATTTTTTATGATATAGATGCAAACGGTTTTTTGATTTTGAAAATTGGTGATAAATTAGAAAAAATAACAAACGGAGATATTACTTTAAAGTAATTATGAATATTTACTTAGATAACGCCGCAACAACTAAACTCCATCCAAAAGTTTTGGAGAAGATGCTTCCGTATTTAACAGAAAATTATGGAAATGCTTCCGCAATTCATTCTTTTGGAAGAAAAGTCAGAGTAGCGATTGAAGAATCCCGAGAAGTAATTGCAAATTTTATAAATGCAGATCCCAGTGAAATTTATTTTACAAGCGGCGGAACCGAAGCAAATAATTTTATAATAAATGGAATTACAAAAACAGAATTTCTGGAAAGTGGAAGAAATAAAATAATTACTTCAAAAGGTGAACATCATTCTATTTTAAATACTTTTAAAAAATTAGGGAAAGAAAATTATAATTCAACTTACATAAATATTGATGATAAATTTCTTCCGAAAATTTCTGAAATTAAAAAAGAAATTAATTCTGAAACTTCACTAATTTCTTTAATTCATCTTAATAATGAAACCGGAAGTATTTTTGATTTTACAAAATTGGAAACGCAAAATATTTATATCCATACTGATGCAGTTCAAAGTTTTGGTAAAATTAAAATTGATGTAAATGAACTTGGGATTCATGCACTTTCGGCTTCCGCACATAAAATAAATGGACCGAAAGGAATTGGAATTGCTTATGTAAAAAGCAGAACTCCGATGGAATCATTTATTCTTGGCGGCGGTCAAGAAAGAAACAGAAGAGCCGGGACAGAAAATGTTGCGGGAATTATCGGTTTTGCTGAAGCTGTAAAAATTGTAAATGATGAAATGCAAAATAATTTTGACAAAGTGAGTGAATTAAAAAATTATTTTTTTGATCAGCTAAAATTAAATTTTGCAAATAAAATTTTAGTAAATAGTTTTGAAAATTTCTCACCTTATATTTTTAGTATATCTTTCAATCCGGAATATTATAAAAATGATTCAGAATCAATTTTAATGTTTTTAGATATTAACGGAATTGCCGCATCATCCGGCTCAGCTTGTACTTCGGGAACGTTAAAACCTTCTCACGTAATTTTGGAAAGCGGGAAAACTATCGAATATGCAAAAGGAACTTTAAGATTTTCTTTTTCTATTGAAAATAGTAAAACAGATGTTGATTTTACAATTTCGATTTTAAAGAAAATTGCGGCGAAAAATCAGAAATAAATATTTATTCCTTTTAAAAATCTAATTCATATAGCCAATTAATTGAGTTACTTTTTCCTTCAAATCTTTACGATGAACTATAGAATCCACAAATCCGTTTTCAAGTAAAAATTCAGAACGCTGAAATCCTTTAGGTAAATCTTTTCCGATTGTTTGCTTAATTACACGCGGTCCGGCAAATCCAATTAATGCTTTCGGTTCTGCAATTATAACATCTCCAAGCATTGCATAACTTGCGGTTGTTCCGCCGGTTGTTGGATCAGCCAAAATAGAAATATATGGCAATCCGGCATCTGCCAATCGAGCTAATCTGCTGCTGGTTTTAGCCATTTGCATTAAAGATAACGCACCTTCCATCATTCTTGCGCCGCCGCTTTGAGAAATTATAATCATCGGAATTTTATTTTCGTAAGCTTTATCTATTGCTCGGGCAATTTTTTCTCCAACTACAGAGCCCATACTTCCGCCAATAAATTTAAAATCCATACATGCAAAACTTACTTTCTTCCCATTGATTGTTCCCAAACCCGTTTTTACAGCATCGTTCAATCCGGTCTTTTTAATCGTTTCAGTAATTCTATCTTTGTATGATTTTGTATCTTCAAATTTTAATGGATCGGCTGATTTCATTTTTTTATCAAGTTCTTTAAAGGAACCATTATCAAATAAAATAGAAATATATTCATCACTATTAATTCTAAAATGGTGATCGCATTTAAAACACACCCAAGCATTTACTTCTAATTGTCGTGCATAAATTATTTCACCGCACTTTTCGCATTTTATCCATTGCCCGTCCGGGACATCTAATTTTTTACTTTCGGGAGAAATATTTTGTTTGGATCTTTTAAACCAAGCCATTTAATTATTCCTTTTCAATATTAGCAATTAACGTTAAAACGCGAGATGGATTTTTAGGATCATTTGAAACAATTGTAACAGTTCTTGCAATTTGTCCCAATAAACCTTTTGTATTAAATTCAATTTTCAATTCGGAATTTTCATTCGGAACCAAATTTTTATTCTGCAATGAAGTTTTTGTACATCCGCAAGAAGATTTAATTTCTTTGATCTCCAAATTACTGTTGCCAATATTTGAAACATCAATATTAACTTTATAGGTTTTACCTTCTTTAACATTTCCAAAATTGTGAGAATATTTTGAAAGTTTTAATTCCGGTTGAAAAAGCGGATTAGTTGTATTTCCCGAAAGAATATTTGCGGTAAACGACAATCTATATTGCGGATTTTCCGGATCGTTGGTAAAAATATAAACATATTTTTGCTGCTTGCCCATTCTTCTATTTGTATCAAAACGAACATTAATTGAAGTTGTATCATTCGGTTTGATTTCATTTTTGGAAGGCTGCGCCGCAGTACAGCCGCATGATGCTTTCACTTTAGTAATCTGCAAAACATCACCGCCGGTATTTTGAACAATAAATTTATGATTTAATATTTCACCCTCTCTTACATTTCCAAAATCAAATTCTGTTGTTAATGCAGAGATTTTAGGTTTTGAAAGTTGTGCATTTATGGAAATGTTAAAAATAAATATCGTGAAAACTAAAAATAATTTTTTCATTGCATTCTCTTAATCTTAAAATCTTTTAAATAATTTGGTTCAAGAAAATCGTAATCAAAAGTTAACAAATCTCTACCAAAAAAATAAGACCATTTTCCAATATATGAAGCTCTTGGAGAATTTATCAATTTGATATTTTTTACATTTTTGATATTTCCAAAAATCAATGAATCTTCATTTATAAAATTGTTAAAATCATTTTTCAGAATTAATTTAGGAGTTATAATTTCTTTAAAACCAAATTCTTCACTAATAAATTTTGAAAAATAACACTCCTCAATATTTGCATTATTTACAATAAAATATTCGGAATTCGATTTTAGATAATCTGAAATTTCTAAAGCTAATGCTGAAAAAGTCGGAACTGGAATTATCGGTAAATTTGAAGTAAACGCAATTGCTTTTGCGGCAGTTAATCCAATTCTTAATCCAGTAAAAGAACCCGGACCAATTGAAACTGCTACACTTGTTAATTCTTTTGTAGAAATTTTATTTGAGTTCAATAATTCTTCAATTGTTGGAATTAACTTTTCCGAATGAACATGTTTTAATAAGATATTTCTTTCGTCAAAATTATTTTCGTCAAAAATTATTGCAGCGCTGCATAATTCATTTGAAGTTTCGATTGCCAATATTTTTTGTATTTTTTCCATCAATTAACTTTTGATTACTTCAATTTTTCTAACTTCATTTTCATTTTGATTGATAATTATTTTTAAAAAATTATTCGGTAAAATTTCAGGAAATAATTCAGCCCATTCAATAAATTTGATTGCTTCATCGTTATTCAAATAATCATGAAAACCAATATCGTAAAGTTCTTCAATTTTTTTTATTCTATAAAAATCAAAATGATAAATTTGAACTTTACCAAAATATTCGTTTACAATTGCAAAAGACGGACTAACAACATTTTCAATTCCGTAATTTAAACAAATAGATTTTACCAAAGTAGTTTTGCCGCTTCCTAAATTTCCTTCAAGAAAAATTACGTCACCATTTTTTAAGATATTTGAAATTTCAATGGCAAAATTATTTAATTCGGAAAGATCATGAATTTCCGATTGCAATAAAGTTTTCAACTAAACTTTACTCTCCATTGTTATAACGGGCAGAATCATTTCTTCCATTGAAATTCCGCCATGCTGAAATGTATCTTTATAGTGATTTAAATATTTGTGGTATTCCGTGGGATAAATAAAATAATAATCTTCTTTAGCGATAATGTAACTACCCGTTACTCCATGTTTCGGCAATTTAAATTTATTTGGATTTGTAATTTGCATTGCAAATTTTGGATCAACTTTTAAATTCTTTCCAATTTTAAATCTGAGATTTTTTGATGTTTCTCTATCGGCAAAAACTTTTGCGGCTCTTCGTGTAATAATACTTCCATGATCAGTTGTAATTATAATTTTTGCCTTATTCATATTTGCAATATTTCTAAATGTTCCAAATAATGATGAATGCTGAAACCAGCTATTTGTAAGCGATCTAAACGCAGCTTCATTTGGTGCAATTTCTTTTATCAATTCAGAATCTGATCTTCCATGAACAAGCATATCCAAAAAGTTTACAACTACTGCCATAAAGTGCGTTCGCTTATGCGAAACTATATTTTGCTCAAATGATCTTCCAACATCCGGATCAATAATTTTCATATACTTCAAATCATTATCTAATTTTATTCGCTTTCGATCAAGTAAAAATTGAAGCAAATCCTTTTCATATTTATTCTGACTTCTTTCATCATCCTTATTGTCCTGCCATAAATCTGGATAATAATTTTCAATTTCAGAAGGATACAAACCGCTGAACAATGAATTTCTTGCAAACGGAGTTGCTGTGGGCAAAATGGAATAATAATAATCTTTTTCTATTGAGAAATATTCCAATAAATGTTTTTCCATAAGTTGCCATTGATCCAAACGAAGACAATCAAGTACGAAGAAAAATACCGGACCTTCGGCACTTGCTAAATGAGGAAGTACAAATTGCTCAACAATATCTGTGGTTAAAAGCGGAACATTTTCACCGCCTTTGTTGTGAATCCAATTTTCATAATTGTTTTCAATATATTTTGAGAATTCTTGATTACATTCTTTTTTTTGCTCTAATAAAGTTTGCTGTAAACCAACTTCTCTATGGCTGTCAAGTTCCATATCCCAATTAACCATTTTGAGATTTATATCAATCCAATCATCAAAATCCAAATTATCTAAAAGTCGTTTTGAAATTTTACTAAAATCTTCTAAATAATCTTTAGTAACATATTCTTCGGAAATTTTTTTGCCGTCAAGAATTTTTTTACATACCATTAATATTTGCGATGGAACAACTGATTTTATTAGGTAATCTGTAATCTTACTTCCAATTGCATCATTCATTAAAGATTCTTCTTCGCTTTTTGTAACCATAACAACCGGAATATTTGGTTTCAATTCTTTAATTACGGAAAGTGTTTCTAAACCTCCCATTCCTGGCATCATTTCATCCAAAAATATTAAATCATATTCTCTATTTTTTATTTCAGAAATTGCATCTTTTCCATTTGTAACGGTTTTGACATCGTAACCTTTTTCATTTAAAAATAAAATATGAGACCGAAGCATTTCGATTTCATCATCAACCCAGAGAATTTTATAATTTTTCATTTGCATTTTTTTTATGGTTGAATTGCTATGTGAACATCCAAACCAGCTTCATTTGTTGTGGTTGGAGGAATTCTTGAAGCTCCTTCAGGCTCAACGGCTGTACGTTTGTAAAATATCGAAAGTGTAACTTTTGAACTTAATGTATATTTTATTCTTGGTTCAATAATTGTTCTTGTTGTACCATCTTGCGGTTTTCCTTTTTCGCTAAATTCTTCAGTATCCATTTCAAAAATTACAACAGAGTTTTGCGCACTAGTGTATGATAAAGACATTTCGATATCATTCTTTAAATCCAAACCAAACATAGGAAGTGAAAATCCAGCTTTTGAAAAACTTGCCGTAATATTAATATCCCGTGTAAAAGATTCTGTAATATTTCTTGTTGTAATCCCGAGATCGAAACTTGATTTTGTTGAATATTTAACTGCACTTGTTAAGTTTCCGCCCCAAATATTATCAAATGTAACGTTCATACCAAGAAGTGGTGCAAAACCGTAATTAATTCTTTGTGTTTGAGTTTGTTTCTTTCCATCTGGATCAACTTTCCAACCTTCCGTATATGAAGAATTATATGCATGATTTAGCGATACTGATTTCGCAATTCCTTTTAGAAATTCAAACTTTTCCAAACCACGCCAATCCAATCGCCAATTTGCTCTAGGAATATATTTAGAAAATTCTTTTAAAATTGGAATATTTTCTAATAGCGGCATGCTCTCAAATCCATCTTCAAAAGCTTTTGCAATATTTTTATTTTTATCTGCTTGGTAAAGTTTATAAACTTCAGAAATTCCAGAGTTTGAAAAGAATATTGGTAAAAACATATAAGATTTATCCAAAGTTCCGGTTGAGGTGATATCATTAATTTGAACATTACCAAATTCATCTGTTGTAATTCTTGTGGTTTTATTCATTCCCCAACCGACATTCCAGTTTAAGCTTACTGTAGCTCCTTCCCATAAAGGTCTGGAAGTTTTAATATCAAAGGAGTTTTTTTCGGAAAAGTTATCCGATAAATTCCCATTTGGTGCGCGTGGACCAATATTTCTACTTAATCCAAGCATAAAAGATCTTGATGGTCCATTTTCATCAATTGATTGTAGCCCCCAAAAATTTGTAAATCCGGTTCCTTTAGCTTTAATTCCACTTCCACTTGCAGAAACAGATTGAGAAAAATCCATACTAATATTTTCATAGTCAAAAAATAACCATTTGGATGCGAGTTTTAAATAATTTAACGCAGTAGAAAAAATTGGTGTCCCCGGTTCGGTTTTAATAGAATCAATTTCTAATTCATCAACAACTAATTTTTCTTTTTTATTTTCATCTCTTCGTTCGTCTGTTTGTCCTTTTTCTATTTCTTCTTTTTCTGATTCTTCTTGTTCCGATTTTTCTGTTTCATCAGAATCTTCGCTTACAGTTTTTACATTTGACGGTTTCCTTACATTTCCTCTTGCTTGATTTCTTGCATTTGCATTTCCTGAAGTACCAACAACTTTCTCTTCCATGAACAATGGTGCGGTTAAGGATTTTAGTTTAATACTTAATCCAGCACGAATATTATTTGAAAATCCGCCGCTTCTACCCAATGTATCTTGCTTAAAATTATTCTGCCAATTATATGAATTTGTAAAACCAAGTGTAATATTCAAATATTTATTCAAATCCCATAACTGTGGTAATTTTGGATCAGTTTTTAGATTGAAGCTTTGCGTATAACTGTAATCTTTCCCGAAATATTGTCCATTTAAAATATCTCTCCAAACATCACTTTCCGGTCTGCCCAAATCATCAATAGTAAGTAAGTGTGCAAATGATGAGGCAACGTTTACATTGTATCCAATTCCTAAATTTAAAAGTCCACCTTCAGTAATTTTCCAATTGAATCCAAAATCTCTTTTTGCAGTAAAATCCCTTTGAGTATTTATTGCAGCACTTTCTTGCCGACTTAAACTTGCTGAGTTTCTTCGAGAAGCTGAAAGTCCCGTTGAAAATGTTTGGGGTGAAAAATAGATTTTTACATTTTTATAATCTTTAAATAGTTCAATTAAGCTTCCTAATAATGGAATATCTGCTGCAAAAATATAATTCTCTTTACTGAAGTTAAGTGCATATTTTCCGCTTCCGTTCCACTGCCATCCGCTCGAAAAAATCATTTGCGGATTTCTGCTGTATGTTTTATTAAAACTGAAAGAAAATTGTAAATTATTTATAATGTCTTCTATATACCAACTTTTGCTCGGCAATTTAAATTTAATGCTTGATAGCGACCAAGTATCTGAAATATTTAAAGATTGTGAAGTTTTTCTAATTGTTTCATCTGCAATATTTTGTGCTTCAGTTTCGCTTAAACCGTTTCTTGTTAATTTTTCAGTTTCTAACTTTACAGCTTCATCAACATTTATATCAGTTCCCGGCACATATAAAGGTTTAGAGACTGTTTCCGATCTAGCATAATTTACACTTAGACTGCTACCGGTTAAATTCCATGGAATGAATTTTAGCACATCCAAATTTACCGATCCGCTCCAGCTTGAATTATCAACTCGAGAGCCGAATCGTTGACTTAATTTATGAAAATATGGATCAGTTTTACTTGCGTTTAAACTCACAGTTAACAAATCTGCCAATTTAAATTGTGTTGAACCGCTGTATGCCATACCTGGAGTATCATCAGCGCCTAAAACTCTTAATTCATTAACCCAAATTTCACCGGAAACATCACCAGTAGTTATACCTTTATTGTTTGGATTAATTATTCCGAACGAAAAATAATTTACTTTAGTTAAAGATGGATTTCCTTTAACACCAAATGAATGACCAGCAAGTCCTTCAACAGCTTCTGAATAATATTCAGTAACATCTGTTCTTACTTGTTTAATAGCAGTTAATTTTTCAAATAATATTGAAATTTCACTCCAACCATTTTTTAAGGGATCACCTTTTGTAACCGGCATTCGATATTCATAAAAGTGCGAAGTATCAGTACCGAATCTAAAATAAACTTCCGTACCGTAATTATTTTCATCTTCATAATATGAAATTGATCCCGGCAGATCATTTTGATCACCGCGAATAAATAATTTCATTTCTTTATAGTCAAAAACATCAAGAGGTTTAAATAAATATTTTACAATTTCTCTATTCTCTCCATCTTTAAGTTTGCTAATGCTTAACTTTAATGCTTGTTCATTTTTATAAATAACTTCTTCAGTTTGAGTTCTATCTCGTTCTCTTGTAACTCCGGGAGGACTAATGTAACTTGGATCATCTTCATAATTGATAGTTGCAATTTCAAGTGTTGTATCATTCTCACTTACCTTACCTGGAATAATAACTTTCTGCCATTGATTTCCAACTAAATTCATTTCTGCAAATCTTACTCTCATAGTTGATTCAAGTCCACTCACCCAAAATCTAATTGCTTCAACTAATGTTAAAGTGGGGGTTCCAATCTGAGTTGTAGGTTGTCTCAACGGAATTCTGAATT
The DNA here is from genome assembly GCA_016716225.1 of Ignavibacteriota bacterium. Lineage (NCBI taxonomy): Bacteria > Pseudomonadati > Ignavibacteriota > Ignavibacteriota bacterium. Next base: position 2,639,043 of record JADJWT010000001.1, on the reverse strand, counting down.
GACGCCAATTTTTTTCACCAATTCCACTTATGAAAGGATTGTTTTGTTTTGAAGTATCGAGCGGAATTTCATATCTGAAATAACTATTAACTTTATCCAACGTATAATCTCTATCTTTTAAATCTTCAGCATCCGGAAGTCTTCCGCCAACATCGGTTAATTTTGCATTTCCCTCTGTACCATTAATTGTTGAATAATCAAAAGATCCCGGCGAATATGTAAAGTTATCATTACTTGGATCTCCATTTCCATCAACATCACCATAAAGTTCAATCTCTTGAGCATCTGTAAGTCCATCAAGTCCGGTATCTTCACCTTCATCAAGAATATCATTATTTGCAATTTTATCTTCTGTATCAAAAACATTGTTAGGTACAATGTCTTCACTAATTTGACCGAGATCAATGATAATCTTTTTATTTGGATCGGGAGCAATTACATCAACCCAAAATTCAATATATTCAACATTTTCTTCAACAAGATTTCCAGCTGAAGATGAAAGTCCGCGCATCATTCCGCCCCAATTTCTTTCTCGGTTGTCTAAATTAGGGTTATAATTATAGGTTCCTCTTCTGCTTGGATTGAAAATAAAATCCATAACTGTAATATCATTATCTTTTCTTGGCGCATCTTTCCTGTTACCCCAAATAGAATCGACTCTAATACTTGATGGGATTCTATTAAACCAGTAACTGTGGGCTTTGTGCTCCATAATTTCAGAATTTTCCAAATTCTCTAATCCGGGTATTGAATCCGGAATACTAATATCTTTCCAGCCGGTATAGTTAACTCCAATAGGTATAATTCTTTTTGCTCCTTCAAAATCATCAATGTAAGCAATGCTTTGGTCGTTATCACTTTTTATGTTACTCTTTTTTGTATTTGGATCCGGACTCATATAAGCAAATTCACCTTTAACATTGAAAGATGACATTTCTTTCGTTGAGATTAGATAATCCAATCCTTTTGTTAAAAATGGCAAATCAATTCCGGTTTGAAAATCCAAACCAAAAATAGAATTGTTTAGCGGCTCTTCACCAATTCTTACTTTGTCGCTAAGAGTGGTTTGATTTAAATTTAAATAAGAAAAACCAAATTTGGTTTTCTCGCTTACATCATAAATTCCTCTAAAACCTAAAAGTGTTTTTGATGCAAGTTGAAATAAATCATTTTTCTCGTAAGTAATTTTGAGATTAGCTCCTGGAACTAATGCATCTGCATTTCTAATTATTACTTGACCAATATTATAATCAACGCTATAATCAGTTCCATTTTCTAAAGGTCTTCCATCTAAACTTACTTTAACAGAATTTTCAACAACATTAAATCCGATATTATAAACAGATGATGCAGCAGCAGAATATTCACCAATAATAATAAATTTATCTTGTGCTTTATCATTTTTTGCATAAGTTACTGTAGTATCATAAACAGCTTGATATGCAAGTTCTTTTGCAAATGGAAAATCTCTTCCGAATGGCTGCAATTTTGGGAAAATTATTTCTCCGGTTTTTGTAAAAATTGTTCTGCCAGGATCAAAATCAAAAGCTCCATCGGGATTTCCTCCTCCACTTTCATCACTTAAATCTAACCCAAATGTTTCTAAAATATTTTTTCCTTCCAGTTCTCTAACTGGTTCTTGTCCCGGAACTTGATAATTAATATCTAATTTAAATCCTTCTTTGTTAACATCTCTTCCGCCAATTGGATAAATATTTTTTAATTGTAATTTCCAAGCTTCTTCAAAACTTCCTCCGGGTTGCAGATCTTCTGGCTTTACTAATTTCAAAACGATTACTGATGAAGTATCTGAAAATTCTTTTAAAAATTCTCCGTAATAATTGTCAACTGCTCCCGGTTCACCTTCAGTTCTATAAGCAACTGCAATTGCGTCTTCGGTATTAATTTGTGTTCTAAAACTTATAAAACCGGCATAAATATTTACATCATAATCCACACCTTCTATCATTCGAACGAATCTTCCTCCAATAATACTTTTACCTGGAATTGAATTTCCGGTAATTTCTCTAAGAGAATTTGGATAAAGTGTTAGCGAAGTATCCGATTCTCTTGGATCAAGATCAATATAGGCATTTGCTTTTTGCTCTTTACTAATATCAATTCTTTGTGATGTTGTTTTCCATACTTCAATTTCTTTAATTTTATATCTGTTATCTACAACGGGATTTGCATTTGCATAATATTTTTCGAATAAATTTAAAGTTGGATCAGCATAAGCTATATCAACAAAATAATGATTTGGAGAATAATCATATGCATGAATTTCAAATTCACTTTTTTGAGTTCCACCGGATACTGCAACTTCTTCAATTTCACTTTTCTTTTGTGATGCCAAAGCTGTTAAACTAAATGGTCCAAATTGAAATAATGCTTTTATTCCAAATAAAGCTTCACCGCCGCCAACTAATGGCGAAGTCTGTAAAGAAACATTTCCCGCTTCAACACTTTGAACAATTTCATCCTTATAACCTTTATAATTAAGCTTTAGCTGGTTCTCATATTCAAATGTTCTTTCTGTGTTCCAGTCAGCACCAATTGTTAATTTATCGCCAATTAAACCATTAACATTAATTTGAACTTGTTGTTTAAAATCTGGTTCATTTCTTGTATTTCCCAAAAGCGATGCAGTTACACCTTCTGTTGTTTCATTTCTCCAAGCTCCGTGAATATCAACCGCGCCTGAAATTTTTAAACTTATTTTAGGCGGGCCAAATATGCTTAAGATTCCTACACTTGGTAACGGAATTTCTATATTTGTAATATCTTTAATAAGTTGACCTAAATCATCAGCAGATTCTTTTAATTCATATTTATAACCTAAATTTTCCCAAGAACCTCTTTCAACATTTTTTAAACGCATTTCAATATATTCTTCAATCGGGATTTTTATTGGAAATCTTATTTCATTATTCGCAATAAATTCCCTTATTATAACAAAACTTCCGGTGGAATCTAATTCAACTGTTCTTTTCACAAATCTTTCAGATGGATAAGCGTAAAAGCCAATTTTTCTTTCCGGCTTTAAGGATAAAAATTTGTTATCTGTTCTTACATATTTAAAATTCTTTAAACGATAAGTTGAGTCAAGTTTCATCGAATCAAATTTGGTTGAATCATAATACATATTTGAAAAATTTAACGAATCAAATCTTGTAGTATCAGAGCCAAATAAATTTGTGGAATCGGAATCTTCTAGATGTAAATTACTAATGTCAGAAATAATTTCATCAAAATTTAAATTTTGGTTTTCACTTTCAAAATTCTTTGGTGAGTTTGAGTTGGCAGCAAATATAAAAGCAAAAGCTGATAATATTAAAACTACCAGAGATGCAAATGATATATTTATTTTATTTTTATTCTCTAAATTCAAATTGTACAAAAAGCCTAATAATTGAGAATTTTAATTATTGTAAAAAATTATGCTATAAAACCTCCTTTTTAATAGGAATGGAAAATTATCTATTTCAATATTAATTATCAACAAACGAATTAAATAGTCAAAAATATATGCCTATATTTTATGAATATCTTTTGGAACAGTATTAACGGATAAAATCTCAATAATTTTGCTGTGCTCAACGATTGCCGCACTTAATTTATTTCCTCTAAAAGCTCCAGTATCTATGTATAGTGCATGCGCGGATTTATCAATTTTTGCTTCTAGATTATGGGTATGTCCCACAATTTGAAGTTTACCTAAATCCAAAAGTTTATCCCTATTCCACATTACTCCATGATCTGATTCAATTTCATGATCGATAATTTCACCAAGTAAGTTTAAATCTTTTTTATAGCCGGTTTTAAGAAATTTTTTATAAAATGATGAAAAACCAGCATGTGTTATAAACGCATCTTCATGATTATACCAATACGGTTGTTGCTCAATAAATTCAATATGATCCCAAATTTTATCCGGTTCAAACTCATAAGCAGCTAAAGTTTCACCATTATCATTATGAATCCATGTTCTTGCAAAAATACTTCCGGGTGATTTAAAGAAATGCGTAAACATTAAATCATGATTACCTGGTGTAAATTTTATTCCGTTTTCTTTAACAAATTCAACTGATTCCAAACAATAATGTCCGCGGTCTAATAAATCACCAACAGAAAAAATTTCTGCGGAAGGATATAAATTTTTAATTTTTGAATACAATTCTTTTAGGGTGTAATAACATCCGTGGATATCGCCAATTACTGCAATCATATTTTCCTAAATATAATATGTTTCTTTAGCAAATTTAGTTAGTTCATCTCTAAATTTTGGGTGAGCAATTTTTATTAACGCTTTTACGCGTTCTTGAATGCTTTTACCAAAAAGATTTGCAACCCCGTACTCGGTTACAACAAAATGAACGTCACCTCTTGATGTAACTACCCCCGCCCCCGGTTTTAAAATTGGTACAATTCGAGAAATTTTTTCATCCTTAGTAGTTGATGGAAGTGCAATAATTGGTTTTCCTCCTTCTGAATGAGCCGCACCTCTAATAAAATCAACTTGTCCGCCAATGCCGCTATAAAATTTTGTTCCAATTGAATCTGAACAAACTTGACCGGTTAAATCAATTTCCAATGCAGAATTAATTGCAACCATTTTATTATTCTGAGCAATTATAAATGGATTATTAATATATTCTTGTGGATGAAATTCAAATATTGGATTATTATCTATAAAATTAAATGATCTTTTTGTGCCGAGAACAAAGCCGGCAATTATTTTCCCAGGATGTAAAGTTTTTTTCTCACCATTAATTACACCGGATTCAACCAAATCAATAATTCCATCGCTGAACATTTCCGTATGAATCCCTAAATCTTTATGATTTTTTAAATTCTTCATTACAGAATCCGGAATTGCACCAATTCCCATTTGAAGCGTTGATCCATCTTCAATCATTCCAGCAATATACTGACCAATTTTATCATAACTTGCCAACATATTTTGTGAAGTATTTGGATCAACTTGTGGAAGTTCCATTAATGGTTCACTTTGTTCAACAATAAAATCAATTTTGTTTAAATGAATAAAACTATTTCCTAAACCGCGCGGCATTTGATCATTAATTTGTGCAATTACTATTCTTGCTTTTTCAGCGGGAGTTTTAATATTTCCAACATCAATTCCATAACTGCAAAATCCATGTTCATCAGGCGGAGAAACATTTATTAAAGCAATATCCGGAACAATTACTCCACGTTTAAACAACATTGTAACTTCTGAAAGAAAAATTGGAATAAATTCTGCTCTTCCTTCGTTTACTGATTTTCTTGCATTTCCGCCAATGAAAAAAGCTTTATGAGTAAAATGTTTTTCCATTCCCGGAGCTAAGTAAGGAAGATCGCCAACAATTAAAATATGATATAATAATACATCGCTAAGTTCATCTTTTTTTCTAACTAAGGCTTTTATAAGTTCCATCGGCGCTGCGCAGCCGGGTTGAATTACAATTTTATCACCGGATTTTACAACTTTAAGCGCATCATCTGAAGAAAAAACTTTTGACTTATATTTTTCTCGCCAAGTAACTTTTTGTGTTCTATTTAATATTTCTGATGTCATTTTTTTACTTTTTAATTCGTTGAAAAAATATGAAGCCTACGATATTCAAGATCAAATGTTTCTGCAATAACTTCATTAGTGCAAGTTCCCATATATGTGCAAACACCTCTTGATAATCCCAAATCTCCTAATAAGGCGTTAGATAAGCCATTATCGGCAATGTTCATAATGTATTCAAGAGAAGCATTTGTTAAACCATAACTTGCAGTTCTAGCAACAAGTGCGGGAATATTTGGAACACAATAATGAATTACATCGTGTTTGATAAAAATTGGATCTGATAAAGTAGTTGGGTAACTCGTTTCAACACAACCTCCTTGATCAATTGAAACATCAACAATTACTGAACCTTTTTTCATTGACTTTACCATTTCTTCAGTAATTATATTTGGAGATTTTTCACCTTTAATTTGAACTGCACCGATAAATAAATCGGCAAATTTAATTCCTCTAGCAATTGTTAAAGGATTTGCAACAACTGTGGTAATATTTTTTGAAACTGAATTTTCAATTCTTCTTAATCTTCGCAAATCTGTATCCAAAACAATTACTTGTGCACCTAATGAATATGCAGTTCGGGCGGCATTAAATCCAACAACGCCAGCGCCAAGAATTACAACTGCAGCAGGTGCAACACCAGGAATTCCTCCTAATAAAATTCCTCTTCCGGATGGTACATCACTCTTTAAATATTTACTTCCAATTTGAATTGCAAGCTGACCGGCAATTTCACTAATTGTTTGTAATACCGGCAGTTGATCATTTTTTTCAATTAATTCATAACTAATTGCAACAGCTTTTTTTTCAATCAATTTTTCCATAATATTTTTTTTACCGACAGATAAATGCAAAAAAGAAAATATTATTTGATTTTCTTGAATTAAATTTGCTACTTCGTCAGTTAGCGGTGTAACTTTTGCAATTAGTTCCGCACGCTGAAAAACTTCTTCTGGACTGTAAACGATAGCTGCCCCAACATTAACATAATCTTGATCAGTAAAATGACTCCCAATTCCGGCTTGAGTTTCAATAAAAATTGAATGTCCCGCTTTTACTAATGCATCAACTCCGGCTGGAGCAATGGCAACTCTTTTTTCTTCTCTTAATGTTTCTTTTGGAATTCCGATTCTCATATAAAAATTTTTATTTAGTTATATATCAAAATAAATAGAATTTGCAGTCAAATCAAAAGTTTTTTAATTCTTTCAAAATTATAAGTTATTTGGGTAAAAAGAATTATCCAACCGGTGTTAAAGCATTTTTTCCATTAAAAACATTTATAATGTTATTTGCAGCAAGCTCTGCCATTTTATTTCTTGTTTCCAAAGTTGCGCTGCCAATATGAGGAAGTAGTACAACATTATTTAATTTGAAAAGAAATTTATTTAATTTTGGTTCATTTTCGTAAACATCAAAACCAGCTGAAAATATTTTTTTATTTTTCAATAAATAAATCAAATATTTCTCATCAATAATTTCACCACGAGCAGTATTTATAACTATTGCAGTAGGCTTTAGTAAATCTAATTTATCTTTACTCAGTAAATTTTTTGTTTCGGAATTTAACGGAAGGTGAATTGAGATTATATCCGATTCTTTCAACAATTTTTCAAGTGAAACTTTATTTGCGTTTAACTCTTTCTCAAAATCCAATTTTTTATTTTTTGAATAATATAAAATTTCACAGCCGAAAGATTTCATTCGTTTTGCAGTAGCTTGTCCAATTCTTCCCGCACCTACAATTCCTACCATTTTTCCGGTAAGTTGAATTCCAAGAAAAAGTTGTGGTTCCCACCCTTTAAATTTTTTCATTCGAACAAAATTTTCTGCTTCAATTATTTTCCTTGAGCAAGTTAGAATTAATGAAACTGCAATTTCTGCCGTAGCATCGGTTAAAACATCCGGAGTGTTTGTAACAACAATTCCCTTTTGTTTAGCATAACAAATATCAATATTATTAAAGCCAACGGCGTAGTTTGCAATAATTTTACATTTTGGCAATTGATCAATAATTTCTTGATCAAACTTATCGGAAAGAACCGAAATTATTCCATCTGCATCTTTGCAAAATTTTATTAATTCAGTTCGAGTTAAATTTCTATTTGAAGAAAATTCCTTAACAATAATATTATTTTTTAATAGCAATTCTTTTGCAATTGAAGGAAGTTTTTTTGTGGTTACAACTTTCATATTATCCAAATAATAATCTTACTATAAATATTGCACCAATAACTCCGGCAATATCTGCAATTAAACCGGCAGCAAGTGCGTGACGAATTTTTCTAATATTTACTGCTCCAAAGTAAACTGCAATTACATAAAATGTAGTTTCGGAGCTTCCGAAAAATGTTGAAACTAAAATTCCAATCATTGAATCCGGACCATGAGTAGCAATAATTTCAGCCATAACACCTAAAGAACCGGAACCGGAAAGAGGGCGCATTAAAGCCATTGGCAATGCTTCAGCCGGCATTCCAATTAAATTTGTAATTGGAGTTAAAATGTAAATCAACATTTCCATTGCTCCACCGGCTCTAAAAATTCCAATTGCAACAAGCATTGCAACTAAATAAGGAATTATTCTGATTGCAACATTAAATCCTTCTTTAGCCCCTTCAATAAACATTTCATAAATTTTAACTTTTTTAATTGCACCATAACCAATAAAAATAAAAATCAACATAGGAATTGCAAGAATGGAAATAATTTGAATAATTGTTTTGAATAACTCCGGATTTAGAAAACTTAAATAGCTCATAACTGTAGTTGCTAAACCAGAAATAGCTAAAACAAAAATTAAAATTAGTGCTAAAGAAAAAATTGTTATACTCTTTTTACTTGATTTTAGTAAACCGGAAATTCCACCATCTTTAAGTGGAAATTTTTCTAAAATTTTTGCGGATGTAATTCCCGCAATTGTTGCGCAAGATGCACCAAATACTGAAGTCCCGATAATAATCGCCGGATCGCTGCTTCCAGAAGCTGCTCTAACCGCAATTGCTGTTGCGGGAATTAGAGTTAACCCGGCTGTATTTACAGCTAAAAATGTACACATTGCATCTGTGGCAACACCTTTATTCGGATTTAATTTGTCAAGTTCTTCCATTGCTTTTAACCCAAATGGGGTTGCTGCATTTCCAAGTCCGAGCATATTTGCAGCCATATTCATTATCATTGCACCCATTGCTGGATGATCTTGAGGCACTGAAGGAAATAGAAATTTTGTAATTGGTTTCATAACGTTTGCAATAATTTTTATTAGCCCAGCTTCTTCTGCAACTTTCATAACACCAAGCCATAAAGTCATAATTCCAATTAATCCTAAAGCAATATCAACAGCAATTCCAGCATAATCCAAAGCTGAATTTGTTACTTCCTTCATTTTTGCAAACGATATATTTTCTAAAACTAAATCTGCTGAAAATGTTTTGGAATTTATTTTATTTCCAATAAATATTTCTCCCGTTAAATCATCATCTTTCCCGGATATTTTTGCCATCTTTTTCCAAAACTCCGGAGTGTTTTCATCAACTTTTATAAATATTAAGCCAGATTTTTTTTCATCGGAGAAAGTCAATGAAGCTTCTTGTTCAATATCAGTTTGACTTTCAGTCTTATAGAATGAATTAAATTTTTCTTTTGGAATTATAATTTTAACTTGAGTTTTTCCAGATTTATAATTTCCGGATGAATCTTCCAAAATTATTTGTGAAGATAATTTTACATTATTCTGATACTTGTTTTCGGATTTTTCAATTATGTCCGTTGTTAATGCAACACCAATTCCCAACATTAATAAAGCAAGCCAAACATAATTTAGCATTTCGAACTCCTTGATTTTAGAGAAGAAAAATTGAAATTTGCGTTACAAGTTATAAATTATTACAATAATTTAACATCAACATTTTTAGAAATATTTTAAGAAATAAAATGAAAATTGCAATTTGTCAATTTAGCCCAAGCTGGAACAATAAAGAAGAAAGTATTTTATCAATTGAAAAATTAATTTCTAATTTGGAAAAAGGAACCGAGTGTTTAATTTTTCCAGAAATGACTCTAACCGGCTTCACAATGGATGCGAAAGCAAATGCCGAAGAAATTGACGGAACCGGAATTACATATTTTCTCAAACTTGCGCGAAGAAAAAAATTAGAAATTATTGCCGGAATTATTGAAAAAGAAAATTCCAAATTTTATAATTCTCTATATCACATTAATTCTTGGGGAATAATTCAAGCTGTGTATAGAAAAATTCATCCGTTTACTTTAGCAAAAGAAAATGAAAATTATTCTGCGGGCAATGAAATTGTTGTTTCAACAATTAATATGAATAAAATTGGACTTTCAATTTGTTACGATTTAAGATTTCCAGAATTGTTTAGAATGAATACTAAACAAGGAGCGGAAATTTTAATTAATATTGCAAATTGGCCTATTAAAAGAATTGAACATTGGAAAACTTTATTAAAAGCTCGTGCAATTGAAAATCAATGTTTTGTTATTGGAGCCAATAGAATTGGGACTGATCCGTACTTTGAATATAACGGATGTTCTGCTGTTTTTAATGCAATGGGCGAAGAATTGGTTTTAGCTGAAAATGAAGAAAAATTAATTTATTGCGAAATCGACTTGAATGAAGTTAAAACAATTAGAGAAAAATTACCATTTTTGGGTGATATGAAATTGATATAAAATTATTCTCAAACTATTCAACTCCGAATAATTTTTTAATTTCATTTTCTGCAATTGTTTTTTGAATTTGTTCTTCGGAAATATTTTTTCTCTTTAAAATTAGTTTTGCAAAATCCTCACTCTTAATTGTTTCGCAGCTATTCACTTTTGCATAATTATTAATTTTTGAATCAGAACTTACAACAACTAATAATTTAGGATTTTTAGAATTGTCAATTTCTTTTATTATTTCGGAATCAGCTGATTTATTATTTGAATAAATTATTTTCATTTTTGCCGAAGAAATCGGATCATTTTCAAATCCATCAAAGTGTAGATGAACTTTAACTTTTTTATCAGAAAAATATTTATCAAGAATTTTGGCAAGATTTTGTCGTGATTGATTTTTAGTTTTTTGATGAATATTCTGAACGGATTTAATTTTACCGATTAAATTATTTCCATCAATTAAATAAATTTTCATTAATAATTATCTTCCTGAATTCCATCCGCCGGTTTTTGTTACTTTAACATCACGCAATTCCGGGGCTTTCATTCTTATCTCGAATCTAAATCCTGTGTAAGTGCCAATTGGATTCCAGCTAAAATTCATTTCCCAACATTCTAAATCTCTGTAAACCGTAATTCGCGGCGCGGCAATTTCATCTCTTTGAAAATCATAATTTCCCATAATTCCGAATTTCCAATTTTTTGTAAGATTGAACCCGAGATTAATTCCGAGATTTGAATTTACTTCACCTGGTGCCGGCGTTGGTTTTGAAAAATTATATGTGTAATTCAAACTTAAATTCCACGGAATTGAAAAATCTGTATCTTGTTCATCATATAAACCAACATTATCTTTTTTCTTAAATGCCGCAAATTCTTCTTCGTTCTCATCAATCTTTTTTCCAGTTCTGTTTTCACCGGAAAGTTTTTCACCGGAAAGAGTTGTAGAAAATGAAAACTGCAAGCGGGTTAATCTTAGCAAGCCTTTCCCGTTTTCAGCAAGATATTGATTGATTCTTTGCCCGTCTATATAATCATAAAAAGTATAACTTGATGAGCCGGAAAAATTTATGAGATTGCTAATATTTGTTCTGTAATTTAAATTTAAATCGGAAAGTTTATTGCTATCTGCCGCAAAATTATAACCGGTAGAAACATCAAAATTTAATAATGTAATTTTTTTCGCTTCTGAGGTTGTGTCTGTTGGATCTTTCATAGTTTTCATTTCAAAAACATTGCCTAAAGAAAAATTAATACTCTGCGATTCTCCTCTGCTTGCGCCACCAAATACTTCATTTGCATACGGATCATATTTTACAATTGTTCCATCTGTTTTTGTATAAGAATCATAATAACCCCATTTCGCATCGGAGAAATCCGGAGCATAATTGTATGAAATACTTGGAATTAGTGTATGACGAAAAGCATCAATTCCCAACAATTGCGGTTGAAACATTCCATACAATTTTGTTGAAGTTCCCAAACTAAAACGGAATGTACGAATCATATTAATTTCATGTTTATCTTTTGAAATTACAGTATCTTGATCACTTGTTTTATAAAATGAATTTAACAAACTCGGAGAATTTGAAATATCTTGAACAGTTTCAACAACATAATTTGTTTTTTTGTTATACCATTTTTCTACATAACTTAAACTTGGAGTAATATTAAAATAGCTAAATTTTGGAGATGCACTAACAGAAATATTATGTTGAATTCCGCCTCGAATTTTTAGATTATTATCAATTTTATTTCTGTTATTTCTAAATTGTGCTGAATAATTATAGCCGATATACTCATACCATTTTTGATTACTCGGAGTACTTGTTTCACTTTTAAATGGATAGCTTTGCGATTTATTAAAACTTAAACTTGGCAAAATTTCTGTAATATCACCGGTTTTTAAATTTTGAGTTCTGCTATAATTTATATTAATACTATTACCGCTTTCATCCCATCTTTTTGTTAATGTAGCATTGGAACTTACATTTTGTCTTAAAAGATCATCATAACTTGAGCTGTTATTTGTTAAGTAAGAACTGGATTGAAAATTTAAATTCGCCGATAAATTCAAAGTTGGTGTAAAAGTTTGATTATGGGATAATGAAATATTCCAATCCGTACTTCTTTTTTTATCGGGGTCATTATCTTCGCCAACTAAAACTTTAGAATAACCGGCATTTAAACTTCCGTTTAGATCATATCTTTTTGCATATCTAAATCTGCTTCTTAAACCATAACCGCCGCGCATATAATAATCTGAGTTTAAAGTCAAATCCATATAATCACTAATTGCAAAAAAGTAACCGAAATTTCTAAAGTATTGACCTTTATCTTTCACATATCCATAATTTGGTGCAATTAAACCGGAACGTCTCCCCTTTTCATTTGGGAAAACTGCGAAAGGAATTGGTATTGGAACCGGTACTCCGCCAATATGCATGAATATCCATTTAGCAATAATTTTATCTTTCTGAATAACTTTCATTTCTTCAGCAGTAAAGTGGGTATGCGGTGTATCACTTTCGCAAGTTGTGAACATTCCTTCTTCAACAAAATAAGTGTTCTTATCAACTTTGCTTACATTTTTACCTTCGTATCTTGAATCTTCTTTTTTGTTTTTTGCCGCAGAAATAAATCCCTTTTTAGTTTTGAAATTATAACGAAGTTTTGTTCCTTCGTAATTTTCATCGCCTTCTTTTAAAACCGGAGTTTGTGCCAAACCATTTACTGCATTTGTATCTGAAGAATCAATTATTCCTTCTGCTTCCAAATCATTTGTTTCAAAATTTACATTTATTTTTCCGCCGTTTAATGTTGTTTGCTTGTACTTTATTTCACCATTTCCGTAAATCTGCATTTTTTTATTTGGAATGTTAAACATCAGCGAATCCGTTGCACTGCTGTAAACTATATCATTAATTTCGTTTGAGTTTGATTTTGCAGAATCGGAATCAATTATTTGATTTGAGATTTGCGAAGTGTCAATTTTCGAAATTGAAGAAAGTGAATCAACATTTTGTGCAAATAAATTGCAAAACGTAATTCCCAAAATAAATACAAATAAAGCTTTCTTCATTTTCAGATTAGTTAACTAATAAATTCATGTATCAATAATTATTTTACAATAATCAAAATATTGAAAATAATTTAATCATAAAATACTAATGAAGAAGCGCCTTTTATTCCGGCATTATTTTTTAATTCAGCCGGATAAATTTCAATTCTAGGTTTTAATGAAGTTAATACTCTTGATTTTAGAGATTCCTTCGCCGCTTCAAATAATGGCTTACCAAATCCGGAAACTCCACCGCCAATAATAATATTGCAAATATCAAGAATGTTTACTATTGATGCTAATCCATGACCTAAAGTTACACCCAAATAATTTATATAATCTTTAGAAAATTTATCGCCAAGAAGCGATGCCTCATGTATCGTTTGAGGAGTAAGATTATTTAAATCATTATTTACTAACTTAAATATTTTCGAATCTTTATTAGCATTTAATTTTTCTTTAACATCTTTTATAAAATAATTGTTTCCCAAATATGCTTCCAAACATCCAATTGAACCACAATTACATTTTACTCCGTTATGATCAATAGTAACATGACCAATTTCTCCGGCTCCACCAGTATCACCTCTAAATAATTTGTTATTGATAATTATTCCACCGCCAACACCGGTTCCAAGTGTAATCATAATAAAACTTCTTAAATTTTTTCCGGCTCCGTATATTAATTCTCCAATTGCTGCGGCATTTGCATCATTTTCTACAAATGTGGGAATAGAAAATTCTTTACTTATAATTTTTCCAAGATGAACTTTTCCCCAACCCGGTAAATTCGGAGGATTCTCCACAGTTCCTTTTTTTAATGAAACTACTCCGGGTGATCCAATTCCTATTCCTTCAATTAAATTTTTATTTCCTTTAAGCAATGTGGAAATACCTTTCTTAATTTGTCCCAAAGATTTTTCAACGCCTTCTTCAGCAAGTGTGGGAATTGAAATTTTCTTAATAATTTTTCCTTCTTCGGTAACTATTCCAATTTTTATTTTTGTACCGCCTAAATCAACTCCAACTGCATATTTAATTTTCATAAAATTCTCTGTTAATTAAAAGATTTATCTATAATTGTTAATGGACTTGGATAAGTTAAATCACCAATTTGAGTTCCTAAAACCGGTTCTGCAACTATTTTAATATTTGAAGGTGAACCTTTTGCACCGCCCAAATTTAATGCAAGATTTATAAGATTATTTAAACCATCACCGCTAAAAAATTCAAGTAAATCCAATTTCATTTCCAAAGGAATTGTTGTTGAATTTTCTATTGCCGGAACTGAAATCGGTTTTGTAATATTACCGGAAATTGTTTTTTTATCATTTATGTAAAGAGTCCATGGAAATGATTTTAAAGAAATATCCGCAATTAAATTTGAACTAGATTTATTGGGATTTTGAGCCAAAATATTTACTGTAAAAGTAACCGGAAAATTTCCCGAAACAACTTGCGATGTTAATTTAAGAATATCAGTTGTTGCAAAATCGTTTAATTGTGTTTTTTCTGAAATTAATAAATTCCCAACTTTAAAATTATTTACTGCTCCAAGTTTAAATTTCAATTTAGATAAATTTGTAAGTGAATTAAAAAAACTGCACGCTGAAAACATTGCAGTTAATAAAACAAAAAGTATAAATCTTTTATTCATCATTTTAACTTTGATTCCTCAATTTTTTCCAAAATAATTTGAGCAACTTTTAATGCTTCTAATCCGTCTGCTCCGCTAACAACTGGTCGTTTATTATCCAAAACTGAATCAACAAATAAATGAAGTTCATGTTTTAAAGCATTTACTTCTTTAATTTCCGGTTGTTCATAAATTACGGATTTTTTGTTTTCACCAACTCCAATTTCTCCGAAAGATAGAAAATGTTCGAGATTCATATCATTTGGAGAAATTAATCTAAACACCTCAGAAACCCCGGAATTAAAATCAACAGATATATAAGAATCTTTTTGGAACATTCTCATTTTTCTCATTTTCTTCTGAGAAATTCTGCTTGCAGTTACATTTGCAATTGCACCATTTTCAAATTCAATTCTTGCATTTGCAATATCAATACTTTCAGAAACAACCGCAACACCACTTGCTCTTACATCACTAACCTTACTTTTAATCAAACTTAAAATTATATCAATATCGTGGATCATAAGATCCAGCACAACCGCAACATCAGTCCCGCGCGGATTGAATTGTGCCAATCTATCAGTTTGAATAAATTTTGGATCGAGGTGATATTTTTCCAAACTTAAGAGAGCGGAATTAAATCTTTCGATATGACCAACTTGAAGTTTAAGATTTTTTTCTTCAGCAATTTTCACAACTTCTTCTGCTTGTGGAATTGTACTTGTTATTGGTTTTTCCACAAAAACGTGAACATTTTTTTCGAATGCTTTTTTAATTAATTCATAATGCGCGCTTGTAGTGGCAACTATTGAAACCGCTTCGACCGAAGATAAAAATTCTTCTAAATTATTAAAACAATTTGTATGATTTTCTTCTGCAACAATTTTTGCCGCATCTAAATTTAAATCATAAACTCCAACTAAATTTGCTCTCGGAACTTCTTTAATTAATTTTGTGTGAATTTTTCCTAAGTGTCCGGTTCCTAGAATTCCAACTTTAAGGGTTTTCATTTTTATCTCAATATTTGCTTGAAACCAATTATCTGATCGTACTCACCTAACTGAGGCGATTTGTAATACAAAAATATGGAATATTTATTATTTGTTTGCCAAAAATTTCCTTCAAATATTCGCCAATTAATATTATCTACAATTTCACCATTAATATTTCCGCTTACAAATTGGTAATCGTAAATTCCTCTTTTTAACTCCAAACTGATTTTATAATTTTTTCCGTCAAAATCTAATTTGTACCATGGAAGAACTTCCCAATTTGTAAATGAACCAACTATAAAAATATCTTCATCAACTGGATTTGTTGGACTAAATTCAAAAGTTGCAACAAGATAATCAGAATATGGATTATTTTTTTGCATCAAACTAAAACTGCCATTTAAATCTTTTTCTCCGAAATCGTAAAACCTTGAATATTCTATTCCATCAAAGTGTGCGCGTGTTTGGGGATGCTGATATTTATTTTGGTCATTTAGATTAATTTGTCTGTATTCATTTCCGGGTTCAAAATCACGTGAGATAAATGTAAAAGATTTTGTTCCATCCCATTCAAATCCCTTATTTTCATGGAATGAACTTTTATCAATTTGTTGTGCATAATTAATTTCATAATTTTTTATAATATTCACGTAATCTATTCTGAAAGGATCAAGTGAATCTGAAATTGTAAATGAAGTTGTTATGTGCATAACTCTGTCTAATTCTGTATTTGAAGAAATCTTTCCATCTCTTTGCCAATTTTGAATATTGATTTTCATTGGTATGAAATTATCAACCACAAAAAATTTACCAAATTCATAAACAATTTCTTTATCGTGTGAATCAGTTATCAAGAAAATCCAATTACTACTAATATTAAATTTAACATCATTATTTGGAAAAGTTTCACTTACATAATAACTAGCACCTTCGGTTGTACTGGGAAGTCTTTCGACATTAACATTGTGCAACGCATTATCGCCTGTTCCTTGAAGAAGCAAATTATCATACGGTTCCCAATTTTTATTACAAGCTTTAAAATGAATTGCAAATGAAGGAATTTCATCAGACTCAACTTCGAAATAAATATTTAGTTTATCCGAGCTTTTAAGTTTTACAACCGGCAATGAATGAAGATTTTCATTAACATAAACTTGCAGACTTTTAATTATTGGCTCCGATGCAAAAGTTAAAATATTAAATGAAACTAATACCAGAATTACATAATTAAATTTATACACAAAAAATAATTTGAGTAAAATGTTTTTTGATTTTATCTGCATTTTAAATTCATAATTGTGTGGATAATTAAGGGTTAAAAATAGCAATTTTTAAGCGCTAAACAATGGATGAGATTATGACCTACTTCAACAAATATAAAAAATGCCGCTATAAAAGCAGCATTTAAATTTGGAGTTATATGAGTAAATTTATTTTTGCGAGAGTTTTATATCACCACCAGAAGTTTTTGCAATTATTTTTTTTCCGCCGTTATTCAACTTTCCAATAAGTTTTGATTTAGTTGCAGAAATTATATCCATTTCTGAATTATTATTTCTAATGCTTCCGCCGGAAGTTTTAAGTTCAACATCAGCATTTATTGAATTTGGAACAACTATGTCAATATCACCGCCGGATGTTGAAAGACTAATATTTTGATCATTCCCGGAATAATCCAAAAAAACATCTCCGCCGGAAGTTTCTGCATTAACTTCACCATGATTAGATTTTACAACAATATCACCACCGGATGTTGCGGCATTTACTAAACCAAGTGCATTACTTATTTGAATATCACCGCCGGATGTTGCTACATCAGAATTTCCATTAAATTTTTCAACATTTATATCACCACCCGATGTTGAAGCATTTAATTTTCCACTTGAGTTTTCGATAAAAATATCTCCGCCAGAAGTTTTCAAATCAAGTTTGCCTTCAATTGTTTTGCTTACAAGATCACCACCGGAAGTTTTCAAATCCAAATTAAATTTTTTTGGAACCATAATTTCATATTTCAAATCAATTTTACTAAACCAACCGAATATTTTTCCGCCTTCTCTTTCCCCAATAATTTCAATACTTTTTTCATCTTGATTAAAACTAAATTCCATTTTTGATTCGGCATTTTTATTCCCGAAAATTTTTATATCAACTTCATTTTTATCCCAAGATTTTATAACAATATCGCCAACATCCGTTTTAACAATTAAATTTTGTCCGGAACTTACTTTAAAATTTTTCTTCTGCAACAAATTAAGTTCTTTTTTATCCATCTGTTTTGCAAATGAAAAACTTAAAAAAGTGAACACAAAAATTGTTATTAAAATTGCGGTTAATTTTTTATTCATGATTTTCCCTCACAAAAAATTTTTTCTAAATATTTAGACTAATCACCTTAAAAAAAGTTGGTATATTTGTAAAAATATTTTTTACTAATAAAAATTTAATATTATGAAATTTCTTATAGTTTTTCTCGGCGCCGGATTTGGCGGAAGTTTGCGTTATTTAATTTCTGATATTGCATCAAAATATTTCCCAATTTATTTCCCTTTTGGAACTCTAATTGTAAACATATTGGGTAGTATTCTACTAGGATTTTTCATATTCGGTTTGGATGATAAAGAACTTCTTTCTAACAGTATTAAACTTCTTTTAACTGTTGGTTTTTGCGGAGGATTTACGACTTTTTCAACATTCTCACTTGAAACAATTAATCTGCTCAAAGATTCTCAATATTTGTTTGCTGCATTAAATATTTTTTTAAATGTTTCAATTACAATTCTTGGAATTTATTTTGTTTATATAATTTCAAAATAGGAGCTAAGTATGAATTATGTAAAAGCTCAATTATTAAGAATATTTATCGGCGAGAATGATAAAATTGGACCAATTCCTGTTTATGAAAAAATTGTTGTTTCTGCAAAAGAAGCAAACCTTTCCGGAGCAACAGTTTACAAGGGAATTATGGGTTTTGGAAAAAATAGTAAAATTCACACAAGCAAGGTTTTGCGGCTTTCCGAAGATTTGCCTTTAGTTATTGAAATTGTTGACTCGGAAGAAAACATTCAAAAATTTCTTCCTACAATTGATGATATTTTGGAGAAATCAAATTCTGGTGGATTAATAACAATAGAACAAGCTAATATTATCAGACATTTTTCATCAAAATGATTTATTAATATTTGTGAGCGAAATATGAAAATCAAAAACATACTAAAATATTTTATAGCGTTTTTCTATTTAACGAATTGTGTGATTTTTTCTCAAGATTCAGTAAAATACAGACATTTTGAAATTGGTGAAATACGAGAAGTAAAATCAAAATTAAATAATGTAGAATATGAATTAATTATAAATTATCCATATTCATATTATGAAGATACAACAAAGTATTATCCAGTAATTTATTTTACTGACGGCTTCTATGATTTTCCACTTCTTGCAAGTATTTATGGCGGACTTTTTTATGATAAAAGAATTCCGGAATTTTTTATTGTCGGATTTTCATATAAAGGAAATGTTGATTATGGAAGTTTGAGAATGAATGATTATTTGCCAACAACATTTTCCGAATCAAATATTGGTGGAGGTGCTGAAGATTTTTTAAAAGTTGTTGAAAATGATTTTATTCCCTATATGGAAAATAATTTTAGAGTATCGAAAGTATGGAAAGCTTTAGGCGGAAGTTCAGCCGGAGGAGCATTTACTTTATTTGCAATGTTCACTAATCCCGATTTATTTAATGCATACATTTCTATTAGTCCAGCACTTGAACTTAGCAATAATTGGATGTTTAATTTTGAAAATGAATTTTACGAAAAAAATAAAGATCTTAATGTTTCTCTTTTTATGACCGGTGCAGAAAAAGAATTGCCGGAAAGACCTAATTTTATTAAGTCAATTATTAAATTTGATGAAGTTCTGAAGAACAGAAATTATGAAAATTTCAGATACAAATTCAGAATGCTCGATGATGCATATCATGCGGGATCAAAACCGGAAGGATTTACAAGAGGTTTCCAATATATTTTTGAACCATTGTTGGAATTGAATAAAAAATAAAAATTCTAAAGTGGCAATTAACAAATGTATTTCTTACAAATTGCTAATTGCCAAAATTCTATTTTAAATTTCTAAAAATTATTACTGCACTAATCAGCGCAAAAAAACCATAAATCAAAAAGTTTGTCAAAAAGCCAAAAAGTAAACTTCCTAATCCAAATAAAAATGAATAAATTAAAATTACTCCAGCAATCCAGTTTACTAACGCTTTACCAAAATTCATTTCACTTTTAACTTCACCAGCTTTTGAAGCAATATTTTTCCAACCAATTCCACCGGGAAATGTTCTTTTATAAAATTCGATTAATTTATTTTCTTCAACCGGTTTTGTAATAAAAGTAACTATTAACCAAACAATTGTTGTTCCAAATACAATCGGGTAAAGTGTAATTGGTGATTCAAGACCAAATCCATATTTTGCAATTGGATAAATAATGAGAGGTGCAATCATTGCAGAAATTTCTGACCAAGCATTAATTCTCCACCAATACCATCGTAAAATCAGAACTGCACCCATTCCTGCGCTCGCGTTAATAATAAATTCCCACGCTCCGGAAATTGTTGAAAGAAAATATTTAGTAACAAGTAATGAAAAAACTGTCATTAAAATTATTCCAAATCTGGAAATTTTTATATAATGTTTTTCATCTCCATCCTTTTTTATGAATCTTCTATAAAAATCATTAATTAAATATGAAGTTCCCCAATTTAATTGAGATGCAATTGTTGACATGTATGCAGCTAAAAATACTGCAATTAACATTCCCAATAATCCGGAAGGTAAATATTTTAACATTAATTTTGGATACAACAATCCGGGATCAACAGTGTTTTCATATTTTTCATAATAATTCTTGAATTCAGAATTATTTGTTAAATTTTGCTCTTCTTCAGATAAACTAATTTTTGTGTGAATTTTTTCAGCACTTTGATAAAAATTTATATTTTCTTTCTTTAATTCTTGAACAGTACTTCTTGGCAATAAAACCAATGCAGCAAGTGCAACAATAATCCAAGGCCAAGGGCGAACTGTATAATGCGCAATTGTAAACCAAAGAGTTGCAAGTACGCTATTTTTTTCATCTTTTGCAGACATCATTCTTTGAGCTATATAACCGCCACCGCCGGGATCAGCACCGGGATACCAACTACTCCACCATTGCAAAACTACATGTGCAAAAAATGCTCCAACCGAAATAGCAAAAACTCCACTCGCAGCTTTTCCAACTCCAATATTTCCTATTGAAGGAAAAAATTCTAATGTTGATTCCGGTAATTTATTTTTAAGATTTTCTAAACTTCCGATCTCTGGTTGTTGAACAATAATTATTGCAAGAACAATACAGCCAACCATTGCAAAAATAAATTGGAAACTATCTGTTCGTGCTGTTCCTAAAAGTCCGGATGCAGTTGAATAAACCGCAATAATTAAAGCTGTAATAACAACAAGTGTAAAGGGATCAAAAGTTGGAATAACAACTGAAAATATTTTTTCCATTGCTTTATTTACCCAGCCCATTACAATCGCATTCATAAATAAGCCGAGATATATTGCTCTAAATCCTCTTAACCATGCAGCAGATTTTCCTGAATATCGCAATTCAACAAACTCAACATCTGTAAGAATATTTGCTCTTCGCCACAATTTTGCAAAGAAAAAAACAGTTAACATTCCACCAATTGCTAAATTCCACCAGAGCCAATTGCCGGCAATGCCATTTTGTGCAACTAATTCTGTTACAGCTAATGGAGTATCGGCGGCAAATGTTGTTGCAACCATTGCAGTTCCAGCAATATACCAAGGCATGTTTCTTCCGGAAAGAAAAAACTCCCCAGTATTGCTTCCAGCTTTTCTTGAGTAATATGCCGCAATACCAAAAATAATAACGAAAAATGCTACAATAACAGAAATGTCTAACCAATTAAGTTCGCCCATATTTTTCTCAGATTTAATATTCTATTTGATTAACTAAATTTTCAATTCCTTTAATAATCATCAATTCAGTCTGCGCAACGGGTTTTTTAAAATTTTCAATCTTAGATAAAATTATTATTCTTTCAATTTCTTCCCCATTTGAAATCGCTGCAATGATTTCCAAACCAATTTGAGAAATATCTTTTAAATTCTCAGACATTGGAATTATCTCATACAGAATTGGAGATTTTTTTGCAACTTCTAAAAATTCTGTATGATTATTTTTCCAAAAATTTAATTGCTGAATTATTTTATTTTTCAATTCTATATTACTTTTTTCAGATAAATAATTTTCAACAAGTTGATTAAAATCCCTTGCAGCTTTTGCATCGGCGGTTGCTGCATCAACCACTCTTGTTAATGGTGATTGCTGAGTTTGTTCACGCAAATAATTTCTCTGATAAATTTTTACCGGTTCAATTACGGATATTAAATTTCGTAAAGATTCAATTTCATTATTATTTGTTAATCTTCTCAACATTCTTTCATAATTTTTTATATGCTTCAAATCATGTTCTTCCAATAAATAACTAATATATTCCAAACGCTTGTACATATTTTCAACATCATTTATATTTTGCGGCGACCAAAATCTTTCTGCAATTGCTGCTGTTCTCGGCCAAATTCTTGAGTCCATTGTTTCTGCAGAAATCATTTCTCCCCACATTGTTGCTTCTCCGCCAAGAATAAATTTTTTCTGACCTTCCGTTAGATTTGCATCTACCGGTATCGGATCATTTAAATAATGAAAATCTGTTGTCTGCATTAAATCAATATAATAATCATTCGAAAGAAAAGTTTGGTATCCTTTTTTTGCAGATTCGACTAATGCCTCTTTCCCCCGCCATGATTGGATAACAATATTATTAGGCATTGATGGATGAAAAATTTCATCCCAACCGACTAATTTTTTTCCATATTTTGTTAAGATTTGTAAAAGACGATTATTAAAATATCCTTGCAAAGCATGATTATCTGGTATATTATTTTCTTTCATGAATTTTTGAATTTCCAAATTTGCATTCCATTGATTTCCATTATTTTCATCGCCACCAATATGAAAATATTCATCAACAAAAAGTTCACTCATTTCTTTTAATAATTTATCAAGGAAATCATAAGTTTCTTCAAGTGAGGGATTTAATGTCGGATCCATTACGCCCCATTTTCTTTCAATTTTATAATCAAGAGGTAAACTTCCGAATTCCGGATAAGCAGTTAAAATTGCTGTTGTATGACTTGGAACATCTATTTCCGGCATGATACGAATTCCAATATCATCTGCATATTTAATAATTTCTTTTATTTGTTCTTGAGTATAAAAATCTCCATCAGAACCAAGCTCTGTTAACTTTGGGAAAGTTTTACTTTCCACTCTAAATCCTTGATCATCAGATAAATGAAGATGTAAAACATTTAATTTTACTGCTGCCATTCCATCCAAATTTCTTTTCACGACTTCAATAGGAATAAAATGCCGGCCAACATCAATCAACAATCCGCGCCAAGGGAATCTTGGTGAATCAATAATTTTACATGCTGGGAAATAGTATCCATTTTCATCAGTAAGCATTAATTGATTTAAAGTTTCAATAGCTCTTATTGCTCCAATATCAGTTAGTGCCGAAATTTTTACATTTTCTTGTGTTATTAAAATTTCATAAGATTCATCTTCATTCAATTTTACCAAACCAATTCGTTGAATATCAACTATTACATTGGGATTTTTACACTCATTTACAAAAGGATTATTGAGAAATATTCCGGTTCGATTTGCCAATCTCATTAAAAATTTATTTGAATATTTTTTCAATCGTTCAGAATTTTGCGATAATTCCAAATTAATATTTTCATCAATCCTAAATTTCCCATCGAGAAGATTTACACTTTTTGGATAAGGCATTAAATTTAAATCTTCAACATTAATCGCATAATATATATTGATAGGAAGAAGCAATATTAAAAATAATCTTATAAATTTTGCCATTCTTTATTCTCTTAAAATGAAGTTCTAATTATTTTTGTTCTTGAAAAAAGGTTTTCCTACTTTAAGTCCATCAACCATTGGCGGATACGCTAACAGTTCATCACCTTTTGCTGAAGACCAAAGAGTAAATAAATGACCTAACATTTTAGGATTTTCCAAGGTTAAACTATAATACATTAGGTTATTCATTGTTTCAACTCTGCGCCAGCTTGTAGGCAAAACTCTAAATCCCTTTTCAATAAACATCGGAATCGATAAATATTCGGTCGCATTTAGATTTTTATAATCAATAAAATCTTCATAATGCCAATCACAAATTATTATATCTTTCGGAATTAAATCTATTGCACCGCTGGTTCCGTTTGCTGAAGATTCCCATTCGCCGTAATTAATTTTGCTTGCATCAATTAATCTATCGCCCCACATAAGCATTTCTAAACCTTTTTCTTTCACAATATAATTATGCAAATCATTTACAGCTTTTGCAAAAAGTTTTGCGGGATCTTTTCCTTTTGTTGATGGCGAAAATTCCGAACCTAAAAGAAATACTTCATCCATACCAACGTGCATTGCCTTTGCATCAAATGCATCAATTATGTCATCCAGCAAAGCAAAAACAATTTCATAAACTTTTGGATTTTCAACATCCCATTCTCTACAGTATAAACCTTTATTATTTGGAAATGCATTTGGAGTTAAATCAAACTCCGGATAAACTTCCAACAATTTATAAGTTTCTTCAGCCCATGATTGATGGCCCACACATTGAAATTGGGGAATTATTTCAATTCCATTTTTTCTGCAAACTTTTGTAAAATTTTTTGCACCTTCCTTTGTAATAACGCTATCGGTTTGTCTTAATTCGGGATGTGATTGAAAATTAAAATTATAATCAATTTCCAAAATAATTTTATTAATTCCCATTGATGCAAGTTTAGGAATATTTTTTGAAAAAGCTTCTAACTGTTTATCACTATTATAATGCAATAGATGAACTGCGCGCCAATCTAATTTTGAGTTTTCGCCAAGTTCATTCCATCTGTTTGGATTTTCATAATTAATTTGATTAATAGTTGAACATGATTGAAATGCCATAAAATAGATTATCGTAAATGTTAAAAATATTTTTTTCATAGAAAGAATAATCCAATTTTTTCAAAAATAATTTTACATAACAACTTCAACAATTACATTTTCACCTTTGGAAAAAATAGGAATAATTCCATCAATTATTTTTCCATTAACTTTTATTGTTTTAACACCTTTTTCTGATCCATTTGGATTTTCAACTTTTATGTTATAAACTGCTCCGCGCCATTCTCTTATCACTTCAAACTCTTTCCAATCAGAAGGAATACACGGATCAACTTTCAATCCTTTATAAGTTGGCTGAATTCCCAAAATATGTTTAGTAGCTGCGGTATAAAACCAAGAAGCAGTTCCGGTAAGCCATGGATGACGGGCTCTTCCATGCGCTGTATGATCTTTTCCCATAATAAATTGGCAATATGAATAAGGTTCGGATTGTCTAATTTCAATAATATCATTTTGATTATATGGAAGAATTGAATCATAATATTTCATTGCACGATTTCCATTACCTAATTTGCATTCTGCAATTACCGCCCATGGATTCGGATGACTGAAAATTGCCGCATTTTCTTTTATACCTTTATAAACTCTTGTAACATATCCAATTTCATCATTTGGCTTCCCATAAGCTGGCCATAACAAATGAAGTCCGTATTTTGAATATAAATATTTATCAACAGCGTTCATCGCTTTATCTGCTCTTTCATCTTTTGCAACACCAGACATAACAGCCCAAGATTGTGCATTTAAAAATACTTTTCCTTCTTCGGTTTCATTTGAACCAATTTTCTTTCCGGATTTTGTAAATCCTCTAATATACCATTCACCATCCCAAAGTTCATTTTCACATGACTGTTTTACTTTTTCAGCCATTTCCAAATATTTTAGTACATCATTATTTTTATCAAGAATTTTTGCTGACTCGATAAAAATATTTATTGCCCAATAATGCATAAATGAAACCATTGAACTTTCACCGCCGCCAAGATTTAGACAATCATTCCAATCAGCACGCAGGCCTTGACAAATTCCATTATTGCCGACATACTTTGCAGAGAAATCTAAAATTTTTGTGAGATGTTCATAAACCGTTCCTTCACCTCCGTTTGCATAACGAACTATGTTATCAAAAAAATCCAATTCACCATTTTCTACAATCCATTCGCTTATTGAAGCAACTAACCAAATTGCATCATCAGAACAAACATCTTCCATTCCATGTACAATATCTTCTGGATTTTTTGTCGGAACGACAGTTGGAAGTTTTACTCCAGGCAATTTATTTTCTTTTGGTTTGAAAACATCCGGATCAAAAAGATGAAGTCCATATCCGTAACTAGTATGACCTTGAAGCAGTTCAATAATTCTTTGTTTTGTTTTTTCGGGATTTGTATGCACAACGCCCATAATATCTTGTGAAGTATCGCGATATCCCAAACCAACTCTTCCTCCGGTTTCTACAAACGATGCAAATCTCGACCAAATTACACAAACTTCAGCTTGGTAAAGTGTCCAAATATTTATCATTGTATTCAAACCTTCATTTGGAGTTTTACATATAAATTTTGATGTTTTTGTATCCCAATATTTTTTCAATCTATCAAATTCGTTATCAACATTTTTTAAATCAGAATATTTGGTTTTTATTTCTCTTCCCTTTTCTTCGCGTGAACCAACTCCAAGCATATAAATTAGTCTTGTTTCTTCTCCGCTTTGTAATTCTAATTTTTTATGCAAAGATCCGCAATGATTTCCTCCCAGTTCAGTACTGTTTGAACATTTTCCATTTTCAACTGCAAATGGATTTGATTCCGATCTATAACTACCGATAAATGAATCTCTTACACAATCATAACTATCCGGATTAAAATTTGATGCAAAGAAATGAAAAGTCCATGGTTCATAGAAAAAATCATACTCGATAATTTCGTCTTTATAATTTGAACCGCTGGCGTACAAACTCATTTGAAAATTTTGATTATCAATTTCAACATGATGGAATGAAAATTCCACATAAGAAAAAACGCTAAGTTTTCTCGATCTTCCTGAATTGTTTTTAATTTTAATGTCCCATAATTCAACATCATCATCCAAAGGGATGAATAAAATTTGTTCCGCATTTATATCATTAAATTCACATTGAAATTTGGAGTAAGACATTCCATGGCGACAAGTATATTTAGCTTTTGTAAAATCTTTGCCAACCGGCTGCCAAGAGATTGACCAATATTCTCCGGTCTCATCATCACGTATATATACATAATGTCCAGGGCGATCAAGCGGGACTCCATTTGGGCGAAATCTTGTAACTCTATGATGCTCTGTTGATTTGTAAAAAGAATATCCTCCGGCATTGTGTGAAATTACCGTACAAAGATCTTTAACCCCTAAATAATTTGTCCATGAAACCGGAACGTCCGGTCTATCAATAACATATTCTCTGTTCTTATTATCAAAATAACCGTATTTCATTTTATCCCTTTATTTATTAAAAATTATTCTTCAACTTCTCTAAATGGAACAAGCCATGCTACTAAAAAAGAAGGAATTGTAGCAATCATCGTCCAAACAAAAAAATATTTATATCCAAGATAATCACTAATAAATCCGCTTATCATAGATGGAAGCATAAAACCTAAATTCATAATTGCTGTTGCAAATGCATAATGTGCCATTTTATATGGTCCAGGAGCAATTTGTTGCATCATAAAAAGTATGACAGCAACAAATCCAAAACCATAACCGAACCATTCAATTGTTATTGCACCACAAACAATTGCAAAATTTTCAGGAACTGTAAAAGCTAAGTAAGTATAAACGATATTTGGAATGTTAAAAAATGCAGCTAAAATTAATATTGAATTTGCTAATTTTCTTTTCGCAACAAAGTAACCTCCGGCAATTGAACCAAGAACAAATGCAGTAGCTCCAAAAATACCATATGCAATTCCAATATCCGAAGTAAGTAAACCAAGCCCGCCATTCTCTCTTGCTGCACGCATAAATAGAGGAACAATTTTAGTCAATTGTCCTTCCGACATTCTGAACAAAATAATAAAAGCAATCCCCCAATAAATATATTTTTTTGCAAAAAAAGATTTAACAACTTCACTAAATGTTTTAAATGCTTCTTTTGTTGAACTAACAGCAGTCGAGGTTCCTCCGGTAGGTAACATTTTGAGATGATAAAATCCCATAATAATTAGTATTGAGCCAATAATTCCCATAACTACCATCCAAGCTTCAACAATACCTAAAACAATTTCAAGTTTTCCTGCAATATAAACTAATGCACCTTGAGATAATATTTTTGCAACATTATAAAATGCACCTTGCCATCCAACATATTTAGCTTGTTCTTTATTATCTAAAGAATTTACATAAACTCCATCTGCAGCAATATCATGGGTTGCAGAATTAAAGGCAATTATTACAAATAGTGCAAGTGAATATTTTAAGAATCCATCTAAAGGAAGAGAAAGTGCCAATAAGCCAAAAGTAATTCCTCCAATAAATTGAGTTGCAACAACAAAATATTTTTTTGTTTTGAACATTTCTATAAATGGACCCCATAAAGGTTTAAGTGTCCATGGCCACATAATTAAAGTTGTAAAAAAAGCAATATCGGAATCGCTTAATCCCAAACTT
This sequence comes from Ignavibacteriota bacterium, assembly GCA_016716225.1. Classification (NCBI taxonomy): domain Bacteria; kingdom Pseudomonadati; phylum Ignavibacteriota; species Ignavibacteriota bacterium. The sequence continues at coordinate 2,610,329 of JADJWT010000001.1, read as the reverse complement.
TTATACATTAAAACCGATACAACAGAAGTTGCAACAAAGGGTAAACCTTCAGAGAAATATAATGTAGGAACCCAAAAGGCTGGATTGATTTTTTTTTGATTTTGAGTCATTATTTTTACCGAGTAAATGGTATGAAAAACTTTTGAAAATTATACTAAAAAACATTGTAAACCAACAATTAATAATTTAAAAGCCGAAATTAAATTTCAGCTCTAAAAGTAATAAGTATTTTTACAATTCTTTTAGCTCATTCACTAGCTTATTGATGGCTTCTTTTGCACTTCCGAAAAACATTAATGTGTTTGGATAGAAAAATAATTCATTTTGAATCCCTGCATAACCAGCATTCATTGATCTTTTATTTACAATTACTGTTTTTGCGTAATCAACATTTAAAATTGGCATTCCAAATATTGGAGAATTTTTATCATTACGTGCTGCTGGATTAACTACGTCGTTTGCCCCAACAATAAAGGCAATATCTACGTTGGGGAAATCATCATTAATGTCTTCCAATGCAAAAAGTTTATCGTAAGAAACTTGTGCTTCAGCTAAAAGAACATTCATATGACCGGGCATTCTTCCTGCTACTGGATGTATTGCAAATCTTACATTTATTCCTTTTTTCTCCAGAATGTTGGTTAAATCTCTAACAGCATGCTGAGCTTGAGCTACCGCCATTCCATAACCCGGAACAATAACAACATTTTGCACAGAATCTAACATCATAGCTAATTCCTCAGCATCAATAGATTTTGCTTCTCCTTGCGAACCACTCGAAGATGCACCACCACTTCCCGCATCTGCCCAACCGCCAAGTACAACATTCATTAATGAACGATTCATTCCTTTACACATAATTATTGTTAATATTATTCCTGATGCTCCAACTAAAGCTCCTGCAATAATTAACATATTATTTTTAAGCACAAATCCTGTCATTGAAGCTGCTAATCCAGAATATGAATTTAATAATGAAATGGCTACCGGCATATCTGCGCCTCCGATTGGTAACACTAAAAGCACACCCAAAACTAATGAGATAGTTCCAATTAGTATTAACAACGAATTTCCAGAATATGGTTCCATTACAACTAATACTCCAGCTACAACAACTGCAAGAAATAACAAAACATTTATTTGATTTTGAAGCGGATATTTAACAACCTTTCCAGTAATAATTTCTTGAAGTTTTCCAAAAGCAACAAATGAACCAGTAAATGTAACTCCTCCAATTAAAATAGATAAAGCAATTGTACTTCCGGTTGCAATATCAATATTCTCAGAATTTCTTATTAGATGATAAAATTCTGCATATCCAACTAATAGTGATGCCCCGCCGCCAAATCCGTTTAGTAATCCAACCATTTGGGGCATTCCAGTCATTGGAACTTTGTATGCCATTAAAGTTCCAGTTAAGGAACCAACTACAATTCCAATTAATATATATTCAAAAGTTAAAACTCTTTGATCAAAAAGTGTTATTACTATTGCGAGAAACATTCCTAATGAAGATATAAAATTTCCTTGCCTTGCTGTTTTTGGTGAGCCAAGTTGTTTAATGCCAAAAATAAAAAGGATTGATGCAACTAAATAAATTATATATGTCAAAACTTCCATAACTCCCTCACTTTTTCTTAAACATTTTTAACATTCTATCGGTAACTAAATAACCTCCGACAACATTTATTGTTGCAAAAATCAACGCTATCACTCCAAGAATTGTACTTAAACCAAATTCATTGTGACCGGCACTAAGAAGTGCCCCAACAATTGTAATTCCGGAAATAGCATTAGATCCGGACATTAGCGGAGTATGCAAAGTTGGTGGAACTTTTGTTATTAACTCAAAACCAACAAAAATTGCAAGAACAAAAACATATATCAGCATTAAAAGTTCATGAATCTGCATTTTAATTTCCTAAATATTATTTAATAGATTTTTGGTTCTTTCTTGAATTACTTCTTTGTTATATGTTATTAGCGCACCTTTAACAATTTCATCATCAAGATTTAGTTCAATTTTTCCGTCTTTAGAAATATGTTCTAAAAGTGCTAAAAGATTTTTACTATAAACTTCACTTGAATTTGTTGGCACCAAACTTGGAAGATTAGGTTCACCAATAATTGTGACGCCATATTTTTTTACGATTTTTCCTTTTTCGCTGATTTCACAATTACCTCCAAATTCTACAGCCATATCTAATATTACAGAACCGTGTCGCATTCCTTTAACCATTTCTTCAGTTACCAAAATTGGAGATTTTTTTCCAGGAACCAATGCAGTAGTAATTACAATATCTGCATTTGTAACATGTTTGAAAATCAATGCTTTTTGTTTCTTCAAAAATTCTTCCGAAGCTTCTTTTGCATAACCTCCGGAATCTTGCATGTTTTCATCAGTCTCTACTTCAATAAACCTACCACCCAATGATTGGACTTCTTCCTTTACAGAAGGACGAATATCCGAAACCTCAACAATTGCACCTAACCTTTTTGCGGTTCCTAAAGCTTGAAGTCCGGCAACGCCAGCTCCCATTATTACTACTTTCGCTGGTTGAATTGTTCCGGCAGCAGTCATCATTAGTGGAAATATTTTTCCAAGTTCATTTGCTGCCATTAATACAGATTTATATCCAGCAATATTTGCTTGCGAACTTAGAGCATCCATTTTTTGCGCAAGAGTTGTTCTCGGAATTGCATCCATGGAAATTACATTTATTCCATTTTCAGCGCACTGTTTAGCAAGCTCAGGAAAATGTAAAGGATAAAGCAAAGTAATTAAAAATGTACCTTCTTTAATTAAATCTAATTCATTTTTTCCGTCTGAAAATTCAACTGGTCTTTGTACTTTTAAAATAATATCTGAATCGTAAAGTTCATCAAGAGAATTTACAATTTTAGCTCCGGCACTTTCATATTGGTTATTTGTAAATCCTGCTTTTAAACCGGCATCAGATTCAACTTTAATAGAAAAACCTTTTTTAATTAATTTTGAAACAACATCCGGAACTAATGAAACTCTATTTTCACCAGGTAAGATTTCTTTAGGAATTGCGATTACCACTTGGATACTCCTTATTTTGTAAATAAGTCATTAAACACAGCTAAAAGATAATGCATACTTTGTTAAATTCAAAAATCTTTGTCAATTTCAAACATTTTGCCATAAATTGCTCGATAATTATTAACAGATTCTATGGAAAAATAAAAAAATATTGTTAATTTTAGATGATAATATCTTTTTATAACCTAAAGTAATTTTACAAACAATTTAGGAATTTAAATGGCAAAAATTTTATTTAAAGAAAAACTTTCTGAAAATGTTTTCAAAATGAAACTTGAAGCTAAGTTAATTGCCGAGGAAAGAAAAGCAGGACAATTTATTATTTTACAAATTGATGAAGATTTGGGAGAAAGAATTCCTCTTACAATTGCTGATGCAAATAAAGAAGATGGTTCAATAACAATCATTTTTCAAGTTGTTGGATTAACAACCGATGAATTATCAAAATTAAATGTTGGTGATGATATTCCGGTTTTGGTTGGACCATTAGGAACACCCACTCACATAAAAAAACATGGAACGGTTGTTTGCGTTGGCGGAGGAATTGGAGTTGCACCTCTTCATCCAATTGCTGAAGCTCTGAAAGCCGCTGGAAACAAGGTTATAATAATAATTGGCGCAAGAAATAAAGCGCTAATTATTATGGAAGATGAAATGAAAAAAATTGCCGATGAATTAATAATTTGTACTGATGACGGAAGCTATGGAAGAAAATCTTTAGTTACACAGCCATTAAAAGAAATTTGCGAAAGAGATGAAAAACCGGATTTTGTTATTGCAATTGGACCTCCAATTATGATGAAATTTTGTTCGGAAACAACCAGACCTTTTGGAGTATACACTGAAGTTTCTTTAAATACAATTATGGTTGATGGAACCGGAATGTGCGGCGGTTGCCGAGTAAATGTAGGTGGTGAAGTTAAATTTGTGTGTGTTGATGGACCAGAATTTGATGGACATAAAGTGGATTTTGAAAATATGATGGCAAGATTAAATTCGTACAAAGAAATTGAGCATGAAAAACATTCATGTTATTTAGATTCAATGATTCAAGAAAAAAGTTTATAAATTGGAGTTTTAAAAATGAGTTACAATTCACCTGATATCTTAAGTGCAAATGCAAAAAAAATTCTTAACGATTATATTCATAATATAGATCATCTAAAAGCAAAAGATAGATTAAAAATACCACAGCAAGAAATGCCGGCTCAAGATCCAATTATAAGAGGGAAAAATTTAGAAGAAGTTGCTATCGGCTATACGATGGAAGAAGCACGAGTGGAAGCATTAAGATGTCTCGAATGCGTTAAGCAAACTTGCATTGATGGATGCCCGGTGAAAATTGATATTCCAAGATTTATAAAACACATTGCATTCGGAGAATTTCAGCAATCTATTGATGTAATTAAAGAAGCAAGTTTACTTCCGGCAATTTGTGGAAGAGTTTGTCCACAAGAATCTCAATGCCAAGAAAATTGTAAGGTTGGAATTGCAATGAAAGATGTTGATAAATCAGTTGCAATTGGAAGATTAGAAAGATTTGTTGCCGATTGGGAAAGAGAACAAGGAAATGTCAAAATTCCTTACGTAAAACCAGAAACTGGAAAAAAAGTTGCTATAGTTGGCAGCGGTCCAGCTGGGCTTGTTGTTGCCGCGGATGTTAGAAGAGAAGGTCACAATGTAACAATATTTGAAGCTTTCCATAAATTAGGTGGAGTTATGCGTTATGGAATTCCGGAATTTCGTTTACCAAATAGCATTGTTGATGAAGAAATTGAAACTCTATTAAAAATGGGAGTGAAAATTCAAAAAAACTATGTTGTTGGAAGAACAAGAAAATTGACTGATCTAATTGATAAAGATGGGTTTGATGCAGTATTTGTAGGCACCGGAGCCGGATTACCTTTATTTATGGGAATTGAAGGTGAAAATTTAGTGGGAGTTTTTTCTGCTAATGAATATTTAACAAGAGCAAATTTAATGCGTGCATTTGATAAAAAAGAAGCTGATACTCCAATTTATCCTTCAAAAGTTGTTGCTGTTCTTGGTGGTGGTAATGTTGCAATGGATGCAGCAAGAATGGTTTTAAGATTAGGAGCTGAAAAAGTATATGTGATTTACAGAAGAACTGAAGTTGAAATGCCAGCAAGAAAAGAAGAAGTTTTGCATGCTAAAGAAGAAGGAATTGAATTTCACTTTTTACAAAATGCAAAGAAAATTTTAGGTGATGAAAAAGGTAAAGTTAAAGGAATGGAATGTCTGCGTTATGAATTAGGCGAACCGGATAGTTCAGGCAGAAGAAAACCGATTGTAATTAATGGAAGTGAATTTATTATTGATGTTGATACAGTAATAGTGGCAATAGGAAATGGAAGTAATCCGTTAATTCATCAAACAACTCCAGAATTGCAAACAAATAAATGGGGAAATATTATTGTTGATGAAAATCAAAAATCTTCTATGGATAAAGTATTTGCAGGCGGCGATATTGTTTTAGGAGCAGCAACAGTTATTCTCGCAATGGGTGAAGGCAGAAAAGCAGCTGCCGCAATTAATGAAATGCTTGCTAAAGAATTACAAAACTAATTTATTTTTTGCTGTGTATTAATATTTTCAATAAAAAGCGAAAAAATAAATTTTGATTTCAATGCTGATTGATTTATAAAATTTTCTAACAAAATAGTTTTTTTAGTAAATCTAAAAATTTGATTTCTTATTTGCGTTTTAGTTATACGATCTTTTGTTTTGGATTCATAAAACATAATAGTTGAAATAAGTTGAATAACCTTAACAAAACTTTCCAATCTTTCTTTACTGAAATATTTAACATTTTCATATTCATTAACATCAATAAATGTCTGGAAAAATTCATTTTTAAAAAATTCATTCAATAATTTTTCATCAAAATTTATTAAATAATTCAGCAGTTTTTTCCCACTTCTAATTTTCATAAATTCATCAAAATCAAAATTTGTTTTTTGAAAATTATTTTTCAAAATTAAAAAGTTAAGAAGTATTGAATATCTTGTTGATTCAAATTCATTATCAAAATATTCTTTTAAAATATTCTGAATTGTTTTAGTAAGTTTTAAATTTTCTGGAAATGATTTAGAGATTTCATTATTTAGAATTATACTTTTTGTACATTCAATAATTTCTGAAATCACCAATAAAACAAAATTATTTTTATATTTTTCAGAGAATAATTCATTTACTTTAACGTCATTTTTGCTTGATTTTATTTTCTTAAATTGACCGATTTCAATCAATTCAAATATTGATTTGAGCTTTTGTGAAAAACTGAATTCAAGCAAATCAAAATTTATATCAACATTAAAATAATTTCTTAACTGATAGATGAAATGCGAAAATTTCTGATTTAATATTTTTATAGTTTCTTCATTATTTGAGTTAATATTTGTTGTTTCAGAAGTTGATTTTAATAATTTTCTAAATTCATTATTTGATAAAATATTTTGAAAAGCATTTTGAATTGGAATAAGCTTTTTGTCTTCGAGATTTTCTTTAACTCCTAAAATTGGTTTACCAAAATTTTCTTTATAGAATTTATAAACAGTTCCCGATTGATCATACAATTCTTCAAAACTTAAAAATATTCTGTATTCAAATCCATTTAATAAAAGAAACATTCCATTTTGATGAATATCTTTTCCACAAAATAAATATTCATTTTGATGTGTAAAATCTTTAAAAATATAGAAATGAAAATCGCTGTTTTTAATATTAAAATTTTCTGCAAAATTAATATTTGTTAAATATTTATGTGAGTTTGAAGTTTTGAGTTTTTGCCGAGAAAAATTTATATACCCGGAAGTCAATTCAAATTTATTATTATAGATCACTAATGCTTTTTCATTTTTGTGTGAATTACTAAACGCAAAAACATTTTCGTTTACTTTTTTCTGATCCAAAAAATCATAGAACCAAAAATTGTCAATTTCTGCAAATAAATATCTTTTACCTAAAACGGGAAAAATTTCTTTGGCATGTCTTTCAACAAGCCAGTCTTTTGGATTTTCATTATAATATGCCCGTTGATATTCCATGCCGTATTTTTCGGTATATCCTTCAATTTGTCCATGAGCAAGCATTGGCAAGCCCGGTAAAGTACACATCAATAATAAAACGCCGAAATATTTATTATCTGTTCCAAATTGATTTATTGCGGTTTCTTCATCCGGATTACTCATAAAATTTACATATCTTTTTAATATTTCCGGTTCAAACTCCAAAGTGTTTGTTATTAATTCACGATATTTTGCATTTTCTTCTTTCATCATCATATGCATAAAAGCGCTGTTGTATACTCTGTGCATACCTAAAGTTCTAACAAAATAACCTTCCATAAGCCAAAAAGCTTCTGCTAACAAAAGTGTTTCAGGCATTTCATCATTTATTCTATCAACAACTTCTCTCCAAAATTCTTTGGGAAAAAGTTCATCAAATTCTTCTCGAGTTAAAGCAAAATCTGCGCGAGATGGAATATCTCCTCCTTTTCCGGGTTCCGGATACCACAAGCGTGAAAAGTGTTTTTTTGCCAAAGTCATTGCTGCATCAAATCGTATAACAGAAAATTTTCTTGCAACATCAAATATTTTTTGAATAACCGCTTCCCTTACTTCTGCTTTAAGCATATTTAATTGAGCAGTATCATTCCACGGCATATTTGTTCCATCATTTCCATGGTAGATATATTTTACATCTCCGGTTTTCAAATTTTTTCTTTCAAATACAACTGCAGCATCTTTCATTTGCCAATATTGATCTTCAATTCTGATTTCTATTTCCGGATTTTCAGATAAATCTGTTCCGGTAAAACTATAATTCGGAAACGGCGGATAATCTAATTGAATAAAATATTCCGGATGTTCTAAAACCCAACGGGAATAAATACCGGTATGATTTGGAACCATATCACTTGCTAATCTTATTCCAACAGATTTTGCATTTTGATTAAATACTTTATATGCTTCTTCACCGCCAATGTCATGAGCAATTACATAATCATAAAGTGAATAAGCTGAAGCAACTGCATCAATATTTCCCATCATATGTTTTATTTTTTTAGAAGCAAGACTTCTTTCCCAAACTCCAATTAACCAAAGCGAATTAATATTCCATTTTTTTAAAAGTGCTAATTCTTCAATAGGAATTTTATCTAAAGTTTTAATTTCTCTTTGGTATTTTTTCGAAAGCTGATCAAGCCAAACGTAAATATTTTTAGCAATCAAAACTAATTTGGGCATCCAGTTTGTATCTGGAGTAAACTGTTCAAATTCCTCATAATCTTTTGTTGATTCTTCGGCAAATTTAAATTTTGATTTTCCTAAAACAAAACTTTCGGCACTTATAGATTTTCCTTTGTACTGCGGAACAATTGTAGGAGCTCCACCAACACCGCCACCAACAAAGTCACCAAACTGCTGCTCAAATTTTAAACTTTCAATAAAGAGATCTTTACCGCTTTCAATTTTTCTCATCAGTTCAACATCAATAGAAATTCCCCATTCACTTTTAATAAATTCCAATTGATCCCAAATACTACCGGAATGTTTTTGAAATGGCATTTTTAAAAACGAAAACAAATCAATATTTTTTTTACCGATTTTGAATTCATCTTTCTTGAAAAAATTTTCCAATCTTAAAATTGCTGATTTGTAATTTACTTTTTCAGTAATATATTCTTCACTAAACAATTCCTTTATTTTATTGAATGCTGGATTTAAGTTTGAAATGTGTAATAAAATCAATTCTTTAATTAATATTTCTTTGTTATGAATGTTTCCGGAATACTGATTTAAATATTCCTTTGGTGTTAATTCTTTTTTATACACTTTTTGAGGTGGAAATACATCTATAAAATTTAGAAGTAAATTTTCAAAAGATTTTTCTCCTAAATTTTCATTTATATTTTTAACTGCATTGGGAAAAGCATTTGGATAATTTTCCTTAAAATATTTTCTTATTGCAAAATGAAATATTTCGTCAATCAATCCGGCTGCATTAACTTCTCCGGGAGAGAGGTGATCATAAATATTTCTTTTTGAATTTATCTTTTGAGTAAAAACTCTAACTTGATTAAAATTTGCAAAAACAACATTCCCGGTAATAGAAAAAAATAAATCATCTAATTCATACTTTTCTCGCAAGTGTTTAGCAACGTGAAATTCGAAAGTAACAAGGTTAAAACAAGAAGAGTTTTTCATGCAATTACCTAATATTGAAAGGATTTTTTCTTTGGTAAAAGATACAAATATTTACAAACTTTTCTACAGTTTTAATATTCAATAAATCTCAAAAATATTCCAAGAATTTTTATTTATATAATTCAAACCATTCTCAAAATTGATAAATAAATGTTTATAAGGTATATTTTCATTTCTGATTACTTAAACTAGATTATAAAAAATGTCTGCAACGCCATTAATGGCTCAATATCATAAAATTAAAAATCAATACCCGGATACTGTTTTGCTTTTTAGGGTTGGTGATTTTTTTGAAACTTTTGAAGATGATGCAAAAACAGCTTCAAAAGTTTTAGGTATTACATTAACAAAAAGAGCTAATGGCAAAGCCGGTGAGGTACCTTTAGCGGGATTTCCTCATCATGCAATTGATTCCTATCTTCCCAAATTAGTTAAAGCCGGATTTAGAGTTGCTGTATGCGAACAGACTGAAAATCCAAAATTTGCAAAAGGAATTGTTAAACGTGAAGTTGTTGAAGTTGTAACTCCCGGCGTTGTTTTTTCTGATAAACTTTTAGAACATAAAAAAAATAATTATTTAGCTTCAATTTTTCTTTCTGATAATTATGCTGGAATTTCTTTTTGCGATATTTCCACCGGAGAATTTTTCACTTTTGAAACTCAAATATTAAAAGTCGGTGAACAAATTGAAACAATCCAGCCTTCTGAAATTATTGTAGCTAAAAAGCAATTTGCAGAAGTAAATGAAATTATTAATCAAGCAAAATATAATTGTAAAGTTACGCGAATTGACGATTGGGTTTTTACTTCGGATTATTCAAATGATTTGCTGAAAGAACAATTTAAAACTCAAACTCTAAAAGGTTTTGGAATTGAAAATCTAACTTCTGGAATTATTTCCGCCGGATCAATTCTATATTATCTCAAGGATACTCAAAAATCAAATCTCGGTCATCTAACAAAAATTTCTTTATACAATTCTTCAGAATTTATGTATTTGGATTTATCGACAAAAAGAAATTTGGAAATTCTTTACACAATGCAGGATGGACAAAGAGAAGGTTCGCTAATTTCTGTGCTTGATAAAACCAAAACTGCAATGGGCGCAAGACTTTTAAAGAAGTGGATAAACGCACCTCTGAGAAATAAAGAACAAATTGATAAACGTTTGGAATGCGTTGAGGATTTTCATAAAAATAAAAGTTTAAGAAAAAATCTTCAAAATGAATTTAGAGAAATTGGCGATCTTGAAAGATTAATTTCCAAAGTATGTACAAATCGAGCAAATCCTCGTGAATTAGTTTTTCTAAAAAATTCCATAAAAAAAATTCCTATTCTAAAACAATTACTTGATCAATCAAATTCTGAAATTATTGGGATAATTAATTCCAAACTTTTTGATTTAAATGAAGTTTTTGAAAAAGTTGAATTGGCAATTGTTGACGATCCGCCTATTTCAATTACGGATGGAGGAATTATTCGTAATGGATTTAATGAAGAATTAGACGAACTTCGTGATCTTTCATTAAATGCGAAAAGCTGGATTGCAAATCTTCAAAAAACTGAACGAGAAAGAAGTAATATTTCTTCGTTAAAAGTTAGTTACAATAAAGTTTTTGGATATTACATTGAAATAAGTAATGCAAATAAAAATAAAGTTCCGGATAATTATATACGCAAACAAACTTTAGTAAACGGAGAAAGATTTATTACTCCGGAATTAAAAGAATATGAAGATAAAATTTTAAATGCTGAAGAAAATATCGGCAATTTGGAATATCAACTTTTTAATGAAGTTAGATTAGCAGTTGCAAACGAAGCGGAGAAAATTCAGAAAAATGCTCAGTTAATTGGAATGCTTGATTGCTATTTATCCTTTGCAGAATGTGCCGATGAATACAATTATGTTAAACCGGAAATTTCAAACGAAGAAGAGATTTTAATTACAAACGGAAGACATCCGGTTGTTGAAAGAATTTTACCAGCCGGAGAAAAATTTACACCGAATGATTATAATCTAAATAATTCCGAAACTCAAATTATAATTTTAACCGGTCCAAATATGGCGGGAAAATCTGTATATCTTCGTCAAATTGGATTAATAGTTTTGCTTGCACAAATTGGTTCTTTTGTTCCGGCAGAAAAAGCAAAAATTGGAATTGTAGATAGAATTTATACGCGCGTTGGTGCAAGCGATAATATTTCCGCAGGAGAAAGTACATTCCTTGTTGAAATGCAGGAAGCCGCAAATATTTTAAACAATGCAACAAATAAAAGTTTAATTTTGCTTGATGAAATTGGTCGAGGAACAAGTACTTTTGACGGACTATCAATTGCTTGGGCAATTACGGAATTTCTTCATGAAAATCCAAACGTGAATGCAAAAACATTATTTGCTACTCATTATCATGAATTGAACGAAATGGCAGAAATTTTTCCTAGAATAAAAAATTTCAAAGTTGAAGTTAGAGAATATGACGACAAAGTAATTTTTCTCCACAAAGTTTCATCCGGCGGAGCTGATCACAGTTATGGAATTCAAGTAGCACAAATGGCGGGATTGCCGGATTTTGTTACTAAACGCGCGAAGCAAATTTTAATAAATTTGGAAGATAAAGAATTAACTCCTTACGAAGTCAAAAAACAAAAAATTCAGAAGTTCAAACAGAATGAATTTCAGATAAATCTTTTTGAAATGAAAGATGATGATTTAAGAAATGAAATTGCTGAAATTTCTGTTGATGATATGACTCCGCTTGAAGCTCTAAATAGATTAAATGAATTAAAGAAAAAAGTAAATAAGGATACTAAATGAAAAAACTAATATTATTTCTTGCATCTATTTTTATTTTGTTAACTTTTTTTGCTTGCAATAATTACACCCCCGAGCAAAAAGAATATATCAAAACAATTGAAGATAAAAGAGAATTAACTGATGAGTGGATGGAAAACGATCCCAATTCCCCTTTTAATTATAAAGCAAAAATTCCGTTTAATGGTTTAAATTATTTTGATGTTGATCCATCATTCGTCTTTAAAAGTAAGATAACAGAATATGATGAAAAAGTTGACATACCAATTTTTGGCACAAAGGGTGAAGAAAGAGCCGCACTAAGATTTGGATATCTTTCTTTTAATAAAGATGGTAAAGAATTTAAATTGAATTTGTATGCAAATATGGGACAAGATAGTTCAATATATTACAGCATTTGGTTTACCGATAAAACAACTGCAAAAGAATCATACGGAGTGGGAAGATATTTATCATTTGAACTTGATCCAAACAAAGATCATATTTACACTATTGATTTTAACTTGGCGTTCAATCCATACTGTGCATATAGTTCAGATTATTCTTGTGCAATTCCAACAAGGGATGATTATTTGGATTTAGCAATTACAGCCGGTGAAAAAAAATATCACGATTAAAACATAGAGGGAAAATTAAGATGGTAGTAATTTTAGAAAATAATGCAACTGAAGAACAAATAAAAAATATAAAAAAACATCTTGAAGATTTTGGGTTTCAAATACATGAATCTGCGGGAGTTCAAAGAACAATTCTTGGAGCAATTGGAGTAAAACCCGGATTTGATACAAGGATAATTAGAATTCTTGAAGGTGTTGCGGATGTTTACAGAATAACATCTCCATTTAAATTGGCAAGTAGAAGTTTTAAGGAAGAAAAAACTGTCCTTAAAATTAAAGATGTGGAAATCGGCGGAAACAAAATAGCAGTAATGGCTGGACCTTGCTCAGTTGAAAGTGAAGAACAAATATTTAAACTGGCTGAAGTTGTTGCAAGATCAGGTTCAAAAATATTAAGAGGCGGAGCATTTAAACCTCGTTCATCACCGTATTCATTTCAAGGAATGGGCGAAGAAGGTTTAAAACTTATGCGACAAGCCGCAGATCATTTTGGACTTTTGGTAATTACAGAAGTTATGCAAATTGATCAAATTGATTTAATTGCCAAATACACAGATATTTTTCAACTCGGTGCAAGAAATATGCAAAACTTTTCATTGCTTAAAGAATTATCTCAAAGTACAGTTCCGGTAATGGTTAAACGCGGATTGGCTGCAACAATTGAAGAATGGTTAATGTCAGCAGAATATATTTTAGCTGGCGGAAATAAAAATGTAATTCTCTGCGAAAGAGGAATTAGAACTTTTGAAACTTATACAAGAAACACATTTGATTTATCGGCAATTCCAATTGTTCATAAGAAAAGTCATTTACCGGTTGTGGCGGATCCATCGCACGCTACTGGATTAAGAGATCAAGTTCCTCCGATGGCAAGAGCAGCAGTTGCTGCCGGAGCGGATGCATTAATGATTGAAATACATCATGATCCGGAAAATGCTTTGTCCGATGGACCACAAGCTTTATTGCCGGATACTTTTATTGGACTAATGGAAGAGCTTCGTGCAATTGCAAATGCTATTGGAAAAACTATTTAATAATATTTATTTTCATCTATCTTGAATGACAAAAATTATTGAGAAAGTTTCAATTATTGGATTAGGATTAATTGGCGGTTCTATTGCTAAAGCGTTAAAAAATAGTGACCGCAATTTTTTTATTTCTGCTTACGATGAACCAAATATTTTAGAAAAAGCATTACATCAAAATGTAATTGATGAAATACTTCTCAATGCTAATGATTCAGTAAATTCTGATTTAATTTTTCTTTGCCTTCCTTTAGAAAACAATTTAAAATTCTTCAAAGAATTTGCTCCAATCTTAAATGATGATACAATTCTTACCGATGTTTCCGGAGTAAAATATATTTTTCAAAAAGAATGGGAAAAATTAAAAAGTAAAGGGATTTATATTGGTGGACATCCAATGACCGGAAAAGAAGTTGCCGGCTTTGATAATTCTGATCCTCTACTTTTTGAGAATACGGTTTATATTGTTACCGAAGATTTAAATGCCGACAAAAAATTTCAAGACTTTAAAAATATCATTGAATTATTAGGAGCTAATATTCTTCAAATTCCTGCAAAGCAACATGATGTTATAGCTGCAAGTGTAAGCCATTTGCCGCAATTACTTTCTGTAGCTTTGGTAAATTCTGCAAGTTTAAAAACTGATGACTATAACTTTCTTGATTTAGCCGCTGGTGGTTTTAGAGATATGACCCGCATTGCATCAAGCGATTTTAATATTTGGAAATCAGTTATTGAGAAAAATAAAAATCAAATTCTTAATGCAGTTGAGGGATTTGAATATGAACTTAAAAAATTAAAAAGTTGGATCAACAATGATGATATAAAAACTATTGAAAAATATTTTAATTCTGCAAGACAACATCGTGATGAAATTCCAAAAAATAGCAAAGGTTTTCTTACTCCAATTTATGATATTTTTATTTTCGTTAAAGATGAACCCGGTGTAATTAGTAAAATTTCAACAAAACTTTATAAGAATAATATAAATATTAAGGATATTGAACTTTTAAAAATCCGTGAAGGTAACGGTGGAACATTTAGAATTTCATTTGAGTCAAAAGAAGTTGCAGAGCACGCAAAAAAAATAATTGGCGAACTTGGTTTTAAGTTTCGAGAATAATTTTTACAAACTAATATTCGATAAAATTGGAAGAGGTTAAAAATGTTTTTCACAAAAATTTTATTAAAAACAATTATAGTATTTTTAATTATGAATGAAATTTTACTTTCGCAAGATTGGGCAAATTTAAGCAGATTTAAAAATGAAAATGATTCTGTAAATATTAACCTCGATGAAGACCGAATAGTATTTATGGGAAACTCAATTACACAAGGCTGGATTGAGCAACGACCGGAATTTTTTGCCAACAAATCATACATAAATAGAGGAATCAGCGGACAAACCACACCGCAAATGTTATTGCGATTTAGACAAGACGTAATAAATTTAAAACCAAAAGTTGTTGTAATTTTAGCTGGTACAAATGATATTGCCGGAAATACTGGACCATCAACATTAGAAATGATTTTGGATAATTTAAAATCTATGTCAGAAATTGCAAAAGCGAATGGTATTAAAGTTATTCTGTCATCGGTTGTTCCGGCATTTGATTATCCATGGAAAGTTGGTATGAAGCCGAATAAAAAAATTCCGGCATTAAATAAAATGATAAAAAATTATTGCGATGAAAATGATGTAATTTATTTAGATTATTTTTCTGCTATGGCTGATGAAAGAAATGGTTTACCGGAAAAATTTTCTGCTGATGGAGTTCACCCAAATGCAGATGGATATAAAATTATGGAGCCATTAGTTGAAGCAGCAATAAAAGAAGCTTTGGAATAAATTTGTTTTTACCCAATAAATTTTACTGATTTTTCCGCACATCTTTCTCCATCAATTGCGGCAGACACAATTCCACCGGCATAACCAGCACCTTCTCCGGCTGGGAATAATCCCTCAACATCAATGTGCATAAGTGTTTCTTTATCTCTTGGAATTCTAATTGGCGAACTTGTTCTTGATTCAACTGCTAATATTTGAGCTTCTTCGGTAAAATAACCTTTCATTTTTTTGTTGAATTCAAATAATGATTTTTTTAGACTTTCTGAAATTTGCTTAGAAAAAAGTTCATTTAAATTTGCTGATATTAATCCCGGGACATATGATGATTTTAATAAATTTTGCGAAATTTTATTCTTCACAAAATCTGTAACTCTTTGAGCCGGTGCTGTTTGATTTCCTCCACCGAATTTAAAAGCTAATTCTTCAATTTCTTTTTGAAATTCTAATCCGGAAAATTCTTTAAAATGATTTAAATGTTTCCAATCTTTTTCATTTACTTCAACAACCAAACCGCTATTTGCAAATGGAGAATTCCGTTTCGAAACCGACATTCCATTTAAAACTAATTCACCTTGATTTGTTGAAGCGGGGATTATTATTCCGCCCGGGCACATGCAAAACGAATAAATTCCTTTATCATTAATTTGACAAGCTAAACTGTAATTTGCTGCTGGTAAATTCTCATGACGAATTTTTGAATGATATTGAATTGAATCAATCAGGGCTTGCGGATGCTCAATTCTAACTCCAATTGCAAAAGGTTTTGATTCTAATTTTAAATTATTTTTCTTAAATATTTCATAAATATCTCGCGCGGAATGTCCGGTTGAAACAATTACAGAGTCAGCAAAATATTCCTCAGAATTATTTACAATAACACCTTTAATTTTATTATCGGAAATAATAAAATCTGTAACTCGGGAATTAAAATGGATATCCCCATTAAATTTTAAAATTGTTTCTCTAATATTTTGAATGATTTTGGGAAGTTTATTTGATCCAATATGCGGATGAGAATCAATTGCAATTTCCGAATTTGCACCATGATAAATTAATAATTCTAAAATTCTGCTAACATTTCCTCTTTTATTTGATCGCGTGTAAAGTTTGCCATCGCTGTAAGTTCCCGCACCGCCTTCACCAAAACAATAATTTGAATTTGGATTAACAATTCCATTTTGCATAATTGATTTAAGATCAAACCGGCGATCTCTAACATTTTTTCCGCGCTCAAAAATAATTGGTTTAATTCCCAACTCAATTAATTTTAAAGCTGCAAAAAGTCCTGCCGGACCGCTTCCGATTATTATAACTTTTTTATTCTCTTTTACCGGATTAAAATTAAAATTTGATTGTGTTTCTTTTGGCGATTCATTAACAAAAACATTTACTTTAAGAAAAAAAATTGGTTTACGCCTTGAATCTATTGATCTTTTTAAAATTACAACATTATTTATTTCACTAAAATTAAGATTGAGTTTTTCTGCGGAAAGTTTTTTAATAAAATCGTAATCGTTAATAAAATCCGGTGGGATGGAAATATCTATTTCTTTTATCATTTGTGTCCTCTACTTATGAGGAAAATTTATTTTTGAATTTATTCTTAATCTTCATCTTAATCTTTTTCTTACTCTTTAAAAAAGATTAAGATTATGAGTAAAAGCAAGATTAAGATTGAGAAAAAACTTTAGAATTTAAAATTATTACAAATGATTCACATCAACAGAAATGATAAAAATTATAAATTAATATGTTGATTTGTTAAATCCGCCGTCAACAACAATGGTTTGTCCGTTTATATATCCGCCAATCTCAGAAGCTAAATAAATAACTGATGAAGCAATTTCTTCCGGTTTTGCCAATCTTTTTAAAGGAATATCGTTAGACATTTTTACAAGCATTTCTTCTTTAGAAATATTTGCTTCCTTTGCTCTAACTTTTGCGAGTTCTTCAAGTCTTCTGGTTAATGTTAAACCTGGAGCTACATTATTTATTGTAATATTAAATTGTCCAACTTGATTTGATAAAGTTTTTGCAAAAGCAGTAACCGCACTTCTGAACGCATTGGAAAGTAATAAATTATCAATCGGTTGTTTTACGGAAATTGAAGTAATATTAATTATTCTTCCCCATTTTTTTTCTTTCATTTTTGGAAGAACTAATTTTGTAAATCTTACTGCACTTTTCAAAACTTGATCAAATGCAAAATTCCAATTTTCTTCCGAAAGATTTTCAAAATAACCGGGAATTGGTCCGCCGCAATTATTTACTAAAATATCAATAGTTCCTAATTTTCTTTCAACAAAAGAAACGGTTTTTTCTATTTCATCTAAATTATTTATATCGCACTTATAAAATAAAATTTCTTTATTAAGTTTTTCTTTTATCTCTTTTGAAGTTTTTTCAAGTTTATCAATATTACTTGAACAAATTACAACTTTTGAATTTTCATGTAAAAATAATTCTGCAATAGATCTGCCAATGCCAGTACTTGCCGCAGTAACTAATACAATTTTATTTTCTAATTGAAGATCCAAATTTATAATTCCTTAAAGATTTCCCTTAACAATTTGTTCAGTATCCATTGCAATAACTAATTCTTCATTTGTAGGAATTCTTAAAACTTTAGCTTTTGTATTTTGCTTCGTAATTATTGCTTCACCTTTTGCGTTATTATTTAATTCATCATCTAGTTCAATTCCTAAAAATTCTAAATCGTTACAAACATCTTTTCTTACTTTTACAGAATTTTCACCAATTCCACCGGTAAAAACTAAAGCATCTAATCCACCCATAGCTGCAGCGTAAGCACCGACATACTTTTTAATTCTGTATGTAAAAACATCAAATGCATAAGTTGCTTTTTTATCACCTTCTGCAACAGCTTGTTCAATTTCGCGCATATCACTGCTTTCACCACTAATTCCAACTAAACCACTATGTTTGTTTAACATTGTGTTTGCTTCAGAAATGGATAATTCTTCTTTTCCCATTATGTAAGTAATGATTGAAGGATCCAAATCACCGCTTCTTGTCCCCATTAACAAACCTTCTAAGGGTGTAAATCCCATTGAAGTATCTATCGATTTTCCATTTTTTATCGCTGCCATGCTTGCACCATTTCCAAGATGAGCAGTAATTATTTTTAATTCTTCATATGGTTTTCCTAAAATTTCTGCAGCTCTTAAAGAAACATATCTATGCGAAGTTCCGTGAAAACCGTATCTTCTAATTTTATATCTTTTATAAAGTTTAAATGGAATTCCATATAAATAAGCGTGCGGCGGCATTGACATATGAAACGCCGTATCAAAAATTCCGCATTGAGGAATATTGGGTAAATGTTCTTTTGCTGCTGCAATTCCTTTTAAATTCGGAGGATTATGAAGCGGTGCCAATTCAATATTTTCACGCAAAGCTTTTAAAACATCATCAGTAATTAAAACCGATCCGCTGAAATCTTCACCGCCATGTACAACTCTGTGACCTATTGCATCAATTTCATCTCTGCTTGAAATTACACCATGATTTGGGCTCAACAAAACTGCAATCACATATTCCATTGCAATTGAGTGATCCAAAATTTCACCAACAATTCTAATTTTCTCTTTCCCTTTTGGTTCATGAGTCAACACTGCACTGCTCATCCCTATTCTTTCAATCATTCCTTTTGCAAGCGCATCTTTGGTATTTGTTTCAATCAATTGATATTTGATTGAAGAACTTCCGCAATTTAATACTAATATTTTCAACTAAAATTTCCTTAAATTATTCTATAATATTTCCGTCATCATCATACTTGAAAAATCCTTCTTTGGATTTTTTCCCAAGTTTTCTTTCCCTAACTAATTTTCTTAAAAGCGGACAAGGTCTGTATCTTGGCTCACCTAATTTTTTCCATAGTTGTTCCATCCAAGTTAAAACTTCATCCAAACCCATAGAATCAGCCAATTCTAAAGGGCCCATTTTAAAATTGTAACCTAATTTCATTGCAATATCTATATCTTTTGCTGACGCAATTCCTTCCAGCAAAATGTGCATTGCTTCATTTAACAACGGAACTATTGCTCTTGTTGTAACAAAGCCCGGATATTCATAAACTTCAATTGCGGTTTTACCAATTTTACGTGCAAACTTTTTTGATTTAGCAACTGTTTCATCGGATGTATCCATTCCTTTAACTAATTCAACTAACGGAACTTTTGGAACCGGATTTAGAAAATGCATACCAATAATTTTATCTCTTCGGTTTGTTACTTCTGCAATTTCCGTTAAACTTAATGTAGATGTATTAGAAACAAAAATTGTATCCGGATTTGCAATTTCATCTAACTTTTTGAATAAAATCCTTTTTAACTGATAATTTTCAACAATAGCTTCAATTATAAGATCACATTCTGCAATTTCTGCTAAATCCAAACTCCATCTAATTCTGCTTAAAATTGATTTCATTTCACTTTCTGTCATTGCCCATCTTTCAATTTCATAACGCATTGAGTTTTGAATTTTTTCCTTTGCCAACTCAAGATTATTTTGATCCTTTTCAATTATTATTACATCTAAACCGGCGGATGCAATTGTTTGAGCAATTCCTTGTCCCATAACTCCAGCGCCAATAATTGCAACATATTCAATTTGATCTTTATTTTCAGTTGCCGGACTTTCACCAAGCAAATCTTCTAATTTTAATTTTTTTTCTTCCATAACCGTATTTAAAAAGTGATAAATATTAATTAGAGTAGGAATCAAGTTTTATACCACAAAAATACTTTCTAATTATTAAATATTCGATGAATTAATAATCTTTTTTACTAAAAATGATAATACTGAAGTATAGAACGAGAATTAAAAATGCTAACGAAGTTAAAATTGGCTGAAAATCTTCAATTCCGTAACCCAAAGAAAGTTCAGTTGTAATTGAGCCAAGTTCTGATGTTTTCGGAATTATATAATATAGACCTTCCATTATATAACTAATGATTTTGTTATTAAAAAAATAACCGATTGAATCTCTTGCACTTAAAATTGGCGAAAATATAAAAAATATTAAGTACGAAAGCATCATGGCTAAAACTGAACTTTGTGTTAAAATTCCAATAAAAATTATTAGTGAATAAAGTGAGGCAAATGTAAAGGTAATTGTTAAAATACTATGAAGTAAACTTGGTTCCCAAATTGAAAATTTAAGTCCGATTAAAATCCAAAGTGATATAATTAAATAAGCAATATTTATAAAAACGATTAAAACTCCGCCAAGAAATTTTCCTAAAATTATTTGAGTGCGTGAAATTGGTTTGGAAAGAAGTAAATCAATATTTCCCTTTTCCAACATATTGGGAATAAAACTTGATGCTGAGAAAATTGATAAAAATAATCCTCCACCAAAAAGTGGAGCAACAACAATTAACTTTAAACCTTTTACTAATTCGGCGGACATTTCATCCAAAGGCATATTTTTTGAGTTCATTTGAGTGAAATTTTCTGCCGATACAAATCCGAATAACAATGCAAAAATTATAATTGTAAATGTTGAAATTGCGAAAAAAGCTACAATTATTTTTCTTGAAATTGCTTCTCTAATTGTAAAATTGGAAATTGTTAAAATATTATTCATTATTATTTTTCTCGGAAATTGATTTGATAAACATATCTTCCAGCGAACTTTTTTTCTGACTAAAACTTAGAATATTAATATTTGATTTTCGCAATTCATCCATAAAAACATTTGAAATTTTATTATCCGAAACTTCCAATTCAATAATATTATTGCTCAAATTAAATTTGTAAGATTTGCTCAAATTTTCGATCAAATTATTATTTAACTTTTCATCAATTTCAATAATACAGATTTCTTTAGAAACAGTAAGTTCTTCAACACTTCCGATTTTAATTAATTTTCCTTCATTTAAAATTGCAACTTTATCGGAAACTAATTCAACTTCGGAAAGCAAATGGCTATTGAGAAATAATGTTTTTCCTTGATTTTTCAAATCCTTTAAAATATCTCTAATTTCCTTTCTTCCAACCGGATCAATTCCATCCGTTGGTTCATCAAGAAAAATAATTTCCGGATCGTGAATAATTGCTTGTGCTAAACCTAATCTTTGCATCATTCCTTTAGAATATTTTTTGATTTTGGTTTTTCTCCATTTTTCCATTTTCACCAAATTTAAAACTTCAGAAATTTTTGGAGAATTTTTATCAATTTCAAATCCATTTAATTTTGCGTAATATACAATAACTTCTTCACCATTTAGATAATTTGGGAATTTATGATTTTCCGGAAGATATCCGATTTTTTTTCTCACTTCAAAATTGGAAACATCTTGATCTAAAATTTTAGCAGTTCCGCTTGTTGGGAAAACAATTCCTAACAAAATTTTTATCAATGTAGTTTTACCGGCACCGTTTGGACCAAGCAAACTAAATATAATTCCCTTTTCAACATTCAATGAAATATTATCCAAAGCTGTAATTTCATTTTTATTTAGAGCTTTGGTTTTAAATATTTTGGTTAGATTTGTAACTTCAATGGAATTCATTATTTCTTTAAATTTGTAATAAGTTTACGTAAAGATAGAATTATTCTTTGTTTTTTCTAAATCTAAACTTCTTAAAATTAATATTTGTCATTCTGAATGAACAAAAGAATCCAATGACAAAATGATTGATAATTATTTTATGAGTATCACAAATAAAAATTGAATATGCTGCTAAAAAAATTACACGAATTTTTCGGATTTGAAAATTTTCGTCCGGGACAAGAACAAATAATTAAAGACATTTTAGATAAAAAAAATGTTTTAGTAATTATGCCAACCGGAGCGGGAAAATCAATTTGTTACCAATTGCCATCAATCATTTCCGAAACTTATTCAATAATAATTTCCCCGCTAATTTCTTTGATGCAAGATCAAGTAAATTCCTTGAATCAAAAACAAAAAATTGCAGCATTCATTAACAGCAGTTTAGACTTCTCAGAGTCAGAAAAAGTTCTAAATGAATTGCAAAATAGTAAAATAAAATTGCTGTTTGTTTCTCCCGAAAAACTTAACAACATAAATTTTGTTCAACGAATTAAAAATTTAAAACCGGAATTTTTATTTATTGATGAAGCACATTGTATTAGCGAATGGGGACATAATTTTAGACCGAGTTACAGAAATATTAAAAATTTTACTCAAGCAATTGAAGTGAAAAATATTTCTGCATTTACTGCAACCGCAACTCCCGAAGTAAGAAAAGATATAATTGAGCAATTGCAGTTTGAAAATCCTTCAGTTCATATAACCGGATTTGAGCGAGAAAATATTTCACTAAATGTTTTGTTCGATAAAAATAAAAAAGAGAAAATTGCGGAAATTTTAAGGGGAAATAAAACTACTGCAATAATTTATTCTTCTACAAGAAAACATGCGGAACAACTTTCTCAATTTTTAAATTTGCAAAAAATTACAAACGAATTTTATCATGCTGGATTAACAAATGAATTAAGGAGAATTATTCAAGATAATTTTATAAATGGAAGAACTAATATTATTGTTGCCACAAATGCTTTCGGAATGGGAATTGATAAAAAAAATATTGGATTGGTAATTCATTATAATATTCCAAGTTCAATAGAAAATTTATATCAAGAATTCGGAAGAGCTGGTAGAGACGGCTCTGAATCGAAAGCAATTTTATTTTATTCAAACCGAGATAAAGAAATTCAAGAATTTTTTATTCAAATTAGTAATCCAAATGTTGAGCAAATTAAAAAATGTTATGATGCGATTTTAGATTTTTATAAAATTGCTGTAAATAGTAAAACTGAAAAACTTTTAGAAATTTCAAATGATTTAATAAAATTAATTGAATCCAAAGAAATTCATAAAGGATTGATTCCTTCAATAATTTCAATTTTGGAAGAGAGTAATTATCTAAAACTTCATTCGCAAAATTCACTCTGTCATTTTATTCAAATAAAATTATCTCAAAATGATTTAAAGAAATATTTAAAAGGAATGTTTAATTCCGAATTGCAAGATTTTGTAATTCAATTAATTAAAATTTTCGGAAATTCAATTTTCAATTCTAAAGTAGAAATTAATTTTGATTTTCTTTATCAAAATTTTGGATACAGTAAAAGGACAATTAACGAATTTTTATTTACGTTAAATAATATTGGAATTATTGAATACGATAAACCAGCGTTTGTTCAAAAAATTTCTATGTTAACTGAAAGAGTTGCGAGCAAAAATCTTAAATTGAACAAAGCAGAGATTAATAAAAAAATTCAATTAGCTGAAAATAAACTTGACCAAGTTTTAGAATATGTAAATACCGATGATTGCCGTTTTAAATTTATTTTGGAATATTTTGGTGAAGAAACTAAAAATTACAAATGCGGTAAATGTGATAATTGTTCGAACAAAAATAAAAATATTAATAACAATGAATTCATCAACGAAATTATTATTAGAACTTTTAAAGAATTTAAAGGAAGTTTAACCGAAAATAGATTGATTGGAATATTAAAAGGAAGTTCAAATTCAAATATCGCAAGAAAAATTTCAACATTTGAAAATTGCAAACATTATTCAATTCAAGAAATTGAATCATCAATTCAATTTTTATTGAAGAAAAATATTTTGAAAGAAATAAATGATGAATTGGTTTTTAATCCCTTGGAAGAATTATTTTTTGTTGAAGAAAATGAATTTGAAAATGTAGAAGTTCAGGATAATCATTATGAAATTAATCTTGAATTATATAATAAATTACGCGAAGAAAGAGATTTAGCAGCAAAAAAATTTAATCAAAATCCGCAAATAATTTGCTCTGATAAAATTCTGAGAGAAATTGTAAAAGATAAACCTCAATCTTCATCGGCAATTTTGCAGATTAGCGGATTCAACCAAAGAATGTTTAATAAAATTGGTCCAGAATTTTTATCAATTATTAAAGAACATACAACTATTGAAAATGAAAATTCGATTGCCAAAAAATTACCAAAACATATTTCGCAAACTTATGATTTGATACTGAAAAAATATTCACTTTATGATATTTCAAAACTGCTTAAACTGCCGGAATCTATTGTATCAATTCAAGTTGAAACAATAATTAGTTATTATCCAAATTTGGATTTTTCCTCATTAATCTCGAAAGAAGAATTTGATTTAGTAAAAGCAAATATTATGGATTTTAACGAAGATTTGAAATCAATAAAAAGTAGAATTGAAACAAATGTTAGTTACTCAAAAATTAGAATTGTAAAAGCAATTCTTAAAGCTAATTCTTCTTCTGTTTAGATTTTAACGTATCCAAATAAGCTTGCGAGAGATTAAAAAATTCATTCCATTTTGCGTCATTATATTTCAAAGATTTATAAGAATTAAAATAAGAAGTTGAATCGATTTCGTACTTTTTAAAAACTTCTTCTTTTTTAATTTTAACGGAATCAGTACCCGAATAAAAATCTTCAACAACTAATAAATCAACATAAACTTTTGAGAGAGTTTCAAGATCAACATTTTTCTGGTTACTGCAAAATTGGAATGAAATTAGAATTACAACTAAAAAAAATAGAGTTGAAAATGTTTGATAGAATCTGTCATTGCGAATCAAATCAAATTTTGATTTGATGAAGCAATCATTTAAATGTTGCATAATAATAATATAAATGATTCTTTAAAAAATATTAAACCTTTCAGAGAGGTCTTCCCAATTGGGATTTATTGATTCAATCAATTCAATTTTCTTTTTTCTTGAGCCAGCTTTGATTTGTTTTTCTCGTTTAATAGCGTTCAGTGAATCTTTAAAAATTTCAAAATAGATTAAATAATGGATATTATATTTTTTTGTAAAGCCATCTACAAAATTATTTTTGTGTTCGAATAATCTTCTTTGTAAATTATTTGTAATACCCGTATATAATACAGTTTTGTTTTTATTAGTTAGTATATAAACATAAAAATGTTCTATCATATTTTACAGATTGCTTCGTCGTAAACTCCTCGCAATGACAAAAACAAAATTAATTTTTCTTGCTTGCTTCAAAAAGAATTTTCTTTTCTTTTTCTGTTAAATTTTGATAACCACTTTGACTAATTTTATCTAAAATTTTATCAATTGTTTCTTGTGAAATTTTTTCTTCGTTTTTATTTGCCGAATTTATTTCATAATACTCAGCTTCTTCTGCTTCTTTTTTACCAAAACTAAACGGTGATTTTTTCTTCTTAAATGAAAAATTATCAGAATAATCTGTTTTACTTTTGAAACTTTCGAAAATTCTATCAAAATTATAATTGTTTTTTCTATCCATAATTACAAATAAAAATCCGATAATTGCTCCGCCTAAATGAGCTAAATGTGCAACAAAACTTGCATCACCAACGGAAAGAAATTCAATAACCATCATGAAAACAATTAAATATTTTGCTTTAACGGGAATAAGAAAATATATATAAATTAACCTATCCGGAAAATACATTGCAAACGCAACCATAACTCCATAAACAGCTCCGGATGCACCAATTATTGGAGCCGAACCGGTTCCCAATAATAATTGCAGAATTCCTCCTCCAACTCCGGCAAGCAAATAGAAAATTAAAAATTTCTTCGAGCCCATAATATTTTCGATTTCCATACCAAACATCCACAACATCAACATATTAAAAAATATGTGAGAAAATCCGCCATGCAAAAACTGATATGTAATTAATTGCCAAGGCATAAAATTCCAATATGTATTACTGAATGGAATTAATGCAAAATATTTTGTGATTAAATTATCAAGTAAAACTCCGCCAATTACAATATTTTGTGCAATAATTGAAATAAAAAAAACAATTCCATTTATAATTAAAATATTTTTTATAACCGGAGGAAAAAAACTAAATCCGCCAAATCCTCTTGGTCGATAATCATTATAAGCCATTAAAATTTCCTAAAATTAAATCTTTATAATCACTTTTGGAATTTACTAAAATATTATTAAAAATAAATTAGTATAAAATTAAACCTCCGAATTTGAATAGTTTACAAATTCCGGAGGTTTTGAAAGATTAGACTAAATTTGATTTAAAAGGTTTCAAATTTATTTATTGGTAAGAGCTTCAACTCCAGGTAAAGCTTTACCTTCTAAATATTCTAAAGAAGCACCGCCGCCGGTAGAAACGTGAGAAACTTTTTCATCCAATCCGGCTTTTTTAATTGCTGCTGCAGAATCTCCGCCGCCAATTATTGTAATTGCACCTTTTTCTGTAGCTTCAACTAAAGCTTCGGCAATTGCGTTTGTCCCTTTTGCAAAATTATCAAATTCAAAAACTCCCATTGGTCCGTTCCAAACAACTGTTTTACTTACCAAAATTATTTCTTTAAATTTCTCAATTGTTTTTGGTCCAATATCCAATCCCATTTTATCTGCCGGCATTTCATTAACCGGAACTACATCAGAAAGTGAGCAATTATCAAATTCCGGAGCAACAACTACATCAACCGGAAGCATAAAATTTACTCCTGAAGTTTTTGCTTTTTCAAGAATTTCTTTTGCGAGATCAACTTTATCAGCTTCTAAAAGTGATGTTCCAATTTCCAAACCTTGCGATTTATAAAATGTGTAGCCCATTCCGCCGCCGACAATCAAGTTATCAACTTTGCTCATTAATTGTTGAATTACATCAATCTTGCCGGAAATTTTTGCACCGCCTAAAATTGCTGTAAACGGTCGTTTAGGATTTTCAACTGCGCTTCCCAAATAATCCAATTCTTTTTTCATCAAATAACCAGATGCATTTTGCGAAATATATTTTGTTATTCCTTCTGTAGAAGCATGTGCACGGTGAGCAGAACCAAATGCATCATTAATGTAGACTTCTCCTAAATCTGCTAATTGCTTTGCAAATTCCGGAACATTTTTTTCTTCTTCCGCATGAAATCTGACATTCTCTAATATTAAAACATCGCCTTCTTTCATATCATCAACCATTTTTTTCACTTCTTCACCAACACAATCGGGAGCTAATTTTACTTCTTTTCCTATCAATTCACCCAAACGAACTGCTGTTGGTTTTAAACTATATTTTGGATTTGGTCCCCCTTTTGGTCTTCCCAAGTGGCTCATCAATATTGCTTTTCCGCCATCTTTAACAATTTTTTCAATTGTTGGAAGTGCAGATGTAATTCTGATATCATCAGTAATTTCTAAATTTTCGTTTAACGGTACATTAAAATCAACACGAACTAAAACTTTTTTACTTTTAAGGTCTAAATCTTCGATAAATAATTTTTCCATTTTCTCCTCCGAATTCCTTGAATTCAGTTTATAGATATAAAAAACGCAGCCATTAATTTTGACTGCGTCTTTGTTAAATTATTACAATTTATTTATTTTCCCATTTTTAACAATAAATCAACAACTCTATTTGAGTAACCCCATTCGTTATCATACCAAGAAACAACTTTGAAGAATCTTTTTTCACCTTTTAGATTATTTTGTAAAGTTGCAAGCGAATCATAAATTGAAGATCTTTCATCATGAATAAAATCTGTAGAAACAACTTCTTCATTTGAATAACCCAATATTCCTTGTAAATAAGTTTCTGAAGCTTTTTTCATTAACGCATCAATTTCTTCAATTGAAGTTTCTTTTTCAGAACGGAAAGTTAAATCAACAACAGAAACGTTTGCAGTTGGAACACGGAATGACATTCCGGTTAATTTACCTTTAGTTTTTGGTAAAACTTCGCCAACAGCTTTCGCAGCTCCGGTTGATGATGGAATTATATTAATTGCTGCTGCACGTCCACCTCTCCAATCTTTTTTGGAAGGACCATCAACAGTTTTTTGTGTTGCTGTATATGAGTGAATTGTTGTCATCAAACCATTTTCAATACCAATTCCTTCTTTTAATAAAACGTGAACAACTGGAGCTAAACAGTTTGTTGTGCAAGATGCATTTGATACAATATTATGAACTTCCGGTTGATATTCATCGTCGTTAACACCCATAACTAAAGTTTTAACATCACCTTTTCCCGGAGCAGAGATTAAAACTTTTTTAGCGCCAGCTGCTAAGTGCCCTTTAGCTTTTTCGGAATCTGTAAATAATCCGGTTGATTCTATAACTATATCAACACCTAATTCACCCCAAGGTAATTGTGAAGGATCTTTTTGAGCCATAACACATTTAATTTTATCGCCGTTAACAACAATTAAGTCGTCATCTGCTAAAGAAGGATCACTTTTTGCACTGCCCAATTCACCTTTAAATTTGCCGTGAACTGAATCATATTTTAACTGATATGCAAAATATTTCGCGTCTGTGCTAACATCAACTACAGCTACAACATCAACTTCTTTACCAAGCATTCCTTTTTCTGCGAGAACGTTGATAACTTGACGTCCAATTCTTCCAAAACCATTAATACCAACTTTTATAGCCATTTTTTCTCCTTTAATTCTAATGTTTATGAATAAATAAATTTATAATTGTCAAAGATAATATTTTAAGAGTTCAATTACAAAATGAAGATGTGTAAGTCTTATAAAAATCTAATTTTCATGTTTAAATGTAAAAACGTAAGAAAATATTTTTCACTATTTTACATTAAAATTTGAAAATTTTTCACAAATCATAAATAATTTATCAAATCAATGAAATATTATTCATTTTCATAAGATTTGAATTTAGCGATTCATATGTTTTCTAATATAAAATTCATTACTTTTCAATCTAAAATTTTGCAACTCTATCCAATATTTCATTGTGAAAATTAAAGCAGATTTACATACTCATACAACATATTCAGACGGGGCTCTATCGCCTCAAGAGTTGCTAGATTTAGCTCACAAAAAACAAATTTCAGTTGTTGGAATTACAGATCATGATTCTGTTAATGGAATTGAAGAAGCTATAAAATATGGAAGAAAAATTGGGATTGAAGTTGTTCCCGGTGTAGAAATTAGCACTGATATTGAAGGTGCTGAAATTCATATTTTAGGATATTTTATTGATTACAAAGACAAAGAATTAAATAAAGTTTTGAAATTTTTTAGAGATGAACGCTTTGAACGCGCCAAAAGAATAATTAAAAAATTAAACAAAATTAATGTTGAAATAACCATAGATGATGTTTTAGAATTTTCTAAAAATTCACCTATTTGTAGACCTCATATTGCCAAAGCTTTGCTAAAAAAAGGAATTACAAAAAATTTTTTACAAGCATTTCAAAAATATATTGGCGATGATGGTCCGGCTTTTGAAAGAAAAATTCACGTATCCCCTCAAAGTGCATTTAAAATAATTAATGATGCTGGCGGACTTTCATTTATTGCTCATCCGGGAAAAATGAAAGAATCAATTTTAAATAAATTAATCAAACTTGGAATTGACGGAATTGAAGTTGTTCATTCATCACATAAAAAATTTCAGCAAAAATTTTATGCGGATATTGTAAATGAATATTGTTTACTTGCTTCCGGTGGTTCAGATTTTCACGGCGGTTTAAGAAATGATGAAGCAAATTTTGGAAAATATTTTGTTAATGAATCGATTCTAAATAATATCAAAAATTCCTTAACTTCAAATCGTTATTTATAATTACTCTTTTATAGGTCAGAAAAATTTAGACTTTATGAAAATTTTTAAATTCATATATTTTCAGAATCAGAACAGAATTGAGTGGCAGATGAAAAAATTATTGTTGTTTTTTTTCTTAAATATTATAACATATTCACAAACAATAAAAAGTTGGCAAAATTATTCCTCGTTTAAAAATGTATTTCAATCTTGCAAAATTGATAATACAATTTGGGCATCAACCGATGGTGGAATTTTTGGGTTTTCACTTTCCGATAGTTCATATCAAACTTTGACAAAATCTGATGGATTGATGAGTCAAAACATCACTTCAATAAATTGTGATCAAAATAAAAAATTATGGCTTGGAACAAATGAAGGTTACATAATAATTTATACTCCTTCTACCGGAGAGATTAAAACAATTTTGGAAATATTCAAAACTGATAAATCAATAAAAAGTATAAATAATATTTCATTCAGAAATGATACGGCATTTGTATCAACAGCATTTGGTTTAACTTTAATTAATACAATTGATTTTTCCTTTTTTGACAGCATACTTAAATTTGGAAATTTTGCAAGTGAAACTCCCGTAAAAAAAGTTTATTTGGGAAGTTCAATTTTTGTAATCACTCAAGCCGGAATTGCAATTAAAAAATCTGGAGCAACAAATTTAACAGCGCCGGAATCATGGCAAAATATTACAATCACTGCACAGATTCCAGCAAATGAAGTAAATGCATTAACTGAATTTAATAATGAAATTTATGCAGCAACTGATAAAGGATTGTTGAAATATTCAAGTGGTAATTGGTCAACTTTTCTATATAATAATTCGGAAGTTTTGGAAGTTATTACAAGAGAACAAATAATTTATTCTTTATTCAAAAACACAATTAGAAAATATGATGGAAGCGATAATATTTTTGTGAATGAAAGCAATGCGGATTTTAAATCCTTTCAAATAGATGAGCAAAATAATTTCTACGTAAGCAGTAATAAAGGATTGTTAAATTATTCATCGCAAATTAATAGAACAATTATACCTAATAGTCCAGCAACAAGCGGGTTTATATTTTTAGCTGTTGATCATGAAAATAATTTATGGTCGGCAACCGGTAAAAACGGCTCTGGAATTGGAGTTATGAAATTTGATAATTCTCAATGGTCACTTTATAATATTAGTAATACAGAGGAAATAATTTTCAATGATTTTCATAGAGTTTCCGCATCAGGTAAATCTGTTTATTTTTCAAGCTGGGGACGAGGTTTTTTAAAATTTAGTAATGGAAAATTTCAAAGATTTGATGCAGTAAATAGCGGAATAATTGGGATTCCAAATTCAAATGAATTTTTAGTAATAAACGATATTGAGGAAGATGATAATGGAAATACATGGATTTTAAATTACTGGGCAGCAGATAAAAAACCAATAAGTGTTCTAAAAAGTGATGGCTCAATTATTAGTTATGAATTAGGAAGTCCGCTAACTTCATCAATTATAAGTGTAAAAGAATTGGTTATTGATCAATATAATACAAAATGGTTTTCCGGAGATATTGGCGGAGATTCACCTACAGAAGGAATTTACTACTTTAATGACAACGGAACATTAGAAAATCTATCTGATGATACATGGGGAAGAATTACTGAAAACATAGGATTAAGAAGTAAAGATATAAGAGATTTAGTAATTGATAAATTTGGCGAAATAATTATTGGAACAAGCAGCGGAATTGATGTTATTCCGGATCCATCTTCACCAAACTCTTTAAGAAATGATCAATATTTTGCAATTAGATCAGAAACAATTAATGCAATTTCTGTTGATGCAATCAATCAAAAATGGATAGGCACCGCAAAAGGAATTTTTTTAATGAGTGCTGATGGTTCAACTTTATTAGCAAATTATAATACAAATAATTCACCGCTTCCTTCTGATATAATTAAAGATATAACCATAGATGAAAATAATGGAATCGTTTATGTTGGAACTGATTTTGGACTAACTGCCATTAATACAATGTTTATAAAACCTAATGAGAACTTTACTAATATTTCAGTTTATCCAAATCCAATTGAGATTACAAAACAAAACGATGTTGATTTAATCATTGATGGATTAATTGAAGATTCTGAAATTAAGATTTTAGATATTTCCGGAAAAGTTATTCAAGAATTTCGTTCAATTGGCGGTAAATCAACTTATTGGGATTGTAAAGATAAAGTTGGTAATTTAGTCTCATCTGGAATTTACATAATCGTTGCTTATGACATGGAAGTAAATCAAATTGGACACACAAAAGTTGCAATACTGCGAAAATAATTTTCAATTCTTAAATGATAGACATTAACAACCTTTCAATACAATTTACCGGCGAGAATTTATTTGAAAATGTAAATCTCAAAATTCTTCCGCAAGATAAAATTGCTTTGGTCGGTTCTAACGGTACCGGAAAATCAACTTTTCTAAAAATGCTTTCTGGGAAACAATCTCAAGAAAGCGGAACGATATTATATAAAAAAAGTTTGAAGATCGGCTACCTTCCCCAAGAATTAATTTCTATTTATAATTCTACAATTTTTAATGATGTTAGAAATTCTCTTCCACAAATAATTGATATTGATAAAAGAGAGAG
This sequence comes from Ignavibacteriota bacterium, assembly GCA_016716225.1. Taxonomy (NCBI): domain Bacteria; kingdom Pseudomonadati; phylum Ignavibacteriota; species Ignavibacteriota bacterium. The sequence goes on along the minus strand of JADJWT010000001.1, from coordinate 2,577,524 downwards.
TTTTCTTCAAGAAAAACTACATCAATTTCCATCGCATGGAAAAGAACATGATGACGTTATTAATCAAATCGGGAAATTAAATCATCAAAAAGAAGAAATTGGTTATTATGAAATAAATTCCAATATTGAAAAAATCTTAATGGGATTGGGTTTTGCAAAAGAACAATTTGAAAAATCAACTTCAGAGCTTTCCGGCGGTTGGCAAATGAGAGTTGAGCTTGCAAAAATATTAGCTTCAAATAATGATATAATTTTACTTGATGAACCTACAAACCATTTAGATATTGATTCACTTCAATGGCTCGTGAAATTTCTAAAATCTTATAAAGGTGCTATTATTCTTGTTAGTCATGATAGATATTTTGTTAACAATATCTGCAATAAAACTCTAGAAATTTATAATAAGAATGTAACCTTTTACAAAGGCAGTTATAATGAGTATCTAAATTTTAAAGAAGAACGCGCTGAAAGATTAAAATTAGAATTTGCCGAACAGCAAAAAAAAATTAAACAGACAGAACAATTTATTGAAAGATTCAGATATAAAGCAACAAAAGCTAAACAAGTGCAAAGCAGAATAAAACAGCTTGATAAAATTGAAAGAATTGAATTGGTTGAAACCGAAAGTAAAATTCATTTCCGTTTTTTTGATACTACGCCTAGTGGAGTTGTACCGATTAAAATCAACAATATTTCTAAATCTTACGGAACTTTAAATGTTTTAGAAAATATTAATTTGGATATTGAACGTAGCGAAAAAATTGCATTAGTGGGACCAAATGGTGCTGGCAAAACTACACTTTCCAAAATTTTATCAAAAAGAATTGAACCAACTTCTGGAAATTTGGAATTTGGTCACAACACTTTAATTTCTTTTTATGCACAAGATGTTGTTGATAATTTGAATTTGGAAAATGATATAATCACAGAATTATTTGAGAGCGATTCTGAAAATACAATTGGGCAGCTTAGAACTTTATTAGGTGCATTTTTATTTAACGGTGATGAAGTTTTCAAAAAAATAAAAGTTCTTTCCGGCGGTGAAAAAAGTCGAGTTGGACTAGCTAAAGTTTTGCTTACAAAAGCAAACACAATTATTCTTGATGAACCTACAAACCATTTGGATTTTGATTCAAAGAAAATTTTGCAAAATGCTTTAATTCAATTTAATGGAACTTTAATAATTGTTTCTCACGATGTTGATTTTCTTAAGCCAATTGTAACTAAAGTAATTGAAGTTAGAGATCATAACTTAAAAGTTTTTTATGGCGGAATTGATTATTACTTATCAAAAAAGGAAGAAATTGATACTGCAGAAAAAAATGAAATTGCAAATTTAGATGAAACGAACAAACTTACTAGAAAAGATCAAAAAAGATTTGAAGCTGAACGAAGACAAAAATTTCATAACGCAACAAAGAGTTTAAAGACAAAAATTAATTTAGTAGAAAATGAAATTGAAAAATTGGAAACCTTGAAAACAAATTTAGAATTGGACATGATGAAAGAAGAAGTTTATTCAAATCCTATTTTGGCAAAGCAAAATAAACTTGATTATGAAAAAGTAAAAGTTGATCTTGAAAATTGTTATATAGATTGGACACAATCAAACGAGGAATTAGAAAGAATTGCAAATGAAGTAAGTAAAAGTGAATAACTATTTTATCTTAATTTATTATTCTTTCCGATTTCAAAATTTCTCTACAAATATTTATTCTATGCGGTAAATCATTTTCACTATTTATATCAATGTTTATTGCAAAAATCCAAGTATCATTTTTTGTTTCAACAAATCCAACATACCAGCCGATTTGTTTATCATTTTTAACTCTAGCAGACCAACCGGTTTTTGCATACAATTTATAAGAATCTGTCGAATCAACAAGCATAATATTTTTTACAATTTCCATATTCTGTTTAGAAAACGGTAAATCATTTTTTAAAAATTTATTTAAAAATAAAATTTGTTCAACCGCACTAATTCTAATTTCGCCCTCAAGCCAAAAAGTATCAATTTTATCACCAAGTCTTTTATTACCATAATTAATTTCATTTAGAAATTTTTGCATTTTTTCAAAACCAACTCTTCTTGCCAATTCTTGATAAAACCAAACCACAGAATATTTAATTGCTGTTTTTAAATTATGATCTTGATTCCAGTTATCAATAAATCTTTTTTCGCCATCCCATTTTATAATTTCATTTTCATCTTTAATTGCCTTTGTTTCTAATGAAATCAATGAATTAGGAATTTTAAAAGTTGAAGCCGGAAGAAATTGTTTTTCGGTTCTTTCTAAATTATAAACATTAGTCGAATCTTTTGTTGAATTATATAAAAGAAAAGTTCCATCAACATTTACATTTTCAAAATATTTTTTCCATTCATTTTTAACGAAAAATTTTGGGCTGATTTCTTTTATTGAAGTTTGAGCAAAACAAAAATTGGTAATAAATAAAATTAGCAGAAAAATTAATTTAATTTTCATCTTTTATAAACTCCTCAACTAAAGCATATCCGCCGTATAGTGGTGCGTCATCGCCTAATTTTGTAGCTTTTAAATTTACAACTTTTGCCGCATCTTTAATTGCAGCATTGTTAAATGCTTTATCTATTTTTTCCATCATAAATTTTTCATTTGCTTCAATTAATCCGCCGCCTAAAACTATTGTATCTAAATTTAACAATGTTGTAATACTTCCTAAAACTGTTCCAACAATTTTGCAAGCTTTTTCAATTTCTTCAATAACCAATTCATCCTTTTGCTCAATTGCCTTTTGAAGATTCTTACTTTTTATTTTTTCCTTTTCTTTAATAATTTTTTTCAAAACAGTATTTCTCTTTTCCGATTTTTTAATAATATTATTAACAATTGCTGTTCTGCTCGCAAGATTTTCAAAAGTAGATTTTTCTCCGTCTCCATCTAAATATCCATTTGATCTAACTTTCATATGTCCAATTTCACCCGCAAAAAATGATGAACCTCTGTAAAATTGTCCGTTGAAAATTAATCCACCTCCAATTCCGGTTCCAAGAAAAACCACCAATCCATTCTGAATTGTATTCTTGTATTCAAAATATTTAATTCCCAGTGCAGCCATATTTACATCATTTTCTAAAAGTAAAGGAATATTAAAATATTTTTCCATTTCTTTTTTTATGTTAAAATTTTCAATTTGCAAATTTGGGGCAACAGAAATAATTCCACTTTCCGGATTAACAGTTCCCGGAACACCCAAAGCTATAGCTTTAATATTTGTTTCATCAATTCCAACTTTTGCAAGCAATTCTTTTATACTTTCCGCAACAGATTGTACAAGATTTTCCGGACCTTTTTTAACATCGGTGGAAACTTTGGTTCTATCAATAATTTGTTTGTCTTTATTAATTAACGCGGAAAGAATTTTTGTTCCTCCCAAATCGACCGAAATTATATATTCTTTTCCCAAGTTATTCCTCTAAATTAATTTTTATTGTTATTTTGTGCGGAGTAAATAAATTTTATCATTTATAATTATAAGTTAAAAAAGTAAATTTTATCATCAAAGAAAGATGCCAATAAAACCTTTAAAAAAATTTGGTCAAAATTATTTGACTGATAAGAATGTTGTAGATAAAATGCTAGAATGTCTGCAAATTCAAAGCTCAGATTCTGTTTTGGAAATTGGTTCGGGGAAAGGTTTTATATCAAAAGAAATTTATAAAAAAATTGAAAATTTTTGCGCTATAGAAATTGATACAAGAGTAATAGATGAATTGAAATTTCAGTTTCCAAAAGCTGAAATTATTAATTCAGATTTTACAAAAATCAATTTTCATGAATTGAAAATAAAACCTCCAGTAAAAATAATTGGGAATATTCCATTTAATCTTACCGGAGATATATTATTTAAACTTCTTGATGAAAAAGAAATTGTGAAAGAAGCTTGTTTTATAATTCCGCTTGATATAGCAAAAAGATTAACTGCAAAAAAAAGAACAAAAGAATATGGAGCTTTAACAATTATATTCAACTATTTTTCATCAATTAATATTGTTTCAAAAGTTTCAAAAAATGTATTTTACCCAAAACCAAATGTAGAAACGGCAATTATTCATATTATTTTTGATAAAACAGAATTAACCGGAATTGATAAAAATATCTTCATAAAAGTTGTAAAAGCAGCATTTGGAAATAGGAGAAAAACTTTAAATAATTCACTAAGGAATAGTATATTTGCAAATTATAATTTCTCATCAAATAATTTTCCAATGGAAAAACGTGCTGAGGAATTGGAAGTAAAAGATTATCTAACTTTAACAGAATTCGTTCAAAAAGAAAATGCCAATAGAAAATGAAATATCGAATGTAAAAACTGTTCTGCAAGTTGATAATGAACTTTTGGAAAGCATTACCGGTTTAATAGAAAATGAAGCCGAAAAAAGTTTATTAAATATTTTTGCTGATTTGCATTCTGCTGATATTGCCGAAATTATAAATCGATTGGATTTGGCAAGCGCAAAATATGCATTTTCTTTACTTGATACAGAAACTGCCGGTGAAGTAATATTAGAAATCGATGAAAGTTTAAGAGAAAAAATTCTTAAAGATATTGATGTAAAAACAATTTCTAACATTGTTGAAGAACTTTATTCAGATGATGCAACAGATATTGTAAGCGATCTTCCGGAAACAATTGCCCGGCAAGTTTTAAAGAATATAGATAAAGAAGATTCTGAAGAATTAAAAGAATTGCTGAAATACCCTGAAGATTCTGCCGGTGGTATTATGACAAGCAATTTTGTTTACGTAAACAGCAACGCAACAATTAAAGATGCAATTGAGGAAGTAAGAAAAAATGCCGAAGAATTCGAACATATTTATCACATTTATGTTTTAAAAGAAAATGATGAATTATTGGGAATTGTAACATTAAAATCTCTTTTAGTAAATCCTTTAAATTTGAAAATAAAATCTGTTATTCAAGAAGATTTGATATTTGTAACACCGGAAATGGATCAAGAAGAAGTTGCAAATATAATGCACAAATATGATTTGGTTGCAATTCCCGTTGTTGATGAACATAGAAGAATGTTGGGCAGAATTACATTCGACGATATTCAAGACGTTATACACGAAGAAGCTTCTGAAGATATTCAGAAAATTGCCGGTTTAACTGAAGAAGAAGAAATTAGTTATTCAACATTTAGAATCTCGCGAAACAGACTTCCGTGGTTATTTGTTTCACTTGCCGGTGAATTACTAAGCGCTGTTGTTTTAGCATCTTTCCAAGCTTCAATTGAGCAAATAATTATTGCGAGTTTTTTTATTCCAATTGTAATGGCAATGGGCGGAAGTGCCGGAAGCCAATCGGCAATTGTAATGGTTCAAGCTATTAATGCCGGTGATATTTGGAAAAATGATACTTTCAAAAGATTATTTAAAGAATTGAGAGTTGCATTTGTAAATTCATTGATTTGTACAGTTTCACTTTTGTTAATTACTTATTTTGTTTTTAAAGTCGATTTGAATTTTGCATATATTCTTTCTGCATCGCTATTTATTATCATGGTTAATGCAACAATGGTTGGTGCAATTGTTCCGGTCATTTTAGATAAATTAAATATCGATCCCGCAATAGCTACCGGACCATTTGTAACAACTACAAACGATATTGTTGGTTTAATAATATATTTTTCACTTCTAACTTTATTTATTTCCTAATGATAAACTTCCAAAAATGTTTTCTAAAATTTCTGAATGCAACAGATCTAGTTGTAATATTTTTTTATGTATTTCTAATACTTATAAATTTTGTTTTTCATCAATCAATTGAAAATTGGTTTTTATATGTTGTTATTAATTTTTTGCTAATTTTTACAGTTTTTTATTTGGCTTATAAAGCTGAAACTACAAAAAGTAAAATTTGGCATAATATTCATTTCTATTACGTTGTTCCATTAATTTTTCTTTCGTTCAAAGAAGTTTATATTTTACTCCATTCAATCCATGCAAAAGATTTTGATTATTTGCTAATTGCTGCTGATCGATTTTTATTTGGATTTGATCCTACAGTTTTTCTATTTCAATTTGCAAATCCAGTTCTCACGGAAATTCTACAAATTGCATATGGAACTTTTTTCTTTCTTCCAATTATTCTTGGAATTGAATATCAATTAAAACATAAATCAACTGAATTCAATTTTATAATTTTTATAATTGTATATGGATTTTTACTTTCATACGTTGGATATTTTTTACTCCCGGCTGTTGGTCCACGATTTACTTTACATAATTTTGAAACAACAAATTTAGAATTACCCGGATTATTATTAACAAATTTTCTTCGAGAAGTTATAAATACCGGAGAATCAATTCCAAGTGGAACTACAAATCCATTTGAAGTTGTGCAGAGAGATGTTTTCCCAAGCGGACATACACAAATGACATTGCTCGTAATGTTTCTTTCGGTAAAATTAAAATCCAATAATAAATTATTTTTTTTAGTTGATGGAACTCTTCTAATTATTGCAACAGTTTATTTAAGATATCATTATGTTATTGATATAATTGGCGGCGCAGTATTTATGATTTTCACTATTTTAACTGGAAAATATTTATTTAATTGGTGGCAGAAAAATACGGGCAACGAAGTTATTAATTACTAAAATTATGATTGAAAAAAAATTACAAGTAAAAAGAATATTTGATAGCATTTCACATAGATATGATTTTCTTAATCATTTTTTGAGTATTGGTATAGACTTTTATTGGAGGAAGAAAGCGTTAAAACTTACAAAAATTTCTTCGGATGCAATTCTTTTAGATATTGCTTGCGGAACCGGTGACTTTTCTATTTCTGCAAATAAGTTTGGCGTAAAAAATATTATTGGTGTTGATCTTAGCAAAAATATGCTTTCGCATTTTATTGAAAAAGTTGAATGGAGTAAAGGTAATTTAATTCAATCTGTTGCTGAAGCAATTCCACTTAAAAGTGAAAACTTTACTAATATAACAGTAGCATTTGGTGTTAGAAATTTTTATGATATTAAGAAAGGATTTGAAGAATTTTTAAGAGTTCTCAAAAAAAATGGGAAAGTCACAATTTTGGAATTTCGTTTACCGAAAAACTTTTTAATTAAAAATCTTTACCAATTTTATTTTCAGAAAATTCTTCCGCTTATAGGAAAACTAATTTCAAAAGATAATGAAGCTTACACTTACCTTCCGGAATCAGTTAATATTTTTGATTCAAAAATTAGTTTGGAAAAAATTTTAAGTGAAGTTGGATTCAGAAATATTGAAAAAAATTCTCTTACTTTTGGAATTGTTCAAGTTGTAATTGCTGAAAAATAATAATCACGATGAATTTATTGGATTAAACTTATCCACTTATGACGAATTTATTTTTTGACTTTTTACGTTTCCACTTTTTTACATCTCAACGATTTCACTTCTTCAATTTTCTTCTTCAGAAAATTAAAGGCGTTTGCTCTGTGACTAATTCTATTTTTATCTTCCAAATTCATTTGAGCTAAAGTTAAATCAAATCCTTCAGGTTGAAAAATTGGATCATAACCAAATCCATGTGCACCTTTAAATTCATTTATAATTTTTCCCGGCAATTCACCTAAAACAGAAATTCTATTTTTTTCATCAACATAAACTGCACAACATAAAAACTTAGCCAAATGCGGTTCGGGAAAATTTTTAAGTTCATTTAACAATTTAATGTTGTTATCATAATAAGAAACACTTTCACCGGCATAACGCGCAGAATAAATTCCCGGTTCACCATTTAACTGATCAACTGCCAAACCCGAATCATCTGCAATAACCGGAATTTTAAATTCACTAAAAATTCTATCTGCTTTAATAAATGAATTTTCCTCGAAAGTTTTTCCGTCTTCAATTATTTCATCGGTAAAACCAATTTCTTCCATAGAAATAATTTCAAATTTCGTATCAGAAAAAATATCTTTTACCTCTTGTAATTTCCCTTTATTTCCGGTTGCAAAAATTATTTTCATTTAATTTAACTCTACTCTTTTTAATAATTCATTCAGTTCAATTTTACCTTTTTTGTATAATTCAGCTTCATAATAATTTAAAGATTTTCCATTGCGAACAACCCAATCGCCGTCGATCATTACTTCTTTTACATTTTCATTATTCGTAGAAAAAATAATTGTTGAATAAATATTTTCATCAATTAATGTTTGATTTGGTTTCTCCAAATCCAAAAAAACTAAATCGGCTTTTTTACCCATTTCAATACTTCCAATTTCATTTTGCAGATTTAAAGCTTTCGCACCTTCAATTGTTGCCAAACGAAAAACTGTTAAAGCATCCATCGCAGTTGGCGAATATTTTGGTTTTTGAATTAATGATGCTAATCGCATTTCTGTAAATTGACTCAAATTATTATTACACGGCGCGCCATCGGCACCAAGCGAAACCGAAATACTTTCATTTAAATATCTGGGAATATCTGCAATTCCCGAACCAAGTTTTAAATTTGATGAAGGACAATGTGCAATTCTTGTTTTAGAATTTTTCAACAATCCAATTTCCTTTTCATTTACGTGAATTCCATGAGCTAAAACCGTATGATCTCCAAGAATATTTATCGAATCAAAATATTCTATATTTTCCATATTGTGCAAGTGTTTAACGGCTTCAATTTCACTTTTATTTTCTGATGAATGCGTGTGATAAATTGAACCGTAAAAATCTTTCATCATACTTTTTGTTTCTTTCAGCAAATGTTCTGAACAAGACAAAACGAATCTTGGCGCAAATCCGTATTTAATTTTTCCATTATTTGAATTGTGAAATTCTTTTGCAAGCTGATATGATTGATTCAAACTATCTTCAGTGCTTTCAATAAATTTTGGAAAAAGTGAATTTATATCCATCATACATTTGCCGGATATTGCGCGCATATTAGATTTTATTAATTCATCAAAAATTATTTCATGATGATTTATTGTTCCCATATCCAAAATTGTTGTAGTTCCGCCTTTTTGTAATTCATGAATTCCTAATTGTGCAGAAAGTCTTAGTGAATTTTTATTATGTGAATTTTCGTAAGGAAATATTTTTTTCTGAAGCCAGTCAAGAAGTTCCATATCTTCAGCCAAACCTCTAAAAATTGTTTGACAAAGATGAACATGGGTTTGAACAAATCCGGGAATTAAAGTTAAATTTGAAAACTTATAAATCTCACCATCATATTTTTGAAAATCTATTTCTTTAGCTGGAAAAATATTAATAATTCTATTTCTCTCAATTTCTACAGCGTGATTGTAAATTATTCTATTTTGTTCATCAACAGTTAAAATATTTTTCGGAATAATAATCTTTTTCATTAGAATTAATTTAATTGCAATTCTTGTTCAAGGAATTTACCAGTTAAACTATTTTTGTCTTTTACTATTTCTTCCGGAGTACCTTCGGCAATTATGTTTCCACCAAATTCACCACCGCCTGGACCCAAATCAATAACATGATCCGCAACTTTAATCACATCCAAATTATGTTCAACAACCACAACCGTATTTCCTTTATCAACAAGTTTATTTAAAACTCCAAGCAAAATATTTATATCTTCAAAATGAAGTCCGGTAGTTGGTTCATCTAAAATATAAATTGTTTTTCCAGTTCCGACTTTGCTTAATTCCGTTGCCAATTTTACTCTTTGTGCTTCTCCACCGGAAAGTGTTGTGGCTTGTTGACCAAGTTTTATATAACCCAAACCAACATCATTTAAAGATTTTAATTTTCTTTTTATTCGCGGCATTTCTTCAAAAAATTCTAAAGCAGATTCAATCGTCATTTCCAAAACGTCATTTATAGATTTTGTTTTGTACAATACTTCCAATGTTTCCCTATTGTATCTTTTTCCGTTGCACTCTTCGCAAATTACATAAACATCCGGAAGAAAATTCATCTCAATTTTTTTCAATCCATCGCCTTGACATTCTTCGCATCTTCCTCCGGAAACATTAAAACTAAATCTTCCCGGAGAATATCCTCTAATTTTTGATTCCGGTAATTGTGAAAACAAATCTCTTATGAATGTAAATAATCCTGTGTAAGTTGCCGGGTTTGATCTCGGAGTTCGACCAATTGGTGATTGATCAATCTCAATTATTTTATCAATATATTCCAAACCTTTTATTTCTTTATAATCAAGCGGAATAGTTTTGGAATTATAAATTTTCCGCATCAAAATTCTTACTAATGTTTCATTAATTAAAGAAGATTTTCCGGAACCGCTAACTCCTGTTACAGCAACAAATTTTCCAAGTGGAATTTTCAGATTTACATTTTTTAAATTATTTCCTGAAGCTCCAATAATTTCTAAAAAAAGTTCGCTGTTATTTCTTCTTGTTAGCGGAGTTTTTATTGATCTTTCATTTAACAAATATGAAATTGTAATTGAATTACTATTTTCAAATTTACTTAAACTGTTTCTATCTCCGTGAAAACAAATTTCCCCGCCATGAATTCCAGCTTTTGGTCCAAGATCCACAATGTAATCAGAGTGAATTATAGTTTCTTTATCATGCTCAACAACAATTACGGTGTTTCCTAAATTTCTCAATTCTTGCAGAGATTTAATTAATTTAATATTATCACTTTGATGAAGACCAATACTGGGTTCATCCAAAACGTATAGAACTCCGGTAAGCTGTGAACCAATTTGAGTTGCGAGACGAATTCTCTGAGATTCTCCTCCAGAAAGTGTACGCGCTGATCTATCAAGCGTTAAATATTCCAATCCAACATTTAACAGAAAAACCAATCTGGAATTTATTTCTTTAATAATTTGATTTGCAATAATTTTTGCATTTCCTTCAAGTTTAATATTCTCACAAAATTGTTTTGTTTTTACGATTGATAAATTTGAAACTTCACTTATATTTAAACCATTAATTTTTACCGCAAGAGATTCTTTTTTTAATCTACCGCCATTGCATGTTGAACAGACTTGAGAATTCATAAAGGATTCAGCCCATTCTCGAATTTTAGGTGAAGTAGTATTATCAAAATAATTTTGCACATACTTTTTCAAACCGGAAAATTTGTGCATATAATTTGCAGTTTTCCCATTCCCAAAAGTGTACGCAAAAGGAATTTTTTCTTTACTTCCATGCAGAATTAAATTTAATTGTTCATCAGTTAAGTCTTTGATTTTTGTATCGTAATCAAAATTGAAAAATTTACCAACTGCTTCAAGCTGATTGTAAAACCAAATTTTTCTCGGCTTCCCAATTGGTTCTAATGCACCTTCATTAATTGTTTTGTCAAAATCTGGAATTAACAATTTTACATCTAAATCTTTCTTTTCACCTAATCCATCGCATTCGGTACAGGAGCCATAAGGCGAATTAAACGAAAATGAATTTGGTGCAAGTTCATTGTAACTTATTCCGCATTCTGCACAAGCATAGTGGCGACTAAAAACATAATCTTTGCTTTCAGAATTTATTATTAATATTCCATTCCCAAAATTTAACGCAACTTCAATCGATTCTGATAATCTAAATCTTGATTTATCCGAAATCTGAAGTCTATCAATTACAATTTCAATATTATGAATTTTATATCGATCAACTTTAAATTCTTTTGTAAGTTCAATAATTTCTTCATCAACACGAACTTTTAAAAATCCATCTTTTTGAATATCTTCAAAAAGTTCGCGATAGTGTCCTTTTCTTCCTCGTACAACCGGTGCAAGAATTATAATTTTCTTACCATCAAAATTTTCTAAAATTTTATCAATAATTTGATCACTTGATTGCTTCTTAACTTCATTCCCGCAATTGTAACAGTGTGCTGTTCCTACACGTGCATAAAGTAATCTTAGAAAATCATAAATTTCCGTAATCGTACCAACTGTTGATCTTGGATTTCCACCGGAGGATTTTTGCTCAATTGATATTGCCGGACTCAATCCTTCAATTAAATCAACATCGGGTTTTTCCATTTGACCTAAAAATTGCCGAGCATAAACCGAAAGTGATTCAATATATCTTCGCTGCCCTTCGGCAAATATTGTATCAAATGCTAATGAAGATTTTCCCGAACCGGATAAACCAGTAATTACGGTTAAAGAATTTCGCGGAATTTCTAAATTTATATTTTTTAGATTGTGCTCTCTTGCACCTCTAATAATTATTTTATCTTGTATCATTAAATAAATTTGGAATTGTTCAAACAATTATATTAGTTAAAGGTTAGCTGAAAATCAATTTTTATTATTTATAAAATTTAATACAATGAATTACTCAGAAAAAATGCTGACAATTGCTAAAAATTCTGAAAGTAAGTTTAAAGAAAAAGGATCTTCTTTCTTTGGATTTGCGTTTAATATTTCTTCAAACGAAAATGTAAATTATGAATTAAAAAATCTAAAAAAAAATTATTACGATGCAACTCATCATTGTTATGCATATAAAATAAATTCCGGAGAAGAAAAATACTCAGATGATGGAGAACCAAATGGAACAGCGGGTTTACGAATTTTTAACGCAATAAATCATTTTAATTTGACAAATATTTTAGTTGTTGTTGTAAGATATTTTGGCGGAGTAAAACTCGGAGTTGGTCCACTGGGAAAAGCATATTCAACATGTGCGTTTGATGTGTTAAAAACTTCGAAAATTATTGAATTTACTAAATTTCAGAAAATTGAAATTATTTATAATTATGAAGATTCAAGTAAAGTACATCATTTAACCAGAAAATTTGAATGCGAAAAAATCATTGAGAAATTTGACCGAACTCCAAAAATTAATTGCTTTATTGAACCTTATAAAATTGAATTATTTAAAAATGAAGTTGAGAATCTTACTAAAGGGAAAGTTAGTTTAACCGCTCAAAATGAAGAGATTTATTTAGAACTTACAAAAATCAAAATTTAATTTGATAAAAAGTTCCGATTTACTTAAATTCATTTTCGGATATTAAACTCCTTATAAATTTTTATAATTATAAAATTATTTAAAATTTTTCTTAAAGAGGTTAAGAATGATTTACACAAAAACCGGTGAATATGCTATTAGAGCAATTCTATTCCTTGCACGTCAATCGAGCGATTTGTTGGTTATGTCATCCGATATTGCAAAAAAGGAAGATATTCCTTCACATTATTTGGCAAAAATTTTACAGCGAATGGCAAAATATGGTTATGTTGATTCTTACAAAGGAAGAGGAGGCGGTTTTAAAATTACTAAACTTGCTTTAGATAGTTCAATATTGGAAATTGTTGAACGAATTGAAGGACCGGTTATAACTTTAAAATGTGTTACCGGTTTAAAAGAATGCTCCGATGAACATCCTTGTCCCTTGCATGATGAGTGGAGCAAATTAAGAGATAATATTCATTTCTTAATTTCAAGTAAATCAGTAAGAGAAGTTGCCGAAGAATACACAGAAACACTTAAAAGAAAAGTGTGATATTATTTATCGCTGATTTTAACGGCTAATCCTAAGCCGTCTCCAATTGGCAGAATTGATGATTTTAATCCCGGAAAATTCAAAAAATATTTATTGAATTTTCTAATATTTTCAGTACTGGTTTTAAATTTTTCCGGGATTTCTTTTGAAGCTGTAAATCCTTTCCATAGTAAATTATCTATTAAAATTATTCCTCCAAGTTTTAATTTCATATAACACAATTTCAATAATTTTTCATAATCTTCTTTATCTGAATCAAGAAAAATAAAATCATAAACTTTTTTCAAATTTGGAATAATCTCTAATGCATTTCCTTCAATTAAATTAATTTTTTCTGATAAACCAAATTTGGAAATGAATTCTTTGGCAAGTTTGATATTATCTTTGCTTAATTCAATTGAATCAATTTTCTCTTCATTTTGTAATATTTTGGCGACTCTAATTGTAGAGCATCCTATGGCTGTACCAATTTCTAAGAATGTTTTTGGACTATAAATATGTAGTAGAAGTTCTAAAAAATTTGCGGAAATCTTTTCCAAAATTGGAATTTTATTTTCTGCTGCAAACCTTTCCATTTCTTCAATTAATGGATCAACTTTAATTAGAGAATTTTCTAAATAACTTATTTGTTCTGGAAATAAAATATTTGGCATGTTTACTTTAAAAGCATCATTTTTTTCGTAACAGAAAAATTTGAAGTTCGAAGTGTGTAAAAATAAATTCCTGAAGCAAAATTTTGAGAATCAAAATAAACTGAGTATTTCCCTTTCAACTTATTCTCATTTACCAAAGTTTTTACTTCTCTTCCTAAAACATCATAAATTTTTAGCTGAACATTTTCAAATCTTTCATTCGCAATTGAATAGTTAATTATTGTACCATGATTAAAAGGATTAGGATAATTTTGTAAAAGTTCAAAAGACTGGGGAATTTCTTCGGTTGTGTCATTAATTAATTCACCAAAATAGATTTCGTAAAATCCTTCTTTCGGATCTCTAATTGTATTGTTCTGTGCATCTTTATAAGTAAAATAAATTCTATTATTTGATGAAGAAATTTCATTTGGTAATTCGATTTGATAATAAATTCCACTTTTTTGATTTACGGAAAATTTATTCCCACCTTCAGAAATCAATTCAACAGTATTCGTTTGAATGCTTATTGAATCTGAAATAATTTTATTTATGAAATATTTATCATCAATAAATTCTAAATTCGGATAGGATATTGCTTTGAGCGCAGAAACTAAACCATACCCAACACTTGTATTTGGGCTAACTTGATTATCCCCACTTTTGATAATTATATCTCTAATTTGTTTATTTGATAAATGAGGGAAAGCAGATAATAATTGTCCGGCAATTCCCGCAACAATTGGCGCAGAATAAGATGTCCCGTTCCCAAAAGAATAAGAACTTTCACTTCCCGCATTTGAGTGAAAAACTGAAACTCCTTGTGCAACAACTTCCGGTTTAATTCTGCCGTCTGAAGTTGGACCTCGTGAACTAAATGATGCAATTACGTTTGAGCTTGTAACAGCTCCAATCGTTAAAGTATTAAATCCATCTCCGGGAGCAGTTATATAATACCATGATATAGAATCAATCCCAAGGCTGTTGCCTTCGTTTCCCGCAGAAGTAATAACTGTGATCCCTTTTTCAAACGCTAATTCTGCAGCTTTTGTTACAATTGTGGTTTTTCCATCCATATCTGCATAGGTATAAGAAAATTCAGTTTTATCAAATTCACTATATCCTAAAGATGAAGTTGTAATATCAACTCCAATTGAATCCATCCATTCTAAAGCAGCTGCGTAATTATCTTCTTCAACATGAGTTTCCGAAGGAACATATTCAGTTTTTGCCAAAATAAACGACGAATTATAAGCTGGTCCAACAATTTTTCCTTCATCAAATCCGGATAATATTGAAAATACACTTGTACCGTGGCTATGTTGTGAACTTACATCTTCATCAGTTTCATTTGCAGTTAAACTATCGTTGAATATAAAATCATGCTCCGCAATTACATTTTTATCTTTTAATGATTTTACAGTTTTCCAATCAAATCCGGTATCAAGAATTCCGATTATTACACCCTCACCAGAAATCCCCATATCATGAACTTTTGGAATATCTGACAATTCATTCTGAGTTAAAGATGATCCATAATCAAGAGAATATGTTTGATTTGATTTTGATAAAGTTTGAATTTTTTCTGATGATTTTTCTATAGGTTTTTCTGATTTTAATTTTCTAACCTTTTCAATTTTTGATATGAAAGGAAAATTTTTAATTCGATTAAATTCATTTTGTGTAAGATTTGCACTAACTGCATTTAGCCATTTAAGTTTTCGAAAAATTTTTATTTTATTTTCTTGAATAATATCAATATATTCTTGGTGAATTGGAATATCGGAAATTGTTAAAAAATTTTCTCCTAAATTTTTCTTTCTTCTTTCGATACTTTTTTTTGAGAGAAATTTCTCTGAAATTTTTTCTTTATCCGCAATTTTGGAAAG
Organism: Ignavibacteriota bacterium; assembly: GCA_016716225.1. Classification (NCBI taxonomy): domain Bacteria; kingdom Pseudomonadati; phylum Ignavibacteriota; species Ignavibacteriota bacterium. The sequence goes on along the minus strand of JADJWT010000001.1, from coordinate 2,561,558 downwards.
AACATCACCTTTATCTTTAAAGTAAATAAAATATTTTTCCTGAGATAGAATTTCGTTTGTAAATACAATTAAAAATAATATTAATAAATTTTTCATCGCTTAACTTTATTAATGAACTAATTTTGCAATTCTATTAAATCTTGTTGAACCTAAAAGTTTAAAGAAATTACTAAATGGAATTTCGGGATTCCAAGACCAATAAATCATTAATGCTTCCCCAACAATTTTTTCTCTGGGAACAAATCCCCAATATCTGCTATCGGAACTATCATCTCTGTTATCACCAATTGCAAAATAATAATCTTGAGGAATTTCATATTCTGAAGTTAATTTTCCATCAATATAAACTTTGCCAGCCATTACTTTAACAACATCTCGTTTATAATTTCTATTTATAAGGGTTCTATAAGTTTCAATATTTTCCGGAGTTAATTTAATAACATCACCTTTTTTAGGAATTACAAGCGGTCCGTATTGGTCTTTATTCCATCCGCTTCCTTTTGGAAAAATATCCGGTCTTGTATAACTTTTCGGTAAAATTTGTGGTACCAAATACTGAATATTCGCCGGACGATGCAATTCTGTTCCGTTAACATAAATTACTTTATTCTTAATTACAATTGTATCGCCGGGTTCTGCTACGCATCTTTTAACATAACTTAAAACCTCGGTCGGGATAATAACATCTCTATCACCGGGATATTCAAAAACAAAAATATCACCTTTTTCAGGTTCATCAATTGCGGGGAACTGATAATACGGAAGAACAACATTTGTAAAAGGAATATTTCTTGGTGTTGAAGCTCCGTATATAAATTTATTTACAAATAAAAAATCACCAACCATTATTGTCTGTTCCATTGAACCAGTAGGTACTCTTGAAGTTTCAATAAAAAATGTTTTGATAAATAGTGCCGCAAGCGCTGCATAAAATAAATTCTTCCAAAAATCCAAAAATTTAACTAATGGTGTTTTGTGCCGATTTTTATTTTGCCTTTCTTTGTTTTTATCATCTTTTGAAAACATATTTTTTCCCAAATTAAAATTCTTCAGCTATTTATAGTTGATTTTACTTTTTTTGTTTCAAATAATTTAGTGCGATTTTTTCCCTCTGAAGTGTAAAGATAATCTTTTTGGCAAACAAATGTAAAAGCGTACTCTTTAAATTAGTCATCAATTTGAAGTACGGCAAGAAATGCTTCTTGGGGAATTTCCACATTTCCAACTTGTTTCATTCGCTTTTTTCCTTCCTTTTGTTTTTCAAGAAGTTTTCTCTTTCTTGTAATATCTCCGCCGTAACATTTCGCAAGAACATTTTTTCTGAGAGCTTTAATATTTGTTCTCGAAATTATTTTATTACCAATTGCAGCTTGCACAGCAATTTCAAACATTTGTCGCGGTATTAAATCTTTTAGTTTTGTGCAAACTTTTTTCCCCCAATCATAAGCTTTATCTTTATGAACAATAATCGAAAGCGCATCAACAACATCTCCGTTTAACATAATATCCAACTTTGCTAAATCGGAAGTTCTATATCCAATATATTCATAATCAAATGAAGCATAACCGCGAGTTGTGGATTTTAATTTATCAAAAAAATCAAAAATAATTTCTGAAAGTGGAAATTCAAATTCCACATCTGCTCTGGTTGGATCAATATATGTTGTATTTTTATAAATTCCCCTTTTCTCCATTGCTAATTTCATGATGTTTCCCAAATATTCACTTGGAACAACAATTTGAGATTTTACATAAGGTTCTTCAATTCTTTCAATATCTCCAACGGGTGGAAGTTCTGCAGGATTATCTACAATTACTTTTTCGCCATTTCTTTTATATGCATGATATTCAACGTTTGGTAAAGTTGTAACAATTGTTTGATTATATTCCCTTTCCAATCTTTCTTGAATAATTTCCATGTGGAGCATTCCAAGAAATCCACAACGGAAACCAAATCCCAATGCAGCTGATGTTTCCGGAATAAAAGCCAATGATGCATCATTAAGTTGAAGTTTTTCAATTGCATCTCTTAAGTCCTCATAATCGTCCGAATCAGAAGGATACAATCCGGAGAAAACCATTGGTTTAATATTCTTATATCCGGCAAGCGGAGCTTCTGCTCCGTTTCTTGCGTGAGTTATTGTATCGCCTACTTTGGTATCGTGTACATCTTTAATACTTCCAATGACGTAACCAACATCGCCGGTGCTTAATTCTTCAGTTTTGATTTTTTTCAAACCTAAAATTCCGATTTCTTCAGCTTGAACAACTGCATTGCTAGCAAAAAACTTAATTTGATCTTTAGTTTTAAGCACACCGTTTACAATTCGAACGTAAGCAATTGCACCGCGGTAAGAATCAAAAACTGAATCAAAAATTAATGCTTGTAAAGGTTTATTCGGATCACCTTTCGGTGGAGGAATTTTATTAATAATTGCATCTAAAATTTCATCAAAACCAATTCTTGCTTTTGCACTTGCCAAAATTATATCGCTTTCTTCACAGCCAATTAAATCAATAATTTGATTTTTAATAACATCAACACGCGCACTCGGCAAATCAATTTTATTTATAATTGGGATTATTTCAAGTCCGGCTTCAACAGCTAAATAAACATTGCTAATTGTTTGCGCTTCAACACCTTGAGCAGCATCAACAACTAGTAAAGCACCTTCACATGCAGCAAGCGATCTTGAAACTTCATAGGAAAAATCTACATGTCCGGGTGTGTCAATCAAATTCAGATTATATAATTTATTATCTGAATGCGTGTAATTCATTTTTATAGCGTGAGATTTTATTGTAATACCGCGTTCACGCTCTAAATCCATATCATCCAAAAGCTGGGCTTTGGCTTCTCTTTTAGATACAGTTCCCGTAACATCCAAAAGCATATCTGCCAAAGTTGATTTACCGTGATCTATGTGAGCAATTATGCAGAAATTTCTAATATTTTCCATTATATCTTTTAAAATTTAGCTAAGAAATATACTTATTGATAAGGCAATTTCCAATTGAGTTGAAAATGATAAATCTTGACGGTTTTTGTGAAATGGATTACTGCTGAAAATTAAATGGATAAATAAATGAAATTCTTGGTTCAATTTTTCTTTGCGGTTTGTATCTTATAAAATTATCATCCAAATCTCTAATTGGTGTGAAAGTCCAATTATAAACCATTGAAACCAATATATAAGGATTTAATTTATAGCCAACTTCTGCAAATAAAAATGATCTGTTATCCAATGTAAACAAATCTTTTTCATTCTTGATATTTAATTTATCATAACCGGCCCGCGCAACAAAAATTCCATTTTCCGGAGAAATTTCTGTTCGTAAATTTAATGCGCCGCTATCCGGATTTTTATCATACCGTTGATAACTTCCGAAAACAAAAAACGAATTTATTACGGAAATTAACAATTCACCGTAATATCCATTCCCAACTTTAATTCCATTATGTAAAGTTTGAATTTTACTATTTACTGAATGGGATGTTTCATTAATTTGAAACCTTTCTAATTCATAAAAAGAATTAAAATATGATGGCAAATAATTTACCCCGTTCCATCTTCTTTCAAGTTTTGTTCTTACATCAACTAAACCTAAACCATAAAAATCAAGAATAATTCCGGCACTTCTACCGTTGCCAAAATCTAAAATTTCTGCATAATCATAATAAATATCAGAATTAACAATACTAGTTCTAAGCAATGGAAGACTAAAATCAAATCCAATAATTTCAGTTGCGCCTAAATTTTTTGTTGATTTATATTCATCATTTTCCGGATTATAATTTACTTCAATAACTCCGGCATTTTTATTAAAATCCGTTGTGTAAGTTGCTCCTATTTCAAACGCTCCAATAATTGGAACATCACCAATTTCGGTTGCCAAAAGCGGTCGAGTATAAGTTCTTAATCCAATAATTCCAGATTCTGCAAAAGTACTGTAAACAGCTTCAACTCCATAAAAATTAAAATCAATGTTAAATTCCAAACCAACTTTTCTTGAGTCAAAACTTGGACTATTATTGTACAAATACATTATGCTTCCATGACCGATTGTAGCAAAGTCCAAAGCTCCTAATCTTAAGTAAAAAGGATCACTTTTTTGTCCGTATCTAACATAACGTATTAAGCTTAAATAATCTGAAGTTTCATTAAAATTCTCATTGCGTAATTTTCCGTTTTTATCAAAATCCAAATTGAGGTCTAAACCAATTCCAAATTTTGCGAATGAAAGTTCCGGGAAAAGATGAACTGAATAAAAAGGTTCTCCATCAATCCAAGTTAAACCGGCAGCACCGCCAATAAATCCTTCGTTTGGACTTGGTCTAAAAATTTGTGCGGAAGTATATACTGAAAATGAAATCCAAAATAAAATGAATAATTTATTTTTCATGGAATAATAACTAATAGAATAAGAATAAAATTACAATACTAAAATATTTTACATATTATCGAAAAATAATTTTCATCTTACAACAGCTAATTTTTGTGTGATGTCTTGTTTTTCACCGTTTACATCCATTATTACTTTATACAAGTAAACTCCGTTGCCGATTGGGTCACCGTCTTCATCTTTTCCATCCCAGTAAATTTTATTCATATCATAATTAAGCTGATTACCGGAAAGATTGATTTCTTTAATTAATCTTCCCGCAACTGTAAATACACGAATTTTAATTTCATCGGGAATTTGAGTTAACTTAAAAGTAAAGTAAGTATCATTGTTAAACGGATTTGGATAATTATAAACTTCTAATAATTTCGGTTCGCTTAAAACATTAAATGATTTGGTAATGCCGGAATTTTGATCAGAATTTCCCGAAGCATCTTTCCCTAAAACTTTTAGAATATATTCTCCGTCTTCCAATTTTGGATTATACTCAACTGTAACTTTTGGATTTGAAGATGAATAATTTATTTTTAGGATTTCTGGATTTGAAAAATAACTTACATATTTATTATTCAGAAAAACTGCAATAGAAGTTGTATCTGAAATTGGCACCAAACTCGGGTCATTTAATTCTATTTTTATATTTGGATTACTGGAAATATATTCACCATCGAAAATTTCATTTCCGTCAAAACTCAATGCCAGTGTGGGTTTTGTCGTATCTCCAATTACTGTAAATGGAATGTTGAAATAATTATTATCTTCATATAATTCGGTTATTTTATTTTCGGGATCAATTGATATTGAAAAAGTTTTAGCTCCGTTAAAGTTTGAAGTATTATAAGATAAATTAAATTTCTGTCTCTTTTCTGAACCAAGTGAATCAATAATTTGCTCAAAAATTTTCTCTTTTGAATTATCCGAATTTACAACTTCAACAATTACCTTAACACTATCAGCTTTTGATTCGCCAACATTATAAACATAAAATTGCAGATTAGCATTTTCACCTTGCTGGATTGTATCATTTTCCACAGAAACAACTTGATAATTGATTGCCAGTTCTGGAATTCCATCATAATCAACACCTAAAGATTTTAGAACCGGAGAAGTGTTATTATCACCAGCTTTAAATTCAGCTAAAAATTTAATGTAAGGATATTTTTTTGCATCGATAAAACTTAAGGATGCTTCACCATTAACAATATTTAACGCATCAAGCGTATCTTCAGAATTATCAACTTGGGAAATTAGAATTGGTTTATAAATAATTTGGGAATTGTTCGGTAGTGAATCTTGAACAACTAAATTTTCCCAGTTTGTGGAGGGACCGATGATATTTGTAATTAATTTTCCATTATCAGTAATATATGATAATGTTGAATCAATTGTAACTGGACCGTCACCAGATTTTGAAATAGCTTCAGGCATGCTACCAATTATTGCTCCTTTTTTACCAATGAATGCCCAAGAACTTCTCCAACCAACTTGATCAATAAATTGACTTCCTAAAGATTTAATTTGTGCTTTCAATTCATCACTTCTTGGCGAGCCTTCATCAGAAATTGCAATTGCTACCAAATAATCATTAGTCAAAGTATCCAAAAAATGTATATAATTTGAAGTATTTATCCCACCTTCTAAAGTATTAAAATATTTATATTCGATAAATTCATAAGGAGGTAAGGAATTAAATAAAGCTATATGATGTCCAACTAATGGAGTTGGTACATAATTCACACCATTTCTTGAAATAATTGCAGCTTGACCATCATCAAAACCAGCAGAAAATAACTCAAATGTTACATAACTTGAGTCAAGTAAATTTGAATTGTTGTGAAAATGCAAATTATTTGATATAGAACTTGAAAAACTAACACTATCAGCTAGTAAATATTTTGGAGAAGAATTTAAAAATGAAAATGAAGCTGAAAAATTATTCCCTCCTTTTATTTTTGTTCTTCCAAAATATCTTTTATTTTTTTCTATATTTTCAAAACTATATATTGTAAAAAGAGAATCGAAATGAATTTCATGGCTTGAAAAACTTATAAATGAAAGATTATTAGAAATGTCAAAAATTATTATTTCTTCCTTTGGTTTGGAAGTTGGATTTATAAAAGTAATTTTTTTATCAATGCCATTTACATACTGATATTCAATAATCGGACGTATTAATGAACTACCAACATTAAATGTAAAATTCAAAATATTATCACTTTCAGATATTTCGTCGAATGCATCATATTCATCCAATTTTACTTTTATCGAATGACTGCCAGCTTTGTTTTTAATTGGAATATTCAGTTGAATTGAGTCTTCAAAATTGGGAATATCAACTTTAAAACTATTTATATTTTTAATGTTATTGAATTCACTCTCAATCTGTATGTGAATTGAATCATTGATTGCACTTCCATAATTATGGTATTTTATTTTAATTCCAACATTATCCTGTAAATCATTTAGAAATTGAGTATTTATTTCAACATCTTTTTCTTCGATGACAAAGTTTGGTTTTTGGGGAACCGATAAAGAAATTATTGGATCGCCAATCAAAGTATTTGTCAATGCGAATAATTTATAAACTCCTGTGGAACCAAAATCTTGTAACATTTCAAGTTTTGACCTATTAAGTGCTTCACTAACATTATAAACACTATCACGCAATATTTTCTTATAGAATATTTTAGGCGCATTAATTGCGGTAGATAAAAATCCAAGTGAGGTATTTCCAATATATGCTAATGCTTGTCCATCTTGGTTAACTGTAAACAATTCCGAAAAAGACTTGATATCAGGCTCACCAAATTTTCCAGTCGAACAACCAAAATCCGAAACAATTGGATATCTATTTCTAGTATTTTTTAACTGTAGAGGAGAAACAATTGTATTATCCCAGATTTGAGTTCCACTATGACCTAAATACGAGATAAACATTGCCCCTTTATCAATTACACTTTGAAAAAATTCTTCAGAATACGGGCCAAAATTAGTTTTAGGTTCGACAGTTTTGTAAAAGTGAGTCGAGGTTCCACCAATCGGTCTTGTATTTATAAAATTATCAATAACAAACTGATTAGATTCCTTCAATTGTGAAAGTTCTGAAATATTTTTTGCATCTCCACTAGAGAAAAATATATATCTTTTATTCCAATCATCAAACCCTTGCTCTACAAATGTTTTGTGTTTATCAAAATACCATTCAAGTTCATCATTATTTGTAACGGGGATACGACCAATATTCATTTGAGGGATATAAGTGCCAGTAGTATCCCAAGTAACAAACCAATTATCACTAACCGGAGCGCCGAAAGACGGGACATAATTAATAACACGTTCTTTCACGGATGACAAATTTTTAAATTTATTCCCATAATAGTCGTAAGTTGCTCCTCCAATCAAAACAACATATTTTGGTTTAGGATTTTGCCAATAATTATGAGTAGATTGAAGAAAGGATTTTATAGCTTCTGGATTAAAAAGGCCGTAAGAGAATTCATCATAAATATCATCAATATCAATAACACTGGTACACAAATTATAACTATTTGAAATAAATTCTGAATATTCTATAACCTTAGTTAAGAATTTTTTATGAGTAATAGCCAAGTAATCTGACTTATTATCCGGTCTTCTAAGATTTATAAATTGTTTTTTGTAATAAATTTTTGGAGTTAAAATTTTTGTAATATTTGAGTAAGCGTATTTATCTGAAGAGGAAATCGTATCAGAAAATACGATTGCATTTTCAATATTTTTTAATGTGAATTTTTTATAACTGTCTCCATATTTCCATATTGTAAAATTATCAGCAGAAATATTTTGGAGCATGACTATATATGCAACTTTGTTTTTAAGAAATGAAAATGAAAAATTTAAGAAATTATCAATTGGCTTAAGATATCTTTCATATTCTATTTCAAACCAGTCAAAAACACAAAGATTTATAGAAGATTCAGTAGCTATTGAATTTATTTTTAATGTGTTGTTTCCGGAATTAAGTAAATTTGAATTAAATTCTGCATCAAGTACAATTTGCTCATACTTATCAATATAAATTGAATCGCTCCATCTTTCATATGAATTTAATCCGAGTGACAATAAATGTGCATTTTTAGAAATATCAGACGCAAAGTCTTGTAACTTTACATAAATATGAAATGGTTTGTTTGGATAAATATCAGATACAACAAAATTTTTATTACGAATTCCTATATTAAGGTTACCTTCGTTCCATGTTTTATTTTCACTCCAAAATGGACTTTCTCTTCTCACTTGATCAACTGTTGCAAAATCGAACCAAATATTTGTTTCATAATGGTCGATTTGAGTATAAGACTTTAATGTATCAGCATTAGTAACCTCACTGTCCCCAAAAACATTAACACGTTTTCCAGCTACCCCATCCCATGTTAGCCAGTATATAGTAGTATCAGTATATCGTCCTAAATATTCATTATAAGGTTCATCATATTTACTTACAATTCTATGATTTCCTCCCAAATTTCTTAAACCAACAAATTCAATATAATCATCACTATCAAAAGATAAATCATTCTCACCTTCAACAAAAATAGGAATTTCTTTCCCTTTTGAGAAAAGTTTAAATGTTTTTGGATTTATTGATTGTACTATTAACCCGTTTTGCTCAAGATGATCTTTTGTTAATCTATAAATTCCATCTACTAAAGTCCCAATTTTTAAATATTGTTTTGTGTAATCTATCCAGTTATTTGTAGTATCATTTCCAATTAAGATTTTATTAGGTTTACCAGAATATTTGATAGCATATTTTGCGTTAATCAAAGAATTTAGATTATGAATACTTTGAGTATATGCGAATTTAGAAAGATTCTTACTTCCTTTGAATTCTATTTTAATTTCGATCTCATTAATTTGTGAAATTATTGAAGTTTTATCATCATAACTATATTGGTTTATTTCCAAATTAACGCAGTAAATTTCACCTAGCCAAAAGTAACCCTTAACCTCGATTGTTGGTTTTGGTTTTCCCTTATAAATCTTTTGACTTATAAAATTATATTGAAGTTCTTCATTATTATTTTTAACAACTTCGGGGTTAACTCCGAGAACAAATCTTTTCTTCTCTTCGTTAAGTACTTTAGAAGTAATACTGTATTTTTCACTAAACGGAATTCCAATTATTATAGATTTAGACGGCAATGCAAAATATCCATTTTTGCTTTCGTCAAAAAAACCTTTCATTTCGTTCCGGGGCAATAGTTCTGTTGCATTTAGTTTTAATTTCATTCTTAGTTCACTATCAGCTTCAAAGTAATTAGTTAATAATACTTGAGCATTAAGAATGGAACAGAAAACAATTGTTAAAAATATAATTACCTTTTTCATAAATTTATGCGAATATTATATAATTGAATTATATTGTTTAATTAAATTGGCAATATGTTTTTCTGCGCAAAATTTAGACAATATTTCTTTTTGTTTAAGTTCATCGATTTTAAATTGAGATTTATTTTCCCATAATCTTCTAACAGCATCTTGATAGCTGTTTAAATTATTTCCTTTAACTATAAAACCAGTTTTACCATCCTCTATTAATTCTGAGGTTCCCCCTAAGCCCGAAGTAATAATTGGTTTGCCATATGCTAAAGCTTCAATATTTACTAACCCGAATGATTCCCAACTCAAATAAGGAAGTAATAAGAATTTACTATTCATAAGTAATTCTTTTTTATTTACTCCTTCTGAGTAATTCATAAATTTCAGATTAGACAAAAAATTGTATTTAGATTTAACTGATTGTAAATCACGCCCTAAACCAGCAATAACAAACTCAATATCAAGATTTTGTTTAGCTAATTCACATACAATATTTATGCCTTTTGCATAAACAATATTCCCCAAGAATAATACATAAGAGCCATTATTAGAAACTAGATTATTTTGCTCAATATTTATTCCATTATATATTCTTTTTATTTTTTTTTCATCAAGTCCTAACTCAATATATTTATCAACAATAAAATTACTGACTCCTAAGAACAGATCAACATTAGTTGAATATTTGATCCATTCATGTGGAACTGGGCGATTAAATGAAGCAAAAAAAGATTTGAATTTAGAATAATCATAACATGATTTCCGAATTCCATCTGAAAAATTATTATTGATAAAGCAATCGGTACAAATTTTTCCATCAATAAAAAAAAATGAGTTTAAGCAAAATGGATAATAGTTGTGTAAATGTTGAACTACTTTTAAATTTTTAGATTTTTTTTCCATCCACCAGGGTTTTCTTAAAATAGGATATGTATTATGAAAATGAATAATGTCTGGTTTAAAGGATTTTAATTTATGCTCAATGACTTTGTTTCTTTCACTTTCGGAGAAATATAAAATTGTATGTTTGAATTTATTTAAAATACTGTTATTTAAAAAATCCTTATGTGAGAAATCTAACAATTCAACATCAATTCCGTTTTTTTTTAATCCGTCAAATTCAGTTTCTAAAACAATATCAATACCGCCTTTTATTACTGTTGATTCATTAATAAAAAGGATTTTCATTTTTCAACCAAATTTATAACAATTTTCTTTGTAATTATTCTAAAATAAAATAACGGAACCCCTATCAAATATCTTTTCCATACACGCGGGAATTCAAAAATTAATTTGTGCAACCATTCTAAATTTAATTTCCTAATCAACCGAGGTGCTCGTTTTTTATTTTCAGCTAAATATTGAAACCATCCGCCAACACTAATTACAATTTTTACTTTCAATTCCTTATAATTTTCTAATATCCATTTCTCTTGTCTTCCAACACCTAACCCAACAAATAATAGATCCACATTCAAATCGTTTATTTCATTTATTAACTCACTTGAACTAAAATTGTATCCATTGCAAAAGCCAACTATATTTATATTAAAATATTTTTTTTTAATAGATTTAATGGCATTATACAATATAGATTCTTTGTCTCCAAATAAATAAACATTTACATTCTTTTTATTAATTTCTTTTAAAATATTTTCTTGAAAGTCTGTGCTAATTATTTTCTTAAATTTTCTATTTACGAATAATTTTATATAAAAATATAGAGCTGCTGAGTCTGGATATAAAAATAAATTATTCAAGTAATTCATATCTATATTTTTTTCATAAAAATAATTAGCAACGTTAAAATCTAAGTACTGAATGACAAATGGGAAATCGTTCTTTTTTATTTTAAATAGTTTTTTTCCAACTATATCCTCGCTAATTGTTTCAAGTTTAAACAGCATGTCTTTCCAACAAAATTTTTTTTACTTCGTTAATTACTATTTGTGGAGTAATCTCAATTAAACAAAACATTTCACTTTTAATACATTCCCAGTGACATAGAAAACAATCCATTTTATTATAGAGATATTTTACTTTATTTGTAGATTTGAACGGAAAAAATCTGCCAAACTCACCTCCACCAATAATTGAAATGAGTGGAGTATTTAACTTAAGCGCAAGGTGAGTCATACCTGAATCCATACCAATAAATAATTTTGCGTATTTTAATAAACTTGGAATCTCATTTAAATTCAATTCACCTGCTAAATTAAATACATTTCCTTTATCAGTAATTAATCTTTCAATTTTGTTTTTCTGATTTCTTGATCCAATTAATACAATTTGATAATCAATTTTCAGATAATCAATTAATTCTTTAAAATAATTTGATTTCCATTCTCTATTCATTTGAGATGAAAATGGTGATATTACAATGTAATTTGACAAATTAAGTTGTTCGTTAAATTTTAATAATTTATTTTCAGCAAAAGTAATTCCATTATTAAAAGCTATTTCCACTTTATCATGATTAAATTCCTCTATCAATTCAAAATGTTTCTGATATTCGTTTAAAGTTTTTTTTGCAATAATTGAAGTGTACTTACTATCGAAATATGTACCTAAGTGTTTTCCAAGATATTCCCAAAATGAATTTAGTGCAATAAGTTCCTTAGCGCCAGATAAATGAGTAATTTCCTCATTAAGAATTCCCCTTGCTGCTGTGAGCTGAATACATGTTTTAAATGCTTCAGCTCTTAATAAGGAAAGTAATTTGAATTTATACAAAATAGAAAAACGATATTTTTTTTCATTATAGCCAAAAAATTTAATATCCCCTTCATAATTAGTAAATAAATCTAAATATTGACTTTTAATAAGAAATATAATTTTATTATATTCCTTAAATATTTTAGGATTCTCCAGTAAAATAGACGATACAATAAGATCTCCAATATAACCTGTATTTATTAGTAATAAATAGTTTTTGTGCTTTTTAACTTTTGGAAGAGAAAATTTAAGAAATTGAAAAACAAATATTTCAGTATAATTCTTTATGTAGTGAATCAGCTTCAACGTTTCACTTTTGACTTAAAAATAAAATATTTTTGAAATAAAATTTATCACTTTTCTCTCCTAGACTTTTTCAGTTTGTTTAATTTTTTTTAAAAGAAAAATTCCATTGAAAATTGAAATAATGTAGTAAATTGCAAGATAAATTCTTTTTTGAATTAAAATAATGCCTAATAAATCAAATATATAGGTTTTTATTAATCTTCTAAAAGTGTACTCTTTAAATAATTGACAAATAACAAAAAGATTTCTTGGCACATATTTTACACTCAATTTATTAAATTCGTTTAACCTAAAAAAAAATTTTCCTCTCCCGATATATCTATGCACTTGTGCAGTATGTCTAACACACGACGATAAAATAGTTAAAATTGGAATATTTGAATTTTTAATTCGAAGGTAATATTCATATTCATCTCCATAGATAAAAAATAGACTATTTGGAAAACCAATTTTTATGATTACATCTTTATGAATTAAAGTACCATTAAAAAAATTAGCACCATAAATAATATTTGTGTCTTTTATTTCTGAAATAGTCTTGAAGAATTTTTTATTTTTATAATCTTCCAAACCAAAATTGAGTTGTTGAGGATTTGTTTTCGCAATAACAACTGAATTAAGAATAACATTAGTTTTAAATTCAGTTGTTAATAAATTTTCAAGAGCATTTAATTCCGGCAAGCAATCATCATCCATAGTCCAAATCCAGTCATAACCTTTTTCATAAGCTAGTTTCATTCCATTATGAAAACCTCCTGCACCGCCTAAATTTTCTTGATGAATTTTTGTTAAATCTCTTAGTTCATCCAACCATTCTTTTGTGCCATCCTGGCTATCATTATTTACGACAATTATTTCATCTAATTTTCTGGTTTGATTTCTTAAAGCTTCAATGCATTCTTGAAGAAGTTTTATTCGGTTATGTGTTACAACAACAGCCGCTATAGTTTCATTCATACAATTTTCTCGTATTCCAAAAAACAGTTGGCAACCACCTGATCCATATTATAATATTTATACTCAGCTAATCTTCCACAGAAAAATACATTTTCAATTTTTTCTGCTTCAGTTTTATATTTTTTATATAATTCTTCATTTTGATTTGTGGGAATTGGATAATAAGGTTCTCCATTTACTTGAGCAAATTCTTTACTAATTGTTGTAGTAGATTTTTCTTGTCCAGTTAAATATTTATATTCACTAACTCTTGTAAAATCCTCGCTTTTATCAACATGATTTACAACTGCAGCATCTTGAAACTTTTCCTTATTAAAATTCTCCCACTCAAATTTAATGGAACGATACGGTAATTTCCCAAATTTATAATCAAAAAAATAATCTATTGGTCCGGTGTATATCATTTTAATAAAATCAATTTCATTTACAATTTTCTTATAATCTGTATTTAGTAAAATCTCAATATTCTTATTATCTAACATTTTTTCAAACATTTTAGTATATCCATCTTTGGGCATAAATTGATATTTGTCTGTAAAATATCTATCATCATCATTTGTTCTTACCGGAATTCTTCCGCAAACTGTTGGTGATAATTCCGCCGGATCCAAATTCCATTGTTTCTTTGTGTAAAATTTAAAGAACTTTTCGTATAAATCAATACCTACTTGATTGACAATTATATCCTCTGAATTTTTTATTGGATATCTTTTTTCTTTAACCGAATTATAAAACTCTGCAACTTCTTCATCAGTCGTAAATTTTTTATTATATAATTTATTTATTGTCGTTCTGTTTATCGGAATTGGATAAAGTTCATCATTTAATTTTGCTAAAACTCTGTGTTCGTAAAATCTCCATTCCGTAAATTGAGAAAGGTAATCAAAAACTTTTTTACTATTTGTGTGGAAAATATGCGGACCGTATTTATGGACTAAAATGCCATGTTCATCAAATTCATCATAAGCATTTCCGCCAATGTGATTTCTTTTTTCTACAATTAAAACTTTTTTATTTAATTGACTTGCAATTCTTTCTGCAAAAACACTTCCGGCAAATCCAGCTCCTACAATTAAATAATCATATTTCATAACTCAGAAGTTGCTTTCTTAAAAACATTAATATTTTTTCGTTTTAGAAAACTTAACATTTTTGTAGTTACAACTAATTCGGTAATTACAACTGCTACGGCGCTTCCAAATTCAAAATAAATTGGAACAATTATAAATGATAAAATGATATTAAAAACTCCCGCAACAATTATAATGTTTGCAAATTCTTTTTTGTAGCCAAGGTGAATCATTGTTTGAATTCCGGCAACGTTACTTGCAAAAATTATAAATGGTAAAAATGATAAAACCTTAAGTACTATTACTGATTTTAGATATTCAATGCCCAAAACTAAAATTACAATTTGTTCCGAAAAAACAAATAGTAAAATGCTTAAAACTAAAACGATAGTTCCCATGGAAAAAATATACTTTCGAATAAAACTAAATCCGGCTTCTAATGATCTAAGAAATTCTGATGATAAATGTGGAAAAATTGTTCTTCCTGCTGTTGATGTAACATTTTGCACCGCATATCTAATTTTATCCGCAGCAGAAAAATATCCTACAATTGTATCGTTTGTAAAAATTCCAAGTATAAAAATATTTGAAATTGTATATAAACTTATTGATACATTAGAAATAAAATAATGCCAGCTATCCGTAAGCTGATATTTAATTTGCTCAATTGAAGGGATTTTAAATTTTAAATTAAATTTTATTTTTGCAATCCATAAACCAATAATTCCAGTTACTATTGAACTGATTGCATTCAATGTTACAAGAATTATAATATCATCCTTTGAATTCACAAATAGAAAAATTGATATTACCCAAAGTACTTTAACTGCAATGCTGATATTTGTAATGTATCCCATTTCTTCAATTCCTTGATAAAACCAAATGGGAAAAATTGTTGTTCCAAATACAGCAAGAAACGACACAAAATAAATCATTGCATGGAAATTAAATTTTGGGATAAATAATAGAATCGGAATAATCATCAAAATGCTTAGAAGAAAAAGCAAAAGTTTTACACCAAGAACCGAATTAAAAATTTCCTCAAGTTTTTCTGGATTACTTTTTCTTATTATAGAAATATCTTTAGTTGCTGAAAGATGAAAACCATAATCTGTAATTACAGTAAAGTATCCTATAAATGCATTTGCAAATGATACAAGTCCGTAACCTTCGGGACCTAAAACTCTAACTAAATAAGGAAATGTAATAATCGGGAAAATATATTGCGAAATTTGAAGAGCCGTTAAGGAAGAAAAATTTCTTAATAAAGTTTTATTTTTTTGAATAAATATTTTGATAAAATCATTAATATTCATCTATTTTTTCACAAGCCATTCTTGCGGATTTTGATAATTTCTTTCATTCCAAATTTCAAAATGCAGAATATTTCCTTCAAGACTTTCATTTACTTTTCCAATATAATCGCCGGCTTTAACTTTATTTCCTTCCAAAACGCTTATATCTGTAATATGACCGTAAACTGTTCTGTAGTTATCTCTGTGTGTAATTATTAAAACACTTCCATAACCCGGAATCCATTCAATTGCGCTTACAACACCTTCTGCAACGGCATATACTTCACTATCGTCTTTTGCAATAATATCAATTCCGTAATTTAATGTTACGGTTTTTGTTTTATCATTTTTGTTTTCACCAAAATTTCTTCCAACTTTTGGAGATTTAATCGGCCAGCTTAAAACACCTTTTAGTTGTGCAAAATTTTGGAAACTGCTGTAATTGAAATCAAAATCATAATCTTTAATTTCACCCTTCAATTTTGCAGTACGTAATTGTCTTTCCTTTTCTCTTTCCTTTTCAATTAAATCTGCAATCATTTTTTTTATTTTGATCTCAATTTTTCTTTTTTCTTCAATTTCAACATTTACATTTTTTTTATCTTTTTTTAACGAAGCTAATAAAACTTTTTTATCTTCTCTTTTTTTGTTTAAAACATTTTGTTCAGATGATTTCTGATTTTTCAATTTTACTTTTTCAGAAAGTTCTGTTTCAACTAAATTTTTCGCTTCATTCAATTTTATCTGATTATCACGCAATTCATTTACATTTTTTTCACTTTCCTTATGAACGTAATCCAAATATTTATAGCGAATTAAAAGTTGATTGAACGAATCTGAATTGAATAAATATTTCAGTGTAGAATTATCACCTTGTTTATAAATCCAAACTAAATAACTACCATATTCTTTCTGCAATGCTTTAATTCGTGATTTGTGTTTTTGAATCTGATAATTTAGTTCAGAAATATTTTGCTCTTTTTGCTTTTCTTCCTTCTCAAGTTTTTTTATACTTTTATTCAAAAGTAAATTCTGCTGATCTAACTTTTTTAAAACTGAAAGATTATTTTTTTCTTTTTTTGCTAATTCGGAAAGTTCACCTTCAAGAGATTGGATTTGGTTTTGTATGTTTTTCAACTCACTACTTTTGTCACCAATTTTATTTTCATCTTGACTAAATATGAGTAACGGAATTAATAAAAATATTAGGAGAACTTTTTTTACCATATTTTTACGCTAACATTTTTTGGTAATTCAAGTTGAAGATTACCTAAATCTTCATTTACGGAAATATTTCGGTAATCAATTGTAACTTTTTGGTTATTAACTTTATTCTGAATTATTACTGTTGATGGAATTGCAACATTATCAAATATTTCAAAATCTTTGTATTCACCATCAAACAATAATGTTTTCTTATTCTTAAAAAGTTTAAAATTATTTATTGCGAGATTCCCAATTTGTATTTGATACAAACTTTGCTTGTTATTTAAAGTATCCAAGTAAGTTAAATGATATTCTTCATCCGTAAGTTTATAAATATCAGGTTCAATTCTTAATTTATCTGTTAGATTAACAGCTCCGGCAAAAGCATCAAATAATTCACTAAAGCTCAAATCAATATGAAAAATTTTATTAAGAATTGTATTATCATTTCTACCTCTGTACAAAACATTTTTCATCTCGTCATAAAATTCAAATTCAGATGAAGTTATTAATGCTTGCGCAAGATCAATCCCAAACGGACCGTAAATTATAAATTTCAGCGAATCGGGTTTTTTAAGATAAACTTCAAAAGTTGCTTTTGCTTCAAGTTCTTCAGATTCAACATTAATAATTCCGTAACCTTGAAACGTTTTAATTTTTCTTCTGTTCGCTTCTAACTTTTTTATTAATCTATCTGCTGTTAAAATTTCTTCTTCATAAGTTGGTTTACTTGGGACACAACTAATAATTGAAACAATAAGCAAAATGTAAAGGATAAAATTTTTCTTGTTTGTCACTCCAATCCTTGTAAAATTTTTTGTTCAACGTTTTCTATTTTGGGATCTAATTTAAGCGCATCTTGCCAAAGTACTTTTGCTTTTTCCTTATTTTCAAGTTTGTAATATACATCTCCCAAATGATCAAGTAAAGTTGCATTTTTATTATCAAATTCAATTGCTTTTTCAATATAATATTTGGCATCTTCAAATTTATTCATCTTAAAATAAACCCACCCAATTGTATCAAGATATGATGAATTTTCCGGATCTTTTTCAACTGCAACTTTTACCATTTTCAATGCTTTTTCTAATTGAACTCCACGCTCTGCAAGTGAATATGCAAAATTGTTTAAAGTTAAAATATCGGTAGAATCTATAGAAATAGTTTTGTCATAAATACTATCACTTTTTTGAAACATATCTCTATTTTCATAAATCATTCCCATTAAGCTTAGCGCTTGAATATTTTTTGAATCAATTCGCAAAGCTCTTTCCAAATATTTCAACGCTTCATCACTTTGTTTTGCTTGATGTAAAGAAAAACTATATGACATTGTAGAATTCAAATCATTAGGATTTATTTCCACAGCTTTCTTTAAATATGGAATTGCGCCGGTATGATCCGAACTTTGTGCTAAAGATAATCCGAGAATAAAATTAATTACAAAATCATTTGGAAACTTTTTAACAGCATCTTCCATTTCGCTTGCGGCTATTGAGTATTCACCATTTTCAAATAAAATTTGTCCAAACCTAATTCTTAAATCACTGTTTAATGGAGCTAGTTCAATTGCTTTTCTAAAAAATTTTTGAGACAAAGAATCATTTTTTTGCTTATTGCAAATTTCTCCCATAAAAGCATTAATTTGCCAATCGGCTGTATCTTTATCAATTTGTTCAAGAACATTAAACGCAATTGGTAAAAGTGAAGAATCATTTAAACTTTCAGCATAAAATGCTGCTCCAATTCTCATTTTAATTTCGAACGGAATATTTGGTTTAGTTAAAATCTTTTTATACTCTTCCGAACCTTTATCCCATTCTTTCATTTTTACATATGCATTTCCTTTAAGTTCAATTAGATTTATATCATCAGGAAATATTTCCAGAGAATTATTAACTGTACTTAATGCTTTTTCATATTGATTTGTTTTGATGTATGATTCAGCAAGCATTTTCTGCAATTCTAAACTTGAAGGATTAAGTTCCAAAAGTTCTTCAACAGTTTTTACAGTTTGATCAGTTTGACCAAGTCTATCATTAAGTTCAGCAATTTTTAATAAAACATTCCATTCCGGACCAGTAATTGCTAAAATTTCTTTATAAAGTTCCAAGGATTTTAGTGGCTGGTTTGCTTCATTAAGTTGAGCTAAATTAAATCTTGCATTTACATCTTGAGGATCTAAAACAACAATTTTTTCGAAAACAGCTTTTGCGGAATCTATATTTCTGCTAAATGAATAAATAGTTCCAAGCAAAGTTAGATATTCAACATTTTGTGACTCTAACTCAACAGCTTTTTTTGTATTTAGTAACGCTTGAGGAATTTTACTCAAACGCAAAAAATCTTTTCCAAGAGCATAATAAATCCCAGCACTTGGGTCTAATCTTAATGCTTCTTGATAATCCAAAATTGCTTCTGCATATTTCCCTTCAATATCCATCATTGAGGCATCAATAAATAATTGTGCAGCAGTTTCTTTATCAGCATTAGAAGTTTTGTTTTGAACAATTTCTTTTTTAAGTTCTTCCTTTTCAACGTGGGATGAACAAGAAAGGATGAAAATTACCAGTAAAAAATAAATGTATTTTATCAATTAAATTTTGCCTAATTATTATAAAAATTAATACGTGTAAAATTATTAAATGAAATGTAAACTTGCTTAATAAAACATATCATCTTCTATTGTGTTGAGAATGTTTAAATAACTCTGATACCTTTCCAAAGAAATCAAATCTTTCTCAACAGCTTCAATTATTGCACAATCCGGTTCATGATCATGATTACAAGTGCTAAATTTACAGTTATGCAAAAAAGGTTTAAACTCCAAAAAGTAATGTGATAAATCTTCTTTCTTTATTCCATACGGATCTATTTCTCTAATTCCCGGAGTATCAACAATAAAAGTATTTTCAGAAACTTTTTTGAATTCGCCGGTTACGGTTGTATGAATTCCCTTTTGTGAATAATTGCTAACTTCACCAACACGAAAATCCAAATGCGGAAACATAGAATTTAATATTGAAGATTTTCCAACTCCGGATTGTCCCCAAAATAAATTAACTTTTCCTAATAGATTTTCTTTTAATTCCTGAATTGATTCACCGTTTTTTGCACTTACTCTTAAAACGCTATAACCAATTGATTTATAAAATTGTTCCCAGTGTTTAGAGAAATTATTAATATCTAAATCTATTTTATTAATAATTATCGTAAAATCAATATTTGCACTTTCTGCGGCAACAATTACTCTATCAATAAATCTATTATTAAAATCCGGAAAAGTTATGCTTGAAACAATGTAAAGTTGATCAATATTTGAAGCTATTATTTGCTCTAATCTTTTTCCTCTTTTTAATGATCCTCTTAGTTTTCCGGCTTTACGCGATAAATAATTTTTTCTTTCATAAATTGATTCAATTACTCCAATTCCATCAGAAATTTTACTTGCTTCAACCCAATCACCAAGTGAGGCAAAATCAAGTGTTAGAAGTTTATCTTTTTTTAAATTAAATTCCTTTTTAAATTTTCCGCGTAAAGAACATCTTAAAAATTCGTTATCAGAAATTTGTACATAGTAATCTTTACTTTCTATTTTAACAATTCTTCCTTTTATAAAAATTCTCCTATTAATAAAAAAAGCACCCAAGAAAATAAGGTGCTTTTGTTTACAAATCAAAGAGAAATTATTTTACATAAATATATAATTTATTGTTATTCCAAATTTATTGAGTGTAATTTCTTGATTAAATCTTGAAAGATTAGTTCCGTAGTTATCTCCGAAATTATTCCACCATCCGTGCAAATATGCAAAATCAATAATTAAGTTTTTAGAAAGAGGTAACCCAATACCGGCTGTAAAATATTTTTTATCATAATCTGAAACATCTCCAATAAATGGTGAGGGATGATAAATAAATCCACCTCTTAATTTCATTGCCGGATATGGTAAAGTGATTTCTGCACCGAAATTATAGTTCACAACATTTTCTAAATATTCAATTATTTCAGCATTTTTATCATCTAGATCATTATCATCAAAACCGTCTGTAAATTCCAATTGTGAATAATCGATAAATTTCAATCCGGCATTCAGATTT
Source organism: Ignavibacteriota bacterium (assembly GCA_016716225.1). NCBI lineage: Bacteria > Pseudomonadati > Ignavibacteriota > Ignavibacteriota bacterium. The sequence continues at coordinate 2,540,144 of JADJWT010000001.1, read as the reverse complement.
ACAAAAGGTAAGGAAGCCGAAACTCCTCCGCTAATTTCCATTGGAGAGGAAATTCCATATTCATATTCATTACCGGGATATTCAACATAATATCCCGCATCAGCAAATTCTGATTCGCCGTAAACCGAATAAACTTCCGAAATTGTATAATTTGTTGGGAATTTAATAGTTGCACCAAAATTTAACATTTCGTTCATTTTATAAAGTAATCCTAATCGAAAATCATATCCGCTAATTTCCCAATCAACAATATCATTTAAATAAAATGATTGAAAATCAAAAGTACTTGAATCTTGCGGATCTAAATATCCGTTGTAAAAATTATTTACATCGTCTTCCCAATAAGATCTGTTTCGTTTATAATTTCCGGAAAGTAAATTTAATGTACCGCCGATAAATACATTTTTAGAAATTTCAAATGCACCAGACATAACCCAACTGTTTAAACTTCCTTGTTCATCTATTGAACCGCTTTGATTAAGTCTTCCATTAATATTTGTTTCATCACCATCATAATCACCATTAGGTTTATAAGTAGGATAACTTAAATATAATTCATAAGCCAAATCATCATTATCATTTGTTAATTCTTGAATCATTGAATTTGTGCCGGAATTAAATCCATCAAATTTTACAAATGCGTTATAATCATTAGCTTGGTTGTATCCAAAAGCAATTACCGCACTTCCTTTTTTTGTTGGAAGAGGAAATACTAATCCAAATTGATTTGTGTTGTTGTTACTTTTTTCTGATCCAATTGAAGAATTAAACATTACTCCATTATTCTTAAATGAATTTGTATTAATTCCAAAATTTAAAAGACTTTTTTTAATAGTTGCAAGTCCGGCTGGATTTATAAGTGCACTTGAAAAATTTCCGAATGATGCAATTGAACTGTTTCCAAAAGCAAGAGTTTTTGCATCAAAATCAATTGTTTGCTCGCTCAATCTATAAGCATCGTTATAATTTTGTGCAAAAATAAAATTCGAGAAATTGAGCAACAAAATTCCGATAAAAATATATTTTTTAATTCTCATTACAATATTCTCCAAAAAAATTCATTATTCTAAACAGAAATTCAAACTATATTTATCTTCTTCTTCCGCTTCCGCCACTTGAACTTCCACTGCTTCTTGATGAAGTTCCGCTTGATGAACTACTTCCAGAGCTTGATCTACTTCCAGATGAATAGCTGCCGGAACTTGATCCACTGCTTCTTGATGGAGTTGAATAACTTGAACTTCCGGAATTACTTGATCTTGAAGGTGATGAATAACTTTTTGAGCCGCTGCTTTTATTAGAACTTGATCTGTTATCATATGACCTAACATTCGGTTTGCTCATTGTACTATTTTTTGTTTTATAACTTTTCTGAGTTCTGTATGAACTTCTATCACCTGAATTTGATCTAACGGAATTTTCTCTTTCCACATTTGTGGAATTTTTGCTCTCATAATTTTTAGAACTTGATCTTTTATTTACACTTTGATCATTTGTTGTATTTCTATCAGATCTAGAAATTTTTCTAGAATCAATCTTTGAATCAAAAGATTTAGACGTTCTTTCACGCGAAATATTTATATCAGAAGAATTTCTTGTTGATCTTTCCTTATTTATGGAAATATTTTCTCTACTTTTTGATAGACTTGTTGTTCTGTTGGCAGTTCCTGAACTTCTGGTTGCTCTATCAGAAATATAATTTCTACCGCCGTTATTATCTCTCAACCTTGAATCATAATTTGTTCTATGTTTTGTTTTACTGAAATAATGTGTTACCGGATAATGATAATAATAATCATAATAACCACCGCCGTACCATCCGTAGTAATAATTTCTATAAATCGGATAATATGAAAAATAGAATGGATCATATGTATAATATCTCCATGACCACCATCCATCCCACCAAGGATCATAATATCTTGTATAAAATCTATAGCTTACACCGGGATAGTAATAATCGTAAAATCTGTAAGGTCTTGAATCATAACTAGAATCATCATAATATTCTTCGTTATTATAATTTTCTCCATCATAATTTTCATCTGAGTAATAATCAGTTGAATCTGAAAATTCTTCATCAACATATTGTGTTGTATCATCTTCTTCATATTGAACCGGTTGTTTTTTTTCCACTTTATCCCAATATGCTTCACGCTCATAATCATAACCGATTTCTGTGTAACATCCGGTTAAAGATAAAGTAAAAACGAAGATTGCTAAATAAATATATGTTTTCATTTTTTTACCTCGTTGTATTAAATCAAAACTATAAACTCAAATTTTGAGCCAAAAAAAGTATGTATTTCTTCCTTTTTTTAATCAATTTTCAAAGATTTTGTACAAATTAGTAAACTCAATGTATAATTTAATAGACAAATTTTTCTTTACGATTACTATAAATTTTTAATATTAATTGAAATAATTGTCGGATTAAGTGAAAATTTTGAATTCACTTTTAGAACAACTTTTCCTTCAATTTGATTTGTTGAAATAAAAACTTTGTTAGATTTTTTTTTAATTTCATTCACTAATTCTTTACCTTCAAGAATTTCAAATGTCATTTCCAAGTTTCTAAAACTAAGATTTTGTCCGAATGAATTTATTCCGTAAAATTCAATAAAATTTTCAGAATCAGTTTTAAGTATTGAATTTTGAAAACTTGTGGAAAATTTAACTTCGTAGATAGAGAAAAAATAATTCCAAATTAAAAGAGAAAGAAAAATTGCAAAAATTACAATTGCAGAAATTATCAAAATATTTTTCACAAATTTTATTTACTTAGAATTTTATAGGAAGTTCCCTCTTTGCTGTCTTCCAAAATTATTCCCAAATCTTTCAACTTATCTCTAATTTCATCTGCGAGTTTATAATTTTTATCAAGTTTGGCTTTAGTTCTAAACTCAATAAATAATTTTATCAATTCATCTTCTTTGGAATTTCTTGCAGAATTTTCAGTAAATATTTCAATTCCCAAAACATCTGTTAAAGTTGATTTTAGAAAATCTTTTGCGTTTGCTAAAACTTCTTTAGAAATTTTTTCATTCTTGGTTAAAAATTTATTGAAATCTCTAACAAAGTCATAAATTGCGGCAAGCGCTTGCGATGTATTAAAATTATCATCCATCGCACTTTCAAACGCAAACAAATATCTGTCAATTTCAAAAGGATTTAAATCCAACTCAATTGATGGTTTTGAATTTTCAATTTTTTGCGCAAGATTTAGAATTTTTTCCAAACCTTTTTCTGCACCTTCAATTAAATCTTCCGAAAAACTTAAAGGTCCTGAAAAATGAGTTTGACTGAAAAAGAATCTAATTGCATTAGAATTATATTTTTTAAGAATTTCTCTTGCAGTAAAAAAATTACCAAGTGATTTTGACATTTTTTCTTGGTTGATATTTAAAAATCCGCAATGGATCCAATACTTTACAAATTCATTTCCGCAAGCAGCTTCACTTTGCGCAATTTCATTTTCATGATGCGGAAAAACTAAATCATTTCCGCCAATGTGAATATCGATTGTTTGTCCCAAATGTTTCATGCTCATTGCGGAACATTCTATATGCCAGCCGGGTCTTCCTTTTCCCCAAGGACTTTCCCAATACGGCTCATTTGGTTTAACTTTTTTCCACAATGAAAAATCTAACGGATTTTTCTTTTGTTCATTAATTTCAATTCTTGCGCCGGCTTCCAAATCAGCTAAATTTTTTCCACTTAATTTTCCGTATTCAATAAATTTATTTACATCATAAAAAACATTTCCATCAACATTATATGCAAAGTTTTTATCAACAAGTTTTTGAATTAAATCAATAATTTCCGGCATGTGTTCGGTTGCCTTGGGATAAATGTTTGCTTTCTTAATTCCAAATTTTGTAATGTCTTCAAAAAAAGCTTCTGCATATTTCTCGGCAATTTTTTCAACCGGTAAATTTTCTTCGTTGGATTTTTTAATCAGCTTATCATCAATATCCGTAAGGTTCATCACAAACTTTACATCATATTTTTTATATTCCAGATATCTTCTAATAATATCTGCAGAAACAAAAGTTCGTGCATTTCCGATATGAAAAAAATCATAAATTGTTGGACCACAAACATAAATTGTAACTTTTGGCGGATTTAAAGGAATAAATTCTTCTTTCTTTTTTGTCAGCGTATTATAAATTAACATTAGAACTCCATAATTGAAGAACAAATATAATAAATTTCACTTTTCAAAATTGTTATACGCTTTTCAAATCACCAATTAACATAAACTATTTTTAACTTATATTTGCGCATGATCTATTTAATAATTGTTTCCATAATTTGGGCGCTTTCATTCAGTTTGATTAAGGGAAATTTAAGTTCCCTTGATTCAAATTTTGTTGCATTTATTAGATTGTTAATTTCATTTTTGATTTTTCTTCCATTTTTACGAATCAAAAATATTTCATCAAAAATTAATTTTCATTTAATTTTTATTGGAATTATTCAATACGGAATTATGTATTTAACTTACATATATTCTTTCCAATTTTTGAAAGCTTACGAAGTTGCCATTTTAACTTTGCTTACGCCGTTTTTTATTGTTCTAATCATGGACATTTGGGAAAAGAAAATTAATTATTTTCATTGGATTACTGCTTTATTAACAATTGCCGGATCGTTTATAATAGTTTACAAAGAAAATTTTTCTTTCGGATTTTGGAAAGGAATTTTACTTGTTCAAATTTCAAATTTTTGTTTTGCACTTGGACAAGTTTATTATAAAAAAATAATTGAGAAAAATTTTAATATTAAACCTCATCAAACTTTTGCACTTTTATATTTTGGAGCAATTTTAATTACGGGAATTTTTTCAATAGCTTCCACAGATTTTAAAAATTTACAAATTAATTCAAGTCAAATTTTAGCATTACTTTACTTAGGAATTGTCGCATCGGGAATAGGATTTTTTCTTTGGAATATTGGCGTTACAAAAGTCGAAACCGGAATTTTAGCAATTATGAATAATTTAAAAATTCCGCTCGGAGTTTTATTTGCTTTTACTCTAATTGGTGAAGAAACAAATTTTATTCAATTAAGTTTTGGTTCAATTTTAATAATTTTTGCTTTCATTTTAAATTACCGATTTGCAAATCGATAATAAAACCTACTAATTGAAGAATTGAAAATTGCTTTTTGCAAAATGAAAAACTAAACTTGCATTTCAATTTATTGAGACTGAAATATGAATGAAAATAATATAAAAAAATCTAAAATATTAAAAACTGTAATTCTAATAATTCTTGGTATTGCAATTCCAATTTTACTTTTTCAAAATTTTATCCCGAAAGATTCAATAATTTCAAAAGAAGAATTTCCAAAAGAATATAAAATTGTTTCTCCAAAAATTCCGGATGAATTAGAATTCTGCGGCGAAAAAGTTCCGTTGGAAAATTTTGAAGTTTACGAAAGATTGGATAGAGAATTTATTGTAAATACTTATTGGCATTCATTAATGATTCTTACAATAAAAAGAGCAAATAGATGGTTCCCTATTATTGAACCAATTTTGAAAAAAAATAATATTCCGGATGATTTTAAATTTTTATGCGTTACCGAAAGTACTTTGCTAAATTTAGTTTCACCATCAAACGCAGTTGGGTTTTGGCAATTTATAAAAAGTTCCGGACAAGAACTTGGTTTGGAAATTAATGATGAAGTTGATGAAAGATACAGCGTTGAAAAATCAACCGAAGCGGCATGCAAATATTTGCAGTCGGCATATAATAAATTTGGAAGTTGGACAATGGCTGCAGCTTCGTACAATATGGGAAAGACCGGAATTGATGAACAAATTTCTCGTCAAAAGACAAATAATTACTACAATTTAGTTTTGAATGAGGAAACTTCAAGATATGTTTTTAGAGTAATTGCAACAAAAATTATGATGAATAAACCGACAGAATATGGCTTTGATATTAAAGATGATGAATTGTACAAACCTTTTGAAACATATGAAATAAATGTTGATAGCTCAATTTCAAACTTGGCTGATTTCGCAAAAGTTAACGGAATTAATTACAAAATTTTGAAATTGTATAATCCATGGTTGAGAGAAAATTTTCTTACTAATAAACAGAAAAAAAATTATAAAATTAGTTTCCCAAAGGAAGGAACAATAAAAATAATTCCAGATTTATAAATTATTGTTGCTGACTTCTTAATTCAATTAATAAATTATTAAAATCTTCCGGCAGTTCTGAAACGAATGTCATTTTCTCGTTCGAAATCGGATGAATAAATCCCAAAGTTTTTGCATGAAGTGCTTGTCTATCAATTATTTCCAAAAGATTATTTACACGTGCTCTTATTTTAGGAAGTTCGAAACCATAATTAATTCTTCTTCCACAGTATGTGTGATCGCCAAAAATATTATGTTTTACATGAGCTAAATGAACTCGTATTTGATGCGTTCTTCCGGTCATTAATTTCAATTTTATCAAACTTAAAAAATCAAATTCTTCTAAAACCGTATAAATTGTGTGAGCAGTTTTTCCATCAGATTCAGAAACAGAAAATAGTTTTCTATCACTTTTACTTCTTGCAATATTTGCAATAATTTCACCGGTTGAGTCTTTAAACTTTCCCCAGCAAATTGCCCAGTATTCTCTTTCCGTAGTTTTTGCGGCAAACTGCTTTGCCAAATGAGAATGAACTTCTTCACTTTTAGCAATTACTAATAATCCCGTTGTGTCTTTATCAATTCTGTGTACAATTCCAGCTCTATAATCGCCGTTAAATGAACTCAAATTTTTTGTGTGATGAAGTAATGCATGAACCATTGTTGAAGTGTAATTTCCGTAAGAAGGATGAACCACCATTCCCGCGGGTTTATCAATAATAATTAAATAGTCATCTTCATAAATTATTTTTAGAGGAATGTCTTCGGGTTCGATCTTATCTGGTCTTGGTGAAACTGGAATTGTGATTTTTATTTCGTCTTTGGGAGTGATTGTATAATTTGATTTTATAAGATTTCCATTTACGGTTATCAAATTATTTTTGATAAGTTTTTGAATTCTTGAGCGGGTTGTATTTTCTAAACAATTTGCTAAATAAGTATCAATCCTTTGTTTTCTTTGTCCCTCAGTTATTACTAAGTTTATTATCTTCTCTGTTACTATTGCCATACTCTAATTGAGTTTCCAGTTTATCAGAATTAATTTCATTTTCAGAATTTTGAGAATCTTTCTTTGTTTCAATACTTTTATGGAAAATTAAAATGATTGCAACTCCAATTGTTACTGCAGAATCAGCAACATTAAAAATGGGAAAACTATCATAAGTTTTACCAAAAATTGTAAATCCAAAAGTATCAACATGAAGAAAATCAACAACTCTACCATATAAAAAAGGAGCATATTCATAAATTACGCCGTAAAAAAATCTATCAATTAAATTTCCAATTGCACCGCCCAAAATTAATGCAAGTGAAAATCGATATAACAATTTTTCGCGTCTAACTTTGAATATGTAAATTGCTATTCCAATGCTTGCGATTAACGAAAATATTGAAAGTAATAATTTAGCATAACCATCAACCTCAATACCAAAAGCCATCCCGGGATTTTCTACAAAAGTAAATTTAAAAATATCACCAATTACATTAATACTTTCACCATATCTCATGCCTTGATGATCTATTCCCAAACTTGGAATTGAAATACCTTTAACTAATAATTTTGTTATTTGATCTAAAAGTACAACAATTAATGAAATAAAAATTACTCTCAAAAATTCTCTCTAAAAAGTTTTATGATTTTTTATTTTTACAATCAACACAGTGCTGAGTATGTGGTACTGCTAATAATCTTTTCTTTGGAATTAAGTGGGGACCTTCCGGTAATTCCAAACTATCAATACAAATTCCGTAAGTTCCGTTATCAATTCTTTGAAGTGCATCTTCCAAATAACCTAAAAATTTTGTTTCGCGCTGAGCCCACAAATATAATTTTTCTCTTTCTTGTGCATCGGTTCCTTGTTCTGCCATATGTAACGAATATGGAGAGTTTTCATTTACATATTGTCCAGTGGTTTCATCCATCATTTGTTCTTTTAAATTTTGCAACTGCTCAATAATTTCTTTTCTTTTATCAAGAATTACAGTTTTAAATTCATCCAATTCTTTTTTAGAATAACCAACAATTTTTTTAGGAACTTTTGGTTTTACCGGAGTAACAACAACTTCAATTTTCTTTCCCGTTTTTGTTTTTGTTGGAGTTTTAGCTGATCCTTTTTTTAAACTTGGAGCGCTAACTTTTTTTACAGTTTCTTTAGTCGGCACAGTTTTTTTGGATGCACTTTTTTTAGTTGCATCAGTTTTACCGGCAGATTTTTTAACTTCCTTAGCAACAACTTTTGCTTTCGAATTTTTTTTAGCCGTATCTTTTACTTTAACATCTTTAGTTTTTTTTGCAGCTTTTGCTGAAGATGGTTTCGTTTTAACGGTTGTTTTCTTTGCCATGTTAATTCTCCTCAATAATATTACATTACCTTATTGATGGTTATATTACATTTAAATTCACCAATTGTCAATTCTTCGTTATAACCATTTCCCCCATCATTCTTGTTTATTAAACTATCTGCGAGTACTTCATTATTTATGTATTCCACAAAATTTTCTATATATGAATTTAATTCTTTATCAGTTGAATAAACTATTGAAATTCTATCTGTTACTTCAAATCCGGCACTTTTTCTCATATTTTGTATTCTATTGACAAATTCTCTTGCATATCCTTCGCCAATTAATTCTTCATTTAATTCACTATCAATTGCAACGGTAACGCCATTTTCCGATTCAACGACCCAGCCCTCAATTTCTGTGCTGATAATTTCAACATCATCTAAAGTAAGATTTATTTCATTACCTTCCAAAGTAAATGTATAAGATTTTTCATTTTCAAGATTCTTTATTTCATCTTTAGTAAAATCTTTAATTCGCTGAGCTAACGATTTCATCATTTTTCCATACTTGGGACCTAGTGATTTGAAATTAGCTTTAGCTGTTTTATTTACTATCGAGGAATCATCTTCCAAAACTTCCAAATCTTTAATATTAACTTCCTCAAGAATTACATCACCCATGCTTCTAACAGCGTCACGTCTTTTTGGTTCAACGGCAATCATCATTTTTCTTAATGGTTGTCTTACTTTCAAATTATTCTTTGCTCGCATTGCGCGTGTAAGATATACAACTTTTTGAGCAATTTCCATCTTTTCTTCAAGTTCGATATTTCTATAAACCGGGGTTGGGAAATCAACCAAGTGAACAGATTTTCTGATTTCCGATTTTGAAACTTTATTTAAATTTTGGAAAATTTCTTCCGCAATAAACGGAGCAAACGGAGAAGTTAATTTTGCAACAGTAATCAAACATTCATATAAAGTTTGGTATGCTGAAATTTTTGATTTATTTATTTCCGATTTCCAAAATCTACGTCTGCTTCTTCTTACATACCAATTAGATAATTCATCGATAGTAAAATCACTTACTAATCTTGCGGCTTTTGTTACATCATAATTATCCATGTAATTTTGATAATCTTCAACTACTGAAGAAAGTTTTGCAATTATCCATCTATCAATTTCCGATCTTTCTTCATACGGAATAAATTCATGACTAAAATCAAAATTATCAATATTTGCATAAAGTGCAAAAAATGAATAAGTATTAATTAACGTTCCAAAAAACTTACGCTGAACTTCCACAATTCCGTCTTCATCAAAAAGTGTAGTTCTCCAAGGCGGGCTTCCCGTAACCAAATACCATCTTGTTGCATCAGCTCCGTATTTGTCAAATAATTCAAAAGGATCAACAGCATTACCTTTTGACTTTGACATTTTCATTCCGTTTTTATCTAAAATTAATTCGTTTACAATAAGATTTTTGAAAGCAACTTTTTCAAACAACATTGTTGAAATTGCATGTAAAGTATAAAACCATCCGCGAGTTTGATCAATTCCTTCACAAATAAAGTCTGCGGGATAATTATTTTCAAATAACTCTTTATTTTCAAACGGGTAATGATGTTGAGCAAATGGCATCGCACCGGAATCAAACCAAACATCAATTAATTCTGGAGTTCTAAAATAAATTTTTCCATTTTTCTCAAATTTGATTTCATCAACAAAAGGTTTGTGTAGATCAATTTCTTCATTTGGTAAATCTGAAACTTTTATTTTATTTCCGTTTCTTTCAACAAATCCTTCTTTTAATTCATCAATACTTCCAACAGCAAACATTTCACCAACTTCTGTAACCCAAATTGGTAAAGGCGTTGCCCAAAATCTATCTCGTGATAAAGCCCAATCTTTATTTTCCTCAAGCCAATTACCAAATCTTCCCGAACCAACTTCCGGCGGATACCAATTTATTTCTTTATTTAACTCAACCATTTTATCGGAAATTGCTGTTGTTTTTATGAACCAAGATTCGCGAGCGTAATAGATTACGGGAACATTATCAAATCTCCAACTGAATGGATACGAGTGAGTTATTGTTTCCTTTTTATAAAGTTGACCTTTTGATTTTAATGCTTGAATAATTTCTTGATCAGCATCTTTAACAAATTTTCCGGCATAATCTGTAATTTCTTCCGTAAATAATCCGCCGCGTGTTACCGGCTGAAGAAATGGCAAATTATAAGTTTTAGATAATTCATAGTCATCTGCACCAAAAGCCGGGGCAATATGAACAATTCCGGAACCGTCTTCCGTGCTTACAAAATTTGCTTCTGTAACGTAAAATGCTTTTTTATCAACTTTTAAATATTGAAATAATTGTTGGTAACTAATTCCAGCAAGTTCCGAACCTTTTAGTTCTTCAATAATTTCATATTCTTCACGAATTACGGATAATCTTTCTTTTGCTAAAATTAAGTGAACACCTTCAGTTTTAATTTTCACATAATCGATATTTGGTCCAACAGCCAATGCCACATTCGAGATTAGCGTCCATGGGGTTGTTGTCCATACTAAAAAATATGTATCTCCGTCTTTAGCAAAATCAGAATTTTCAAGTTTCATTAAAACATAAACTGATGGATCTTTAGTATCTCGATAGCCTAGAGCAAGTTCGTGAGAAGACAAAACTGTTTCAGATCTCGGACATTGCGGAACAATTTTATAATCTTTAAAAATTAATCCTTTATCAAATAAAGTTTTTAACGCCCACCAAACTGATTCAATATATTCATTTGTGCAAGTGATATAAGCATCTTCCAAGCTGAGCCAATATCCCATACGGTTTGTCATTTTTTCCCAAAGATCTTTATAAGTAAAAACCGATTCCTTGCAAGCGGCATTATATTTTGCAACTCCAAATTCCGGAATTTCACTTTTACTTTTTATTCCTAATTGTTTTTCAACTTCAATTTCTACGGGAAGTCCGTGTGTATCCCAGCCGGCTTTTCTATTAACTTTAAAACCTTGCAAAGTTTTATAACGGCAAACTAAATCTTTTAAAGTTCTTGCCATTACATGATGAAGTCCGGGTTTACCGTTAGCAGTCGGAGGTCCTTCAAAAAATGTAAAAGGTTTGCTTCCTTCTCTAAGTTCAATACTTTTCTGAAATATATTTTCTTTCTGCCAAAAATCTAAAATCTCTTCTTCAATTTTTGAATAATTTAAACTACCTGAATATTGTTTGTACTTTTCCATAACTTGAATAAATAATTTCTAATTACACATACATTAATTTTATAATTATTTGTTTAAAATTTCAGATGCTCTTTTGTTTGCTTCGAAAATTATTTTTTCTGCTTTTAAATTTGCTTCGTTAACAATCATTTCTGATTTTCTTTTAACTTCCAAAATTTCTTTTTCGTGATCAAGCTTTTTAAGATTTTCAATTTCTTTTTGCTTTGTAAAAATTTCTGAAATTGACATTCCAAAAAATGCCATTACTCCAAGCATTATTATTCTTAATGAATAAAGAATTACATTTTCAAATAATAAATTTTCTGTAAGAAAATAATCATTAAAAAAGAAATTAGTAAAGAGCTTAAAATTGCCATTGCAACAATTACTGCAAATACAATCTTTCCACCATGAACCCAGCCTAATGTATTATTTGTAAACCAGCCAACTCCAAAAATAAATAATGATAAAATAAACCAGACAACAAAATTAATAATCTCAGAACCAAAAAGTTGGGTATTTAAAAAATTTGATAAAAATATCAGTAATGCAATTAGTAAAGGTGATAAATAATATTTTAATTTTTTAACACTCATATTTGTTTAATTACTTCTTTTAATATTTTTGTCATTTTTGGTTCGGCATTCATTGCAGTTTCAATAATTTCATTAACATCAACTGGTTTTAACGAATCCGGAAAACATTCATCCGTAATTATACTAATTCCTAAAACTTTTATTCCCATATGATTTGCTACGATATTTTCGGGAACTGTTGACATTCCAACAACATCTGCTCCGGTTGCACGTAAAAATCTATATTCTGCTTTTGTTTCTAAATTTGGTCCAGGAACTGCAACATAAACTCCTTTGTGAATTTTTATTCCATTTTCCAATGCAATTTTTTCAGTCAGTTCTATTAAATTTTTATCGTAAGGTTCGCTCATATCCGGAAATCTTGGTCCTAAAGAATCTTCATTTTTTCCAATTAGAGGATTATCTCCAAGAAGATTTATATGATCATGCATAATCATTAAATCACCTTTTTTGTAAATTGGATTCATTCCTCCGCAAGCATTGGAGACTAATAACGTTTTCACTCCAAGAAATTTCATTACTCTTATCGGATATGTAATTTGCTGCATGCTGTATCCTTCATAAAAATGAAATCTTCCTTGCATTGCAACAATATTTTTTCCGTTAATTGTTCCGAGAATTAATTTACCAGAATGCGATTCAACAGTTGAAATTGGGAAATGGGGAATTCTTTCATATTCAATTGTGTGTTCAATAATAATATCATTCACCAATCCGCCAAGTCCGGTTCCTAATATAATTCCAATAGGATATTCCTTTGAACTATATTTTCTCAACTCAGAAATTGTTTCATTTATTTTTTGCAAAAGCTCAGTCATATTATTCAAAAATTTTGAATTGTAAACTTAAGTAATTCTAAACTTTATTGAGAGAATAATTTCGTTCACCAAAAATTGCAGTTCCAATTCTTAAAATTGTTGCCCCTTCTTCAATTGCAATTTCAAAATCGTTTGTCATTCCCATTGATAAGTGTTGAATTTCAACTCCTTTATCAATTAATTTGCTTTTAAAAATGGCTAATTTTTTAAATGATTTCCTAATAAGTATTTCATTTTCGGTGTATGGAGCCATTGTCATCAATCCAACCAATTTAATATTTTGAAGTTTTTTGCAATAATCTGCAATTTTTTCTAAATCTTCAAAATTAGAAATTCCATATTTTGTATCTTCATCAGATGTTTTTACTTCTAATAAAATTCTTTGAATTTTATTTGCAAATTGGGCTCGTTTATTAATTTCTTCTGCTAATTTTATTGAATCTACTGAATGAATAAATTCTGCAATTGGGACAACAATTTTCACTTTATTAGTTTGCAGATGACCAATGAAATGCCATTTTATTTTATTATCTATTAACTTATTTTTTTCATCAAGTTCTTGAGCTTTATTTTCAGCAAAATTTAAAATTCCTTTTGAATTTACAATTTCAATTTCTTCAACGGAATGTAATTTTGAAACTGCAACAAGAGTTATTTCTGACGGATTTCTACCAATTTCATAACATTTTTCTAATATTTTTTGATTAATAAAAGCAATATTTTCTTGAATATTATTCATATTTTTTTTGAAATTATTACAAATTAAAAAGGAGCGTTTCCGCCCCTTTCAATTTTGGATATTTGGATTAACTGCAGCCGGTTGTTGACCCACAAGTTTCGCATTTTAGACAAGTGCCATTTCTAACCATTGTCATACTTTGGCATTCGGGACAAATATCACCGGTATAACCTAATATCCGTGCCTCCTGAACCTTTTTTGTAATTTGAGCAACTTGATTATGAATTACATTTCCGTTACCGTTACCACTACTTGAAATTGCTGTTGATTGAGAATTTCTTTCAATCGAATGATCCAAATGAATCATTCTTTCACTTATTACTTCTTCACTGATAAATTCTGGTTCAACTAAATTTCCATAACTTTTACCGCGTGTTAATTCGTCTTCTTCAACATGTGATAAATCATTTCTTCCAAGATATGTTACAGCTAATTCTCTAAAAATATAATCTATTATTGAAGTTGCCATTTTTATTCTTCTATTTCCGGTAACCATGCCGCTTGGCTCAAACTTTGTGAACACAAATGCATCAACAAATTCTTCCAGTGGAACTCCATGTTGCAATCCAAGAGAAATTGCAATTGCAAAATTATTCAACAAACTTCTTACTGCAGCGCCTTCTCTATGCATATCCAAAAATATTTCACCAAGTTGACCATTTTCATATTCTCCGGTTCTTATATAAACTGTTTGTCCACCAATTTTTGCCTTTTGCGTATAACCAGTTCTTCTATCCGGAAGTCTTCTTCTTTTTGCAATATATCTATGAATTATTCTTTCTGCAATTTTAATAATTTCATTATTGTTCTCTTCCTCTTCTTCAATTGCTTCAATTGCGTCGTCTGTTGTTGAGTTCAGTGGTTGAGATAATTTTGATCCGTCTCTATAAAGTGCATTAGCTTTCAATCCCATTTTCCACGAGGTCATATATGCATCTTCTATATCAGAAATTTTTGCTTCGTTTGGTAAATTTATTGTTTTTGAAATTGCGCCGGAAATGAATGGTTGAGCTGCAGCCATCATATTTATATGAGCATGAGCTTTTATAAATCTTGTTCCACGTTTACCGCATTTGTTTGCAGTATCAAAAACCGGATAATGCTCATGCTTTAGGAAAGGTGCACCCTCGGTTGTCATTGTTCCGCAAACATAATCATTTGCTAAAGCTATTTCTTGTTTCTTAAAACCTATTTGCTCAAGTAAATTTAGATTGAAATCATTTATTTGTTCTTCAGTTAAACCTAATACATTTCTGCAAAAATCTATTCCGATTGTGTGAGTGTTAAATGCAAAATTTAATTCAAATACAGATGGAAGCATTGATTCAATTTTTTTCAAAATTTCTTCAGTAAAACCTTTTGCTTTTAATGTTTCGGGATTTATATATGGACAGCCAGCTAATGAGCCAGTTCCTTTTGCGTATTTCACAATTTCATTAATTTGTTCTTGATTATATCCCAAATTTCTTAATGCCGGAGGGATTGATTGATTAATAATCTTGAAATATCCGCCGCCAGCTAATTTTTTAAATTTCACTAAAGCATAATCAGGTTCAATTCCGGTAGTATCGCAATCCATTACCAAACCAATAGTTCCGGTTGGAGCAATAACAGTTACTTGTGCATTTCTAAATCCATATTTTTTCCCAAGATCAACTGCATTTACTGCATCTTGTTGTGCAGCTTTGAGCAAATCTGATGGACAGAATTTTGGATCTATTCCCATTGGGTATATTGATAAACCTTCATACTCTTCTTCTGGAACGTTAAATGCAGCTCTTTTATGATTTCTTATAACCCGCTGCATATTTTCTTTATTATTCTCATACTTAATAAATGGTCCTAATTCTTTTGCCATTTCTGCTGATGTTGCATATGCTTTCATGTGCATAATTGCAGTTAATGCTCCAGCAATTGCTTGTCCTTCTTTGCTATCATAAGGAATTCCTTGAATCATGAGAAGTGAACCTAAATTTGCATAACCCAATCCTAAAGTTCTGTAATCATAACTATTTTGTGCAACTGATTTACTTGGATATTGTGCCATTAGTACACTGATTTCCAAAACCATCGTTAATAATCGTGTCGCATGTCGGTAAGATTTTATATTAAATACAGATTTATCTTCATCGTAAAATTTAACTAAATTCATTGAAGCAAGATTACATGCAGTATCATCAAGAAACATATATTCGCTGCAAGGATTTGATGCATTTATTCTTCCATCATTTATACAAGTATGCCATTCATTTATTGTTGTATCATACTGCAGTCCCGGATCTGCTGAAGCCCAAGCGGCATAACCAATTTGTGCCCAAAGATCGCGTGCTTTTATAGTTTTGCATGCTCGAGGCAATCTTTGTTCTTTTTCTGCTTTTTTCAATTCAACTCGCCAGTGTAAATTCCAATCTGAATCTGCAATTACAGCTTTCATAAAATCATTTGTAACTCTAACAGAATTGTTTGAATTTTGTCCTGAAACTGTTGCGTAAGCTTCAGAATTCCAATCAGTATTATATTCAGGAAATTCAATTGAAGTAAATCCCAATTTTGCAAGTTGAATTACTCTTTCTATATAATTATCCGGAATTTGTGATCTTCTTGCATTTATAATTGCTGCGTTTAATTTTTTATTACTTTTTCTATTAAATCTGTCATTTTCCGGATGTTCCGCATAGCAAGCTTTTACAATATTATTTAAATGTAAATTACAAAGTTTTGATCCAGTAACAATTGCAGCTACTTTTTGTTCTTCGTGTTGTTTCCAATCAATAAATTCTTCAATATCCGGATGATCAATATCAAGAGTTACCATTTTTGCCGCTCTTCGTGTTGTGCCACCAGATTTTATCGCACCGGCTGATCTATCACCAATTTTAAGAAATGACATCAATCCCGAAGATTTTCCACCACCGCTTAACGGTTCATCTGCTCCTCTTATTTTAGAAAAATTTGTTCCGGTTCCTGACCCATATTTAAATAATCTTGCTTCACGAACCCAAAGATCCATTATTCCATCTTCATTAACTAAATCATCTTTAACCGATTGAATAAAACACGCATGCGGCTGGGGATGTGTGTAAGCATCTTCAGCTTGAGTTAATTCACCAGTTTTATAATCAACATAATAATGACCTTGTGCCGGACCGTTAATTCCGTAAGCCCAATTTAAACCTGTGTTAAACCACTGCGGACTATTTGGTGCCGCCATTTGATTTGCAAGCATATAACATAATTCATCATAAAAGGCTTGCGCGTCTTCTTCAGTATCAAAATAGTTTCCCTTCCAACCCCAATACGTCCAAGTTCCAGCTAATCTATTAAAAACTTGACGAGAATCAGTTTCACCACCGAATCTATCTTTTTCCGGCAATTCATTTAATAGCTCATCATCTGCAACTGATGGTTGAAGCCATTTTGGAACACCTTTTTCTTTCAATTTTTTTATTAACTTTGGAACGCCGGCTTTTCTAAAATATTTTTGAGTTATAATATCGGTTGCAACTTGCGACCAAGATTTTGGAACCATTACATCTTCCATTTTGAAAACACTGGTTCCGTTTGGGTTTTTGATTTCTGAAGTTCTTTTAACAAATTCTATCGTAGAATAAGGATCTTGATTAGCGACAGTATAGTAACGACTAATTTTCATTAAAGCCTCAAATTTTATAAAATGAACAGATTGTCAATTAGTTATTGAAAAGTATTTTTAATTTTGCCGATGAATTTGTAGGAATAAGACTGACAACATCGGGCACGAAAATTAAACAAATGATTAATTATTTCAAATAAAAAATTTAAAAAATTAAGCTCGGAATTTATTATTCAGTTCCAAAATTTTGTGGACAGAAAATAAAAAATAATTTATTAAACTCAATATTAATTTTCATTTTTTTTAATAAAAGTAGGAAATATTATGAAATTCGAAAGAAGCGCCGGAATTTTACTTCACCCAACTTCTCTGCCTGGAGATTACGGTATAGGCACAATTGGAAAAAATGCTTACCATTTTGTTGATTTTTTAGCTGAATCTGGACAAAAACTTTGGCAAATTTTCCCTTTAGGTCCAACCGGTTATGGAGATTCGCCATATCAATCTTTTTCTACATTTGCCGGAAATCCATTATTAATAGATTTGGATTTTCTTAAAGAAGACGGATTGCTTTCTGAAAATGATTTAAAAAGTATCCCGCATTTTCAAAAAAATAATATTGATTTTGGAAAACTTATTGAAGTGAAATTTCAATTACTTTCAATCGCTTTTCAGAATTATAAAATTTCCGGAAAAATATTTTCACAAAATTGCGGAGATTTCTGTAATGAAAATGCATATTGGCTTGATGATTATGCATTATTTATGGCAGTTAAAGAATTTCACGGCGGTAAATTATGGACGGAATGGGAACAAGATATTGCCTTCAGAAATAATAATTCAGTTGAGAAATGGAAAGATAAATTGGAATATCGGTTTAATTTCCAAAAATTTCTGCAATATACTTTTTATTCACAATGGAAAAAGTTGAAAAATTATGCAAACTCTAAAGGGATAAAAATAGTCGGTGATATTCCAATTTTTATTGCTTATGACAGTTCTGATCTTTGGGCAAATAAAAATTTATTTTCTGTTGCTGAAGATGGAAAACTTGAAACTAAAGCTGGAGTTCCACCAGATTATTTTTCAGCAACCGGTCAACTTTGGGGAAATCCACTTTACAAATGGGATGAAATCCAAAAAGATAATTTCAACTGGTGGAAGAAAAGAATTTTAAAAACGTTAGAATTAGTTGATATAATAAGAATCGATCACTTTAGAGGTTTGGAAGCTTATTGGGAAATTCCCGGTGACGCACCAACTGCACAAATCGGTCGCTGGGTAAAAGCTCCGGGTAGAGAATTATTTAATGAAATTAAAAAGGATCTTGGAGATCTTCCAATAATTGCAGAGGATTTGGGAGTTATTACACCTGGTGTTGAAAAACTTCGAGATGATTTCGGATTTCCGGGAATGAAAATTTTGCAGTTTTCATTTGGACCAAATGGTGATAAAAATTTTCTCCCTCACAATTATGTTAAAAATTGTGTTGTTTATACAGGTTCACATGATAATGATACTACAACCGGATTTTTTGAGAAAGAAAGAGAAAACAATACTGGAGTTTATGAGTGGACACAAAAATATTTAAATTATTATGGCGATAATTTAACCCAAGAATTAATCAGAACTGCATATGCTTCAGTCGCAAATTTTGTTGTAATTCCAATGCAAGATATTTTGGGATTAGGAACAGAAGCAAGAATGAATTTCCCCGGAAAATTAGGCGGAAATTGGACTTGGAGATTTGAATGGAATCAAGTAAATCCAAATCTTTCACTATATTTAAAATCTCTTGTTGAACTTTATGAACGAAATAAAGTAAAATCAGAAACACAATTATTACAAGGAATTAAAGAAAAATAATTATGGAATTAATAGGAAACTTATGCTTGAATTTATTTTAAATGCACTAAATACCAGCAAAATTAATTCTGATGAAACTTCAAAAAAACATGCACTAAAAGTTGCGGCATGCGCATTATTTTTGGAAGTTGCAAATATTGATGATAATATTAGCGAAAGTGAAGAAAAAAAAATTATTAATATTATGAGAAATAATTTTAAACTTTCTGATGATGAAATTGCTTTGCTTATTTCCAAATCTAAAGAAGAAGTAAAAAAATCTGTAAGTATTTATGAGTTTACAGAAATTGTTAACAAAAATTTTGATAGTAATGAAAAGTACAATCTAATTAAAAATCTTTGGCAAATTGCTTTTGCCGATGGAAATTTGGATATGTATGAAGAACATTACATCAAAAAAATATGCAATAATTTATTTCTAACCCATAAAGACAGAATTGCTGCAAAACTTGAAGTTAAAACAGAATTAGGTTTATAATTATTAAATAAAGGAATCAAATGAAGAAAACTATTTTAATAATTTTAGGAATTTTTGTTGTAATTCAATTCATTAGAATTGATAAATCTGTTCCGGATATAAATTACACAAATGATATTTTTAGAATTTCGAATCCAACAACGGAAATAAAAACAATGTTAAAAAATGCATGTTATGATTGTCATTCATACGAAACAAAATATCCTTGGTATGCAGAAATTGCGCCAGTTTCTTGGCTGTTGAAAAATCATATTGATGAGGGAAGACGTCATTTAAATTTTTCAACTTGGAATGAATATGATAATGAAAAGAAATTGCATAAATTAGATGAATGTATTGAAATGGTAAAATCCGGTGAAATGCCGATGCAAGGTTATGTTATGATGCATTCCGAAGCAGAACTTACAGATGATCAAAAAAATTATTTAGCAAATTGGTTTTCTGCACAAAAAGATTCGTTATAGAAATTATATTTTTTGATTTAATTTAAAATGATAATGCCGAAATAAATTCGGCATTATTTTAAAAATCATAAGATTATTTATGCCATCAAAGCAGCAATTGCAGAAGTATTAACGATATCATCAACACTGCATCCGCGGCTTAAATCAAATAGTGGTTTTTTCAATCCTTGTACAACCGGGCCAACAGCTTCTGCGCCGCCCAATCTTTGTGCAATTTTGTAACCAATATTTCCGGCTTGTAAATCCGGGAAAACCAAAACATTAGCACGACCGGCAACATTGCTTTCAGGAGCTTTCTTCTTTCCAATCGATTCAACAATTGCCGCATCAAATTGAAGTTCGCCATCAATCATTAATTCCGGTTTTTTACTTTTCGCAATTGATGTAGCTTCCAAAACTTTATCAACCAATTCGTGATTTGCACTTCCTTTTGTTGAGAAAGAAAGCATGGCAACATAAGGTTCTTCTCCGGTTAATTTTTTATGATTTTCTGCGGTTGTAATTGCAATATCAGCTAACTGTGCAGCATCCGGATTTGGAACAACTGCACAATCCGCAAAAGAAAAAACTCTTTCCGGAAAAATCATCAAAAAGAAACTTGATACAATTGAAATCCCCTCAGGCATTCCAACACATTGCAAAGCTGCTCGTAATACATCTCCGGTAGATGCAGTTGAGCCAGCAACAAATCCATCTGCTTTTGATTCTTTTACCATCATTGCACCGAAAAATAAATCGCGCTTTAAAGTTTCTCTTGCTTGCTCAATTGTAACACCTTTGTGTTTTCTCATATTATAAAATATGTTGGAAAAATCACTAAACATTTCTGATTTTTCATAATCAATAATTCTAACTCCGGAAAGATCGCATTCCAATTCTCTTGCTCTTGAACGAATTTTATCTTCATTTCCAAGTGTGATAACTTTTGCAATTCCCTCATTTGTTAGTTTTTGAGCTGCTTTTAATACTCTGTCATCATGTGCTTCGGGAAGTACAATTGTTCTTCTTAAATTTTTTGCTTTTGATTTGATTTCTTCAATTAATTTTAAATCTGCCATAACTATCCATTTTTAATTTTTATTTTACCTAAATATAATAAAATCGAAATTCACTTAATTATAAATATATTTTCAAATTTTGTTATTTTAAGCAAAATATTTTCTTAAACAAATTTTCTAGGGAAATTTATGGAAATTCAATTTATTGGTGCAGCAAAAACTGTAACTGGATCAATGCATTTAGTTACAACCGGAAGCACAAAATTTTTAGTCGATTGCGGATTATATCAAGGGAAAAGAAAAGAGGCTTTTGAAATAAATAGAAATTTTCATTTTTTTGATCCACAAGAAATTGATTTTGTAATTTTAACTCACGCACATATTGATCACTCTGGAAATTTACCCACACTAGTTAGTAAGGGATTTAAAGGAAAAATTTATTCGACTTTTGCTACAAGAGACTTAGTTACAATAATGCTTAGAGATAGTGCACATATTCAAGAAAAAGATGTTGAGTTTGTAAATAAAGCAAGATCCAAACAAGGTAAAAATTTATTTGAACCCCTTTACACTCCCAGTGATGTTTCAAAAACTTTAAAACTTTTTGTTGGATTAAATTATCATCATGAAATTGAAATTACTCCTGATATTAAATTATATTTTGCAGATGCCGGACATATTCTGGGCTCAGTAGTTTCGCATTTAACAATAAATGAAAATGGAAAAGAAATTAAAGTTGGATTTAGCGGAGATTTGGGACGACCAAATTTGCCTATTCTTCGAGATCCAGAAAAAATTAGAGATGTAGATTATTTTATTTGCGAAAGTACATACGGTGGTAGAAGTCATGATAATCCAAAGGATTCTGAACATCAACTAGCGAGAGTTATTAACCGTGCAGCACAACGAAATGCAAAAATTATTGTACCAGCTTTTAGTGTTGGAAGAACTCAAGAATTAGTTTATGCTTTACATAGAATTTTTCAAAGAGGCGATGCTCCAAAAATTCCGGTTTATGTTGATAGTCCACTTTCCGTAAATGCAACTGAAGTTTTCAGACTTCATCCTGAATGCTTTGATAATGAAACCGAAGAATTTATTTTAAAGAATAAAGATCCATTTGGATTTAATCAATTAAATTATATCTCTGAAGTTTCTGAATCCAAAGAATTAAATTCATATAATGGACCATTAATGATTATTTCAAGCTCCGGAATGGCTGAAGCTGGAAGAATTCTGCATCATCTAAAAAATAATATTGAAAATCCAAACAACATAATTTTAATGGTTGGTTATTCTGCGCAAGATACATTAGGTAGAAAAATAATGGATAAAAACGAATATGTGAAAATTTTTGGCGATGAATATAAACTTAAAGCAGAAGTAATTGTTTTAAATTCATTTAGTGCACACGCCGATGAAAATGAACTTATTACTTATGTTAATAATTTTGATAAAAAAATGTTGAAAAATATTTTTCTTGTTCACGGCGAATTGGATCAGCAAGAAATATTTAAGAATAGAATTTTAGAAAACGGATTTGCTAAAGTTACAATTCCAGATAAAGGTGATGTATTTGTACTGGATTAAACAATGTGCAAAATAATTTTGTGAAAATATTCAATAAAATATCTGCGTTAATTTTGGTGTTTCCAGCAATCTTGTTTTCTCAAACTATTAGCGACAGTTTAAATTTTAATTATTCTAAATATCAAAGGAATATTTTTAGAACGTCATTTTCAAAAAGATTAAACACGCTTGATCTTAATTCCGGATTGGCTATTGCACAAAACTCGGATAATTTTTTCTTTGGATTAAACGAAAATTATTTTTCTTCACTTGTTAGTTCAACAATAAAAAATATTAAAGATGAACAATCGCTTTCACTTATTGGAGAATATAAATATGTTCCAACTTTTCAAATTGGTGTTTTAACTCAAAATAATATTTATTCCAACGACAGAAAAATTGCTATTAACGAAGCATCAATTTTGCATTCTACAATTTATACAAAATATTCTCCGATCGATCAATTTAAAGTAATTCCATACGTCGGTTATTCAATTAATAAACAAGTAAATGAAGATGACCGCGGTGCAATTTATGGTTCAAATATTTTGTTAGAAAAATATAATTTAAATGAATTTCAAATTTCATCTAATCTAAATTTTCAAAATGAAGATATTTCTCCAAGAAAAAATTATAACCGACTTGTATCAATAAAAGTTAAAAATGATTTTGATTTAAACTTAACAAATTTAATTTCTGGAGATTACAGTAATGTACGAAAAGATTTTTATTTTGAAGCTGATTCTTTAACTTCAAACATTTATAATATTTCGAAGAATATTCAAAGCAGAATTGAAAACAGATATTTTATTGAAGAAAGAATTTTCAATTCAAGATTTAATTCAGATTTTTATTTTGATTTAAGCGGACGCGCATCATATAGAAATATTGATAGAATTACAAAATTTAAAAATCTAACAAACATTGAATTATCAACTTTTGATTCGCAGATAAATGAATTTCGGCTCGATTTTTCGGGCATAACAGAATATAACAGCGAAAGTTTTTTTGGTAGAATTAAAATTGATTATAGTGAAAGAGATGAAAAATATTCCGCTAAGAAAATTTTAAATTCAAATAATATTATTTTTGATCAACGCACTCAGCTTGAAAAACGAAAAAATAATAATTCGCAGTACACAACAATTTCTGCAGTAGGAAATTATTCAATCACAAATTCTGATAATTTACTTTTTACATTGCTTCATAGAAAATTAATTTATGATACTCCGAGTGAAGATAATTTTGATGATCGTGACGAGCTTTTATCAATATTGCGTTTATCATATTTAAAATCTTTTAATCACCTTTTTAATTTTTTCTTAAATATTGAGGGAAGTATTAATCACATAGTTTACATTTTTGCCGAAAGAAGTTCTAACAATAATACACGAAGAAATATTAAACTGAGTTCGGGCGGAGAATATTTAGGAACAAATTTATATTCTAAAAATACTTTTGAAGTTTCTGCAAATTATACATCGTACGATTTTGAAGATGTAATTCCAAATATTAAAAGTTTTTCATTTCGTCAGTTTACTGCAAAAGATTCAACGTCGCTAAAATTATATAAAAAAGTTTTTGCGGATTTTTCCGGTTATGTAAAACTTTCTGAACAAGGAGATTTTGTTTGGTCAAATTTCACAAATAATCCCGAAAGATATTTAGCTGAATATTTTTTAGAACCGATTTTCAACATAAAATATTCTCAAATAAAAATTGGCGTTGGTTTAAGATTATTTAGTCTTCAAACATTTGGATACAATGCCGATAATAAAAAATATTTAACAACAAAATATAATAGCGTGGGACCTATTACAAATTTTTTAGTTAGAATGCAAAATATAGATTTAGGTTTATACGGCTGGTATGAATTTATTTCAAACGAAGAAAATGTAAAACGTGAATTAGCAAATCTATATTTTTCGGTAAATTGGCGGATTTAATAAATTGCAATTGTTAACAATAAAAAGTATTTTTTTTACAATATTTAAATGAATTTTATTGCTCGTGAGTAAAAGTTTTAAACATAAATTTAAGAGTAATCCTGAACTTCTCCCTAAAATAGAAAGTTTCATTTTAGACTCAATTCAAAGTGAAATTAATATTAGTGAAGAAAAGAAGAATTCCATCGAAATGGCAATTGCTGAAGCTGCTGCAAATAGTATTATTCATGGAAATAATTCAAATCCGAATAAAAATATTTTTGTAAGCATCTCAATTTTAAAACGAAAAATTAAAATATCAATTAAGGATGAAGGAAACGGTTTTAATCCGAAAGATATTCCAGATCCAACAATTCCGGAAAATATTTTAAAAGGAAGCGGACGCGGTTTATTTATTATGAAGTCTTTGGCAGACGATGTTGAATATAAGTTTTTAAAGGAAAATACTGAATTAATTCTATCGTTTAATTTATAAATCCATTCGAATAAAATTATTCCAAATAAATTTCATCAAATATTTAAAGTATTTTATTATGTAATTATAACAACAAATTCTTATTTTAGGATAGTAAGGTTTTATTAAAAATAATATAAGGAGTGAACACAATGGCTAAGAAAAAAATTGCGCTTATTGGTGGCGGACAAATTGGTGGCGTTTTAGCCCAACTTATTGCATTTAAAGAATTAGCAGATGTTGTTTTATTTGATATAGTTGAAGATATGCCGCAAGGCAAAACACTTGATATTGCGGAAGCATCTCGCATTGATGGATTTGATGTAAGTTTAAAAGGCGCAAATCAATACAGCGAAATTGCTGGCTCTGATTTAGTTATTGTTACCGCTGGATTACCTCGTAAACCCGGAATGAGCAGAGACGATTTATTAGTTACTAATGCAAAAATAATGAAAATTGTTGCAGAAGGTGTTAAAGAATTTGCACCAAATTCAATTGTGATTATTATTTCTAATCCATTAGATGCAATGGTTACACTTTTCCAAAAAGTTTCCGGATTTCCACATCATAAAGTGATTGGTCAAGCCGGAGTTTTAGATTCATCAAGATTTTCAACATTCATCGCATGGGAATTAGGTGTTTCGGTAAAAGATGTAAATGCTATGGTTTTAGGCGGACACGGAGACACAATGGTTCCACTAGTTAGATATGCAAATGTAAACGGCGTTCCGGTAATGGAATTATTGGAAAGGAAATATAATAATTCTGCAAAAGCCAAAGAAGTAATGAATGCAATGGTTGAAAGAACAAAAATGGCTGGCGGTGAAGTTGTGAAATTATTAAAAACCGGTTCAGCATTTTATTCACCAGCTTCTGCAGCAATTGCAATGGCTGAATCTATTTTAGGTGATCAAAAAAGAGTTTTAGCATCATGCGTTTACTTAAATGGTGATTACGGTGTTAATGGATATTATGTTGGCGTTCCTGCAGTTTTAGGTGAAAATGGATGCGAAAAAATTCTTGAAGTTACGTTGAATGATGAAGAGCAAACTTTATTTAATAATTCAGTTAAAGCAGTTACTGATTTAGTTGCAGATATGGATAGATTGGGATTTTAATTTTTATTAAACTTCACATTTTAAAATATGTAATGTTTTAAGAATATTTATTAGATTCTTAAAAAACTTTAAAAACAAAAAACCCCTCAAATGAGGGGTTTAATTTTCTGATAAACATTAAAATTTAACTTAAACTTTCGTAAACGCTGATATATTTTCTATTATTTCTTTTTACTTCAAATTTTACAAATCCATCGATAACAGAAAATAATGTATCGTCACTTCCAATTTTTACATTGTTACCGGGATGAAATTTTGTTCCTCTTTGTCTAACTAAAATAGAACCTGCTGTAATTTTTTCACCGCCAAATCTTTTTACACCAAGATACTGAGGATTACTATCTCTTCCGTTTCTGGTTGAACCTTGACCTTTTTTATGAGCCATTATTCACTCTCCTTTTCAGCAGCTTTGGATTTGGTCGTAGAAATATTCGTAATTTCTATTCTTGAAAGCTGTTGTCTATGACCATTTTTTAATTTGTATGATTTTCTTCTTATTTTCTTAAAAACAATAACTTTTTCATCTTTTAAATGTTCTAAAACTTTTGCTTTAACTTTCACACCCTTTACAGATGGATTTCCTATTGATGTAGTATTTCCATCAGAAAAAAGTAAAATATTATCAAAAGTAATAGATTTATTAACTTCAGAATCTAATTTAGGTACATAATATTTAGCTTTTTCTTCAACTTTAAATTGTTGTCCTAAAATATCAACAACTGCGTACATTTTTTCTCCATTAAATCTTAATTAGACTTGTAAAAGTACGGAAATGAATAAATATTGTCAAATATTAAATTTTATTAAAAATTGCAAAATTTAATTATCGTCTTCATCTTCATCTTCAATTTCCGAATATATATACTTTTCATATTTGTGTTTTATAAGTTGAGCTTCAACAATGAAGTACACATCTTCAGCAATGTTTGTAGAGTGATCACCGGTTCTTTCTAAATGACGACAAATTTCTAAAATACTTAAAGCTTCATCAATATTATTTGAATTTTCTTTCATAATATTAATTAGCAATTTTCTATTTTCTGCAAATAAATTATCAAGTTTAACGTCAGATTCAATAACTTTTTTAGCAAGTTCCGCATCGTTATTATTGAATGAATCAATTGCATCTTTTAACATTTTCTTAACAATAATTGTCATATCATGAAAATGCGTAGAATTTATAAATGCTGGTTTTTTTTTCAAATTTTGAAAACTTCTTGCAATATTTTTTGCCAAATCGCCAATTCTTTCCAAATTTGTATTTATTGTTAATGCAGATAAAACTAATCTCAAATCAATTGCAACCGGTTGACTGAGTGCAATAATTTTCTGACATGTTTTTTCAATTTTTCTATCAAGCTTATTTATTTTATCTTCACGCTCAATTATTAAATTTGTCAATTCAAGATTTTCTTCATTGATTGCACGAATTGCCAATTCCATTTGGTCTTCAACCAAACTTGACATTTTTATAATTCGCGTTCTTAATTTTCCGAGATGAATTTCAAATTGTCTTTCCATTTTTGCCTCAAATTTTTTTTAACCAAATCTACCGGTTATGTAATCTTCTGTCTGTTTTTTTGATGGATTTGTAAAAATTTTAGATGTTCCGTCAAACTCAATTAATTCACCAAGATAGAAAAATGCAGTTTTATCACTTACGCGTGCTGCTTGCTGCATATTGTGTGTAACAATTACAATTGTATAATTTTCTTTAAGTTCATGAATCAATTCTTCAATTTTTGCGGTAGAAATTGGATCTAAAGCGCTTGCCGGCTCATCCATTAAAATTATATCCGGTTTTACAGCTAATGCACGTGCAATGCATAAACGCTGCTGCTGCCCGCCGGAAAGACTTAGTGCCGATTCATGCAATCTATCTTTTACTTCTTCCCAAATTGCAGATTGCTTTAAAGATTTTTCAACAATTTCTTCCAGTTTTTTCTTATCTCTAATTCCGTTTATCGAAGGCCCGTAAATTATATTTTCATAAATTGTTTTTGGAAATAAATTTGATTTTTGGAAAACCATTCCAATTCGTTTACGTAAATTTACAACATCTATATTTTTATCATAAATATTAATTCCATCAATATTTACTTCACCGGTAATATTAACATTTCCTATTAAATCATTCATTCTATTTAACACTCTTAAAAATGTAGATTTTCCACAGCCAGATGGACCAATAAATGCGGTAACTTGCTTTTCGGGAATCTGCAATGAAATATCTTTTAGCGCTTGTTTATCACCGTAATATAAACATAAATCTTTAGTGAATATTTTGGTATTCTTCATCTTAACATTTCTCTAATTTAAATTTTTCCTAATTGCTTTCTGTATTTATATCTTAAAATTATAGCAGTAATATTTAATAAAAAAGTTATAGCAATTAATACTAATGTTGATCCGTACTGAATTGGCATTGTTAAAGTTGGATTTGATGACTGCGTTGCTAATATGAAAATATGATATGCCAAATACATAAATTGTTCTGATGGATTTATCATCGGAATACAATAATCGCCAATGCATAAATCAACAATTGGTAAATTTGGGAGAAAAAATGCAGCACCTAAAAATAAAATGGGTGCCGTTTCACCAACACCTCGGCTAATTGCTAAAATTGTTCCGGTTAAAATTCCGGGTTTAGCTTGAGGGATTACAACTTTTTTAATTGTCTGCCATTTTGTTGCTCCAAGTCCGAACGAAGCATCAATATGACTTTTAGGTACTGCTATAAGTGCTTCAAGAGTTGATACTATTACAATAGGCAAAACTAAAACACTAAGAGTTGCTGCAGCCCAAAGTAAGCAAGGTTGTCCCCATAATAATCCGGTTTCTAAAACTTCATCTAAATTTCTGCCAATGAACAAAATAAAAAAACCTAAACCGAATAACCCAAAAACAATTGATGGAACACCAGCTAAATTATTTACGGCAGTTCTAATAATTCTTGTAAAGAATGTATCTTTTGCATATTGAGATAGATAAATTGCGGCAGAAACACCAACCGGAACAGATAATAATACCATAATTGTAGTTACAGCTAATGTACCAAAAATTGCTGGACCAATACCGCCTTCAGTCATATTATTTTTTGGTTCATCAAGTATAAATTCTAAAGATATTATTCCAATACCTTCATAAATTATTTTGCCAAGAACAAGTAAAAGTACAAAACCTAATAGAAAAAAAATAAATTTTGTAAAGCCTATAAAAAATTGCCCGGTTAAATCTTTATGTTTTTTTGAAATATCCAAAAATCACCTAAAAAATATTTTTCTTTCGCATTTTATTAATTATTATTTCGGCAATAAGATTAAGAAAAAACGTTATCGTAAAAAGTATTATCCCAATAAAAAATAATGCATAATAATGATCGGAACCTTGTGAAACTTCACCCATTTCCGCTGCAATTGTTGCTGTCATTGTTCTAACGCTTAAAAATAAATCGGTTGTAATGTTTGAAGCATTTCCTGCAGCCATTAAAACAATCATAGTTTCACCAATTGCTCTGCCGAAACCTAATATTATACTTGCGGAAACTCCGCTAAATCCGGCTGGAATTATTACCCGGCTAATTGTTTGCCATTTTGTTGCGCCTAAACCATAAGATGCCATTCTCAAATCATTCGGAATTGATCGTAATGCATCTTCTGTCATTGAGGCAATTATTGGAATTATTACAAAGGATAAACCCAGTGCAGCTATAAATGCATTTAATCTATTTGATGGATGAAATAAATCATCAAAAACCGAGGCTCCGACAACAAGCATTAAAAATCCTAAAACAACTGTGGGAATACTTGCAAATAATTCAATCATTGGTTTTAAAAATTCTCGGGCTTTGGGATTTGAAATTTCAGATAAATAAACTCCGGCAGCAACTCCAAAAAAAGTTGAAATTAATGTAGCGGGAATTGCAGTAAGCAGTGTTCCCACAATTAATGGTAAAAGTGAATAACGTTCTTCACTTGATGTTGGATACCATTCATATAATCTTTGTACAGATTTATCAATTTGAATTTGATCAAAATAAATAAAGTCTAAAATGCCAACATTGTTAAGTGCCTGTATTCCTTCTCTAAACAAAAAAACAAAAATTAGAATAATAAAAACTAATGCTACAATTCCATTTGCCGCAAAAAAATATTCAATAATTTTTTCCTTAATTCTAACATTTATTGAAATCTTTTTTCCATAAAGAGAAGACTCTGATTTACTTAATTCAGAATCTTCATTTTTAATTTTATCTACAGATTTAGTAGTATCAACCATATAATTTTTTATTGAGGTAAAGGAATATATTCCATTTGCTTAACTAAATCTTGACCTTCTTTTGATAATATAAAATCCATAAAATCTTGAACTTTTTTATCTGGTGTACCATTTGTGTAGCAATATAAATATCTTGAAATAGAATAAGTGCCATTCCAAATTGCCTCATAATTAACTTTTCCTTCTTGTGCCGGGGCAATTCCTTCTGCAGTTTCGTCTGCCTTTACTTTTAGAATTTTAACGTCTGTTCTAACTGCAAAATAACCAACACCACCATATCCAATTCCTTTATTATCACGAGCTACTGCTTCACCTAAAGCTGCAGTTCCTTGCAAAACTTGTGTTGTATTTGCAAAATCTCGAGTTTCTCCTCTTTCATCTTTTCCCAATACATGTTCTTTAAAAAATTCATACGTTCCGCTGCTATTTTCTCTTCCATATAAAACAATAGGCAAATCTTCACCACCAAGTTGCTTCCAATTTGTGATTTTTCCGGTGAAAATTTCCAAGATTTGAGTCATAGTTAATTCATTAATTGTGTTTGTTGGATTTACAATAACTGCAATTCCATCCAATGCAACTTTGAATTCTTTAGGTGAAATATTTTTCGTTTTTGCTAATTCATATTCTTTTTCTTTTAATTCTCTGCTCGAATTTGCAATATCCATAGTTCCATTTAAAAGCGCAGCTATGCCAGTGCCAGAACCGCCGCCAGTAACTTGTATTGATGCATTTGGATTTTTCTTCATGTAGTTTTCAGCCCATTTCTGTGATAAATTTACCATAGTATCAGAACCTTTTACCGAAACAATTGATTTCTCAACTTCTTCCTTTTTCTTACAACCGACAAATAAAACTAAACTGATCAATATTGCTGTAACAACTAATGACAATTTGTTTTTCATTTAATTTTCCTCATAATTTTCTTTTGAATTGCTTAAAAAATTTTAGAAACTAAATATATCTGCATCACATAGTAGTGATGTTAATTTATTGTTAAATAATTGTTAATTTTTTAATATAGCGGGAAAAAACCGTTTTCTTTAATTATTTTTTGACCTTTTTCACTTACAACCCAATCAATATATTCTTGCGTAATTCCAGTAATTTTATTTGCCGTATAATATCTCAAATATCTTGCAAGAGGATAATTTCCATTAATTACATTTTCCTCAGAAGGCTTAAAATTATTTATGGAAATTTCTATTGATTCATCACCGTAACCAACTCCGCCATAACCAATTGCATTTTTATTATTTTTTATAAAATCAACAATTTGTTTTGTTGTAGAAATTACAATTGCTTTTTCACTAAATTCTTCATCCAATAAAACATGTTTTTTAAAATATCCATAAGTTCCGGATGAATTTGGTCTTGTAACTACAATTATTTCAGAATCGATCCCACCGATATCTTTCCAATTATTAATTTCTCCAGTAAAAATTTTAGCTAAATTATTTACACTAATATTTTTAATAGAATTATTTTGATTTACATAAACTGATAATGCATCTTTGCCTATTAGAAATGACATACCAACTGAATTAAATTTTGCCGCAAATTCTTTTACTTCATCCGGATTCAGTGTTCGGGATGAAGCACAAATATCAATATTTGAATTTAGTAGTGATTTTATTCCTTCAACTGTTCCCATGCCTTCAACATAAACAGAAATATCCGGATGTTCAATCATAAATTTTTCCGCAAGTTTTTGATTTAACAAAAACATTGTATCAGAGCCTTTTATTCTTAATACATTTGTTTTTTCCACGTTTATTAAACTGCAAGAAGAAACAAAAATTGATAAAATTATTGTTACAAATATTTTCATCTTTTTTCTGCTTTGGTTTGAAGTCTAATTAGATTATATGGCGAATTTTGATTCCAAGTAATTTCGTACTCTGTATTTGAAACTTGAAAAATAAAATAAGTTAAAAATTTAATGTGTTTTTCAACAGCTGAATAATTTATCTTAATTTCTAAATCATCAAAAGGAGTGTGATAAATATTTTCATTGTAATAAAATATTTTTTCCAAAGCTTTCTGATGCGAGAGATTTGAATAATCAATTCCATCCAAAATTAAAATTGAAGGAATTCCAGCTTTGGCAAAAGCAATTTGATCAGACCTATTAAATGCTTCTTGATAAAAAAATTCTTTTGGAATATTCGAAATTTTTAGTTTAAGCAAATTTGCAGTAGAAAATAAAAATTGTTCTAATTGTGATAATTCGGAACCAATTCCAATCACTGAATTGAAATCATCTAAATATGCAATTCCATCAATATTTAAATTTGCAATTGTTTTATACAAAGGGAAAATTGGATGATCAGTATAATAAGTTGAGCCAAGCAATCCCTTTTCTTCACCAGTAACCGCAATAAAAATAATTGTGCGCTCAAGTAAATATTGATTTTGCTTAAGTATTTTTGCGAGTTCAATTAATGCACTTATTCCAACTGCATTATCCAAAACACCGTTATAGATTGAATCTCCATTTACATTTGGTCCAATTCCCAAATGATCATAATGTGCAGAAATTATTATAACTTCGTCTTTTGTTTCATTATCTGGTTTTAAAATACCAATTACATTTCGTGAAATAAAATCTCGTTCATGAAAATTTCCTTCATAACTTAAATAATATTTTTTTTCATTCATTATTTTAGAAATTTCTTGAGTAGAATTATTTGGTAATATATTAAATATTTTCTTTGCAGTTGAAGGATTTAAAATTATTGAAAAATTTTCAGAAGGAGTATAAAGTAAATTTACATCTTCAAAAGAATAATCATTTGTTAATTTCATCCAAAAGTTTGAATTATCAATTTCAGTATTTGGCAAAATAATTGTTCCAGAAGCACCGCGACTAATCGCAATTCTATTTTTAACATCATTATAACTATAAATAGTTGGTTCTGCTCCGTTAAAATAATTAACATCATCTGAATTAGGTTCGCCATTTAAAATCATTGTTATTTTACCGGTGACGTCATTTTCGCTGTAATCAAAGTGATCAAATTCCGGTGCATTTATTCCATATCCGCAAAAAGAAATTTCTAAGGGATAAGGTATTATTGTCTGCTCACCAGTATTTATAATTACATAGTCTTTTTGATGCGCTAATCTGAAAGTATCTAAATTTGAAAAAATGATTAGGTTAGAATTTTCAAGCGGGATAGAACCATGAAGCGGTACTTCTTGAAAGTATGAATTTGTTTTTGGAATTGGGAGCAAATTTATTTCTTCAAATTTTTCCCTAATATAATTTGCACTAAGTTCACCACCTTTTGTGCCGGTGCCTCTTCCTTCAAACAAATCACTACCTAAAATTTCTATATGATGTTTATATGAATTTGAGTCAAAATTGAATTTAATTTTTTCTAAAAAATCTTGTGAAAAAATATTTAAAGTGGGAATAAACGAAAGAACAATTAAAATTCTATTAATTATGTTTTTCATTTAAAAAATATAATAAAAAAGGGACATACTATAAAGCACATCCCTTTTTTTCCCGATTAGGGTACTTCTAGCTGAGGGGTTTATTTCATTAAAATCATTTTATTTACATAAACTTTTGAACCTGCTTGCAATCTATAAAAATATGTTCCACTTGAAAGTTCGGATGCATTGAAATTAATTTTATAAGTTCCGGCATTCTTTACTTCACTTAAAAGTGATTGAATTTCTTGACCTAAAACATTATAAATACTTAATTGAACTTTGCTTGTTTGTGGAATTGCAAATTCAATTGTTGTAGTCGGATTAAACGGATTTGGATAATTCTGAGCAAGTTTAAAATCTGCTGGAATAATGTTTAAATATTCTTCTTTAATTCCAGTAATATTACCTGCATAACCTAATTGATCCAATGCAGTCCAACCCAATAACCAGTTATTACCACCAAATGCTCCTACATAACTTGTCGGTACAAACCAATTATCTTCTATTGTTTTACTTCCACTCAATGCCGGACTTCCACTTTCTGGTCTTGGATCTAATCCGCCATCTGTTGTTCTGCTTATTCCTTTTAACATCGGATCTGCTACACTATTTGCATTTCCTCCATCTTGGAAATATCCTTGTGCAAAATCTTGATATATAAATTGTGTCAACTCATTTCCAGCTCCCATATTATACCAAATGTTATTCTGGAATACTATCTCACCATTTTCAAATCTCTTTCTACTATCTTCTGTCTTTGATCCACTATTATCAACGTCTTCTATCGTTAATCCATAACCACTTGTTGCATCATCATATTCTGTAAATATACTATTGTGATATTCTACCGCTGTATTATCTCTTAAGATTATACATTCAGCTCCATCTCCTTCAGGTGCACTTCCTAATCCAGCTCCAATGTATGTTACATTTGATAATACCGGATGTGAAAATGGTGTATAATATTCATCTCCCGTTGCTCCATCCATCTCCGCTACTCTTCCAGCTTGATCTTCCGCTTGTATTCCAAACCAAAATTGTCCCTTTCCTCTAAATCCTTCATCAGTATCAAATGCATCATCTGAACAAAATGCTGCTACCATATATCTTGTATTTACCGTTCCTCCAAAAAATTCAAATCCATCATCTGCACTTGCATAACTTTCTACATATTCTATCACTGTGCCACTGCCTACTCCGCCTAAGGTTAATCCTTGTATCTCATTTCCGGCTTGATCTCCCACATTTATTCCGCTATGTCTTATTGATACATACTTAAACACTCCACTGCTGTGTTCATCATTTGTTCCGCCGTATAATGAT
The DNA here is from genome assembly GCA_016716225.1 of Ignavibacteriota bacterium. NCBI lineage: Bacteria > Pseudomonadati > Ignavibacteriota > Ignavibacteriota bacterium. The sequence continues at coordinate 2,504,785 of JADJWT010000001.1, read as the reverse complement.
TTTTCTGCATTTATCTCATTTACTCCTTCTACAGCTTTCAATCCATCTGTTGTTTGATTATTGGTTGAAGCTTGTCCCAACATTACTACTCCACCCCATAATCCTCTATCTGTGTGACTTAAATTTCCTTCCAAATTATCACTCTCTGCAGTAAAGATTATTGGTCTATCTGATGTACCTTCTGCATAGATCTTTCCATATCTTGTTACTACCAATCCGCTTGCTGCATTACCTTGACCTTCTTTTGCTTTTATTATTGTTCCAGGCTCTATTGTCAACACTGCTGCACTATCTACAAATACCATCCCATCTAACAAATATATATTATCTGATGTAAATGTTACTTGACTCCCTACCGGTATATCTGTATCCGTGATTGTGATTACATTTTGTGCAGATAATGTTCCCACAAAAAATAACATAGTTATCAAAATTGTCTTTAATTTTTTAGACATGTTTTTCTCCTTTTATATTTTTACATTTAATGAAATTGAAAACGTTCTGCCTTTACTTAATTTACTATATATATATTCTTGTCCTTTAAATTCTTGTATAAATTTAATATCCGGATCAAGAATATTATGAGCAGTAAACGAAAGGTTAAATAAATCAAACAATCCTTTTGAGAACTTAAAATCCAATGTGCCATAGCCTTGTTCATAAACATCTGGACTTGCGCCTTCTGTAACAATTGCTAATCTATTACCAAAAATATTGTAGAAAACTCCGGCACTCATATCTAAATCAAAACTATCATACGCAAGGTTTAAGTTAAAAAGATACGGTGATTGTCCCATGAACTGTCTGGTTTTTGATGCAGTCGGATCTGAAATCTCAATAAGAAAATATTCTGTTTCTGGTATTTCTGTTTTAGAATTTACTAATGACACATTTGTGCCTATACTGAAATTTGATATTAAATCAGAAATGCTTCCAAGATTTTTTCTCATTTCAAATTCCAAACCATATAAACTAGCTTCACTAACATTTTGCACTGAAAGCAATCCATTAGGAACGCTATTATCTTGATATTTCTCAATTGGATCAGTAAATGATTTATAAAATCCACTAACTGCAATTATTTCTCCAGGATTCATAAACCATTCCCAGCGCAAATCATAATTTTTAATTAATGTTCGTTTAAGATTTGCATTTCCAACAAATAGGTAATCACCAATAAATTCAAAACTGGTGTATGGAGCCAGTTCTCGAAAAGTTGGTCTAGCAACTGTATGTGAATAAGTTGCACGTAAATTCATATTTTCTTGCAATTGATAAATAAAATTTATCGAAGGCAAGATATCAGTATTATCCAAATATCCTTTAGCTAATGCAGGATCACCGCTAACAGCATTCATTTCGGTTGATTCTAATCTTGCACCACCTACAAATCTTAAATCTCTTGAAATTGGCAAATCAATCATCAAATATCCCGCAGCGGTTTTCTGATCACCAGTAAAAATATTTTTTAACGACTTTGATTCACCGATTACATTTCCAAATTCAAAGTAAGATTCACTTGTATCCAGAATTCCAATTGTATTGAAATAAGCATCAATATCACCATTATAATCACTAAATCTAATTGCATCTGCTTCATACTCAAACCGACGTTGATTATATGTTCTATCAATATTTGTATATGCAGCACCAAATTGTAATTTTGCAGAATAATTATTCCAAACATTAAATGGTATTGAAAAATTTAAATTTCCCGATAAATTATCTTCGGATAAATTTCTAAAATATCTGATTGGCGGCGGATAAAGTGAAGATGGACTTTGATAAATTGTATCACCGGTTGATGCTTTAACAGACCAATGATTGGAAAAATATCTTAAATCCGGTTCATCTTGTTCGTTCACTGAGTATGTTATTTTCCAATCCATCTTTAAATCTGAGAGAAACTTCATTAAATGATCGCCTTCAAGCTGATAAGTATCTAGAGCTCTTTCCGTATATTGTAAAACTCTTGTTTCATAAGTTGCAGTTGATGGAATATCCGTCCATGAACCTGTAATATATCTTGCCGTAGATTCCCCACTTTGCGTTCGGAGGTAAGAAGCTTTAAATTGACCGTAACTATCATTTTTCATTGATAAGGATGCAATTGCTCCCCAATTTGCTTCATAGGTTCCCTGAGTATCTTTGAAATGTCTTTCAATATTCAATGACTCAATATCTTCAACGGTACCAGGTAATTTGTACCTTCCAATTTCACCATTTTCGTAGAATGAATATTTTTGTCCCCATGTTAATGATGCTAAATATCCAAATGTTTGATTTGCAAAAGCAAACTGATTTCCCGCTGAGAGCGACATTCCACTATTTAAACCTGCATTTGCAGAAATTGGAGTCATATTTGTATTAAAAGATTTTGTAAGTTGGTCTAAATACAAAGCTTCTTCTTTTGTTTTAATAGATGTATAACGCGGAATTGTAATATTGGAGTTGCTTAACAAATTCGATAATTCTCTAGTCCCATCATCCATTCCAAGCCAGTCATATCCGCCGGAATTTGGTAAAATAAAATTATCATTATAAGTTGATATTGAATTATACCCTGTTGAAACTGAAAAATTCAATGAGAATTTTTCTGGAAAATTTTTCATTGTTACATCGACCAAACCTCCGGTAAAAGTTCCTGGTTTATCAGGAGTAAATGTTTTAATCGTAACAATATTTTCAAGTAAGTTGGAAGGAAATAAATCCAATTGAAATGATTTTTTATCCGGATCAGCACTTGGTAATTCTGCACCATTCAAAGTTGTAGCAGAATATCTTTCACCTAATCCTCTTACATATACATATTTTCCTCCAACAACAGAAGCACCGGTTACTTTTTTCATTGCATCTGCTGCATCACTGCTGCCGGATTTTGAAATTGCTTCAGCACTAATTGCATCACTAACAGAAATTGATTTCTGTCGTTTTGCCAACAAAGCACCTTCTGTGTTTGTTAGAGCTTTTGCAGAAATTACAACTTCTTCGGTCTCGTAGGTTTCTGTACTTAACACAACATCCATTTTTAATGTTTCGCCATTAATAATTTTAACATCAGAAATTGTTTTTTTCTGAAATCCAATCATAGAAAACGAAACTGTATAAGTACCTTCTGAAATTTTTTCAATAGTATAACTTCCGTTAATATCCGTTGCTGCACCTCTATTTGAACCTTCAATAAAAACGTTTACACCAATTAACGGATCTCCAAAATCCTTATCCACAACAATTCCAGTTAGATTGCCATTTTGGGCAAATATAGAATTTGTCTGAATTACACTTATAATTAGGATTAAAAATTTTAGATATTTTTTCATAACAATGGCACAATTATGCCAAGTAGTTTTTAAGTTTTCCATGACCCCTCATGTTAGAATTAGTTTTGATCGAAACTTAGGCGGTTATTGTTAATTGATTGTTATGAGGCTGTTAAGAAAGTATTAAGTCTGTGTTAAGAAATTGTTAAGAAATTTATTTAATTAAAAATTTCACTAATCTCTTTTTAGTTTAAAAGAGAACTCTGATCCAACATTTAAAATACTTTTTACTTCGATTGCAGAGTTATGTGCTTCCAAAATATGCTTTACAATTGATAAACCTAACCCAGTTCCCGGAATTGTGCTTGATCTATCTCTTTCAGTTCTGTAAAATCTTTCAAAAATTCTATCAATTTCATTTTCCGGAATTCCTATTCCGGTATCTTTTACGCTAATTGTTACTGTTTTATTTTTTTCTAAAACTAAAATTTCAATTTTCCCTTTTTCCGTGTATTTAATTGCATTCGATAAAAGATTATTTAAAACTTGAGTTAATTTTTCTTTATCGCCATAAATTTCAATTTCTTTGTCAAAATCACTTAATAATAATTCAATATTTTTTAGTTGTGTTAAACTCTTAATCTCATTAACTATGTTCTGAAGAAAATTATTTAGATTAAAAAAACGGAAACTTAAACTCATTAATCCGGATTCAATCATTGAAATATCAATAAGATCATTCAACAATGAATTTAGATTATTAGAATGTGTTAAAGTTTTTTCAAGAAATTTTCTATTTACATTAGGATTATCAATCGCACCATTTAACAAAGTTTCTAAGTAACCTTGAATTGTAAAAATTGGAGTTCTTAATTCATGCGAAACGTAACCGAGAAAATCACTTCTGGCTTGAGCTAATTTTTGCATTGCTGCCAGATCTTTCTGAGTTCGTCTGAACATGGCTTTAATATTGCCTTCCAAATCAATTAATGATTTACTTAATTTAATTTCTTCTTCACTATGCAAAATATTTTTTCGTATTGATCTAATTACAGATTTTATTTCTTCAATTTCTTTTTTTCTCTTTCGACCAATAAAAAAAAGAATTATAAAATCGAAAATGATGATTGTAAAAGTAATTCCTAAAAAACGAGGTGAAGAAATTTCAAAAAGAAGAATAATTAAAACTTCAAATAAAATACTAAGAAGAATAATTTCCCGAGCAAATACGACGGAAAATTTTAAATTAGAAATGACTTTATTAATACTCTCGGAAGCGATAACCAACACCTTTAATAGTTTCAATCATATCGGCTTCATTGCCCATTTTTTCTCTTATTTTACGGATATGAACATCAACGGTTCTTTCAATTACATATATATCTTCACCCCAAACATCATTCAAAATTCTATCTCTAGGGAAAACTTTTCCCGGTCTTTTTGCTAAATAATAAAGTATTGCGAATTCTTTTTTGGGAAGAATTATATTTTTCCCATTTACCTTAACTTCAAATTTATCTTTATTAATTTCAAGCGGTCCAATTTTCAGTACGGAAGCATTCTGCTGTTCTTTATCATCAGATTGTGAAAGTTTTTTAATTTTAGATTTCACTCTTGCAACTAACATTTTAGGAGATATAGGTTTTTTTACATAATCATCAGCACCAAGATCAAATCCTTTTAATTCATCAAACTCGCTGGTTTTTGCAGTTAGAAAAATAATTGGGATATCATTATAATTTTCATTGAGTCTTATATTTTTACAAACTTCATAGCCATTCATCTTTGGCATCATAACATCAAGAACAACAACATCGGGATTTTCTTTCATTTTTTCCAATGCCGCTTCGCCGTCATTTGCCGAAATAACTTCAAAACCTTCTGCTTCTAAATTATATTGTAGAAATTCTACAATATCTTTTTCATCATCAACTAATAATATCTTTGCCATTTTTAAATACTTATTTCAGTTTGTGAATTTGCTGATTCATTTAAACTTTCGATTAACTTCATTCTTGATAATGCTTCATTGCTTGATGAAATTAATGGAACAGAATCTTTTATTGCGCCTATAAAATGTTTTAATTCATTTTCGTATGATTTTTTGAATAAATCTTTAATTTGCAAACTTGAGTTCGAAGTTAAATCAATTCTATTTGAACCCATTTTTTTATAAGCCCGTAGAGGATTTAAATGTCCGGTACCTTTTGTTCCGTAAGCAGTTAATTTAAAACTTTCAGTTTCATCGTGGAATGACCAGCTTACTTCATAATTTACAACTGCAGAATTGTTCATTCTTATAAATCCAACTGAAGAATCTTCAATATTCTGTGTTGCATGATAAAAATGTTGCGCAGATGCATTTTTAATTTTTGGATAATCTAAAAGCCAAAGTGCAGTATCAATAACAACTATTCCAAGATCAAACATTACTCCGCCGCCAGCTAAACTTTTTTTGTTAAACCATTTTTCTTGACTGCTTTGCTTTCTTGTCCATCCACATTTTATATAAAATATATCTCCAAGTTCACCACTATTAATTAAACTTTTCAAAAGCATTGTATCCGGGCGGAATCTAAAATTCATTCCAACCATAGCAAGGCATTTATTCTTTTTTGCTTCAGTATCAATTTCTCTTGTTTCTTCCAAATTTAATGCAATTGGTTTTTCTATTAAAACATGTTTTTGTTTTGATAAACATTCAACCGCAATATTTTTATGCGTATTTGTCGGGGTTGAAATTATTACTGCATCAATTTCCTCAGATTCCAACATTTTGGTAAAATCTGTAAATCTATTTTTTACATTAAATTTTTCACCAATTGAATTTAATCGAGTTTTGTTAATATCAGAAACTGCAACAAGATCAACCGAATTTAATTTAGATAAAATCGGTAGATGAACTAACTGCCCAACAGTTCCTAATCCAATTACAGCAATTTTAGTTTTTTGGTTCAATCAGCAGCCTCTTGAATAATTTTTACATTAATGAAATTTTGAATTTGTTCTGAAATTCCATCTGGATCAATTCCAATAATTTTATGCAATTCTTGCTGAGTTCCGTGATCGATAAATTTATCCGGAATTCCTAAAATCCTAATATCATTTTTATAATTTTTAGAATTCATGTATTCTAAAATTGCGCTGCCAAATCCACCGATTATAGAATTTTCTTCAAGTGTAATAATTTTATCAAACTTTTCTGCAATTTCATCTAATAAAATTGTATCTAATGGTTTAATAAATCTCATATTAAAAAGTGCAGTAGAAATATTTCTTTCTTTCAAAATGTTAACAACTTTTTCTGCATAAGTTACCATTGATCCAACTGCTAAAATTGCAACGTCATTTCCATCATTTAATTTTTCTGCTTTACCAATTTCTAATTGTTCAAAATTTTCTTTTACTTCAACACCTAAAGCATTTCCGCGAGGATATCTAATTGCAATTGGTCCCTTTTTATATTTGATAGAAGTGTATAACATATTTCTCAGTTCTGCTTCATCTTTAGGAGCCATTATAACAATCCCTGGAATATAGCGCAAATATGATAAATCAAAAGTTCCGTGATGCGTTGGCCCATCGGCACCAACTAATCCAGCTCTATCCATAACAAAAACAACGTGTAATTTTTGTAGAGCAACATCATGAATTATTTGATCAATTGCTCGCTGTAAAAATGTTGAATAAATTGCTACAACGGGAATTATTCCTTGAGTTGCTAATCCCGCAGCAAAAGTTACACCGTGTTCTTCAGCAATCCCAACATCAAAATATCTTTTGGGAAATTTCTGTTCAACGAAAGAAAGTCCGGTTCCATCGGGCATTGCGGCTGTAATCCCCACAACTTTTTCTTCATTTTGCATAATTTCAACAAGAGCTTTGCCAAATATTGAAGTATAAGATGGAGCTCCGGATTTTTTAGGAATTTCGCCGGTTAATTTATCAAATGGAGTAACTCCATGAAATTCAGCTTTGCTACCTTCTGCGGGTTTATAGCCTTTTCCTTTTTCGCTAATAACATGAATTAAAATTGGTCCAGAAAGTTCTTTTACATGTTCAAACAAAGTTATAAGTTTTGAAATATTATGTCCGTTAACTGGTCCGAAATATCTAAAACCTAAAGCTTCAAATAACATTCCCGGAGTAACAATTGCTTTAATCCCAGCTTCAACTCTTCCGGCAACTGTTCTTAATCTATCACCAAACTGATCCAATTTTCCGGTTAAATCCCAAATTGCACCTTTAAATTTATTGTATTCCGGATGCGAAATAACTTCATTAAAATAATTTGAAATTTGCCATACATTTGGAGCAATTGACATATTATTATCATTAAGAATTACAATTAAATTTTGTTTTTGGAATCCGGCATTATTCATTGCTTCATAAGCCATTCCGCCAGTCATTGCACCATCGCCAATTATTGCAATAACTTTTTTGTTATCTTCTCCATTTAATCTATTTGCTGCTGCAATTCCCAATGCTGCGGAAATTGAAGTTGATGCATGTCCGGCACCAAATTCATCATATTCGCTTTCAGTTCTTTTTAAAAATCCGCTGATTCCATTAAGCCTTCGAATAGTTTTAAGTTTATCTCTTCTTCCCGTAATTATTTTATGCGGATATGCTTGATGTCCCGTATCCCAAACTAATTTATCCACTGGAGTATTAAATACTTTGTGCAGTGCTACGGTTAATTCAACAGTTCCGAGTCCGCCGCCGAAATGTCCACCGATTTGCGAAACTACATCCACCATATAATTTCTGATTTCAGAACATAAATCTTTTAATTCAGATACAGAAAAATTCCTAATATCTTTTGGTGAATTTACTTTAAACAGAATTTTGTATTGTGATTCGTCAACCAATTAATTACACTCTTTCTTTAATTATCAATATCATTTTTAAGTTCATTGTTAAGTTCTTGAACTTTCATTTCAGCATTATGTAAAAGTTCTGTGCAGAATTTTGATAATCTAATTCCCTCTTCATAAATTTTTACTGAATCTTCAAGCGAAACATCATCATTTTCCAGCAAATCTGCAATTTCTCTTAAACGATTTAATGATTCTTCAAAATTTTTATTTTTTTTACTCATTTGTAAATTCTCACATTTCCATCATAAAATTTTATTTCAAAATTGGATTCATTATTAAATTCATTTTTTCTTTTAATTACTTTTTCATTTTGATTTATAATAACAAATCCTTTTTTCAAAATTGAATTTACATTATTACCGGAAATAATTTTAGTTAAAATTTCCAAATTGTTTTTATTCTCTTTTAAAAAATTAGCAATAATAACTTGAATTCTAAAAATATAATTATCAATTGTTTGTTTTTTTGAATTTACTATACTTGTCAAATTTTTAAATCCATAAGATTTCAGCAGAATTTGAATTTCAGATTTCAGGTTTTCAATTTTCTCTAAAACTGAACTTGTAATATTATATGAAATTTCATCAAGAAAGACAAAAATCTCATCTTTGCTTGGCGTTGCTAGTTCCATTGCGGCAGAAGGAGTTGGCGCACGCAAATCAGAAACAAAATCAGCAATTGTAAAATCAATTTCATGTCCTACGCCGGAAATTATGGGAATTTTTGAATTAAAAATTGCACGCGCAACAATTTCTTCATTAAAAGCCCACAAATCTTCCAATGAACCGCCACCTCTTGCAATAATAATTAAATCTATTTCATTAAGCATATTTAAATTTTCTATACTTTTAACAATTTGTTCAGCAGCTCCATCACCTTGAACTCTTGTTGGTGCAACAATAATTTTAACCAAAGGGAATCTTCTTGCTGCAACGCTAAGCATATCTTTTAATGCTGCTGTTTCACATCCGGTTACAATTCCAATTGTCTGTGGAAAACTTGGAATTTGTTTTTTATAATTTTCGTCAAATAAACCTTCATCAAATAATTTTCTCTTTAACTGTTCAAATGCTTTCTGTAATTCACCCTCACCAGCCGGTTTCATTGATTTTACATCTAATTGATAATTTCCTCTTGGTGGATAAACAGTCACTTTGCCGGTTACAATAATTTGCATTCCATCTTGAGGAGTAAAAAAAACAAAATTGTTAATTCCTTTCCACATTGTGCAACTAATTTGCGCATTTTTATCTTTTAGTGTAAAATACCAATGACCGGAAACATGAGCTTTAAAATTGGAAATTTCGCCAATAATTTTTACTTGATCAAAACTTTCTTCAATTACTCGTTTAATATGAGAAGTTAATTCACTTACAGAAATTGCATTTTCCAAAATTAACTTTCCTTTCTAAAAATTAAGCAATATTGATGATGTCTATTACCTACCCAAGCACTGTTTACACCAAGCGCAATAAGCGGTTTATCATCTTGAAGCCAAATTTTTTCATCTTTTAAAACCCAGCTTTTATTTCCTCTTTTTGTTAAAGAAACTGCAGTATCAAATGCCAAAGGAAAAATTTTACTTTGGAAAAAAATATTATTCGTAATTATAGCCAAGTAACCTTTATCTTTTGTAATGTCATAAACTTGATCGAAAATAATTGCTTGAGCTTCCAGAAATTCATCATAATTATTAATGTTTCCTAAATCTGATTTTTCTTGTGAATATTTTGTATCAAGCCCGTTTTCATTTCGTTTTTTTTGTCGGATAGAATTTCTTTCCAACTGATTCCAATACGGCGGAGAAGTAATCGTAAAATCAATTTTCCTTGTAAAGTTATTTTTATCAAACAATTCTAATAATATACTTGAATTGCCTTTTAAGGCAATAACAGAATTTTCAAAATTATTTTCTTTAATTCTTTTTAGAGAAATTTTATGATACTTTGCAATTAACTCAATTCCGATCGCATTTCTATTTAAATTTCCGGATGCAATTAATGTGCTTCCCGTTCCTAAAAAAGGATCAAAAACCCAATCATTTTCTTTTGTAAAAAAAGAAATAAATTCTTCAACTAAACTTTCCGGAAATTTTGCGGGATGAAGTATTTCTTCATTATTTCTTTTTTTTGGTTTATGAATAAACCATGATTTGGTAAACTTTATCCATTCTTTTCCGGTTAAGTTATTAAGTTTGTTATTATGATTAAACTTTCCGCGATCACCAAAATCAACAATATTGTTTTGTTTATTCATCTAAAAATCAATTGTAAAAAAATGAGAAAATAATCCAACAGAAATTTCTTGAAAATATTTTGATGGATCGTTTGGTTTTAAGTTATAACGATATTTCGAATAAACCGTAAATACATCATAAACTTTAAAAAATCCGATTGAAATTTCTGCTCCGATTCCGTTAAAACCTTTTAAATTACTAAATCCGGAAATTCCCGGAGAGATGTATTCAATTCCTTTAATTGGAATTATATGTTGATAACCTAAACGAACTAAATCACGCAAATTTGATTTATAAATGTGAGTATATTCAAAACCAATATTGCCGCTGGGATAATTATATCCAGAACCGTAAAATGTAATTATTGGAATTTCTTTTGTTAAACTGAAATAATTTTCTTTATCAATAATTGCTAAATTTGGCGATGGCAGTACATAGAGTAAAAGTCCGAGTAAAATTGTAGATACCGGATTGCTCCCGGATTTTGTGAAAATAAATTCATCATAAGGAAGTATAATTTCAAAATCTTCGGAAATAAATTTTTCGCCAGATTCGTTTTCTGAAATTATTTTGTATGGAATATTTTTTTTTCTGAATTTGTATGTGCTAAAATCAACTTCAATTTTGTGATCTTCTAAATATTCATTTGAAATTTGAAATTCATATTTATCATCAATTAATATTTTCGACTTTATTGGAACTGATGAATAAAAACTTAATTTAAATGTGTGAGGAATTTCCGGCGTAACAAATCCATCAATTATAAATATTTCAACATCGTTTTGTGCGAAAACCGGGGATGAAATTAATATTAAAGTTAAAAATAATTTGCCAAGTAATTTTTTCATAATAATTTTATTTAAGTTCAATGTTTATCGATATATAACAGTTTAATTAACAAACTTTGGTATATTTATTTCTACAGTAAAATTTGTCTTTCAAAATATAGGAAATTTATTTATGAAAATATTGGTTAGTAATGATGATGGAATTGGTGCAGAAGGAATTTTTCAGCTTGCTGATGCTTTAAGTGAAATTGGAGATGTAACTGTTGTCGCTCCTCTTTCAGAGCAAAGTGCAGTTGGTCACTCAATTACAATGAAAGTTCCTCTCAGAATTTCCGAATATAATTTGAGAAATAAATTTACCGGTTACGCTGTAAATGGAACTCCCGCAGATTGTGTTAAATTTGGAATAAAAAATCTACTAGATTCTCCACCGGATATAGTTGTTTCTGGCATTAATCACGGATCCAATACCGCAATTAGCATAATTTACTCGGGAACAGTTTCTGCAGCGCGAGAAGCAGCAATTATGGATTGTCCGGCAATCGCATTTTCACTAACAAATCACAAACCAACAAATTTTGATTTTGCAAGAAAAGTTGCAAAAGAACTTACATTAAAGGTTGTAAAGCACGGACTTCCAAAAGGAACACTATTGAATGTAAATATTCCAGATTTACCAGAGAATGAAATCAAAGGAATAATTGCAACTCAGCAAGGTAATTCAAAATGGGCTGATATTTACGAAAAAAGAATCGATCCTTACGGAAACAATTATTTTTGGTTAACCGGTGAAATGATTGATTTTGATAAGGATATTAAATCAGATCAAATTGCTATTAAAAATAATTATGTTGCAGTAACACCGGTTCATTTTGATTTAACAGATTATAAAACTTTTGAAGAATTGCAAAATTGGGATTTATCTTCTATTAAGTAGAATTCCCTTCCAAAGAAAAAATGAATTTATTTGAGAATATTAATATTTCAATTTCCGGGAATCCAATTTTTCTTTTTTTGGGTTTATTAATAATTCTTGTATATTCATTTTACATATACAAAAAAACACTTCCAAAAATTAATTTATTTCTAAAATCAATTTTAATTTTTCTCCGTACAGCAAGTTTGTTTTTAATTTTTATTTTACTTTTTGATCCGGTTGTAACAACAACCACAAAAGAAATTAATGAACCGGTAAATTTATTTTTTATTGATAATTCTAAATCAGTAAGGAATATTAGCTCAGGAAATGATATAAAAAAAGTACGAGAAATTTTTAATGAATTTTCAAACGTAGATTTCAACAATGAATTTTATTCATTTGGTAACAAAGTAAAAAATATAAATAGTTTTGATTCGATTTTTTTTAATAATTCTTCCACACAATTTGATGATATTTTTAAATTAATTAAACAAATGAAAAATGTTTCATCAGCAATAATTTTAAGTGATGGGATCAATAATCAAGGATCAAATCCAGTAAACACCGCAAGTGAATTGGGAATTCCAATTTTTACAATAGGATTGGGTGATACCACAATTGATAAAGATATTGAAATTCAAAAAATTACGACAAACGAATTTATTTACACAGATAGAGAAACAGATATTGAAGTTTTAATTTCCAATAAAAATTTATCTGATCAAAATTCTATTATTCAATTAATTGAAAATGGGAAAATAATTGCACAGCAAGAAATAAAACTAAGTGAAACCGGAATTAATAGAATTTTATTTCCCTTTAAAACTAATATTGAAGGTGAACATAAAATAATAGTAAACTCAATTCTTAAAGGTGAAGAGAAAAATAAAAACAATAATTCAAAAACAGTATTAATTAATGTTCTTGCAGCAAAAAAGAAAATTACAATTTTAAGCGGCGGACCAAGTTCCGATTTATCAATAATTACAAGCACTTTATCAAGTTTGGAAGATTATGAATTACACAAAATAATCCAGCTTAGTGAAAATAAATTTTTGAATGATAATTCGGATTTGAAATTAATTAAATCTTCAGATGTAATTTTTCTTATTGGGTTTCCATCAAAAAGTACAAATTTAAATTTTCTTAAAGATGTTTTTAATGAAATAACAAATCATAATAAACCAATCTTTTTCGTTTTCTCAAACAATATTGATTTAACAAAATTAAATTCCATTAAAAATTTTCTACCGTTTAATTACTCAAATATTTCAAATGGTTTTTCTGAATCTCAAGTTTCGGCACAAAATGTAAATTACTCAATTATCGGAAATGAAGAAGAAACAGAAAACTGGAAAAATTTTCCACCAATTAATTTTCCAAAGACAAAAATAATTCCTTCTGTTGAATCTCAAATTTTACTTGTTGATCAAATTTCCAAACAGCCAGTTATGTTTTTAAATACATCCAAAAATAAATTTATTGTTTTAACAGCAGCAAATATTTGGAAGTGGCAAATTCAAAATTTTGAGAAACAAAATTTAACATTTGATAATCTTTTAATAAATTCAATTAAGTGGCTTTCGCTTAATGCTGATAGGCAAAAATTCAGTTTAAAAACGCAAAAAAAAATATTCTCAATTGGCGAAAAAGTAATTTTTAATGCAAATTATTATGATGATACATTTGAACCCATTATTGATGCAAATTTGGAAATTGAAATCCAGCATGAAAAATCTTCGCAAAAAATTATTCTTAATCCAATAGGAAATGGTATATATGAAACTGAGCTTACACCAAATTTTGCCGGAACTTACAATTACAAAATTCAATCGGAAAATAAAAATCTAAATTTCTCTAGCACATTTTTTGTTGAGCAAATTGAATTGGAATCTCTTGAAAAAAAATCTGACCGAAATTTTCTTCGCGAATTATCAAATTCCACAAATGGAAAATATTTTGATATAAATTCAATAAATGGATTTCAAGATGAAATTAAAACTTTATTTAATAATAAAATAAGTTATAATTTTATAGATAATGAGTTGCGAATATCTTTTTTACATCTTATATTATTAATGATTGTTCTTCTTTTTTCTATAGAATGGATTTTAAGAAAGGCACTGCGAATGTTATAATAATTTTGAGGTAAAAATGGATTTCATAAAATTTGAAAAGGAACATATTTTAGGTATTAAAGAAATTGATTCACAGCATAAAGAAATTTACAAATCTGTAAGTTATTTATATGAAATTAAGGATGGAGATAAAAAAGAAATTCTTGAAAATTTCCAATCATTACTACAAAAATTAAAAGTTCATTTTGAAACTGAAGAAAATTTGATGAAGAAAAATAAAGTTGTTGAATTTATTTCACATAAACTTGAACATGACCGCGCTTTAGAAAAATATTCTACATACTTTAAAAATTATAAAAAAGCTAATGCTAAGTTGGATATTGAAATTCTTAATTCACTTAAAAGTTGGCTTGAAAATCATTTTGAAAAAAAAGATATAAAATTAAAACAAATATCTAACTAAGATTTTTTAATTTTGATTAAAGAGAATTTCCAGAATCTGCTTGATTTTTTTCTTCCAAGAATTTGTATAAACTGTAAAAGTAAAATTTTAGATAATGAAAAAATAATTTGCTCAAACTGCTTTAACCTTCTTCAATTTGCTTCACAAGAAAGAATTACTTTGGAATATGAAAGAAAATTTACAAAAGAAAATATAGTAAAAGATTTTCAATCGGCATTTATTTTTGCAGATGAAACACCAATCCAAAATATTATCCATGAATTAAAATACAATGGTAAATTTTTTATTGGAAAATATCTTGGTAAAAAAGTTTCAGAAATATTAATGGAAAAAATAAATAATTGGAATGCAGATTTAATTATTGCAATTCCCTTGCACAGTTTACGAAGGGCTGAACGAGGTTTTAATCAAGCTGATATTATTGCAAAAGAAATAGGAGAAAATCTTAAAATAAATTATGGGAAGAATATATTAGTAAGAACACGATTTACAAATTCACAGACTAAACTAAATCTTGTTGAAAGAAAACAAAACATGAAAGATGCGTTTAAGTTAAAAAATCAAAAATTAATTGAGAATAAAAATATTATTCTTGTTGATGATGTAATCACAACCGGCGCAACTGTAAGCGAATGTGCAAGAATTTTAACAGATAACGGTGCAAAAAATATTTTTGCATTATCTGTTGCAATTGCAGATTAATACATACTTTCCGGAGCTTCAATACTTAGGATTGTTAATCCGTTTTTCAATACAGTTTTAACTGCAATAATCAAAGCAATTCTTGCTTCTGCTAATTTTTGTTCAGAACCGATAATTCTGCAATCAGTATAAAATTTATGAAATAATGAAGCAAGATTTTCTAAATAGTTAGCGAGTTTATGCGGCTCAAAATTTATTGCAGAAAGTTTTAATTCTTCTTCAAATCTATGTAAATGTTTAATTAACTTTTGTTCAATTGGCTCAACTAATAAATCTAAATTTTCTAAAGAAAGATTTAGATTTTGTTCTTTAGTTAATCTTAAGATTGAAGCAATTCTTGCGTGTGCATATTTTAAATAAAATACCGGATTTTCATCTGACTGTTTTTTAGCAATATCCAAATCAAAATTCATGTGCGAAGAATAATTTCTCATAATGAAAAAATATCTAACAACATCTTTTCCCACTTCATCAATTAATTCATCTAATGTAATAAAATTTGCTTTTCGAGTTGACATTTTTACAACTTCGCCGCCTTGAGTTATAGTAACAAATTGGTAAATAATTACTTTAACTTTTTCTTTTGAGTAACCCAAAGCTTCAATTCCGGCAAGCACATCAGTGTAAGTTGCATTATGATCCGATCCGAAAATATCAACAATTAAATCATAACCTCTTTCAAACTTTGTTTTATGATATGCAATATCGGGTAGCCTATAAGTTGGCTCACCGGTTGATTTCACAATTACTTTATCAACTTCTTGTCCCAATTCGCTGAACTTTAACCAAATAGCGTCATCTTTTTTATAAGAAAGATTTTTCACTTCAAAAAACTTTAGTAAGGAATCAATGTTGCCATTTTTATATAAATCATCTTCATTATAAAACTGCTCAAATTCAATATCAATTCTTTTTAATGTTGATTTTATATCGTTAAAAATTTCTTCTTCGGCAGTATTTTTAAAAATTTCATTTTCTAAATCATCTTTAAATTTATCGGAAAATTTAACACAAATTTTTTGTGCAATTTCCTTAATATATTCGCCCTGATAAAATTCCTCACTAAATTCTTTGTTGATACCAAGAAGTTCTAAATAACGTGCAGCAACCGAAGCTCCCAAAACACGCATTTGTCTGCCAGCATTATTAAAGTAATATTCTCTATCAACAGAATAACCAATTGCTTCCAATAAATTAGCAAATGTATCACCCAATACAGCATTGCGTCCATGTCCAACTGTTAAAGGTCCGGTAGGATTTGCCGAAACAAATTCAACATTTGCTTTTTTACCGTTGAATTCATTGCTATAACCAAAATTATCGCCTTGAGAAATTATTGTTTCAATTTTTTTATTAACAAAATTTGGATTGAAATAAAAATTTATAAATCCCGGTCCCGCAATTTCGGTTTTAGTAATAATATTTGAATCGTAATTTAAATTAGAAATTATATCTTCTGCAATTTGTCGCGGATTTTTTTTAAGAATTTTTGTAAGAAGCATTGCTGCATTAGAAGATAAATCACCATGCTCTTCATCTTGCGGAACATTAAAGAATAAAGGAATTTCATTTAAATAAGTTAATTTTTCTGAAGCTTGATTAAACAAACTTTGTAAATATTCTTTCACTTTTTTCTCACAAAATTTTTAGCTGGCAAGTTTTAGTTGGAGTTTTCAATTTCGGTAATTTCTGCATCGCCCCATAGTTTTTCTAAATTATAAAAAATTCTGGCATCCTTTTTAAATACATGAACAACAACATCAAAATAATCAATCAAAACCCAATTTAAAGCAGTGTAACCTTCTTTATTATAACATTTAATTCCATCTTTTCTTAGTTTTTTATCTATTTCATCTGCAATAGCTTTTACGTGAACATCAACATCACCGGAGCAGATTATAAAATAATCAGCAACGGCAGATAAGTTTGTCAAATTCAAAATAGTAATATCATAACCTTTTTTTGACTGAATTATTTCTACAATTTCATTTACTAAATTTTTTGTTTCCAAATTTATTCTTCACCCGTAATTGGTTTTAATTTATAATAATCTTTCCCTATAACTAACGATACATCGAGAAAATAATTTTCATTCAATTGTTGAATTACTTTAACCTTTTCAATACCTAAAGCAGAAGCCACTTTTAGCGCATTTGCTTTATTTCCAATTCTATCAATTACAAAAGTTTCATCAACATCATATGAAACATAATTCCCAATTTCAACCACATCAAATCCTCTTGAGCGTAAAAAGTCAGTATATCTATCCGCTACGCCGGAAACTCCACATCCATTTAGTACATCTAGCTGAATTATTTCTGCTGCAATTTCATTGTTTTTAAGTTCATCTATTTTTTCAGAACCTTTAACCAATTTCATATAAGCAGAATAACTTAAATAAACTATAAGTACAATCAGAAAAAAAATTAAAATATTGTAAAATAAATTTACTGTGGAAGTTTTTATATCAGCTTTCTGTTCGTTGTTTTTTTTTATAGATTTTTTCAATGTAACTGAAATTTATTAGAAAATAAGTTAACAAAACTTATCAGATTTTGTACTTAAAAATAATAAAATAAATTTTGTTAGTCTATTTTCTAATCAAACCATCTGTTAGAATATGGAGAAAGTCTTCCGTAACCATAGTTATTGTAATAACCATAAGGTGAGTTTGAGAATATCAAACTGATGTTAAAATCTTTGGAAGGATTGTAATTTAACCGAGCACGATCTATATAAAACCCATTAATTGATTTTGTGAATGAATCACCTAAAGTATTATACGGACTGTTAACTAAACTTGCATCAAGTTCAAAATTAAATTTTTCACTAAATTCATAAGCTAGGTGATTTGTATAAACGCCAAGCGCCATTCCGTTTTTTCCAAAGGTTGAATAAGACATTCCAAAACTATGACTCATTGAAAAATTTTCTGGATTGATAAAACTAAAAATTGAGCTAATCGGGTTATCGTTTAAAATTCCACTTTGAATATTTAACGGTTTACTCTCATCACCTTTAAATTGTGCAATGGTAATTGATGAAATAAAAATCAATAATAGAATTATTTTTTTCATGTTTTGTTAGACCAAAAAAATTAAAATTTGTTTCAAAAATTAATTAAGAAATTAAATTTCCACGATCATTTCTACTTCGGTGGTTGCATCTAAAGGCAAACCGTTTACTCCAACGGCACTTCTAACATGTTTACCTTTTTCTTCAAATAATTCAACCAAAAAATCAGAAGCTCCGTTTGCAACTTTTGGTTGATCAGAAAATCCATCAACATTATTTACAAAAACCGTAACTTTTACAATTCTTTTTATTTTATCCAGATTTCCGATTTCAGATTTTATAACACTCAAACAATTTATTGCACAAAGTTTTGCCGATTCTTTCCCTTGCTCTAATGAAACAGAACCTCCAACATTCCCCTTGTATTTTACAGTTCCATTTTCTAGAGGAATTTGTCCCGCTGTAAAAACTAAATTTCCAGATTTTAATGCTGGAATATAAGAAGCTAATGGCTTTGGTGCTTCCGGAATTGAAATATTCATCTTATTTAATTTTTCTTCAATCATTTTAATTCTCTGATGTAGTTGTATAAAAATAACTCATTTTTTGAAATAAAAAATCCTAATTTTCTGTTAAAAATATTTAAGGAAAAAATGCATAAAGAAAAATTTGATAATCTTGTTAACATAATGCGTAAACTTAGAAAAGAATGCTCATGGGATAAAGTTCAAACATTTGATTCAATAAAAGCTGCAACTTTAGAAGAAACTTATGAAGTTTTAGAAGCCATTGATGATCAAAATTATTCTGCACTTAAAAATGAATTGGGTGATCTTTTACTTCATATAGTTTTTCATTCAGTAATTGCTGAAGACAAAAATCTATTTTCTATAAATGAGGTTATTGATTCGATAAGTGAAAAATTGATAAGACGTCACCCTCATGTTTTTGAAAATCTTGCGGTAGAGAACAATAAGGAAATTGAGCGTAATTGGGAAAAAATAAAAATGCAAGAGGGCAGAAAATCTATTCTCGAAGGAATTCCAAAAAATCTTCCCGAATTACAAAAATCTGCACGAATGCAGGAAAAAGTTTCAAAAATTGGATTTGATTGGGAAAATAAAAATGATGTTTGGAAAAAAGTTATTGAGGAAATTGAGGAAATGCATGAATCAGAGAAAACCGGCGATAAAAATTTGTTAGAAAAAGAAATGGGTGATGTTTTTTTTGCTTTAATAAATTATTCAAGATTTCTTGGAATTAATGCGGAAAATGCTTTACGTAGAACCAATACTAAATTTTTAAATAGATTTAATTATATCGAAAAAAAATTGGAAGAAAACAATAAATCCATTACCGAATCAAATTTAGAAGAAATGGATAAATATTGGGAAGAAAGCAAAAAATTCTATTAATAATAAATTTGTGATTAGAAATTTTAGAATTACAAACTGAAATCTAAAATCAGTAATTAATTTCCATTGTTGTATTGTTCGTAAGCATGTATTATATCTTTAACAAGCTTATGTCTTACCACATCAGATTTATTGAAATAAACAAACTTAACTCCATCAACATTTTGAAGAATATCTTTAACTAAAATTAAACCGCTTTCTGTTTTTTTCGGTAAATCAATTTGTGTAATATCGCCAGTAATTGTAGCTTTAGAATTTGGGCCAATTCTTGTTAAAAACATTTTCATTTGAATATTTGTGCTGTTTTGTGCTTCATCAAGAATAATATACGAATTATTCAAAGTTCTTCCGCGCATGTATGCTAATGGAACAATTTCAATAATATTTCTTTCAATATAATTTTTCAATTGATCGGTTGGAAGCATATCTTGCAATGCATCAAACAAAGGTCGCAAATATGGATCAATTTTTTCTTTAAAATCACCTGGTAAAAATCCCAAACTTTCTCCGGCTTCAACTGCAGGTCGAGCTAAAACAATTTTCTTTACAATTCCTTTTTTCAATTGAGCTATTGCAAATGCTACAGCTAAATAAGTTTTTCCGGTTCCAGCTGGACCAATTCCAAAACAAATATCATTTTCACTCATTGCTTTTACATATTCAAATTGTGTATCTGTTTTGGCTTTAATTACATCCTTTTTTGTATAAAGGACTATTGAATTATAATCTTCATTACTTATTATATCTCTTCCAGATAAGGTTAGATCAACTATTGTTGAAACATCATTTGGTGTGAGTTTGTTCGTAGTATTCAGAACAAAAATCATTTCTTTGAATACTTTTTCGATTGAATCAACTTCTTCAGCAGTTCCTTTTATAAAAGCAATATCACCTCTGATAGAAATTGATGAAGACAATCTTTCTTCCAAAGGTTTGAGATTTGCATCATTGAATCCGAAAAGTGAAACTAAATCAACATTTTCTAGTTTTATTTTTTTTTCTATCTGTGAAATAACTTCCTCAAAATAAAAAAGGATATTCTAAAAGTTTTAGCAAAATTCGAAATAAAATTGCAATATCTTTTAGAATATCCTATAAGAATATATGAACAAACTAAATTTTATTGCATTGGAGCTGGTTTATAATTTGCTCTCAATTTATTGTATTTAGCAGCTTCTTCTTCAGTTAAATTAGGAATAGTAAATTCTTGTTTTGGATAAATTAAATCTGGATTTTTAATTTTATCTCTGTTTGCATTATAGATTTTTGGCCAAGCAAAACCATTTCCATAATGATCTTTCTTTTTAGCAATTCCCCAAAGATGATCGCCACGAACAACTGTGTAATTAATTTCTTCTGGTGGCCAAGCATCTAACATTTTTTGCAATTGACCATGAACTATATCATAAAATTGTGGTAAAGCACTTAATTTGCTTGCTTTTAAAGCATCTAATTCAGCTTGTCTATCAGCTTTGGTTGGTTTTTTAGCTGAAATATCAGCCATTAAAGCTTTAACTTTTGCATCATAAGCTTCAACATCACTTTTTGAAGCACCAACTAAAGCATACATATCTTTTTGGCAATCTTCATAAGATTGTAATGAATTTTTCTTTTCTTTTAATGAATTAACTGAAGCTTGTAAACTTTCTAATTCTGCTGAAAGATCAGCTTTTTCTTGTGTTAATCTTGCAATTTCTGCTTCCCATTCATCAGTTGTCATTTCTTCTTGTGCAAAAACATTTGTTGAAAGGAAAACCAATAAAGCTAATAATGCAAGTATGTTTCTAATTTGTGCCATTTATATACTCTCCTTTTATTATTAAACTTTTATAAACCTAATTTTTGTAAATTTGCTTTAGTAGCTTCTTTATCTTTTGCACATTGTGCAAGTTTAGCTTCCATTTCAGCAATTTCTCTTTCTAACTTTGTTTTTTCACTTTTTAAAGCATTAACTTCTGTACCCAATGCAGATACTTCGCTTCTTAAAGCATTTAATTCTGCCATTTGTTCGTCACTAACACCACCACAGCCGGTTAAACTTAACGAACCAGCAACAAATACTACCGCTAATGAAGTAGTGAGAAGTTTTTTGATTTTTGTCATTTTGTTAATCCTCCTAATATAAAAGAATGATTTATTTGTTTGTGAAATTCTTTAAGTAAATATATTAATAATGTAGCTAAAATATAACATTTTTTTGTAAAACTAAATAATTCTCTTTTCTACCAAACTTGTGAAGTTTTCTCCGGCAATTATTAAATGATCTAAAACAGATATATCAAAAATCTTTCCGGCTTCGACTAATCTTTTTGTAATGGAAATATCTTCCTTGCTTGGTTCTGTATTTCCACTTGGATGATTATGAACTAAAAATATACTCGCAGAATTATTTTCAATTGCAACTTTAAAAACTTCACGCGGGTGAACTATGCTTGAATTTAAATTTCCAATAGAAATTATTTCGAATTTTATAATTTGGTTTGAAGTATTTAAACAAACCACAATAAATTTTTCTTTAATTTCATCTTTTAACAAAGGAATGAAAATTTCTGCTAAATCTTCCGGAGATTTTATCTTTTTCTGCGAAAACCATTTTTCATTAAATTTTATTCTTCTTGAAAGTTCAAACGCTGCAACTAATGTAGCGGCTTTATCTTTTCCAATTCCGTTTTGTTTTGTAAATGCTTCAATGGTTTTTGATGCGAGTAAAGCTAAATTATCTTTTTGAATTAATTTCTGAGCTAATTCAATTACAGATTCACCTTTTGTTCCAGTTCTTAATAAAATTGCTAAAAGTTCCGAATCACTTAAACTTTGCGGACCACGCAATATTAATTTTTCACGTGGTCTATCATCAATTGGTAATTCTTTAACTTTTAACATTTATTAAATTATTCCCACTCAATTGTAGATGGCGGTTTGGAACTTATATCATAAACAACTCTGTTTACACCAGATACTTCTCTAATAATTTTATTTGAAACATATTCTAAAAATGAATTATCAAATCTGTACCAATCGGCAGTCATTCCGTCTGTGGAAGTTACCGCTCGCAAAACAATTACAGATTCGTAAGTTCTTGCATCACCCATAACACCTACGGATTGAACCGGAAGTATAACTGCAAATGCTTGCCATATTTTATAATACAAATCAAATTTTCTCAAGGATTCAATGTAAATTGCATCAACATCTTTTAGAATTCTAAGTTTTTCTTCTGTAATTTCTCCCAAAACCCTTACAGCTAAACCCGGACCCGGGAATGGATGACGATGAACAAATTCGTGAGGTAAACCTAAAATTTCACCAATTTCTCTAACTTCATCTTTGAATAATTCTCGGAATGGTTCAATTAATTTAAGATTCATTTTTTCCGGCAAACCACCAACATTATGATGTGTTTTAATTTTATGTGAAGCAGTTCCAGCAGATGCTGATTCTATTACATCGGGATATAAAGTTCCTTGAACTAAAAATTCAGCATTTTCAATTTTGCTAGATTCTCTTTCAAATATTTCTATAAATGTATTTCCGATAATTTTTCTTTTCTTTTCGGGATCTGAAATTCCACTTAATTTTGCTAAAAATTCTTTTGATGCATCAATATGAATGATTTTTAGTTCAAAATTTTCTCTAAATAATTTTACTACTTTTTCGCTTTCGTTTTTTCTCATCAATCCATTATCAACATGTACGCAAGTTAAGTTATCACCAATTGCTTTGTTTAATAAAATTGCAGCTACAGATGAATCAACTCCTCCACTTAAAGCACAAATTACTTTTGAATCTTTAACTTTTTCACGGATTTCATTTATGGAATCTTCAATAAAATTGGTCGGAGTCCAATCTGGATTGCAATTACAAATATCAAAAATAAATGTTCTTAAAATTTCTTTACCGTTTTCTGTGTGAGCAACTTCTGGGTGAAATTGCAAAGCATAAATTTTTTTTTCATTATTAAAAATTGAGCAAATTGGTGAATTTTCTGTTTGCGAATCTATTTCAAATCCATCCGGAATTTTTGTAATATAATCACCATGACTCATCCAAACAATTGAATTTTCCTTAACGTTTTTAAGCAATCCATCATTTTTCAAAATTTGAATATTTGCTTTGCCATATTCTCTATTTTGAGCTGGTTCAACTTTTCCATCAAAGTGTAAGGTTACTAATTGCATACCGTAACAAATTCCAAGAATGGGAATATTCAGATTAAAAATTTCTGGATCAACTTGTGGTGAATCTTTCTCATATGCGCTGGTTGGTCCTCCGGAAAATATAATTCCTTTTGGATTTAATTCCTTAATTTTATTAAGCGAAGTAAAGTATGGATAAATTATTGAGCGAACTTTTTGTTCTCTAATTTTTCTTGCAATTAATTGTGTATACTGAGAACCAAAATCCAAAACTAAAATTGTATTATGAGTTTGCATGTTATTTAATAGAAAAATTAAAAAATGCCGGCTTTCAGAATGAATTCCGGCTTTGAGAAATATTATGCAGTAATTTGAGTTTGATAAGTAACGTTATCAAGTAGTTCTTCTAAATCTGATTGAGATGTAATTTCAATTTTTATAATCCATCCTTCGCCGTATGGATCATTATTTATTAATTCCGGTTTATCACCAAGTTTGGAATTAATTTCTAAAATTTTCCCGTTACATGGAGCAAATAAATCACTTACGGTTTTAACGGCTTCAATTGTTCCAAAAGGTTCACCTTTTGTAATTTCACTTAGATCGGGAGAAATATCTACAAAAACTATATCTCCTAATTCACCTTGTGCATATTCTGTAATGCCAATTTTTGCTTCACTGCCTTCAACTTTAATCCATTCATGATCTTTTGTATATTTTAAGTCTGATGGAATATTCATATTAACCTCTATTATTTATTTCGCAAAATATTTATCGATAAAAGAAGTATCATAATCAGCATTTCTAAATTTTTCATTTTGTAAAACTTTTATATGAAATGGAATTGTTGTTTTAATTCCATCAACAGCAAATTCTTCAAATGCTCTAAGCGCTCTCGAAATAGCATGTTCTCTATCTCCACCCCAAACAATTAATTTTGCAAGTAAAGAATCATAATTTGGAGGAACAGTATATTGATTGTAAATATGTGAATCAACTCTAACACCAAATCCGCCGGGGAAATGTAGATAATTAATTTTTCCGGGAGAAGGACGAAATCCATTATCCGGATCTTCGGCATTGATTCTAAATTCAAAACAATGTCCGTTTGGCTTTTTAGGAATTTCTGTAATTTTATTTCCAGCAGCAACTAAAATTTGCTGTTTTATTAAATCAATATTATTAACCATTTCCGTAACCGGATGCTCAACTTGAATTCTTGTATTCATTTCTATAAAATAAAAATTTTGATGTTTATCAACCAAAAATTCGATAGTTCCTGCTCCTTCATAATTGACTGATTTTGCACCAAGGATTGCTGCTTCAGCCATTTTTTGTCTTGTTTCTTCAGTAATTATTGGACTTGGAGTTTCTTCAATTAATTTTTGATGTCTTCGCTGAATTGTGCAATCTCTTTCGCCGTAATGATAAACATTTCCAAATTGATCTCCCATTACTTGAATTTCAACATGGTGAGGATTTTCAATAAATTTTTCAAGGTATAGTTCACCATTATTAAATGCAGCAAATGCCTCGTTGCTTGCTGTTTGGAAAGCCTTCATAATTTCATCTTCTTTCCAAACGATTCTCATACCTTTTCCACCGCCGCCAGCTGATGCTTTTAGCATTAAAGGATAACCAATTTCTTGAGCAATTTTTTTTGCTTCTTCAACATCGGAAACTGCGCCGTCACTGCCTGGAACAACCAGAACTCCACATTTTTTCATGGTTGATTTTGCAAATGCTTTGTCACCCATTTTATCAATCATATCCGGAGATGGACCAATAAATTTTATATTTGATTCAGCACAAATTTCAGAAAATTCTGAATTTTCGGCTAAAAAACCATAACCCGGATGAATTGCGTCTGCACCTGTAACTTGAGCTGCAGAAATAATACTTGGAATTTTTAGATAACTTTCTTTTGAAGACGCTGGACCAATACAAACTGCTTCATCGGCAAAAACAACATGAAGAGAATCTTTATCTGCTTCAGAATAAACAGCAACAGTAGGAATTCCCAACTCTTTGCAAGTTCTAATTATTCTAAGTGCAATTTCGCCTCTGTTTGCAATCAGTATTTTCTTGAACAAATAGAACTCCTAATTAACTTTTCTCAATTTTAAATAACGGTTGGTTATACTCAACTGGTGTGCCGTCTTCAACTAAAATTTGTACAATTTTACCATTTGTATCACATTCAATTTCATTCATCAATTTCATTGCTTCAACAATACAAAGCACAGTTCCGGTATTTACATTATCACCGACTTGAACATATGCATCTGCATCAGGTGCAGGAGCGCGGTAAAATGTACCAACAATGGGTGATTTAATAATATGAAAATTTTCATCTTTTGCTTTGGGAGTTTCTGAAACAGTAATTATTTTATTTGATTCGGAAGAATTTGTTAAAATTTGATTTTGAACCGGAATATTCTGAGTTGTATAAATTGGAGTATTAAAGGATCCGTTTTTAGAAATTTTAATTTTTAAATCACCTTCGTGAACTGTTAATTCCGTTATCGTGCTTGATTCAAAAACTTTTATAAGTTTTTTAATTTCATTAATATCCATTTTTCCCCTTAACTTTTAATTCTTTCCATGTATTGACCGGTTCTTGTATCAACTTTTAAAACATCATCTTGATCAATAAAAAGTGGAACGTTGATTGTAACTCCGGTTTCTAATTTTGCGGGTTTCATTGCATTTGTTGCAGTATTTCCTCTAAAACCCGGTTCGGTTTCAATTACTTTTAACTGAACGAATAAAGGAATTTCGACTGTAATAATTTGATCTTTATCGTCAACAAGTAAATCAATTTCTTCACCTTCTTTAAGAAACTTATCACCGCCATCAAATAAATTCTCCGAAACATTAATTTGTTCGTAAGTATCATTATCCATTATTACTAAATCGTTAGATTCTCTAAATAAATATTGATATTTTCTTCTTTCAACTCTAACAACTTCTACACTTTCACCGGATCTAAAAGTATTATCAAGAACTTTTCCGGAGCGTAAATTTTTTAAAGTTGTTCTAACAAAAGCCCCGCCTTTTCCTGGTTTTACGTGCTGAAATTCTGTTATTGTATATAAATCATTTTTGAATTTAATGATTAATCCATTTCTGAAATCTGATGTATCTGCCATACCCTTAATTGTTTTTGTTATTAAAAATTATAAGAAAATCTTTCGATTTCTCTAGCTGCATTCGTGTTTTTATAATCATTTGTTATTTGTTCAAATAATTCTTTTGCTTTATCAGCGGCATTTGCTTTAAGATAATTTTTTCCTGCACTCAATAAATATGATGCTGCTTGAGATTCCATTTTAACGACATTTGCTGCTTTTTTATAATCATCAGCTGCATCTTCAAAATTACCTTTCATTTCATTGCAAGCAGCTTGTCCGGCTAATGAACTTGCTTTATATAAATCATTATCCCCAGAATAATCAGAATAATATTCATTTGCTTTTTCATAGTTTCCTAATGAAAAATAGCAATTTGCTAAGTACATTTTTGCAATTTCGCCTTGGGAAGTGTTGCCGAAATTCTCTACAATTGAAAGTAAACCAGTAACATTTGTTCCGGGTTCTCCATCAATAGCTTTTTGATATTGACCTTGTTCATAAAGAGGAATTACACTTGCAAGTTGTGTTGTTGCTTGAATATTATCGTCTTCAACTTTGCTGTTATACCAAAAAATTGCTAAAACAATCACTGCAATTGCGCCAATTCCGATTAATAAATTTTGTTGATTTTTTTCAAAGAAGCCTTGAGTTTTATAAAAACTAGTTACAAGTTTGTCTTCTTGAATTTCTTTTTTCGAAAGTTTTTTCTTTTTTCCTATCATAATTTTATTTGGATTTTTGAATGAGATTCAATTTTGAACGGGAAAAATAATAAATATTAGTTTTCAATCCTAATGTGATTAGAAAAAATCCATGCTTGATTATTTAGGTAAACTTCAACTCTATATTGTCCGGATTTTTGAACAATAAAATCTGCTTCCATATTTTCAACCGCACTAATCGGTTTTCCGTTATGAATTAATGTAATTTTTCCAATTTTATTGGGAAGAATAATTTTTAGATTAATTTTTCCCGATTTTTTCACGGTTTCACCCATTTGGAAATGTTCATTCCCAATTTTTGCATAAAATTTAAATCCTTTTGCATCACCGTGATAATCATTTGAAATGAAACATTTCCCTTTTTCCAAACTTTCATAAATTATTTGTTTTGCAGTATTTACCGAAATATTTTTCGATCTTAGTTTTTTTTCAGTAAGAATGTGTGTTCTAATAGATTTAAATAAAACTTTGTATGGAAAAACTTCAACTTCTACAAAACCTAAAACATTTATCTTATGTGCATGCGCATCTATTCCGCCAATTCCAACAACTTTTCTTTTTTTATTTAGTTCATCCCATTTTTGCAATGATTTTTTATTTGGAGCAATAATTGATCTTAGTGGATGAATAAAATGTGCATATTTATTTTGTTCAGTAAGTCCTTCCATCCATTCAGACATGTGATTCCATATTTCAATTCCGGTAAAGTCTCCCGCATCCCAATCTGTCCAAGGATAAGGTGGGTGTTCCTTCATCGAATTTCTTTCTTCAAACGGATGTGCAATAAATCCAATTCCCCCGGCATCTTTTACTTTTTTCACATATTCTTTTGCAGATTGGCGCGTGGAATAAGTTTCAGAAATATTCATTGCGAGATAGTGATTTTTATTGAATTTATCATTCAATTCGCAGCCAACCAATAGCAAAGTTTGACCATACCATTTTTCATAACCTTCATTTAAAGCACGCAATGTATTATGGTCGGTAAGAATTATAAAATCAAGCCCAACTTCATCAGCAAATTGAGCTATTTTGGCGGGATCTCCTGAACCATCGGAGAATTTTGAATGCATATGAATTGCGCCAATGTATTCATACATTTTAGAAATTCTTAAATTTATTGGAAATTTTAATTTTCGATTTCGAATAAAGTAGAATATTGAGTTGATTTTTCTTTAATCAAATCTGATAATTTTGTCATTAAAATATCTACTCTTTCATTTTCAGATTCGTCAGAATCTTCCCAAGCTTGTTGAGATTTGTAAACATAAATTTCTTGAAAACTATTTTCTTTTGATTTTTGCTCAAATACAGAATAACTTTCTAAACCTTCAGATTTTATTATACTTTTTAATTCACGCACAATTCCTAAATATTCAACTCTTTTTTCTGGAATTATATCATAACTAATAGAAAATATAACTTTCCCCATGTAACTCCCTATTTTTGAAAATTGTAAACTCCAATATAATTAATTTTTGCAGGTCCTGTTAAGGTAATTTTTTCAAATTTTTCTTTTTTTTTCTCAAATTCTACAGTTAGAACATCAAAATCTTTTGTTAAAAATGTAATTGGCGAATTTATTTTCTTAAGTAAACTTAGAATTACTGCAGATGCAACAACCCCAGTTCCGCAAGCAAAAGTTTCTTCCTCAACTCCTCTTTCGTAAGTTCTGATTTTAATTTTTTCTTCAATTTTTATGAAATTTACATTTGTTCCAAAAGGTTTGAAAATATCAGAATATCTAATTTTTCTTCCAAAATTGAAAACATCAAATTCATCAAAATTTTCTTTTGTGAAATTTTCAAAATCTTCCCAAAAAATTATTACGTGAGGTGAACCGTTATCAACAAAATGAAATTTTAGATTTTTTCCTTCAAACAAAATTTTTTGATTTAATCTTATTTCAGAAATTTCATTCAAATTAAATTTGATAATTTCAGAATTAACTTTTTCACCGGAATAAATTTTATTATTGCACAAAAATGTTGCAGTGGCATTTTTGATGTTAAAATTTTCGAGCGCAAATTTTATTGAACATCTTGCACCGTTTCCACACAAGGAACCGAGTTTACCATTCGAATTATAATATTCAAGTTCAAAATCATAATTAACATTTTTCTTAATAAATAAAAATCCATCGGCACCAATTCCTTTTCTTCTATTACAAATTTCTTTTATCAAATCGGAATTTGGAACAAAGTTTGGATTTTCAATTTGGTTAACCAAAACAAAATCATTTCCTGCACCATTCATTTTTATAAAATTGATTTTCTCCATATTCTGCAAATTAACATTTTTGTTCGATTGGTAGAAATAAAAAAATCCCATAAATAAAAAAATCTATGGGATTAAAATTTTAGATTAGTTTTTTATTACGAATTAACCAATAATCCTTTTTTATTTATGCTGTGCGTTTTACTAAAACTTGATGAGTTTGAAGTGTTATCCAATCTGAATTTTCCCACTATTGTTTGAAGTTGTTCTGCAAGAACATTTAAATCATTTGTGGCATTGGCAACTTGTTGAATTCCAGCTGAAGATTCCTGAGAAACCGAATTAATAAGTTCAATACTTTTACTAATTTGCTCAACAGTTGAAGACTGTTCTTCGCTTGTTGTTGCAACTTGCGATGATATTTCGAGAACTTTATCAGAAGAAGTTACAATATTTCTCATCGATTCACCAGCGTTAACAACTTCTGCCATTCCTTTTGAAACTTCATCATTTCCTTTTTTGATAGCAATAACCGCATTATTGCTATCCTGCTGAATTTTTGTAATCATTCCGGCAATTTCATTTGTTGCAACAGTTGTTCGTTCAGCTAATTTTTTAACCTCATCGGCAACAACCGCAAAACCACGTCCATGATCTCCTGCCCTCGCCGCTTCAATGGCTGCATTAAGTGCCAATAAATTTGTTTGGTCTGCAATTTCATTAATTACTTTAATAATTTGACCAATTTGCGTGCTGCTTTGTCCTAATTCTAGAATAATATCAGAAGCTTGTTTTACAACATTTTCAATTTTATTCATACCATTAATTGTGGAATCAATAATATTTTTTCCTTCCAACGCAAGATCTTTTGAATCTTTTGCAGCTTCGTTTGTTTTGATAACATTTCTTGTAGTTTCTGCAATTGTTGCTGCCATTTGTTCCATTGCAGTTGCAACTTCGCTTGTTTGTGAACTTTGTTCTTCGGAACCTGCAGCCATTTCTTCTGCACTTGAAGTTATTTGATTTGATGCACTAGCTGTTGCATGAATAACTTCTGAAAGCTGCACAAGTAAAGAATTAAAAGAATCAGCTAAAGAATTTATACTATTTTTAATTAATTGATGATCACCTTTATATTGGCCATCAACACGAACTGTCATATCACCTTCGGTCATTTCCTTTAGAACTTTTGCTCCTTCTTCAATTGGAAGTATAACCGCATCTAATGTATCATTAATTCCTTTTACAATTTCTTGATATCCGCCATTAAATTTTGAACTGTTTCCTCTGTTTTTTAGTTTTCCTTCTAATGCGCTATTTATTAAATAATCCGTTTCTCCCTTAAGATTTTGTAATGTTTCAACTGTTTTATGAAGCGCCGGACTAATTTCATCTTCTGAACTTAAGTGCTTAATTTCAATGTCAAAATCACCATTTGCAATTTTGTACATTTTATTAGTAATTTCTTCAAGTGTTATTGCAAATGAATTCATTGATGTGCTCAAAACTCCAATTTCATCAGAGGAATCTAATTTAAGTCTATGTTTTAATTTTCCTTTTTTAAGTTCATTCATCATTTCAGAAGCTTTTACTATTGGTTTCCCAAGTAAATTTTGAACTAATTTTCCAATTATAATTGATAAAATTATACTAATTCCAACTCCTATAGCAATTAGAATAATTGCATTATTGTAAGAGTATTCGCTTAATTCTATATCACCTTTGGAAACATTTTCTAAATTTTCAGTGAATTCATTTATAAAATCCCTTGCTTTTTCAAATGAATTAGAACCTTCATTAAAAGATAACTCTATTGCATTTGTTTTTCCTTCTGGTGAATATGAAGTTATTGCATCAACTATGTTTTGAGAAATTTTAATCCAGTTTTCTTTTGCATTTTCAAATTCTTGGATTTTTTCATCACTAATTTCATGATGCCCCAATTCTTTTACTTCTTCCCATCTTTCATTTATCTGAGCAATATTTTCATTGTAATCTTTTAATAAACTTTTATATGCATCGCTTTCAACATTTGAAAAAATCATTGTTCTTTGGGCAACTAAAGCCTGTTGCATATCTCTATCAATTTGGATTATTAAATCCAAACTTGGCAAATCTCCTTCTGCAATTCCTATTAAGTGGTTATGGATTTTACTCATATTATAAATTCCTACCCCACCAACGAATAATACAAGAAAAATAAAAATTGAAAATATGAGTGATATTTTTTGATTAACCTTTAAATTTTTAATTTTATTATACATCTTGAATCCTTTTGTTTATAAATCATTTTATAATATTTAACATTATCTTAACCACGAAACAGACACAGTTTAACTTTAAAGTTTTTTTATCAAGATCAAAAATTTCTCTTTACAATTGTCTTATTTATTAAAAATTCAATATATAACGAATCGCTTCACTTTTTAACCTGAATACAAGTACCATCATGTTCGGAAAGTGTGTCTTATTTTAAACTTCTATATAAATAGTTATTGAAATTTCGCAAGTAAACCATATTTACGATTATTTAATAAAAATTGTCCTTTGGTTTAATTTTGGTTCAATTAATAGCAATAATTTCTGGAGTGATTTGTGTGAAAAATGTTGTATAAATGAATAACCTAATTGACAAAAAAATAATAGAAAAATTTTTATCAATTTTCTAACTTCCCCCCAAAAAGACTTACTATTCTCTGAAAAATGATATTCTGAATTATATGCTCGTATTATCGATTATAAAACGAAGGATTTTAGATATTGCAAGAATTTAACTTTTAAAATAATTTTGCGGAATTTAGAAATGAAATTTGGTGTGAATTTAATGAGTGGTTATTCAATTTGAAGCTAATTTATATTTTTACTTGTAATGTAATTAATGCTGAGTAGAATTTAATAACTCACAATTATAATAATTTTTAAAACTCATTAGAATTTTTAATGTAATAATTCCTAAAGTAATTTGTTTTTTTGTGAAATATAAAATTTAATTCAAAAATTTTCTGTGTAAAATATAGTTGTTCAAATTTCAGAATATTTTTGGATAAAAAATAAATTTGGTTATTATAAACCAAATAAGTTATTATTTAGAAAGTATATTTTACACTAAAATTTTATATCAAGTGATAAATTTTTTGCAGACTCAACACAAAGTTTCATATCATGCAAGCCAATATTTCCTTTATATATTTTTCTTTCTGCATTAAGATTTTTTACATCATCATACAATTTACGGTAATCAGCATTTGCTACTTTTTCAACGGTATCATAATTGGCTTCTAATAATACATATGCAAATGTATGGTTGACCCACCTAATTCTTGAAAGGTCTGTTAACTTTGTAAGTCGTAAAATTTCTATTTCATTTATTCCTATTTCTATTGCTAATTCTTTTCTATCTTTTTTTGTTAATACTTGATCAAATAATTGTAAAGTATTTTTAATACCATGTTTTTCAAGTTTCGATACAATATTTTTTGAAACATTTGGAAAATCAATAAAATTATTTGGTTTGGGTTGAATACTTTTTATTTCTCTAACTAGAATTGTAAGGTACTCTTCTGCTATTCCAGTTTGTTTTGAAAAATTCTGAAGTTTCTTTTTATCTTTTAACTGATTTAATAGTTCATTCAAATTCTGAATTTTCTGATCTTTTATTTTTTTAAATATATTTTCAATATTTTCTTTTAAGATATTCCGACTAGGTAAAAGATCACTTGTTTTTAAATTATTTTGATAGTAATCGATGCTAATGTTATATAGTTCAAGGTAATAACTCATGTAAAATTCCATTTATTTTCAATTTGCAAAAAAAACAAAATATTGACAAAAATATCTTTAAAATTTAGAAATTCGCCTCTGTTAGAAATGCAAAATAAGTGTTCCAGATTTTAGATTTTCAAATTTATTATTAGAACAAAGTCAAGATCAGCCAAAAAGTCTATTTGATTTGTTAATTATATGCCACAGTAAATATCTTGTTTTAATTACAATACTTCTCAATAATTAAATATAAAATTTCGATAAGTCATTAATAATCTGATTGTTAATAAGCTCATTTTGTATCATCCAACTATCATTAAAAGCATGTGATAGATAACTCTCTCCACTATCACCTACAATGAGAACCATTTTCTTTATTTTTTTTGATTTGGGTTTATCTTTAATAAATTTCATAGAATAATATAGAAGCATTCCACTCGAATCTCCAAAAAGTAAACCCTTATTATGAGCAAAAAATCGCATTGTGTTAAATGCTTCTGAATCAGAAACATAATCATGTTTGTCGAAAAGAGAGACATCAATATTTTTAGGTAAAACAGCACCAACTGGATAGCCAGGACCTGAAATAAAGTAACCATGCCCGTGAGGAGAAAAATGACTTGAACCTTTTGGTTCTAACGCAATAATTTTAGCTTTTGAATGTTCTTTAATATAGCGACCAGATCCAGAAAGTGAACTTCCGGTACCAACTGTTCCAATTAAATAATTTATATCTGGTACTTGTTTGATAATTTCTTTTCCAAGAGTATCATAGAATCCTTTAGGATTTTCTGGATTGTCATATTGATCCAAATTCAATCCATTACTTTCTTTAGCAAGTTTTTTTGCTAAATTTCGACGTATATCAACAAGTTGTCCTCCTTTGCTATTTTCGTCATCTCCACAGAAATAAAGTTCACCTCCATATGCGCGAATTGCATTCAATTTATCAGAAGGAGCATGATTATCAACAATTGCGACAAATTTATATCCTCTTGCGGCGGAAAGCATAGCTAAAGCTTTAGCGGTGTTGCCAGAGGAAGATTCAAAAATTGTCATTCCCTTTTTTAGTTTCCCAGATTTTTCAGCAGCGTTAATAAGAGCACGAGCTGTCCTATCCTTAAAACTGCCTGCTGGATTGAAATACTCTAATTTTAAATAAATTTCCCAATCAGTTCTCACCGACTTTACTATAAGCATGGGAGTTTGACCAATAAGTTCACTTAAATTTCTTTTAATATTCATAATTAAAATCACTTTAACAAATGCTAAAACATATAATTCATTTATTAGTTGTTTATCTAATTTTTATTTTATCAGTATAGAATTATCTATTCTATTTCACACAATATTTAGCATAAAACGATGTGGCTACCTTAGATAATGGACAACCTGATGCCCAAATTCTTCAGCTGACGGAAGAATTTTATAAATTAACAAATAATTTATTTTAAAGAGCAGTTTTAAATTTTCATTAGAAAAACTGCGACACTTCGTTATCTAACGGATTTCTGAAGTGTACTCCACTAAACTAAAACTGACTTTCCTACTTTTATTTTACCCAAAACACAAACATACGAAGCAGCTTGCCTCGTTTCATCGGGGGTCGGGTTGGTTTGAGTATTATATAGCCTTCTTTGCAACAATTGCAATTTCGTCACTTTTCAAATCATATGTGCTACCAGCAACATCCGAATATAAATTCTCAATTATTAATTTATTTCTTTCAAATTCTTTTGATATCGATTCAATATTAAAATATTGTAACCAATTATAAATGTTACGATTTCTATTCTTTTCTATTATCGTAAATTTATCAAGAATAACTTTCTCTTCTTCATATTTAAATGTGTTTAGGAATCCATAATATTTTTCACTTGACCAAAATCCATTAAGTAAATTAATTCCATATACTGTTTGTTCCAACCTTTTTTTGAATAATTCTAAAGTGTATACATCAAGAAGAATTGAACCTTCTGGTTTTAAGATTTTAAAGAATTTTTGAAGCATTATTTCTCTTTGATCAGGACTTAAAGCACAATAGTCACACATTATCATTGTAATTAAATCAAATCTTTTGTCTGTTTCATATAAAAGATAATTTTGGTTTACATAGTCGATTTCAAAACACTTTTCCTCTGCTACTTTCTTTGCATATTCAATAGATCTTTTTGAAAAATCTATACCTGTTACTTTTGCTCCCTTTTCAGCAAAAAGAGTTGTATATAATCCCGGTCCACAACCAAAATCACATATACTAAAATGGCTATTTATAACAAAACTTGATGTAATCCAATTTACAGAATGGACAATAAAATTTAGATTTCGAGAAGAAACATTTATATCTTCATTAAGATGAAATTCTAACATCTTTTTCGATGTATGTTCATCAGTCCACAACTCATCTGCAGTATAAAATTCAAATGGTTTCGGTCGTAAGTTAATTTTCTCTAATTCACTAAACATTACTATTTATCTCCTTACTATTTTAGACATATAACAGTTTGCCGATAAGCAGCGCCCAAAACAACAATTTTATTAAATAACGATTGGTAAAATTACCAGAGCAAAGTTTAATTTTTCTTTAGCAAACTTTGCGACTTAACCTTTAAAACATTGCTCCACTTTTACAAAATACTTAAATGAACTTCGAAACTTTCTGTTTACAAACCAAACCAGAATTAAGCGAAGCGGTCGGGTTGATTTGTTGGTTATGCTTTTTATTTTAATACTATTAATTTTTGAATTTTTGTAAACTTATTTGAGCTTACTTTAATAAAATAAATTCCACTTCTTAAATCATCTACAGAAAATCGTAATTTATAATTTCCAGCTACAATTCTTGTCTCACTAAGGATTTTTATACAACGTCCAAGAATATCAATAATTTCAATTTTTATATTTGTTTCTTTGTTAACAGAATATTCAATTATAGAGATTGGATTACAAGGATTAGGATAAATATTACTAATACTTAATTCATTTTTCTGTTCTTTATCAATTGATGTTGATAATTCAGAAACTGTAAACTCATTTGATTTTAATGAATCATAATTTATTATATTCGAATCTAAATTGTAAAAAAATACTAATCTGTAAATTCCAGGTTCATAAAATATTGTAAAATATGATGAATAATATTTTCCCGCTTCAACTTTTATATTTTGATAAGCACTAAAACCATCACAAATAACTCCACCAAATCTTTCCCAAATATTATCCTTTCTTTTTTGGATTTCAAACTCGATATTACCACAAATAAAAAAATATACATCTTCAGTAGAATTATTTATTATGGCGAAATAACTCTTTGACGAATCATTTCTAATATATTCTGTTGTATCTGTTAAGATAATCAACTCGCTTAAATCAGAATTTTGTGCATTTATTTGAAAATAGATAAATGTAATAAAAAATATAAAAATAATACGTTTTAATTTTTCCATATTATCTCCACTTTTATTAACGCATAACGGCAGCGCAAATAACTTGCCGCCCAAAACAACAATTTTATTTAATAACGATTGGTAAAATTACCAAAGCAGTTTTTAATTTATCTTTAACAAAAACTGCGACTTACTTTTTCCTTTAATTGAAGTTCACTTTAACAAAAATACTTAAAATTAACCTTCCAACTATTATTTTGCACAAAACCCAAGCCGGAACGGCGGTCGGGTTGATTTGTTGGTTATATGCGAATTTATTTTATTTTTTTTAACAAAACTTCTACTTTTTTTACATCGATTCTCTTTACTCTTTTCTTCTTTAAATTTTCTTTTATAATTCTGTCAATTACGTCACTCTTACCTATCCATTTTTCCAAAAATTCAAACCCTAATACATCATTTGCCGCAACAAAAACACTAATTGTAAACTCTAACCCTTTTTTTAATACAGTATAATCTTCATCATTTTTTAATTCACTTAATATTTGATCAGCAATATTAAAGCAGTATATTGCATTTTCTTTGTTTAAGAATTTTGGATGTGCCAAAGAAACTAGTATTGCTCTTTTCTCCAAATTACTTGAATCTTTTATCCAATTATCTATTATTTCTACTAATTCATTAAAATTTGATTCTCCAATAATTTGTAACCCAAATGTAACTCCTTCTCGAATCCTCCATCTTTTATCATTTGATTGTTCTTTAAGAATTTCTATAATTTTCTTGTCATTATTTTTTGTATAAATTCTTCCCATACAAACTAAAGAACATACGACTAAAAAAGATTTAGGAGCATTTGTGTCTGCTTGTTCTTCCGAGATTTTCGACCATTCCAGTATCGTATCAAAATCTTCATATACTTCAGATAATGCAAATAGTAATTCCAGATTCGCTCTTGGCCCAGGGAGATTAGAATTTTCAATTAAAAATTTTTCTAACTTTTTATGATTAGAAATCAAAGGTAATAAACGAGTTTTTAGGTCTTCAATCTTTGACATATTTTTCTCGCATATAACGGCGTTGCAAATAACCCGTCCGCCCATAACAACAATTTTATTAAATAACGAATGATTTATTTTAAAGAGCAGTTTTTAATTTGGTTTTACAAAAAACTGCGACTTACTTTTCTAAATAGCACTTCACTTTAACAAATAACTAAAATTACCTTTCCAACTTTCTGTTTACAAACCAAACCCAAATCGAGCGAAGCGGTCGGGTTGATTTGCGTGTTATACACTTTTATACAAATTTTTTGTTTTAACTTTTCTTTGAAATTTATGTAACAGATTTTTTTCAATTTTTTTTGAAAACTTTTATTTATTGAAATTTTAAACAGCTCTAAATTATAAATACATTTTTTGAATTGAAAAACTTGAACTACAATCTTACGTTTTAGAAAAATATAAAACTTAGAAAAATGTTTAACAAAAATAATTAAAAGAACGAAAACTAATTTTTAGAAATATTTTACGAATTTAATTTTTTGCAAAAATATATTTTTGATTTTACAAAAGTTTGAAAACTTAAAACTTTTCAAAACTATAAAGACAATTTTAAATAATTTTTAAACCGTGTATAACGGCGGCGCAAATAACCCGACGCCCTAAACAACAATTTTATTAAATAACGAATGATTTATTTAAAGAGCAAAGTTTAATTTTCTTTTGCAAACTTTGCGACTTACTTTGCTGAATTGTTCCGTCAGCTGACGGATCACTTTAACAAATAACTTAAACTAACTTTAAAACTTTCTGTTTACAAACCAAACCGAAATTGAGTGAAGCGGTCGGGTTGATTTGTTGGTTATGCATTTTTAAATATATGTTGCTATACCTAATCCAGCGATAATGTATGTTGAATTTATGTTTGACCAACCAGATTGATTTGGCATATATTTATATTGTAGTTGAAATATTACTGCCCAATTTTCACTTACAAAATATTTTGCTCCAGCTAATAATATTGGAAATGTTATTCTCAGATTACTCCATTTATAATTATTTGTGCGAACAAGATTTCTATATTTGGACCAATTAAAACCTAATTTTGCTCCAGTAAAAATGATCATTTTTTCTTTTAATCTAAGATTGTATATTGAACCAATTTCAAATCCAATTAAATGATTCTCATATTTTTCAATTGATTCACTATAACCACTATTTAAGTTATACTCACTGAATTGATAGTTATAAAATGGGCTAACCAATAGTTGAAAACTTTGAAAATATTTATAAGCAAAACTTGGTTGGAATTCAATAACTTGTGATATATTATATTTTAAGAAACTGTATCCTTCCATTAAATCATATTTATTTTTCACATACGAATAATTTATTGTACCGGAAAGTTCAATTTTGTTATCATCATTGTTTTGAGAAAATATTAAGTCTGAAAACATGAAGATGAAAATTATTACTTGTTTAATTCTCAATTTACTTCCCAAATGCATAACGGCGGCGCAAATAACTTGCCGCCCTAAACTCAATTTTATTAAATAACGAATGATTTATTTTAAAAAGCAGTTTTTAATTTTCTATGCAAAAACTGCGACTAAATTTTCTAAATTGCACTTAACTTTAACAAAAAACAAAAATGAACTTTTAAATTTTTTAATTTACATAAAACCCAAACGAGCGAAGCGGTCGGGTTGATTTGTTTGTTATACATTTTTATTGAAGTATTTTTTTATAAACTATTTTTGAAAATTTATTTAGTGAATTTTTAAGGTTTTTTTGAAAATAATATTTAAAAGATAATTTCTAAAAGCTCTAAATTATAAATACATTTTTTGAATAGAAAAACTTTTACAGCAATTTTACGTTTTAGAAAATGTAAAACTTTGAAAAATGTTTAACAAAAATAATTAAAAGAACGAAAACTAATTTTTAGAAATGATTTACAATTTATATTTTTGAAAAAACTAAATATTGATTTTACAAAAGAATAATAATTTAAAACTTTACAAAACTTTTAAGACAATTTTAAATTGATTTTAAACCGTGTATAACGGCGTGGCAAATAACCCGACGCCCAAAACAACAATTTTATTAAATAACGAATTTTATAATTACCAAAGCAAAGTTTAACTTTTCTTTAGCAAACTTTGCGACTTACTTTTCTGAATTGAACTTCATTTTAACAAAAAACTTTAACAAACTTTCAAATTTACTTTTTACAAATTCCCGCTAAATTAGCGAAGCGGTCGGGTAGATTTGTTTGTTATGCAATTTTACTTACCAAATGAAATATATAACCCAAATGTGTTTCTATTATTAATTGCTAAATATTGAAAACGAACTCCTATTAACATATCATAATATTTTATTTTTAAACCTAATCCCGGTGAAAAATAAAAATCACTTTTTGTTGATGTATCAATATATTTAATATCGTAAAGATTTGTCGATACTTCATTCCCAACTTGATATGTTCCTTCTCCAAAACTTAAAGTTGGTTCAAAAACAAAATTTTTTGTATCTATTCTAATTCCAATTTCTGGTCCCCATAAAAATAAAGCACCATATCCATCCAATGATGAAACATCTTGAATCCCCAAATGATAAATTGATGTTGCTCCAAGTTCAAATATTTCTGAAATTAAAATATTTGCTCTAACTCCAAAACCAATAAATCTTTCATAATTAAATCCTTTACCCATCATGAATTCTGCCGACAAATTTTCTAAAAATGTTTCTTTTTTAATTTTTGGAGCTGGTAGAACTATAAATGATTTATTTTCTTGTAATGAGTCATAAACTTCAATTGATGAAATAAAAGATATTTCATTCCAATAAATTTTCTTTTCTCCAATATTTTCATTTTTTAAAATTAAATATTGTTGATTTGTAAGAATAATTTCTCCTTTTAATCTACCTCCATTATTTAATCTAACCAATAATGTGTCAGTTTGATTTGCAAAACAAACTAACGGTAAAAAAATACTTATAAAGAAAAACTTCAGTAAATTCATTATAAAATTGTCCTCGATATTATTCATATTTTTTTTGTTTTTTTTTAATTGCATAACGACGTTGCGCTTAACCCGCCGCCCATAACAGGGAAGCCGAGTAAAACACAAACGCCAATGATTAAACAAACTGCACTTAACTTGCATCAGCAAGTGCAGTTTGTAAGTTAATTAATTAGAACGAACACTTAGAACAAAATGCCGAACAAAAACCAAACGCCAAAAATTATAAATCCGCCGAACTAAAATGGCGGTCGGGTTGAGGCGCTGGTTATGCCATTATTTAATTATTCTTATTATTTCAGATAAAAGTAAATCTAGGTCTGATCTAAAATCTACTTGCTGGAATGTAGGAATTGACTCCCTTTTTCTTACTGTAATATGTAAATATGAATCTGCAACATTCCGTAACGAGTTATTTAAATGATTCATTGCTTTCTTAAAAGATTTAGAACTTTGATAATTATTCTCAACTTGATTAAAGGTATCAAATCCAAAAATAGGTGGGATTTGATCAATAATTGCCCTTGTAATTAAAGCAATTGACATAAGTGAATTATTCTGATAAGAAATATTAAGTTCACGTAATAATTCTATTAGTCTTGTTAAGTCGTATTTTTCACTAATGATTAATGATAATTCAGTTATTCTTTTTTCTGAAATATATGATTCATTTATAACATCATCTAATTCTTCTATTTTGGAAAGATCTCTATCAAAAGGACTAAAATCAACTTCTATCTTCCTATAGTCTAAGCTATTATAATATTCACGAGAATGTTTACTTGCAATTTTTAAATTCTCCACGATGTTTGCAATTGGAATACCCAATCTTTTCAAATGAATGATATAAGCAGTCTTCAATGATCGGATTGAGAATTCTTCGGAAATGTTTGCTTCTTTTCTTGCCCTTCCAAATGACTTTTGCAAAGTAGATTCAGAAAGTTTCTTCCCACTGTGTCCAGGAAATAAATATTCGTTTTTGTCTCTATTAGAAATGAATAAAGTAATTTCTGATATTAACTTCTGAGGGATAACCGATTTTCTGATTTCTTTTTTCCTTGCAACTGGAATCTCTAGTACTTGATTTTTCAAATCAACTGATTTTATTTTTAAATTAAGTAGTTCATTAAGCTCAAGCCCATGAGCATAAATCATAGAAACCGCAAGTTTATGAAAACTCGTTTCAAGATTTTTAACAATAGCAAATATATCTGACTGATTAAGAATTTTTACTACTGGTCTTCTTACCCAACCTATTTTGAAATTATTAAAATCAAGTTTCTTCTCAAGACACCATAAAAAAAATAGATCAATAGAATATTTTGCTGATTTAAGTGAACTTATTGATAAATGTCTTACATTTTTTAAATGCTGTAGATATTCTATAATTTGTTCTTGTTTAAGCGTATCAAGGTTTTGTGGATGATAGAAATTATTCAAATCTTTTATCCAAAATGAATAACTTTCAACAGTCTTCTCCTTGTAACCTCTTCTTTTTAGTATGTCTTCAAAATTTACCATTTATTTTTTCATACTGGTTTAATGGCATAACGGCGTAGCAAATAACCCGTCCGCCTAAAACAACAATTTTATTAAATAATGAATGATTTATTTTAAAGAGCAGTTTTTAATTTGGTTTTAAGAAAAACTGCGACTCACTTTTCTAAATTACACTTCACTTTAGCAAAAAACTTTAGTTAAACTTCCAAATCAACTTTTTACAAAATTCCGCCAAGTGAAAACGGCGGTCGGGTTGATTTGTTTGTTAGCTTTACGCCTTAATTAAAACTATTTACTATTCCCAATTATAAAGTTGTAATACTTCTTCTTCATTAAGAGCTCTATCATATATCAATAAATCATCTATTTCTCCTTCAAAATATTTATATCGAGATGAAAATAAACTTTTTCCAATATACAATGATTGATTATTGTTGAATTTTATATAATCATCTGGAGTGTAAATGATTTCCTCAACAGGATACCCATCTGAGTATTTTGTTATTGTACCATCAGAAAATGTTATTGCAAGGAAAATATATTCTTCTATTGGAATTTGATTAGTACGCCAAATACCTCCTGATTGAAAATATTGATCCTTTATTTCAAACCAAAAACTATTAAAACCATGAATACTGATCACATAACCTTTTCCTGTAGTATCTGTATTAGAAATGATTGATGATTCATCATATTCTTTGATCTCTAAGATTTTTCTTAACCAAAAACACAGTGTACCACTATTTTTGCTAGTATATTTAAATCCTGGAATCTCAACAAAATCATCATTTCCATCAAATTTTAGTGATCCATCTGGTTGCCCGAACCTACCTATAGAAGAAGAAACTCCCTTTACAATTCCATGCATTTTATTTTCACTGTAATCTAAAGCGTCCGCATTAAAAGGATAATATGCAATAAGTCCACTTTTTACAACATTGCCATATTCCAAATAATTTTTTGGTTCCACAATTGAGTTGTAAATCTCTTCTTCACAACCACCAGACAGTAATATGGAAATAATAATAAATATAAAAATAGATTTGTGGAATTTGTTAATAACTAAATACATCTTTCTAAAATTCTCCTCTGAGTATAATTATAACATATAATTTTTACAGTAAAGCTAACGGCGTGGCAAATAACCCGTCCGCCCAAAACTACAATTTTATTAAATAACGATTGGTAAAATTACCAAAGCAAAGTTTAACTTTTCTTTAGAAAACTTTGCGACTAAACTTTTTGAATTGCACTTCAGTTTAACAAATTACTAAAATGAACTTTCAAACTTTTTATTTACAAACCAAACCCAAATTAGCGAAGCGGTCGGGTTGATTTGCGTGTTATACACTTTTATACAAATTTTTTGTTTTAACTTTTTTTAGAAAATTTATTTAACAGATTTTTCTTAAATCTTTTGAAAACTTTTATTTATTGAAAATTTTAAACAGCTCTAATTTTTAAATACATATTTTGAATAGAAAAACTTAAACAGCAATTTTACATTTTAGGCAAATGAAAAACTTAGAAAAATGTTTAACAAAAATAATTAAAAGAACGAAAACTAATTTTTAGAAATATTTTACGAATTTAATTTTTGGTGGAAAACTAAAATTTAATTTTACAAAAGTTTGAAAACTTAAAACTTTGTAAAACTTTGAAGACAATTTTAAATAGTTTTTAAACCGTGTATAACGGCGTGGCAAATAACCCGACGCCCATAACAACAATTTTATTAAATTACGATTGATTTATTTAATGAGCAAAGTTTAATTTTCCTTGCAAACTTTGCGACAAAACTTTTTGAATTGCACTTAACATTAACAAATAACTTAAATGAACTTTCAAACTTTTATTTTTCACAAAACCCAAGCCGTAACGGCGGTCGGGTTGATTTGTTGGTTATACTGTTTTTATTTCTTTTTAGGATAAAAACTACGACCAACTTCAATAAATCCAATTAAACCAAAATCTAATTCTTGTTCTTCGAAATATTTATTTGACTTTCTGTCAAAACAATTTATATGTTTATCAATTACAAATGTTGGTCCACCAGCAAAAAAATATACTTCTTTTTCAGAAGTAAATTCTCTTCCAAAA
Organism: Ignavibacteriota bacterium; assembly: GCA_016716225.1. NCBI lineage: Bacteria > Pseudomonadati > Ignavibacteriota > Ignavibacteriota bacterium. Next base: position 2,460,042 of record JADJWT010000001.1, on the reverse strand, counting down.
CCTATATTTATTCCTAAAATTGAAGAACCCAATGTATCAATATTATTTGTTGTATCATCTGAAATATTTTCAGAAATTCCACCAAAATTCGAAATACCTATTTGAATAAATGAATTTGGTCTTGATAAATCAAAATAATGATGTAATGCTAATCCATAATTATATAAACCAGGAAGTATTCCTCCATGAATTTCAATAGCATTTCCATCAACTGGAAAATATTTCAAGGATAAAAAACCTTTCGAAATAATTCCTAAGCTCACACCAAATACAACTTCACCTTTCCTCTGAGCTATAACATTTGAATTGTTTGTTAAAAGAAAAAACATTAAGAGAAAAAATAAATTATTTAAATATTTTTTTTTCATAATAATCTAAACAGTATAACGGCGTGGCAAATAACCCGTCCGCCCAACACAACAATTTTATTTAATAACGAATGATTTATTTTAAAGAGCAGTTTTTAATTTTGTTTTACAAAAAACTGCGACTCACTTTCCAGAATTGAACAACACTTTTACAAAAAACTAAACTTACTTTCTAACTTTCTGTTTACAAACCGAACCCAAATTAGCGAAGCGGTCGGGTTGATTTGCTGGTTATGTAGCTACTTATTAAATATTTCATCCAATAGTGATTTGTCTTTCTCTTGCCCCTTTTCAATATCTTCCGATATTTTATTTAATTCGGTAGGATATTTTTTATGAAATTTCTTATTGTACTTTTTCTTAACAATTGAGAAATATATTTTTTGAGTAATTGTTTTTTCTATTGCAACTAAAGTTCTTGCTTTAGCTATAAGTTCTTTCACAAGTTTTTGTAAAAACACATTATATTTTTTTAATTCGCCAAGTTTGTTAATAGCATTATTATGATTAAAAATATAAGTATCCTTGTCTATCATTTTACTAAGATAAGAATCACCCAAACTTTTTAATAACCCAAATATTGTTTCTATATCAGAATTGTATTTGCGAATTTTAACTTTGAGACTAAAAATTTCTTTAAAATAATCCGTATTTATTAAATCATGAATAATTAATTCATCAAAAGAAAGTTTTTGAAAGTTATTGTTAGTAATTGATGGCACTCCAAGTTTTTCTGCTTCTTGATTCTGTTCAATTATTTTGTCATATATATAAGTATTTCCATGTATAACATCATGAATTTCATTTAAATTCCTATCAATTTTAACCAAAGCACTTATATGTAAATTCTTACGCCTGACAATCCTATTGAGAAATTCACCAATTCTGAAAAATAAGAAAGCAAAAAATGCTCCTAAAAATGCACCTATAAATCCTTCATATTTTTCTATTAGAGTTTTCTCATTAGTAATAAAAACTTTTTGTATTTCAGTTTTTTGTGTAATTGAATCTTGTTGATAATAATTGGTATCAGTCTTTAAAGAATCATGACCATAAACCAATAAGTTAATTAGAAAAACTAATAATAATGATTTCATATTTCCTTTGCTACATAACGACGTTGCCGCTAACCGGCAGCCCAAAACAAGAATGCCGAATACTTGCAACTACTTTCTTATTTATAAAAATGTTTCTTAGAACTAACTATCTTAAAGAGAAACATAGTTTTGCAAACACAACTTTATAATTACACAAATGCCGCACTGTAAAACGCTGTCCGCGTTGAGCGGCGGGTTATGTGCGATTGCTTCTTCCCGTTATAAAAATTATAATTTTGTTTAATTCTTATAATTATCATTTGGTTGTCTTACCACCCATTTTCGTAAAAACGCTGTCAATTGGTTCCCATAGTTCTAATTTGTTTCCCTCAGAGTCCAGAATATGAACAAATCTCCCGTATTCAAAGGTTTCGATTTTGTCAAGAATGGTCACGCCATTTGCTTGTAACTTTTTTACTAAACCATCAATATTCTGAACTCGATAATTAATCATATATTCCTTTTTTGATGGAGCAAAATATTCACTACCTTTCTTAAAAGGACTCCACTGTAAATAATTAATTTCGTCAGGTCTGTTTGCATTTCTAAATTCAAAACTTGATCCCCATTCATTGGTTTCAAGTCCTAAATTCTTAGCATACCACTCTTTCGTTTCATTTGGATTGTCAGAAAAAAAGAATATTCCTCCAATTCCGGTTACTTTTGGTATTGTGTCGTTCATAATTAATTTCAGTCCCTTATTTGTATTTATATTATTATTTAAACTATCACTTGTGCTGCAACTTGAGATTAACAAAGATAAGAGTATAATTGTCATCAGTTTTTTCATCTAATTTCCTTTTCTAAAATATAGTAAACGGATTTGTTAAATTATTAAATTCACTTAGCACATAACGGCCTTGTGCCTAACCCGCTGCCCATAACAGCAATACTAAATTATGCACAACTGCCAATGATTAAGCCGGAGGTGAGTAACTTTCATTTTCATACGCACCGGAGGCAAGTTAATTAATTAGAAGAACAATGTTTAACATAAAACTTGTTGAGTGCACTCATCTTAAAAAATGAAATTCGCCAAATGAAAAGAAGCAGTCGGGTTGAGGCACTTGTTATGCATATTTTTTTAATAATTTTTTTAACTTAAAATTTGTGAAGTGTTTAATTAGATAAATTAGATTTAAGGATGGAAAGAAGATAACTCCAATAATAAATATTACTTCTTTATTGTTGCTCCAATCTGCAGAAAATATATTAGTTATAAAGAAAACAAAACAAACAAAAAAGATTATAGAAAATAAAATTAAAGTTTCCTTCTTTTCTTTGTAGAACAAATAAAATAGAACAGCAAATATTAAACCTATCACTATTGAAATAAATGAGAATAATAAAGTTGCTTCAAGTTCGACTGAAATTTTATCAGGTGAAAACTGCAAGTAATAATTTAATATTAATCTTATAGCTGAACCAAAAAATAGAAGAGTAATAATTCCATATAGGGTTAAAAATAAATATCGAATTATTTTACTTAATCTCATTTGATCTTATATGCATAACGGCGTGGCAAATAACCCGACGCCCAAAACAACAATTTTACTAAATAACGAATGATTTATTTAAAGAGCAAAGTTTAATTTTCCTTGCAAACTTTGCGACAAAACTTTTTGAATTGCACTACACTTTTACTAAAAACTATAATTTACTTTCAAACTTTCTGTTTACAAACCAAACCCAAATTAGCGAACTTGTCTGCCGTGGCAGAGCGGTCGGGTTGATTTGCGGGTTATACACTTTTATATAAATATTTTGTTTTAACTTTTTTTGAAATTTTATTTAACAGATTTTTAAATTTTTACGAAATATTTATTTATTGAAAATTTTTAACAGCTCTAAATTTTAAGTACATTTTTTGTATAGAAAAACTTGAACAGCAATTTTACATTTTAGAAAAACTTAAACTTTGATAAATGTTTAACAAAAATTATTAAAAGAACGAAAACTAATTTTTAGAAATGATTTACGAATTATAATTTTTGTAAAAAACTAAAATTTGATTTTACAAAAGTTGGAAAACTTAAAACTTTACAAAACCTAAAAGACAATTTTAAATATATTTTAAACCGTGTATAACGGCGTGGGCAATAACCCGCTGCCAGAAGTTGAATTTATAAATATTAATGAATGATAAAAATTAAAATAAAATTAAATAACTAAAAAATGCTAAACAACAAACAAACACAAATAACTAATTTAACAACTTACGCACAACTTGGTAATTGCGAAGCAGTCGGGTTGATTGCCTTGTTATATGCGTTTTATTATTATGGACACTAATATGTTGAATATGAATAACCTTAGAATTTATCAAATGGAATTCCTTAAAGAGCAATCATTCAAAAAGGGTGATTTAATAACAATCTACCTAAATGGCACTCTCGATGGTATAAAAGATGTCTTTATTCGGAACTTTCTTTGCGAGTATCTTGATCGGATAGATTGTCAAAATATTCTTGATAAAGTTCAAAACTGGCATAACAATGGTGTAGACCAGAGCTATCATTTGGCTGATCGCACACCGAAGCACCAAGACTTAAAAGATGGCTAAGAATACAATCTTGGGGCGGATTACAAAAATAATAAAAATGACCTTCGCCATAAATATGCTCTTTTACTGCAAAGAAAACATTTTTGAGTTTTGGATTATGCTTAATACAATCGTCAAGGTCACGAAAAATAAAACCGTGACCACTTTTAGTAAATTCTTTTTCTGTGATTTTAATTTTGTACCAACTCATAATTGTGTTCCTATATTTATTGAAGCATATAACGGCGTGACAAATAACCCGCTGCCTAAAACTCAATTTTATAAAATAACGATTGTTTAAATTTACGGAGCAAAGTTTAACCTACCTTTAGCAAACTTTGCGACTTAACTTTCTGAATTTTGTTCACTTTTAACAAAAATGCCTAAACAACTTTCAATTTATATTTTTACACTAAACCCAAACCAGTGCGGCGGTCGGGTTGATTTGCTGGTTATATTCTCATTCTTCAAACTCACGTTTACTTTTCAATTCTTGCTCAATACTGTAAACAAAATTCTCAACTTTTTTTATTAAATTATCAACATCAATTTTCGATATTTGAATAGTTTCGCCAGATTTGTTTTTCCCATTTCTATGAACTAAGTCGTGACGAATTTCTATTGCAAGTATTAAATCAGAGATTGTAGGAAAATTAATATTCAAACTATCTTCATACATACCTTTTACTTTGTCTAAATTATGATAAACTACATCAAGTAAATGTTTTGTTACTATAAGTTTCAATTGGTCGTATTTTTCAAATATCTCTCCAATCAAAAATTTTTGATTTTTAATTTCATGAAATGTTTTAACGAAATTTTTAAAATTGGTTTCATTTCTGAATACTTCTCGTACTAATGTTGAAGATAAATAATCCTCTAAACAAGTTATAGTGCTTGAATACATTTGCCTTTGTAATGTCTTTTGTAATTTTACATCTTCTAATATCACATTATTGAGATTTCTCACATTAGTTATTTCATTTAAGAATAATTCATAATTGTTCTTAGAAGTCAACATCGAGTCTATTTGTTCACTGTAAAAATTATTCGAAGCCTTAACTTCTTTTATTATTTCTACACTTTCATCATTAGCTAACAATCCTTCTATCTCAATAAATCCACCTTTTAAATCTGAGCCAATTCTTAATTCATAAATTTCATCACAGTTGCATTTAACTTCTGTCCAATAACCAGATGAAGTTTTACTAAAAAAGTTAGAAATAAAATTTGGAATTGGGATATAAAAAGATTCACTTTCAATAATATTATTACAAATAATGCATTTAAATATTATTCTGATATGAGTAATTCCGAAGGATTCAAATCTTTTATGATACATTAAATTTATACTATCCTTTTTTTGAGAATATAACGGCGGCGCAAATAACCCGCTGCCCAAAATTGCAAACTTAAGTTTATTTGTTTCCGCCAAAATTTATAAAAACAGTTTTTAAATTGTTTTTACAAAAACTGTTTTTTGGTTATTTAAATTTACTTTCAATATTAAACAACAAATTTAAACGAACTTTCAAATTTAATTTTTACAACAAATGCTAAACTGCTTATGCAGTCGGGTTGATTTGTTGGTTATACAACAATTTAATTTAGATATTTTCTTATTTCTTCCTCGCATTTTGCATCATGTGGTCCTAAAGCATTAAAACTTATTAACTTATTGTCTTTATCAATTAACATATAATTAGGAACCCAATTTATATTTAGAAATTTTAATATTCTTGAATCAAAACCTTTTACAAGTCTATAATGATTTTCATTTGTTAGTGAAACTTTATATACTTCTTGCCAAAGAGTATCAAACTTATTATCTGTGGTAAGGTATACAAATTCAATTGGGTAATTTTTCAACTTTTCTTTTAATTCTTTTGATCTTGGCATATTTGCAATACAAGGACCGCAGCCCAAACTCCAAATATCTAAATAAACAAGTTTCCCCTTGTACTTCTTTATCATATCCTCAAATAATATTAGATTTCCTTTATCATCTTCTAATTCGGTTTTATTGAATTCTTCATTCAGTGGTTTGTTTATAAGTTGTTGTTTTAATACATATTTGTCGTAACTTTTTTTAACAACCTTTAACGCAAGTGAATCTTTAATTTCTTTTTTAAATCTATCATAGATTATTGTGTCATAAATATTAAAATTAAAATCATTTATAAGCCAATCAGCTATTGCGTATGATTTAGATTTACCAATTAATGAATCAAAGAAAATAATTTGAACTGTATTTTGCAAATCTGACTGATATTTAAGCTCAGATTTTTTCATAAAAATATTAGTCTTTGCATAGACAAAATTTCTCATGTTATAAAAGTATTCGGGTGTAGATAACTTTTTATCGTCAATAAATTTGTTTACAAATTTTATTCTTTCAAATTCTTTATTAATTTCTAATGAGTCTTCAACTTTGTCATTTTTTTTATTACTAAATAGTTTGTAATACATTAAAAATCCTTCATATGAAGATAAATCGTTTAGTTTAAGAAAATTTACAAATTCAGAACTTAGTTTATATTTGTTTTTATTTTCTTCTATTATTTTAACAAACTTTATTTGTTCTTCTTTAGCTAAAATTATTGGATGTTTTGTTGTATCGTTCTTTTGTAAAATTCTTGAATAGTGGTATAATCCATTTTCTTCAACTACTTGGTAAAGAAAATTATTTTTCTCTGAACCTTGTCCGGAATAGCTGATAGTATCTTGTTCATTTGTAATAAACAAATCATCATTTGGCGATAGAAATATTTTGTGATAAAAATTACCTATATGAATATTTCCATATAGACTTACATCAGATGAGATTTTAAACAAGAACGTTGAATCTTTTTCAACTTTGGCAAAATATTCAATATTATTAATTGCAATATCAGTCGGATATAAGTTTAATTTAACTTCTTCAATACCTTTATCCAATAATTTACCAGTTATTAATATTTCATTTGATTTTTTATTATTTGCACATGAATTAAGAAGAATAAGAATAAAAAGAAACGCCAAATTATTTTTCATATTTTCCTCTTTTTGATTTGTTGTATAACGGCGTTGCAAATAACACGCTGCCAATAATTTTAATTTTTATAAATAACGAATAATAATTTTTACAAAACAATGTTTAACTTGTTTTTACTCAAACATTGTTTTCTAACTTTTCCTTGAATTGCACAAACTTTAACAAATTATTTTATTAAAACTTTTCAACCAATTTTTTACAACAATTGCCAAGTGAGAAAGGCAGTCGTGTTGATTTGCTGGTTATGTGTATATTTTAAAATTTATTCTCATACTTCTATAATTCTTACTATGCTTCCTTCATCTACACCAAGCCAGCGGAGAATTGTTTTTGCACGATTTTTATTATTCTTTTTAGCGATATCAAACTCAGCCATTAAACCACTGACATACAATCTTTCATTAACAGTCATACTGGCAAGGCCTTCAATACGTTGGATTTCCGAGACTTTTACTACATCAAATAATTTCTGACCGATTTTTCTTAACAACTCTGTATCAGAATCGTTTTCAGCATAAATAGAAATGCCAGCCATTGAATCGGAATGTAAAACTATTTTATTTTCGCGAATATTGAAATCCCAATAATGTTGATCAATACCATCTAATTTATTTGTTATCTTCGCTTTAAACTCTTTGATAATTGTATCTGATAAACAAACAAATAAATGATCATCCATAGTATTAGATAATTCAATTGAAAGTTTATTTGATGCATCTCTATGTTCTTTCATAATTCCTATACACATAACGGTGTGGCAAATAACTTGCCACCCAAAACAAAAATTTTATTTAATAACGAGTGGTAAATTTACCTGAGCAATGTTTAATTTTTCTTCGCAAACATTGCGAATTAATTTTCTGAACATTGCTCCATTTTAACAAAATACTTAAGTTAAACTTTCGAACTTTCTATTTACAAATTCACCCGACTAAGTTCGGCGGTCAAGTTGATTTGCTTGTTATGTACCTTTTTTTAGCGTAAACTATATAATTTTTTTATTAACCATCTGCCACCATCGGAATTTAATCTATGGGGATAAACAAGAAGATGGCATAAAAAATAAATTGGATTATCTTTAATTATTGTAGGCAAAACATTTCCAGAATGGTCATTGGACTCTTTGTGTAATTCAGACCAACTCTTTTGAAGTGGTGGGACTTCATAAACTGTAGTCCCTTCATTTGCTCTCCACTTATAAAATTCCCATTCGTTTTTTAAAACAAATTTATGGTGCTGAAGTCTTGATACACCAGGCCATAAAAATTTCATTTCGTTTTTAAAATTCTTCATTGCAAAAAGGTGCACAAAACACTCGACAGAATATGACTCTCCATTAAATATTTTTTCTTGTGGATCATTTTTTTTATCGTATAGATTTTTAATATAATTATCATAGTTAATATATGGATCCGGGAAAGTTGATTTTTTGTCTTTACTATGAGCAATAATGACATTGACAATGTCTCTTAAGAATAAATCAATGAACGCGGAACCGTTAGTGTATCTTTGAAATAAGTAGAACAGTAACATTTGTGGTGAAGCATATTCTCCCCAATAGTAAAGATATTTAGAATTATCATTAATAAATTTTTTAAGAAATTCATCGTATTGAGTAATTATATAATCATCATTTTTATAAAAATGATTCCATAAATATAAAAGACTTGTTAAGGCAATTAAATAAGTTATTCGAGGACGATAAGCTATTGATTCAGCTTCTAATAAATAATTAGTGTGATAATATTCTAGTTGTTCTAATTCTTCGGCAATGTTGATAAGTAGATTATAAAGATGTTGAATAGTTAAACTTATTATATCTTCAAAAAAAGAATATTGCAAATTTTGCTTCTCAATAAATCCCATCAAATGAGAAAGATATATAACGTAGCATTCAAACTCAGAAGCATAATTATTCTCTTTATTAAACGGAGTGGCTAAAAAAGAATTAAAAAATGAAATGGAAAGTGCTAATCTACGTGCTTGATTTTTTGATATTTTTAATCTCTCCATTTTATTCATACCAAAATTTTCTGATATAAATATGGATAATTTTTCTTTATCTGGAAATCCCTTGCCGTTTTGCAAATAAAGTTCTAAAAATTGATTTAGATTTGATGGTTTTATTGGCCAAAAATCACTGCCTAGTAATTGTAATCCTTCTAGAAATTTACCTTTAACAATAACCTCTAATTTATCATTTCTCCCTTGATTTGCTAAATTTTGATTGTAAGCATTAACTGAAGATTGAACTTCTTCATCAATATCCGCGTTTATAACTAAAAATGATTTATGTGGTTTTGGTTCTTTGATAGAAGGATGTATAGGACTTTGATAAACTAATTTATTAATTTGAGTTAAATTTTCTTCCCACTTTGATAATGTCATTCTTTCACTTGCTATTCCTTTTAATTGAAAAGCACATATATTACCATCTGTATCTATGGAGATAATATCTTTCCCTTGCTCCATTGCACAATGACGTGTCATGTGTAAAACAGTATGCCCTTTGTTTGTAAGAATTTGACAAAAAGGATACTGGAATAATCTCTCGTTTGCTTCAATCAACCAATTTTCTACTATTCTCTCGATCACGCCATTCTCGTTTTTTTTCATTAATTATTTCATCATATTCTTTTCTTAGTTCTTCATTTTCTTCAATCTCTTTGAACATTTTTTCAAAATCCTCCATTTTATCTGGATGTAGTATAAGCATTTGGTTTTCTGTTTCTCCTTTTTCGTTAAATGGAATCAATCTCATTTTGATTGTTTCGAAAAATAACTTAGGTGTTAAAGGTCCTTCCGTACGATTGCCACTTTTTTTAGTTGATTTATCAATTTCTTCAATTGCAATTTGGAATTGTTGTCTAGCAAAGTCGGCTGCCATCTTATCAAATATCTTATATATATCATCAACTGTCTGATTAGGTATATTTTTAAATTCATGCTCAATTGTTGTTGAGATTCTTTTGAAATCAAAAGGAGCTTCATCACCATCTTCTCTAATAATTTTAGCACCATCACCCTCTACAACAGCTTTTGATGGAACTACAGCGAATGGATTGTTAATTTTAACACGTTGTGAAAAATAATTAAACAACTCATCTCTGAAAATATTCTTTGCATTTATAAAATCAGGTAACATAATTTCTCATTTTTAGGTACATAACAGCGTTGCAAATAACTTGCCGCCCAAAATTAAATTTTTATAAAATAACTAATTGCAAAATTACCGGAGCAATGTTTAATTTTCTTTGCAAACATTGCGACTTAACTTTCTGAACATTGTTCACTTTTAACAAAAAACTTAAAATAAACTTTCACTGCCAAATTTTACATTTTCCGCCAAAACAGAACGGCGGTCAAGTTGATTTGTTTGTTATACATTTTTACTCTAAAACAGTTTTGTTTTTCTTTTTTGATATTGTTGTTGCCAATTTACTCGATTTTATTGCGAAGCCAATTACACTTACGTATATAAATATTGTAATAAATATAAAAGCATAAATATCTGGAATTATTTTTTGGAAATATAAAACAATACTTATAACTACAATGCTAGCACCAATATTAAATAAGTATTTTCCACCAAATTTGTTAGTTTCAAACCAAATTTTTTCATCTTTCATCGTTTCTGGTAATCTTATTCCGTACCAATGATTAATTTTTACTTTTTGCAATATTAATGGAATTGATAGTGCAATCATTATAATTCCAACAAAGCCAGAAATTAGAAATGATATTTCCATATTTCCTCCAAATGTATAACGGCGGCACAAATAACCCGCTGCCAATAACAGCAAACTTAAGTTTATTCGTTTCCGCCAAAGTTTATAAAAACAGTTTTTAAATTGTCTTTAGCAAAAACTGTTTTTTGGTTATTTAAATTTACTTTCAATGTTGAACAACAATTTACAATGAACTTTAATTTTATGTTTTTACAACAAATGCCAGACTGCGAACGCAGTCGGGTTGATTTGTTGGTTAGGTTGCTTTTAATTTATTCTCTAATTACAATTTCTTTGTATTGAAGTATTCTACCTACTACAACTGAGTCTTCAGGGAAAGTACAATTAACGTAATATTTATCATCTGGTAAACCAATAAGAATAATATTTACAATATAGTCACAATTGCAATAATACATATCTATTGCAGTATCTTGTACACTAATAAATATCGAATCTTCGCTTATTCTATATGTTGTTTCAAATCTGTTTGAATCTGGACCACAATTTCCCCATACTCCCAAACTCATTTTCAAAGTATCATTAAATGAATAATTAAAAAGTGAATCATAATGGGTTACTTTAGATAATGTGGAATTACTTTGACATCCAGGCAATTGATGGGAGGAGAATTCAATTTCTTGTTCAGTAGATTTTGTTGGTGAATCTGAGCATGTTGTAATTAATGCAGTTATGCATATCGATATTATTAGTAGTAAAGATATGTTCCTTTGAGTAATCATAACTGACTCCTTTTGTCTTTTTAACTAGCAACCTAACGGCGTGGCAAATAACCCGTCCGCCCAAAACAACAATTTTACTAAATAACGTATGGTTAATTTTAAAGAGCAGTTTTTAATTTTCCTTTGGCAAAAACTGCGTCTCACTTTTATAAATTATACTTCACTTTAACAAAAAACTGAAATTTACTTTCAAACTTTCTGTTTACAAACCAAACCAATATTGAGCGAAGCGGTCGGGTTGATTTGTTTGTTATACAACTTTTTTCTTGCGATTCCAAACACCTTCTAAATTACCGAAATATAGTTTATTTTTTTCTAATGAATTTTTATCTTTTATTTTAATAAGTTCAAGCTTGGCAGATTGAAATTTTATTATAAAATATTCTGTTGTTGTTTCACTGAATAATTTTAATGTGTCATTATTACATATATATTTTCCAGTTGGCATATTGGGTAATTCATATATACCAAAATAAAATTCGCCATTTCTATAAAAATCTATTGTAAATCTAGTATAATCATTTCTTGAAACACCGTTATGATCTTCATGATAATAACTTATTGTTTTTTCCCAAATATTATTAGTTAAATTTTCACAATTTGTTTTTGGATCTGACTTCATAAGAACCGTATAGCACCCATTAAACAAGAGTAATATGAAGAAATATGATAGATTATTTTTATTCATTTTGAAGTTGTATAACGGCGGCGCAAATAACACGCCGCCCAAAATTTAAATTTTACAAAATAACGAATTTATATTTTTACAAAACAATGTTTAACTTTTTTCACAAACATTGTTTTTAAACTTTCTGAATTGCCCTTCACTTTAACAAAATACTTAAAATTACTTTCAAACTTTTATTTTGCACAAAACCCAAGCCGGAACGGCGGTCGGGTTGATTTGTTTGTTATAAGGTTAATTTATTCCTAGAAGATATTCCCAATTTTTATCGTTTTTATAATATTTCAAAATGAAATATTCAGTATTTATACTGTTTTTTAACAATTCCATTCTATAACTACCAGGTAAAAATTTTTCATTAAATATTACAGAAAGTAGCTCTCTATTTTTATTTAACAATTCAAGTTTTACAGTATCAAAATCTTCAACAACAAATTGAAATGTTTGACTAGGAGAGAATGGATTTGGATAATTTTTTGAATCGATTATTGGGACAGTCCAAATTCTCATAAGTTCGATTCCTAAACTTGAATCTGAAGTAACTATTTCGTGATCTTCTGTATTAAAAACTATAAAGTTAAGATTTTGCTCTGTTAGGTTATAAATTCTATACTTATAATTTTGACTCCAGACAATTGTCGATAGTAAATATATTATTAAGTATAAATATTTAAATTTCATTTCTAACCTTATAACGGCGTGGCAAATAACACGCCGCCAATAATTTAAATTTTACTAAATAACGAATTTTTAATTTTACAAAACAATGTTTAACTTTTTTACAAACATTGTTTTTAAACTTTCTGAATTGAACAAACTTTAACAAATAACTTTAGTAATCCTTTCTAACTTTCTATTTACAAATTTCCACCGAATGAAAACGGCGGTCGTGTTGATTTGTTGGTTATATTGCTTTTTAATTTTACATAAATATTAGATAAAGCATTATATACTTTTATTATACATTTATTAATCACAATATTTAATTTCAATTTTTCTTGATAAAATATTTAGAATAAGATCTGGTTTACCAAAACCCAAAAGTATATTTAATAATGATTGAAGATCACCATTTGGTTTATTATTGATTTCAAATGAAAATATTTCTGCTGAATATTCTTTGTCAAAATTAGTTAAATCAGAAAATGAAATATCATTAGAACTAATCTTAATTATTTCACTGAATATAATTTGAACCAATTTAAAGTCTTTTTCATTTTCATCAAATTCTGATACAATTATTTGTAATACTTTTTTTTCAGTATCAATAATAATTTTATCAACTGATAAATCATGCCATTTTATTTTTTGATATAATTTTTCGTAATTCATATTTTTTTAGCAATATAACGGCGACACAAATAACCCGCTGCCCAAAACGGCAAACTTAATTCTATTTGTTTCCGCCAAAGTTTATAAAAAACTGTTGTTAACTTTTCTTTTGAAACAACAGTTTTTTGGTTATTTAAATTTACTTTCAATGCTGAACAACAATTTTAAGTGAACTTTCAAATTTAATTTTTACAACAAATTCCAGACTGCGCGCGCAGTCGGGTTGATTTGTTGGTTAGGCAATCTTTTATTTCAATAAATAACGTGTCAATTCTCCTTTATATGGTATGAATTTTTGATTATTTGATAATTCACCTACTTGTTCCCATTTTACTTGACCTATCCCTGGTGATAAAAATATTTCATAAGAGTACAATAAATAATTATTAGAATTATTCCATTTCCAACTCAAATGAATACAGTTAAAATTACCTGCTGGAACAACAATCATAGTGTCAACCGAAATTACCTCAAATCCATTATATTCTGCCACATTGTCATAATTATGTTTAAATACAATATGTGAAGTATCCCGATCAGTGATCAGTTTCGGATCAGCTACTTTATACACCCAATAGCCATCTTCCTTATTAGTATACCAAATAGAATTTGAATTGTTATACTGATACCATCTGATATCGGAAATGATTGTGTCTTTTAACACACTTTGAATATCATATTCAATAAAGTCAATTTTGCCGGTTGAATCAGAAGTAGTTGTTTCATATTTCCATTCGTTACCTACTTTGAGAGGTATTATTTCTAATTGGTCGTTTTCTATAGGACTAACATTATCTGAACAACTTATGAATAAAGACAACAATAAAGATAATCCTATGAACATTCTGTAGAACATCATATCACATGCCTATATATAAATTCTTAATAATTCTTTTAGTATTGCCTAACGGCGTGGCAAATAACCCGTCCGCCAATAACAACAATTTTATTAAATAACGATTGATTTATTTTAAAGAGCAGTTTTTAATTTTCACCAGCAAAAACTGCGACTAACTTTTCTGAATTGCACTTATCTTTAACAAAAGACTAAAATAGATTCCCAAACTTTTAGTTTACAAACCAAACCAGAATTGAGCGAAGCGGTCGGGTTGATTTGTTTGTTATAACGCTTTTGGAATTATCTCAATAATTTTATTTTTACCAAAACATTTAAATAATATTACTTTTTCGATTCTTTCAGAATAAGTAATATTATCAATTATATATTGTTGGATAAAACTAATTGAGTAGTCTTCCAATGCAGTATCCAGTAATTTAAAATTAAATTCTTTATTAGCATAACCTAAAAGCCAAATTTTATTAGAAACATAGTTTTGAAGTTTATTTTCTATTTTATCATTTATTCGCTCTACAGCAACATTTAACAATTCTTCATTTTCATAAAGTAAATTTGTTTTTAATTTCTTTCTAATACTTTTCAAATGATGCTGATTTACACAACCAAGTTCTCTTTCTTCTTGAGACATTAATAAATTTGAATTATGCGATGAAACCAATTCAAATAATTCAATCCCTATATTTACATTATTAGATTTAATAATGAAGTCCGGATTTTCCTCATTATAATTACTATAAATTGATTTCGCTTCATTTGTTGATAATATTGATATTTTATTATCATATTCGTCAATGAAACTTTCAAGAATCTCAATTTCTTCCTTTTTATTACCCATATTTTTCTATCGTTATAACGGCGCACGCTGCTAAGCAGATACTCTGTTTATGCTGCTTGAGCAGTTGGTTATCCATAGCCTCTGGCGATGGATAGATTCTAAACTGCTGTTCGGTTAGTCTGAATAACAAAAATTTTGATGCGTAAATACGTTAATTATTTATCGTCATATAAATTTTACAAAATAGAATATTTAAGTGGTAACAAAACAGTGAACATTAAAATAATACATTTAACAAACCAATTTATGCTAAAAGCATTAAAATTTTTTAGCAGCGTGCGCCGTTATCCACAGCCTCAAGTTCGGTCACTTTGCTGCTTTAGCATAATTAAAAACACATAGGAGCAAAGCGATGGGGAAAACTGTAGCAATAAAAATATTAAAAACTTTTCTGCTTATTGTAGCGATTTCTATCATTGATTTTTCTGTTCAATATATCCATGACAATATATTGGGAGGAGGAATCGCTATAAAGTTCAGTGAAAAAACCAGCGGTATTGGCAGCGTACCCCTCGAGAGCAAATATAGGTTCAATCAACTCACAGTTAAGGATTTGAGAAGGTTTTTCTCCATAGACAATAAGCGTACATCGGTAGAACTTACAATTGTTAAAGGCTTTGCCATCAAGCACAATACTTTCGTTGGTAAAGGTTCTATGTTCTATCGTCTCAAATGAAATATAGTTATCCGACGATTGAACAAAATGTATCGTAAATGGAACTGAAAAAATTATGGCTAAAATTATCCAAAATGGTATTTTAAGTGGTGGAACGTTTCTTACGTGCGGAAATTTAACAACGAACCATCCAACGATTAAAGAAATTGTTGCATTGATTAGATAAGGCAGAAATGATTTGATGTCCATTATTTTATATCCTATAATTTATTCAACATCGCTTTGCTTGCCTCACCGTGAAGATAACGGCAGAGGCTGTGGATAACTATATATTAAGCAGAATACCCTTCTCATATTCAAAAGAGCAAATAAAGAAGTTTATTCTTCTTTTTGTTTTTCTAATATCTACTTAAAATTTTTATAACTTGTTATAAAATATACTTTTATAAAAAATTTTCAAACTTAAATTTTGGTATGTTATACGGAATTTTCTTCCGCTTTTCATTCCCTAATATCTATTTTTTTTCTTCCGTTTTTCAATACCTAATATTTGCGTCTAGTGGACTCCTAACTCCGGTTCCACTGTTTAAAACATGTGTATAAATCATTGTTGTTTTTACCGATGAATGTCCTAATAATTCTTGTATTGTTCTTATATCGTAACCGTTTTCAAGCAAGTGAGTTGCAAATGAATGTCTGAATGCATGAGATCCTGCGTGTTTTGTAATTTCAGCTTTTTTCAAAATATCTTTAATTTTCTTTTGAACAGTTGATTCATGCAAATGATGTCTGTAATAAAAATTATATTTTTCTGCTAAAACAAATTTATCCGATGGAAAAACATACTGCCATCCAAATTCTTTGCCGGCGTTTGGATATTTATCTTTTAATGCGCTTGGTAATATAGTTTCACCTTTTCCAGATTTTAAATCTCTCTCATGCAATTTTTTAACTTTTTGCAGATGATTTTTAATTTCCGGAATTAGTGCAGTAGGCAAAATTGTTTGTCTGTCTTTTTCTCCTTTGGAATCACGTACCGTTATCATTTTGTAATCTATGTCAATATCTTTAACACGTAATCTTAATGCTTCACCTAATCTTAATCCGCCGCCGTATAAAATTGAAACAATTATTTTGGTAACTCCATTTAATTGTTTGAATATTTCCGAAATTTCATTTTGAGAGAATACTGTAGGAAGTTTTAAACTTCTTCTGGCTCTTTTTACATCTTCTAGCAAACCTAAATCAATATTCAAAACTTTGCTGTATAAGTACAAAATAGCATTCATTGCTTGGTTTTGTGTAGAAGCCGAAACTTTTTTATTTACAGCTAAAAATGTAAGATATTTTTCCAGTTCCTTTTTGCCCAATTCTTCTGGATGTTTTTTTCCATTAAATATAATGTAATTTTTAATCCACCTTAGGTAAGCTTCTTCTGTTTTTCTGCTATATCTATGCGCTTTTAATGTTAATCTAACTTTATCAAGAAGTTTAGGATTTTTTGTTACGATAGTTTTGTTATGTTGTTTACTTTCTAACAATTATGCAGATATTTTTTTGAATTTTGACATGAAATTAAATAATTTATAATTAAATTTCAATTATTAAATTATTGATTTCCTAATTATCTATTAAAAAATATTAAACTTTCTTAATTATAAAAAGATATAAACTATTATTTATTTTTCTCACTGCTTCGCACAATCACTTACATTATTAATAAATTAAATTAGTTTAAGTATTTAATTTAATATAATGAATATTTTATCTTTTGTAAATACGTATAAGTACGTACACCGTATTTTTGCCCTAAAATTTTAATATTGCTCTAAAAAAAATATTTTTCTAACTTGTAAATGGAATTAAACTTTGATAAAATTTTACGATGACTTTAGTATCTTCATCTGTAATAGTTTTCACCTCAATTAAAAACTTCTCTGTTTTACAAATAGTTACAAATAAATTTAAGTCAGTTTGTTACAAATCTTTAACTCAACCAATTTTACAATTAAAATTTAGGTGAAAAAATGACGCATATTTGTTTTCATGCCAGAGCAGATCATCATGATCAATTTGCTGATACTTTTGAAGAAGCAAAAAAAATTGCAGATGAATGGATTGATGAAGGTGATTCTCATATTCAAATCTTTAAATTATCTGCTGATGAAGTAACTGATTATATTGATCTTGATGAAGAATTAATATATTCCGAAAAAGGGAAATAAATTTTAACAATTTTTTTTTGGCATTTAGATAAAGTTTTGTGTAATTAAATTATATTTGTCTTAATAAAATGAATTTTTTCTAAATGCCAAATACTCTTGTACACATTGGAATAAACGGATTTTTAATAAAATCCGTATCAAAAAAATCTAATTTATTTTGGATTTATTTGGGCTGTATAATTTCGGATATTCCATGGATTTCAAAAAAATTCTTTGAGCTTTTTATTCCCGAAATAAATGGCTATGATCTGCAAGCATATTCGATTATTCAAGCAACTCTTATATTCAGCATAATTTTAAGTTTATCACTTTCATTTCTATCCAAAAATATTTTGCAAACTTTTATAATTCTTTCTGCCGGTTCAATTTTACATTTAGCCGCTGATTCATTAGAAACAAAATGGGCAAATGGTGTTCACTTTTTTGCTCCGCTAAATTGGGATTTAATAAATTTTGGAATTATTTGGCCCAATAATATAATTATACATGTTCTTGGATTTTTCGGACTTGCATTTTTTGTTTGGAGTTGGAAGAATATTGAGAATTCATATCCGGTTTTTTCATTCCCTACAAAAAGAATTTATTATTTCATCGCAATTTTATTTTTATACATTTTTCTTCCCTTAACTTTTATAAATCAAGTTTATCAAGCTGATAATCATTTTATTCAAACTTTGAAAAATCATGAAAATCGAATTGGGAAATATGTTGAGATGGATAGAAAGAAAATTGAATTGATTCCGGAATATCAAACTTACCGGATTAAATCTTTCAATAAAGATTGGATTAATCTTACGAATATTGGGAAAATAAATTCCAGTACAATTTCGGTAAAAGGGAAATTTATAAAAAGCAATTTAATTGAAGTATTTGATTATCAAGAGAATTTAGGAATTGTTAGAGACGGCGCTTCTTATATTGGATTATTTCTGATATTTATTTTTAGCGTTAAAATTTTACTTAAGAATTTTTACTCAAAATCATTTGAAAAAATTAAAACTTAATTTACAATTTGATTTGCAAATGGTTCATCATTTTCCAGATCGTAATCTTCAAAAAAACTGTGTGCAACATAATATTTTAGTAATTCACGCATTCTTTTTTCATCATAATTTGATTCAATAATTCTAACACATTCGGAAATTATTTTATTTACATTTCCGTTTTTAACACTTATTTCCGGAATTTCATTTATCGAAAGTTTTCTGCTAACTTCATTTATTAAAAAATATGCCGAAATAGAAGGTTCAAAATATGCATCCATTTTGCCGCCGTTAGTTTTTAAGTGTAATTATCGGCTGAATTAAAAATTATTTAAGTTCAGTAAAGCAAAATTGTTTTACATCACAATATCTGTATCAATTTTTATATTTATTTGTTATGTCTTTAAAAGACTTAAATAACTTCCTTTTGATTTGTTGGTCCTCAATGGCTCTAAGTAAAATTTATTTAGAGCCATTTTTTTTGCCAAAATTTATTCAACCAAATATCTTTTAATTTTTTGTGTTGTAGTTTTCACAAATTCATTTTCACGGATGTAGAATTTTACTATTTTTTTATGTGATGCAAGATTTTTATTAACTTTTGCAACCTCTTGTTCAATTGTTTCGTTTATAATTTTATCCGTAATGTGAATATTTTTTTCTTGAGAATAAAGAATGAATGCTTCTGCATCAACAACAATTTGTGCCGCAATTATTTCATCTTGCTTTTCATTTTTTTCGCCGTAAACTAAACATTCCAAAATATACGGACTATGATTTAGCTGATCTTCAATTTCTTCGGGGAAAACATTTTTTCCACTTTTTGATATAATTACATTTTTCTTTCTTCCGCTGATGTGCAAAAATCCATCTGAATCTAAAAATCCTAAATCACCGGTTTTAAACCATCCATCAGAAAATGCGTCTTTTGTCTTTTCCGCATCTTTGTAATATCCAAGCATAACATTATTTCCTTTAGCGTAAATTTCTCCAATTCCGTCTTCATCTTTGTTAACAATCTTTATTTCAACATTCGGCAGTGGAACTCCGGCAGCATCATTTTTAAAATTATTTATTTGGTTTAAAGCTAAAATTGGAGAGGTTTCTGTTAAGCCGTAACCTTGTAAAAATGCAAATCCAAATCCTTGCAAACCTTCCGCAACAACCGGATCAGCGGCAGCTCCTCCAACAATAAATATTCTAATTGCTCCTCCAAATTTTTCTTGAAGTTCTTTGAATATTTTTTTCTTTAAATCTTTTACTCCAAATTTTTGAGTAAAGTTTGTAAGTTTAATTAATTTTGGAACTAGGAAAGCTTTCTTTTTATCTTCGTTAATTGCTTTCATAACTTTCTTAAACATTTTATCAAATAACAAAGGAACGCCAAGTACAATTGTAGCTTTTACTTTTTGCATATCTTCGGCAACAGTTTTTAACGAGCGCGCATAATGAATTGATGACCCGGCGTAAAGCGGACACAGCATTCCGCATGTACATTCATATGTATGATGAATTGGAAGTACTGATAAAAATCTATCTTCGGGATACATCATCAACATACTTAACATATCTACCAAATTTGAGGCTAAATTTTTCTGTGAAAGCATTACTCCTTTTGCTCTTCCCAATGAACCGGAAGTAAAAATTATTTCCGCTAAATCTTCCGGATTAATATTTGGAAGAATTGTTGTATCACCAATAATTTGACTGTCAATAAGACTTTTCATACTTAAAAATTTACCGTCTGTATCAGCTTTATCCATATTGATAAAGATTCTCAATTTTTTTAGAACATTTTTATTTTCCGAGATTATATTTGCAAAAGTATCGGAAAAAATAATTGCTTCTGAATCAGATTCGTGAATGATATTTAGAATTTCATTTTCGGTTAAATTTTTATCAATCGGCACAACAACATAATTAAAGCACATTAATGTCAAATATGAAACTGACCACTGAACTCTGTTTTCGCCAATAAGAGCAATGTGATTTCGTTCTTTTAAGCCTAATGCTTTTAAAGCTTTTCCAAATCTTAAAATATTATCTTTTAGTTCAGCGTATGTAACTTTTGAAATTGGATAATTCTGCAAATCTTCTAGGGCAAGTTTATCTTTGTAAACTTCGGATGATCTCAAAATCATTTCTTGAACACTTGAGATTTTAGGAACATCAAATAATTTAATTTTACTTTTCATTTTACCCTCTTAATATATTTTGATTCTTATATCCTATTTTGATATACAACTTTTGTAAAGATATTTTTAAATCAAATATAAATTTGTGCTTTAGTTAACACAAATATTTAACTTAATTCTTTTAAAATTCCTTTAAGTAAATTGTAGAATTTTTCTACATCTTTAATATTTACTTTTTCATCTGGCGAATGTGCGCCTTGAATTGTTGGGCCAAATGATATCATATCAAGTCCGGGAAATTTTGCACCAAGCAATCCGGTTTCTAATCCGGCATGAATTGCTTTAATCTCTGGTTCTTTTTTAAACATTTGTTTATAAACTTTTTTAGATACTTTTAATAAATTTGATTCCATATTCGGCTGCCATCCCGGATATCCATCACCTTCCGTAAGTTTTGCACCGGAAAGTTTAAATATGGATTTAACTGAATTTGCAATTTTATTTTTTGCGCTTTCAATTGAGCTTCTTTGACTTGTTCCGATTGTTAAAATTTTATTATCCATTTTTAAAGTTGCTAAATTTGTTGATGTTTCAACAAGTTCTGGTATATCCGGACTCATAGAAATTACTCCATGAGGTAACGCAAGTAATACATTAATTAATTTTTCAGTAAACTCGGTTTTAAATACTTTTGAAAATTTATTCGTAGATTTTTTCAAAACAATATTCAAATTTGGATCAACGGTTTTAAACTCAAGCAATGATTTAGCAACAAAATCTTTTGCATACTTTTTAAGTTCTTTTTCATCTTTTGGATCAATTAATATTATTACTTCGGCTTCTCGGGGAATTGCATTTCTTAATGAGCCGCCGCCAATTTGAGCAATTTTATATTTTATATTTATTTGTGATAAAAAATGTCCAAGTAATTTAATTGAATTTGCTCTTTGCTGAATTATATCCAATCCGGAATGACCGCCTTTTAAACCAGTAATTAAAATTTCAAAGGGAATAAAATCTTTTTTTAATTTTTTAAACTCAATTTCAAATGAACCCGCAGTATCTTGTCCGCCAGAACATCCAACATAAAAAGCTCCATCTTCTTCGGAATCCATATTTAATAAAGTTTTACCGGAAATAAACTTCGGCTGAATTTCGTTTACACCGGTCATTCCGGTTTCTTCATCAATTGTAAAAAGTAATTCTAACGGTCCGTGCACAGCTGATTTATCTAATGAAATTGCCATAGCCGCAGCAACTCCAATTCCGTTATCTGCACCAAGTGTTGTTCCGTCTGCTTTAATCCATTCACCGGTATTTATAAGTTTAATCGGGTCTTTATCAAAATCATGATTTGTACCTTTGTTCTTTTCGCAAACCATATCTACATGTCCTTGCAAAACAATTATAGGAGATTTTTCTTTTCCTTTTGTTGCCGGAATATAAATTACAATATTGCCAACTTTATCTTCTTTAAAATTAAAATTATTTTTTTGCGCAAATTGTTTTACGAATTCAACAGCTTTACGTTCTCGTTTTGATGGTCTTGGAATCTGACTTAATTCATAAAAATTCTGCCATAATAATTCCGGTTTTAATCCTTCAATTGCTTTTTTTGCCATGATTTTCACCTTATTTTAATAATAAATTTTTAACTATGTCTGATATTCAAAATATCACCATCTTGCACAATATATTCTTTGCCTTCAAGTTTCCAAACTCCGGCTTCCTTACATTTTGCAAAAGTTTTATATTTCATAAAATCTACATATCCAACAACTTCCGCACGAATAAATTTACTATAAAAATCCGAATGTATTACACCGGCAGCATCTTGCGCTGTATAATTTTTCTTAATTGTCCACGCCCTATTTTCATCTTCCCCAACTGTAAAAAAACTTTGCAATCCTAATGCTTCATACGAAGCTTTTAAAATTTTGCTTAATGCAGATTCTTTTATTCCGTAATCTGCCATAAACAATTCTCTATCTTCATCTTCCAGTTTGGAAAGCTCCAACTCAAGTTTTGCAAAAAAAGGAATGATTTTAACATTCGTATCATTTAATAAATCTGCAACTTTTTGAATTTCAGAATTAATAATATCCATAGAGCCATCATCAAAATTAATTGCAATTACTAAAGGTTTCAACGTCATTAGCTGATAGCCTGAGAGTAATTTTCTTTCAGATTCATCCAAATCTAAACTTCTTAATGGTTTTTCCTTTTCAACATGCTGCATACATTTTTCAATAACCGGAATTTCTCTTTTTAATCTTTCATCTTTTATTTTCAGAATTTCTCTTTTAATTTTTTCCATCCTTGTTTCCAAAAACGCCATATCATGAAATAAAAATTCATTTTCCAAAAATGATATATCTTCACAAACATCAATTTTATTCATGGGATGAGGAACAGAATCTTCTTTAAACTTTCTTATCACATAGAAAAGTGCATCATTATTTTTAACTTCATTTAAGAACGAAGATGTAATTCGTAATTTTCCATCGTCAGCCGTACGTAAACCGGGAATATCATAAACTTCAATAGTGGCATTTACAGTTTTTTTTGGATTGAATATTTCAGTAAGTAAATCCAATCTTTCATCGGGAACTTTTACAACTTCTACTGCGGCTTTATCTGAAACTACATTTGGATTATTTTCTGTTCCGGAAAGTATATTAAAAAGTGTCGTTTTACCAGAATATTGCAATCCAACTAAACCAATCTGCATAAATTAATTATCCTTTTTTGAATTATTGAAAGAACAAATTTAACAAAACCAATTTGCAATTACGATAATTATAAATTTTTAGTTTTATCCAACTATTTGAGTATGAAGTCCAATTTCCTCAAGAATAGATGTAACTTTTAAACAATTTATCATTTCACCCGCAAAAACCATTGCTTTGCCTTTTACATGAACTTCAAATGCAAGAGATTTAGCTTTTTCAAACGAGCAATTTATTGCTTTAATTAGCTGAATTATAACTTCTTCAAATGTGTGAATATCATCGTTAAATAAGAAAACTCTATATCCAGCATCAATAATTGTATCTTCAAAAAATTCCGGTTTCAGCTGTTGATCTGGATTTTCAAAACTTAATTTTGGTGAAATTTGCATCATTTTTTATAAATGAGATTAAATATTAAATTAAGATGTTTTTTTTTATATTGCTCATATAAATTAGTAATTTTAAACATATTAAGGTATAGATTCGGTTTGGAAAAAGTTCAAGTAGATATTTTAGGATTATCATCAAGTCCATCAGCCGGCGGAGCATACGCTTTGTTATTGAAAGAATCATTCGGCACAAGAAGATTACCAATAATTATCGGATCATTTGAAGCTCAGTCAATTGCATTGGAAATTGAAGGAATAAAACCTCCGCGACCGTTGACTCACGATTTAATGAAAAATTTAGTTGATGATATGGGCGCAACAATTTTAGAAGTTTATATCGATGAATTACGCGATAACACTTTTTATGCAAAAATTATAATTGAAATGTCAACTTTAACAAATACAATTGACGCACGACCAAGTGATGCAATAGCTTTGGCAGTTAGAACGGGTTCACAAATTTTTGTTTCTGAAGAAGTTATGCGTGCTGCATCTTTTGTACCTTCCGGTGAAGAAAATGATGAATCTGAAGAATCTTTTGAAATTGCGAATGATTTTGAAGCTAAACAATTTCCAAAGCAATCTTCTGAAACTAAAGTTGCTTCTTTGCAAGATCAGTTAAGAGAAGCATTGGAAAAAGAGGATTACGAAAGAGCTGCAAAATTAAGAGATGAAATAAATCGACTAAAAGGAAATAATTAATTTCCTTAGCAAAATTAAGTATTTTGATGTAATTTTTTATTGAGTTAAACAAAGTATCTTAAAATAGAAATACGTAAAATTCCGTTCAGTTAATTAAAAATTGTTTTCCCAATTTCGCATTCCAAACATTTATTTTTACTGCAATAATTTCTAAAAGCTTCAATCATACCTTGAGCATAAATTGTTTTCTTTTCAATTCCTACAGAATTTAAACCATGTGCAACATCCCTTACAATTTTATTATCCAATTTTTGCTCGTACTCATTATAAATTTTTAACACTTTTTTAGATAAATTATGATTTCCAAAAACTTCAAAATAAACAGATAAAAAAGGTAAAATCACATTTACGAATATCTCATCGGCACGTGAAACGCCAATTAAATAATTCAATTTTATATTTGATTTTTTATCAAAAACATAATGTTCAGCCCAATATCCATTAGCTTTTATTACAAACAAGCTTCTTATTGAATTAATTAAAACCGCTTCCTTTTTTATTTCCGAAAATTTTCTAATTAAATGTCCAATTAAATTATGATTTAAAATTGCCTCAATTATTTTTATTCCGCCGGCAATTCTAATAGTTGGAAAATTCTGTGGTCGCTGACCTAAAAAGTGCCATTGAGTTTCATCAAAATATTTACCATCGTAATTTTGTTTTTCTTGATTCCATATTTCATTCAAATTTCTCACATAATTTTCTTCATCTGAAGAAATATTTTCCGGAAGCAAACCGGAAATTTTGAACAAAATTGATTCTAACTTTAATTGGAATTTTTCATCTAAATTAATTTTTGAAATAAATTTCAGATTTACATTTTGAGCCAACTTCTGCATAATCTTTTTATTTTTCGAATATCCAAGCGCTTCAAATATAAATTCATAAAGTAACTGTTTCCAAATTTCCTTATCTCTAAATTCTGATTGCAAAAAAACTTTATTATTAAATTCTTGAGTCAATTCATATCTAATTACCGGTTCATTAAGTTTAAGATCATTTAGAAATTTTAATTCCTTTAACCGAGTAAATACATTTGAACATTTATTTTCAAATCTCTTTAATCCATAATTTAATAAAGCATTTTCAATTATTTTTTTATCGATTGAATTAATTTCCGAACTGCATCGCAGCTCAAAATTTTTGTCCGAACTTTTTGAATTACTCATATTCATTGGTTCAATTTCATCAATTGAAATAAAATTCTCCAAAGATAATGATTGAACTTTTCTTCCATCACTTGTATAAACATAATTTTGTTTTAAATTGTTTGTTACGCAAATGTGCAAAATAGTTTTGTTATAATTTCTATTTATATTATGCCCATGCCGTTTCCAATCCGAATAATCTTGGTCAATCTCAACATCGCCTATAAAAGTGAGATTACCTAATTTAATTCTGGCATGTTTAAAATCGGGACCGGTTTCATCATTATTATATTCACCGGGAAACAGAACTTCAATTTCTTCACCGGAAAAAGTTTTTAGTTCATTTGTAAAATTTTGGTGTGCCCAAATTTGGTGGATTTTTTTCTCGGATATTTTTTGTGAAGACTGCATTATTTTTCTAAAATAATTAGTAAAATGGCAAATCTAAGTTTTCAAAAAATTCTTATTGAAATATAATTATTTTATACTCAAATCATCAATTTGATTTTTCACACTTGCATTTAATGAAATTATTTTTTCTTCAATACTTTTTTGAAATTTTTTTGAATCATCAACAAATAATAAACCGCGACTCATATTTATTATAAAATTACTTTTCCCATTCAGATAAAATGTTTTAACAACATCTTCGAGACTTCCGCCTTGCGCACCAACACCGGGAAGCAATATCGGCATGTTATTAAACAATTCTAAACTTTGAATTAATTCTTCAAGTTTTGTAGCACCAAAAACGATCCCACAATTATTATGAATATTCCATTCATTGATTTTTTTAATTACTTCTTGATATAGATAATTTCCGTTTTCCAATTTTAATTTTTCAAAATCTTCAGCACTTTTGTTTGATGTTAATCCTAAAATAAAACTTATTTTATCTTTAAATTCCAAGAAAGGATTAACAGATTCATTTCCCATGTATGGATGCAATGTAACCGCATCAAAATTAAAATATTTAAAAATTGATTCAGCATATTTTTGCGAAGTGTTTCCAATATCTCCTCTTTTTGCATCCGCAATTATAAATGTCTCTCGACCAATAAAATCAACAGTTTTTTCGATAATATCAAATCCTTTTGTTCCAAATTTTTCATAAAAAGCAAAATTAATTTTGTATGATGATGCATAATTTAATGTTGCTTCAATTACTGATTTATTAAATTCCAAAACAGAGTTTAGTTTTTTTTCAAAGTGTGATGGAATCAAATTTAAATCTGTATCCAATCCTACACATATGTGAAATTTATTTTTTGTTTTCGATTCAAGTTTTTGTTGAGCTGTCATAAATTTCTCGATAATTAAATTTGTTCGCGTCTATTTTTATAAAAATTTAAAGCAATTCCAATTAAAGTCATATTTACAATTAGTGAACTTCCGCCATAACTTAAGAAAGGTAAAGGTAAACCAATAACCGGTGCAACGCCAATATTCATCCCAATATTAATTGCAAAATGTGTAAACATTAAAGCTAAAATTCCAATAACAACCGTACTGCCAAAAATATTCTTTGTGTGTGTTGCAATACTAACAAGTTTGATAAATAAAATTATAAAAAGTGAAATAGTAATAATGCTTCCAACAAATCCAAATTCTTCGCCAATTACACAAAAAATAAAATCTGTCCATTGCTCTGGAATAAATCTTAATTGAGTTTGATTTCCGTGTAGAAAACCTTTTCCCATAATTCCACCGGAGCCAATCGCCACTTTTGTTTGCATTATATTATATCCGGCACCGAGTGGATCTGCAGACGGATTTATAAATGATTCAATTCTTTTTTGCTGGTGAGGTTTTAAAAAATTTATTCCGTAATCCATTAAAAATGCAGCGGATATATTTAAAACAATAATTGATGCATTGACAAAAATATTTCTTCTAAAGTAAATTAAAAGTCCAATGACTAATGCCATTGAAATAAAAAAAGTTGCAAGACCGAAAAGTGAAGCAAATACAACAATTACAGGGGATATAACTAAAAAGAACCAAAACAAATCTACACCACTCCAGAAAACCATTATTAACGAAATAATTACATATACAATTGCTGTTCCCATATCTGGCTGCAACAGAATTAGTCCGACCGGAATTAGGGTAATTACCGAAATCAAAAATAAATCAGAAACATTATTAGGATTTCTTTTTTTCCTAGTTAGAAAGTATGCTAAAAATAGAATCAAACCAATTTTTGCAAATTCAGAAGGTTGAAATCCAATTGGTCCAAAACTAACCCAGCTTTTAGATCCATAAACTGTTTTCCCAATAAATATTACAGCAACCAAGCCTAATAACGTAAATGCATAAACCGGAACTGAAATAAATCTATATGTTTTATAGGGAATTAAGTAAGCAATAAAAAATAAAATATATGCAATAAATGCAGAAAAAAGTTGCTTATTAAAATTTCCATATGCCGTTGGATGAGTGTATGTTGCACTATATACTGCAGCTAAACCAATTGCAGTTAATAATGTTATGGTGATGAATACAATAATATCAAATTTATCTAATATTTTATTTGTTGATTCCAAATTTAATTCACACTTGAAATTGGAAAATTAT
Organism: Ignavibacteriota bacterium; assembly: GCA_016716225.1. NCBI lineage: Bacteria > Pseudomonadati > Ignavibacteriota > Ignavibacteriota bacterium. The sequence goes on along the minus strand of JADJWT010000001.1, from coordinate 2,431,312 downwards.
TTCCTTCTAAATTCTCTAAATATGCTTTTATTACTTTTTGGGCAATTGGGGCAGCATGAGTTCCACCAAAACCAACATTTTCAACTATAACTGCAACGGCAATTTTTGGATTTTCATATGGTGCAAACCCAATAAATAATGCATGATCTTCACCATGTGGATTTTGCGAAGTTCCGGTTTTTCCTGCAATATTAATATTCGGTAGTTTGATATGTCTTGCAGTTCCATATCCATTAACTACTTTAAACATTCCCTCTCGAACAATATCAAATGTTTTTTGAGAGATATTTACAATTTTATCTTTATAATCAATATTGAAATCTACGTTTTTTATTCCTTCTATATATCCTTGCAAAACATGTGGAGTTTTTGTTCTACCTGAATTTGCTAACAAAGCTGCATATTGAGCAAGCTGCAAAGTTGTAACACTAAATTCACCTTGACCAATTCCTAAACTTACAAGTGTTCCTTTTGTCCATTTGTTTTTACCAAACGCTCTATCATAATATTCCGTATCCGGAACAATTCCTTTTGCTTCAGCACTTAAATCAAAACTGGTTTTATTTCCAAATCCGAACATTCTTAAATACCTAGCCCATCTATCTAAACCAATATCTAAAATTAATTTATAGAAAAATGTATTACACGATTTTTCAATTGCCGGAATAACACTAATACTGCCATGATTTCCATGACATTTAAAAAATCTATTCCCAAATTGAAATCCGCCACGACAATATACAGTTGAATGTTCATCAATTATTTTTTCTTCTAAACCAATTATTGCTCCTAACATTTTATATGTTGATCCAGGAGGATAAATTGAATTAGCTGCTCTATCAAACAACGGTTTTTGCGGATCAGAGCTTAGTTTGTTTATTAGTTCTCGCGAAGTATACGCTGCAAAGGCTTCTAAATCATATTCCGGCGCACTAACATATGCTAAAATTTCTCCAGTTGATGGTTCAATTGCAACAAGCGATCCGGTTTTCCCTTCGAACTCTGTTTCTGCAACTTGTTGAGCATTTTTATCTATTGTTAAAATCAGATCTTTTCCTTTGGTTGGATTTATATCTTGTGAACCCTCAAGGTATCGGCCAATTGTTTTTCTTCTGGAATCAACTAAAATAAATTCATATCCTTTTGAGCCTCTAAGCATTTTTTCATATGATCTTTCAATCCCGCTAATTCCAATAAAATCTCCTAAATCATAATTATTTTTTTCCTTTTCTAATTGGATTGAATTTATTTCTCTAAGATATCCAAAAATGTGAGATCCCTTTATTCCATATGAATAATCTCGCTGCATTTCAACAATTATTTCTACACCTTTTAATTTTTCACTATGCTCTTCAAACCAAACAACATTGCTAAAATTTAGATCTCGTTTTATAATACGCGGTAAATATTTTGAATAAATTTTATTCTTGTCAAAAATTTTATTTATTGTACCTTTTTCAATATCAATTATTTGCTCAATGGTAGAGTTAAAATTTGTATCGTATAATTCCGGAGTAATGTGCAAATTATAAGTTGGTTTGTTGCTTACTAAAACATCTAAATTTCTATCAAAGAAAATCCCTCTTGGTGCTTGCAGCGGTTTCTTTTTTATTGAATTGTTATCTGATTGCAAAGTATATGAAGTATGTTCAAGTATCTGCATTTTAATTAGTTGAAAAGTAAATGTAACCCCAACAAAAATTATTACGGCAATAAAAATATTTCTTCTTAATCTTGATCCAAATATTTTATCACTCATATTATTTTTTAGTTTTGTTAAAAATTACAAACGGAATACTGATTGCAGCAGTATAAATTCCGGGTAGAAGACCACTTTCAAACACTAAATATGATGAAGTTAATTTGATTTCGGAACTTGTTAAAAGTAAATAGAATAGCGAGTTTAACGAGGAAGAAATAAATACTACAACAATAAAAAACATTGTTTCTAAATTAAATTCTATTTTATTTTCATTATAAAAATATCCGGCTGAAAATCCAGCAATAGTGTTGGAAAACATTGCAGTTCCCAAAATTCCTCCGGAAATAATATCAAATAAAATTCCGTAAATAGAACCTAATATAGTTCCGGTTAATTGCCCAAATTTAAGCGAATAATAAACTAGTAAAATAATAATTAAGTTTGGAATTATTGAACCAATTGCTATCATCGGAACAAAAATAAATTGCAAAAAAAGTACCGGTAAAAAAATGAAAATTGGTAATATGATTTTGAAAATTCTTATTTTAATCCTCCACTAACTTTTGTGATTAAAGAATCAAGTTCAAAATCCTTCTTCTTTTTTAAGATCAAAACATTTTTAATTTTATTTACATCCACAAAAGGTTTAACTTTTATATTACTGAGAATTCCGGAAATTGTACTTTCTTTATTTGATATAACTCCAACCGGAATTGCCGGAGGAATTATTGTACTTAATTCAGACACAATAACTCTGTCACCCACTTCAATATCTTCAGTTGTTGGAACATTTTTAATTTGTAAGTCTTTTCCATCCCAATTTAATACTCCATCTACATTACTTCTTTGATCTCTTACTGCAACTTTAAATAAACTATTTTCCAATGTTCTTATTGTAGAATAATTTTTTGAAACATCCGTCACAATTCCTACTAAACCTTTATCCGTTATTACCGGAAGCCCAATTTCTACACTATCTATTGAACCTTTTGAAATTATGAAATAACCGCTGATTTTTGATACAAGTCGTGATACAATTTGAGCAGAAATTAATTTATAATCCGACTTTGTTTTAAACTCAAATTGCCCTTTTAATTCATCAAGTTCATAAGCATAATCTCTAAGTTCATTTACTTGAAGCATAAGCTGAGCATTGTTTTTTAACAATCCTTCAATGTGTTCAGTATCTTCAAAATAATTACTAATATCTAAAACTATTTTGTTAAAAGTTGCAAATATTCCAAGTGAAAAGAGTCTAACATTTTTAACCTTTTGATTTTCGTTTAAGGTTATTATAAGAAGGCTTAAAATTAGAAGTAGTATTAATACAATATATTCTTTAAAACTGTTTAAAAATGTTCTAACAAATTTTGACATTAGTAACTTCTTTTTCGAATAAATACTTTGGAATACTTATTCATATTTTCGATAACTTTTCCGGCTCCGTTGACAACAGCTAATAATGGATTTTCTGCAACGTGTACCGGCAAATTAGTTTCCATACGAATTCTTTCATCTAATCCTTTTAATAAAGCCCCGCCCCCGGTTATTATTACACCTCTATCCAAAATATCAGCGGAAAGTTCCGGTGGAGTTCTTTCTAACGATTGCTTAACACCTTCAACAATTTGCGTAATATTTTCATTTAATGCATCTCTAATTTCTACGGAACTAACCTCAACGGTTTTAGGAATTCCGCCAACTAAATCACGACCTTTAACTTGAATTGTAATTTCTTCTTTTAACGGAACGGCAGAACCAACTTCACATTTTATTTTCTCACCAGTTCTTTCACCAATTAAGAGATTATAATTTTTCTTAAAAAATTGAATTATTGCATTATTCATTTCATCGCCGGCAATTCTTAAAGATTCCTCGTTTACAATTCCATCCAATGCAATAACAGCAATTTCTGTTGTTCCGCCACCAATATCTAGAATCATATTACCAACTGGTGCACTAACATCAATTCCAACTCCAATTGCTGCAGCCATTGGTTCCGCAATTAGATGAACTTCTTTTGCACCAGCATGTTCTGCACTGTCTCTTACAGCGCGTTTTTCAACTTCTGTTACTCCGCTTGGAACCGCAACAACAATTCTCCTACTCGAAAATGCTCCGCGGTTTACTTTCTTAATAAACTCTCTAATCATTCCCTCAGCAATTTCAAAATCGGCGATTACACCGTCGCGCATTGGTCGGGAAACTCTTATTTGACGGTGTTCTCTACCTTGCATTTCTTTAGCTTTATTTCCTAGTGCAATAATTTTTTTTGTGTTTCGGTCAAATGCAACAATTGAAGGTTCATTTAATACAATACCTTTACCTTTAACATAAATTACAGTATTTGCAGTTCCAAGATCAATTGCTATATCAGTTGAAAATAAATCGAAAATTCCCATAAACCCTCTTAATGTTTAAAATTTCTAATTCCGGTAAACAACATTGAAATATTTTTTTTATTTGCAGCTAAAATAACTTCTTCATCTCTTACTGAGCCACCGGGTTGAATTATTGCTGTAATTCCGCTATCCGCAATTTGTTCAACTCCATCAGCAAATGGGAAAAATGCATCAGATGCAGCTACTGCATTATCTAAATTGTGTCCGTTCTGCATAGCTTTTTCAACAGCAATCCTTGATGAATCTACTCTTGACATTTGTCCCGCACCAACTCCAATTGCCATTTGATTTTTACAGAAAACTATCGCATTCGATTTTGTATGTTTACAAACAACCCACGCAAATTTTAAATCTTTATATTGATCTTCGGTAATTTGTTTTTCAGTTACAGTTTGCAATGTATTTTCCGGAAAAATACTATTATCGATTTCTTGAGCAATTATTCCATTCGGAATACTTCTAAATTGTAATTTCTGATTACTAAATTCGGCAGTAAATTTTATAACTCTCCTATTTTTTTTTTGCTTTAAAATTTCCAATGCTTTTTCTTCAAATGAAGGAGCACAAATTACTTCGGTAAAAATTTCATTTATTTTTTCGGCAGTTTCAACATTCACTTCATTATTGAAAGCAACAATTCCACCAAAAGCAGAAACCGGATCACATGATAATGCTTTTACATAAGCATCTAAAACATTTTTTCCGGTTGCAGCACCGCAAGGATTTGTATGTTTTATAATTGCACATGAATTATTATCGAGTTCATTTACTAAATCTACAGCAGCAACTAGATCAATAATATTATTGTACGAAAGTTCTTTTCCGTGAAGTGGAATAAAATTTTCGTAGAAATTTCCATATAAATATGCTTTTTGATGTGGATTTTCTCCATATCTTAATTCGCTATGTAATGGAAAACTTATTCTTAAATTTTTCTGTTGGTTTGTTATTTCGCGTTCAAAAAAATCTGCAATTATTTTATCATACTGAGCCGTGTGTGAAAATGCTTCTGCCGCAAGTTTACTTTTTGTTGTATCGCTGATTTCTGATTTTTCTAATTCTTCAATAAATGATAAGTATTGGTCTGAATTTGTTAAAACTGAAATAAATTTAAAGTTTTTTGCTGCAGCACGAATTAAACTTGGCCCTCCAATATCAATATTCTCAATTTTTGTTTGCTGATCAACATCTTGATTTACAACTTTTGCAAATGGATATAAATTAACGCAAACAATATCAATCGGATCAATTGAATTTTCATTAGCTTCATTTAAATCATTTTCATTATCACGTCTGTACAAAATTCCGCCAAATATTTTTGGATGAAGCGTTTTTAATCTTCCGTGAAATATTTCCGGAGAACCGGTGTAAATAGAAATTTCAGTACATGCAATATTATTTTCTTTCAATAATTTTGATGTATTTCCTGTTGCTAAAATTTCGTAATTATTTTTTATTAATGAATTTCCTAATTCAATAATTCCCGTTTTATCAGAAACACTAATTAATGCTTTCTTTTTCAAAATTAATCCCGATCTATTATTACTCTGTTATCAACCATACTAATTTTATTTTCTGCAAATTTTTGAATTACATATGGAAGTAATTCGTGCTCAATTTTCAAGACTTTTTCTGCAATTTCTTCAGGAGAATTTACTGAAGAAATATCAACAACTTTTTGATCAATTATTTTTCCGTTATCGTAAATTTCATCAACAAAATGAACTGTTGCGCCGCTTACTTTTGCTGAACTTTCAAAAACTGCTTTATGAACATTTAATCCGTACATTCCTTTTCCGCCGAATGCAGGAAGTAACGCTGGGTGAATATTTATAATTCTATTTTTGAAATTACTAATTAATTCAACCGGAATTTTTTTTAGAAAACCCGCTAAAATTATTAGATCAATTTTTAATTCTTTTAACTTTTGCAACAATTCATTGTAAGAAGCATTTTCAGAATTTTGTAAATTATTGTTTAAAACTATTTTCTTAATTTTTTCATCATCACAAATTTCAAAAGCTTTACAATCATTTTTATCGCTTACAACAATTAAAACTTCTGCTTTCAATTTCCCAGATTTTATATTTTGAATAATTGCAGATAAATTTGAACCTCTTCCTGAAACAAATACTGCCAAATTGAGCATAATAAACTTTTATTTAGTTACCGAATAATTTAGATAATTTCTAAGTTATTGTAAATTATATAGTTACTTATCTTTTAGTTCAATTTTAATTTTATTGATATAAGATTTTATCTGATTTTTTCTTCTATAATTATCTATTTCCGAAACTGCACGAATATATTGTTTTGCTGCTGCAAACTTTTTTTCCGACATACTTATTTTTGCTAAATTTACATAAGCCATTGGTTTTATCCAAAATGAGCTTTGTAAATCATAATTTTTAAGCTTATTTGAAATTTCTTTTGCTTCGGAAAATTTATTCATCTCAATTAAAGAAGAAGATTTATATGTGAGCAAAAGTGATTTGATTTCATTGGACTCAACAGAATCAATAATTTCATTTACACTTTCAATAACTTTTTTATCATTCCCAGATAAAAATAAATTTTCAATTTTAATTTGAAATTCCCACTCTTTTGAAATACCTTTTTCCAAAAATTTCAAACTTAATTCTTTAGCATAATTATCATCTTCAATATCCAAATTTCCATTTGATGCAAGTACTGTATATTTTCTATATTCATTTGGATTACTTAAAAAGTGATAACAAATTGCGGCTCTCAAAGATGCAATTCCGGTATAATCTATTGTTTTTGTTGTCTGCAAAAATTGATGATAGTATTCCAAAGCTTTTTCAAAATTGTTTTGTCTAAAATAAACATCGCCCAATAAGAATTTAGAGAATGAAATTGTCTGCGAAAATTTTGGATGTCCGTTATTTAGAATCTCTTCTAAATCAATTTTTGCTTTATATAAATTTTTTGATTTAATATTTTCAATTGCTCTTTGGTAAACTAAAATATTATTTTTTGGAAATTCTTTAATAAGAGGATTAAGTAAAATAATTGCATTTTTATAATCACTTAAATATTCATCATAAAGTTTTGCAAGATGAAATTGAAGCTCAATTTTGTCTTTTTTGCCTTTGTAAAAAGCTTTTTTAACAAGCTCGAAACCATTGTTATCATTTGCTGAAAGTCCGGTGAAAGTTAACGCCCAAGAAAAAAACGAGGGTACAAAAGTAAGTGCATATTCAAAAATTCCGATTCCGCCTTGAGCTGAATAATATGTTGAATCAATTTCTAAAACATCTTCATAATAGCCAACTGAAGTTTTTGTTGCCCAAAATGCATCCAAGGAATTTGCATTTGCAGCACTCATCATTGCTTTGTATTTATAAATATTCCCAAGCAAATATAAAATGTGAATATCGTTTTCTTCATCTATAATTTCATTACATTTTGTTATTACTGAATCTGAATATTTTTCAAATTGTTTTAAATCGGAAGAATTACTGCTTCCTAAATAATACCACAAATAAATTTTTGAAAGAATTAAAAACGCTTCTGGTCTTTCACGTTTTTTTTCAATTGCAGAATTTAATAAATCGATAGCTTTTTCAAATTCATAATTATAAATCAGTCTATCGCTTCTTTCCACTAAATTTTGGTAATTCTTTAAATTTTGCCCAAAACTTAAAGTAGCAAATAAAAGTAAAAATATTTTAATCAATTCTCTTTTTTCCCTAATGAATATTCAACAGCAGCTTTTACAAAATCTCTAAAAAGTGGATGAGCATTAGTTGCTCTTGATTTTAATTCGGGATGGAATTGACAGCCTACAAACCATGGATGATCAAAAAGTTCTATCATTTCAACAAGTTCTCCATCTGGAGAAACTCCGCTAATTAACATACCATTTTTTTCTAAATCTTCTCTGTATTTATTATTTACTTCATAACGATGTCTGTGCCGTTCATTAATTTTTTCTTTTTTGTATGCACTTTTTGTTTTAGAGCCTTTTGTAACAATGCATGGATAGGAACCTAACCGCATTGTGCCGCCTTTGGCTTTAATTTTTAATTGTTCCGGCATTATATGAATTACGCTAAATTGATTTTTAACAAATTCCGCACTGTTAGCTTTTTTAATTCCTAAAACATTTCTAGAAAATTCAATTACTGCACATTGAAGTCCAAGACAAATTCCAAAAAAGGGAATTTTATTTTCTCTTACATACTGAATTGCAACTAATTTCCCTTCAATTCCGCGCTCGCCAAAACCGCCAGGAACCAAAACTCCATCTATTCCTTTTAATAGATTTTCTGGTTTGCGCTTAGTAAAATCTTCAGCACTTATATATTTAACGTGAACTTTAACATCATTTTCTGCGCCGGCGTGAATGAAAGATTCCGTAATACTTTTATAAGCATCTAAATAATCCGTATATTTTCCGCAGACAGCAATATTTACAGAACCAGTTGGATTTTTCACTTTTGAAACAAATTCTTCCCACTTATCAAGATGAATATTTATATCGGAAAGTTTTAACTTTTTTAGAACAAGTTTATCAAATTCTTGTTTGTGTAAATTAAGAGGCACTTCATAAATTGTAGAACAATCGTAAGCAGAAATTACTTCATTTGAATCAACATTACAAAATAAGCCAATTTTCTTTCTTATTTCTTGCGATAATTCCAATTCAGATCTACATACCAAAATATTAGGCTGAATTCCTAATTCAAGTAAAGCCTTAACACTGTGTTGAGTTGGTTTTGTTTTTAATTCACCAGCCGATTGAATATATGGAACAAGAGTTACGTGAATATTTATTGCATTTTTTCTTCCAAGTTCAATCATCAGTTGACGCATTGCTTCCATAAAAGGTAAACTTTCAATATCGCCAACTGTTCCGCCAATTTCGGTTATTACAATATCATACTTTCCGGTATTTGCAAGAACTAACATTCTTCTTTTAATTTCATCAGTTATATGAGGAATTACTTGTACCGTTGCACCAAGATAATCACCTTGTCTTTCTTTTGAAATTACTTCATGATAAACTTGTCCGGTTGTGGTATTATTTGCTTTGGACATATTTTCATCTAAAAATCTTTCATAATGTCCAAGGTCAAGATCGGTTTCTGCCCCATCATCGGTTACATAAACTTCACCGTGTTGAAACGGACTCATGGTTCCCGGATCAACATTAATATAAGGATCAAATTTTTGAATTGTTACGGAATATCCTCTTTGTTTTAGCAATAAACCTAAAGAAGCTGCCGTTATTCCTTTTCCAAGTGAAGAAACAACACCTCCGGTAACAAAAACAAACTTCACTTTTTTCTTAATTCTCATTTCGAAAATGACCTTATATTTTTTAAAATAAGTGTAAAAATAGGAATTTTTCTTTAGCTAAAAAACAAGTGATAAACTAATTCTAAAAAAAGTTTACTTTTTTAAATTTTCAGATAATTTTTTTACTAATCCCGAGTATTTTTTTTCAATTTTGAAATCAAATTTGTAAAAATATTCCGGTCTAAAAAATCCGGTTGTAACATAAGCAAATCCTTCATCTTTCATTCTATTAAAAAATTCATTCATCAAAGCTTCACTAACACCTTTTCTTCTAAATCTATTTGAGACAACAATTTTTTCCATATGAACAACTTCTTCTTCAAATTGATTATAAAACATTCCTCCTATTATAAATCCTCTATCAGAAATTGCAACCAAAAATTTATGTTCTGGTTTAAAACTAACTTGCATATTTCCATCAATAAATAATTGATATAATTTTGAAATTTCTTTTGGTGTAATCGGCTTTCTGATATAGAATGGATTTCCTTCATGATCATCAACTTGAACAACTAAATTAGCTGCGTGATCTCCTTCTGTTGCAAGATGTAAAAATGATGCTGAATCAGTAGGTTTTAAATGCGGATAACTTAATCGAGTAAGAAAATAAATTTCTTTATCGCTCAATTCAAATTCACTTTGAATTCTTGACAATTCCCGCAAAAACTCATCTTTGGTAATTTTTCCATCATGTTGGAAAAGACATAACTCTCTAATCAAATTTTTAAAATCTTCATTTGATTCTTTAAATACTGTGTGAAGGAAAAATCTCGTTCTTGTTTCCGGATGCTTTTTTTCTAATCCAACTAAATTATAAGTATCATAAAGTTCATTTAACATTTGCGCTTGAGCTTCAAAAGAGGCTTCAGTATTGAGATTATTCCATCTTCCAAATCTTTTAACTGCGAAGTATAGCTGTTTTGGAATATATCCGTTTTTCTTAATGCTTGCTAAAAATTTTTCCAACTGAAATACTATTTCATGATTTTTTTCAGTATCATTTTTCAATTCCAATAAAAATAGACTAAGAATTTCTACACCTTCATATTCTCCTTCGGCATTTATTAAGCCCGGAAAAATATATTTCCATGACGAATCTTTTTTTACCCAAGGATATTTTGTTTCAATTGGAACAACAAATTTATTGTAGAAATTAAAAAATAAGTTTGAAAAATCTGTAAACTGGGAACGATCCGATAAAGATGTAAATCGTGTTCCAAGCTGATAATCATGTGATGGAATAATTAATTTATCGGGAGTTGGGTTTGTTAATTGCAGATTTCCAGAAGTTAACCTCCAAAAATTAATGTATGCGGCAGTTGCATTCCAAATAAAGAACGGCCAAATGTAATAATATTTTTCCATTGCATTTTGTTCGTCTTTTTTCACGTCCCTTGCAAATAAATTTTCAACATTTAATCCGGGTTGATATTTTTGTGTCCAAACATTATATTCATCCCAATATCCGCCAAAGTCTTCAACTAATTCAGTAACAAAAAATCTGGAGCCAGCAAGAATTAACCAGTTAACTTCGGATTTAATTTCAGCAACATTTCTATTTTTATTTTGATGAAAAATAATATCAAACGAGCCTTGCAGACGTGTTTGAATTGAAATTCTGTAAAGCATTAATTGCTCTTCATCCCTTATTTTGCTTATCCAAATGCCTCTTGGTAAAATATTATTTAAACTAATTAAAACTCCTTTTGAAAAAAGAAAAACGGCTTCTTTAATAATTTGAGTTGTTGAAATAACTTTATTTAAAAGTAATTTTTCATCATCATTTAAATCTTCCTCAAAAATTAATACTTCATCCCATCCATATTCTTCACCAGTTTCACTATCAACTGCAACCGTTTCATTTATTCCAAGCCATTTTCTAAATCCATCGCGCATTTTTGTTCTATAATCTTGAGCTAATTTAGATAGTTCCGGCCAATCTTCAATCAATTGAATCTTTACAAGTTTCCTTCGCATTTCTTCATATCTTGTAGGATGTTTAATTCCCGTTTGCGAGAGAATTTTTAGTAAGGTGGAAATTATTGTTTCATTAAGATTTTCAATTTTAAATTTAAGTTGAACATATTCATTTAAAATTTCATCAAGTAAATCCAATGAATCCAAAATCTTTTTGCTGCTCACAATATTTTCAATAATATTTTCATCGAATAGAGCTTGTCCGTCTTTCAAATAAATTTCAAATATCTTTTTAATATTATTTTGTTTTGTGTGTTTTATTGCAAGAAGAAATAATTGTTTTCTTACTTCAAAATTTTTTACAAGACTTGGTTTATCTAAAAAGTAAAGTGCAATTTTAAATATTTCTTGATGTTCATCTTTAAAAAGCGAGTTCAAATATTCAATTGAAGAATTTCCATTGTCAAAATTATCTGATTGAATTAAATGAATTGCAAGATGCAAACCGTATAATGATTTTTCTCCTGCTTGATGAATTTTGTTTAGCTGTAAATAACTTTCCGAATAATCAAATTCTGCAAAATTATTTCCCGTAAATTGAATATTTTCATCTTCAATATTTTGTCTGTACCATTGCAGAATTGTATCATCCGTAAATTTTACAAACTCATCGTTGCCAATCCAGTAAATTGGATTTATTAAAAATTCGTGAAGATCAATAAATGGTTTACTGATTCTAAAATTAAAATTTCCTATTCTAAAATTATTTTTATCATTTTTTTGAATTGTAACTTTTCTATCAAGTTTTGGTATTGATAAAAATCCATTTTCAACTTTTAAATCTCCGCTTAAACAGCCTCTTTCTCGCAAGAACCAATTAGGTATTTTTATTTCAATATTTTCTAGATAAAGTGAATAAAAATCCTTTTTATAAAGCTGATCAATTAACGATTTATAATTTTCTTCAATAACTCTGCGCTTAAAAGTTCCTTTGGGAGTTAGTTCTCCGCTCTCTAAAGTAAAAGGATTTTCAATAACTTTAAAATCAACTATTCTTTCAAATGGTGCTAAAAATTTATTTATAGTTACAATCAGATTAGAAAAATATTCATTCTTCTGATTTTCATTCATGTTTATAAAAATCTGATTTTCAAAATCCGGATGAATTAAAACTGTATTAAAAGGTCGGTGATCACCAACAACAAAAACTTGCTTAACAATTTCAAAATCTCTAAATAGATTTTCAATTCGTTGAGGTGCAATGGTTTCACCTTTTATGTTTTTGTAAATTTCTTTCTTGCGATCAATAATTTCAATAAATCCATTAGAATCCATTTTCATAATATCACCGGTTGGAAACCAACCATCAATAAATGTTTCTTCTTTTGTTTGATCAAAATATCCAGGCATAACATAATCGCCTTTAACTAATAGTTCACCGTCATCGCCTAATTTTATTTCTATTCCCGGTAGCGCTTTGCCTAATGAATTTGGAATATATTTTCCGGGTGGAGTCATGGTTATTCCGCCAGTAGCTTCGGTCATTCCAAATCCGCTCATAAGTTGAATATTATTTTTCTGGAAAAACTGAAATACTTCGGAAGGCAAATAACCGGCAGCAGACAGTCCCCATTTTAAATTTCCGCCGGTAATATTTCTAACTTCGTTAGAAATATTTTCATCAGAATCTGCTTCAACATCAACTTTTGATGATATAAATTCGTAAAGCTGTATCCACTTTTTAGGAATGCTAATAAACACAGAAGGATGAACTAAATTCATATTTGCAATCATAGTTTCTGCAGAAGGATTTTCCATAAAAGCATAAGTTGCACCCCAAAAAATGCTTCCCACCAATTCAAGCCATCTTCCAAAAGTATGATAAAGTGGAAGATAAGCTAAAAATAAATCTGAATCGCTGATTTCAGGCAATGCAATTGCTCTGCAAAATCTTTTAAACACAATATTTTTTTGCGAAAAAATAATTCCTTTTGGTTCACCGGTTGTACCCGAAGTATACATCAGTGTTGCTGTATCAGTGTTTTGTAAATCATTAAAGACCAATTCATTATTTTCTTTTGGATGAAGATTTAAAAATTCATTAAATGAAATCACCCAATCTTCCGCGCTCGTTCCGTCAATGAGCACACCTTTTTTCAAATATGGCAAATCTTTTTTTATTGATTTTAATTTTGCTAATTGTTTGTCATTTGCAATTAGAATAACATCGCACTTGGTTTGATTTAGAATATATAAAATATGTTGGGAAACGGAATTTGCTGGAATCATAACATTAATAATTCCGCTATTGAGACAAGCCAAATCCAGCAAAGCCATTGTTAAACTATTTTCAAGTAAAAATGCAACTCTTGGTTTTTCTATGTGTTCACTAAGCAAAACAGAAAGCGATTGCGAATAACTTCCAATAATTTTATTTGTTTCATTCCAAGTGTAATCTTGAACTTTATCACCTTTTATAACTTTAAATAAAACTTTTTTCCCATATTGATTTGTTCTTTGTTGAAACAATTTTCTTGTATTGAAATTTGTTTCTTCAACAATTTTAGAAATTAAGTTTGTCCAATTTTTATCATCAAAAATTTTTCTTAAAAATTCTGAGTTTCTGATAAAATTTAGAAAAGTGTAAAGTATGTTTTCAATAATAGATTTAGTTGGTTCATTGTTTGTGTTTAAACTTTCAAAAAGTTTTTCACCGAATTTATAAAATGATTTTTCATCAAATTTAGATACAAAAACTTTTACAAAATCTCCTTCATCTATTGATGTAAATAACTGTGAAAGTTCACTCACATTTTCAAAATTGATGAATAAGTCATTTTGAAAATCATTAATGAAATCAATTAATTTAGTAATTAGTTCATTTATTTCTTCATTTGATAATGTTGATTTTCCAGCTTGAAATTTTTGTCTAAGTTCAATTAAATTTTCTAAAATCATTGAAAATAATCCTCAAAAATTTGTAATAAAAAAAAGGGATGCGAATACATCCCTTTTATTCAGTTTCCAGAAATTAGGAAAATAAAATCAATTTATGAATTTGCATTTTTAATCCCAGCAGCTTCTTCGAGCATTTCTGTTGTAACAGATTTTGGACGTTCGATTGGGTAACCAAGTCCACGATCCCAAATAATATTTGCAACAACACCAAAAGCTCTTCCAACTGCAAAAAGAACAGTGTAGAAATCATATTCTTTTAATCCATAATACCATTGAATAACTCCGGATTGTGCATCAACATTTGGCCAAGGATTTTTTGCTTTACCTTGTTCTAACAAAATAGGAGGAACAACTTTAAATAGTAAATCAACATATTGGAAAAGCGGATCATTTGGTAAATGTTTCAAACTAAATTCTCTCTGCGCCATATAGCGTGGATCAGTTTTTCTTAAAACTGCATGACCAAATCCAGGAATTACTTGTCCGCCTTTTAATGTATCCCAAACAAATTGTTTCATCTCAGCTTCAGTTGGAACTTTTCCGCCCATTTGATCATAAACACCATGAAGCCAGCTTAGTACTTCTTGATTTGCAAGTCCGTGCAAAGGTCCGGCAAGACCATTTGTCATTGCAGAAATTGAGTAATATAAATCCGAAAGTGCACTTGCAACTAAGTGACCAGCGTGTGCACTAACATTCCCGCTTTCATGATCGCTGTGAAGAATGAAATACATTCTTGCAACATCATCATAAGGTTTTGCTATTCCCATCATATGAGCAAAATTTCCGCCAAGATCTAATTTTGAATCAGATTCAATAATGTCACCATTTTTATATTTCAATCTGTAAATGAATGCAGCAATTCCCGGAATTTTTGCAAGAAGATTTAACCCATCTTCATAAGTCGGAGCCCAATAATCATTTTTCTTTAAATGACCGGAATTGTATTCTTTAACAAATTCAGATTCTTTTTGCATTGCTAAAATTGCTGTTGAAAACATTACCATTGGATGGGAATCTTCCGGCATAGCTTTTAAGATATTAAATACGTATTGCGGAACTTCATGACGTTTACTAAATTCTTCTGCAACAGCTTGAACATCTTCCATCGATGGAATATCGCCAGTTAACAAAAAGTAGAAAAATCCTTCCACATATGGCATTTCTCCGCCGGGTACTTTTGGAAGTTTTTCTAAAACTTCGGGAATGGTAAATCCACGGAATCTAATTCCTTCAAACGGATCGAGATAGGAAATATCGGTAACAAGACTTTTAATATCTCTCGCACCTCCAATAACTTGACCAATATCAACTTCATCAATTTTAACATTTCCAAATTCTTTTAAAAGACGAGTGGTACGCGGGCGCCATGCTTCAATTTTCTTAAACAACTTTTCTTTTAGATCTGACATGTTAACCTCCGGTTTGAATTCAAATAATTAATTAACTTTTTTACTTCCGAAGTACTTATTATGCCATTTTGATCGAAACGAAATATCTTAAGTTTTGAATTAAAGAGATTCTTCACTTCGTTCAGAAAAACAAATAAATCTTCAGAAGTTATTGATTATTACTTTATACTATAAAAATACTCTTATAACCTAATATAATATTTTCCGCTAATTAAAAACAGGGATAACGAAATTTTTGAAAACTTTATTTTATAAATTTGAATGCCGACAACTTTCCGCTAAGAATTGCACTTTCAATAGTTTGTGGCAAACCGGTATTTGTCCAATCTCCAACAATTGAAAGATTTTTTATTTTCGTTACTATTTTATTTCGAAAGTTTTCAAATTCAGGTGTCGATTTTATTGTTGCCCTTTTTTCTTTTATCACTAAACTCTTTATGATTAGATCTTTTTCAAAATTCTTAAAGTATTTCTGAAGTTCATTTATACAAATTTCCAAAATTTGTTCTTTTGATAATTCAACAAATTTATTTGCGTCGCTTATTACAATTGAGATGTATTTATTATGATTAAAAATCCAATCTACTTCAGAATCAATTAACGCAACAAACTTTTCCGTGAAAATATTTTTTTTCAGTTTCATATTTACCGAAATAATTGCTGAATATTCAAACTCTAAAAAATCACTTTGAAGTAATTTCTCATTGCAATTTAATTTGAGTATTTGATAAGGTGGGATAGCTAAAATTACATTTTCAAAATCTGTAATAGTTCGTAAATCAGTTTTTAATTCAGTGATAATATTATTATAAATTTTTATACTTTCTAACTTTTCGGAAATGGAATAATTAAAACTTGTTTGCTTCAAATATTCTAAAGAAGGATCAATAAAAATCTTACTTAAATTTTCTTTTGGAGTTAAAATTGTGGTTGATTTATTTCCAGCAAGAAATATTTTCTTCAACATTTTATTAAATAATACAGCAGAAGCCTCATCAATATTGGTGTTTAGTGCACTAATTGCTAAAATTTCCCAGAAGGATTTTATTGCATTTTCTGATTGGTTGTTTTTTATCAAATATTTTTTGACAGAAATTTTTTCTAAATTTTTATCATTTTGAAATGAAATTGAACTGACAAATCTTATAAAATTAAATTTGTCTTTTTTCGTAAGCGAATTAAAATTCCAAATAGCAGAAAGTAAATTTATTGGATAAAAATATTTTGAAGCATCAATAGTAAAACTTTCACCAACTTTATTTTTATAAATAATTTTTAAATTATCTTGAAATTCTATTTTATTAATTGCATTGGTAATTTTCAAAAATTCCAATGTTGATTTATATGCACCCAAAAGTAAATGCTGCCCATTATCAATTTCTGAATTGAAAGTTTTGTTAAAAAAAGAATATGTTCTTCCGCCAAGTTTAGGTGATGATTCAATTAATTCAACTTTGCGGTTATTCTTGGATAGATATACTGCTGCTGATAATCCGGCTAACCCGCCGCCAATGATTATAGTTTTAGCCATTTACAAAACGTTTTATATTTTATAAAAACAAATAAAGCAATAAAAATTTTGTTGAAATTTGACACGCTAATTTTTTTAGAAAAAACATTAAAATTTTCTATTTCAATTTTATCTAGAAGCCGTAAATAAATATATTCCATTGCTCGTGCAGTAAACATATTTGATTTATCTTCTTTTGATAAATACTTATCCCCATCTCTATAAAATTCTCTTGCCCTTTCAGCTTCGAATTTCATTAAATCACAAAAATTTTCATTGTAAACTGAATTCATTAAATCAAATTCTGAATAATTGAATTTTTCTAAATCTTCTTTCGGTAAATAAATTCTATCATTTTTTACATCAACATTTACATCACGAATTATATTTGTTAATTGAAGAGCAATTCCCAAATTTACTGCAAATTTTTCCGTGGTTGAATTTTTATACCCAAAAATTGGAATTGTCATTAGTCCAACTGTGGATGCAACATTGTAACAATATTTTTTTAACTCTTCAAAATTTTCAAATCTATTTTTTTCTAAATCCATTTCAACGCCGTCAATCAAATCAAAAAACGGTTGAGTAGGAATTTTATAAAATTTTATAACATTGTATAATTCAATTAGTAATGGATTTTCTGATTTTCCATTTAAAGATTTTTCAAAATCATTTTTCCATATTTTCAGATTAGCAATTTTTTGTTCTTTTGATTCTTTTGAGTTATCAACAATATCATCTGTCATTCGACAGAATGCATATATTGATTTTATTGCATTGCGTTTTTGTTTCGGTAAAAATGCAAAAGTGTAGTAAAAACTGCTTTTACTTTTTTTTGATATTTGTTGTGCTGTTTCTATATTATTTCCTGAAAATTAAAGCTGATAAAAATATTTTTACGAAATCTAATTTATTCAATTTTGGTCTTTGATTTAATACATCAAAATTTATATTTTCTATTTTCTGCAAAATTGCTTCACCGCCTTTAATTGTAACCAATATTTGCATGCGCAATCTTAATGGTAAAAAGTTTAATAATTTTCTTCCTTCTGAAAACATTTTTCTTGTACGTTCAATTTGAAACGTCATTAATTCAACGAATTGAATTTTATTACTCGAAGTATTTTGAAAATCAGTTTCTTCGATTGAAAATTTTTGCATTTCATTTTGAGGAATATAAATTCTTCCTTTTTGAAAATCCACAGAAACATCTTGATAAAAATTTGTAAGCTGAAGTGCAGTACAAATAAAATCGGAATATTTTTCAATTTCATTATTTTTAACGCCGTAAATTTCAAGAATAATTCTTCCAACCGGATCAGCACTATTTTTACAATAATTTAATAAATCATCAAAACCATTATATCTAAATTTCATTAAATCTTGTTTAAATGCTTTTATCAAATTAATAAAATTTTCTTTTGTTAAATTTTTTGTGATTATGGTGTGATGAAAAACTTTCCAAAAATCATTTTCATAATTTTGATTGAAAGCTAAATTTAATTCATTTTCATATTTCTCAAGTTCAACTATTTTTTTTTGGTTTGAAAAATTTCCTTCATCAGCAATATCATCAGCTTGTCTGGCAAATTGATAAACAACAGCAATAAATTTTCTTAAATGTTTTGGAGTAAAAAATGATAGTACGGGAAAGTTTTCGTAATGAGAATTTGTAAATTCAATTGCTTGATTATAAAGATGTGATAATTCGGAATTATTATTTTCGTTACTCAAAAATTTTACCACATTATAAAATTCGTGCCCGGAACAGGATTCGAACCTGCACAGGATTGCTCCCACTAGGACCTGAACCTAGCGCGTATACCAATTTCGCCATCCGGGCTTTTGTTTATTAATCTTTTTAGAAATTCTTTTCCAATGCCAGATTTTAAATATTTTTCTCACTTTCGTGCTTCAATTCTATTATCACAACTTTCAAAATAAATTAATTCAAATGGTTTATAGGGTTTTGTCGCTTTTGCTAAACCTTTATTATGTTGAATTAATCGTTTTTCAAGATTGTTGGTTAATCCAACTTAAATATAATTTTTACAAGTACTTTTTATTGCATATACTTTAAACATTTATCTTAGCGCGCCTGCCTACCGGCAGGTAGGTATACCAATTTCGCCATCCGGGCTTTTGTTTATTAATCTTTTTAGAAATTCTTTTCCAATACCAGATTTTAAATATTTTTCTCTCTTTCGTGCTTCTAATTTTGAAATCCAAGAAATATTTTTTCCTTTGTAACTATGAAAAATTATTCGTCAATTTCTTGTGCTTCATAGGAATTACTATCCGGTTTATAAAATTTAGTATATAAATTCACTTTTGTATCTCTTCCTTTTACAAAAGGAATTGGGATGTCTTTAAGATTTATATAATCAATTAATTCACCAGTAGAACAATCGCTTGAATATAATCTTGGATTTCCAAACTGATAAATAGATTCTCTGCAAAATTTAACGGTCGTGATATTTCCACTTTCAGGAAACGAAAAAGATTCAAATGGAAAATCGAGTTGTGCATAAACTTCGCGCATAAAATTTGACCAAATTGGATTTGCAGCTTGCGAACCTTGTCCATATTTTCCAGTAAATGAAACACGTCTATCATCAAAACCAACCCAAACTCCAGCAGCTAATTGCGGAGTAAATCCCATAAACCATGCATCTCCATAATCTTGTGTAGTTCCCGTTTTCCCAGCGGCTGGTCTATAAAATTTATGTATTGATCTTGTTCTTGCTCCGGTTCCTTCATTTAATGCAGTTTCAAGCATGTTTGTAATTAAAAATGAAGTTTCGGCAGATAATCCTTCTCTGGAACTGTGTGAAAACTGGTCTATCATTATTCCGTCTTTATCTTCAATTTTGAGAATTGAAATAGGTTCGTTGTAAATTCCTTTATTGGCTAAAGTTGCATAAGCAGAAGTTAATTCCATTAAAGTAACTTCAGAAGTTCCAAGTGAAATTGACGGAACTAAATTTAATTTAGTTTTTATTCCTAATTTATTTGCAATTCTTCCTACTTGCCATAACTCAACGTGACCTTCGATAATTATTCGTGCACTAATTAAATTTTCTGAGGTTCTCAATCCGTCTCGAAGTGTCATAAATCCGCCAGTAGTATTATCAAAATTGTGCGGATTCCAGCCTTCGTAATTGAATTCTTGATTTATAATTGGGAATGCCGGATATAATCCATTTTCTAGTGCAGTAGTATAAACAATTGGTTTGAATGAAGATCCGGGCTGTCTTTTAGTTTGTGTGGCATGATTTATACCGTAGCTGAAATCTTGATTTTTCCCACCTATCATAGCCCTTATTTCACCATTTGTTGCATCCAAACAAACAAATCCAACCTCAATTGTCTGCGCAATAGTTTTTACGGAATCAATAAATGATTTTGAATTTTTTAATTTTCTATAAATTCTTTTCTTTTCTTCGCTTCTCACCGCTTGATAATTTTTATCATTCTTAATTGCTTTATCAACTAAATCATCTAAAACAGATTTATTACTTTCCCACTTCCAATATTTATCAAATAATTTTTGATATTCATTCAAATGATCTTCAGCTGCTTTATTTGCAATTTTCTGCATTTTACTATGTATTGTTGTATAAATTTTTAAACCATCTTCATAAAGATTATAACCATACTTATCTGCCATTGATTCCAATTGTTTTCTTACATGTTCAACAAAATGAGGTGCCATTGAGCTTTGCATTCCGTCATTCAAATTTTCAGCAGTAAGTTTTAACGGAACATCTTTTAATTTTTCATATTCTTCTTCAGATAACATTTCATTATCAACCATATTATACAAAACCACATTTCTTCTTCTCAGAGCATTTTCTGGTCGGCGAATCGGATTATAATAAACATGTGATTTCAGCAATCCAATAAAAACTGCAGCTTCCGGAAGCGTTAGATATTTTGCACTTTTCCCAAAATAATTTTGAGTTGCCATTTCAATACCATATGCTCTGTTTCCGAAAAAGGAATTGTTCAGATACATTTCAAGAATTTCTCTTTTTGTATAAGTTTGTTCAATTTGAATTGCAGTAAACCATTCTCTAATTTTTCTTACGCCGGTTTGAAATAAATTTTCGCGGGCAACTTTAAGATCATATAAATTTTTTGCTAATTGCTGTGTAATTGTACTAGCGCCTTCTTTTTTACCAAGGAAAATTGTTTTAAACATTGCTTTAATAAATCTGCCTAAATCAACTCCCCAGTGATCATAAAATTTTCTATCTTCTGTAGAAATTAAAGCATCAACTACAAATGATGGAATGCTATCAATACTAATTTCTCTTCTGTTTTCTCTATAATATTGACCGATAATTTCATTATCTATACTAATTACGTTACTAGCTAAACTTTGTTTGGGATTTTCAAGCTGATCTAACGAAGGCAAACCGGAAACAATATGATTGTAAAATAAATATCCGATTAAAAGAAAAAAAACTATAAATCCAATTCCAAGTGTGTAAACTAATTGTTTATTTTTTACTTTAAGAAAACCCGATTTCTTTTTTGCCATTAACTATTCCACTCAATAATTTCAAATTTTTGATTTTTGAAAATTCCGTAACAAGGTTTATCCAACCAAGTTCCTAAATTTATGTATTGTCCACTTTTATAAATTTCATTTTTACGTTCATGCGAATGCCCGAAAATTACAAAATCGTAACCATTAACAATTATTTTTTTTGCGGAATTTAGTAATCCGTCATTTTCACCATATGATTTTTGCGTTGTATAATTTCTGCTTTTTTTACTTGATGAACTTGCAAGCCAAATTCCTAAATCCGGATGAATTAGTGAATAAAATTTCTGAACATTTTTATTTCTTAAAACTTTTTTCAGAATTTTATAACCCAAATCATTTTCAACCAAACCATCGCCGTGAGCAAGAAAAAACTTTTTATTTTCAATTTCGATTTTCAATTCATTTTCATAAAGTTTAACGCCAATTTCTTTCTCAAAAAAATCTCTGTGCATAAAATCATGATTTCCAATTATATAATGTACTTCAATTCCGCTTTCAACCAAATCCGCAATTGAAGTTAAAGTTCTAAAATATCCTTTTTGAATAACGCGTCTGTACTCAAACCAGTAATCAAACAAATCACCTAAAATGAAAAACTGATCACAATTATTTTTAGCAAATTGTAAAAAATCAACGAATTTCTTTTCTCTTAATTTTTCATTTTCTTGAGAAAGTAATCCAAAATGCAAATCAGATATAAAAATTGATGCCAATTAAATCTCGAATATTATCAGATTGTAAATTTAACACTTTTTATTGTTCTATTTTTTAGAAATTTATTTTTCTTTGATTATTTGATTTTTTCTAAAAGCCAGCCACCCATTTGGATCAAGAACTAAATTTTTAACATTTTGACTATAATTAAAATTAAAAATACTTTCTCGTTTATTAACAATAATATTTTCTGTAATAATTGAATCATTTTCAAATTCGAAATTTATTTCAAGCGGAAAATTGTATTCTTCATAACCTTCTTGAATTTGATTTATTTTTAACAAAATTTCATTGGGATTGTTTCCCTTATTTATTGAATATTCTAACTCTATCAAACCATTTCCATTAAAAACCCATTGATCAAAAAACTTTGTTAAATCATTTTTGCTAAATTCTTTTGCAATCTTTATAAAGTCATTAGTCGAAGCATTTTTATATTTGTAATTTTCATAATATTTTTTGAGAAGTTTGAAGAAATTTTCATCACCAATTTCTTTTCTTAACATATGTAAAACCCAAGCGCCTTTATTATAAATTATTCTATCAAATAAATTTTCCGGATTGTACAAAGTTGTTCCATTAAAATCTGTTAAAAAAGATTGCATTGTAGATTGCAGTGAACTAAATCCACTTTCATTTTCCCAATACAAAGCTTCTGAGTAAGTTGCAAATCCTTCATTAAGCCAAATATCTTTCCAATTTGATAAAGTGATTGCATTTCCCCACCACTGATGTGCAAGTTCATGAACTAAAATATCCGTAAAAAATTGTGAGCCGCTTATGAAATTTTTTCCAATGGAAGTTACTGTTTGATTTTCCATTGCGCCGAAACTCCATAAAAATTCTGAAACTCCGTATTTTTCATTTATGAAAGGATA
Source organism: Ignavibacteriota bacterium (assembly GCA_016716225.1). Lineage (NCBI taxonomy): Bacteria > Pseudomonadati > Ignavibacteriota > Ignavibacteriota bacterium. The sequence goes on along the minus strand of JADJWT010000001.1, from coordinate 2,407,939 downwards.
TTCTCCAAAAGTTTGGGAGAAAAATTTTATTGCATTTGGATGAATACTGAAATCTTTTTTTGCTTTTTCTAAATCTTCTGGAAAAACGTAATAAAGAATTTTCATAGAATCATTTTTATCATTCACATAATAATCTTCAAATATTTTATACTTTGCCGCAGAAAAATAAATTAAATAAGTTGATATCGGATAATTTGTTTTCCAATGATATGTTTTTTTATCATTTTCCGTTTTTACATTTTCCAAAATGCCATTTGAAACTGCGGTTAATGAAGAATCACAAATAATTTTAATATCAGCCAAAACTTTATCATTCGGAAAATCATTACACGGAAACCAAGTTGAAGCATAAATTGGTTCATTCAAAGTATAAATTACTGGCGTTTTATTATTTTCAGCAAATCTAAAAGAACCAAATCCCAAACTTTTAGGAGTTCCGGAATATTTTATTTTTATTGAAAATGTATCAGCCAAATTTTCTTTAGAATTTACAATTATTTTATCATCTTCATACAAATAATTTGCGGATTTGTTGTTGAATTCCACAAGCGATATATCAAAATTATCATGGAAATTTAATTCAATTTTATTAAGATTTTTACTACGCGAAATTCCGGTAATTATTGTTGTTCCAAAGATTTCTTCTTTTTCTGGTAAAAGTTCTATTTCTATTTGATAATGTAAAATATCGAGCTTTCTTTGGTTTTCTGATATATATTTTTCAATTTCAGAAATTTGAGAAGGGTTAAATCTAAAACCATTTTCGATAAATGTAATTCCGTCATCCGTGGAAACATTAAATATATTTTTTAATGCAAAAACTAATACTGTAAGACTTAATAAAATTAAGGTCAAACATCCAAAAAAGAAATATTTTTTCTTGACTTTCATTGTTAAAAAAAGTAATTAGTGAACTAAAACAGAGTATATTTTTCCACAAATTTCAAATGACAATTCAATAATAGTAAATATATTTTGTAAAATAAAAAGAGCTCACTATGGCATTTACAGGTTCAGCACTTCAAAGAGAAACATTAACAATGATTTTAGCCGGTGGACAAGGTGAAAGACTTCATCCGTTAACCGGAATGCGCACAAAACCTTCCGTACCTTTCGGCGGGAAATACAGAATAATTGATTTTGCTTTATCAAATTGTTTGAACTCCGGTTTGCGAAAAATTTATGTTCTAACCCAGTATAAATCTGATTCTCTAAATCAGCATTTGTATGAAGCATGGAATATTTTTAATCCGGAACTTGGCGAATTTATTTATTCAATTCCACCGCAGAAAAAAACCGGAAATGAATGGTACCAAGGAACAGCAGATGCAATTTATCAAAATTTAAATTTGATGCGACAGAGAGATTATTCTTGGTGCTTAGTTCTGGGCGGTGATCATATTTACAAAATGGATTATATGAAAATGCTTCAATATCATATTGAGAAAAAAGCAGATTTATCCATTGCAAATATTATCACTCACAAAGAAGATGCCACGCGTTTTGGAATTATTGAAATTGATGAAGATTACAATGTAAAATCTTTTATCGAAAAACCGGCAGATCCACCTGAAATTCCGGGCAAACCCGGATTCTCTTTTGCAAATATGGGAATTTATATTTTTAACGTGAAAGCTTTAACCGATGTTTTAGAAGAACTTGTTGATCAGAATACTGCAAATTTAGATTTTGGAAAACATGTAATTCCTTTAATGGTAGAAAAACATTATAAAGTTCGTGCATTTAGATTTGAAGATGAAAATAATCCCGATAAACCTTATTGGGTTGATGTTGGAACAATTGAAAGTTATTACAAAGCAAGTATGGATTTGCTAAGTGTAAATCCGGATTTTAATTTATACGATTCCAATTGGCCTTTGCGAACAATGCAGAGACAAATGCCGCCGGCAAAAACACTTTCTCATGAAGGTGAAAGAGTTGGAAGAGCAATAAATTCTTTAGTTACTGATGGAACAATTATTTCTGGTGGTTTGGTGGAAAGGTCAATTATTGGGCCAAATGTAAAAGTAAATAGCTACACTTATATCACAGACTCCATAATTATGGATAATTGCAATATCGGAAGGCACACAAAGATACGCCGTGCAATTATTGATAAAAATGTTCACGTTCCGGAAAGAGAAGAAATTGGTTTTGATCCGGATATTGATAGAAAACGATTTACAGTTTCTGAAACCGGCATTGTTGTTATTCCAAAAAATTATAAATTCTAAGTTTACGTTTCATTAATAAAAAATTTAAATTGCGAATAGTTTGAAAAAATTATTCGCATTTTTTTTGCAATGATATGAATACCGAATTAAAAAATAAAATTTCTGCAATTCCCTCACTTCCTGGAGTTTACCAATTTTTTAATTCGGAAGGAAAAATAATTTATATCGGGAAAGCAATAAATTTACGCAGCAGAGTTCAATCATATTTTAGATCAAAAGTTGATTCGCCCAAAACCCAAGCGCTTGTAAGCAAAGTTGAGAATTTTGATATAATTGCGACAGAAAACGAAATTGAAGCCTTGGTTCTCGAAAATAATTTAATCAAAAAACACAAACCGCGTTATAATGTAAATTTAAAAGATGATAAATCTTATCCCTATATAAAAGTTACAAAAGAACCTTTTCCTCAAGTTTATCCAACTAGAGATATTGTTCAAGACGGATCAAAATATTTTGGTCCTTACACAGAAGTAAAAAGTATGAAAAATTCTTTGAGAATGATTAATAAATTATTCAAAATAAGAAGCTGTTCTTATTTCATTGATCAAAATGTTATTGAACAAAAAAAGATAAAAGTTTGTTTGGATTATCACATAAAAAAATGTGACGGACCTTGTGAAGGTTTGGTATCGGAAGAATTATATTCTAAAATGGTTAATCAAGTTGTAAAAGTTTTGAGGGGAAAAACTTCGGATTTAATTGATGAACTAAAATCAGAAATGAATGAAGTTAGTTCAAAATTACAATTTGAAAAAGCGGCAGAAATTAGAGATAAAATTGAGCAGTTAAATGTTTATTCGGAAAGACAAAAAATTGTTACAAATGATTTTGATGATAAAGATATTATTGCTTTGGCAATTGAAGCAAAAGATGTTGCTTGCACAATTTTGAACATTCGTTCCGGAAGGTTAGTCGGAAAACGACAATTAAAATTAAGTGTGGAATTAGATGAAGAACTAGAAAAAATCTACAGCTCAGCAATAAAATTTTATTACGGCGAATATGTTGAAATTCCAAAAATAATAATTCTTGAAATTTTACCGGATGACGATAAAACATTACTTGATTGGCTCAACTCAAAATCTGATAAAAAAGTAAATTTTGTAATTCCTAAAATTCAGAGCGAAGCAAAATCGCTTTTAACAATGTGTAAACAAAATGCAATTTTGCAACTGAAAGATATTCAGCTTCAGAAAATGAAAAAGGATGGAAATTTACCTTATGTTTTATCTTCCTTAAAAAGAGATTTGCGATTGAATGATCTTCCTAGAAAAATTGAATGTTTCGATATTTCAAATCTTCAAGGAACTGATACCGTTGCAAGCATGGTTGTATTTGTTGATGGAAAACCTAAAAAATCTTTGTACAGAAAATACATTATTAAATCTGTTGAAGGTCCAAATGATTTTGCGAGTATGCAAGAAGTAATCGAAAGACGCTACTCAAAATTAATTGAAGAAAATGAACAGCTTCCGGATTTAATTATGGTTGATGGTGGTAAAGGTCAGCTTTCAAGCGCGGTGGAAATTTTAGATAAACTTGAGATTAAAAAATATAATATTATTGGCTTGGCAAAAAGATTAGAAGAAGTATTTTTCCCGGGAATTTCCGAAGCTCAATCAATTCCTAAAACTTCTTCAAGTTTAAAATTATTGCAGCATTTACGAGATGAAGCTCATAGATTCGCAATAACATTTCACCGACAAAGAAGAGATAATAGAACTCTTCAAACTGAATTAACTGAGATAAAAGGAATTGGAGAGAAAGTTGCAGAAAAACTTCTACAAAATTTCAATAGTGTAAACCATATAAAATCAGCAAGTGAAGAAGAATTAGCAAAAATAATTGGAAAAACAAAAGCAAAGTTAGTTACTGAATTTTACTCAAATCAAGAAACTAGCATCGATCAAGAATTATAATTTAAAACAAAAAGCCAAGCAGCAAATTACACAAATTGAATACTGACCGCTGCTTCCTTCCGGACCTCACGGAGTTGGGCATCAACTTGTTAAAATGTGCTTGGCAAAATTGAGGTGTAAATATAATTATTTATTGTTTTAGATAAAATTCTTTTCTATACTTAATTGATTTTCATTTCTCTTATTCTTACTCATAATCTTACTCATTTTTATTATATAAATAATTGTCACAAGTTAAATTAAAAGCATGATTTTTAGAAAAAGAAAAAAAGAGTAAGATTAGGATTACGAGTAAGATTAAGAAAATAATGAAACTATGTCAATTCATTCATCACTTTTTTAAATTCATTTTCCCAGTTTAATTCTTTAGAAGATTTTTTACAGTTTTCAATAAGTTGTAAAAGTAAATTTTCATTCGTCAAAAGTTCATTAATTGAAGAAATAATTTCATCATCATTTTCAACATTTATGTATTTACCAACATTAAATTCATCAACAATTTTTTTCATTTGCGGTAAATCGCTGCACAAAACTGGAACACCAGCCATAATATATTCGAAGATTTTATTTGGTAGTGCGTAATAATAACTTAGACTAATATTTTCAATTAATGCAATTCCCAAATCCGCAGAAGCTGTGTAATTTAAAAGTTCATTATGATTTACAGAACCAATAAAATGAACTCTTTTTTGCAAATTTAATTTTATAGTTTCATTTTCAAATTTTGATTTAAATTCTCCGTCACCAACAATTACAAAATGCACATTTTCAATTTTGTTCAATAATTGAATTAATTTTAAAATTCCTCTGCCTTCTAAAATTACTCCTTGATACAACAAAATTTTCTGATCTAAATTAATTCCTAACTTTTTTCTTAAATCAACTTTTTCAAAATTATTTTTATACTTTGGCAAATTTCTCAATACAAGAATATTTTTTAACTCATATTTTTCTTCAAGAAATTCTTTATCCATTTCTCCGGTAACAAAAACACTGTCAACTTTTCCAATAAACTTACTTTCAATTTTTGCAATAATGTTTTGCACATTTGTTTTATTTCTTAATCCAGCTAAATGAGCATAAATTTCTCTGCTGTTATAAAATATTTTTGCTTTATTAAATTTTGCAAAAAAATATGTTACAGGAAGTGTATAAACATCCTCAGCAAAGTATATATCTGATTTATTTTTTAATAGATCTTTTATCAGTAAATAAAAAAATGAGAAGTAAAATTTTAAACTAGATTTCGATTTATCAAGTTTATAAATATTCGTTTTGCCAAGTTGGGATTTGAAATTTTCAGATTTCCAATCAAATGAAATTGTTTGAACAATGTAATTTAAATTCGATAAAGATTCAATCAAATTAACAACGCGCGAATCTTGATTTGCATTACCGAGAAAAGTAATTATTGCAGATTTTTTATAGGACATTTGAATGTCTATAATTTTATGTGAAGTGTATTTCTCATAATTGATTTTGCATCAAATTTTTCTTTGAAATCAATTAAACTTATACTTGGAGTCATCGGATTTTCAGCAGATGTATCTTGTGAAACTCCAATATCAACATAATTATAACCGCGCTCTGTTGCATCTTTTACAACTTCAAACATTACGCGCTGAATTGGTTTGTATTCGGCATATTCATAACGCAGCATATTGTAAAAACAAATTGCAACATTTTTATTTGCATAAAACATTAACGAACCGGCGATCGGTTCTTCATCTAGATAAACCATGAAAAGTTTAAGTCTGTCTGGCATAAGTTGCTTTAATTTCAACAAATCTTCATAAGAATGAGTTGGCTTTACGTTATGTCTTGCTTTGTTTTCAATTAATATCGGATAGAATTCATCATATTTTTCATTTACTTCAACTCGCACACCTTCTTTAATTGAATGACGAATATTTCTTCGTGTAGTTTGTGTAAATCTAGAAATTATATCAATGTTCGGATTTAGTTTTATTGCACTAGAAATATAATGTAGTTGAAATTTAAAACCTTGCCACAACATTGCAAAATCTAGATTATGATTTGGAAAAGTTTCGTAAATCATTGGAGCTGCTGTAAGTGTTAATTCACTAATTCCATTTTTTTTTGAATATTCCAAAAGTGCAGAAACAATTTCCATCGTTTCTTTAAAAGTTATATCCGGTATAACAATTGAGCCGTAACTTGCTCCAATTGGTGATTCAAAATGAGTTTTATCAATTAAGCTTCCGGGAAGAAGTGCTTTGATTTTATTCTTTTCAACAAATAATAAATGATTGAATTTGAATTTTCCTGGAGTGTGATAATCAAAAAATTTCTGCATGTGAAACATTGTTCCATTGCTTGATTTTAGAACAAACTCATCCCACTTTTCTTTCCATTCGGGTGCGTATTCAATAATTTCCATAATTACCAAAAGTATGTTGTTCGGTGGTTAAAAATACAAAATAAGAATATGTTTCACATAATTAAAAAAAAGCTAATTAATATTTTGAAACATATTTAGAAAACATATTGAAGGGAAATTGTATTAGCATTTCCGATATTATAATTAAATGGAGTAAATGCGTAATCCAAATTAAAACCATTATAGAAAACTCCAGCACCGAAAGAAATATTGCGAGATTCAATTCCATTTACATAACCTAATCTTAAAAAGAATTGTTTATCGTACCCAATTTCCGAGCCGAAATGAATATGTATAATTTCAGCATCGAAATAATTTTGAATTCCAAAAACCGGAATAATTTCCAATGAAGCTGATTCAACCGAAAATTTATAGGTAGCATTTAACAATAAATCTGATGGCAATTTAGTTTTTTCAAATCTTAAATTATTCATATTTCCTAAATTTCTTACTGATAAACCAAAATTCAGATTTTCAAAAATATCTGCATAAATTAAACCTAAATCATATCCAAAACCAGTCGCATCATCTGTAAAAATACTTTCGTATAAATATTTGATTGAAAAGCCGAAGTAAATATTTTCAGTCAAACCAAATCCGGATGATAAATTTCCGTAAAAATAATTTACATCAAAAGTTGATTGCGGTTTTTCTGATGGTTGAGTTCTTACTTCAAAATCTTTTATCTTTGTAGTATTTGCACTTATTGATAATGGAATTCCCCATAAAATAAAATTTGAACCAACAACTTGACATGATAAATCTTGAATCCAAGCTTGGTGTGAAAACATAATGCTGGCAGTATTATTTAGGTTTACTGCCGCCGGATTATAATAAACCGAAGAAACATTTCCGTCTAAAAATCCAATATCAGAAACGGCTATTGTTTTTGCACTTGGTCCAATTTTTAAAAAAGATAATCCGCTTTCACCTGCATTTTGTGCAAACACTGAAAAGACAATTATGAAATTTAAAGCAAATATTTTTTTTATCATTTTGTTTTCAAATAATTCTTCAAAAAATTAACCATAAAGGACACAAAGTTATTCTCAAAGATCACAAAAATAGAATTTAAAATAAAATTTCAATTCCAATTATATGATGATCATAAGATGCATAAGGTTCAATGGAATAGGCATAATTTACACCAATTAAAATTTCACTAAACGTTTTAGAATATGAAAATCCAAATGCTGGTTTCAACGGAATATCAAAATTGGAAACACTAATTCTATCAATTCCGCCTCTTAAAAAGAAATTTTCAATTACATTATATTCTGTACCTAATCTTACAAAATCTGTTTCCGCATTACTGTGTTCAAATTCAATTGTTGCAACTAATTTCGGATCATCGAATTTATATGCAGAAGATATTTTCATCAAAAAAGGGAAATTATTTATTGTTGAATTTCCTTCGGTTCCGTAAAGCTCACTTGTATCCCATTTGTATTTTGTATTTATATCAGTCATTACAAATGCAAAATTTAGATTTTTATTAAACTTATATAAAGCGCCAATATCAAATCCAAATCCCGATGAAGTAATATCTTCGTAAAGTTTGTAATAGAATAATTTGAGTCCAACACCCAATGCAAATTTTTCTGAAAATCTGTTTGAGAAATTTAGAAAGAATTGATTTTCTGATGTTGAAAGAGTTTTAAACTTTTCACCTTGACTATCACGTCCATCGATATTGCTCACGCCGGCATTGATTATTCCAAAACTTATTCCGGCAATTGATCGAGGTTTTCCATTAGCGGATTTACTTTTCCCAAATTCAATTTTTCTTGTAAAATTTAGAAAATTTAATGATCTATCTAATGACAAGAACGAATATGAACTTTGAAAATAATTTTTTTCTTGAAATGCGGATAATGCCGGATTGTAATATGAAACTAAATTTCCTTCATCTAAAGCCGAGATGGAATTTCCCATTGAAATTCCGCGCGCACCAAAACCCATGCGGGTAAAAGCTCCAGCCATACTATTTAATTTAGAAAATTCCGGTTGAGCAAAAATAGAAGAGGAAATTAAAATCAACATTCCAAATATTGCGACAAAAAATATTCTACGCATTTTCTTCATTACATCAATACCATAATTTTACCATAAGTTTGTTTACTTTTCCCGATATCAATTCTGAAAAAATAAACTCCGTTTGGAACTATTTCATTATTCTCATCGCGTCCGTTCCAATAATCAATATTATCTTTGCTTCCCGGTCTATTTGCATTTTGAATAATAGTTTTAACTAAATTCATCCCAAAATCAAATATTCTAATTGTAACTTCTTGATTTTCGCCATCAAAATTATATTTTATATTAATTTGTTCTTCATCTGGTTTAAATGGATTCGGAAAAGCAATCGCTTCTGATCCCGAATTTACTTTTGGTGATGAAAGAAAAACTTTCCACGTTCCCATCCATATTCCATCGGTTTCAGTGAGTTTTGCCGTTCCAGCTTCAGAACCCAACCAAATATTATTATTTTGTGAAATATCAAGAACGCAATTTAGTGCTCTAAATTTATTTGTGTTCAATAAAACATTTGTTTCAGAATCTTGAATCTGCGGAATATTTATCCAAGTTTTTCCAAAATCATTTGAACGAAAAACTCCATTATCTGTTGCCACAATTACATCAGACTCGGCACCATTTGTCTGAAATGTAAAATCAATATCATGGATATTTTCACCAGACAAATATGTATTCCAATTTTCACCAAAATCTGATGAAGAACTTAATCCATAATATTCTGTTGTTCCTTCAGCTTTCCAAGTTGCAGCCCAAATTGTATTTCTAGAAAAATCGTAATCAATTTTTAATACAAAATTTCCACTTATAGAATTTTCTTGATTTGTATGATTAAATTTCTTCCAGCTAATTCCATTATCGTTACTTAAGTTAATTCCGTTTGCCGTCCCGACTAAAATTGTAGAATCATTCAAAGTTTTGAGTGAAAAAAATCTGTGATTTAAATTATCTTCAAATCCTAAAGCTCCAGAAGATGGAGAAACAGTAAAATCTAAAACATCGGTTGGTTTAATAGAATCAAGATAATCCGGCGGCACAACAACTTTTTGCCAAGTTTTTCCAACATCTGTACTTTTTCTAAATCCGCCATAAAAAGATGCAATCCAAATTGTATTTTTTGTAAATGCAATACTTCTTGTAAAATTTCCTTCTTCAACCGGAATTGGCAATGCACGCAAAGTATTAATTCCGTATACAATTGATGAATCATCCTCAGCATCAACTGGTTGAGGAATATCAATCCATGTTTCTCCTTTGTCAGCGGAATAGTGAAGCCCGGAACCAACAGGAACAACATCATCGGAATTTTCAAGAGGGTGCCAAGTTGCGCACCAAATAGTATCATTATTTATTGCAAGAGCAGATATTCCTTCTTCACCAAATTTATAATTTGTCCAACTTTCTCCACCATCTGTCGATTTACCTAAACCTAATGTTGTAGCAACCCAAATATCATTTCCCATAAAATCAATATATTCCACAGCGTTTCCGCTTGGAGTTGGGTCTGCTAAAATCTTAGCCATATTTAATTTATCTAAAGTAAATTTATTTGGTAATTTTTGTGCTAACAAACTTACTGCAAACATTAACGAAATTGTGATAAAATATTTTTTCAAAATTAATTTACTTTTAGTGAAAAATTAATTGTATTACTTACTAATCCGGATTTATCAACAGCATTAAATTTGAAATGCCAAAATCCGGTTTGAGATGATTGCCCAAAACTATTTTTTAGAGAATATATTCCATCACCTCGAACTTCATCACCGGAACCGGAAACATCCCCATTATCAAACATTGGAAATTTTGTGATTGTATTGTTAGCATCAACAAAAACAACAGAGCTATCCGGTCTTAGTAATTCAAAATATACTTGTTGAATATCGCTCAATCCATTTGGTTCATTTACTTTTAAAGTAAAAACAAATGTTGTATTTCTATCTACTGAAGAAGGAATATTTAAATCAGAAATTACCGGAGGAAGATTTTCTGCACTGCTTAGATATTTAAACTTTTTAACGCCAATTTTCTTAATATTTTCACCAGCCGGATTTACATTATCTTCAACATAAAAATCAATTTCATAATTTCCCGGAAGCATACTTTCGCTAAATATAATTTCACCCGAATATGTTTTTTTAATACTTGAACTATTTGTATTCATTAAAATTCTATCAGTAATTTCTTCACTTCCGTCTTCATTAAATAAAATAAACCAAACCGATTTTACTGATTGCGATTTATTTATTGAAACAAAATTTTGCAATTTTGTATTTGTTGCGGAATAAGCAAATTCATCTGGCGAGGAAATAGATTCAACAAAATAATCAGCATTTTCCTTTTCAATAACATCGTTAGGAATTTCTTCGCAACTTAAAAATATTGCGATTGAAACGATGTAAAATATTTTCATCAATTTTATTTTCATATTAAAAAAGATGTAATTGCTTGAAGAATATTGATTAGAAACCACATTAAAATTTACTGTCTTATTTTTGTTGGGAAAATTTAATTAAAAAGTAGCAAATTTTTCTATGGTCACCTTTTGATTTTTGTAGATTAAAATTTAGATAAGTGATTGTAAACTATCAAGTACAATTTTTATTGCCTTTTAGAAACTTATATAAAATGGTGATGGTGAAAATGAAATTAATAAAATGAACAAACTGAAATAACCTAAAATTCTTCTTTTCAAATCTAGTTTTTCAAAATGTCTAACTGGTGGATGTTTAACTTTTATTATGAAGAAAAGAATTACTGCCCAAAACATCCAGCCGGTCCAGCCGAAACCGATTCCTAATTCTAAAAATCCGTCAATAATTCCGGAAATTCCAAATACAACTAAAAATATCATAGATATACTAGCAACAGCTTCTTGAATTTTTGGTCCGAACATACTAAATACAATATGACCGCCATCTAATTGCCCAACCGGAATCATATTCATTGCTGTGATTAAAAGTCCGAACCAGCCCGTCATCAAATATGGATAATGATAAACTTCAGTCATAGGAGGAATAAAATCACTGCTGGAAGTTAAAACTGATTTTAAAAATAGAAAAAGCAAACTGTTTCCAAATTCTAACGAGATTGTATTTTTCCCATAATCCGGTGAAAAATAATCGGGGTGAATTGCAAGAATATAATCTTGCGAAGGAAGATGTGTAAATCCATAAACCAAAACAATTATTGATGCAACAAATCCGGCAATTGGTCCGGCAACTCCAATATCAAACATTGCTTTGTTTGTAGGAATTTCCGATTTAGTTCTGATCACTGCCCCCATTGTTCCAAAATTAAAAAATTCCGGAATTGGCGGAATTGGAATAAAATACGGAAGTGTTGCTTTTACTTTGTGAAATTTTGCAGCAAAATAATGCCCAAATTCATGAGTTGCAAGAATGAATAATGCGGAAAGTGAATATGGAAGCCCGATTGCCAAAGATTCTAAATCGTACGGTCCCATGGTTCCTGTTACCCATTCTGTTCCGGCAATTACAGTTGTAATAAAAGTTATAACAAAAAGTAATAAATGAAAAATGGGATTTTGATAAAATTTATTTTTTTGCAATTAAATTTTTTCCTAAAACTATAAATCTAGATTAAAACCAAATGAAGTGAAATTTTCTTTAATATCAAAATATTCACCATGAATATTGTATCCGTTGAAATATCTTAAATAAATTTTTAAACCTTTTCCAGATTGTTGCCCAAATTTTAATCCGGTTTCTAAAGAATTGTTTCCAGTGTAACTGTAAATATTTATTAAACGAAAATCATATGCAAAATATGGAGTTAAATTTTCAGAAATTAAATCTGATATAAAATAATCAAATCCTATTTGATATTGATCTTGACCAATATTTTTCGGATCGGTTTTATAAATGTATGTAAGTCCAAAATAAATTCTTAAAGCGCTAATTCTAATAAAAGGAATAAGTTCAAAAAATTCTCTACTATAAACTTTTGGATTTCTATTATCTCTCCATTGATTCAAATCTTTATCAAAATGGCCATCGACAAAATGTGCGCTAATGTGACTTAATCTTAATCTTGTGCCAAATTCATTTTTATTAAATATTTTTTTATAGCCAAAATTTACACCGAATAAATAATCAACTGCATCAACCGGAAAATGAAAATCATTTTGACTTCTTAACAAAGTATATGTGAATAAATCTGCACCAATAGAAATTTTATTTTTCTCATCAATACTGTAATGAAGAATATCTAAAGAATTTCCAACATTTAGACTTAATTCGTTTTTATCAGTTTTAAACTCAAAGCCCAATTTTGGTTCTAAAGTATTTGCAACAAATGGATGAACTAATAAATTCGAAGGAAATAATTCCAAATTATCTTGTGCAAAATTTTTACTAAAAGAAATATTTAATATGAAAAAAATCAGTAAAATATTTTTTCTTGATAAATAATTTTCTAAAATTTTATTAGTGTGATTGTGTGAATAATATTTCATGAATTTTAGTTTTTGATAATCTTTTTAATTTTCTGTTTAACTAATTTGTTGTAACCATATTTAAATTTGGAAGTTACACTTGCCAATCCATATAAATTTGTTGGGAATGCAAACGATGGTTCAAAATAGCAATTTACTGTACAGCCTTGACAAAACTCAAATCTTCCTTCCATTTTAAAAAAGTATTTATACTTTTCACTTTGCATAATTTCTTTAATTGGTTTATCAATTTTAATTTTGTCGCTTTCAAAATGATAGCAAGGAAGAATAATTTCGTTAAACGGCGAAATTACAATTACTCTTGAAACTGCTTTGCACAAAGGATTTTGAATATCATTTCCACCATTTCTGCGCAATGTTAAAAAAGATGGATTTATATAGATATCCAATTTGCCATCAACATACTCATCAATAAAATCCATTGCTTCATTTGATAAGCCCGGATTTCCAAAATATGAAAACACTGGATTAACCAATAAAACTAAATCTCTTTTGGCAGCTAACTCATGCATTTGCGGAAGTTTTTTGTAAGTATCATTCGTAACAGTAAAAAGTATATCCGGAAATTCACCAATACTTTTTGCAATTTCAACACTTTTCAAAACAGAATTGTAGCAATCTATTTTTCTAATTTTGTTATGTTCATCTTCATCTGGTGAATCCAAAGAAAAATGAAGCAAATTTACTTTTCCAGCAAGAGATTCTGCAAATTTCTTATATAATAATGTATTTGTAGTAATGCTGGTTTGCATTTTATAACTTTTTGCAAGCGTAACCATTTCTGCAATATCTTTATTAAGCAAAGGTTCGCCGCCGGTTAGATCAATAAATTTTACACCTAATTCATAAAGTTGCGAAATATTATTTTTAAAATCTTCAATATTTGCATGAGGTGTGTTTTTAAATTTGCCATGTTCCGCAAAATGACAAAACTCGCAGAAAGCATTGCATCTATAAGTAACATAATAGTTACACAAAAGCAGCATTAAAATTCCCTACCTTTCCACATCACTTTTCTGCTAAAAAATAAATTTACTCCGGTAATTAAAAAATAAATTGGAACATAAATTTCAAAAGCAATAAAATTCACAATTTTTAATTTGAGTTTTAAGCTTTTATATACATTTGAAATCATAAAATAATCTGTTAGTATTTTGAATACCAAAAGATAAATTAATGTTGAAGAATAAAATAAAGGAATTAAAAGCGACATCAACATTGTAGTTATTGCTGTTCCAATTACAAAAGCTCCATCAAGCCTTACATTTAATCCACCCACTGCCCATCTCTTTTTCTGTCGAAATAAAGTTTTGGTATCTGCACACGGTTTTGACGTAACTAATCCTCCGGCATCAAGCGGATAAATTATTTTATATTTTTTATGATCATAAATTGCCATTAATAATTGAAAATCTTCTGTTACAGAAAATGGAATTTTTTCATATCCACCGACTTCCAAATATGCAGATTTTCTGTATGACATATTATTTCCAATTGCAGAAATTGGTTTCCAAATATTTATTGAACCAGCAGCAACAATTAACAAATAAATAAAGTCAACATCTTGAACTGCTTCAAAAATATTTTCTGCTTTTTGATTTGTATAACCACAAACCATTCCAACATTATCTGTATAATAGCTTGCTAAAGTTTTTACCCAATTTTGATTTACAACACAATCAGCATCAGTTGTGAAAATAATTTCACCTTTTGAAATTTCTATAGCATTTGCAATTGCGTGGGCTTTTCCTTTTGTTTCACCAAAATTTTTTATTGGTTGAATGAGTTTAAAAACCGGTTTATCCGCAATAAAATTTTCAATAATATTTTTTGTTTGATCATCAGAATAATCATCGACAATAATTATTTCCAATTTTTCTTTAGGATAAATTAATTTATCCAACGATTGCAAACATTCCAGAATATTGTTTTCTTCATTTCTTGCTGCAACAATTACAGAACAGTTTGGCAATTTTTCATCATTAATTTGTGTGAATTGCTTTTTTGCACCAATTGAAATTAAAATTGCTTGAATGAAATAAAGTGAAACTGCAATTATGAAAAGTGTCTCAAACATTCAGAAGGTTTTCCAATTTGATAATTTTTATTTACCGATTCTTCCACAATAATTTTTATCGTATCTAAAATTATATCTTTTGATTTATTGCTATCGTGCAAAACTATTATTGAGTTTTGAGTTAAATAATTTTGTACGGCAAATTTAACAATATTTATTTCATTTTTGTAATCAAATGTAAGCAATGACCAAAGTACATTTCTGAGTTGAAATGAATTAAGAATTTTTTTTGTTCGAAAATCAAATCTTCCATAAGGCGGGCGAAAATATTTTATTCTATAATTTAATTTTTCCCAAGCAAAATTTTGCACTGATTTTATTGAAGAATGAATTTCCGAAGAGTTTAATTTTGAAATTTTCTGATGTTTTAAAGTATGATTTCCAATTTCATGTCCTTCAGCTAAAATGTCTGAAGCCAATGAATTATATTTCTGAAGATTATCACCGACACAGAAAAATATTGATTTAATATTATTTTTTTGCAATTCCTTTAAAATAATTTCTGTTGTATTTGGATTTGGTCCATCATCAAAAGTTAAAAGTATTTTACTAATATAAGATTCCCATTGAAAATCTGAGAAAATATTTTTTAGTAAACTTGGCGGATTATATTTCCATTTCATCTTTTTATTTTTCTTCCTTTCCATTCGTAGTTGCCGAATAATCCGGAAATTCCGGCAAATATTATATAAGGAATATGTAAAATTTCTGCAACGAAAAATAATTTCATATTTACTTTCTTAAACAAATCGACCGATTCTTGCCGCATGATATAGTTTTCTGAAATTAATTTAAAAATAAAACTGAAGATAAGACTCACGAAGAATAATTTATTAAAAAATAATCCAAGTAAAAATTGAGCTAAAAAACTGAAATAGAACAAATATATAATTGCCAATTTTATTGTTATTGATTTTTTGACATAATAAAAACTTTTACTTGCCCAACGTTTACGCTGATTTATAAATTCCTTTATTGATGAATTTGGATTTGTAAATGATATTGCATTTTTATCATAACAAAATTTTATTTTAAAATTTGTATTGGATGAAATTTTTTGCATTAAAAATTCATCATCTCCGGAAGAAAGATTTAAATTATCATCATAACCGTTAACCATTTTAAAAACGGATTTTCTAAATCCTAAATTTGCAGCATTGCAAATTATCGGCTCTTTAATTCCAATTAAAGCTGCGCCAACAATAATCAAACTTGAGAATTCTAATCTTTGTAATTTCGAAAATAAATTTTCGTCTTCGATAAATTCAACCGGACCGGAAACAAATCCAGTTTCAGAATCGAATTTATTTTTCATTATTTCTAACCAATTTTTACCATGAATACAATCAGCATCTGTGGTAATAATAATTTCACCTTTTGCAATTTCAATTGCTTGATTAAGTGCTAGTTTTTTGTGTGCGCGATTTGTTAAACTTGAATTGGATTTAATAATTTTTACATTTTGTGATGTGACCGAACTTTGTAATATCTCAAAAGAATTATCATCGGAATTGTCATCAACATAAATAATTTCATACTGATTTTGGGGAATTGATTGTGATTCTATACTTAGTAAACTTTTAAAAATATTTTTTTCTTCATTTCTAAATGGAATTATTACACTTACAAATTCATCATTTTTAATTTCCGAATTCTCACTTTTAACAATCTTAATTCCTTCAACAATTTTTATTAGAAAGATTAGATAATAAAATCCGAGAAATGCAAATATGATAAACAGAATAATCATTTATTTTTTTTAATAAGTAATATTAAACCAATAATTGATGGAATTAAAAGATTAAATAGAAATAAAAATATTGCGGAATTAAATCCAACAGCTTTTGAGAAACTCATTTTTGATAAAACCAAAATTGAAGAACTTTCCCTAATTCCTAAATCGGCAAAAGAAATAAACGATAAAACGCTTTTTACAAACATTACTATAGTGCCAGCCCAAAATGAGTATATTAAATTTCCACCGTTGTTAAAAGCTACAACTAATAATGCATATTGAAATATGTAGAGAAAATAAAAGAATATTGAATAGAAAATTAACTTGCGTAAATTAACTTTACCTAACTCTTTTACATATTTTAATTCAACAATAAGATTTTTGAAAAAAGTAAACTTTTCCTTAAGATAATTTACAATTCCGGTTGATTTTCTTACACCGATTATAAAGTAATAAATCGAAATGATGGAAACTACAAAAATTAAAAAAGCTATGGCAGCAAACTTAAATGAGTAATATTTATTCAAAAATAATATTGTTGAAATTGATCCAAAAACTAACACAAAAATTAAAGAAGTAAATTTTTCAATTATTGTAGCAATTGTAACTTTCATTAATCCAATGTTTTCAAAAGCTAATTTACGACCAACATATTCCCCAATTCTTATTGGTGTAGCAATTCCGCCGCTAAAACCGTAAAACAAAGAAAGTAAAATTTTATTTTTATCTTTAATTTTCAAAAGTGAATTGCAAACAACTTCCCATTTTAAAAATTGCATATATATATTCAAAAAACTAAGTATGAAAACAAATGCCAAAATTAATTTATCGGATTTTTTAATCGCAAAAATTATTGCATCATAATTAACATATTGAACCAAATAGACTAATAATAGAATTGCAATTATTATTTTGGTAAAAAGTTTTATTTTATTTTTAATCATTGATGATTTTGGGGAATTTTATCTAAAATACTAAATGTATTTATAACCAAAGATAACTAATAAATTTTGAATTAAAGTTAGTTAAAAGACCTTCAAAAATAAAGATAATCAATTTTTGGATGAGTATTGATTTTGAATTATGAAAGCGAAAAATTTATTACATGTAAACAATTATTAAGATTCTTATTTTTGTAAACGTAAAGTTTATAATTGGAGAAAAAATGCAAATTGATTTTAATCAAGTTCCGGGAATGAGTGAACTGTTTAAAGATTACATAAATAATTTTGAGAAAGTAAGAAATTATTATAATATAAATTTTAAAGATGAGAATTCGTACGAAAATATTTTCAGCAAAATAACCAACAAAAATGGTAATGAACTTTCTGAAATTATTAAAAAACAATATGGTTTTTCTACACCTTCAGAAAAAACAAAATCAAATATTGAATTGCTCAAAAAAGAAAATACAATAGCCGTTTTTACCGGTCAACAGCTTGGTTTAGTTGGTGGACCACTTTATACAATTTATAAAATTTTTACTGCAATTAAATTGAGTGAATATTTGAATGAAAAATTCACCAGTTACAATTTCATTCCAATTTTTTGGATGGCTGGTGATGACCATGATTTTGAAGAAATTTCAAATTTAAACTTGTTGAATAGTGAAAATGAAATTGAAACTTTTTTTTATAATGATGAAATTTTAAATGTTGAAAATAAAGGAAGCGTTGGCTCACTTAAATTCACAAATTCCATTAAAGATTTTAAAAACAAAATCTTTGCTTCTTTAAGAGAAACTGAATTTACAAATGAAGTAAAAGATTTTATAAATGAAATCTTAAAATCAGATATTACAATTGCAGAATCTTTTTTCAAATTTACTTACAAAATTTTTGATGAAACCGGATTAATAATATTTAATCCGCAAGATAATTCGGTAAAGAAATTACTTGTTCCAATCTTTAAAAAGGAACTTTTGAATTTTAAAACTCATACTAAGGACATTTTATTAACAAGCGTTGATTTGGATGAAAATTACCATTCCCAAGTAAAAGTAAAGCCAATAAATTTGTTTATCTCAGATGAAACCGGACGACATTTAATTGAACCCGCTGATGAAGATTTTAGACTAAAAGGGAAAAGAAAAAAAATTACATTCGATGAAATATTAAATTTACTTGATGAAAAACCGGAATGTTTTAGTCCGAACGTATTACTTCGACCGATTTGTGAGGATTTTTTATTTCCAACCGGATTTTATATCGCCGGTCCAGCAGAAATTAATTACTATGCACAAGCAATTCCACTATACAAATATTTTGATATTCAACATCCGTTCATATTTCCACGAACTTCAGCAACTATAATAGAAAGTACAATTGCAAAAATCCTAATAAAATATAATTTAAGTTCTCAGCAATTTTTTGGTGATTTCCAAATATTAAAAGATGAAATTCTAAATAACATTTCTGATAATAGTGTTGAACAAATTTTTAACACTACTTCCAAGAATATTGAAAATGAGTTAATGCAATTATCTAATGTGCTTGAATCTATTGATAAAACTCTAGCAGATTCTACAAAAAATTCTTCGGAAAAAATATTACATCAATTGGAAATACTTAAATCAAAATCTTTGAAATTGCAAGAAACTAAATTTGATTCTACAATTAGACAAATTAAAAAAGCAAAGAATAACATTTTCCCAAATGATAATCTCCAAGAAAGAGAATTGGGAATTTTAAATTTCATTAATAAATATGGATTTGATTTTTTCGATTGGCTATACAATGAATTAGATATTCATGAATTTAAACATCAGATTCTTGAACTCTAAAAATGTATGATATCTATCTAATTCCCGGAATGTGTTTTGATCAGAGATTATTTGAAAATCTAAAATTAAATTCTGATAATATTATTTATTTAAATTGGCTCGAACCTGAGAAAAATGAAAGTTTAAAAAATTATATAATTAGATTTTCTAAATTTATAAATATTTCCGATAGAAAATTAATTTTGATTGGCCATTCTTTTGGTGGAATTGTTGTTCAAGAAATTTCTAAAGTAATTAATGTTGAAAAAGTAATAATTATTTCAAGCATAAAACTAAGCAAGGAAAAACCCTTTTCTTTATTGATATTTAAGCACTTACCAATTTATAAATTGTTTAATAAAAAATTAGTTCTAAAAACTTTCCCATTATGGGCAAATCTATTTGGATATAATTCAGATAAAGGTAAATCACTTTTTATTAATATGTTAAATAACTGCTCTGATAATTATTTTAGATGGGCTTTTGATAAAATTGTTAATTGGGAAAGTGAAAAAATAATTCACACAAATTTAATTCATATTCATGGAACAAATGATAAAACATTTCCTATAAAATTAATTTCAAATCCAATTAAGGTAATTGATGGAAGTCATTTTATGATAAATTCTAAAGCAGAAGATATAAGTAAAATTTTAAATGAATTGATAAATGAGAAAATATTAAATTAATAAAATCTTATTTTTTGTCATGCTGAATTTATTTCAGCATCTTACTAAACTTTTGATCAAAGATTCCGAAATAAATTCGGAATGACAGTTTTAGATAAAAAATTCTATTTCAAAAAATTATCTAACCAACTTTTTATATTTTATTCTTTGTGGAATATCAGCTGCAGAACCCAATCTTTCTTTTTTGTTCTCTTCATAATCAGAAAAGTTTCCTTCAAACCAAACAACTTGGCTGTTTCCTTCGAAAGCTAATATGTGCGTACAAATTCTATCTAAAAACCATCTATCGTGACTAATAACAACTGAGCAGCCGGCAAAATTTAATAATCCTTCTTCCAAAGCACGCATTGTATTTACATCTAAATCGTTTGTAGGTTCATCCAATAAAATTACGTTTGCGCCTTCTTTTAAAACTTTTGCAAGATGAACTCTATTCCTTTCACCTCCGGAAAGCACTCCAACTTTTTTTTGTTGATCTCCTCCAGTAAAATTAAACTGCCCCACATAAGCGCGAGAATTCATTTCCCTATTTCCCAATTTAATAATATCAGAGCCTTCGGAAATTATTTCCCAAACTGATTTATCACTTTTTAAAACATCTCTGCTTTGATCAACATATGCTAATTTAACGGTTTCGCCAATTTTAAAATTTCCCGAATCTGCTTTTTCTTGTTCAATAATCATTCTAAATAAAGTTGTTTTTCCAGCACCATTTGGACCAATTACACCAACTATTCCTCCAGGTGGAAGTGAAAAATTTAAATTTTCAAAAAGTAATTTATCTCCAAAAGCTTTAGAAACATTTTCTGCTTGAATTACAACATTCCCTAATCTTGGTCCGGCTGGAATATAAATTTCCAATTCTTTCTGAGTTTGTTCTTTTTCATCCTTCAACATATTTTCATAAGAAGTAATTCTCGCTTTGGATTTTGCTTGTCTTCCACGCGGCGACATTTTAATCCAATCTAATTCACGTTGTAAAGTTTTTTGTCGCTCTGTTTCTCTCTTCTCTTCAAGTTTTAATCTATTTTGTTTTTGTTCAAGCCAAGAAGAATAATTTCCTTTCCACGGAATTCCTTCGCCTCTATCCAATTCCAAAATCCAGCCGGCAACATTATCGAGAAAATATCTATCGTGAGTTACCGCAATTACAGTCCCGGGATAACGATTTAATTCTGATTCAAGCCATAACACAGTTTCGGCATCAAGATGGTTTGTCGGTTCATCTAGAAGAAGAATATCGGGCTTCTTCAATAATAATCGGCATAAAGCAACTCTTCTTTTTTCACCGCCGGAAAGAACTTTAATTGATGTTTCTCCGGGAGGGCAACCTAATGCATTCATCGCCATATCTAATCGCGAATCTAAATCCCACGCATTCATAGAATCTAATTTATCTTGAACTTTTCCTTGCTTTTCGAGCAATTCAGTCATTTCATCTTCGGTCATTTCTTCAGCAAATTTTGCATTAATATCATCATACTGTTTTAAAGTATCTACAATTTCTTGAACTCCTTCTTCAACAATTTGTTTTACGGTTTTTGTTTCATCAAGTTGTGGTTCTTGTTCCAAATACCCAATTGTATAACCGGGAGAAACAGCCGTTTCTCCGTTAAATTCTTTATCAACCCCGGCAAGAATTTTTAGAAGTGAACTTTTACCAGATCCGTTTAGCCCAAGAACTCCAATTTTAGCACCGTAGAAATAAGAAAGATAAATATTTTTAAGTATAACTTTTTTATCATAATATTTACTCACTCCAATCATTGAGTAAATTACTTTTTTATCATCAACGCTCATTTATTCTCCGCAAAAACTTTTTATGATTTTTATTTTTCTTACTCTTAACCTTATTCTTACTCTTAATTTTATTTTAAGTTTTTTACACTCAGATTAAGATTATGCTTAAGAGCAAGATTAAGAAGATTATAATTATTAATTACTTATACTCTTTAATTGATTTATAAAATCCGGATTTGAAACAGCCACGCAATCAAAATTATCAATCGTAAAATCTCCTTCTATTATGGATGACAAAATTGCATAAGACATTGCAATTCTATGATCTCCATAACTATCAAAAGCTGCTGTTTTATTTGTAATATTTCCGCGAACTGCAAAACCGTCTTCAAATTCATCAACATGTAATCCCAACTTTTCCAAATTTCTACAAATTGAATTTATTCTATCACTTTCTTTTGTGCGTAATTCCTTAACTCCGGAAATTTCAAAATCACCATTTGCAAAAATTCCCGCAATTGCCAGTATTGGAATTTCATCAATAATATTTGGAATTATTTCTTCATCGAACTCAACATTTGTTAATTCCGCACTTTTAATAATTAAATCACCTCTTAATTCACCATTAATTTCACTAATGTTTTCAGCAGAAATATTGGCGCCCATTGCATCCAACACAGAAATAATTCCAGTTCGAGTTTCATTTAATGAAACTCCCGTAATTTTTAGTTCAGAATTTTTTACTAGGCTTGCCAAAACAATAAAGAAAGCTGCAGTTGAAATATCAGATGGAACTTTATATTCCGAGGCAACCGGATATTTATCTAATGAAGAATAAATTGTTTTAATATTTCCTTCTTGAATTACTTTTAATCCCAACATTTTTTCTGTATGATCTCTTGTTTCTACGTTTTCTACAACGACTGTTTCTTCATCCAAGTATAAACCAGCTAACAGAATGCAACTTTTAACTTGTGCGCTTGCAATTGGTAACTCATAATGAATTGGTCTTAAGTAATCTGTTGGTTTAATTATAAGTGGAAGACAATTATTATTTCCCGTAATGTTAGCACCCATTTGTCGTAATGGAGTAATAATTCTTTTCATTGGTCTTTTCGATAAAGATTCATCGCCAATTATTGTTGAAGGAAATTTTTGTGCAGCTAAAATTCCGGAAATTAATCTTGTCGTAGTTCCGGAATTTGCTAGGTCCAATTCACGTTCCGGTTCAGTTAATCCGCTGAAACCATTTCCCCAGACTATTATTTTATCTTTTTCAATATCAAATTTGGTCCCCATATTTCTGAATGCGCTAATTGTTGCATTAACATCTTCAGACATAAGACAATTAAAAATTTCCGACTCACCATCGGCAAGTGCGGAAAACATAACTGCCCTATGTGATATCGATTTATCACCCGGTAATATTAAAGTTCCGTTAACACTATTTACTTTTTTAATTTGCTGAATCATTTGTTGCACCAAACATTAATTAAGTTATCTAACTGATTATTTGTGAGTTCACTATTTATATACATTTTTTTATTTAATCTCTGACGTTGAGCTTCATAAAGAATTACTGCTGCTGCGACAGATACATTTAAACTTTGAATCATTCCATGCATTGGAATATAAATTTGTTTATCAATTAAATTTGTAATTTCCTCAGAAATACCGCGATGTTCGTTTCCCATTATTATCGCTACTTTTTTTGTGAAATCAACATCGTAAATACTATCAGCATTTTCAGATAAAATACTTCCATAAATTTCAAAACCTTCAGATTTTAAATTATTTATGCAAACTTCAACAGAATCATATTTATTTTGTTCAATCCACTTTTTTGATGAAGCAGATGTTACTTTACTGATTTTAGGAAAAGTTTCGAAAGTATATATTAAATCAACAACCGGAACTCCGACAGCATCGCAAGTTCTAAAAATTGCGCTAACATTATGTGGATCATGAATATTTTCTAAAACCATACGCAGTGAAAATTGCCGTTCTGATAGAACTTTTTCAATTTTTTTTAATCTTTTTTCTGTTTTGAATTCTTTCACGGAAGGTCTTTATTAAAAACTAATTTGTAAACTGTTTTGAATTTATTTCCACGTGCTTTATCAATATTAATTTCAGAATCAGAACCAAGTTTTAAGTAGTATTTCAAAAGTTCAATTGATTTTTCAATAACTTCATCTTCTTTATGCGCCCAACATTCACATCCTTTAATAGAAGGAATTTCGGCTGTAAAACCATCATCAGACTTAATTGTAACTAAATCTAAAACCACTAATATCCTTCTGATTTAGATTTATCGCCGGAAACAATTTTTACACTTGCACTTGCACCAATTCTATCAGCACCGCTTTTAATCATCAATTCCGCATCTTCAAAAGTTCTAACTCCGCCGGAAGCTTTAACTCCAACTGATGATCCAACAACATAACGCATTAGAGCAATATCCGATGCGGTTGCTCCGCCTTTACTAAATCCGGTTGAAGTTTTAACAAAATCTGCTTTTGCTTGTTTGCTTAAAATACACGCTTTAATTTTTTCTTCATCACTTAATAGTGCAGTTTCGATAATTACTTTTAAAACAGCATTCTTACTTTTTGCCGCCAAAGCTATTTGATTAATATCATTAAAAACATAATCATATTCACCGGCTTTTAACTTTCCGATATTAATAACCATATCAATTTCTTCAGCACCATTATTTAGTGCTTCTTCTGCTTCAGCTCTTTTTGTTGCTGTTGTTGTTGCACCCAATGGAAATCCAATTACCGTACAAACTTTAACTTGTGTTCCGAATAATAATTGGTGACAAAGCGGAACATAACTTGGATTTACACAAACACTAGCAAAATTATAAGTTCTTGCTTCTTCACATAATGTTGTAATTTCTTGGGGAGTTGCTTCCGGTTTAAGCATTGTGTGATCAATCATTCTTGCTAACGAAATATCTCTAATTTCACTACCTATGCCTTTGCCAGCAGAAATTCTTTCTGCACCATTTTCAACAATTTTATTTATTGCTATTGGTTGATCAACAACATTTCTTTCCCAACCTTTGCAAGTTTCGCCAACACAATAAAAATCATGTAATGCTTTTTCGGTAAAAACTTGATTTACAATTTTATCTATAACATTTTCCATAAAAATCTAATTTATTATTTCCTTCAAAGTATATGCTTTATAAGTATTACTTAACAACATTGCAATTGTCATTGGTCCAACTCCGCCGGGAACCGGAGTAATAAAAGATGCTTTTTCAGAAACTCCATTAAAATCAACATCTCCAACTAATTTATATCCATTTTTACTATTTTGATCTTCAATACGATTTATGCCAACATCAATTATAACAACTTTTTCTTTAACCATTTCTTTCGTAATAAAATTTGCTTTACCAATTGCAGCAATTAAAATATCCGCTTGTTTTGTGTAAACGGAAATATCTTTTGCAGCAGAATGACAAATTGTTACAATTGAATTTGCTCCATCTTCTTTTTGTAACATTAAATTAGCAATTGGTTTTCCAACTATATTACTTCTGCCAACTACAACAACATGTTTTCCTTTTGTTTCAATTCCATATCGTTTTATTAATTCCGTTATACCCAATGGTGTACAAGATTTAAATGTATCTTTTCCAATTACCAATTTTCCAACGCTGATTGGATGAAATCCATCAACATCTTTTTGTGGATTTATCGCTTCTATAATTTTATCTTCATCAATATGTTTTGGCAAAGGAAGCTGAACAAGAATTCCATGAAAATAATCATCATTATTGTAATTTTCAATAATTTTCAGAAGTTCGTCTTCACTAATATTTTCATCTAATTTTTCAAGTTTGGAATGCATTCCAATTTCTGCACATGATTTAATTTTACTATTTACATAAACTTTAGATGCGGGATTTTCGCCAACTAAAATTGTAACCAAACCCGGAACTTTTTCCCCATTTTCTTTCAACAAATTAATTTTGGATTTTATTTCCTCTTTAATTTCTGCTGATATTTTTTTCCCATCAATAATCTGCATTTTAAACCAATTTATTCTTTAAACTCTAAATTATAATTTTCTGATAAATAATTTCTTAACTCAATATTTTCTAAAATTTCATTTTCAAAAGGATTGGAATTTTGCCATCCTAATTTACCAGTCTTTCTAAATCTTTCCAATCTTCGAATTGTAATTTCACAATAAATTGGGTCTATATCAACAGAAAATGATTTTCTTTTTAATTTTTCTGCCGCTAAAGTTGTTGTTCCGGAATGTGAAAAAAAATCGATTATATTATCATTTTCACAACTGGAAACTTCTATAATTCTTTCATAAGCTTTTAAAGGTTTTTGCACAAAACATCCGTTTACATTTTCTTCTCGAAGGTAAAAAACTTGCTGAATATCAATCCACACATTTCCGGCACGAATTTTATCAGATTTACTTCGCTCCAAATTTTCCGTAATATTTCCATTCACTTCTTTGTAATAACCTTTTACCGCCTTGGGAATATCCGTATACACTTTATCAATATTGAAAATTGGATTTCCTTTTACATAGTATAAAAGTTCTTGTCTAATTGACATCCAATTTTTTTGAGTTCCATAACCGCGCTGATTTCGCATTGTAATAAAACTCCGTGAATTAAAATCAGAATTTTTCATCATCAAAATAAATTCTGCAAAAGGTTCAAAATGATTTTTCTGATCTGCGCCAAACCAAATATAAAGTGAGGAATTTTCTTCAAGAATTTTGTTTGAAATATCTATCCATTTTTTACACCAATTTACAAAAGTTGCAGAATCAAAAGTTTCGAACGCAATCATATTATATGGCGGATCATGAATTGCCAATTGGAATTTATTATTTTCCACAAAATTAATAATTGAGTTTTCATCTGAAGAATCGAAACATCCAACTTTATGTTTATTTAATGGATCTATCCAAATTTCACCGTTTTGAATTCGGCAATATTTTTGGAGATAATTTTTTAAAATTGGATCTTTATCAATTCGAGGAAGTGGAAAATTTTTCATTCCTTTGCGGATTTTGTTTCAAATTCTGGAATTAAAATTCTTTCAATTTCTACAGTTTTGCCGGTTTCAATATCAACTTTTGTAAAAACTCCACAAAGATGATTGTTCTCTGTTGCAGTTTGATATTTTTGAGGTGTTTGCAAAATAAATCTATTAATTGCGGCTTCAGTTTTCATTCCAATTACGGAATCGTAAGGTCCCGTCATTCCGGAATCTGTAATATATCCCAAACCTTTAGGAAAAATTCTTTCATCAGCAGTTTGAATATGTGTGTGAGTTCCAATAAAAACACTTGCTTTTCCATCAATATAATTTGCCAAAGCTAATTTTTCTGCAGTTGCTTCAGCATGAAAATCAATAAATATAACTTTTGTTTCTTGTGCTAATTTTGATAAAATCCATTCTGCTGATCTAAATGGACAATCAATTGTTGACATAAAAGTTCTGCCTTGCAGATTTACAACTGCTGCTTTGCCTTTTTTAGTTTCAATAATTATATATCCGTTTCCGTAAGTTCCTTTTGGATAATTTAAAGGACGAAGTGCGCGTTTTTCAACTTTTAAATATTCTTGCGATTGATGTTTATCCCAAGTATGATTTCCGCCGGTCAAAACTTGTGCACCAAGATTAAATAAAATTTTTCCTTCCGTTTCTGTGCAGCCCTTCCCGTCAGCAGCGTTTTCAGCATTTACAATTACCAAATCAGCTCTGTATTTTTTTATCAAACTCGGAAGCCACAATGTTGTAATATCCATTCCGGGTTTTCCAACAACATCGCCAATAAATAAAATATTTAAATCCATTTGTTTTAAAAGTTTTATAAGAATTTATTTTCTTAAATTAATTTCTGCCAAAGCGTGTAATTTATATTCTCTAATTTTATCATTTAGAGATTGCGAAATTTCTCTTTTTCTAATTTCAATTTCACCAAAACTCATTTCCTCAATTCCGTCCTCCGTAGCTTGACGGTAAACTTGTTTTTCAACTTCATAATCTAACAAAACTCGTAACAATGCGTTATTATCTATTAATTGCTGTAAAACAGCTTTATTATATTCTCCAATATTTTCAAATTCCAAAGGAATATTATCAGCCATAACTTCTCCGAAAATATATTTATAATTTTGAATATAATTATAACAAAAGAAGAGTAAATTTTGAAATTTTCTTTATTGTAATTAAATATTTTTTAGGATTTTTTTAACAATAAACTTTAAAAGAAATTTTTAAATCTTTGAATAATAACAAATTAAGTTTTCGTAAAGATGAAATCATTGTTATGGAAAATTATTTATTTCTATTTCGATAAAAATTAACAATTCCAATTAAACTAATAATTATCCAAAATGCTTCAATAATAAATGCGGAAAAGTTGAAATTATTAATTAGAGAAATTATTACAAATGTAGCGCCAAAAAGATTCATTAAAGAATAATAAATATTTTCACTTTTAATTTTGTTTAACTGCAAAAGTAAAAATGCGGTGATTATTAAAAAAACTCCAACGTTTCCAATAAAATCATAAATTGTATACATTTTTAACTCAATTTTTTTTGCGAAAATTTAATTCATCAAAGTTTATTTATAGATTTGCTGAGAAAAATATTATTATTGTTTGATGAATCAAAAAGAAAAAAATTTTTCCGAAGCAACATTTTCTGTAATAGATTTTGAAACTACCGGAACTTCACCGCCAAGAAGTCGCGCAATTGAAATTGGAATTGTACGAATTGAAAATGGAAAATTAACTGATAGTTTTCATTCATTAATTAATCCGGGACAAAATATTCCGCCGTTTATTTCTTCGTTAACCGGAATTTCAAATGATGATTTGTTTGACGCACCGTCTTTTGAAACAATTTCCCAAAATGTAAAAGATTTTATTGATGGGACAATATTGGTCGGACACAATCTACCTTTTGATTTTGCGTTTTTAAAATCCGAGTTTGAATTTGCTGATATTCAGCTGCCAAAATTAGATCAAATTTGCACATTAAAAATTTCCAGAAAAATTTTTCCGGAATTAAAAAGCAAATCTCTTGGAAGTATGATTCAGCATTTCAATATCAAACACAAAGATGCACATAGAGCTTTGGGTGATGCAACTGCTACGGCAAAACTATTTCTTAAACTTTTAGAAAAATTAAAAGATGAATACAATTATGAAAATATTTCCGATCTTTTGGATTTTCAGGTAAGTCAGCAATTATCAAAAAGTTTTAGATTAGTTAAGAAAAAATTAGTGGGAGATTTAGCAAGTTTGCCGGATTCACCCGGAGTTTATTTTTTCAAAGATGCTAAAGAAAATATAATTTATATTGGAAAAGCAAAGTCGTTAAAGAATCGTGTAAAAAATTATTTTTCGAGTTCGGCACCAAGAAAAACCAGAAAAATTGTTAGAAAAGCAAATCGGTTAGGATTTCAAAAAACTAATTCTGAATTAAATGCTTTGGTTTTAGAAGCCGAATTAATAAAACTTCACAAACCACAATTTAATACTCTGTTAAAAAAATTTTCGCAAAATTATTTTATTAGAATTAATCTCAATCATGAATTTCCGGATTTAAAAGTAGACACTGATTTTGATTTTGATGGGAATGATTATTTTGGTCCATATTCAAACAGAGTTACAGCAAATTCTTTGAGAGAAATTGTTGATAAAACTTTTACTTTGCGTGAATGCACCGATAAAGAATTAAATAAAAATAAAAAATGTTATTTACTGGATATAAAAAGATGTTCTGCCCCATGCATAGCTGAAGTTAATTCTGAAGATTATAAAATTGAGTTGGAAAATGTATATGAATTTTTATCCGGGAAAAATCAAAATGCAGTAAACAGATTACTCAATAAAATGAAGGAATTTTCAGAAAAACAAAAATATGAAGAAGCTGCTGAAATGCGCGATACAGTAAATTTAATTTTAAATCAATTAACTAGAACTTCAATTCTGGCTGAGCCGATTAACAAAGTTAACGCACTTGTTGAAATTAAAGATTCTGAATTTAATGACTACATTTTATTTTTGGAAGGTAGAGTTTATATAAAAGATTATTTTTTGAAAGATCAAGATTTCTTTGATGCCGCACTTGATGATTATTTTGAAAATACATTCCAACTTTTAACTGGAATGGAAGAAAAAGATTTAGAGAAAATTAAAATTTCTTTAAGCTGGCTTGTTAAAAATAGAAATAAAATAAAAGTCCATTACTTGAAAGATTACATTTCAAAAGAAGATTTATATAGAAATGTGAAATTTCAAAATTATCGATAGAAAGTTTTTTTAATGGATTATTTTATTGAGTGTCAAGCCGTCCGTTAAACTATCTTAATTGGCAAATTTTTTCTTTTTAAAATTTCATTTGCATGTTCGCTCATACAAACTAAGTTAAAATTGGAAGTCATTTTTTCCATAACAATATCAAATAATTCAGCTTTATAACTGCTTGATAAATCCATTCCCGGAAAAAAGTTTAGTTCTGGAATTAAATCACAGCCAATTAAATCAAGCGGATGAAGTAAAAAACTTGGTTCTGTATTTGTTAATTTGCAAAGCGAAATTGCAGTCTGCAAATACGAATTCATTAAGCCCACATTAACTTTTGCCAAATAATGTAAATAACTAAAATGAAATGGAACTTTTAAAATTGGAATTGTACTAACTGGAATTTCCAATAATTCTGAATTATTTCCCAAATTCCATTTAAATGGTTTTATAGTTTTAAATCCATCGGAAAAAGATCCGAATAAACCTTCGCGGGTTTTTCTTTCTTCTTTTGTTAGATTCGATTGACGGAAATAATATGTTCTTGCAAGCGGACCAATCCACGTTGGCAAAGTTGAAGCATCATATAAATATTTTTTTTCTTTCAGAATTTCAAATAATAATTTACTTCTGCTAAAACCCGGACCTCTAAAACCAATTGGTTTTAAACTCGTAACTTTTTCAATTGCTTCTTCGGTTTTATTTAATTCATCCAAAATTTCATTTCTATTATAAAGATGAAACCAAGCTTCATGGTTATATGAATGATTTCCAACTTCGTGCCCGTATTTTGAAATTTCACTTATTGCATCAGAATTTTTTTCATCATCAGCATCTCTACCAACAATAAAAAATGTAATTTTTAAATTATATTTCTTCAACATTTCCAATCCGTGGGGAAGAAATTTATTTAAATAGGAAGGATAATTTTCCCAACCGGCATCGCCATGAACTTTCATATAAGCCCATTGATTATCCAAATCGAGTGAAATACTTGCGTTCATAAATTTTAATTTTGTTAATAATAAAGTTAAAAATATTGAATAAATTTTCCGATCAAACGAGATAAATCACATTTAGATTTTTTCATAAAATAAATTCTAAATAATTTTTTTATTAAACATGATTTAAATCATACAATTTCGATTTTCATTTCCAAAATGGGAAAATTTTATTAATATATTTATCAAAATTATTAGAAAGCAAAAAAATGTTAATGTTAGATTTAATAATCATAGAATATTTAAATCAATTTTCACAGCAGTCCTTATTTTTTGATAAATTCATTGTATTTCTTTCAAACAATAATTTATTAAAAGGCGGCATTTTATCTTTTGCAATTTGGTGGGCATGGTTTTTTAATCGAAATTCAAATTTTGGAAACAGAATTTTGGTAATTTCAAATTTAGTAGGAAGTTTTATCGCAATGGCAACAGCAAGAATTTTAGCTGTTATTCTTCCTTTCAGACATAGACCAATTCATGATGACGAACTTAGTTTTGAAGTTCCTCACGGAATGAACGCATTTTTATTGGAAGGCTGGAGTTCAATGCCGAGCGATCATGCGGTTTTATATTTTACTTTGGCATCCGGATTATTTTTTATTTCACGAATTGTTGGATTTTTCGCAATAATTTATACAGCAATTATTATTTCTTTTCCAAGAATTTATTTAGGATTACATTATCCATCGGATATTTTTGTCGGTGCAATTATCGGAATTGCATTTAGTTATATTTCATACAAATATTTTGTTAATTCAAAATTTGTTAAGAAAATATTTCAACTATCTTTAATTAAGCCGTATATTTTTTATCCTATATTATTTCTCTTCACTTATCAAATTGCTGATTTGTTTGACGGAATTCGGGCGATTGGAAATGGGTTTAATTTTTTTTTAATTGTTTGTGGTGAATTTTAAACATTCCATATTAAAAAATATGGAATGTTCTTAAAGTGTAATTTTAGAGTTTGTTAACGTTTGTATACCAATCGCTTGAGTTTTCCAAAAGAGAATTTACTCTATTTACAAGTTTATGCGGATCGTATAAAAATCCTTCAAGTAAAAGTGAAGATTCATAAAGCTGCTCAACAACTGTTATAATATATTCATCTTTGTCATTTGCCTTGTATACTTTTAGCAAATTTCTAATAAGTTTATGATCTTTATTTACTTCCATAACTTTTTGCGGAACCGTGGATGTTTTTCCGGTAATATTCATCAATTTTTGCATTGTTGATGTCATTCCACCTTCAGGATTTACAAGTACAATTGGGCTTCCGGTTAATCTATCGGATTCTTTTACGTCTTTAATTCTATCGCCTAAAATATCTTTCATTCTTTTCATCAAACTTGAAAAATGTTTTTTATCATCTTTGGTAAGTTCCTCAACTTTATCTTTTTTATTTTCTTCAACATCATCTAATTTATTTAACTTTTTCACATCTGCTTGTTCAGTTGATTTAAGCTCAAAGTCTTTATACTTTCTCAAAGAATCCATTACAAATTCGTCCATCGGATCATACAAATACAAAACTTCAATTCCTTTTGTTTTGAAAATTTCCAATTGAGGATCCAGCATAATTGATTCTCTTGAATTTCCAGCTAAGTAATAAATTTCCTTTTGATCTTTTTTCATTCTCTCAACATATTGATCCAAGCTGAAAAGTTCATCTGCATCTTTAGAAACAGAAGTATTAAATCTTAAAAGTTTGCTGAATTTTTCATGATTTGGAAAATCCATATATCCCATTTTAAAAGTTTTGCCGTGTTCTTTCCAAAATGTTTTGAATTTGTCTTCTTCTTTTTCAGACAAAGTTTGAAGATGTGATAAAATTTGTGTTGTCACACTTCCGGCAATTTTTGTGAAAATAATATTTTCTTGCAAAGTTTCTCTGGAAATATTTAAAGGCAAATCTTCAGAATCAACAACACCTTTAACAAAGTTTAAATATTCCGGTAATAAATCTTTATTTTGATGCTGAATTAATACACGGCGAACATAAAGATCTAAACCGTATTCTTCACGATTGTAACCCCAAATATCCATATTCCTTTTGGGCATGAATAACAAACTTGTAAATTGAATCGGCGCATCAACTGTTCTGTGAATTGTTGTTAAAGGTTCATCTTGATCATAAGTTAAAAATTTGTAAAACTCGGTGTATTGTTCCGGTTTAATATTTGTTTTTGGTTCTCGCCACAAAGCAGAAACTGTATTTACTCTTTCGTTTTCAACTTTGATTGGAAAACTTATAAAACTTGAATGTTTTTTTACGATTGAATCCAATCTGTATTTTTCTAAAAATTCATCCATTTCATCTTTTAAATGAACTTCAATTGTTGTACCTCTTTTAAATGGTTCATCAAATTCGGAAATTGAATAAGTTCCCAAACCATCAGAAATCCATTTCATCGCCGGTTCGTCTTTTTTAAAAGATTTTGTTTTGATAACAACTTCTTTAGCAACCATAAATACGGAATAGAATCCAATTCCAAATCTTCCAATAATATTGCTGGAATCTTCTTTATTTTCCTTAAGTATTTTTAGAAAATCTGAAGTTCCCGATTTTGCGATTGTGCCGATATTTTGGATAATCTCATCATGCGTCATTCCAATTCCCGTATCGGAAATTGTAATAATTTTTTTATCCTTATTTGCAGAAATATTAATTTCCAATTCCAGATTGCTATCAGCAATATCCGTTCCTTTATTCGATTCAAACCGTAATTTATCCATTGCATCGGAAGCGTTGGAAATTAATTCACGTAAGAATATTTCTTTGTGTGTATAAAGCGAGTGAACTAAAATATCTAAAAGTTGTTTCACCTCGGCTTTAAATTCAAGTGTTTCTTTTACTTGTGTTTCAGACATTATTCCTCCTAATTTTATTCATATTTTACTTTTAATCTCTAATTTGATGCAGAAATGCAAAAAAGGTTAAACTCAAAAGTAAATTTAACATTTTTCAAAAAAATTTGTTTTATGAATAGTTAAAACTTTTAGCAATAAAATAAACTTATAATTTTGTAATTCCGAAACTGATTACAGAAAGTAAGATTATTTCGGAATTTTTTTATGTTAGATGCTGAAATCCATTTTGCATTACAAAAGTAAATTTTGCAAAAAATTAATTTTTTGAATTTAACAAAGAATTAAAAACTTTATTTTTATTTATTATTTCTATTGCAGTTGCAAACTGATTATCATATTTAAGAGATTCGGTTATTCTGCCTTTTCTTCCATCGTTTCTTGCGGCAAGTTCTTGTTTAATTTCAGAAATTATATCCGTTTTATATTTATTTAATTCTTTCTTTTTTACATCGTCAAATTTCAAATCCAATTTTGAAACTTCATCTATCAAATTTGAATTATAACCTTCTTTCTTAATTGATTCTTTCAATTCAGAAATCAAAATTTCTGACTGAGTTTGATAATTAAAATCTTCTTTTTCCAAATATTTTAAAAATGAATTAAATAAATCATCATTTTCATTTTTCAAATTTCCGTTTGCCGAAGTATTAAAAAAGTTTGTGGCAAATTTAAAAAACATTCCTTTAGCCAATAAACTTCTGACTAAATGAGATTCTGATGAATTTGTAACAATAGAATCAGGCACAATTCCACCTTTAGAATAAACTTCTCTTTTATTATCCGTAAAATAAATTGTGCTATCTTTATCAACATTTTCAGTAAACAATTCTTTTTCTTGCGAGTAATCAATTTCTTGAATACATCTTCCGCTTGGTGTGTAATATCTTGCAGTCGTCATTTTTAAAGATGTATTAAATGATAAAGGAATTACAGTTTGAACCAAACCTTTTCCGTAAGATTTTGTACCAATAATAATTCCACGATCATGATCTTGAATTGCACCGGCAACAATTTCTGATGCAGATGCAGAACCATTATCAACAAGCAAAATTAATTTTGATTTTCCCGCAATTGGTTCTTCTTGGGCATTAAAAATTTGTTCTTTTAATTCATCACGACCTTTTATTGAAACAACTTTTTGTCCTTTTATTAGAAATTTTTCACTTACATCAATTGCCGCATCAAGCAATCCGCCGGGGTTTCCTCTAAGATCAAGAATTACAGAATTTATATCTTTTTGAATTTTCAACTCGTGTAATGCTTTTCTTATTTCATCTCCGGCACTACGTGAAAAACTGCTTAACTTTAAATAAACATTATTACTGTTTTCAGGTACAAATCCATAATAAGTTAAATTTTTTATTTCAATTTCTTCACTTACCAAGTTAAAAATAATTTCACCTTTTACACCTTCTCTTTCAATTGTTAGGGAAATTTCCGTTCCGGGCTCACGTTTTAAATAATTACCCAATTCATCATAATTTTCTTTAGTAATATTTATTGAATCTACTTTTTTAATAACATCGCCAATTCTAATTCCTTGACGCTGAGCTGAATATCCTTCAATCAAATCCACTATTGTAATTTTATCATTGTACAAACCAACGGTTGCACCAATTCCGCCGTATTTCCCTTTTGTAATAAGTTCAATATCTTTTTGATGTTTTTCATCTATATAAACTGTATAAGGATCCAAAGCTTCAAGCATTCCTTGTATTCCTTGCAGCATAAATTCTTCAGGTTTTACTTCATCAACATAATTTAGTGTAACTTCTTTATATACTCTTCCGTAAATATCAATTGCTTTAGACATTTTAAAATAAATATCCGAATCGCTGTTTATAAATCCGCCCAAAATTATAATTAACAACACAGCAAAAAATTTATAGATATTTTTACTCATTATTTTTTTTACCTTTTAATAAATTTTCAACAATGATTTTTATTTCTTCGTGAATTTTTTCTTTGGACATTAAACCATCAATTGTGATAAACCGTTCCTCATTTTTTGCAATATTTTTATATCCGTTTCTTACATTTTCATAAAATGAATTTTTCGAAATTTCAATTCTATCAAGTTCTGAATTCTGAATATTTGATTTTCTTTTGTTTACTTCTTCAATTGGGATATCAAGAAAAAAAGTTAAATCAGGAATTGCATTACCTATTGCAAATTTTTGAAGATCAGAAACAAATTTTACGTCAAGTCCTCTGCCATAACCTTGATAAGCAATTGAGGAATCATGAAATCTATCCGAAATAATAATAAATCCATCATTTAATTTGGGAATAATTTCTTCTCTCACTAATTGAGCTCTGCTTGAAGAAAATAGTAAAAGTTCGGTTTCAAAAAACATTTCTTCATTTTTTCTATCAAGAATTATATTTCTAATTTTCTCAGAAATTTGAACTCCGCCCGGTTCTCTAATTAACGCAACTTTAAAATTTTGCGAAATTAAAAATTCATGTAAAAGTTTTACTTGTGTGGATTTTCCACAAAAATCCAAGCCTTCAAAAGTTATAAACATGTTAGTATTTTTTAATTATGTAATCTAATCGTTTAGGTTTGATATCAATTATCGATGTGAATTTTGGAATTTCAATTACCGGTTCAATTGATCCGGTTGTATCATTTAGCGCTTGTTGAAACCTTACGTAAGCCGAAATTTCATCACTTTTTAGTTTGCTTAACAAATTTATTCCGCCGCGAATTACAATTGTAACATTTTCCGGAGAAAGATTTAATTCATATTTATCTGGAATATTTTTTGTTTCAACCGGAATATTTTCAAAAGATTTGTCAACAATTTTTTGAATATCAAGACCAACTTTACATTCGTAAATATTTAATTCAACATATTTGGGAATTTGCAGTGGAATTCTAAAATTTGCTTCTTTTTCTAAATTGCTGAATTTCATTGCAGAAGTATTAATAATTCCAAAATCATTTATTATACTTTCCGGACCTGTAATTTCAACAGAATCTGGTTCAATTTTTGCATCTGAAACTAAATCATAACCCGGTTTAAATGTTAAAGAAAGTACTGGAAGAATTTCAACTTTTTTTGTAATTCGCTTTTCAATTTTTACCGAAAATTTTTCGGGACTAATTTCAGCTAATTGAAGTGTTGATGAAAGCCAAGAATTTGCTGGAATTAAATTTCTTGAGGAAAGTGTAGTTTCACCAATTTCAACTGGTGATGGGATATAAAATTTTGGATCTCTTCCTAAAGTATGTTGAGCTAATTGCCAGCCCTGACCTTTTAAACTTATAACTATTTCATTTGCAGAAATTGAACTTACCGCTAAATTTTCGGGAACATCAATTACTTGAGGAGGTAAATTTAAAGTTATTGAAAACTCACCCGAAAATGATACAAATACCCAAAGTAAAACCGAAAAAGTAACAATAAATAAAATTGTAAAAATTTTTCTTTTCATATTATAAATATAAAAAACTCCACATTCTTGTGGAGTTCAAACTAAAATCTATTTTTGTAAAATAATCTTTTACATTTTTTTAAAATAATCTAAAAGTTGTCCTCTGTTTGCTTTGGAAATTTCTCTACCTTTAATCGGAAAATTGTTGTATCCTCTTGCAATTTTTCTGAGAGAATGTACATTTAAAATTTCTAATTCACTTAAATTAATTTCATTTGAATATGAATTTTTATTTTCAATCGGTTTTACAATTTTTTCTTTTTTAGGAATATTTTTATAAACTACTTTTTCTGGCGCTTTAGAAGAATTAAGCTCGGTAACTGATTTTTCGATTTTTTCAACTTCTTCAATAATTTCAATTTCTTCAGTTTTTTTTTCAAAAATATTTATAACTTCATTAACTTCAACCTTTACTTCAGAAATATTTTCAGAAGAAATTTCTTCAGATTGCAAATTTAAATTATCATAAACAATTTTATCGATTTCATCATCCGGTCTTGGAATCACATGGACAGAAACCAATTCACCAACTCTTTGCGCAGCAGCAGATCCAGCATCAACAGCAGCTTTAACAGCAGCAGTTTCACCAGAAACTTTAATTAAAATCAGTGCTCCGGTAACTTTTTCTTTACCGATGATTTTAACATCGGCAGCTTTTACCATTGCATCTGCAGCTTCAATTGCCGCAACTAAACCTTTTGTTTCAATTAAACCTAATGCTTGATCCATAAAACTTTATTTACGTTTTGGTAAAATTAATTCAACATCAGAATGTGGTCTTGGAATTACATGAACAGAAACTAATTCACCAACTCTTTGTGCAGCAGCAGCACCGGCATCTGTAGCAGCTTTAACTGCTCCAACATCACCTCTAACCATTACTGTTACATAACCACCGCCAATAATTTCTTTGCCTAATAATTCAACTTTTGCGGCTTTTACCATTGCGTCTGCAGCTTCAATTGCACCAACCAAACCTTTGGTTTCAATCATTCCAAGTGCGTCAAGTGTCATATAAAATGCTCCCAAATTGGTTAAAATTTGATAGAAAAATAGCTTATATATTTAATAATGTCAATTATTTTAATAATTGCATCAATCAATTTTCTTACTTTTTCAATGTTGATAAATAATCTTCAAGTATTACTGCTGCTGCATTTTTATCAATTAAAGATTTATCTTTTCTCTTTTTTTTAGAAACCACACTGGTTTTAATTTGCTCCCAAGCAATTGAAGAAGAATATCTTTCATCAATAAATACTACTTTAATATTGAATAATTTTTCGATTTCAGTTTTAAATTTTTCAACAGTTTCTGTTAACTTGGTTTTTGTTCCATCTTCTTTTAATGGATAACCCAATACTGTACTAATGAAATTATATTTAGAAAATATTTTTTTTAGATTATCAAAAAAATCTTTGTTGTTTTCAAGTGTTATTAAAGGAATTGCAAATATTTTTAGCGGGTCTGAAATTGCAAGTCCGACTCTTTTTTCACCATAATCAATTGCTAAAATTCTTTCTATTTCGTCTTTCATTTTATTGATTTGGAGAATCGAATCGTTCTACCAAATAAACTCCCTTAATTCTTTTTAATCGATCGATAAGTCGATTTAAGTTATTAACATCTTGAATATGAACAGCAATGTGTCCGTTAAAAACAGATTCCGAAGTATTTATAGTAACTGATTTTATATTCGTATTATGAAATCCAGCAATTGTATTTGAAATATCTTTTAAAATTCCGGGACGATCCTCACCTTTTATTGTAATTCCAGCTAAGAAAAATGATCCAGCCTCACCGGGCCATTCAACCGGAACTAAGCGATTTTCATTATTCTCAGATAGCTGCAATAAATTTTTACAATTCTTTCTGTGAATTTTAATTCCTTCACCAATCGTAATATAACCAACAATCGGATCACCAGGAATTGGATTACAGCACTTTGCATAATTGTATACAAAACCTTTGTGTGCACCTTCAACAACAACTTCACCAATACTTTCACGTGCAAATTTTGCAAAGCTATCAAATTTTAAATCGTTTAATTCTTCTTCTTTAATTTCTTCGGGATTTAAAATACTTTCCAAATCGACTTGATCTTCGGCAACTGCAACAAAAAATTTTGATGGATTTTCAAACTTTAATTTTTTTGCTAATTTATTTATATCGTCCTGAGAAAAAGAAAGTTTATACTTTTTAAGTTTTCTTTCCCAAATTTCTTTTCCGGTTTCAACAATTCTATCTTCTTCTTTTTGGATGTACTTTCTGATATTTGATTTTGCTTTATGTGTTTTAACAAATTGAAGCCAGCTTTTATTTGGGTGCTGATTTTTAGATGTTAAAATTTCCAATTGATCGCCGCTTTGTAAAGGACTGCTAAGCGGTACAATTTTACCGTTAACTTTTGCACCAATACAATGATATCCAACTTTGCTATGAATTTCGTATGCAAAATCTACTGGTGTTGAATCGAGTGGAAGAATTTTTAAATCGCCTTTGGGTGTAAAAACATAAATTTCATCTTGATATAAATTCAATTTGAAACTTGCTAAAATTTCGTTGCTAGCTTCATCACGCGAAACACTTTCAAAAATATCTCTAATCCAATTTACCCAATCTTCCAAATCTCTATTTGATGATGACATATTTTCTTTATACTTCCAGTGAGCAGCAACACCTTTCTCTGCAATTTCATGCATTGCTCTTGTTCTAATTTGGATTTCTACAAGTTTTCCTTCCGGACCAATTACAGTATTATG
Organism: Ignavibacteriota bacterium; assembly: GCA_016716225.1. Classification (NCBI taxonomy): domain Bacteria; kingdom Pseudomonadati; phylum Ignavibacteriota; species Ignavibacteriota bacterium. The sequence continues at coordinate 2,367,484 of JADJWT010000001.1, read as the reverse complement.
GATTGATTGGTAATTATTTTTTTTAGGAATGGAAATAAAATCTTTAAATCTATCCGGAATTGGTCTGAACAATTGATTGATAATACCCAAAACATAATAGCAATCATTTTGATCATTATTTTCTAAAATTATTCTAATTGCAGAAAGATCATAGATATCTTCAAGAGGTTTATTCTGCTTAATCATTTTTTTATAAATACTATAAAAATGTTTGGGTCGTCCGCCAATTTCATAAATTAATTCGTGTTCATCTAATCTTTTTTTGATTGGTTCTGTAACATATTTTATATATGCTTCTCGTTCTCGTCTTGTTTCATTAAGTTTTTTTGCAATTTCATTGTATGCATCTTTATTTAAATACTTAAATGCGAGATCTTCCAATTCCCATTTAACTTTTCCCAAGCCGAATCTATGTGCAAACGGCGCATAAATTTCCAAAGTTTCTGTTGCAATTCTTCTTTGTTTGTGTGGCGAAACAAATTCCAGTGTTCTCATATTATGAAGACGATCGGCAAATTTTACTAAAATTACTCTTACATCATTAACCATTGAGAGAAGCAATTTTCTGTAGTTTTCAGCTTGAGTAATATTGTGACCTCTAAAAACTCCACTAATTTTTGTTACACCATCTACAATTTCTGCAACTTCTTTTCCAAATTCACGTTCAACAAATTCTAAACTAATATCTGTATCTTCAACAACATCATGCAATAAAGCGCTTACAATTGATATATCATCCAAAGGAATTTCTTTTGCTACAATCATTGTAACATTGTAAGGATGAAGAAAATAAGGTTCCCCGGAAGCTCTGAAATGATTTTTGTGTGCTTCAAAACTTAACTTAAAAGCTTTGGTTACAAGTTCTTCGTTAAATGAATGCAGATTTTTCTTGCATAATCCAAGTAAATCAGAAAGTAAAGTATCTAATTGTATGTCATCCAAAATTATCATTTATTTTTTTCCAAAATTTCTTCAATCTCATTTTTTAATTCATAAACTCTATCTAATCTTTCATCTAATCTATTCTTAATTTCTTTAGATTTTAAATCAAAATCAAGTATCTGCAAACACAATTGATATGATTTATTATAATTTCCCAAATCAAAATACAGCATTGCTATTTTATGTTTTAACACAATGTCATTATAAAAATTTCTGTTTTTTAATTTTTCAACTGATGATAAAATCTGCTCAAAAATTTCAATTGATTTTTCCTTGGATATATCTTGATAAGCACGAGCTAATGCCCACATAAAGTATCTTGAATTTTTATATTGATCCAGCATTTTATTTGATAATTCAATAGCTTTCTGGCTTTCGTTGTTATCAATATAAATCCAAATTAAAGAACTTATTCCCAAATATTGATTATATGATTTCTGTTTAATTGAATTTTCCAGCATTTTTATTGCTTCTTCTCTTTCATCTTTTACAAACGGAAGCCAATTTAAAGATTTTGTTTGAGCACTTTTCCAATATTTATAAATTCCGTTTGCAATTAATGCTTCATTAAAATTATTATCAATATTCAAACATTTTTGAAAACTATGGAGCGATAAAATTCCATCTGCAAATGCTGAAATCAAATTTGATGTTAATGAATTAAAATATGCTCTGTAGCCGTAAATTGTTGCTACAAAATAATTGTTCCATAAATTATCTTCATCTGATTCAAGAAGTAATTCTGTTTGATCTTCAGCAAGTGTTAAAATTGAATCAATATAATTTTTATTGGGAATATTTTCATAATCAACAGATTCTGCAATGTGTGTAGCCGCTAAATAAATTTTTCCAAAAGGTAGATCAGGAAAATCTTTATCTAGATTTTTAAATATTTTTTTTGCACGTCCATAATTTTCTAATAAAATATTGTGAATGCCAAGATTTAAAAGTGAATCAACTTTCTGGTTGGGAAATTTTTGTGCAAAAATTTGAGAGACAATAAAAAAGAAAAAAAAACTATAGCGTACCAAAAGTTCTGTCCCCGGCATCGCCCAATCCGGGCAATATAAATCCGTGTTCGTTAAGTTCTCTATCCAGCATTGCTGTGTAAATTGGCACATCTGGGTGATCATCACTTAATCTTTTTACTCCTTCCGGTGCTGCAATTAGTGAAGCCATAACCAAATCATTTGCACCGCGATCTTTTAGGAAAGTCATTGCTGCTGATGAACTTCCGCCCGTTGCAAGCATTGGATCCAAAACTATAACTTTTGATATTTCTAAATTCTTAGGAGCTTTATAATAATAGTCAATTGGTTTCAAAGTTTTTTCATCGCGCTGCAAACCAATATGTCCAACTTTTGCACTTGGTATCATTTCGATAAAAGAATTCACCAAACTTAATCCGGCGCGCAATACAGGAACTAAAACTATTTGTTTCGCAAGATTATAACCTTTTGTAGTTTCAAGCGGAGTTTCAACATCAAACTCGATTGTTCCAAATTCCTTACTTATTTCAATTGCAAGTGCATAGGCAATTCTTCTAACAGCCAACCTAAATTGATATTCTCTTGTTTCTTTATTTCTTAAATAAGTTATATCTCTGCTTATTAGTGGATTAGAAACTATTTTAAGATTCTTCATCAAAAATTCTCCTCTATCTTTCTTCCTAAAACTGAAAGTAAATTTATAAATGGTGATAATGGCGGTGTGTAATTATAATTTATTTTTGCCAAATTTCTTGCGGGAATTTTATTATAAATAAATGAACTTATAATATCGGCATATCCCGAAACTTCTTCATTCCCCACGAAAGAAGCACCTAAAATTAAATTTGAATTTCTTTCGAAAATAATTTTACCAAAAACTTTGGATGAATTTGGCATTATCTTTACTTTATTATTTGTAACTGCATTAACAACTTTTACATTATGGAAATTCAAATTTGCTTGTTTCAAGTTCAAACCAACTTGTGCAATGAATTTATCAAAAAATTTAAATGTTGAATTTAATATAACCGATTCAGCAATTTTATTTCCACCAGCTGCATTTTCACCGGCAATATGTCCCAACTGATGTGCGTAGGTTGCCAAAGGAAAATAATCATTTCGATTTGTAATTCTATTTATAATTTCAATATTATCTCCAGCCGCAAAAATATTTGGATTAGAAGTTTTTAATTTTGTATCAACTACCAATCCTCCAAATTTTCCTAATTTTAATTTTGCAGTTTCTGCTAAAGTATTATTTGGTTTAATTCCAGCAGCAACGATTGCAATATCAAAATCTAAAAATCTTCCTTCATTTTTTAACTGATGGAATTTATTTTCTTTTGTTAAAAATTTTGTATCGTTTCCATAATTCAATAATTTGATTTTATTTTTTTCTAAAATTTCTTTAACCAAATGCTGAACTTCAATATCAGCCGATGGAAGAGGTAGTTTTTCTTTTTCTAAAATTGTAACATCATATTTTTTTAATTTAAGAGATTCAGCAACTTCCAATCCGATATAACCGCTACCAACGATCAGGATTTTTTCAATTTTATTTTTATCAAAATATGTTTTTAATCTTATATAATCTGTAACAGATTTATAACAAAAAACATTTTCCAATGTGAAAGGAATTTCCGGCAATTCTTTCGCAATTGATCCGGTGGTTAAAATTAATTTATCAAACTTTAAAAATTGTGTTGAGTTGTTTTTTTTATCAAAAACTTCAATTTCATTTTTCTTGTTGTCAATATTTTTCACAAAATTATTGATCAAAACTTTTACATTTTTTTCTTGATAAAATTTTTCGGGTGTGTAAAAAACTAAATGTGAGTAATCTTCAATAGTTCCGGAAAGTAAGTAAGGAAGTTCACAAGTTCCCGTAGAAATAAATTCACCGGCTTCAATCAAAATAACTTCTGCAGAAGGATTTGTTCTTTTCGCTTTTGCTGCAGCACTTGGTCCTGCGGCATTTCCACCAACAACAATAATTCTTTTTGAAGTTTGCATTTAATTTGGAAATAGAAAAATATTTGAGGTTTAATATAATTATTTTTCTTTAAAACTTACTGTAATTGGTACACCCCAAAATCCGAAATTTTCACGAATTTTATTTTCCATAAACTTTCGGTAATGTTCCGGAACTTCTTTACTATTGCTGCAGAAAAATAAAAATATAGGATATTTTTCACCAACTTGCGAAATGAATTTAATATTAATTTCATTTCCTCTTTTTGTTGATGGCGGCGGATTTTTTCTTATTTCTTCAATAAGAATTTCGTTTAACTCATTCGTAGGAATTTTTTTTGATCTTTCTTCTTGAATTGTTTTGGCAAGATCTATTAATTTATAAATTCTCTGTTTTGTTAATGCAGAAATAAAAATAATAGGTAAATAATTTATTCCGCCCAAAGTAAGTTTTATTTCGTCTTCAAATTTTTTAGATGTGTTGGTTTCTTTTTCAACTAAATCCCATTTATTTACCGCGAGAATTATACCTTTTCTTCTTTGAATTGCTTCATCAATAATTTTCTGATCTTGATTTTCCAATCCGGCTTGAGCATCGATCATAATAATTGCAACATCGCAAATACTTAATGCTCTTAAGGTTCTTACAGTTGAGTAAAATTCAATATTTTCTTTTACTTTTGTTTTTTTTCTTAAACCAGCAGTATCAACAAGAATTATTTCTTCACCATAATATTTCAAAATGGAATCAATACTGTCTCTGGTTGTTCCCGGAATATCAGTTACAATACTTCTATCATAACCAAGAAGTGCATTTGTTAATGAAGATTTTCCAACATTAGGTTTGCCGAGAAGGGCAATTCTTAATCTTTTATCTTGTTCAATTTCGTTTTCAGGAAAATTTAATTTGGAAATTAAATCATCTAAAACATCACCAATATTTCTTCCGTTTAATGCAGAAATATCATAAACATTTTCCAAACCGAAAGAATAAAATTCTAATTTATCATTTTCAAAGTTTGCCGAATCTGCTTTGTTCACTAAAACAAAAGTTGGTTTTTGGGTATTTCTCAATAATGCTGCAACTTCATTATCAAGATGCGTAACGCCAAGTCTTCCATCGGTAACAAATAATAAGGCATCGGCTTCTTCAATTGCTATTTCAACTTGTTCTTTAATTGCAATTTCAAATTTATCATCACTTTGCTTAACATAACCGCCGGTATCCATTATTTTGAAAATTTTTCCGTTCCATTCAACTTCGCCGCTTACTCTATCTCGAGTAACACCGCTTTGGTCATCAACAATTGAAGTTTTACTTCTTGTTAATCTGTTAAATAAAGTTGATTTACCAACATTCGGTCTTCCGACAATTACAACTAATGGTGTAGGCATAAATTTTAAAAGTTATATTGAATATTCAATTGAGGAAAATATTCTTTATAAAATCCTATTTGTTCTTCTTTTACTGAAACATTTAAATTGAATTTTTTATTATATGAATTCGCTGTCCAAGCAGCATCTAAAGCGCTAATAAAGTGATTTGATACAACTGCAACAACTGCCCATTTCGAAATTGTGTAAAAATCATTCGCTTTTCCTCTTTCTGTTGAATAATAATCAAATTGTTCAACAAGCGGATCACCGTAAACATATGATTTTGTTGGATCATCACCAAACTGCACCCAGCCAACATTAAACTGAGAATATTTTCCAATCATTTCATAATACTGTTGATCACCAAAAGGAGCAAGACGGTGTGAATAATAATTTCCAATATCACCTTCAAGTCTGTTTAATTCATTCCAATTTACATTATTATTTTGATCTATCACATTATAATTATTTGGATCAACATCCGGATTTATTGTTGATGCATTGTGTATTGTCCAATTTGCGTAACGGTAAGCGCTCCAATTTTGATTTGCATAATTTTCGAAAAATTCAGTTTGATCATTTCCCTTACCATTATAGATTACAGCAAAGACTATCGCACTAACTTCAACAGCAGCAAAAATTCCGGCTTTCAAATAACTTTCTGAATAAAATTGGCCGGCTCCGGGAATTGCAAATGATATAAGTCCAGCTAATATTGGGGTTTTTCTACTTTTTGAATTTGTTGATGAATTTAAATTTTGATCAATTAATAATTTTTGATTTACAATTTTTGTATCGTTTATTAAAGAACCGCTTAATAAAATTTTATCAGAATTCTGCGAAAATAGAAACGTGTTACAAAGTATAAAATAAAAAAAGAATTTTTTCATATAAATTCCTAAAAACTAAATTCAAATAAAATTCCGCCGTAAAAATTCCATTCTTTTCCGTACATAATTTTTTCGTCCCTAACAATTTTTTCATATTCATCAAAAGCATATGAAGCGTTAAAAAATAAACTTGTCGGAAATAAATAAAATGAAATCATTTTTAATCTTAATTCGGCACCGGCCCCTTTTTTGAAATCACTAAACTCGGGGAAATCATCATTCCATGCGTTTCCATAATCTGCGTTAACCGAAAAGAATAATTTATCTACGTACAAATGACCAAGTCTGTAATCAATATTTTTAAATACCGGAAGTCTATAAGTTAAATTTATCCAAGCAAGTTCATTTCCACTAATTGCATAGAATGGATAACCTTTCATCCCAATTAATCCGCCAAGATAAAAATCAAAAAAATCCGGAACTTGCGGACCTAGAATTGTTCCCAATCTAAATCTTGCTGATAAAGTATGTTCATCATAAATCTGGAAATAATTTTTTAAGTTCAATTCTAATCTATGAAAACTAAAATTTTTATAAATTGGTACGAGCACGCCATTTTTAATATCATATTCTCCATCGGGATTATATTTATTCATTTCATAATTGTATTTTGCTTCAACTTCAATTCCCACTGGATTTATATCGCTATCGGTTGTTGGATAAATCGAATTGAAAGAATAAGTTAATTGCAAATTTTTTCCGATAAAATAATTGTCGCTACTACTTGGATATAAGGTTGTGGTATTAGGAAATACGAAACTTTCTATTGCTGCAGAGTATTGACTATAAATAAATCTGAATTCCAAATTATGCATTGGATTGAAAATTTTATGTTTTGCAGCAAAATCAACTTCAAATAAATTATAGGTTACATCAGTATTTACTTCACTTTCCGGTCTTGGAGGAGTGTAAGAGCTATCAACTCCAAACATTATATCAACATCTGCTTTTCTACTTATTGAGTAAACATCAACAGATAATTCCGGTTTTAATCCTAAACTATATAACAGCGGAACTTTATTTTTAAAAATAAAGGTTAAAAATAAATCGCGTTCAAGCCTTGTATTTATTGAACCCCCCGCAAAAAAAGAATAACGATTTAACATATCGGATGAAGTTAAATAAACTCCGGGCTTAATTTTATCAACTGCAGAATTTGATGTATTGTAATTATCGTAACGAATAAAAGGTAAAATTGTAAGTTTTGTAAATGCGCTTGAGTAATTCTTTTCTTGAACTTTAGGAATTTCAAAATCATTAAAATTTCTGAGTCTTGTATAAACTTCATCAGAAATATCGCCTTTTGATTTATCAATATTCAATGGTGGATTTGCCGATTGAATATATTTCATATTCGAGTTAACAGAATTTGCTGAATAATTTTCTAATTCAAAAATCTTATATCCAGTTGAAGTATAACCAGCATAAACAATTTTATTTTGTTCGTTCATTGAAGGCATAAATGCACTTCCAACAACATTTGTAATTTGAGTTTTATTTTTGGTAATTATATCAAATTCATAAATGTTAAAAATTCCGGTTTCATCTGAGCAATAAATTATTTTATTTTCATCTGAATAAAACGCATTTCTTTCATCAATTTTTTCTTTTAATAAATATTCAAAATTGCTCCCATCAATATTTACTTTTGCAATATCTCTTCCATGATGGTAAGAATATTCAAATAAAATTTCGTTTCCGGATTTGGAAAATTTGGGATTAAAAACTTGTTCACCTTTTTCAAAAAATGTTAACTTCTTAAAATTCTTTCCATCAATATCACAAATTCCAATATTTGCTGTTCCATCTCTTTGAAATATAAAAGTAATTTTTTTTCCATCTAAAGAAACACTTGGATTATTTGCACGCCAGCCGTATGTTATTCTATTTTCATCTTCACTATCTAAATCATAAATATATAAATCGTGAATGTTCGTCCATTTTGGATTTTCTTCACTCAATTTTGCAAAAACAATTTTATTTGTGTTTTTTATAAAACTGAATGTTGAACGAATTCCGGATTTGACAAGTTCTTTTTCTTTAGTTTCTAAATTGAGTTTGTACAAACCGGAATTAACAAAATAATTTCCGCCGGAATTTGAAATAAAATAAATTTCTTTTCCGTTTGGTGAATAAACTGGATAAAAATTTCCAAAACCTTCATCAACAATTTGTTTACCTTTTACTTCATTTGTTTTAACATTTTTAATTCTTTCATTATAATCTTTTGTAAGATAATCTTTCCATTCATTATAAATTTCATTTCCATCTTTTCCCAAAACATCTTCAAAAGCCGCATCAATAGTAAAGTTTGTAAGTTTACCCAATTTGCGGGTTATATCATTTAATTTATCTTCACCGTATTTTTGAGCAATATATTTTGTTAACGCAAACCCGGAATTATAAACTGATTCATTTCCCAAACTAGTTTTGCTGAAAACTCCCATTTCATTCCACGTGAGCATTTTATTATCAAGAACATAAGATCGCAAAATCATATCACGATGTGAATCCCAATTATCATAATCAAATTCTTTGCGCATGTATTGTGCAGTTCCTTCTGCAAACCAAGCGGGCATATTTATAGTTGCAATTGGATAAGAAGCAATAAAATTGGGAAATCCATAAAGTATATCGGGACGACGTTTGTCTTCATAATTTAGAAATTGCAGATAGAATGCCGGAATTGCTCTACTTACCTTCATTGCGGCTTGAATTTGAACCATGTGTGTAAACTCATGAGATATTACATTTCTCAACCAATTATGAGAACCACGCAAATCAAAGTCCAATGCAGAAGCCCAAATTTCAATTTTGTTATCAAAGAAATATGTTGCACCGTTTGAATAATCATCAATATCTTTAATTATATAATGAACTTTTTCCGGTTCATAATTATATAAGCTTGTTATTGGATCCCAAACTTCTTCGGCAATTTTTAAAACAGTTCTAGCAGATCTTTCAGCTTCGATGTGATAATGAACTGCAACATGTTCACCTTCAATTGTGTACCAATTATAGTCAGGATCAAAATCATCAATTTGACTAAAAATATTTATTGAAAAAACAATTAAGAATAATGCGATTTTTTTCATATAAGAATTGATTACTTAACGATAGCTATTTTAATAATTTTATTTTCAGATTTTCCGCTGTTTGAAGTTACTTCAAGATGTGCTAAGTAAGCTCCACTTTGGATGTTTGTCACATTCCAAGAATATTCAGAATCTAGGCCACCTACTGCGTTAAAATTAAATTCATCGACAAAATCTCCGGCTAAATCAAAAATTTTCACTTTAACTTTTGAATCTTCTGAAACATAAGTTCTTATAAAAGTCTCATTTCCATAAACCGGATTTGGCCAATTATAAGTTTTATTTTTAGGAAAAAATTCTGAAATATGATTTTCTGTTGATGCAGAATTTATTGAAGAATTATTTAAATTATCACCATATTTGCTTCTCCAAAGAACGTTTCCGCTTGAGTTAATACTCCAATAAAAAATTTCATTTTTTGATGAAGTTGCCGAAAGCAATAAATCATTTTCCCGTTTAATAATTGTATTTAATCTGGAAATTTCTCCACCGGTAGAAAGAGGAAATTCGGAAATAATTTTTCCGTCTGTTCCGGAAATTGCATAAATATCGCCATTATCATTTAATGAAATTATATCGGCATTTTCGTCATTATTTATATCAGCAACATTTGGAATTCCAACAAAATTATTTGTTGAATTATTTTGATATGGAAAATTTTCTGCTTGAGTTCCCAAAAAATTTATTGCTTGAATTTGATTTCCGGAATTAAACACAATATAATTTTCGCCGGTTTTTCGCAAATCACAAACTGCAATTCCATCAATTCCATTTTCACTTGAATAAATTTTTTCTGAAGTTTGCTCTCCTTTTACGAAAGAATATAAGGAATTTTCTGAAGTTAAAATAATTACTGTAAACTTATTTGATTTATTTTTTGTTAGTACAAAATTTTTAATATCTGTTGGAAAGCTAATTTCATTCTCATTTGAAAATTTGAATTTGTTTTTGCTGATTGCCGCAATTTGATTTTCAAGAATTGCAATTTGCGTTATTTCAGAATCAAACATTTGTAGTGTTTCTTCTAAGATTGGAGCGGAATTTATTGCAATATTATTCCTGTAAGTTTTGATTGCTCCATTTGCAAGTCCAACTAAAATTACGCTTTCATTTTCATTTATTTGATTAACAACAATTGGTGAAGTACATTTTTCCTCAATATTTATACTCTCATTATTTTTTTCAATTTCGTAATAAAAAATATTTAGCAAACTATCTTTTGAACCAACTACATATTCACCAACTCTATTTTCAACAAGTGCAAAATCAACATCAGAAAAATTTGGAATAAATAAACTTCCGAAATTAATAACCAATCCATTTTCTTGAACGGTAAAAGTTTTTGATGGATTTTTTTTGGTAATTTTTAAATTTGTATGTTCACCAAAATTTTCCATTCTGCTTATAAGATCAACTTTATCAGAACCAAAATTTAGGCTAAAAGTCATTTCATTTCCAAAATCGGCAAAATTGGAAATTGTAATTAAGCTGTTTGCACCACTGTTTGTTTTAGTATTTGGTTTTGTATCAGAAGAAAAAATATTTTTATATAATTTTGAAGGATTGCTTGCAAACCAAAAATCGCTTGAATCACCTTCGGCAATTACAATATCTCCAAAAATTGTTTGAAATTCTTCGCCGATATCTTGTATTCCATCTGCTTCTTCCAAATCAACACCGCGATTTTCTCCAACGTTAATTCTGTTTGTAGATAAATTTTCATTTATAATTTTTTCATCGATATGCCAAATTAGAATTCCATTACCCGGCGTTGCCCAATCAAATTCATCAACATCAATTACAACTCCGCGCAATGTATCAATTATGTAGTTATTGAAATTATCTAAATCTTTATCAAAAGTAATTGTTCTAATTAGTCCATCTGTTTTATATGTAATTTTTGCACCATCTTTGTTTGCATCACGTTGTCTATTTTCAATCAAATAATATTCTGTAGAGTTAATTGGAATTTTAACAACTTTATAATGTTCACGATTCAATGCATAAGCGAGACGAGTTACAACATTTATACTTGGTTTATCAAAATCAAAAGTTATTGGTTCTTCCCATCCTAAAAAAACTTTTTCCCAAGCAGATGGTTCTGGCGGGAACAATCCGCCAAAAGCAAATAGCGATTGTCCATCCATCAAACCAAATCTGCCAATTGCACTTTTTCCGGTTTCGGCATCAAATAAGTCCGGCAATCCTAAATAACTTGCAATGTTAGAAACTATTAAACCATTTATAGAAAGTTCTATTAAAACTGTTCCGCCAATTCCACTTTCTTCTCTTGATTCAGTTTCCGGTAAAATTGCTGTATTTGTAATTTTAAATCCATTTGATAAAGTTATTCCATCAAAATTATTTCCATAAAAATCTTTTAAAGAATTAAGACTAATATAAATTGATGGTAAATCTCTTGGCTCACCTAGTAAATTTGAAGTTGAAATATCTTTCCCAACTCCGGCATGAAAAATCATAAATAAATTATATTGAGAAAAATCCAAATCGGGATTTTGCTGATTAGTTAAATTCCAAACTTCAGTTGCAAAATCTCCCAAAACTTTAAAACTTCCATCTTCTTCGGGAGAATAATCTCTCATAAATTTAGAAACCTTAACAATTTCCGGAATTACATTAAAGTTTACATCAACATTTCCGTTCGAGATTTTATTAAAATAATTTTGCGCAAATTTTAAATGATCTTCAAAATAATTTTTATCATGCGGCAAAGGATCAATAATAGAATTTCCATAATTCTGAGTATAAATTGATCCGAATGTTCCGTCGCCATAAGTTAATTCAAATTTATCCGGCTGAAACTCAACCATTACAGCTAAAATATTAATTGATTGAGCAGCATCATTAGTAACATTTTTTTGAAGTGCGGAAATTTTTGGGAAAAAAGTTTGGGCAGAAATACTACCCAAACTAAATAGCAGAAAAATAGAAAAATATTTGAAATTCATAATTTTAATTAAATTCCCCGCGGAAATCCTTTTCCAATACTTGATGTTGTAGCTCCCCAACCAATTGATAATGTAAATCTTAGAGTATCGGAAAGTGGATGTTGTTCGCCATCTTTAAATAAATCTGTTGTAATATAACTGAAATCAAATCCATATAAATCATATCTAATTCCGGCACCGATAGTAACAAATTTTCTATTTCCAAATTTAGGATCTTCATAAAAGAAACCGGTTCGTAATGCAAATTTAAAATCTTCATCTCCGTACCAATATTCCAATCCGGCAGAAGTTACTAAATCTCTCAACTCTGTGTTAAAATCATCATCCATCCAGGAAGTAAAAATTGCTTCGTAGAATTCTGCTCTTTCGGATGCGCTATCAGCTCTATCAACAAGAAGTTTGCTAACATCTGTAGTTAATGTAAGAGAATTGAAATCATCTTCCATTAATCTAAATGCCATACCAAATCTAAAATTTGTAGGAATTGGATCTGCTTGCGATTGATCTATGTAATATATTTTTGGTCCAACATTACTTAAGTTTAATCCCAAACTAAATTTATTTCCAATATTTCCAATTAACGGAATATTTAAATCTTCGGGTCTCCACATTGTTGCAAGATCAAAACTTACGGTTGTAGAAACTCCTTCACCTTTTTCGCCAGCAGTTGGTTTATCAGATAATCTTGAATGAATTACTCTAAAATTTAAACCTAATCCCCAATCGGAATGTAATTTAGCTGCATATCCAATTGTTAAAGCTGCATCAAATGATCTAAAAGTTCCTAACTCAGTTGGTGAATCTTCTCCGGTTCTGATGAAAGTTCCGTAATTCATAAATGTTATACTTGATGTAATGCTTCCGTCAATTTCTTCCACATATTGTCTGTATGTTAGATAATCATAGAATAAATCATCAAGTCCGAATTGCGGCAGCCATTTACTATGTGTTATACTTGCTTCTGATCCGGTTAAAAATGCAATTCCGGCAGGATTCCAAAAAATTGCTGCCGAATTATCTGCAAGTCCACCGCCAGATTCACCAACACCACCAGCCCTTGAATCCGGAGCAAGTAATAAAAACGGAACAGCAGCTTCACCTTGAGCATGAATTTTATTAGTAAATATTATTAACATTGGTAAAAATACCAATGTCATTATTAGTTTTTTCATCTAAATCTACCTCCAAATTGATAAAAATTTTTAAACAAGGCGATTTTAATTTTACCTAATAACCGCCAATTTTCCAAGAATATTCTCGGTGTATTCTCCATCTATACTTTCTACAATTAGTTTATATAAATATGTACCGTTTCCAATTTTATTATTATCTTCATCTTTTCCATCCCATTCTAACTTTACAAATTTATCTTCAACATTTGATGCATTTATTTCTTTTATAACTCTTCCAGCAACAGTATATATTTTAATTTTAACATTTACAGCATCACTTAAATTATGCTGAAATGTAAAAAGTGTATTTGAACTAAATGGATTTGGATAATTATAAACTTCACGAATAGCTAATTTATCTCCATCAACAACTGTAAAACTATTTTCCTCGAATGAAAAATTATTGAAAACATCCCAAGCGTTAATTTTTATTTTATATTCTCCGGGTTCTAACGATGAAAAATTATAATTAACTTCGCCAGATTTTCCTCCAGAATTCAAATCGCCAATAAAATAATTTGTGAGATCAATTGAATTTTGTTCATCATTATTTAGAATTGCTTCAAGCTTATGACCAATTCCGGTACCGGTTGTATTTAATCCAGTTTCATCAAAAAGTTTTACTCTCAACTTAAAATTAGGATTTACCAAATACGAATTTTCCAATTCATCATCATACAATATTTCAATATCTGGACCTTTTCCGTCATTTGAATTTGTTGTATCGGTTCCTCCGATAATTATATTTTCTGTGTAACCAATTCCGTCAAATTCATCATTAAAAAAATAAGCTGAGATTTTACCATTTTTATTTTCGTATGAAATATCTTTCGGAACAGTAAAACTTGTTGAAAATTCGCCATTATTTACAGAAGCTCTTCCTCTAAAAATTACACCGCCTTGGTCTTCCATATTATAATTAATATCTTCAAGATGAATTGTTCTTTTAGAATCGAATACAGTTATTATTGCTTCACCATTAAAATTGCTAATTGCAGAATCTGCATTTAAAACTTTTCCGCTAATATTCACAGAACTTAAAGCAGAAATATTTATCGGCTGTACTAAATTAGAATTATTTACAGATGTAATTTTTAATGGTAATTTGGGAATATTTAATCTTAACGCCGGATCACAAAACAAATGAAATCTTTCATCATTATCACCAGATCTATCATTTTTGAGTTTATAATATGCTTTCCCAATTCGTATTGGTAAGCCTATACTGTCCTTTAATCCCAGCATATATTTATAAAATGTAGTTGTTAATGCATAATTATCACCTGAATAAACAGGTCTAACTGCAGAAATTCCTCCAATCATTCCAAAATTTTCCATTAAGATCATTTCTTCTGTTGCACTTTGCAAATTTGGATCATCATATTTTCCAAAGTCACAGGTTGCGGCAGTTAAGAAAAACAATTCTTTATTTTTAAGTTGAGGAATAGAAACAGCCCTTTCAAAAACTTGTTCATCTGCCCAAACGTTTGGACTACCGTGTCCGAAGTAATTTAAAATTATAGTTCCATTATTAATCGCATTTATAATTTCAGTATTGCATGTCGGCTTTCTTCTTCCAATACCTGTTCTTACTGTTTGAAAATTTGATAAGTAAATTTTTTTTCTATCAAAATTGTTTGGAATAAATTGTTTTGCAAGTTTTTCAGATTGATTTGTGTGCAAACTTCCATCATCATCATCTTTATTGGTTATATTATTATAACCTGCCCATCCATCATCTCCTAAAAGGGTAATTCTGTTTCGCCATAGACCTTCATTTTGATCAGTTTCATAACTAATAATTTTATCAACAACAATTTTTGCTTCGTTTAGATTAGTTACACTTAATCTTCCAACTCCTAAATCAGCTTTTATATCATTTCCAGAAATTCTTGAATAAAAATCATCATAAGGATAGGAATCAATTTCGTACATAGATTCAAGTTGTTGATAAGTTGGAATAAAATTTTTACCGATTTCTTCAATGTTTAAATAATCATAATCACCATCTCCAAAGAGTAAAACATATTCCGGTTTTATCTGCCAATTTTCAAACGCATATTTTAAAAAATCTCGAATTGAAGTTGGATCAAGTAATCCTCCGGAAAATTCTTTATAAATATTTTCGATGTAAAAGACTTCAGAAGAAATTGGAAATTGAGCTTCACTCTCTCTATAATTTTTTAATCTTTCAGCTTGATCTTTAAATATGATCGGAGAAATAATTATATTTTTTACTCCTAAAAGTTCTCCTCTAATATTCGAATTTGTTTCCTTAATTCCCTTATTTGGTTTTCTAAATTTGCTTGAATGAACAGCTAAATATTTTGAAACCAAGTCAGAATTTTCCAAACTCGTGAATTCAAAATTTCCGCCGGTAATCGATACATCAACAATTTTAGTATTAGAAAAATCACTTAAATTGAAAACTTTAAAATCACTTCCACTAAAATTATTTCCACTATATTTAATATTTCCATTTACTTGTTTTGAAAAAAACAATAGTTCATTATCAGTTGCAGTTAAATTTTTGTGATATTCAATTTCAAAATAATCTAAATGTCCTTTATCAGAAATTTCACCCGGAGTAAAAGTAAATTTTAGGACAGATCTATTTTCCGGTAAATTCCCCTGAAAAGTAGCAAAACTTCGGAAAGCAGTTCCATAAGTGTAAGTAGCATCTGTTGATGGTCCGGGAATTAATCTTGATAAAATTCTTGTGGAATTTTCATCAATTGTAAGTAAATTCTGTTTTGCTGCTCCGTTCACAAATTGAAAAGTGTAATTGATTGAACTATCCGGAATAAATTCATTTAATAAATTTGTATAAGTTTTTGTTTTTGCCGAAGAAGTATAAGTATCTTCAACATACAATAATCCAGTACTCATTAAATTTTGTTTGTCTTCATCTCTATAAACATAAGCTTTTGTTGATGTTTGAGTAAAATCTGGCGATGCAGATAAATTATTTTGTATTTCCATTCTTTTACCGTTAGATCCGCCGAACGTAATCCAATAATAATTTTTATTTGAATAATAATTTTTATTTCTTGTTATTCTATTAGATACATTATTGTATTCCCAGAAATTTACACCTCTCCCGTAAAATAAAATGTAATCACTATCTCCAAAAGTACCGTCTTCTTCGCCGGAAATATAAATTGCATTTTCAACTAAATCCTGTGGTCTTGAAGAAGAAACACTCCAAGGTAAAATATAACCGCCGTTATTGTAAATCTTTATTGTTCTTGGATCAATTGAATTTACAGAAATTCCTAATTCAGTTAAATAAGTTTTATCGATTTTGTAAATTCCTTCTTCGGTAATTTCAAATTTATACCAATCACCTTGTGCAAGAACAGAATTTTGTGCAGATACTTTTGAAAGTTTTTTTTCGCTTCCCCAGTGTTTTGCAACTTCCTTATTAATAATTAAATCTGCTGCAAATTCCGAAATTTTGTTTCTGTTCTGATTTGAAGAATTTGCAAAATCAATTTGGAAAATAACTTTTGTGTAGAATTTTATTTCAGAATTTACCGGATCAAATAAAACCGGATTTACAATTATATCTTG
The DNA here is from genome assembly GCA_016716225.1 of Ignavibacteriota bacterium. Taxonomy (NCBI): domain Bacteria; kingdom Pseudomonadati; phylum Ignavibacteriota; species Ignavibacteriota bacterium. The sequence goes on along the minus strand of JADJWT010000001.1, from coordinate 2,350,506 downwards.
AACTTGAGCTTCTCGGATTTTACCAAATTCACCAAATGAAACTAATTCAGGATATTTATAATTAATATAATCGGTAGATTTTATATATGATAATTCTGGAAATCCACTTATCTTTTTAATATTCGGAAGTGGTTTCAAATTTCCATGCAAAATTTTATAATCTGATTTCAAAACTCGTAAATTGTTTCCAAATTCTTGTGGAACACCAATATTAAAAACTCTAATGGGAACTTGAGGCATTCCTTGAATTGTTTCTTTTTTAAAGCAATTTCGAATTTCTGAATTTCTATACATTTCGGAATTGAAATACGAAAGTGATGTATCTTCGTAAATCGGTGTGTATTCAATTATTAAGGAATTAGTTGATGATGATAAAATTTTAAAATCATCTTGGGCGGAAACAAAAGAATAAAAAAATAGGAAACCTATTAAAAAGTATTTGTTCACTTACTAATCCCCAAATTAACTTAGTTAAATTAGATTACAAACTTAGACAATTAATTATTTGTAAATCAAATTAAATGGTAACAAATACTCTATATAAATTTCCTTCTCGGTAACAATTAAAAATTTAGTGACTCAAATTAGATAAGTTTAGTATAAATTGTCAAGTCAAAATATTTTTGTCATCCAAATAAACAATCCATCAAAACTTATTTTTAGAACACTTATAATAATTTTCGAACAAATGTAGAAAAATTTTAAGTCGAAAAATAGTGTAAAATTAAAGACCTAAATTTTCTTTAATTCCTCGCATTGCACTTATACAAAATTGAATATGTTCATCTAACGAAATTCCCAAATCATCTGCTCCATTTTTAATATCATCTCTGCTAACTGCCTTTGCAAAAGCTTTGTCTTTCATTTTTTTCTTAACTGAACTTACTTCAACTTCATCAATTTTTTTATTTGGTCTCACTAAAGTTACCGCAGTTATAAATCCCGATAATTCATCGCAAGCATATAAAACTTTTTCTAACAAACTTTCTCTTTTAACATTTGCATGATCTGCATGAGATAAAATTGCCCGAGTAAAAACTTCTGAAAATCCTTTTTCCTTTAGAATTTTTTCACCTTGAAACGGATGTTCTTCCATTGTTGGAAATTTTTCATAATCAAAATCATGCAGCAATGCAACATTCCCCCAAAACTCAGTATCCTCATTAAACTTTTGTGCATATGATCTTACGCAAGCTTCAACAGAATATGCATGTTTTAGCAGACTTTCATTTTGAGTATATTCTTTTAAAAGATTATGACAAAATTCACGATTTCTTTCCATTCACTTTTCCTTTTTCAATTTTGAACTTGGACAAAAATTTTCAATCATGCAAATTTCACATTTTGGTCTTCTTGCAATACAAACTTTTCTTCCATGATTTATAAACCAATGTGTCGAATTTACCCAATCTTCTTTTGGTAAAATCTCTTTCAGTTTATTTTCAATAATTTCCGGATTTTTGGAATTTACAATTTCAAGCAAATTTGTTATTCTATTTACATGTGTATCAACAGCAATTGCGGGAATATTAAAAGCATGTCCTGCAACAACCGATGCAGTTTTTCTTCCCACTCCCGGTAGTTTTACTAATTCATCAAAATCATTTGGAACTTTTGTATGAAAATTATCAACCAAAATTTTGCAGCAATTTTTAATATTTTTAGCCTTCTGTTTATAAAAACCGGTTGAAAAAATATACTTTTCCAATTCCCCAATATTTGCTTTTGCAAAATCTTCTGCAGAATTAAACTTTTTAAACAAATCTTTAGTTACAATATTCACTCTTGCATCTGTGCATTGTGCGCTAAGAATTGTTGCAATTAGTAATTCGAGAGGATTTGAAAACTCAAGTTGCGGTTTTGTATTAGGATATTCTTCCTTTAAAATTCGAAATATTTTTTCAATTCTATTTTGCTCAACTTTTTTCATTTACAAAATTCTTTTCAATATTGACTTTTCTAAAAATAACATTTTACCTAATTTTATTTTATGAAAATAATTATTGCACTTTTTGTTTTGCATTCAATTTCTATTTCTCAATCATTGCAATTTGTAGATGATTTTGGAAATTTTGAAAATGCTTCTGCGTTTGATATTGATTTATCAAACAATTTTTTTGTTGCAGATATTAAGTCAAATACGATTTCAAAATTTGATTCAACCGGAAAATTATTAAATTCAATCGGCGGATTTGGCTGGGAAAATTCCACATTTGATGAACCTATAGATTTAGTTACAAATACTTTAAGTTTATATGTTGCCGATAAAAACAATAATAGAATTCAAAGGTTTGATAAAGATTTAAATTTTCTTTCTGAATATTCCGGCAAAAATTCTCAAAATGAAATTGAGTTTGGTTACCCAATTTGTATTGAAATTTCTAACATTGGTGATTTATTTATTTTAGATTCCGATAATAACAAAATTTTGAAATTCAATTTAACCGGGGAATTTCTTCAAGAAATTGGCGGTAACGATGCCGGAAATTTTGCAATAAATAATCCGGTAAGTTTAACAATTGATGATTTGAATAATTTGTTCATTCTTGATGAAGAAACAATTAAAGTTTTTGATCAATATGGAAATGATCTTTTCTATTTTAAAATAAATTCTGAAGCTGAAAAAATAAAAATTGTTGAAAATAATTTAGCTTTTATCAGTAAAAATCAAATTGAAATTTTCGATCTTTCAGAAAAAAAAACAATTAGTAAATTTTTAAACTTCCCAAATTTGAATGATGAAAAAATTGTAGATGCTGAAATATTGGAAAATCATTTAATTGTTTTAACTCAACACCGGCTTATAAAATATTTTATTATTAAATAATTTTGTTTGACATAAAACCTAAAACATTAAATTTATTTTTATTTTTCATAATTCTTATTTGGTGTTTAGGCATTTTGGCAGAATTATTTTTAGATACTTTCCCAGCAATATTTTACATTTTCCCATTTTTAAAATATAATTACACAATTGTCTGTCATACACAATCAGAAAAATTAATTAACTATTTTGGTTATCATACTTTGGTTTGCGCAAGATGTTCCGGAATTTATTTCGGAAGTTTATTTAGTATAATTTTAATTTTATTTAGAATTGAGAAATCCGTTTCCACAAAACAATTATTTATTTTTTCAATTCCTCTTTTTCTTGACGTAATTTTTACATCTTTTGGAATTTATTCCTACATTCATTTAATTTCTTTTATAACCGGTTTACTTTTAGGTTCCGTCGGTTTTTCATATATTCACAAGCAAATTTTACTTTTATTCATAAAACATCAAGGATGAATTTGAAAAAATATTTACCGGCTTTGGTTGCCGGATTTTCAGCTGGAGTTTTACATGTTGTACCAATTGTAAAATCATTAACGTGCTGTTTAATCATTCCAATCGCCGCTTTTTTTGCAATAACTTTGGCAGCAAAATCTGAAAATTTAACTGGAAATTTTAATATTAAAAGAGGCGCATTATTAGGATTTTTAACCGGATTGTTCGCAGCTTTTTTCGGAAGCTTTTTTGATATTTTCGTAACGTTTTTAACAAGAAACAATGATATTTTAGAAGCGATAAACGAATTAAACGTTATGGTTGATAATTTTCCAGTTGCACAAGAAATAAAAAATGAAGTTATTAATTTGATGCAAGAAGTGGCTGAATCTATTAGAGAAAAAGGATTTTCTGCACTTTATACAATATCGGTAATTTTTAATAATTTGATTGTAGATTCAATATTTGGTTTGATTGGCGGATTGGTTGGAACGAAATATTATAATTCAAAAAACTCCGGGATAAAATTATGATAATTGTTCTTATCTTTTTATTACATATTATTTTTGTGGGATACATTTTTATAAAAAAACTTAAAAAGGAATCCCTTAGTTCTGCGTTAATTAATTTAGCTTTCATTATAATTTTTTTTAGTGTCGGTTGGTCAATTTCAGGAATGCTTGTAAAATTGGTTTTTGAGCCGGAAGGGTTTGGAAGATTTTTTGATAGAGATACAATTACTTTAACTTTATTAACAATTGCAGAATATTTCTTTTTTAAATTTTATTATAAAGATATAAAAACTACCTAAGTCTAAACGGAAAAATAATTACGGCAGTTTGTTCAATATTTTTTGCTCTCTCCGGAAGCGGTTCAAATCTCCATTGTCGTAAAGAATTTATTGCTGCCAATTCCAATTTTGAATCGGCTTTTATAAGTGGTAAAATTCTTCCAACACTTCCATCAGAAAGAATTGTAAATTTTAGTTTAACATCAATTTCTTTGGAAACACCTTCTGGATATGGCGGCAGCGAATAACTATAAATTTTTCTTTTACCTTTTCCGCCGAAATCAATTTCAAATCCAAAACTTGCATCACCTTCACCAGTTTCTTCCGTACCATTTCCAGCTTCTTCTTCCTTGGTTGGAATTGGTTCAACTTCCTCCGGCTTTGTTACTTTATCATTTTGTTTTTTATCTGCACTTACAACAACATTATTAGTTTCATCCGGATTTTGAACTTTTGGTAATTCAACTTTTTTTACAATTTCTTCTTTTACTGTTTGTTGTTTTTCTGGTTCTTTAATTTGCTTTTCTTCTGTAGGATTTTCCGCACGAACTCCGGCTGAACTTAAATTCCCAATTGATCCAAATCCAATTGTAACAAATTCTTCTTCAGCTGGTTCTGAATTGATTTTAATGAAATATAAAATCATTAGTAAAATCAAATGAACTGCAATTGAAAATAAATATGGATTTTTTCTATTTTTCAAAATGATTGTTTCTCAGTTTCAATTGTAAATTTTTCTATTCCAACAGCTTTTGCGGCATCAATAACTTGAATTACTAAATCAATATCAACAGTTTTATCAGCACGAATTACTAAATTATTTTCTGTAATATCTTTCATTAAATCACCTAATTTTAACGCAACCGAAGCAATATCAGTTTTTTCACTTCCAACATAAACTTCTTTTTCTTCTGTAATTGATACAATTAATTTTGTTGACATACTTTGTTCATTCATTTTTGAAGCCGGCAGTTGTACTTTTACTCCGGTTTGAATTACAAATTGTGAAGAAAGTAAGAAGAATATTAAAAGTAAAAAAACTATATCCGTTAATGATGAAAAGTTAAATGCGCTTAAGGGTTTTTCTTTCATTTCAAATTTCATAGTAATCCTATAATTCTATTTCAATATCTTCTTGAATCACTTTGTTACCGCGGCTTGTTTCTTCAATAATATCAAGTACATCATTTGTTACAACTTCCATATCAAGAATTAATTTACTAATTCCGGTTGTTAAATAATTATAGAAAGCTAATGCAATAATTCCTATTGCCAAACCTACAGCTGTAGTAATTAATGCTTCCCAAATTCCACCGGCCAAATCACTTGGGTTTGCAGAACCTTGTAAATCTTGAATTCTCATAAATGCTTGAATCATTCCCGTTACTGTTCCTAAAAATCCCAACAAAGGTGCAATTCCGGAAATAGTTGCAACCATCGATAAACCTTTTTCCAATTTTGCTACTTCTTGTCTACCGGCATTTTCAATTGATTCCTTTACTCTCTCATGACCCAAATGATATTTTTTCAATCCACTTTTAATAATATTTGCAGCCGGAGATTTTTCTTCGATGCAATAACTAATTGCCCCGGAAATATCTTCTTTAATTAACATTCCTCTAATTTTAACTAAAAATGCCGGAACATTTAACTTTGATTTTTTTATTACAATATATCTTTCAATAATAATTCCCACTGCAATTATTGAACTAATGAACAGCGGAATCATTAACCATCCGCCTTTTGATAGCATTGATAATATTGACATTTTTATTCCTTTAGTTCTTTTATAATTTTGACTGATTTTTTTTTGCTTCTTCTAATGTTGAGTACGGACCGATTCTAACTCTGTGCCAATATCCATTAAATTTAGGGATAAACACTTTTACAACATATGCGCTGAAACCTTTACTTACTAATTTATTCGCTTCTCTTTCTGCAATTGTTTTCTGTTTCCAAGATGAAACTTGTACAGAAAAACTTGTACCGTTTGAAAAAATATTATCAGTAACTTCATTTTCATTCGGATCAATATCTTTAATTTCAGATTTAATATTTGCTAATTTTTGCGATTCATTCTTACTAATATTTGTTTTAGCTTTATCAATTTTATTTTCAGATTTTTGTTCAACTTTTGTAATCGGCGAATTATTTTTTTCTTCGACTTTTTTTTCAGCTTCAACAATCAATTCTTTTTTTTCATCTAAATTATTATTAACTGTAGAATCAGAAGGAATATTTGGTAGAGTTGTTGATTCTAAACTTACACTATCAATTGGAATTTCTTCTTCTGTACTATTTAAAATCTCTTCATTCTTTTCTGCTAATGCAACTTCAACTTCGTGTTCATCATAAAGCCAAGTTGGGTTTGCAAAAAATAAAAAGTAAATTCCAACAGCTGCAATTAAAAGAAATATTCCAATTAAAAAATTAACTAATGTCTTATTTCTTCTTTTTGGAATTTTTGTTCTCATATCTGTTTCACTTTTATCTTGATTATCAATTATATCCGAAATTAAATTTTCATCAGCAGTTTTTTCTTCTGCAACTGTATTTTGTATAATTTCATCGATTACATTTTTTTCCGAAACTATTTCTTTATTTATTTCTTCAATATCATCATATATTTTTTCATTAAAATTATTTTCAAATTCATTAGGAATTTCCGGTTCGTTTATTTCTACTTTGATTTCTTCATTTGGAAATTTCTCTAATGTTTCATCTGTAAAAGTTGGAATTTCTTTATTTGTTATTTCAGAAATATTTTCAAATTCGTCAAGTTCTATTTTGGAATTCTCTTTATCCAAAGATTCTTCAATAGTTTCTTGTTCCAAATCAATTTTTATTTTTTCATTTAATTTTTCGTCATTCGTTATTTCATCTAAATCTTTATTTTCTAATTTTTCATCATTCATAATTTCTTTAAATATTTCATCTTCGTTAAGTTCTTCAAAATCATTTTCAAAAAGCTGTTTTGATTTGACATCTAAATCATCATCAAAATATGAATCCAATTCATCTTTAATATCTTCATCATCAAGAATACTTTTGCTTTCTTTACCTTCTAAATAATCTTCCCAAATATCATAATTTTGTATTCTTTCGGAAGTTCTAATGAGTTCATCTATTTTATTTTCAATTTCTAAAGCTCTTTGATCAACATTTTCGCTATCTTGATTTTCATCAAGTTTTATCATTGCCTTGCCAATTCCCAATTGAAAAATTCCTTCATCAAATTCTATTGCATCACCAAATTTTTGTTGAATATCTAATGTGAGAAAAAGTGAATCATCAGAGGAAAGAGATTGAACCGGAGAAAATAATAGTGTTTTTTTTCTAATACTAAGTTTGTTGGATTCATCATTTAATTGCTCTTTGATCTGAAACACACCCAAATCTTTTACTTTTAGTGCATCACCAACAAAAAGATTTTCAACAATTTTTTCTTTGAATTTATTAAAAGCGAAACTGCTTTCGCTTTCATTTATTCCCAAAATTTCTGCAAACTTTTGTTCTAATATTTGTTTATCCATTTTATCCTCTTAGGAATGGTTAAAATTCATTTACCATCTAAACTCAAAACCGGCAATCAAATCAAAAGGTTTTGCTTTATAATTCCTAAAATAATAGTATTTATCATTAAGCAAATTTTGCAATGATAAAGTTAAATCGAAATTCTCAAATAATTCATAATTGAAATTTGCATTAATATTTGCAGCTTCTTGAATTTCATTTGTATTTTCAATATTTGTAAAAGTTTTACCAAAATAATTTAGAGTTAAATTTAGTCCGAATTTAGACCAATTATACGTGTAACTAAAATCCATTAAAAATGAAGAATTATAAGGTAAATCCTTAGAATTCGATCCAGATAAATTTTGCAAAACTAAGTTCCCATAAAATTCACCAAAAGGTCCTTTACGAAAAAGAAAATTTAAATACGCAAATGCTTTTTCTGTATCTATTTTGTGAATTTTAAAAATTCCATTTAACGAATCATCTTGAAAATAAAAATTGTTATCAGAATTTACATAACCAAACCCGCCGCTTATTTCAAAATATTTTTCGTATTCAAATTTGGCTGCAATTTTCAAATTGAAATTATTCTCAAGAAAAAGATTTACAAAATTATTTAATTCATAAAATCTATTTCCATTTCTAAAATCGCTTAAAGTTAAAAATTCAGTTGATGGAGCAAGCTCACCGAAAACTGAAAAACTTTTATTAAATTTTATACTTGCATAAGCATTTGGAGCAAAAAAAGTATTTCCTTCACTTTCTGCAAAATAAATACCACCTTTTACATATAAAAATGAAAACGGATTGAAAGCCAAATTAGCATTTGTAATAAAGAACGAATTATTTCCTTCATTAAATTCTTTTGAATTTAATGATTGATTCTTAAAACCGCCATTAATCAAAAAATCAAATTCTGCTAATTTAAGTTTTACATAAGCATTTGTTGAAAATATATTTTCACTTATTGCATCATCTTTTTGCTTATAATATTCATTGTTAAATGTTAAACCAAATTTTCGGTATGAATCAGTTGCAAAATTAAACGAAAGAGAAACAAATCCATCATTTGTAATTCTTTCAAGATTTCCATTTTCTGAGCCATAAAAATTGTATGATTCATACAAATAATTTCCGTGTAAATCTATTTCAAGCCCGGGTAAAAAATTTGATTCATGATCAACAAAATATTTTGTTCCAAGTCCAATTCCAGCATAACTTAATCCCGCATTTTTAACATATTCTAATTCGTTCAAACCGTAAAGATGTGCATTGTATGATAAATTTTCGCTCCAATCATTAAAATAAAATTCTCCAGAAGGCCAAGTGTGCAATCCAGCGTTTAGTCTTAACAATGCATTTGTTAATTGTAAATATTTTGGAATACTAACAACTTGATTTTCAAATTTTGGAAGCGCAATACTTGTTTGATCATCACTAATATTTAGCGGAGTGAAAAAATCTTTTGATAACAGAGGGATTAAATTTGGCTGCGACTTTTGCATTTTTGGAACAGTAATATTTTCGTTACCGGTAATTACAAAATCTGGAAGTTCAATTCCCTGTGAATTATCTTCTTGACCAAAAAGAACAGAAATGCTTAAAATTAAAAGTAATATTATTTTTTTCATAATTGTTTTAATTTCTCATTAGCTTCTTGAGCAAATTGATTTTTTTTGTGACGTTTCAAAACTGCTTTATACATTTCTGCTGCATTTGTTTTATCATTATTTGCAACATAACAATCACCAAGCAGCAACAATGATTTTGTATACCATTCATCATACATATTATAGACAGAACGCAATTTTATTAATTCGGTAATTGCTTCGGGAATTTTCTTTTGTTGAAAATAATTTAAACCAACATAATACATTGCTTGTGCAGCAATATCATCTTTTCTACTTTCTGAAACATTTTTAAATAAATTGAGGGAATATTCGTAATTATTTCTTGCGAGTTCTAAAATTCCCAATTCAATTTCCGCTTTGTGGTAAAATAGTGAACCATCTTTACTATCAACAATTTCTTGCAATGCTTGAAATGCCGATGGAATTTGGTTGTTAGCAATATAGCTTTGTGCTTTTGCTAATTTTAATTCCGAAATTCTTTTTGTATCGCCAATCTTACTTAAAACTTCGTCATATAAACTAATTTCTTCAGCAGAATTATTTTGCGTTCTATAAATATTTCCAAGTTCTAAAACAGAATTAAATCCTTCTTCAGAATTTAAGGAATTATTTTTAACATACTCAAAATATGGAATTGCTTTATCTGGATTATTTAACAATCCTGAACTTTTTCCCATCCAATAATAAGCTTGCGGAACAGATGCACTTTGCGGATAATTATTTACTACTTTTTCATATTCAAGAATTGCTGGTTCATATTGACCGGAACTGTAATAAATTTCACCAATTTTCATCTGAATTTTATCAATGTATTCATATCCTTGATGCTCATTAATAAAATTTTTTAAATAACTTATTGCTTCATCTTGCTTATCCTGAACAACATAACAATATTGAATTCCATTAACAGCATCATAAACATACGGTGTATTAGGATATTGTGAAATTACTTTATTATAATTTGAAACAGCATCATCATATTCACCTTGATTGAAATAAGCATCGCCGATTGAATAAAGTGCAATTGGCAGTAAAGTTGATTGGGGATATTTTTCAAATAATAAATTGTAATGATATATTGCTTCTTCAAATTCATTTTGCTGAAAATTAATCCATCCAATTAAATATTGTGAATCATCAGCATAGTTTGAAGACGAAAATTTATTTTGAATTTGTTCTAAAACTTTAATAGCATTTTCGGAATCACCGGATTTGAATAAACTTTGTCCATAATTAAAAAATGCTCTTTCATCATTACTAAACTCAGCCGAATTTATTAAAGCTCTTTGATAATAATTTCCCGCTTTGATGAAATCTTTTTGTGCATAATAGCAATCAGCTAATCTTAACTGACATTCATTAAATCGTTTATCTCCTGACGCATTTTTAATAAATTCATTAAAATAATATGCAGCTTTGGAAAAATCCGTTAAATTAAAATATGAATAACCTTTACCATAAATTACATCATTAGCAAATTGTTCATCTTCAATATTAATTCTGTTGTAATCAGAAAGTGATTTTGAATAATTTTCAAGCATAAAGTTTGTTTCTGCACGATAGAAATGTAATTTACTTTTCTCAATTTCAGTTTCACTTTCGTTAATTGAATTAAAATTCTTCAAAGCTTCATTATTATTTTTCAAATAAAAATTAGAAACACCCAAACCCAAATGGCATCGGTCTTTTAACTGAATTGGAATTTGAGAAATGTTTAATCCGTATTGAAAATATTCTTTAGCTTTTGCATAATCTTTTCTTCGAAGACTTATTTCACCCAAAAGTGTATATGATTTTGAACGAGTAAATGGATCGGAATTTTTTAATGATTGTAGTAATGATTCTTCTGATTCATCAAAACTTTTCTCACTGAATTTACTAATTCCAATATTTAGTTTAACTCTTTGCGCAAGCGGATGATTCGGATATTTTTCTGCAAATTTTTTATGAATTTCTATAGATTCATTATAATCACCTTCATATCGTTTTGATTCGCCGCTCCAATAAAAAGATTTAATTGCTATTGAATCATCTTTGCTGTTTGATAGCGAATTAAAAAGTTTGTATGCACTTTCATAATCGCCTTGCTGAAAATTAATCCATGCTAAACCATATCTAATTTTATTCAACATATCATCAGAAGGCGAATTATTCAAAATTCTTTTATATGCTTCCGAAGCATTATTAAATTCTTTTAATCTGTAAAACGAATTTGCCAAAATATAATCGGAGTAATTTTTATCATCAATTTCCAATTCTTCTATTAACGGATCTGATAATTCCAAAATTGCGTTATCATATTCCTTAAGTTCAAAATAGCAAACACCAATTCTATATTGAGATTGTGCCGCTAATTCGCTGTTTCTATGAAATCCTAAAAGTTTATCGTAATATTCAACAGCTTTTAGATATTCTCCTTTTTTTTCATAAACATTCGCTAATGAAAAAATACTGTGGTCTACAAACTTATTATTATATTTAGAATTTACAGCTGAACTAAAAAATTGCTCGGCTTTGTTCAAATCGTTTTCTTCAATAAAAGTTTCACCTATTAAATGATATGAAGAACCGGAATATTCCGAGTTGGGATATTTATTTACAAGAATTACTAAATTATCTCGACTTTTATCATACAATTTTTTATCAAAATAAAGATTACCCAATCTATAAAGTGCTAATTCTCTTAAATTTGATGTCGGATATTTTTCAACAAATTCTTCAAATTGTGCAATTGCACCGTCAAATTGTTCCAAACCTAATAAACTTTCGCCAATATACAATTTGGCACTTGATAACAAATTTTCATCGACTTCTGATTGACATATAAATTGATTGAAATCTGAAATAGCGCGTGAATAATCTTCACTATGAAAATGTTTCATTCCATCTGAGTAAAATGAAATATCTTGTTGAGCAAATTGGTAAGATGAAAATAACGAAATTACAATAAGCAGTTTGATTGAATTTTTCATAGTTTTTTAGAAATCTTAAAATTCTACAATAACTAATTAAACCAAAAATTTATTAGAAATGTTTCCGAACTTTTTGATAAATATATTTCTAAAATATAAGTAATTAGTAGAATAAGTTAAAGACAAATATTACAAAATCTTCTTAACTCATTAGTTTATTTTGTGTTATAGAAATGAAAAACCCAATTAGAATTTTCTAACTGGGTTTATATATTTCTTTTTCGGGAAGTTTAATTAAGATATTTTAATTCGTGATTGCTTCTATCTTTATATTGTTTATCAGCACTTGCAATTTTGAAATTCTCTTTAGCTTTTTCTACTTGATTTAATCCTTTAAATGCCATTGCTTTGTAAAAATATGCAGCACCTTTTGGAACTTCAGATTTTGCTTCTCTATGATTAATTGCATTATCTGCAGCTTTAAGAGCATCATCATATTTGGCTGTTTCAATGTATAAATCGGCTAATTTTAAGTAAGCGGCATCATAATTATAATTTGCAACAGCATTTTGTAAATGTTCGGAAGCTTTTTCATAATTTTTATCTTTTAGAGCATCTTCACCTAATTTTGTATAAGCTAAACCAATATATTTTGCAGCTTGTTCTTGAAATTTCTTTTCTTTATTCATTTCCTTAAATTTTTTGAAATTTTCAATAGCTAAATCATATTTGCCCCAGGCATAATAATTTGTTCCCATAGCATTATACGCTGTAGCAAATTTTGAATTTGCAGCTATACATTTTTTTAATGCATCTTCAGCTTTTTCAAAATTTCTTTGTTTTTTATAAACAGAACTCATCTGATAATATATTCTATAATCTTTATCAATATCCAATGCCTTATTATAATTTTCTAAAGCTCCAGCAAAATTTCCAGCTTTCATTTGTTTATTGCCCTCATTATAGAGTTTTGCAGCATCTACATTCATTTCTGCTTCTTGGGCAAAAACAGTAACAAAAGTAAACAGTAGAGTAATTAGGATTTTAATCATTTTCTTCATTAATCTCACCTTTCCTTTTTTTTAAGTTAAACATGTGCGGAAGACGGGACTTGAACCCGTATGCCCTTACGGGCACTACCCCCTCAAGATAGCGTGTATACCAATTTCACCACTTCCGCAAAATAGGTTTCAAAGATAAAGTTATAATAATAAAAATGCAATATCTTAAATCCACACTATTTTACGAAATGTGAAGAAGTAAACAATACGATTTTTTAATTGTTCCAAATGATAGGAAATTTTTTATGCTAATTTTCTCTCTCTTTCTTAATTCTTTTTCTTCCTTTTTCTAAAAGAATATCTCGCACATCTTTCTTAAACTTTCTTTCAAAAAGGATTATTTTTACAATCTGTTCTTCGGTTAAAATATCATCAAGTGATTTTATAAAATTATTTTTTTCTTCAGTAATTTTATTTTCATAATTTATACATTTTTCAATAAAATCCGAATAATTCTTATCACCTTTTTCATTTCGTAAATTCTTTTCCATTTTATCAAGATCAGAATCGAACGATTTCATAATTTCAAAAACTCTGTCTCTACTTTTATTTCTACGCGTTACAAATTTTACTGCAATATCTTCTTCAAGGTCAAGTATTTCTAATAATTTCAGTTGTTCAAGTTGTTCGTATTTTTTATTTGGCGGATCAAATGGTGGTTTCCCCATTTCTTGTGCAAAAATATTTCCGACAAAAAATAATACAACTATAAAATATTTTGATTTCATTTTTTACCTATAGAATTTTTTTATTAATAAGTTCACCATAAACTAAATTATATTCATCTTCTGATAATTGATTAATTACATTTTCGTTTAACTCGAATGTGAGATTATTTTCATCAATATAATTTATGATAATATTTTCGTAATCACTTTCATCATAGATATATGAATAAATATTTGGATCATAACTTGAACTTCTGTTTAATTCAAATGATTCGCTAAGAAGTTCATTTGCTATTTCATTATTTTCAATAAACTCCGAAACTAAATTTTCAAAATTTATTTTTTCTTCTATTTTACTTTGATTATTAAAAACTGAAAATAGTATTACAAGCGCTATTATAATAATTGGAATTACAAAAGCAGTTTTAGGGATTTTATTAAAATTTAAAAATGATTTTTCTTTTGCAGAAATTCTTTCTCTTACTTTTGGAAGTAAATTTATAAAATATTCTTCATTGAAATTTATTCCCGGATTTAGACTTTTGTACCTTTTAAGAAATTTATTGAACTCTAATTTCAAATTCTCATCTTTTAAAAGTTCGGTTTCAAATTTCTTTTTTTCAATTTCAGAAAATTCATTTTCTACATATCTAATAAATTGTAAATTTTTATTCATAATCTTCCAGCTTAGTTAAAATTTTATTTAACGCGTGAAAATAATTTGCTTTTAATCCGCCAATACTTTTTCCGGTTATTTCAGAAATTTCTTCATAACTCAATTCATCAAATTTTCTAAGAATAAAAACTTCTTTTTGTTTAATCGGCAATTCATTTAAAACTGAGTTTAATTTTTCTAATTTTTCTTTGTCTTCAAAATTTTTAATAATATCATTTTCATTTTTTACATTTGCAATTGGATCTTCCAAATTAAAAAAACTTTTTACTTTATTTTTTTTTATCAAATTTAAACTTCTTGTTAAAGTGATTTTATAAATCCACGTTTTTAACGAGGAATTAAATTTGAAAGTTTTCAATTTATTATAAAGAACAATTATTACTTGCTGAGTTATTTCATCGGCATCATAATGATTCCCCAGCATTCTTCGCGCATTCCAATAAATTAATTTTTGATACTCATTAACAATTTTATTAAATGATTTTTCATCTCCATTTATGAAATTATTAACGAGTTCAAATTCTTTTTCATCAGCCATAAATTTCCTTGAGCAATAATTTAGACAAAAATTATTAGTCGGTGGTTTAAATTTTTGATTTTAAACCCGCGCAAAAATTATTTTGTCAAATATGCAAAACACAAATAAAAAGGAGTAAAAATGAAAAAAATAATAATGTTAATTTTAATTGCAACAATGGTTTTATCGCAAGCAAGTGATTTTTATGCACAAGGTCCCAAAAGAGTAAAAGACCGTTTTCTTGGAGTTAAAAAATTAAATCTTACTGAAGAACAAAAGAAAAAATTTGATCAAATTCAATTTAATCATGATGAAAAAATTATTGATATTCAAGCAAAGTTAAAAAAGAATAGATTGGAAATTCAGAAATTATTTAAATCTGAAAATTTTAGCGAAAATGAATTTGTAAACTTAACTCAAAATGCAAATAAATTAAAAAATGAATTATCTGATTTAAGAACAAAAATGTGGCTGGATGTATATAAAATTCTTGATAAGAATCAAAAAGTTGAGTGGCAAAATCACTTTGCTGATATGCCTGATGAATTTAGAGAACGTGCGCGAGAATTTAGAAAAATGAGAAAGTTTGATGGTGAAAGAGAAATGGGAAAATTAATGCCTCCTCCGCCAAATGAGGAAAATGAAGAAGATGAACATGAAGACGAAAATTAATTTTATTTATACAAATTTTATAAACCGGGAATTTAATTTTTCCGGTTTTTATTTTTCTTTTGTTTTAAGTTTTTCAATACTTCTCATATATCTTTGATAACCTTCGGGAATTTTGGGTCCAGTTAAATTCATTTTTGCAGATGCTGATTTTTCAACAAACATTGGCTCACCGTTTTCAGAAATAAAATAATGAGAAACTATTGAAAATATTTCATCATATCCTTTAATTTTTAATAACTGCAATCCGTAAAGTTGATCAAAGAAATAAATCAAATCTTCTTTTGATCCTTTCCAAACTATTTTTTTCTGTTTTTCTTTTAGCTCACGAATTGAAGTTGAATTTTCAAATTGTGATAAATTTTCATCTTCAAATTGGTTTTGATTTTCTTCTTCAATTTCATTGTGAGTATTCTTTAATTCTTCCATATTTTTTTCTCTTTTATCAAATTGATTTTCATTTTGTTTACTTAATTTTTCTCTTCGTTCAATCCAGTAATTTATTTCAGAATCAATAAGTCGTGCAAACTTTTTATAATTTATTACTTCTTCACGTAGATGTCTTTTCAGAATTTCTTCGCTTATAAATCTGTTTGAATACAACGGCGAATTATAAAAACTAACAATTTTTTTTAGGAACTCGGTTAATTCTTCGCAACCGTCATCAGCAAATTTATTTTCTCTAATATAATTTCTTAAAGGCTGAAATTTTGTTTGAGTAAAACATTGAATAACTTTATTTACTTCAAGTTTAACTCCAAAAAGAAAACTAATTTTTTCTTCTGTAGTTGATAAAGTATCTAAAGTAAATAAAATCTTATGGTAATTAAATTTACCTACAACCATTAAACTCTCATGAATAAGCGCAATTAGCCTATTCAATAATCGTCTTACAAAAATGATTGTTTAGTGATTTAAATCACATTAAGGATTTGTAGGACGAATTTCCAAATCGCTAATTAATGCATTTTGCGGAAGTTTTATTGCGGATATCACAATTTCTGCAATATCTTTTGGTTTTAGAAATTGCTTTAAATTTTTATGGATTGGCGAATTTTTTATCATATCAGTATCAGTAGAACCGGGACAAACAGTAATTACTCGAATATTAAATTTTCGCAATTCCAATAAAATGGATTTTGAAAAACCCATAACTGCGTGCTTTGTTGCAGAATAAGTTGAGCCAAAATCAAATCCAAATTTACCAGCTTGCGAAACAATGTTAATAATAGTTCCATTTTCGTTGTTTATCATATTTTCAACTACTGATTTTGTAAAATTGAAAACTCCGTAAACATTTGTATTAACTTGAGTTTGAAAATCTTCTAAAGTTGTTTCTGAAAATTTTTTGAAAATTGCTACACCAGCATTGTTAATTAAAATATCAACTTTTTTATATTTCTTTAATATTTGTTTAATGGAAATATTAACAAAATTTTGATCTGCAACATCTCCAATAAAATATTCGCACTCAACATTATTTTTCAAAATTTCTTTTTTTACCGAAATTAAATTTTTTTCACTTCTTCCAAAAATCATAACATTAAAATTTTCTTCGGCTAATTTTAGCGAAATGGAATTCCCGATTCCTTTGCTTGCACCAGTTACAATTGCAGTTTTTCTTTTCAAAAATTATAAATCTCCAGTTATTGGTCTAACAACAATTTCTTCAGCAACTAAATTTTTATCGGTATTTACTAAATTGAAAATTAATTCGGCAAGATTTTCGGGATTCATCATTTTATCGGAATATTTTATTAAAACATTAGAAGGCCAAATTTCTGTTGAAGTAGCTCCTGGGAAAATATTAATAATTTTAATGTTATGATTTCTAACTTCTTCTCGCAAAACTTTGGAAAAATAATCCAAACCAGCTTTTGAAGCTGCATAAACACTGCTTTTTGTAAAAACTGTTTTTGCGGCAACTGATAAAATATTTATTATTGTTCCGGATTTATTCTCAATCATTTCCGGTAAAACTAATTTCGTAGAATAAATTGCACCAAGCAAATTTACATTTATAATGTTTTCAATTTCTTCAATGGAATTTTCAACAAACGGTTTGAATGATGTTATTCCGGCATTATTTATTAAGCAATTGATGTTAAACTCATTTTTCAGATTAATAATTTTTTCAGATAAATCTGTAAAGTCTGAAATATCATTTTGAAGTGGAATTATTTTTGCAGAAGATTTTTTTTCGCCATTTATTTTTTCAATTTGTTCAATTCTTCTTGCAGAAGCAATAACATTAAAATTTGATTCGGAAAATTTTTTTGCTAATTCTTTACCAATTCCAGAACTTGCGCCGGTAATCCAAACTGCGTTTTGTTTTCCCACAATTAAATCCTTTTATGGGAAATCAAATCTAAAAATTCCTCTCTTGTTCTTGCATCATTTTTAAAACCGCCAACCATTGCACTTGTAACTGTATATGAATTTTGTTTTTCAACTCCACGCATCATCATACACATATGGTATGCTTCGGCAACAACAGCAACACCAATCGGTTTCAGATAATGATTAATTGTATTTGCAATTTCTTGCGTCATTCTCTCTTGAACTTGCAATCTTCGAGCAAAAACTTCAACTATTCTTGGAATTTTACTAAGTCCAACAATTTTTCCATTTGGAATGTAAGCAACGTGAACTTTTCCGTAAAAAGGCAAAAGATGATGTTCGCACATACTGAAAAAATCTATATCTTTAACAATTACCATTTCATCATATTTTTCCGAAAAAATTGCACCGTTTAAAACTTTTTCAATATCCTTAGTATAACCGGAAGTTAAATACTGGTAAGCTTTTGCAACTCTTTCCGGAGTTCTTTTTAAACCTTCTCTTTCGGGATTTTCACCAATTTCCTCTAATAAGGAATATATATTTTTTTCAACTTTATTTTGATTCAAAATTTTCACTTTCCTTTATATTCTACATAATTATTTTCTGTCTCATGTAATTTTATTGAGTACAATTTTCCATTCGGAATTTTATCAACAAGTTCATCCCAAATTTTTTTTGCAAAATTTTCCGTTGTGGGATTTATACCTTTCATAAAATCAACATCAAAATTTAAATGTTTGTGATCAACTTTTCTGATGATGTTTTCAATTATAATTTTTTTCAATTTTTTTAAGTCAATTACATAACCGGATTTTTCATCAATTTCACCGGCAACTATAACTTCTAAAACATAATTGTGTCCGTGTCCATTTGGATTATTACATTTTCCGAATAATTCAAAATTTTCTTCATCGCTTAAATTTGCATTATGAAGTCTGTGTGATGTGCTAAATACTTCTCTTCTTGAAACGTAAATCATTTATTAATTTCTCTTAAATCATTATTTACTTGTTCAACATGACCTGGAACTTTAACTTTTTCATAAATTTTTCTTACAATTCCTTTTCCATCAATTAAAAATGTTGTTCGTTCAACTCCCATATATTTTTTTCCGTACATACTTTTTTCTTTCCACACATCATATTTTTCTATAACTTCTTTTTCTTCGTCACTTAACAAAATAAACGGTAAATTAAACTCATCTGCAAATTTTTTATGACTTTTAACAGAATCCGGGCTAACTCCAATTACCACGGCATCTAAATTTTTGTATTCCGAAAATGAATCTCTGAAATCACAAGCTTCAGTCGTGCATCCAGGTGTATTATCTTTGGGATAGAAATATAAAATTACATTTTTACCTAAAAATTCTTTTAAAGTTCTTTTATTTCCAAAAGAATCCTCTAGCGAAATTGACGGAGCTTTTTTACCAATTTCAACCATTTACAATTTCCTTTCTTAATTCAATTTTTATTAAATCAATTTAAAATATGAATGAAAATTAACTACTAATTTTTCTTCCAATTTTTACAGTAACTTGAAATTCAATTTTGTCTTCACTTGTAACTCTTCCGCGTTGTTCAACAACTTCAAACCAAGAAACACCGCCATCATTTTTAGCTTCTGTTACAGCATTTTTAACTGCGTCTGAAATGCTTTCGTTTGAAATTCCAACTCTATTAATTATTTCAAATGATTTTGACATTTTTTCCCTTTCTTTATTGGTTTTAATATTATGAAAAGTTAGTCAATTTACTGTAATTATTAAAGTCAATTTTTATTTTTCAAAATATTACAACATTGAAATAATTTAATTATTTTTATAAAAAAAGATTTTGGTAAAAAATTGAAAAACGAAACCGCACACGAAAAATTCAAAAAGTTTCTTAAGCAAGAAAAACATAGAATAACTCCGGAACGATTTGAAGTTTTAGATTATTCATTGGGTTACAAAGGACATTTTGGTGCTGATGATTTATTCATTCAAATGAAAAATAAAAAATCAAATGTTTCCCGCGCAACAGTTTATAATACTTTGGAACTTTTGGCAAAATGTAATTTACTTGCAAAAAGAAATTTTGGAGATGGAATAACGCGTTATGAATCAAGTTACAATAGGAAAAATCACGATCATTTAATTTGCATTAATTGCGGAAATATTACGGAATTCACTTCACCGAATATTCAAGAAATAATTAAAAATGTATGTGATGATTTAGGATTTGAAAGTGTTGGCTACAGTTTCAATATTTTTGGCAAATGTAAAAATGAAAAAAGCTGTAAATATTTGAAGTAATTATAGAAAGATGCAAATGGCAAAATCATATAAACCTAAATATCCACTAACTTGGAAAAAGAATAATTTTTTTATCAAAATTTATTGTTCAATTCCAAATATTGCTACGGGTATTATAATAACAACAGAAAATGCAACTTTTATTGTTGATCCCGGAGACGGAATTTTAAGAGATTTAAATAAAGATTATTCATCAAAACAAATTTTGGAAATTTCAGATATTTTTATCTCGCACGGACATCATGATCATGTTGGCGGAGTTTGGTCGCTTCTAACTTATCTTTCTGTTATGAAAAAAAATACACCACTAAATATTTATTATCCAAAAGGTTGTTTGGAAATTGAAAGTATTTATAAAGCTTTTCATGAAGTTTATTCGCATGAATTAAAGTATAAAATTTCTTTAAAACCTATTGATAACAGTAAAAGTTTTAAGAAAAAAGATATTGTTATAAAACCATTTAAAGTTAATCACCGTGAACCTACAGAAATTAAAGGAGTTTCAGTTGAAGTTCCGTCACTTGGGTTTAAATTCAATAATAATGAAAAATCAATTTGTTATGGCGGAGATACTGCGTATTGCGAAAGTTTAATAAAAATGGCAAAAGATTCTGATCTTGCAATTATTGAAGCCGGCGCTGAAAATAATGAAGAAAATGATTTGCATTTAACTCTAGATCAAGCAATAAAAATTGGCAAAACTGCTAAAGATTTTTTTTTGGTTCATGTGCCAGAATAGAATTTGTATTTATTTCTTTTATTCTTTCAATTTTAGCATTTAAACTATCTTTAAGTATTTCAAAATATGCAAAATTTTCTTCCAAGATTGATGTTGAAGAAATAAATTTTTGTGTAAGATAATTTACAAGAACGCCATTTTTCCAAAATCTAAAATCCAAATGCGGACCAGTTGATCTTCCGGTACTACCAACATAACCTATAACTTGACCTTGTTTTACTCGTGCACCTTTTTTTATTCCTTTCCCATATTTTGATAAATGCATATAACCGGAAGCATAAGAATTATTGTGATTAATTTTAACGTAATTTCCGGCTGCACCATTATAACGAGCTTCTAAAATTACACCATCACCAATTGCTTGAACCGGAGTTCCGACCGCTGCTGCATAATCAATTCCCAAATGAGGTTTATAAACTCTTAATATTGGATGAAGTCGGTTACGAGAAAAGTTTGAACTAATTCTATTAAATTTTAGCGGAGCTTTTAGAAATGCTCTTACTAAACTTTTTCCTTTCTCATCAAAGTATTCATCTTTACCATCATTATTATAGAGAAAAGCGTTAAATTCTTTTCCGTTATGAATAAATTTTGCGGCTTTAATTTCTCTAATATCTATAACTTCATCTCCGAGTTTTTCTTCTTCGTATACGATAAAAAAACTATCATCTTTTTGAATTGTGTAAAAATCAATCTGCCATGCAAAAATTTCTGCAAGTTTTATCGCCAACATTGGTGATAAATTCAAATCGGAAAAAGTTTGATAAAGTGAATAATTTACTACACCGGAAATTGTTTTCTCAACAATTTCAGTTTCGCGCTTAACATAATTCATTGAAATAGAATCTTGCAAATTAATAATCAAAAATTCGATTGGATTAATTTCATAAACAAATGAATTAAGTGATGTAACTGAATCTTGGTTTAAATAAAATCTATATTTATTCCCTGGCCTAATTTTCTTAAAATCAAAATATGATTTTGCTCTAGCATAAATTTCATTGATTCTTTCCAGTGAAACATTGTTTGGATGTAAAATATCTGCTAAAATTTGATTTCTTTTAACTTCACCTTTTACAACGTAAAATGAATCAATTGGAAAGCCAAATTTGTCAAACTCTATATTCGTTTCAATAAAATTTTGTGGCGGGTTATTTTCTTCAATATCGGTACAGCTAAAAGAAAGTATTATATTAAGAAAGTATAATGCCGTATTGAATATTTTTACTTTCTTAAAAAATTTCATAAGTAGAATTCTAAATTAGAGTTTTATGATTTAGCAATTTTTCAATAATTTCAACAGAAGAAATTCCTTCGGCTTCTGCATTAAAACTTGGAATTATTCTATGTCGTAAAACCGGAAGAAGTGCTCTTTTTACATCATCAATATCCGGAGTAAATCTTCCATCAAAAATTGAATAAGTTTTTGCCGCTAAAATTAAATACTGCGAAGCTCTTGGTCCTGCTCCCCAGCTAATTAAGTTTTTTAATTCTTTATTGTTTTCATTCGGTCTTGAACTTTTTACAATATTAACTGCGTATTGAATTACATTATCAGCAACTGGAACCCTTCTTACTAAATTTTGAAATGTTAAAATTTCTTCATTATCAATTTTTTTATTTAGAATTATTTCATTTCCGCTAGTTGTTTGTTTTATGATATTTACTTCTTCTTCAAAACTCGGATAATCAAGCCACAAATTAAACATAAATCTGTCTAATTGAGCTTCCGGCAAAGGATAAGTTCCTTCTTGTTCAATTGGATTTTGTGTTGCCAGAACAAAAAACGGATTTGGTAAAATATATTTGCGACCGGCAGCAGTTACATTATTTTCTTGCATTGCTTCCAATAATGCAGATTGAGTTTTGGGTGGTGTTCTATTAATTTCATCAGCTAAAATTATATTTGCAAAAATTGGTCCCTTAATAAATTTGAATTCTCTTTTTTTTGTTGATTGATCTTCTTCAAGAATTTCCGTTCCTGTAATATCGCTTGGCATTAAATCCGGAGTAAATTGTATTCTGCTGAATTGCAAATCCAAAACTTGTGAAATTGTTTTGATGAGAAGAGTTTTTGCTAAGCCGGGAACACCGACAAGTAAACAATGTCCTTTTGAAAAAAGTGAAGTTAATAGATTGTCAATTATTTCGTTTTGACCAATAATTACTTTTGCTACTTCTGATTTAATTTCTTTAACCGAAGTTTGAAGCTCTTGTACTAATTCAACATCATCTGAAATTATTTTTGTATTCAATATTAAATCCTAACTTCCAAGAAAACTTTTTCTTTAATTTCGTCAATCCATTCTTTATTTAATTTTTCCCTTTT
The DNA here is from genome assembly GCA_016716225.1 of Ignavibacteriota bacterium. Taxonomy (NCBI): domain Bacteria; kingdom Pseudomonadati; phylum Ignavibacteriota; species Ignavibacteriota bacterium. Next base: position 2,327,089 of record JADJWT010000001.1, on the reverse strand, counting down.
TCTAAATTCCGTAATTTTTTTAATTTCATTATAATCTGTTTCTAAATTTGGTTTGTGTTCAGGAATTCTCTTAATTAATTTTATTATGTGAAATCCATACTCATTTCCGCTGATTTCTAATCTTTTTGGAAAACTAATTTCGCCTTCATGAAGTTTATATACTTGATCTAGCAAAGGTTTTTCAAGTTGGCCAGCTTCAAAAGTTCCAAGAACTCCGCCAAATTTTGCAGTTTCTTTATCGTTACTAAATTTCGCTGCATAGTAATCAAAAGTATTTTTATTACTTAAAATACTATCTCGTAAATCAGTAAGTTCTTCAATTGCTTTTATATCAGCAGCATCATCACTTTTAGGTTTGATTAGAATATGTCGTGCTCTTATCGATTCACCACGTTTTTCAATTAGTTCAATTATATGAAATCCAACCGGAGACTCAACAATATTTGAAAGTTCTCCTTCCTTTAATGCAAATGCAGCTGATTCAAACTCGGGATAAAATACGCCTCGTTTCACAAATCCTAAATCACCGCCGGCTTTTGCACTTCCGGGATCATCCGAATTTTTCTTTGCAAGTTCTTCAAAATTTGCACCCTTACTAATTGAATCTCTTAAAGCTTGTGCAAAATCTCTTGCTTTCTTTTTTAATTTATCTGATGATTTTGGATTGATAAAAATATGAGCAATTTCAAATTTTTCTGCAATTAATCCTAAAGAATCTTGATATGTTTCAAAAAATTCTTGAACTTCTCTGCGCGTAACATCAACTTGTGCAAATTTTTGACCTTTTAACATTTCTGCCATCAGATTCTTTTTTGTATCATCTTTCATTTCGCGTTTAATTTTTTCAACACTCATTCCATAAGCTTCTTCTAATCTTTCTTGCGAACCATACTGAGATGTATAATAAGCAATAACTTGTTCCAATTGTCTGTTTACATCTTCATCTGTAACTTCAATAGAATCTAAAAGTGCTTGAGCATAAAGAAGTTTATCTTCAATCATTTTGTTTAGAAGTATCTTTTTTAATTCCGGATTTTGCGGATCCATTTTTCTTTGCGCTGCATACATTGCCAGCTGAAATTCTAATTCGGAATTAAGAATAATTTCATCTCCAATTACCGCAGCAATTTTATCAACAACATCTTGAGCATTTAGATTTATGGTAACAAATAAAGCAATAACAATAGTAATTTTTTTCATCCGAATTCCTTAAAAAATTTTTACTTTTTTATCAATTTTTAAACTATCAAGGAAGTGAGAAATTAATTCTTTTTGGCTATTCAGAATATAACTTTCTCTAACTCTATCTTTTACATATTCAAACTGCGGGATAGTGCTTTGATCAATTTTATCAATCATTTGAACAATTACAAATTTATTTGGTTCCGTTTCAACAACAAGACTAATTTCATCTTGAAATAATTCCATTAAAATTCTTAAAAGTTTACTTGAATGAATTTGTGAAGAACGATAAGTTTTATTCTTGTAATCCTCAATCAAATCTTTTTTGTTTCTTATTTCTTCAGAAGCGATTTGCCAATTACTTTCGATTACACTATTTCTGAAATTTATTGCGCTTTCTTCATTCCTAAACGAAATTAGATTAAGAATAAATGCATCAGTTCCAAAAATAAAATCTTCTTTTTTGGAATTGTAATATTCCAATAAATCATCATCCGTAAATTTTATTGGGTGCGTTTCCAATATATTGTTTATTACAATTGCTGAAGCAAGTTCTTTTTCGGATTCTTTTAGAATTCTGTAATAATTTTCTTTTGTTACAAGTTTTTCTTCAAAAGCTAACTGATACAAAATTTCTGTTTCAATCCATTCTTTTATAAATTCTTCTTTGTATTTGTTCGAATTACTTTTACTTGCTAAAATATTAATTAACTCATCTTCTGTTAATTTACTTGTTCCAACTTGAGCAACAATTTTTTCATTTCTATCAATTTTTTCATCACAAGTAATGAATAAAAAAATAAAAAACGTAAAACTAATTTTTAAAAGCTTTTTGTAATTCATCGTAATATAAAACCGGTTTATATGTTGTTTTTAATCGTGATATATAGTCATTTTCAAGTTGTGCGCTTTCAATATCTTGATATGCGCTTGTTACTTCAGGTCTTGCTTCATCAAAAGTTTTATGTCTTGCCGGATCTTTTTTAACAAGCTGCAAAATACTTTTACCTTTTTCATCTCCAATAATATCTGTTAAATCTCCCGGATTTGATAAAGCAAATGCGGCTTGTGCATATTTATTTTGTGAAACTTCTTTTAATTCATTTTGATACGGTAAATTTTCTGATCTTCCTTTGGTTTTATTTTTAATCAAAAGAGAATCAAAATTTGCTCCATTTTGCAGCTCCTTTTTGTATACTTCCATAAGCGAATCTGATTTAGATAATAATTCCTTGAATTGGACTCTATCCGGCAAAGTATAATTATCTTTATTCTGTTCATAAAGATTTTTTATTGCTGTTGAATCCATTTTCATTTTATTCCAAACTTCATCTTCTTGTAATTTGAAGATAATAATTCCATGTTTATAATCTTGCATCAGACTGTTAAAGTTTTCGTCGTTTGCTAATCTTTTTGCAACTTGAATTTCAAAAATTTTATCTTCCTTAAAACCGTTTAAGAAATTAGGGATTGACTTTCCATCTAAAATAGCATTTGCATTTTTAGGATTTTGCAAAACATAATCCACAATTTTATCGAATTCAAAGGATTGATTATCAATTATTGTTACAACTTTATCGCCAAAATTCTGATGTAAATTTGAATTCCAATAATCCTCATTCACAATAGTTGAATCGCTGTTTGAAATAATTTCTTTTAAATTTGCATCGTTTGTAACAATTTCAATTTCTTTAGAAAATTGATTTAGCAATTTTTGATAATCATCTTTTCTTTTTGACTTTTCATAAATATTTCTAACATTTTGCTTTTCATCTTCAAAACTTGGGTATTCAGTTTTTCCAAGTGTTTTAATAATATGATAACCATATTGAGTTTCAACAATATCAGATACTTGATTTACTTCTTGGTTAAATGCAGTTTCGTCAAAAGGTTGAACCATTTGTCGTCTTTCAAAAAATCCTAAATCACCGCCATTTTCTTTTGAGCCGGGATCTTCAGAAAATTCTTTGGCCAATGTACCGAAATCTTCGCCTTTTTTAATTCTTTCCAAAATTCCTTTTGCTTTTTCCAAAGCAATTGTATTTAACGAATCATTATTGGTTTTTGATTTTGCAATTAATATATGACTTGCTCTAACTTGCGGGGTTCTTTTTTTTCTATCTGTAACTTTTATTACATGATATCCATATTGTGTTGCAAGCGGCTCTGGATTTACCGAATCAACTTGTGTTGAATATGCAATTTCTTCTAATGCCGGAAGAACAGAACCGGCAGTTATATAATAAATATCTCCGCTATTTTTTTTTGAAAATTGATCATCAGAATTTGCATTAACTTCATCTTCAAATTTTGCACCTTTTCTCAATCTGCCAATAATTTCATAAGCTTTTGCTTTAGCTTCTTCATCTGTAATTTTATCTTTTCTAATCAAAATATGACTAACTCTAATTTCATCTCTTCTTCTATCATATAATTCTTTAATTCCTTTATCAACTAATTCTTTTTCCAAATAATATGAAACGCCAATATTTTTTTTATAAGTATCTAATTCCTCTAAAATAGCCGGATCATTTTCTAATCCACGAACTTTTGCATCACGCAGTTTCATGTTAAAGTTTACAAATAATTCAAGGAATTTATTGTATTCATCAATTGAGTCTTGCTTAGCAGCTTCAATTCCACCAACATTTTTTGCATAAGCTTTTTCAAATTCATCCATTTTAATTTCGTAATCGCCATATTCTGCAACAACAATTTCAGAATGTTTTGGCGAGCATGAAACAAGAAATACCAAAATTGTGCTAAGTGAAATAAGAATCAGTTTTTTAAACATTAAAAATCCTCCGAAAAAGTTTTTATTTAATCTTAAATTTTAGTTATAGTAAAATATAAATGCAAGGTAACAAAAGTTCCGTGTTGCATTTAGTTTTTCTTATTTTGTAAACCAAGGGTGTTACGTTCCCAAAAAACGCCGTTTTTATAACCTTGAATTTCTAAATTTTGTTCTGCCAATTCTAGTCTCTTTAAAGCCAAAGACGCAAATTTTTTATCTATTTCAATTCCGCAAAATTTTCTAGATAATTTTTTTGCAACAACAACAGTTGTTCCGGAACCAAGAAACGGATCAAAAATTAAATCATCTTTTTTACTACTTGCCAAAATAATTTTCGCAAGTAATTTCTCTGGCTTCTGTGTTGGGTGTTCTGTATTCTCCGGCATTGACCAAAACGGAATTGTAATATCTGTCCAAATATTTGCTGGATGCGTCAATCTAAAATTACCATTTTCATGATTTTCCCAATCTTTCGGTTTTCCATTTTCTTTATATGGAGCAATTACTTTTCTTTTCAGTTTTACATTTTCAACATTAAAATTATATTCATTTGAAAAAGTACAGAACCAAATATCTTCAGATGAATTTTTCCAATTTTGCTTTGCACCTCTTCCTTTTTCGCGTTCCCAGGTAATTCTATTTTTCACTTTGAAATATTTATTAAGAACTAAATGTATTGATGTTGATGAAAGCCAATCCCCGCATACATAAATTGAACTTGACGGCTTTAAAGCATGAATTAATTTTTGAATTAAATTATCTAGCCAATTTGTGTAATCATCAATTGAGAGTTTATTGAATTTATTTGAATTAAATGTTTTGCTCAAATTGTAAGGTGGATCAATAAAAAGTAAATCGATAAATTTTTCCGGCAAAAATTCTGCAACATCAAAAAAATCTTGATTGATAATTTTATTTTCTAAAAGATCAGCAGAAATTTTTGAATTTATTTTTAGTAATTTTTCAGATAATACTTTTTCTTGTTCATCTGAAATTCTCAAAGTTCTATTTTTATCAGAAAACTTTTTTTTATCCATTAAAATTTATTTTACTTCTGTTCCAGTTTTAACATTTTCACTTACTTCAATTACATTTAATTTTCCGTCGTTATCTTCAACAGCTAAAATCATTCCTTCAGAAACTTCACCAAAAAGTTTTGTTGGTTTAAGATTATTTACAATTACAACTTTTTTATTTATCAAATCATTGGGTGAATAACTTTGTGCAATTCCAGCAATTATTTGTTTTTTCACTTCACCAACTTCAACTTGTAGTTTTAATAATTTGTTACTTTTGTTTACATTTTCTGCAGTGACAATCTTTGCAATTTTTAATTTTGTTTTAAGAAAATCATCATAACTAATTTCTAAATCCTTTTTAACCTCAACAGTATTGGGCAATTTATCAATTTGTTTCTGAATTTCTTCATCTTCAATTTTGTTAAATAATATTTCCGATGAATTTAATTTGTGCCCAAATTGTAAATTATTTTTACCGCAATTCATCCAATCTGTTGGTTTTGCATTCAACATTGTAAATATTTTTTCGGATGAAAATGGAATTACTGGAAAGAAAATTTCTGCTAAAGTATAAATTGCTTGAAGGCAAATATTTATTGTTGTTCCGCATTCATCTCTATTAGTTTTTACTTTTTTCCACGGTTCTGAATCATTAAAATATTTATTCGCATTTCTTGCTAAGTTCATCATTTCAAGAACTGCATCTTTTGCTTTATAATTTTCAAGAAGTTCGGAAATTTTATTCGGATAAGATTCTATAAAATCCAACATATTTTTATCAAGCTCGGATAATACTTTTCTTTCCGGAACTGAATTTTCAAAATGTTTACTAACAAAGATGAAAGTTCTGTTAATAAAATTTCCTAAAATATCAGCAAGTTCATTATTGTTTTTTGCTTGAAATTCTTTCCAATAAAAATCGGTGTCTTTATTTTCCGGTAAATTACTTGCCAAAGTATATCGCAAAGGATCAGCCGGAAACAAATTTAAAAATTCATCAACATCAATTCCCCAACCGCGAGATTTGGAAAATTTCTTTCCTTCAAAATTTAGAAATTCATTTGCTGGAACATTTTGAGGTAAAATATATTTTGATTCATTATTATCATTCCATGCTTTTAACATTGCAGGAAAAATTATTGTATGAAAAACAACATTATCTTTTCCGATAAACGCAACATATTTTGTTTCCTTTCCTTGCCAAAATTCTTTCCAAAGATTTGGATAATTTTTTTCTTCGCCCAATTTTTTTGTTGCGGATATATAACCTAAAACTGCTTCGAACCAAACGTATATTACTTTTCCTTCTGAATTTTTAAGTGGAACTTTTATTCCCCAATCTAAATCTCTTGTTACGGCTCTATCTTTTAATCCGTCTTTAAACCAGCTTTTACAATATTGAAGAACATTTTCTTTCCAGACATATTTCTGATTCATTTCTTCAATATATTTTTCCAAAAAATCTTGATAATTTCCAAGCGGAAAATACCAATGTGAAGTTTCTTTAAGTTCAGGAGTATCTCCGCTGATTTTACTTTTTGGATTTAATAATTCGTGTGGTTCATAAAGTGATCCGCAACTTTCACATTCATCTGATCTTGCTTCTAAAAATCCGCAGCGTGGACAAGTTCCTTCAACATATCTATCCGGTAAAAACATTTTTGCTTTATTATCATAAAACTGCATTGATTTTTTTTCGATCAACAAATTATTATCATGGAAATCTTTGAAAAATTCTTTTCCGGTTTCATGATGAATTGGCAAACTTGTACGTGAATATATATCGAAACTCATTCCAAATTTTTCGAATGCAGATTTGTTCAATTCATGATATCTATCAATTATTACTTGAGGTTTAACTTTTTCTTTATCGGCAGAAATGGTGATTGGAACTCCATGTTCATCAGATCCGCAAATGTAAATAATATCATCGCCCTTTAGTCTTTTATATCGAACATAAATATCTGCCGGCAAATAAGCACCGCTTAAATGTCCTAAATGAATTGGGCCATTTGCATAAGGTAACGCAGAAGAAACTAAAATTTTTTCTTTACTCAAAATTGCCTCAAGATTTGAAAAATGAATGCTAAATATACATAAAATTTGGTTTTTGAAGCGGGTTAAAATTTCTTATAAATTTGCATGCGATATTTATAGGAGGAAAATTTTTAAAATTTCCCCCATAAAATTTTGATTAGTTTTGAATTCCTTTATACATATCTTCAATTAAATCTTTGTATCGTTCTTCAATAACTTTTCTTTTCAATTTTAGAGACGGAGTCATTTCACCACTTTCAATTGTAAATGGAGTACTTAATAATGTGAACTTTCTAATTTTCTCATAACTCGCAAGTTGTTTTTGGAATTGCATAAAATCTTTTTCCATCATTTCTTCAATTTGTTTCAATTTTATCAAATCCTCATTTGTTTTATATGGAATTCTGTGTGCATCTGCATATTCTCTTAATGCTTCAAAATCCGGAACAACTAATGCACTTATGAACATTCGTTTATCACCAATAATTATAAATTGATCAATATATTTGCTTCCTAAGAAAAGATTTTCAATTGGAGTTGGTGCAACATATTTTCCACCAGAAGTTTTAAACAAACTTTTCTTTCGATCTGTTATAATCAAAAATCCTTCTGCATCAAAAACTCCAATATCTCCGGTATGAAGCCAGCCGTCTATTATCATTTCTTGGGTTTCTCTTTTCTTCTTAAAATATCCTTGCATAATATTTGGTCCATAAGCTAAAATTTCTCCGTCTTTTGCAATTTTAACTTCTACACCGGGAATTGGTTTTCCAACACTTCCAAATTTATAATCATTTTCTCTGTTCACAGTTATTACGGGAGATGATTCTGTTAATCCATAACCTTCCAAAACCAAAATTCCAACTGCTTCAAAAAAAACTCCTAGTTCTCTTGCCAACGCTGCACCGCCAGAAATAAAAAACCGTAAATTTCCTCCGGTTACATGTTTCAATTTAGCAAAAACTAATTTTTCAGCTAGTTTATGTTTTATATTTAGAGTAAAAGGAACTGATTTTCCATTTCGTTTAAGTTCTCTAAATTCTTGTCCTATTGCAACTCCCCATTCAAATATTTTTTGTTTTTTCTGTGGTTGTTTTTCTAAATTCTTTTTTATTTTACTGTAAATTCTTTCAAACAACCTTGGAACTGCAGTCATAACAGTGGGTTTTATCTCTCCCATATTTTGCGCAACTTTTTCAATTCCTTCTGCAAATGCAACTGTTGATCCACACGAACATGCAAGATAGAAACCAGCCATTCTTTCGAATATATGACTTAGTGGCAAAAATGATAAAAATGTATCTTCATCAGAAACATGAATTACTTCACAAGCACTTTTTACATTTGATAAAATATTTTTATTTGTAAGCATCACGCCTTTAGGTTCACCAGTTGTTCCGGAAGTATAAATTATTGTGCATAAATCATTTTCATTAGTCAATTCAATACAATTTGCAAAATGGGAAGGATTTTCTCTCTTAAAAATTCTACCTTTTTCGAGTGTTTGATTAAATGTGTAAACTCCGTTTTCGCCTTCAGTATCTTCGTTACTTATTACAACTATAAAATTTAAGTTTTTACATTTTGACTTAACCTTTAAAACTTTATTTAATTGAAATTTTGTAGAAACGATAACACCAACTGATTCAGAATTATTAATAATATATTCAATTGTATCCGAAGTGGAATTAGGATATATGGGAACATCAATTGCACCCAAACCAAGAATCGCAAAATCAGAGTAATACCATTCGGGTCTATTTTCAGAAATAATTGCAACTTTATCACTACGTTTAATTCCAAACGAAGCTAAACCAAGTGCAAGGTTTTCTGTAATATCTCTCACTTCTTGATAATTTACATCTACATATTTTCCATCAATTTTGTGTTTAATGTAAGTTTTATTAACTCCGTATGTTTTTGTTACTTCATCAAACATTTCTGGAATTGTTTTGAAATTCTTAATGGGCGGCATCGTTTCTCCAAAGAAAATTTCAATAAAAATAGCTTAGAAAGTAGTAAAATGCAAATAGAGATTTTTGAATTAAAATTGCAAATTTCTTTTAAACCTTAATAAATATTTTCTTTGCATAAAGTATCCACATTAAACCAAGCCAAATTAAAACATAAACTATTGCCCAAAGAAGCGAAGCATTTATAGGTTCTAACCAAGAAAGAAAATAATTATTGAATAAATATTCACTTATCGAAATTTTTTCTCCGGTATTTTCTGTAATTTTTATTAAATATAAAATTCTTCCAATAATTCCGGAAAGAAAAAAAACTGTTATTGCATTCATTCCATAAACTTGAAATGGTTTTATCCACCAAGTAATTTTTTTTACATCAATAACATAAAAACAAATTGCTAAAAAATTTAGTGCTAATCCGCCGGTGAAAAGAACATAAGAGCTTGTCCAGATACTTTTATTCATTGGGAACCATCCGTTCCAAACATACCCCAAAAACATTAAAATACTTGATGAAAGAAATAAACCGTTTGTGATTTTCGGTTTATCTGAATTGTTTTGCAGCCAATAACCGGTTAAAACACCAATTAAACTTGTGGATATTGCTGGGATTGTACTTAAAATTCCTTCTGGATCCCAAGTTTTTGTAACGGACCACATGTGTCCGGATAGAATTTGAGAATCAAACCAAGCAGCTAAATTTGTACCTATTTCATAATTTGCTGGACCAAAACCCGGAACGGGAATGAATGTCATTAGGATCCAATAAATAACTAAGAAAAAAACCGTGAAAAATATTTGAGTATTTATTTTTGTCTTAAGAAAAATAATTGAAGTTACTAAATAAACCGCTGCAATTCTTTGTAATACACCAGGAATTCTAATTTTCGTAAAATCAAAATTCGGAAATCCACTTAATATCATTCCCAATAAAAAAAGTATAGCACTTCGTCTTAAAATATTAAGAATAAGTTTTGTTTGATTATCTCCGCTTTCCTTTCTTTTTGATAAAGAAAATGTAATTGCAACGCCCACAATAAATAAGAAAAACGGAAAAACTAAATCTGTTGGTGTACAACCATGCCAAACAGCGTGTCTTAAAGGAGGATAAATAAATTCCCATGTACCTGGATTGTTTACCAAAATCATTCCAGCAATTGTAATTCCTCTAAAAACATCAAGCGATACTAATCTTTCTTGCTTATTCATAATTTTATTCGGTCATTTTTGTTTTTATTTATTCAAAAAATACAAATAAATATTATGATCTTGCGCACGATAATTTGCTTATATAACTTTTTATCTATTTCTTTATGCTTTAATTTTTACACATTTATTTAAGTTGGTATTAATGAAAATTATCAGAAAATTATACGATTGGGTTTTACATTGGGCAGAAACTCCACATGGGTCAATAGCATTATTTATTTTGGCATTTGCAGAATCATCTTTTTTCCCAATTCCACCAGACGCATTATTAATTGCACTTGCATTGGGTGCAAAAACAAAATCATTTAGATTTGCAATGATTTGTACAGTTGGTTCTGTTTTAGGAGCTTTATTAGGTTATGGAATTGGACATTTTGCTTGGTGGAATGGAAATGAATTTTCAGCGCTTGCAAATTTCTTCTTTGAAAAAATTCCAGGGTTTAACCATGAAATTTTCTACAAAGTTAAATCACTATATGATGAATGGAATTTCTGGATAGTTTTTACTGCCGGATTTACACCAATTCCTTATAAAGTTTTTACAGTTACCGGGGGTGCTTTAAACGTTAATATTTTTCTTTTCGTAATTGCATCAATAATTAGCCGAGCAGGAAGATTTTTCCTAGTAGCTTTTTTGATTTGGAAATTTGGTCCGCAAATAAAAGGATTTATTGATAAATATTTTAACTGGTTAGCTATCGGATTTACAGTTTTGCTAATCGGTGGTTTTGTAGGAATTAAATATTTATTTTAATAGAGCTAAAGAGAAATTCTCCTTAGCTCAAAATTATTTTTTATATAATACTTTTTGCTTGATTCACAACATTTTCAACAGTAAAACCATATTTTTCAAAAATAATATTTTGCGGTGCAGAAGCTCCATATTTATTATCAATTGCGATAGTTTTTCCATCTAAGCCTACATATTTTTCCCAACCTTGACTAATTCCAGCTTCAATTGAAATTCTTGCACGAACAGATTTAGGGAAAACTGATTCTTTATAATCTTCAGATTGTTTTTCAAAAATTTCCCAACTCGGAAAACTAACAACTCTAACTTTAATATTTTCTTTTTCTAATACTTCGGCAGATTTTAGTGCTAAATCAACTTCTGAGCCACTTGCAATTAAAATTAAATTTGGTGTTCCTTCAGAATCTTTTAAAACGTAAGCACCTTTTTGAAGACCTTCATCTGAGCCGAATTTTATTCTATCAACAATTTTTAAATTTTGACGAGTTAATGCAAGTGCTACCGGACTTCCATTATGTTCAATTGCAAATTTCCAAGCTTGAGAAGTTTCATTAGCATCACAAGGACGAATTAAAATTAAACCCGGAATTGATCTTAAAGAAGCAATTTGTTCAATCGGTTGATGAGTTGGTCCGTCTTCACCAACTCCAATGCTATCATGTGTAAAAACGTAAATTGGTTTAATTTTAGAAATTGCAGCTATTCTAATTGATGGTCTTAAATAATCTGCAAAAACCAAAAATGTTCCGCCATATGGAATCAATCCGCCGTAAGTTGCAATACCATTCATAATTCCAGCCATTGCATGCTCACGAACTCCATATCTTATATATCTTCCATCTGGAGATTTTGTACTAAAATCTGCATATCCTTTAAGATCTGTATTATTTGATGGTGTTAAATCTGCAGAACCTCCCAAAAGTGAAGGAATTTCTGAAACAATCGAATTTAATACTTTTCCGGAAGCTGAACGAGTTGCCATCGATTCACCATAATTTTCAAATTTTGGTAATTTTTTCTTCCAAGAATTTCCCAAATTTCCTTTAATCATTTCAGATAACAATTTGGCTTCTTTAGGAAATTTCTCTTTATAATTTTTGAATAATTGATTCCATTTTTCTTCTTCAGATTTTCCTTTTTCTTTTAATGTTGAGAATTGTTTTTTTACATCATCCGGAACAAAAAACTTTTTCGTTTCATCAAATCCCAAATTTTTCTTAGTAAGTATTAATTCATTTTCACCAAGCGGAGATCCATGAACTTCAGAAGTATTATGTTTATTTGGGCTTCCGTATCCAATTATACTTTTAACTATAATTATTGAAGGTTTTTCTGTTTCTTTTTGTGCTATTTTTACAGCTTGTTCAATATCCTTTAAATTTTTAATATCATTAACTTTTTGAACATGCCAATTATAACTTTCAAATCGTTTTGCTACATCATCAGAATATGATAAACTAGTTGGTCCGTCAATTGAAATTCCATTATCATCATAAAAAACAATCAACTTTCCTAATTTATTATGTCCGGAAAAAGATGCAGCTTCATGAGAAATTCCTTCCATCAAATCGCCGTCACCAACTTCAACATAAATAAAATGATCTATAAGCTTATGTCCTTTTTTATTAAATCTGCTTGCTAAATGTTTTTGTGCAACTGCCATTCCAACGGCATTAGTTAAGCCTTGTCCTAAAGGACCAGTTGTAGTTTCTACACCGGGAGTTAAGCCAAATTCCGGATGACCTGGAGTAATACTTTCCCATTGTCTAAAATTTTTGACATCATCAATTGAAATTTTGTATCCGCTTAAATGTAGAATACTGTATAACAAAGTACTGCCATGTCCGCCAGATAAAATAAAACGATCTCTATTCATCCACTTCGGATTTGCGGGATTGTGTTTCATAATTTTCGAATAAAGCAAATATGCAACTGGAGCAAATCCCATCGGCATTCCTGGGTGACCTGAATTTGCTTTTTGTACTGCATCGGCAGCTAATAATCTTATGGTATTAATGCATTTCTCTTGAATTTGATTTGATTTTTCAGCCATTTCAATTCTCTTAAAAATTATTGATTAAATTTATTAAACTTTTGAACCGTTCAAAATTACTGAATTTTCATTAATAAAATTTGGATTTTTTTTAAAAATTCGAAAAGTTTTTAAATAAATTTTAGGATAGTAAAGTTTTTTACTATCCTAAAAATTGTTTAGCTTTTTGGACCAATCATATTTTCTGGTCGGACAAATTGTTTAAATTGTTCAGCTGTTAAAAGTCCTAAAGCTATTGCGGCTTCCTCTAAAGTTGTATTTTCGGCATGTGCTTTTTTCGCAATTTTTGCTGCGTTATCATAACCAACATGAGGATTTAATGCAGTAACAAGCATTAAAGAGTTTGTTAAATGCTTTTGAATGTTAATTTTACTTGCCTCAATTCCAACAACACAATGATCTGTAAAACTTTCGCATGCATCGGCAAGAAGACGAATTGATTGAAGTAAATTATAAATAATTACTGGTTTAAAAACGTTGAGTTCAAAATTTCCGCTTGAGCCGCCGATATTTATTGTTGTATCATTTCCCATAACTTGTGCGCAAACCATTGTCATCGCTTCGGATTGCGTTGGGTTTACTTTTCCGGGCATAATAGAGCTTCCTGGTTCATTTTCGGGTAAAAGTAATTCACCAATTCCACATCTTGGACCGGAACCTAACCAACGAATATCATTCGCAATTTTCATTAATGATGCAGCTAAAGTTTTTAACACTCCGCTAGCTTCAACAATTGCATCATGAGCAGCAAGTGCTTCAAACTTATTTGGAGCCGATGTAAATTTATTCCCGGAAATTTCTGAAATTTTTTGAGCTGATAATTCTGCAAATTTTATATGAGTATTTAACCCTGTTCCAACCGCAGTTCCACCAAGAGCTAATTCAGATAATCTAGGTAAACATCCATTAATTCTATCTAAACCGTAATTTAACTGTTGTACATAACCGGAAAATTCTTGTCCCAATGTAAGCGGAACTGCGTCCATTAAGTGTGTTCTGCCGATTTTGATTATTTCAGAAAATTCTTCAGATTTTAATTTTAATGCATCACGAAGTTTTGTAACCATAGGAATTAATCTTCTATTAATTTCTTCAACTGCGGCAATGTGCATTGCGGTAGGGAAAGTATCATTTGAAGATTGAGCTTTGTTAACATCATCATTTGGATGAATTGGTTTTTTGCTTCCAATAATTCCGCCAGATAATTCAATTGCCCGGTTTGAAATAACTTCATTTGCATTCATATTAGTTTGTGTTCCGCTTCCGGTTTGCCAAACAACTAACGGAAAATGATCATCAAGTTTTCCATCAATTACTTCTTGAGCAGCTTGAGAAATTAGATTTGCTTTTTCTTCGCTTAACATTCCTAATTCATTATTTACGAGTGCTGCTGCTTTTTTAAGAATTCCAAGAGCACGTATCATTTCTCTTGGGAATCTATCTCCACCAATTTTAAAATTCATTAGTGATCTTGCAGTTTGCGCTCCATAATATTTATCAACTGGAACTTGAACTTCACCCATAGTATCTGTTTCAATTCTAAAATTCATTATACCCTCTTTTTATTTAATTATTTTTTCTTGTTACTCTATTTGCACCAATAAATCTTTTTGAATAATAATCTTCATTAAGTGATGAGATAATTACACCGTTTGATGTACTCGCATGCGCAAATAAGTCATCATTTAAATAAATTCCTACATGACCTGGAAAATATTTTTTTGAAGTATCAAAATAAACTAAATCGCCAAATTTTAATAATGATTTGTCGTTAAATATATCATTGATTTTGTATTGATCTCTTGCTGTCCGAGGAAGTTCAATATTCATGGTATTAAAATAAACAGTCTTAGTAAATCCAGAACAATCAAAACCAGATTGCGATTCTCCACCGCGTCTGTAAGGTGTGTTTAGGAATTTTACAATTTCATCCAAAAATTTTTCTTTTTTATTATTTGATGAAACAATTGTGTATAAATTTTCAATTAAAGATTTTACTTCTGTTTTTTCTGTCGTTACAGAAATATTTGGAATTTCCTCTTCTTCAATTTCTTGGTTTACTCTAGGCAGATCCGAAGGTTTATTTATTTTAATAACTTTGGGTGAGTTTTTTTGAATATAGTTTGAGGAAGAACAAGAAGTAATTAATACTGCAATTATTATAATTAGAAATTGTTTTAATTTTTCTAAAATTTTTTGCATTATTTAATTATCCAAGATAGGCTCTCAAATTTTTGCTTCTTGATGTATGCCTTAATCTTCTAATAGCTTTTTCTTTAATTTGTCTTACACGTTCTCTTGTAAGATTAAATTGTTCGCCAATTTCTTCAAGAGTTAAAGAATGTTCACCATCAAATCCAAAATATAAACGTATAACTTCAGATTCTCGTTCAGTTAATGTAGAAAGCGCTCTTTCAATTTCACTTTTTAACGAATCTGACATTAGCGAATTATCGGGCAAAGGATTTTCATCACTTTCTAAAACATCAAGTAAACTATTTTCTTCACCTTGAGTGAACGGTGCATCCATTGAAATATGTCGATTTGACATTTTCAAAGTTTCCGAAACTTCTTCTAAATCCATTTCCAATTCATTTGCAATTTCTGCTGCTGTTGGTTCACGCTCATACTCTTGCTCAAGACTATTATAAGCTTTTCCAATTTTATTTAATGCACCAACTCTATTTAACGGAAGTCTCACAATTCTTGATTGTTCTGCTAAAGCTTGAAGAATTGATTGACGAATCCACCATACCGCATAAGAGATAAATTTAAATCCTCTTGTTTCATCAAATCTTTTTGCGGCTTTTATTAATCCCAAATTACCTTCATTAATCAAATCGCCAAGAGACAATCCTTGATTTTGATATTGTTTAGCAACGCTAACAACAAATCTCAAATTAGCTTTTACTAATTTTTCTAATGCAACTTGATCTCCATGTTTAATACGGATTGAATAATCAATTTCTTGTTCTGCGTTAAGTAATTCTACTTTGCCAATTTCTTGCAAATATTTATCGAGTGAATGACTATCACGATTTGTAAATTGTTTAGAGATCTTCAAAAGATTCTCCTATTTAAATTCTGAATTTATTGAATCAACAATTCCAACAATTGATGCATCTACCGGAGTTGTTTTATCATGTAATGGAATAATTGCTTCACTTGAAGTTGCATAAAAAATAATTTCTCCAGGACCAGCGCCAATAGTATCAACAGCAATTAACGGATCGCCAAGTTTTTCCATCGATGAATTTATTGGTTGAACTAGCTGCATTTTATAACTCTTCAAAGTTTCATATTTTTTTGTTGCCCAAATTGTACCAATTACTTTTCCTAATAACATACTTTATTCTTTTACAGAGACATCAAGTTTATCAACAATTGCCATTATAACTGCATCTACCGGTTTATCTTTTGTTTGAGCAGTTGCTCTTGCAGAGCTTCCTGAAGCATATAAAACCGTTTCACCAACTCCCGCTCCAACAGAATCAACCGCAACAACAAAATTATTTTTTGGTTTATTTTCTAAGTCGAGTTCTTTAACAATTAGAAACTTTGACCCAACTAATTTTTCATCTTTTCGAGTTGACCAAACCGTACCAATAACTTTACCTAATACCACAATCTTTTCCTATAATTTTATGAATATTTGATTCTAATATTAACTTCTTTATTTTAATTTTTCAAGGTTGATAAATGATTCCAAAAAATATATTATTTAATTTAAAAAACTTTCTCCGAGAAAATTATTTTCAATTTTATAAAAATCTGCAATTGTTTTGGCAACATCAGAAAATGAATTTCTTATACCTAAATTTTTAGATTTTTTATCCTTTGCATAATATAATAATGGAACATATTCGCGACTATGATCTGTACTTATAGTTGTAGGATCATTTCCATGATCAGCAGTAATTATTAATCGATCAGATGAATCAAGCTGATTAATTATTTCCGGTAAGAATTTATCAAATTCTATCAAAGCCTTATGAAATCCTTCTGGATCATTTCTATGTCCATAATAAACATCAAAATCAACTAAGTTTACAAATATTAAACTATTCATTTCAGATTTCAAATTTTCAATTATTTTCTGCATTCCCTCAGAATTTGATTTTGATTTTACTTGTTTTTTTATTCCGCAATAATTGAAAAGATCGTTAACTTTTCCGATAGCAACAGTGTTAATATTATTTTTAACTAACAGATCCATAATTGTATCGGAAGGCGGATTTAAGGAAAAATCTTTTCTATTGGTTGTTCTTGTAAAGTTTCCAACTTCACCCATAAAAGGTCTTGCAATTATTCTGCCCACTGAATGTTCATTTATACAAATTTTGTTACGAGTAATTTTACAAATTTCATATAATTTTTCTAAAGGAATTATTTCTTCATGTGCTGCAATTTGAAATACTGAATCTGCAGAAGTGTAAACAATCGGGAATCCGGTTTGTAAATGTTCTTTACCAAATTCATCAATAATTTCAGTACCAGACGCGGGTTTGTTTCCTAAATAACCTTTTAAATTATTTTCTAAAAGAAATTTTTCAATTATTGATTGCGGAAATCCATTTGGATAAGTTGGAAAATCAAAATCTAAATGCAATCCACCAATTTCCCAATGCCCGGTTGTAGAATCTTTACCGGTTGAAACTTCATTCATTTTACCATATGAAGCTTGAGGATTTTCAATGGAATTATAATTTAGAATAAATTCAATATTTGCCAAACCAAATTTTTGCAGATTCGGAAGTTTTAATCCGCCGACAAATTTAGAAATGTTTCCAAGTGTATTGCTTCCCTTATCACCAAACTTTTCAGCATCTGGTAATTCTCCAATTCCAACTCCATCTAAAATTACCAATAAAAAATTATTCAATTCTGTTCCGATCAGTTTATACTTTTTACGGTATTGCCGCCTTTTTGAATTGCTTTGTTTAATGCAAGTTCAGCATTTTTTAAAACTTCTTCCACTTCAGTTTTTTTATGAGCCGCAGCAACTCCAATTGAAACTGTAAATGTTGTTTGTTTTGATACTACAGATATTGGCTTTCGCGCAATTTTGATTCGTAATTTTTCTGCCCAAAGAAATACATCTTTTGTTGATGCATTAAAGAAAAATACGCCGAATAATTTTTCGCCTAATCTTCCAACTAAATTTAAGGGACTAATTTCAGATCTTATTGCTTCATTTATTGAAGCTAAAACTTTTGGGAATGGATCGGTTTCAAATAGTGAGCGCTCTTCTAAAAATTCATCAATTTGAATTAATGCTAATGAACTTGGCGCATCAAATTCTCTCGCTTTAATTAAATCAGCTTCAACATGCTGTAGAAATGAATTATAAGTCATTGCTCTAGTTTCAACATCAACACTCAATAGATTTTTCAAAATTGTATGAGTAGAATAAGTATAAACAAAAAATGAAAATATCTTTACTGCGTTGCGCATAAATTTGATATCTGAATTTGAGTAGATTTTTTTCTTTAAACTTTCAAAACATAAAACACCAAAATTTTGATTATCATAAACTAAAGGCAACGCTAAAAAAGATCCGCCTAAACCAACATCTTCATTTTTTACAAATCTTATAAATTGATTAGCAGCCGTATCCTCAATATTTACTGGCATTCCACTTAATACAGCTTTCCCGACTAATGTTCCTTCAAGTTCAATTTCTAAATTTTCGCCAATATATTTTAATGAAGTTTTATTATCAACTTTTGTTACTAAAAATTTTTGTTTGGTCGGTTCAAAATAAACAAAACTGAAAGCATCATAATGAAGTAAATTTTTTATGGTTGTATCTATCGTTTCAATTATGTCTTTATCATTGTCAAATTTCTTTTCAGTTTTAAGAATACTTAAAAGAGTTTCCAATCTATTTTCTGCGGTTGAGCCGGAAAACTTTTCATCAAACAATGAAATTATAATTGCAATTATTCTAACAAATCTGCCAAGCGAATAAACGGTTTCAATCCCAAATGCATCGGGAGCTTTTGAATCAACAACTAAAACACCGGTTAAAGTTTTTGCAAAAAATAGCGGCACACCAACAAGACTTTTTATTCCTTGAGGATTATCATAATATCTAATTACATCCATTTCTGCATTCGGAGAAATTTCAGTAAGATGAACAGGTTCTTCATTGTGAACTATTTTACTTATTATATCATCTTCCAAAGGAAAATTCTTCTTAGTAATTGCTTCCGGTGAATTACTAAAATATTTCTGAAGTGTTAATTCTTGCCTTGTTTCATTAAACCAAAAGAAGATTACCGTATTTGCTAAATATGCATCTTTTATTACATTTAGTATTTTTTCAAGTACAAATAAAAATTGTTCATCGCTATTTATATCTGCTGGAAGTTCTTCTGTAATAATTTTACCAAATTGCTCTTTTAACTCATCCGAGCTGACCAAATGTTTTAATCCGGAATTAAGAACGGGTTTATAATTATGTTCTGTGATAATTGAATTTGAAGATTTTTTTGTAATGATTTTTACATCTTCGCCAAGATCTGCATCGTAAGAAGGGTTTGAAAATTTTTCGTCATTTTCATCTTCGTTAATGGGATAGTTATCATCTTCAGAAAGAATATCTCTCATTCTAACCGAATCACGAAGAAAAATTATAAATGCAACATAAATAACTAAAATCCCAGCAGAAATAGATTTTATAATAATATCTTCAGAAATTATTGGAATAATTGCTAAAAGCGGAATTATTGAAAAAATTAATATTCTTTTCTTATTTCTTGAACTAAACATTGTTATAAAATTTAGTTGAGAGGCTTAAATAATTTAATTTTTTTATTCAATAATAATAATAAAAGTTTTTATAAATAGCATTAAAGGAATAATTTAGATAATCTTATTTCAACTTCTTTCTTACCTATATTTTTTAATGATGAATATAAAAAGAGATTGTCTTCCAAATTTAATTCCGGGAAAACTTCTTTTATCATTTTTATGGATTTGGCTTTTTCTGATTGATTTAATTTATCAACTTTTGATAACAGAATTACATATGGAATTTCGCTTTCAATCAATAAGTTATTTAACAAAATATCCAAATCCGTTGGTTTATGTCTGCTATCAATTAAATGAAATGCTAATGAAATATTTTTACTTTTAGTCAAATATTCATTTATTAATTTCTGCCATTTTACTTTTTCTGCAATAGAAATTTTTGCATAACCATATCCGGGTAAATCAACAAAATAAAATTTGTTTTCCGTTAAATAATAATTTACTGATCTTGTTTTTCCGGGAGTGGAGCTTGTTTTTGCAACATTTTTTTGCTTTGATAAAGAATTAATAAACGTAGATTTACCAACATTTGAACGACCGCAGAGAACTACTTCAGCAATAGGTTCACTTGGTAAATTTTTAATTTCGAAAACTGATTTTGTGAATTTTATATCAAGCATAAATAAAAAGAGCAGCTTTTAGCTGCTCAATTAAAAATTAAATTTGGAATTGTTTATTTGGCTTTTCCGCCAATTAATTCATCTTGTAATTTCTTTAATTCATCCCATTTTCCATCAGCAGCTAACTGAGATTGTGCTGGCCATGTTTCTGGATCATGAGACTTGAATTTACTTCCAGCTTCATAAAGAATTTCTCTCAATTTTACAACTTCAGTTTCAGCAAGTTGAGCAAATGTAGTAATTCCGGCATCCACAAGTAATTCAGAAATTTTAGGTCCAATTCCTTCTATTTTTGTTAAATCATCAGCACCAATTGTTTTTTCTGTAACTTTTTCTTCAACAACTTCTGCGGTTGCTTCTTCTACATTTTGAGGAATTGGTTTAGTTTCAACTTTTGTTTTTTCTTTTGCTTCTGTTTTCTTTTTGGGAGTTTTTGTTTTGTTTGAATTAATATCATTGTAATCAACTAATTCAATTATTGCCATTTCAGCGGCATCGCCAAGTCTGTTTCCTAATTTCACAATTCGAGTATATCCGCCTGGTCTATCCCCAATTTTTTTTGCAACTTCGGTAAATAATTCTTTTATGATATCTTTATCATTAATATCGCGAGCAACAAGTCTTCTTGCATGAACAGTATCTTCTTTTGCTTTGGTAACCATTGGTTCAAAAAACAATCTCAACTGCTTGGCTTTTGCAACGGTTGTTGTAATTTTTTTGTGCTTTATTAAAGCAATTGCCAAAGCACGCAGTGTTGCAGTTCTATGGGAAGCCGTTCTTCCTAATTTTCTACCTTTAACTCTATGTCTCATTATTTCAACCTTTTACAGAAATTAATTATTATCAGATTTATCATTAATGTATTTGTCAACATCCATTCCAAATTCTAAATTATATTGATCAACAATTTCCATCAACTCAGCAAGAGACTTTCTTCCAAAGTTTCTGAATTTTAACATTTCACTTTCATCTTTTCGAACCAAATCACCCATAGTTTTAATATTGGCAGCTTTTAAGCAATTATGTGATCTAACACTTAATTCCAAATCATCAACATTTGTTATAAGAATTTTTCTAATTCTTTCAAATTCCAAATCTTTTTCATTATCAACTTTATCTTCTTCTTGTTCAACATCAAAATTGATAAACATATTAATATGATCTCTTAGAATAACGCCAGCGCCAGACATTGCTTCTTCTGGTGTAATTGAACCGTCTGTCATAACTTCTAAAACTAACTTTTCATATTCATTGCTTTCGCCAATTCTTACGTTCTCAATTTCATATTTAACATTTTCAATAGGTGAAAATATTGAATCGATTGGAATTATTCCGATTGTTTGATCCGGAATAGTTTGTTTTGCTGCTGGCACATAACCTTTTCCAAATCCAAAACGAATTTCCATTGTTAATTTTGCACCGTCACTCAAGGTTGCAATATGTTCTTCTGGATTTAGAATTTCAATATCTGGACAGCTTTTCAATAAATCGCCAGCTTTAAATTCACACGGTCCGGATAAAGATATGTCAAGTTTATTAGTTTGCTTATTAATTACTGTTATTCTAACTCGCTTTAAGTTTAGAATAATTTCTGCTACATCTTCAACAACGCCCGGAATAGTTGTAAACTCATGCAAAACACCATCAACTTTTATTGCTGTAATTGCAGCACCAGTTAAAGAAGATAGTAAAACTCTTCTGAAAGCCGTGCCTAAAGTTACACCAAAACCTCTTTCTAAAGGTTGGATAGTGAATTTGCCATATTTCTGATTTGATGAAGCTTCATCTAAAATAACACCATCTGGCATTTTAATAAAGGGATAACTCATTTAATATCCTCTAATTTGAATTTCTTATTTAATTACAATTATTTTGAGTATAACTCAACTATTAATTGCTCGTTTACATTTACTGGAATTTCGCTTCTTTCTGGAAGTTTGAGTAATTTTCCAGAGAGATTAGCTTTTTCAATTTCAATCCACTCATATGGATTTGTTTTTCTTATTCTTAACGCATTATGAAAAACATCCATTTTTTTACTCTGTTCTTTTACACTTATTACATCGCCAACTTTTAATATGTATGATGGAATATTTACAAGTTTTCCATTTACATTAAAGTGTCTGTGAAGAACCAATTGGCGGGCTTGAGCTCTTGAAGTAGCAAATCCCAAACGAAATACAGTATTATCAAGTCTTCTTTCCAATAATTGTAGAAGATTTTCACCAGTAATGCCACGCATTCTTTCTGCTTTTTTGAACAAGTTTCTAAACTGTCTTTCAAAAAGCCCGTACATAATTTTTAATTTTTGTTTTTCTTTTAACTGTAAACCATAATCTGAAACTCTTTTTCTTCCAGCACCATGTTGACCTGGACCATATGGTTTATTGCCTAAAATTTTATCAAATTTGGGGTTACCAAAAATATTTTCTCCAAACTTTCTAACCAATTTTGCTTTAGGGCCGGTATATCTTGCCATCTATATTATTTCCTTTTAATTATACTCTTCTACGTTTTGGTGGTCTACATCCATTGTGCGGAATAGGTGTTATATCTTTAATTGACATTATATGCAAACCAGCAGTATTTAATGCTCTAATTGCTGCATCTCTACCGGAACCTGGACCTTTTATAAAAACATCTACTCTTTTTAAACCTAGATCATGAGCTTCTTTTGCTGCAACTTCAGAAGTTACTTGAGCTGCAAAAGGAGTATTTTTTCTCGATCCTTTAAATCCATTTTTACCAGCCGATGACCAAGAAATGGTATTTCCATAAACATCAGTAATTGTTACAATAACATTGTTAAATGATGCTTTTATATGCGCAACTCCTACAGCATCAACGTGAATTTTCTTTTTAGATTTTCTTGTAACTTTAGCCAAGATAAAACTCCTTAAAAATTTAATTTATATTACTTGAGACCTGGTTTCTTTTTACCCGCAACGGTTCTTTTCTTACCTTTTCTAGTTCTAGAATTGGTTTTTGTTCTTTGTCCTCTTACCGGTAAACCTTTTCTGTGCCTAATTCCACGATAGGTCCCAATATCCATAAGTCTTTTAATATTCTGCTGAACTTCACTTCTTAAAGCACCTTCAACTTTTAAATCAGCTGTCATAATTGCTCTAATTTTGGCAACTTCTTCTTCAGTTAATTCAGCAATTCTCTTATGTGGGTCTACTTTCGCTTTTTCTAAAATTTGCATAGAAGTATGACGACCAATCCCGTAAATATAAGTCAACCCTATAAAAGTTTTTTTCTGTTTTGGTAAATCAATTCCTGCGATTCGAGCCAAACTATTTATCTCCTAAATTTGGTTTAACCTTGACGTTGTTTATGTTTTGGATTCTTGCAGATTACTCTTACTGATCCGTTTCTTTTAATAATTTTACAATTATCGCACATTTTCTTTACAGATGCTCGAACTTTCATTATAGCTCCGTTATTTATACCTATATGTTATTCTGCCCTTGTTCAAATCATATGGTGATAATTCAATTGCAACTTTATCACCAACTAATATTTTTATAAAATGCATTCTCATTTTACCGGAAATATGTGCTAATATTTCATGACCATTTTCTAATTTCACTTTGAAATGAGCATTTGGCAATGTTTCTGTAATTATTCCATCTACTTTTATTGAATCTTGTTTTGCCATTAACACACTGATAATATTTCTGGAAATCCATTTATAATTGCAATAGTATGCTCAAAGTGAGCAGATGCTTTACCATCTTTTGTTACAACTGTCCAACCATCTGATTTAACTCTTACATCAAAGTTACCAACATTTATCATTGGCTCAATTGCAAAAGTCATTCCGCTTTTTATTTTTGCACCACTATTAGCTTTTCCAAAATTTGGAATTTGCGGATCTTCATGCAAATATTTTCCAACACCATGTCCACAAAGATCTCTAACAACTGAAAATCCATTTTTCACTACATACTCTTGAATTGCCGAAGAAATATCACCAACTCTATTATTTTCTCTTGCTTGTTCAATTCCAACGTATAGAGATTTTTCAGTAATTTCAAGCAAAGATTTATTTTCATCTGAAACTTTGCCTATTGCAACTGATAAAGCTGCATCTCCAAAATATCCATTTTTCTGAACACCAACATCAATTGAAAGTATATCACCTTCACTTAAAACTCTATTACTTGGTATTCCGTGAACTACTTCTTCATTAAGTGAAGAACAAATTGTTCCGGGAAAATCTATTGATCCAGCTTGTGAATATCCTTTAAATGCCGGAATCGCATCATTACTTAAAATATAATCTTCCGCAATTTTATCTAATTCTAAAGTTGTTATACCAACTTTAGAATAACTTTTTACTAATTGTAATGTTTCAGCAACTAATCTTGAACTTTCTCTTATTAAATCTATTTCTTTTTTACTTTTAATTAAAATCACAAAAAGTAATTACCTTCTACCTTTAATTTTTCCCGACTTCATAAAACCATCATAATGCCGCATTAAGAGATGTGATTCAATTTGCTGTAATGTATCTAATGCCACACCAACCATAATTAATAAACTTGTACCACCAAAGAATGATGCAAAATTTCCCGAAACACCCAATTTAGAAATAAATGCTGGTAAAATTGCAATAATTGCTAAAAATATTGATCCAGGTAAAGTAATCTTTGTTAAAATATTATCAATAAATTCCGAAGTTTGTTTTCCAGGTCTAATTCCCGGTACAAATCCACCTTGTTTTTTCATAGTTTCTGCAACTTCTTGGGGATTAAATGCAATTGCAGTATAAAAATATGTAAAGAACACAATTATAATTGCATAAAAGAATGAATATGTAAAAGATGTATAATTAAAATACTCAACAATACTTTGAATAAATTCATTATCCGGAAAGAATGATAAAATTGTACTAGGAATGAACATTATTGCCTGAGCAAAAATAATTGGCATAACACCAGCAGTATTTACTCTAAGAGGAATATACTGAGTAACACCACCATAAACTTTTCTTCCAACAACTCTTTTTGCGTACTGAACCGGAATTCTTCTTGTTCCTTGTGTAACTAAAACAATTCCAGCAATTATAAAAACCATAAAAACTATTATTGCTATTTCGACAATTATATTTCTAGTTCCCGAGCTAATCAATCTAATTTCATCTAAAATGGCAAAAGGTAGTCTATTTATAATATTTATGAAAATAATCAATGAGATACCATTTCCAATTCCTTTTTCAGTAATTTGTTCACCCATCCACATCATAAAAATAGTACCGGCTACTAAGATAATAACTGAAGAAACTACAAATCCAAAACCTCTAACTTCCTCTGGAACAACCGAAACTCCATTGAATGATAAATTCATTATAACGCCGGTAACAATTCCTAATGATTGGAATAAGGAAATTAATACAGTTCCGTATCTTGTGAGCTGAGTAATTTTTTTTCTACCTTCTTCTCCTTCCTTTTGTAATTTTTGGAAGTAAGGAATTACTGCCCCGCCTAATTGAATTATAATTGATGCTGAAATATAGGGCATAATACCCAACGCAAAAATTGCTGCATTGGAGAAAGCACCACCAGCAAACATATCATACAAACCCAATAGATTATCTGAAGTTTTGTTTGCCATTGCTTCAGCTAATAAATAAGAATCAATACCCGGCAGCGTAATGTGTGCGCCAACTCTAACAATAATTAACAATCCTAAAGTATAGAGAATTCTATCTCTAAGCTCATGAATTTTAAATATGTTTCTAAAAGTATCCTGAATTCTGCCCATTAATCTTTAATCTCGTTTAGTTTTCCACCAGCAGCTTCAATTTTTTCTTTTGCCGATTTGCTAAAATATTTAGCTTCAACATTTAATTTTGCTGTAATTTGACCATTTCCTAAAATTTTAAATGGTTCATTTAAATTTTTAATTAATCCATATTGATGTAGGATTTCTGCATTTACCGAGTCATTAATTTTTTTAGCATCAAATAATTTTTGTAAAACATCAACATTTATTGGTTGATAATAAATTTTAAATATATTCTTAAATCCTCTTTTAGGAACACGTCTTTGTAAAGGCATTTGACCGCCTTCAAACCATGCTCTAAATTTATGACCCGAACGAGATTTTTGTCCATTCATACCTTTAGTAGCTGTTCCGCCGTGTCCGCTTCCTTCACCGCGACCAATTCTTTTTCTTTTTTTAACTGAACCTTCAGCATATTTAAGATTACTTAAAATATCCATTATAAATCCTTAGTCTTCTATTTCTTCAAACTTTACTAAATGATGAACTTTATTTACCATTCCTCTAATCTGAGGTGTATCTTTATGAATTTTGGTATAATTTGGTCTACCTAATCCTAAAGCTTTAATTGTTAGTTTCTGATCTTTCGGACGATCGATAACACTTTTTGTCTGTGTAATTTTTAATTTCATTAATCTATTTCCTCATTAAACAGTAAATAACTGATTAATTTCCATATTTCTTTTTGCAGCCATTGTTCTTGCATCAATTAAATTTAACAATCCGTGTAGAGTTGCTTTTACCTGGTTGTGAGGATTGCTTGACCCTAATGATTTAGTTAACATATCTTGTGCGCCGGCCATTTCTAAAACTGCTCTTACTCCACCGCCAGCAATTAGTCCGGTACCCGGAGATGCCGGTTTTAGTAAAACTTTTCCAGCGCCATATTTTCCAATAATTGTGTGTGGAATTGTTCCTTTATGAAGTGAAACTCTATAAACATTTTTCTTTGCATCGTCAATTCCTTTTGAAATTGCATCTGTAACTTCGTTTGCTTTGCCAAGACCAATTCCAACATGACCATCGCCATCACCAACTACAACAATAGCATTAAAGCTAAATCTTCTACCGCCTTTTACAACTTTTGCGACACGATTTATGTGAACTACTTTTTCTTTTAATCCTTCTAATCCACTTACTTTTCTATGCTTCAATTTTATACTCCTTAATTACAATATTTTGTTGCCGGAAGAGGACTCGAACCTCTACAGACGGCGTCAAAGACCGTTGTCCTACCATTAGACGATCCGGCACTAATTAAAATTTCAATCCGCCTTCTCTTGCTCCTTCGGCAATAGCTTGAACTCTACCATGATATCTATAACCAGATCTATCAAATACAACTGAACTTATTCCTTTTTCAACAGCTTTTTTTGCCAATAATTTACCAACTAATTTACTTTTAGCAATTTTAGTTTTTGTATCTTTTATTTCAGCTTGAATATCCTTTGATAAGGATGAAGCAGCTACTAATGTTGTTTTATTCACATCATCAATTACTTGCGCATATATTTGATTCAAACTTCTAAAAACAGCAATTCTTGGTCTTTCTGAAGTTCCAGAAATTTTTTTACTAACTCTAATTTTATTTTTTAATCTTTTTTCTTTCATTTTTAAATTCCCAAACCCTATTTACCAGCTGTCTTGCCAGCTTTACGAATTATTGTTTCGTTAGAATATTTTATACCTTTACCTTTATATGGTTCTGGTTTCCTAATTGATCTAATTTTTGCTGCAATTTGTCCTACCAATTCTTTATCACAACCGGAGATTTTAATTTGAGTTGGAGTTACAACTTCCAATTTAATTCCATCCGGAGGCATAAAAAATATTGGATGCGAATAGCCAATTGTAAAAAGTATATTACTTTCTTTTTGTTCGGCTTTATAACCTACGCCAACAATATCCAAAGTTTTAGAAAAACCTTGAGAAACTCCTTCAACCATATTATTAATTAGAGCTCTTGTTAAACCGTGTAAAGCTCTATTTTCCCTTAAATCATTTGGTCTAGTTACGAGAACTTCAGAACCTTCAACATTAATTTTAATATTTGGATGAAAAGATTTTTCAAGCTCGCCTAATTTACCTTTAATTTTTACTGAATTTCCTTTTTGTGTAAATTCAATATTTGCAATATTTATTGGTTTTTTACCAATTCTTGACACTTTTATTCTCCGTAACTTAAATTACCAAATATGACAAATTACTTCGCCGCCAATAGATTCTTTCTTAGCTTGTTTATCAGAAAGTAATCCTTTTGAAGTAGAAATAATTGCTAAGCCTAATCCATTAAGAACTCTAGGAATACTATCATGATCACAATATGTTCTTAAACCTGGTGTACTAATTTTTTTCAATCCGGTTATTGAAGATTGTCCGTTACTATATTTCAAATGAATTCTTAATATATTTTGCTTATTATCTTCAACAACATTAAAATCTTTAATAAAATTTGCTTCTTTAAGGATTTCACTCATTCTGACTTTCATTTTAGAAGAAGGAATATCAACAAATTTCTTTTTAGCACTAATTGCGTTTCTAACTCTTGTCAAAAAATCTGAAATCGGATCTGTAACTGCCATTAAATTTATCTCCTCCTTTTACCAGCTAGCTTTTTTAATTCCGGGAATTTCACCTTTAAGAGCCATTTCCCTAAATACTAATCTTGAAATACCGAATTTTCTTGAATATGCTCTTGGTCTGCCAGTTATAACACATCTGTTTCTTAATCTAATTTTAGAAGAATTTCTTGGGAGTTTTTGTAATTCATCCCATTCTCCTTTTTCTTTTAATTCTTTACGTAATGCTGCATATTTTTCGACTAATTTTCTGCGTTTTTCTTCTCTGGCTAATAGACCTTTTCTTGCCATAAAATTTCCCTAATTATGCGTTATTAATTTCTTTTTTCTTAAATGGAAATCCAAATGATTTCAACAATTCAAATGATTCTTGATCATTTCCTGATTTGATAACAAAAGTAATATCCATACCCAAAACTCTGGTTACTTTGTCAATATTTATTTCAGGAAAAATTATTTGTTCTTTTAATCCGAGTGTATAATTCCCTCTTCCATCAAATGATTTATCCGAAACTCCTCTAAAATCTCTAATTCTTGGCATTGCAATGGTAATTAAACGATCCAAAAATTCATACATTCTATCTCTGCGCAAAGTAACTTTTGCACCGATTTTCATTCCTTCTCTTAACTTAAAATTAGAAATAGCTTTTTTAGCTGTTCTAATACTAGCTTTTTGTCCGGTAATAGTTTCCAAATCCTTAACTGCTTCATCCAATACTTTTGAATCTTGAACTGCGTCACCAAGACCCATATTAATAACAATTTTATCAAGTTTTGGAACTTGCATAATACTTTTATATGAAAATTGTTTCATAAGTGAAGGAACAATTTCATTTTTATATTTATCATGCAAACGAGGCGTAACTTTTACAGTTGCTTCTTGTTCTTTTGGTGCTTCTTTTTTTGTTGCTTTTTTAGTTTTTTCTGCCATTTTTTTCTCAATAGTCATTTTTGTTTATGACAACATTTCTCCACTGGATTTACTAACGCGAACTGATCTCTTCTTTCCAGTTTTATCATCAATTATAATTTTTTTGCCAATTCTAGATGGCTTGTTTGTTTTTGGATCCAATAACATTACGTTAGAAGAATGAATTGGAGCTTCCTTTTCAATTATTCCGCCTTGCGGGTTTTTCTGATTTGCTTTAGTATGTCTTTTTCTTAGATTCACACCTTCAACAATTACTCTGTCTTTCTTAGGAAAAACTTTCAGTATTTTACCACTTTTTCCCTTAAAGTTTCCCGAAATTACAATTACATTATCTTCTTTTTTAACTCTCATTAAAATCCTCTTTATAATACTTCAGGTGCTAATGAAATAATTTTCATAAATTTTTTATCCCTCAGTTCTCTTGCAACTGGTCCAAAAATTCTTGTTCCTCTTGGTTCATCTTGTGCATTTAACAAAACTGCAGCATTTTCATCAAATCTGATATAAGAACCGTCTTGGCGTTTTACTTCTTTTTTTGTTCTCACAATTACTGCTTTGGAAACTTCACCTTTTTTTACACCTGCATTTGGTAAAGCAGTTTTAACGGAAACGACTATTAAGTCACCAACGCTAGCATATCTTCTGTTACTTCCGCCTAAAACTCTAATACATCTAACTTTTTTTGCACCGGAGTTATCGGCTACCACTAAATTTGTTTCTTCTTGTACCATTTGAAATAAAATCCCCTATAAAACCTTATTTAGCTTTTTCTAAAATTTCGACTAAACGCCATTTCTTTAATTTACTTAATGGTCTCGTTTCCATTATTTTAACAGTATCACCAACTCCGCATTCATTTTTTTCATCGTGAGCCATAAATTTTGCAGTTTTCTTATAATATTTTCTATAAAGTGGATGTGCAACTTTTCTTTCCATTGCAACAATTATGCTTTTATCCATTTTTGTACTGACAACTGTTCCAACTCTTGTTTTTCTAAGGTTACGATTTTCCATTTATTAAAAATTACTCCCGAATTATTTTACTTTTTTGTTGAAATTTTTAGTTGTCTTTCTCTTAAAAGAGTTTTCATTTTAGCTATATCTTTTTTTACTGTTTTAAGTTTTGCAGTATTTGTTAAATTTTTTAATTCATGCTGAAATCTTAAATCAACTAAATTCAACTCTTCTTCTTTTATTCTTTTGATAATTTCTTCATCAGACATTTCAACAATTTCATACATTTTCATTTTTTTCTACCTTAATATTATTCGAAATCTGGTCTTGTAACTACTTTAGTTTTTATTGGCAACTTATGTGCAGCAACACTAAGAGCTTCAACGGCTAACTCTTTTGTTACACCACCAACTTCAAACATAATTCTGCCAGGTTCAACAGGAGCAACCCAAAATTCCGGAGCGGCTTTTCCTTTACCCATTCTAGTTTCAAGAGGTTTTTTAGATACTGGTTTTGTTGGGAAAATTTTTATCCAAACTTTACCATCTCTTTTCATTTTTCTTGTAATTGCAATTCTACAAGCTTCTATTTGTCGGCTCGTTATCCAAGCAGGTTCAAGAGCTTTTAGTCCCATATCACCAAAGGCAACACGTGCTCCTCTTGTAGCTTTCCCTTTCATTTTACCGCGTTGGGCTTTTCTAAATTTTACTCTTTTTGGCATTAACATAAATAAAAACTCCTCGTTATCTTAATCGGTTACTCTTTTGCCTAAAATTTCACCGCGACAAATCCAAACTTTTACCCCAATTGCACCATAAATTGTATGAGCTGTTGTAGTTGCATAATCAATATCAGCTCTAATTGTATGTAATGGAATTCTTCCTTCTTTATATTGTTCTGTACGAGCCATTTCTGCTCCACCTAATCTTCCGGAACACATTACTCTAATTCCTTCTGCACCCATTCTCATTGATGAAGTAATTGCTTGTTTCATTGCTCTTCTAAAAGAAACTCTACCTTTTAATTGAGTTGCAATATTTTCACCAACTAAAAACGCATCCAGTTCCGGTCTTTTAATTTCGTTTATTTGAACTTTTACTTCTTTATTTATAACTTTTTTAAGTTCTTGCTCTAATTGTGAAATTTCTTTTCCACTTTTACCAATTACAACACCGGGTCTTGATGTGTGAATTGTTAAAATTACATTTTTGGAAGTTCTATTTATAATAATACGTGAAACACCAGCTTTCGTTAATCTCTGTTTAATGTAGCTACGAATTTCTTTATCTTCTTTTAATTTTGAAGAATAACTTTTACTTTCATACCAATTCGATTCCCAACCACGAATTTTTCCTACCCTTAGACCTATTGGATTAGTTTTTTGACCCAATTAAACCTCCTGCAAATTTTTTTTTAACGCAACCACAATTGTAACATGATTTGATCTTTTAATCATTCTATAAGCTCTTCCCATTGGTGCAGGAAGTATTCTTTTTATAGAAGGTCCTTCATCAACAAATGCTTCCTTCACATACAGATCTGATGGTTCATGTTTAGATTGCTCATCTTTATTGAAAAGATTTGAAATAGCAGATCTTAAAACTTTTTCCGCATCTTTAGAAGGATGTTTAGGATTAAAGTGAAGAAGTTCAATTGCTTTATCAACAGATTTTCCTCTAATTAGATCAATCACTAATCTCATCTTTCTTGGTGATGTGCCTATGTATTTGTGCGTAGCTCTTGCTTCCATTAAAATTTCCTCAAACCTATTTTTTCATTTTTGAAGCTTTTTCAGCTTTAGTACCTGGATGACCTCTAAATATCCTTGTTGGTGAAAATTCACCTAATTTATGTCCAACCATATTTTCAGATATATAAACCGGAATCATTTTATTTCCATTATGTACTGCAATTGTATGCCCAACAAATTCTGGTGAAATTGTACTTGATCGTGACCAAGTTTTAATAATTTTTTTCTGTCCAGATTGATTCATTGTTTGAACTTTTGCAAGTAATTTCAAGTCAATAAAAGGACCCTTTTTAACCGATCTTGGCATAATTTACTCTAGCTTTTTCTTCTTTTTATGATATATTTATTTGAATTATTTACAACTTTTCTAGTTTTCAAGCCTTTAGCTTTTTGTCCCCAAGGAGAGACTGGATGACCACCACCAGATGTTTTACCTTCTCCACCACCCATTGGGTGATCAACTGGGTTCATAGCGACACCTCTAACTTTTGATCTTCTTCCTAACCATCTTGTTCTTCCGGCTTTTCCTAAGCTTAAATTTTCATGCGATGAATTTCCAACAGTTCCATAAGTTGCTTTACAATCAATACTTACTAATCTAACTTCACCAGAAGGCATTTTTAATTGAGCATATTTTCCTTCTCGGGCAGTTAACTGAATTTCAACACCGGCAGATCTGCCAATTTGTCCGCCTTTTCCAGGTTTTAATTCAACATTATGAATAACACTTCCTAATGGTAAATCTTTCAATTTTAATGCATTCCCAACTCTTATTTCACTTCCTTCACCAGATTGAACTGTATTGCCAACAGTTAATCCATTTGGAGCTAAAATATATCTTTTTTCTCCATCAGCATAATGTAATAAAGCAATTCTTGCAGATCTATTTGGATCATATTCTATAGAAAATACTTTTGCTGGAATTCCATCTTTATCTCGTTTAAAGTCAATAATTCTGTATTTTCTTTTATGTCCACCACCAATATGACGAGAAGTAACTCTTCCAAGATTATTTCTTCCGCCAGATTTACTTAACGATGAAGTTAATGATTTTTCTGGTTCAGATTTTGTAATTTCCGCAAAATTGGAAACTGACATAAATCTTGTTCCGGGTGTATTTGGTTTTAATTTTCTGATTGCCATTCTTAAATTACTCCAGTACTAAACTAAGCTTCACCAAACAAATCTATAGTTTGACCTTCTTTTAAAGTTACAATTGCTTTTTTAAAGGAAGCAGTTTTACCTTCAAATCTACCTTTTTTAGTAAACTGAGTCTTTCTCTTCCCTTTATATTTAATAGTATTTACATCAATAACATCAACGTTAAACTTTGTTTTAATTGCTTTAGCAATTTCAATTTTATTGGCATTAACATTAACAACAAACCCAAATTGTTTTTTCTCTTCTGATAAAGCATTCATCTTTTCTGTAATTAAAGGTCTAATTAATACGTTTCTCATTTTCTACCAATAATTTAATTTAGAATTTTTTCAATTTTTTCAATAGCACCTTTTTGAACAAGTAAAATTTGATTATTCAAAAGGTCATAGGTTGAAGCGTTAATTGCTTCCAATATATTTATTTTTTCAACATTTCTTCCTGATTTATAAACATTTACCAAATTTTCTGAAGTTAGAAGCAATGTTTTTTTACCATTAAGATTTAGTGACTTAAGTATTGAGACAAAATCTTTAGTTTTTGGTGAATCAAAATTAAAATCCTCAACTACGATAATTTGTTCAGCTTTTGCTTTATATGATAATGCTGATTTTCGTGCAAGTTTATTTACTTTTTTATTTATCGATAGTGAATAGTTTCTTGGTTTGGGTCCAAAAATTGTTCCGCCGCCAACCCATAAAGGTGATCTTGAAGAACCAGCTCTCGCTCCACCTCTGCCTTTTTGTTTCCAAGGTTTTTTGCCACCACCGCTAACTTCACTTCTTTCTTTAGCTTTATGCGTACCTTGTCTTTTATTTGCTAAGTGAGCTTTAACCGATAAATAAATTACATGATCATTTGGTTCAATTCCAAATATACTCTCATTAAGAGTGATTTGATCACCAGTTTTTGAACCATCTATTTTATAAACATCTAAATTCATCTGCATACCAAAATTACTTATTGATTTCAATTATGGAATTAATCGCACCAGGAACTGGTCCTTTAACTAATATTAAATTTTTATCCGGAATAATTTTAACAATTTTAACACTTTTCAATGTTTTTTTATCATTTCCAGTTCTACCAGCCATTCTCTGACCTTTGAAAACTCTTGACGGGAATGAGCTTGCTCCAATTGATCCGGGAGCTCTTAAACGATCGCTCTGACCATGAGTTGTTCCACCTACTCCGCCAAAACCGTGTCTTCTCATTACACCTTGAAAGCCTTTCCCTTTAGTAGTTCCGGTAACAGTAACTTTATCACCTTCATTAAAAAGACTGGTATTTAAATCTTCACCAACATTGAGTTCATCAAAATTTGAGTAATTCTTAAACTCACGCAGTATATTTGCTGGTTCGGAATTCATTTTTGCAAAAAATACTTTTTGCGAATTATTAAGATTTTTGTTTTTACGTTGTCCAAATCCCAATTGAAGTGCTTTATAACCATCTTTCTCAATTGTTTTTTTTGCAAAAATTTTGCAAGGACCAACTTCAAGAATGGTTACTGGTAAAAAGTTACCATCTTGACTAAAAACATTTGTCATTCCTATTTTTTTTCCTAACAACCCTGGCATTTTAAATTCCTATTATAACTTAATCTCTATATCAACACCCGCCGGAATATCCAATTTACTAAGAGAATCGACGGTTTTGTTATTTGAATTATGAATATCAATTATTCTTTTATGAGATCTAATTTCAAATTGATCTCTGGATTTTTTATCAACATGCGGCGACCTTAAAACTGTGTAAAGTGTTCTATCTGTTGGTAAAGGAATAGGACCAGAAACAACCGCTCCTGTACTTTTTACAGTTTTAATAATTTTATCTGTAGATTTATCAATCAAAATATGATCATATGATTTTAATCTAATTCTAATTTTTTGTCCTGCCACTTTTTCTCCAGCATTTAATTTGGCTTAAGCAATTACTTAAGCCAAATATAATTTTTGTTATTGATAAATTTTTGTTACGAGTCCTGCTCCAACTGTTCTACCACCTTCACGAATAGCGAATCTTAAACCTTCATCCATTGCAATTTCTGTGATCAATTCAACTTTCATATTAACTTTATCGCCAGGCATAACCATTTCCGTACCTTCTGGTAAAGTAGCAACACCTGTTACGTCTGTTGTTCTAAAATAGAATTGTGGGCGATATCCGTTAAAGAATGGTGTATGTCTTCCACCTTCTTCTTTAGATAAGATATAAACTTCGCCTTCAAAAATTTTGTGAGGGGTTATTGATCCAGTTTTTGCTAAAACCATTCCTCTTTGAATTTCATTTTTATCAACGCCTCTCATAAGAATTCCAGCATTATCCCCAGCCATAGCTGCATCCAATTCTTTTCTAAACATTTCAATACCGGTTACAACTGTTTTCTTATGAACACCTAAACCAATTAATTCAACTTCTTCCCCTAATTTTACTTGTCCTCTTTCAACTCTACCAGTAGCAACAGTTCCACGACCTGTAATTGAGAAAACGTCTTCAACTGGCATAATAAATGGCTTATCAACACTTCTTTCAGGTATTGGAACATATGTATCCACTGCATCCATTAGCTCCCAAATACAATTCATTCTTTCATCACTAGCTGGAATTGAATCATCACTTGAAGCTTCAAGTGCTCTTAAAGCAGATCCTTTTACAATCGGAATTTCATCACCAGGGAATTCATATTGAGTTAATAATTCTCTAAGTTCCATTTCTACTAAGTCAATCAATTCAGGATCATCAACCATGTCAACTTTATTCATAAAAACAACAATTTTAGGAACACCTACTTGACGTGCTAATAGAATATGCTCTCTAGTTTGAGGCATTGGTCCATCAGTGGCAGCTACAACAAGGATAGCGCCATCCATCTGAGCAGCACCAGTAATCATGTTTTTAACATAATCTGCGTGACCTGGACAATCAACATGAGCATAATGTCTATTTGCAGTAGAATATTCTACGTGCGCAGTTGCAATTGTAATACCTCTTTCTCTTTCTTCAGGTGCATTATCAATACTATCAAAAGTTCTCTTTTCAGAAAGACCTTTTTTAGAAAGTGACATTGTGATAGCAGCTGTTAAAGTAGTTTTACCATGATCAACATGTCCGATAGTACCAATATTAACGTGAGGCTTACTCCTATCAAATTTTTCTTTTGCCATTGATTCTCTCCTTGTTGTTTTCTCTTTTCTAAATTTATATAACTATATTATTTTTTATTAGACTGTGTTTTTTCAATTATTTCTTGTGCAACTGACTTTGGAACTTCAGAGTATCTTAAAAACTGCATTGAATAAATAG
This sequence comes from Ignavibacteriota bacterium, assembly GCA_016716225.1. Lineage (NCBI taxonomy): Bacteria > Pseudomonadati > Ignavibacteriota > Ignavibacteriota bacterium. The sequence continues at coordinate 2,290,170 of JADJWT010000001.1, read as the reverse complement.
CTCTTCCTTGAGTCATAGATCTTATTGTAGTTGCATAACCAAACATTTCCGCTAAAGGTGCAACTGCTTTTATTACTTGAGCATCTTTTCTTGAAGTAAATCCTTCAATTTTTCCTCTTCTAGAATTTAAATCTCCCATAACATCACCAAGATATTCTTCTGGAGTAGTTACCTCTACACTCATTAATGGCTCAAGAATAACTGGACTTGCTTTCCTTGCACCTTCTTTAAAGCCCATTGAACCAGCTACTTTGAAAGAGATTTCATCAGAATCAACATCATGATATGAACCGTCAAAAATCTTTACTTTTACGTCCACCACTTGATATCCGGCTAAAACACCGTTTTTCATTGCTTCTTGAACACCATTAGAAACTGGAGTGATATATTCCTTTGGAACAACACCACCAACAATTGCATTTTCAAATTCATAACCTTTACCAGGTTCATTGGGTGATATTTCCAACCAAACATGTCCGTACTTTCCTCTTCCACCGCTCTGCTTAACAAATTTACCTTCAGCTTGAACAGTTTGAGTAATAGTTTCTCTGTAAGCTACTTGAGGTTTTCCAACATTTGCATCAACTTTAAATTCTCTTTTCATTCTATCAACGAGAATTTCCAAATGTAATTCACCCATACCACTTATTAGAGTCTGATTGGTTTCATCATCAACCATAACTTTAAAAGTAGGATCTTCATCAGATAATTTTTGTAAAGCTTCAGATAACTTATCTTGATCAGCCTTTGTTTTCGGTTCAATTGCAATTTGAATAACAGGTTGCGGAAACGCCATTTTTTCAAGAATTATTGGATCATCTTCAGTACATAATGTATCACCAGTTCTTGTATTTTTTAATCCAACAAAAGCTACAATATCACCAGCTCTAATTTCTTCCACATCTGCACGATGATTGGCATGCATTTCTAAGATCCTGCCAACTCTTTCTTTTTTATCAGATACTGAATTATAAACATATGATCCAGCTTTTAAATTTCCGGTATAAATTCTAACAAACGTTAATTTACCAACATAAGGATCAGTCATAATTTTAAATGCTAACCCAGTGAAATATTCTTTTTCATCTACTTTACGAATTACTTTATCATCTTTATGAATGTGATGCGCTTGTATTTCAGGTGTATCAATTGGTGATGGCAAAACGTCAACAACTGTATCAAGTAATTTCTGAACACCTTTATTCTTAAACGATGAACCACATAAAACTGGGATGATTTTTAATTCAATTGTAGCTTTTCTAAGTACTTTTTTAATTTCAGCTTCGGTAATTTCTTTTCCTTCCAAGTATTTTTCAAGTAGTGAATCATCAACATCCGAAACTGCTTCAAGCATTAAAGTTCTATATTTATTTGTAATTCCCATTAAATCTGTAGGAATATCAATATCTTCAAAAGTTGCACCTAAAGTATCATCATTATACATTCTTGCTTTCATTGTCATTAAGTCAATAACTCCAGCAAACATATCTCCTTCGCCAATTGGCAATGCAATTGGCACTGCATTAGCACCTAATCTTTCTTTCATCATATCAACTGCATGATAAAAATCAGCACCGACTCTATCCATTTTATTCACAAATGCAATTCTTGGCACTTTATATTTATCAGCTTGTCGCCATACTGTTTCAGACTGTGGTTCAACACCACCCACTGCGCAAAATAAAGCAATTGCGCCATCTAAAACTCTTAGGGATCTTTCAACTTCTACAGTAAAATCAACGTGACCTGGTGTATCAATAATATTAATTTGATGACCTTTCCATTCGGCAGTTGTTGCAGCACTGGTAATTGTGATTCCACGTTCTTTCTCTTGTTCCATCCAATCCATTGTAGCAGCACCATCATGAACTTCACCTAATTTATGAACTCTACCTGTATAGTATAAAATTCTTTCAGTGGTCGTAGTCTTACCGGCATCAATATGAGCCATTATACCGATGTTTCTTACTTTTGCAATATCTACTCTTTTAACAGCCATTTATATTCTATATTTCCTTTACCATTTGAAATGAGCAAACGCTTTGTTTGCTTCAGCCATTCTGTGAACATCTTCTTTTTTCTTAACAGCAGATCCTTCACCATTTGATGCAGCTAATAATTCAGCTGCCAATTTTGCTGTCATTGTTTTATCTTTTCTATCCCTTGAATAATTTTTCAACCATCTAAACGCAAGTGCTACCCGTCTTTCTGGTCTTACTTCCATAGGAACTTGATATGTCGCACCACCAACTCGTCTACTTCTAACTTCAATAAATGGTTGAACATTTCCTACTGCTTTTTTGAATACATCAAGTGCAGGTTTTTTAGATTTCTCTTCTAAAATTTCAAAACTTCCGTAAACAACTTTTCTCGCAACGGTTTTTTTACCATCCCACATAATATAATTTATAAACTTTGCTACAAGCAGATCATTATATTTAGGATCTGGTTTAATGTATCTTTTTTCTGCGCGTCTTTTTCTCATAATTTTCTATTTTGATTTTGGTTTTTTAGTGCCGTATTTTGATCTACCTTTTTTTCTTTCATCAACACCACTTGTATCTAAAGCGCCTCTTATAATATGGTATCTTACTCCAGGTAAATCTTTAATTCTTCCGCCTCTTATAAGAACAATTGAGTGTTCTTGTAAATTGTGCCCTTCTCCTGGGATATATGCTGTTACTTCATTACCATTTGTTAAACGAACTCTTGCAACTTTTCTCAATGCAGAATTTGGTTTTTTTGGTGTTGTTGTATAAACTCTTGTACAAACTCCACGCTTTTGAGGACAAGCACTTAATGCTGGCGCTTTGTTTTTTGCAAGAATTTGTGTTCTACCTTTTCTAACCAACTGACTTATTGTTGGCACTTATTTCCTCCGTTTACTTTAGCACTTATAAAAAATTCAGACTCAAAATATAAAAATATCCCTTGGTATTAGCAAGGGACATTGAATAATTTTTATACATTTTTATTAAATATTTACATTTCTATTTGTTCAGATACTTCTGTTTTTTCAACTTCAATATTTTCTACTTCCGTAGTCAAAATAATGTTGTCATATTTTTTCAAACCAGTTCCAGCTGGAATAATATGACCCATTATAACATTTTCTTTTAATCCACCTAAAGTATCAACTTTTGCAGATATAGCTGCATTTGTTAGAACTTTTGTTGTTTCTTGGAATGATGCTGCTGATAAGAAACTTTCTGTTGAAAGAGCTGCTTGAGTAATTCCTAAAAGAATATTACCAAAAGTAGCTGGATCTGATTCTCTAATTTCAATTTTTTCTTTATCTTTCCTTGTAAGTTCAGTATTTATTTCTCTAAGTTTGCTTCTGGTAATCAAATCTCCAGCCATTAAATTAGCTCCACCAGGATTTTCAACAACTACCATAGATTTTACTTTTTCATTTTCTTCAATAAATTTGATTCTATTTACCAAATCTTCTTCAATAAATGAAGTATCACCTGATGAAATAACTTGTAATTTTTGAAGCATTTGTCTAACAATGACTTCAATATGTTTATCGTTTATTTTTACTCCTTGAAGTCTGTAAACATCTTGAATTTCATTTACAAGATATTCTTGAACAGCATTTGTACCTTTAATTTTCAAAATATCATGCGGATCAATTGGACCGTCGGTAATTTTTTCACCTGCTGGAATTTCATCACCTTCTTGAACTAAAATATGTTTTCCGTAAGACACATTATATACTTTTTGGATTGATCCATCGAATGATTCAACTATAATTTCACGTGAGCCTTTTTTTCTATTTCCGAACTTAACAATTCCTTCAATTTCTGAAACAACAGCTGGATCATGCGGACTGCGAGCTTCAAACAATTCAGTTACTCTCGGTAAACCACCCGTAATATCTCTAGATTTAGAAGTTGATTTAGAAATTTTCGCAAGAATAGTTCCAGCATCAACCTTTTCACCTTCATCAATTGCTAAATATGCATTTGTAGGAAGGTTAAATATTTTTTCACTTCCATCATCACCTAATATTTTTATACTTGGAGTCAAATTTTTATCTTTTGATTCAATAACTACTTTTTGAACGTGTCCTGTTTGCTCATCGGCAACTTGCTGAATAGTTACATTATCAACAAAATCCACAAAGGTAACTCTTCCTGCTAAATCTGTAAGAATTACAGCATTATAAGGATCATGATTATACAATGGAAATTTTTTCTTTACCAATTGTCCTTCATTTACCAAAAGTTCAGAACCATAAGGAATATCATATTTTTTAATTTGACGATTATCATCGTCATAAATTCCGATAGAACCTCTTCTTCCGGTAACAACTTTTACAGTTCCTCTAAAATCTTGTTTCTCTACATATGTAATTCTATCAAATTGAACTTTTCCTTCTACACTAGATTCTACTTGAGATTGACTTGCAATACGCGAAGAAGTTCCACCAAGGTGGAAGGTTCTAAGTGTTAATTGTGTACCAGGTTCACCAATTGATTGAGCAGCTACAATTCCAACCGCTTCACCAATATCTGCAATATTTCCTGTAGTTAAATTTCTTCCGTAACATTTTGCACAAACACCGCGTTTAGATTCGCAAGTTAAAACAGTTCTAATATATACAGAATCAATATTTGCTTCATCTATTCTTTCTGCAATTTCTTCGGAAATCAATTCACCTGCTTCAATAATTAATTCATCAGTTTTAGGATCGTAAACATCTTCTTGAGTTGTTCTTCCAATAATTCTTTCTGCAAGTGGTTCTCTTTCTAATTCAACATCTTTAAGTGCTGAAATATAAACACCTCTAATTGTTCCACAATCAACTTCAGAAATAATTACGTCTTGAGCAACATCGCAAAGCCTTCTCGTTAAATAACCAGCATCTGCAGTTTTAAGAGCAGTATCTGCAAGACCTTTTCTCGCACCGTGAGTTGAAATAAAATACTCGAGAACTGATAGTCCTTCCTTAAAGTTTGCTACAATCGGATTTTCAATAATTTCACCGGATTGACCAGTTAAACTTTTTTGAGGTTTCATCATCAATCCTCTCATTCCAGCCAACTGACGAACTTGTTCTTGAGAACCTCTCGCACCGGAATCAACCATCATATGAAGTGAATTAAAACCGTGCTGATCAACTTTGATTTTTTCCATTAATGATTTAGAAACATCATTTGTTGTATGCGTCCAAACGTCAATAATTTTGTTGTAGCGTTCAGCATCAGTTATTAAACCTTGTTCATGTTCGTCTAATATTGATGAAACTTTTTTGTTAGAATCATTTATCAAAGTTTTCTTTTCTTCCGGAACAATCATATCGCTGAAGCTAATTGAAATGCCGGCTTTTGTAGCATACTTAAATCCAGTATCTTTTAAATTATCTAAAAACTTAGAAGTTACTTCATTGCCTAATTTTATGAACATTTTATAAATAAAACCGCTGAACACTTTTTTGATCAAAAGTTCGTTGAAAAATTGCATCTCTTTAGGAACTATTTGATTGAATAAAACTCTACCAGTTGTGGTATCAATATATTTTCCTTCAAACTTATATTTAATTTTTGCATGCAAATCTAATTCACCAGCATTATAAGCAATAACAACTTCTTTTTCAGTACTATACATTGAGCCTTCACCTTTTGCTCCGGCTCTAACTTTTGTCAAATAATAACATCCCAAAACAATATCTTGAGTTGGAACAACAATTGGACTACCATTTTGCGGTGATAAAATATTATGACTTGAAAGCATTAATACCGATGCCTCTAATTGAGCTTCAAAAGACAATGGAACGTGGACAGCCATTTGGTCGCCGTCAAAATCCGCATTGAACGCAGTACAAACCATTGGATGAAGCTGAATTGCTTTACCATCAATTAATTTTGGTTGAAATGCTTGAATTCCTAGCCTGTGCAAAGTAGGAGCACGGTTTAACAATACCGGATGACCAACAATTAATTTCTCTAAAATATCCCAAACAATTGCTTCTTTTCTATCAACTGCTTTTCTTGCACTTTTTACAGTTTTATAGTAACCGCGATCTAATAATTTTCTAATAATAAAAGGTTTGAAAAGCTCAACAGCCATATCTTTGGGAAGTCCACATTCATGAAGTTTTAATTCCGGACCAACAACAATTACTGATCTTCCAGAATAATCAACTCTTTTTCCTAATAAGTTTTGTCTAAACCTTCCTTGTTTACCTTTAAGCATATCACTTAAAGATTTTAGAGGACGATTTCCATCACTTCTAACTGCGCTTGAACGTCTTGAATTATCAAATAATGCATCAACAGATTCTTGTAGCATTCTTTTTTCGTTTCGTAAAATAACTTCAGGAGCTTTTATATCAATTAACCTTTTTAAACGATTATTTCTAATAATTACTCTTCTATATAAATCATTTAAATCACTTGTTGCAAAGCGTCCTCCTTCCAAAGGAACTAAAGGTCTTAATTCTGGTGGAATTACTGGAACAACACTTAGTACCATCCATTCTGGTCTGTTTGGAACTTTTCCTTCATACTCTCTGAATGCTTCCAAAACTCTAAGTCTTTTAAGAATATCTGCACTTTTTTGTTGTGAAGTTTCGGTTTTCAATTCAGCTTTTAATTCTCTAAAAGTTTTTTCAACATCAACACCTTTAAGAAGATGTCTTACTCCATCACCACCAATTTTAGCAACGAATTTTTTAGGATTATCATCATCTAAAGCATCATTATCATGTGGAAGTGAATTTAGGATTTCAAAATATTGATCTTCGGAAATTAAATCTTTATGATTTAATCCGGTTACACCGGGATTTATAACAGCGTAAGATTCATAATAAATTATTTTTTCCAAATCTTTTGTTTTCATTCCAATAATATTTCCAATTTTGGAAGGCAAAGATTTGAAAAACCAAATATGAACAACTGGAACAGCAAGGCTTATATGTCCCATTCTTTCACGTCTTACACTTTTTAGAATAACTTCAACACCGCAACGATCACAAACAATTCCTTTGTATCTAATACCTTTATATTTTCCGCAAGCACATTCCCAGTCTTTTACAGGTCCGAATATTTTTTCACAAAATAAACCATCTTTTTCTGGTCTAAATGATCTATAATTTATTGTTTCCGGTTTGGTAACTTCACCATGTGATCGTGAAAGAATATCATCCGGACTTGCTAAACTTACAGTTAATTGATCAATATGCTTTACTTTAGCTTCTTGATTTCTAAATCTCATTAAACTTTCTCCTTAAAACACAAAATAATTTAGTTTTAATTAGTTCACTTTAATATCAAGGCCTAAACCTTGAAGCTCTTTAATTAACACGTTAAATGATTCGGGCACATTTGGTTTGCCCAAATTTTCGCCTTTTACAATCGCTTCATAAGTTTTGGCTCTACCGGTAACATCATCACTTTTTACAGTTAAAATTTCTTGCAAGATATGAGCTGCTCCGTAACCTTCGAGTGCCCAAACTTCCATTTCACCAAATCTTTGACCACCAAACTGAGCCTTTCCACCTAATGGTTGTTGAGTAATTAAAGAATATGGTCCAATTGATCTAGCATGAAGTTTATCTTCAACCATATGACCTAATTTAAGCATATATATGTAACCGCAAGTAACTTTTTGATCAAATTTCTCACCGGTCCTTCCATCAAAAAGAGTTGCTTTACTTCCAGCTGGAAGTCCAGCTTTTTCCAAAAATTCATCTACATTTGTATAGCTTGCTCCATCAAATATTGGAGTTTCAAATTTTACTCCTAATTTTTTACCAACCCAACCTAATGCAGTTTCATAAAGTTGACCAAGGTTCATACGAGATGGTACACCTAATGGATTTAGAACTATATCAACAGGAGTTCCATCTTCGTGATATGGCATATCTTCAACAGGAACAATTTTAGCAACAACACCTTTATTTCCATGTCGACCAGCCATTTTATCGCCAACAGAAAGTTTTCTTTTTTTAGCTACATAAACTTTTGCTAATTGAACAATTCCGGGAGGTAATTCATCGCCACTTTGAATATTTGTCTTTTCTCTTTTAAATTCTTCATTTATATCAGAAAGCACATTAAAATAATTTACAAATACTTTTTTAACTAATTTATTATCGGTCGCATCTTTATACCAATCCTGAGTATAATCTAATTTAGCAACATCCGCAATTCCTGGGAACGTAGCATCTTTAATTACAGTTCCACTTCTTAAAACAACAGTACTATCCAAATCTCTAATACCAATTGTTGTTTTTCCTTCACCAATTTTGGTAAGTTTTGCAACCAATTTTTTATAATGGTTTTCTGTTGCTTCTTGATTTTTCTTTTCAAGATGCTCAATTTCTTTTTTCTCAATTTTTTTAGCTTCTGCATCTTTTTTCTTTCTGCTAAAAAGACGAGTTTTTATTACAATGCCTTTTAATCCAGGAGGTGCTTTTAGAGAAGCATCTTTCACGTCGCCAGCTTTATCTCCAAATATTGCTTTTAACAATTTTTCTTCGGGAGTTGGATCGGATTCACCTTTAGGTGTAATTTTTCCAATCAAAATTTCTCCTTCTTGAACAATTGCACCTTCGCGAATTATTCCGTTTTCGTCAAGATTTCTTGTAGCTTCTTCACTAACGTTTGGAATATCTCTTGTTAATTCTTCTTCACCTCTTTTTGTTTCTCTAACTTGAAGTTCAAATTCTTCAATATGGATTGAAGTAAAGGCATCATCCGCCACCATTTTTTCACTAATTACGATAGCATCTTCAAAATTATATCCATTCCAAGGCATAAAAGCTACGGAAACATTTCTTCCGAGAGCAAGTTCACCGCCATCTATTGCAGGACCATCAGCAAGTACATCACCTTTTTTAACTTTTTGTCCAATTTTAACAACCGGAATTTGATTAAAACAAGTTTCTTGGTTGGTTCCTGTAAACTTTGTTAATTTATATTCAATTCTTCTTTCATCATCAAAATTTGTAATTGCTTCTTCGCTATCCGAATCAATATCATACTTTACTATAATTGTCTTTGCATCAACATATTCTATATATCCAGAATCTTCGGCTACAACAACTGAGCGTGAATCGTGAGCAACAATTTGCTCCATTCCAGTACCAACAATTGGAGCTTGAGGTTTTAAAAGAGGGACAGCTTGTCTCTGCATGTTTGAACCCATTAATGCGCGGTTAGCATCATCATGCTCCAAGAATGGAATTAAAGCAGCTCCGGCACTAACTATTTGAGATGGTGCAACATCCATAAAATGTACTTGATCTGGAACAACAACTGGGAATTCCCCTTTATATCTACATTTTACTCTTGGATTTATGAATTCACCTTTATCAGTAATTGGAGCATTTGCCTGAGCAATTGTAAAAGCATCTTCTTCATCTGCATTTAGATAATGTACCTCTTTTGAAACTTTTCCATCTTTAACTTTTCTATACGGAGTTTCTAAAAATCCATAGCTATTTACTCTTGAATAAATCGTTAAAGATGATATAAGACCAATGTTCGGTCCTTCTGGAGTTTCAATTGGACACAATCTTCCGTAATGAGAATGGTGAACGTCACGAACTTCAAACCCAGCTCTTTCTCTCGTTAACCCACCAGGACCTAATGCAGAAACTCTTCTCTTGTGCGTTAATTCAGATAATGGATTTGTTTGATCCATAAATTGTGAAAGTTGGTTCGTTCCAAAAAATGCATTTATGACACTGCTCATTGTGCGTGCATTTACCAAATCTTGAGGCTGCATATTTTCGGTATCACGCATATTCATACGTTCTTTAATTGTACGAGCCATTCTTGCTAAACCAACATTATATTGCTGCATTAATTGCTCGCCAACAGTTCTTACGCGTCTATTTCCCAAATGATCTATATCATCAACATTTACGTTTCCAATTTTTAACTTAATTATGCTTGCCATAATTGCAACAATATCTTGCGGAGTTAGGACTGTAATATTCAGTGGAATGTTTAATCCTAATTTATCATTCATTCTAAATCTTCCAACTTCACCAAGATCATATCTTTTTTCGTTGAAAAATAATTTATCAATTAAAGATTCTGCGGTTTCAATATCTGGAGCTTCACCGGATCTTAATTGTCTGTATATGGCAAAAAGTGCTTCTTCTTTTGTTTTTGCAGAATCTTTTCGCAAAGTATTGAGAACTAAATTTTGCTCTTGATTAGAATCGGAATTAATTAATTTAATTGTTTTAAGTCCGGATTCTTTTAGATTATCAATAATTTCTTCAGTTAATTCTTCATCTTTCGCAACAAAAATTTCACCGGTTGCTGTATCAATTAAATCTTCAGCGGATAATCTGCCAACAAATGTTTCATCTAACGAATTTATTTTTTCTTCAACAACTAAATTAAATAGCTTTAGAATGTCTTCATCAGTTGTATAATTTATTGCTCTAAGCAAAGTTGTTGCTGGAAATTTTTTCCTTCTATCGATATAAACATACATGACATGGTTTATATCAGTTGCAAATTCAACCCAAGAACCTCTAAATGGAATAATTCTAGCTGAATAAATTGGTGTTCCATTTGGGTGTAAAGATTGTGAAAAAGCTACTCCGGGAGATCTATGTAACTGACTTACTATTACTCTCTCAGCACCATTTATTATAAATGTTCCACTATCAGTTAAAAATGGAAGATTGCCTAAATAAACATCTTGTTCTACTGAATTTACATATTCTTCGGTTTCATCATCTTTGGTTGATAATCTCAATTTTGCTTTTAGAGGGGCAGCATAAGTTAGTCCTCTTTCTTCACATTCACGAATGGAATATCTTGGTTTTTCGATATTATAACTGATAAAATCCAGTCTATAAAATTCTTTATTATCAAAAATTGGAAAATTTGCAATAAATGTTGCTTGTAAGCCCTTATTCTCCCTTTTTTCCGGAGGTACACCTAACTGTAAGAATTCTTCAAAAGAATCTAATTGAACATTTAATAAATCCGGAATATCAACCGTAGGCATAATGGAGGCAAATGTGATACGATTATTTTTCTTGTTAATTTTATGTTTCTCCAAGCCGATACCTCTCAAAAGAATTAAACTAAAAATTTGTTTTTAAATGCACGAAAGTGGTAACGCGTTTTTCCACATTACCACTTCGAATATTTTGTAAAAAATTGTTAAGATAAACTATTTAAGTTCAACTGATGCACCAGATTCTTCAAGTTCTTTCTTAATTTTTTCAGCTTCATCTTTTGAAACACCTTCTTTTACTACACTAGGGACACCATCAACTAAATCTTTAGCTTCTTTTAGACCTAATCCAGTATGAGCTCTAACAACTTTAATAACATTAATTTTCTTATCCCCAAATGAAGTAAGAACAACATTAAATTCAGTTTTTTCTTCAACAACTGGAGCAGCTTCACCAGCCGGAGCAGCACCTGCCATCATCATCGGAGCAGCAGCGGTTACACCAAATTCAGTTTCTAATGCTTTTTTTAATTCAGAAGCTTCAACCAATGTTAATGCTTTAATTTTTTCAACAATTTCAGTTATTTTCTCTGACATTTTTTATCTCCTATCGATTACTTAATTTCATTTAATATTATGCAGCTTTCTGTTTGCTGATTTCATCAACAACGCTTACTAAATCTCTTAAAACTGCGTTAATTGCTCCAACAATACCAGAAGCAGGAGCAGCAATACTACCAATAATTGAAGCCATCATTTCTTCTTTTGTTGGCATTGATGCTAAACTATCTAACTCATCAGCACCATAAAATTGCGATTCAAGATAACTTCCTCTAAATGTAAATTTGTTTTTATCCTTACTAAATTTTTTAATAATTTTAGCTGGAGCAACAAAATTATCACTAGTGAAAGCCACACCAATCATACCTACTAAAAGCGGTTCAAATTTTTCATATCCGCCAATTTCTTTAAGAACTCTTTTAAGAAAAGTGTTTTTAAATACTTTATAGGTAACATTTTCTTTCCTAAATTCTCTTCTTAGAAAACTGATATCTTCAACATTAACTCCGGAATAATCAACAAGGTACATTCCTGAAGATTTTTCCACAAGTTTACGTATTTCTGACATGCTTTCTAGTTTTTCATTCTTATTCATCTTTTACCCGATTCAATAATTCAAAAATAAACAACGAAGCTATTGTTTATATTTATTTTGAGTGCGTAATTCTTATTTAAAATTTGCTAAAACATCATCTTTAGCAATTTGCAAACCTGGTCCCATTGTACTGCTTAAAAATAAGCTTTTAACATAAGTTCCTTTTGCTGCTGATGGTTTTAGTTTAATAATTGTTTTTAGAAATTCTTTTACATTATCAACTAATTGATTTTCTGTAAATGATAATTTACCCAATGAAGCATGAACAATACCGGTTTTATCGACTCTAAAATCTATTTTACCAGCTTTGACTTCTTTTACTGCTTTAGCTACATCCGGAGTTACAGTTCCTGTTTTGGGATTTGGCATTAAACCGCGAGGTCCTAAAATTCTTCCTAATTTTCCTAATTCAGCCATAGAATCCGGTGATGCAATAATAACATCAATATCTGTCCAGCCTTCTTTAATTTTTTCTAAATATTCTTCAAAACCAGCGTATTCAGCACCAGCTTCCAAAGCTTCTTTTGCTTTTGGTTCTTTAGTAATAACTAGTACTCGAACTTGTTTACCAGTTCCATGTGGAAGGGAAACTGTTCCGCGTACCATTTGATCTGCATGTTTAGGATCAACTCCTAATCTTATTGCGCAATCTAAAGATTCAGTAAATTTTACTTTACTTACTTCTTTAAGAGTTTTAATTGCATCTTCTAACGAATATTCTTTAGCTGTTTTAACGGTTTCTTTTATATTTTTAACTCTTTTAGATACTTTCATTTTATCCAACTTTTTTTATTTAACGGTTATTCCCATGCTTCTTGCTGTACCAGCAATCATACTTTTCGCATGCTCAACATCATTTGCATTAAGATCAGCCATTTTGGTTTCTGCAATTTCTTGAATTTGAGCTTCAGTAACTGCTGCAACTTTTGTTTTATTTGGCTCTGCCGATCCTCTCTCTACTTTAGCTGCTTTTTTCAACAACACTGCAGCGGGTGGGGTTTTTGTTACAAATGTAAAACTCTTATCGGCAAATACTGTTATTACAACAGGAATAATCAACCCAGCTTTATCGGCAGTTCTTGCATTAAACTGCTTACAAAATTCCATGATATTAACACCTTTTTGACCTAATGCTGGACCTACAGGTGGAGAAGGATTTGCAGCACCGGCAGGAATTTGTAACTTAATATAACTATCAATTTTTTTAGCCATTTTTTGAACCTAAATTTATTTTTCTAATTCTGCTTGAACAAAATCAATTTCTACAGGTGTTTTTCTGCCAAAAATTGATACAAGTACTTTTATTTTTAATCTATCTTCATTTACTTCTTCAATTACACCGGAAAAATTATTAAATGGACCATCTATTATTTTCACATAATCACCAGATCTGAAAATTGTATCAGTTCTTTCAGTTTCTTCATCTTTTGTAATTCTTCCAACAATTCTCTTAACTTCATCAGGCTGAAGCGGATTTGGTTTTTTTTGACCACCAAGAAAGCCCATTACAGAAGGAGTATTAGAAATAAAATCTAAAACTCTATTATCAAGTTCAGCTTTTACTAAAATGTAACCAGGGAAAAAATTCTTTGTTTTTGTTCGTTTTTTTCCATCTTTTACTTCAAAAACTTTTTCAACCGGGACCAACACTTCTTCAATTCTTGCTCTAAGTTCAGTATTATCAGCTAATTCAAGATCAATAATTGATTTTACTTTGTTTTCGTGTCCGGAAAAAGTTCTAACAACATACCATTTAAGATTTGAGTTTTCCAAAACTAAAATATTCCTTGAAATAACTGAGTTACACCCATATCAACAGCATATGTAAAAACAGCAATTATTAAACAAACAACAATTACAATAGTAGTTGACTCTTTTAACTCTTCTTGAGTTGGCCAAGTAACTTTTTTCATTTCTTTTACAACACCGTTAAAAAACTCTATTATTTTTTCTTTCATAACACCAAAAGTTTTAGTTGCACGTCAGGAGGGACTCGAACCCCCAACCTGCGGTTTTGGAGACCGCTGCTCTACCAATTGAGCCACTGACGTATTTATTTAGTTTCCTTAAAAATTACGTGTTTTCTTACAATTGGATCATATTTTTTGAATTCAACACGTGCTGGGTGATTTCTTTTATTTTTTGTTGTAGTATAACGATACCCAGTTTTTGCTGTACTTTCTAAAATAATATTTTGTCTAGCATTTTTAGCTTTTGCCATTTTTTCCTCAATAACTACTTACAAAATTTTTAGCTTGTAGAGCTGACGACCGGGATTGAACCGGTGACCTCATCCTTACCAAGGATGTGCTCTACCAACTGAGCTACGTCAGCTTGAAAAAGCAGAGAAAATTTAAAAAACAAAATCCCCATTTAGTCTGAGCGGGGGACGAGGTTCGAACTCGCAACCAACAGCTTGGAAGGCTGTGACTCTGCCAATTGAGTTACCCCCGCTTAATGTTTTGGGGAAAAGTGGGCGGCGAGGGATTCGAACCCCCAAAGGCGTTCGCCAACGGATTTACAGTCCGCCCCGGCTCTCCAACTCCGGCGTCCGCCCAAATCCATCAGTACATTTTTTTCAAGAGTATAAACTTATGATTCCTTTTTTTAAAAAGCAAATATTCTGCCAAAAGAAATTTCTTTTTTTTTGATTTTTTGTGAGATTTTATTAAAATTGGAAAATATAGCTAATATCTTTTAACCAAAAGTTAGAATTTTAGTGATTCCAAAGTTCTCTATCTAAACTTCTATACTGAATTGCTTCACTTATATGTTGCGGAAGAATATTTTCAGAATTCTCTAAATCTGCAATTGTTCTGCTCACTTTAAGAATTCTATCATAAGCTCTTGCTGAAAGTCCTAATTTTGTCATCGCAATTTTTAATAAATTTGCTCCAACTTCATCTAAATTGCAATATTTTCTTACTTCTTTTGATCCCATATCTGCATTATTGAAGATCATTTTATTATTTTCAAATCTAATTTGCTGTTTTTTTCTAGCATTTTTAACCCGCTCTCTTATTACCGAAGATTTTTCACCATTTTCCGAAGATGATAGATCTTTATATTTCACTGCTGGAACTTCTATATGAATATCAATTCTATCTAAAAGTGGTCCAGATATTTTTGACATATATTTTTGTATCATTCCGGTATTGCATGTACATTCTTTGTTTGGATCAGTAAAAAATCCACAAGGACACGGATTCATAGCAGCAACTAAAGTAACATTTGCCGGAAATTCAAGTGACAATTTAGATCGACTAATGGTAACTTTTGAATCTTCCAAAGGTTGACGTAAAACTTCTAAAACATTTTTTTTAAATTCCGGTAGTTCATCCAAGAACAAAACTCCATGATGTGCAAAAGAAACTTCTCCAGGTTTGGGAAATGATCCTCCGCCAATTAAAGCTGCATCAGAAACTGAATGATGCGGATTTCTAAAAGGTCTTTCCGTAACCAATGCTTTTTCTTTTGGTAAAATTCCGGCAATAGAATGAATTTTTGTAGTTTCAAGTGCTTCGTCAAAAGTTAGTGGCGGCAGAATTGATGGAAATCTTTGAGCAAGCATTGTTTTTCCAGATCCAGGAGGCCCAATCATTAAAATGTTGTGTCCTCCGGCTGCTGCAATTTCTAAAGCTCGTTTTACATTTTCTTGTCCCTTCACATCAGAAAAATCCAAATGATAATAATTTATTTCAGAAAATATTTCATCTAAATTTGATTTATTGGGTTCGAAATTTTCTTCGGAGTTTAAGAATGAAATTACTTGTTTAAGATTTTCAAATCCGAATACATTTAAATTTTCTACTATTGAAGATTCTTTTACCGAATCTAAAGGAACAATTAAATTTTTAAATCCCCTTTTTTTTGCTTCAACAGCAATTGAAAGTCCTCCTTTAATTCTTCTTAAATTTCCATCTAAAGCTAATTCGCCTAAAATTAAAGTTGAGTTTAATTTTTCTTCATCTTGAATTTGTCCGTTTGAAGCTAATAATCCAACAGCAATTGGAAGATCAAACGAACTTCCCTCTTTTTTTATATCAGCTGGAGCAAGATTTATTGTAATTTTTTTCAGTGGGAATTCAAAGCCGCTGTTTTTAATTGCTGCAGAAACTCTTTCTCGGCTTTCCTTTACTGCATTATCCGGCAAACCGACAATTGTAAACGATGGAATTTGTTTTTCGCAATGAGTTTCAACTTCAATAATAAAAGCATCTATCCCGTAAGTTGCGCTTGAAAAAACTTTAGAAAGCATTTTATAAGTTTGATATTGTTAAAATTTAAATCTATATAATTTAGATTTATTTTGCTAATATCATTTTCTTTACTGCATGCGAATGTGGGGAAAGGATTTCATAAAAGTAAATCCCCGAAGGTAAATTTACACCGTTAAATTCAAAAGAATGTAAACCTTCTGTTAAATATCCTTTATGTAAATGTGCAACTCTATTGCCAACTAAATCAAAAACATTAATTTCAAATTCAGATGGAATAATAACATCCACAAATATTTTTGTATTTGGATTAAATGGATTGGGATAATTTTGATTGAGTTTAAATTCTTCAATTTTTTTATTTCCAATTTTAACTTCGCCGGAATAAACTTCCGTATTGTCTTTATTTATTTGCTTCAAACGATAAAATGCAATATCATTTTCACCTAAAAGATCATCAGTGAAATAATAAATTTTTAACGGATCATCATCTGCAAAAGTTTTAAAAATATTTCTAAATGAACTATTATTCGTAGATTTTTCTAAAATAAATTCTTTTGCCGCATAAAATTCTTGAACATACCAAATTATTGAATTATAAGATGAGCCCATAGTTACAGTCAGTTTGGGCGCTCTCGAAAAAATTGGTGCGGAAGATTTTTTCAATTCAATATCTTTTGGTTTTACAGCAATGTTTTCAAATTTATTGTAATTTGTTTGATCAAATTTTTCATCAAAATTAAATTTGCATATTAAAGTTGAGCTATCCGCATCAAAATTTAAAAAGTGTTTATTCTCAAATGCCAAATTTATTTTATTTCCAAATTTTGTTAAATAAATTCTATCTATTTCAAAACTTTTGTAATGGGAATTTGCAAAAGTAAATTTTAAAGAAGTTTTAAGATTTTTTTCGGGAATTAATTTTGTGCTCATCAATTTTGTATTCATGTAAGAACTTAATTTTATCCCGTTATTTTCTTTTTTGAACTGGATTGAAAAATAATTCCATGTTGAATTTGCAATGTAAACATCATTTTTTATTTTATCATTTTTATCAAACGGAGTTGAAGCAAATCCCAATTCATTTCTTGATAATGCAAATACAGTATCATAAGAATTGGCATCAAAAATTGTAAATAAATTTTTTACTTCAGAATTCGTTTTAAACCAAAACTCAAATAAAAGCGGAATTTTTTCACTTTCATTTTTATATTCAATTTCAAAATTTGACTGTTCTTTTAAACTTAAACAATTTCCGGCAATTTCTTGTGTTTTATAAAAATTTATAACATTATCATATTTTGTTTTTGTTGGATTTGAATTATTCTTTGCGGAATCATTTTTATAAGTAATAAATTTTTCAGCTGTTAAATTACTTCCAAAATTTCTACAGATAAAAATAATTTGATAAGGAATATTTTCTAAAATTTGAATTTTTTCTGGGTTAATTGAAATAGAAAAGTTTTCATCATTTTTTGCATAATTAATTTTTAATGGAATTTTATTTTCATTGACTAAAATTGAGGCTGATTTTATTGAGGTAAAATCTGATTTGCTAAAATTTAATCTAAATGTTTCTGAAGGCTTTTCATAAAATTTGAAAACTGCAGAAACTTCAAATGAATTTTCCGCAATTACATATTCCGGAAAATCTATTCTCACAATTGAAGGTTGAGAATCTCCTAAAATTTGTAAAATAAAAATATTTAAGAATATTATAAAACGTAAAATTTTTATCATAAGCTAAATTTAAAAATCACTTCAAAAATTAACAATTAACTTTATTTAATTCTACACCATAACTATGAAATAAGGTTTTTGGAAGAAATTAAAACTGATGATAAATTTTCCGGATTAAGTAAAATTTGTGCATAATTTAAAATATCATTTTTATTAACAGCGTCAATTTCCTTCATTGATTCTTCAACTGTTTTTATTTTATCAAAATACAAAAGTGAATTTCCCATACGCATCATTCTGTTTGAAGTACTTTCCAAACTCATTTGAACGTGACCTTTAATATATTCTTTTGCACTTTGCAATTCTTTCTCACTAACACTTTTTTCGCGAAATTTCTCAAATTCAAAATCAACAATCTTTTTTGCTTTTTTAAATGAACTTTCATTTGTGGAAAAATAGATTCCAAAAGAAGAAATATCATAAAAGGAATTCATGAAGGAATTTATTTGATATGCAATTCCGTTTCGTTCACGCAAACTTTGAAACAATCGCGAGCTGCTTCCTTCACCAAGAATATTTGTAATTAAATTGCTTATTGCTCTATCTTTGTGATTATAACCATGAGTTAATCCGCCGACAATTAAATGAGTTTGATTAATATCTTTTTGTACAAATAAATTTTCAACTTTTTTCTGTGGTGTAAAAAAATTTCTATTTTTAGATTTTACTAATTTCAAATTTGTAAGATATTTTTCGGTAAGATGAATTAACTTATTGTGATCAACATTTCCCGAAGCAATTATATACAAATTATTAATTGAATAATGTTTACTCACATAATCCAATAAATTTTGCTGCGTAAAATTTGCAATATTTTTTTCAGTTCCGATAATTGCATATTCAAGAGGATTTCCTTTGAATAAGTTTGATTCGAATTTATCAAAAATTAATTCTTCCGGCGAATCTTCAATATCAAACAATTCATCAATTACAACTTTTGATTCTTTAGCTAAATCCTTTGGTGCGAACAAAGAATTTTGAATCATATCAGATAATACTTCAAAAGTTTTTTCTATATGATTACTTATTCCTCTTCCGTAAAAACATGTATGTTCTTTAGATGTAAATGCATTTAAATAACCGCCAAGAGATTCAATATCGAGAGAAATTTTTCTTGCACTTCTATTTTTTGTTCCTTTAAAAAACATATGTTCAATTAGGTGAGAAATTCCATTTATTTTTTTATTTTCATCACGTGAGCCAACATTAAACCAAAATCCTAATGAAAATGAATTTACGTAATCCAATTTTTCGCTTGCGATTCTTATTCCATTTTCCAATTTCGTAATATTATATTTACTCAAAAATTCTCCTTAAAAAATACAGATGCCGGAATTCCTCAAATCAGAAACCGGCATTTAAATTTTCAATAAAATTCTAAAAATTATTTCTCAAATTTTTCAACATATTTCTGAAAGAAATCACCAATTTTATTATATGCTTTTTGCAAGATTTCTTCATTCGGTAAAAATACCAATCTGAAATGATTTGTTCCGGGTATTTGTCCAAAACCGGTTCCGGGTACAACTACAACACCGGTTTCTTTAATTAATTCCGCAACAAAATGATTATCCGAATTTTTAATTTCTAATTTTGGAAAAGCATAAAATGCTCCTTCCGGTTTTACACAAGAAATTCCGGGAATTGAATTCAACATTTCAACAGTTAAATTTCTTCGTGATGTTAATTTTTGCATTGCAATTTGAAGATGATCTTGTGAACCTTCCAAAGCTCCTACAATTGAATATTGTTCGGGATGATTTGCAGAAAGTCGCGAGCGCAAAATTTTATTTATTGCTTCAATATAATTTGATAAACGATTTTTATTTCCGCTAATTATTCCCCAGCCGATTCTAAATCCCGGGACCATATAATTTTTTGATAATCCGCCGAAAGTAATTACCGGAACTTCCGAATTTAAGGATGCAATCGAAGTATGCGTTACCCCATCCATTAAAAGTTTATCATAAATTTCATCTGCAAAAATTATAAGATTATGTTCAAGTGCTAAATCAATAATTTGTCTTAATGCATCCAAACTATAATTAGATCCGGTTGGATTATTGGGATTTATCAAAACTATTGCGCGGGTTTTATCATTAATTTTTCGTCTGATATCTTCAACATCCGGCTGCCAATTATTTTTTTCATCAAGAAAATATGGATTTTCAAACATCTGCAATTTGCTTTGAATGGCAGTGTACAAAGGATATCCGGGAGTTGGAGTTAAAATATTTTCACCTTGATTTACCAAAGATGTTAAACAAATATCAATTGCTTCACTTGCACCGGTTGTAATAAACAAATCTTGAATATTTTTAATTCCCTTTTTTTCTGCATTTCTAGCAATTGCATCAAGCGCAGGTTTAATTCCGGAGGAAGGAGAATATCCATTATAATTTGCAAGCATTGCCTTATAAGTATCTTCAATCATATGTCGCGGAGGTTCAAAATCATAAATATTAGGATCGCCAATATTTAAGTACAACATTTCTTTTCCGGTTTTTGCAACTTCATTTGCAACTAACAAAATATCTCTTACGGCATAAGTTATATTATTTGTTCTAATTGCCGCATTAATCTGATTGCTCATCATTTCCTCAAATTTTAAAATTTAACTTTGATAAATTACCTTATAAAGTTCTTTTTAGCAATTGATAGAAATCAATAAAAAATCCCACCGAAATGATGGGAATTAAATTTTGCCACGAATGTACGAATTTATTTTTACGTTTTTCGTCTCTCGTTTTTCGTTTCACGTTTTTACGTTTCTCGATTCACTTTTAACTTTTCGGCTTATAAATCACTCCTTTATTTTTCTGTCCGCTAATTTTTGTAATGAGCGGAATTTCAAATCTCAAATGTCTTGTAAAAGTATATTCTTCTATAGATTCTTTTTGTGCTAACCAATCCCAATCTATAAAACATTCGCCGGGAGTTTCTGCAATTGTAAAATATCCAACTCCAAAAGAAGTAATATTGTGGAAAAAATGTGAACCTTGAGATGGCGTTACACTGAAATCTTTAAATCCCGCTTCAATAATTACCGAAGCTCCCGAAATTTGATCCCAAGTAACCGGAATTCCAAGCCAAGGATCAGTACTTCCCCATCTGCCAACGCCAATCAAAATATATGGTCTTTTTGCAGTTACAAGTTTTTCATTAATTTTTGCTATTTCATAAGCAATATCTTTACTTTTACTTCTCTCAAATTTTTCTCTATCAACTACAACTAAATCGCGAATGTTATCATAAATTCCATCACCCAAAACTTGTTTTGTTGAGCAAAGCATTTCATTTCTATTTACTTCTTGAAATTCAATATTGCTTGCTTCGCGCGTCATAACCATTGGGCGCATTTGCAGAATTGCAAATTCTTTAAGTACACCTTTTGGCACCGACATATTTAGTGCAAATTCAATTTCAACTTGAGTTCCCATTCCGTAAGTACCAAAGTTCAAAATCAATTCTAAAATTTGTGGAAGTGGAAAAATATTTTGTTTTAAGATTGGGGCAAAAGTTACAACTCTTGTTCCCGATCTTGAAATTCCATCGTACACAGCATCATTTTCCGAAGAATATGTTGATCCGGTATAAAAAAGTGTATTGTCTTTTTCGGCAATTTCAAGTTTATATTGCTGAACTAAATTGTTGGGAATTTCATTTGATCCGGTGTAAAGTTTTCCTTCAATATTTAGTGCATAAAAATTCTGCTGAGCATTTTTCATTGTTTCTTTTGTTGTGAAAAACTGCATTAAATGTTTTGGATAACGAGGACAAAATCTTACTGTATTTCCACCTTCTACAACTGTTTTGCCTAATCCCAAAGCCACTAAAGCAATTCCATCTTGAGATTTTTGCGGGGCAATCGGATAAAAATTATATGATTTTGCAACTCCGGCAATATCCGGATAAAATCTTTCGTTATGTTGAGTCCCAACAAGTTTCTGAATTATTACAGCCATTTTTTCTTCTTCTAATCTATAAGAAGTAGCTTTTAAATAATCCTTTGATCTTTGCAAGAAAGTTGAAGCATAAACTAATTTTATTGTTTGTAAAAGTTCATCTAAACGTGTATCAAGATCAATATCATTATTAGGAATCATGTACGTTTGATAAACACCAGCAAACGGCTGGAATTGAGAATCTTCCAATAAACTTGATGAACGAACAGCAAGCGGAGTTTTTATCAAACTTAAAACTTCAATCAATTTTAGAATTACTTCGCTCGGAAATTTTTCCGCTTCTAAAAATTTTGTGATTATTTTTTTATCTTCTTTTTCATTAATTGCGAAACTCAATAAATCATTTTCTTCAAGAAAACTATCAAAAACATCCGTTGCTAAAACAACCGCGCTGGGAACGTAAATTTCTACGCCCTCAAATTTATTTTCTATATCATAATTAACTATTAAGGAATTTATAAATCCCAATCCTCTTGCTTTTCCACCAAGCGATCCGCCGCCAATTCTTGCAAAACTATTTTTAGGATCGAAAGTTTCTCTATCAAATTCCGTTACAGTTCCGCGTTGACGCAATTCTTGATAACTTTTTATATTGGAAATTAAATCATTCCGTAATTCAGTTACAGATTTAAAATCTGATATTTTTTTTGGTCTAAAATGTTGAGCAAGCCAAAACTCCGTTCTCGCTTTAAGCCAATTTGAGAAATGATTTCGTTCGGAATGATAAGCTACACATTCATCGGGAACAACTGTTAATTGTTCTTCGAGATTTTTTAAATTTTTTGCGCGACTAACTTCTGTTCCATCCGGCATTTTAAAAATAAAATCACCAAATCCAAAATTGGTCATTAAAAATTTCTTTAAGTCAGCTAATAATGTTGGTGAAGTTTTCTGCAAAAATGATGCTTGAATTTCTTGCGCCATTGATGCGTGATCTGCTTGACTTGATTGAAGTAAAATCGGAATATCATCTTGAAGTTCTTTTACACGTTTTGCAAACTTTAAACCAGCTTCGGGATCTTTAACTCCATTGTGAGGAAAATTTACATCGGAAATTATTCCCAAAATATATTTTTGATATTTTTCAAAATATTCCCAAGCTTCTTCATATGTTGTGCAGAGAAGAATTTTTGGTCGAGCGCGCATTCTTAAAAATCTGTGAGAAGTATTTACACCTTCAGAAATTAATCTTTGTGATTGTTTAAAAACTTGTGTATAAATAAGTGGTAAATATTGTGAGTAAAATTTTACATCATCTTCAACTAAAATTATTGCTTGAACTCCAACAACGGAAGTATCATTTTCTATATTTTTTTTATCTTCAATATATTTTATAATTCCCATTAGCAAACGGTAATCGCCTTGCCAAATAAAAAATCTATCAAAAATGTGAGAATTTGGTGTGTGTTTTATTTCTTTTCGTTCTTGATTATCATATGCCAAAAGTACAATTGGCAAATCGGGATTTATTTTTTTAACACGTTTGGCAAAATCTATAACATGCATATCTTCAATATGCATAGTGGTTATAACCAAATCAAAACTATTGATGTTTGAAATAAGATCGATTCCTTCGACGCCAGTTGTAACGTGTACAATTTCCGGAGTGTGACTTAAATTTAATGTATGATATTCTTCTCGGATTAGTTCGTAAAGTCTGCCGTCTTCCTCAAATAAATAATTATCATATAAACTAGAGACAAGTAGTATGTCTCTTATTTTATATTTCATTAATTTTTGAAATTTTTTAAGACGGCTACCAAAAACGTCTTTAACTTCGTTATCTGTCAATAGATTTTTAATCATATTTACTTTTTACACTAATCCTTGATCTAACATTGCATCGGCAACTTTTAAAAATCCGGCAATATTTGCACCGTTTACATAATTTCCCGGAGTTCCAAATCTATCTGCGGTTGTTATACATGTATTATGAATACGAACCATAATTTCATGCAAACGTTTATCAACTTCATCTTTCGACCAAGGAAGGCGCATACTGTTTTGCGACATTTCCAATCCGGATGTTGCAACTCCGCCAGCATTTGATGCTTTTCCGGGTGCATATAAAATTCCGGCTTCACTAAAAATCTTGTATCCGCCAATAGTTGTTGGCATATTTGCACCTTCGCAAACACACATACATCCATTGTTAACTAAATTTTTTGCATCTTGTTCTTCAATTTCATTTTGGGTTGCGCATGGTAAAGCGACATCAACTTTAATTTCCCAAGGTCTTCTTCCGGCAAAAAATTCAGCACCAAATTCTTTTGCATAATCTTCAACAATATCTTTATTACTTGACCTAAGTTTTAACATGTAATCCACTTTTTCTCCGCTAACGCCATCTTTATCATAAATAAATCCATCGGGACCGCTTAATGTTACAACCTTTCCTCCAAGTTCATTTACTTTTTGAACTGCACCCCAAGCAACATTTCCAAATCCAGACACAGCAACAGTTTTTCCATCAAAAGTAGTCTTTTTTGTTTTCAACATTTCTTGCGCAAAATAAACAACGCCAAATCCCGTTGCTTCTGGTCTGATCAAAGAACCTCCCCAATTCAAACCTTTTCCGGTTAACACTCCAGTAAATTCATTTTTTAATCTTTTGTATTGGCCAAAAAGATAACCAATTTCTCTGGTTCCAACTCCAATATCACCGGCTGGAACATCCGTATCTGCACCAATATGTCTAAATAATTCCGTCATAAAACTTTGGCAGAATCGCATAATTTCGTTATCACTTTTTCCTTTGGGATTAAAATCGGATCCGCCTTTTCCTCCACCCATTGGTAAAGTTGTTAAGCTGTTTTTAAATACTTGTTCAAATGCTAAGAATTTTAAAATTCCTAAAGTAACAGAAGGGTGAAAACGCAAACCGCCTTTATAAGGACCAATTGCACTATTCATCTCAATTCTAAATCCACGGTTAACATGAATTTCACCTTGGTCATCCATCCAAGGAACTCTAAACATTATTACTCTTTCCGGCTCAACCATTCTTTCTAAAATTTTTGCGGATTGATATTCCGGATGTCTTTCTAATACTAAATCCAAAGATTCGGTTACTTCTTCAATTGCTTGATGAAATTCCGGTTCACTTGGGTTTTTTGCTTTTACATCAGCAATAATTTTTTTTACGTAATCTGACATAAATTTCTCTCTAAAATTTTTAATGAATTTTTAATTATTAATATAGAATGTTTACTATCATCAAAATTTATAACGAAAGTTGGGGAAATTATTTGTTATTATATCCAGAATTTTTTGTAATAATAGACATTTTATCCCCAAAGTTCTTCGATGTAGAAATTATCTATATCGGATATCTTAGTATGTTAAACATAAGAGCATAAAATATGATTCGCAAGTGATTTTTTAATTATTCAAAACTGATAATTTGTATGCTAAATGTTTAGTTAAATAAAAAAACCCGCAGAACGGGTTTTATTTATATAATAAATTTTTCTATTTACTTTGTTAAAATCATTTTCTTCATTTGGGTGAAATCACCAGTTTCAAGTTTGTAAAAATATACGCCACTAATGAATTTACTTCCGTCAAATTCAATTTCGTAAATACCAGGTTGCTTAATTTCATCAACAAGTACTTTTACCAATTGACCTAAAACATTGTAAATTTTTAGTGTGACTTTTTGGTTTTGAAATAGAATATTATCCGGAATTGAGTATGTAATTTTTGTTACCGGATTAAACGGATTGGGGTAATTTTGCAATAATTCATATTTTTGTGGTGAGGCAAAACAGATTTCAACTTCATCAGAATAATCAAATTTTCCATCAATATCAATTTGCTTTAAACGGTAAAAATACTTACCAGATTCTTTAATTGAGTTGTCTTTAAATGAATAAAATTTTGGTGAATTACTATTTCCGTTACCTTGAACAAATGCAAGTTTGTTCCAATTTCCAAATTCAGATTTTCTTTCGATATCAAATCCATAATTATTTACTTCAGTTGCGGTTTCCCAATTGAGTTTTACATTTTTATCAATAACTGAAGCTGAAAAAGTTGTGAGTTCTACGGGGAGAGGTGAATTGTTATTTGATAAATCGTCAACAAGAATTTGAGAATTATTTTGAATGAAATCAGTTTGAATATAAAATTTAATATCAATTTTGATTTTAACAGCATTTGATGGTGAAGTAATATTATTTGTTGATAATTCAATCCAATTATTTCCTGTTGGCTGGCTATAGCCAGAAATATTAAAAGATGAAATTACTTCTTCATTATTATCAATCCATTCACAATTATAAAATCTTGCATTTATTTGGTCATCATTTGATTTCAAATTAATAGAGAAATTATAATCAGTGTTTCCGGAAATTTCTGTTATAAAAGCTTGAATGTATCCGTCCAAACCAGAGTTATTATTTACTGCTTCCACTATTAATGCATCTCCGGTTTTTCCTAAGTTTTCCCCACGTTTAAAAACAACATCGCCACTCTCATCAAATAGAAACCAGCCATCAGGATTATTTCCCGTCCAAAACTCAAATGTTCCATTTTGAAAAGTTTGTCCAAAAACCAAACTACTTAATAACAACAAAAATGTAATTGTCCTCTTCATTATACCTCCATTTATTTTAAAATTACTCCTTTTTTAAATATACAATAGAAATTTAGAAATACTATTTTTAAAATATTTGAATCTTTACTATTAATAATAGCAATTCTTTTCCATTCAATCAAATTAATAATTGAATGTTTTTAAATAGATTAATTGCAATTTGAATAATTAGATAAATTACTAATCATTAAATTTAAGTTATGAGTTTTTGATGTCTTTTTTATCTGGCTGGTTTTGAGGATTTTTGTAAAGTACAAATTCGGATTTTTCCTTTTTCGCATTTTTGTAACTATCACTAACATACCACCAATCTGATGGAATTTCTATTGTGTACTTTCCTTCTGTTTTTTTAACTTTTTCCAAAATAAATTTTGCAATACCATCCGGCATATTTAATGATACCTTTAAATTTGAAGAATTATCGATAAATGTATCAACTCTCATCCCATTTGAACTTGGTGTAAAAAATATTGAATCTGAGTTTTTTGCCTGAAGTACCACAGATGTAGTATATAAAATTAATTTTATATCTAAAATTGGTGCAGCAACTTTTTCGTAAAGTGATTCTAATGCTAACATTCCCATTAGTCCGTCATTTCTATTTCCGAATAATTGCCAAAGTCCCGAAATTCCAGATTTATACTTTAAATTCCCTCTTTTCAAATAAAGCTCTGGAGATGTTTTCTGAATTGTAATTAGATCATCTAACATTAATGGTCTTGGACCTATTAAACTCATTTCACCTTTTAAAACATTCAATAATTGAGGAAGTTCATCTAGTCCGGTTTTACGAAGCCATTTAGCATATGGTGTAATATTTGTACGTAATACTGATTTGAAAAAAATATCATTTTCAGAATTGTGAGTAATTGGTTTTATGGATTTTCGAAGTGTTCTAATTTTATAAATTTTAAATCGATTCTTTGTTAAAGTAAGTCCTCTTTCTTGAATAAAAAATGGAAAACTTTTTAATTCGAATAATATTATGATTGATGAAATTATTAGAAAAGGAATTGAAAGTATTAAGAATACCAATGAGAAAATTAAATCGAAAATTCTTCTTAACATTTATACCCTAAAATACTATTGACCATAATGCATAATCTAAAATTAAAATTACTGCAGATGAAACTACAAAAGAACGGATTGTTGATTTTCCCACACCTTCTGCACCGCCTTCGGTTCTGAATCCTATATGACATCCAAGTAATGCAGTAACTCCACCAAAAATCATTCCCTTAAACATCCCGAATAAAAAATCACCCATCGTAAAAAATCTTTTTACGGAATCAAAAAAAACCGCATATGAAACATTCAAGAAAAAATTTGAAACTAAATAAGCTCCAAGTACAGCAATAATATTTGCAAAAATTATTAAAATGGGAAGCATAATAATTGATGCAAAAAATCTTGGCATTGCTAAATATCTAATTTGACTAATTCCCATTGTTTCAAGAGCATCCAACTGTTCGGTAACTTTCATAGAACCCAATTCTGCCGCAATTGAAGCACCGACTCTTCCTGCAATAATAATTCCTGTTAAAACTGGACCAAGTTCTGTTATAATAGCTCTGCTTGTTGCAGTTCCCAAAAATGAAATTGGCGCTAAACCTTTTAACTGATAAGCAGCTTGCCATGCAGCAACAGCTCCAGTAAAAATTGCAATAATAATTACAAGAGGAAGTGAGCCAACACCAATGTGTTCCATTTGTGCAATAACTAATTTTCTATTTTTAAATATTTTCGGAAAAAATCCGATTACTTTTAGGAAAAGAATTGAGACTTGTCCAAATTCTTGAAAGAAGTTAATTGTTTTTCTTCCAACAAAGGAGAAAATATTTTCAAACAATTTTAAACTCAAATTTTTTTTCGTAAAGAATATATAAAATTATTTATCAAAATATAACTACACATTGTAGTAGTTAAAAAAGTGAAATTTTTGAAAACATCACACTCATAATAAATAGAAAATTGAGTATTTGAGAATACTTTTTGTGTTGATATCTTGATATTTTCTTATATATTTTAAATAGATTTATAAACTTCTAAAAAAATTAGTTAGGTATATTATGTCTGCAATCAATTATTTAGCAATTGAACAATCATCGGATGTGCAAATTCCGGACAATTTAGTTTTTGGCAAAAATTTTTCAACACATTATTTTGAAATGGATTATGAAACTGGAAAAGGTTGGTATAATCCAACAATTAAAAAATTTGGAAATTTTCAAATTTCTCCGGCGGCTTTAGTATTTCATTATGGACAAGCAATTTTTGAAGGATTAAAAGCTTATAAGCATTCAGATGGAAAAATTGCACTTTTTAGGCCAGATGAAAATGTGAAAAGGATGAACCGTTCCGCTGCAAGATTATGTATGCCAGAATTGGATATGGATTTGGCTTTAACTGCTTTAAAAGAACTAGTAAAATTAGAACATGAGTGGATTCCAACAAAACCCGGGCACTCTTTATATATTCGTCCACTTATGTTTGCGTGCGATCCATATATTGGGGTTAAAGCTGGTGATCAATTTAAATTTATGATTATGTTAAGTCCGGTTGGACCTTATTATCCCGAAGGATTTAAACCAGTACCTATTTTAACAACAGATAAATATGTTCGCGCAATTCGTAAAGGAATTGGCGATTGCAAAACTGCAGGAAATTATGCAGCAAGTTTATTAGCTCAGCGCGAAGCAAAGAAAGAAGGATATTCCCAAGTTTTGTGGCTTGATGGAATTCATCAAAAGTATATTGAAGAAGTTGGAACAATGAACATTTTTATTCAATTTAAAGATGAAGTTGTTACTCCAAATTTAAGCGGATCAATTTTACCTGGAATTACAAGAATGTCTGTAATTGATATTCTTAAAGATTGGGGTTATAACATGAATGAAAGACAAATTTCTATTGATGAAGTTGTTGAAGGTTACAAAAATGGAAATTTAGTTGAATTATTCGGAACCGGAACAGCTGCAATAATTTCATCAATAGGTAAACTAAAATACAATGAAAATTTATTACAATTCAGCGATGAAAATGCCGGAGAATTAGGAACAAAATTGTATGAAGAAATATTGGGAATTCAATACGGAGAAAGAGAAGATAAATTTGGCTGGTTGGATTATATAGATTAGTAATTGTCTATTTGTCATTCCCGCATGATTTTTGCGGGAATCTCCTTAAATTTCCTTTGCTACCTGCTTACTTCCAACTACTTTTAAATACAAATATTTTGCATCACCAGGAGCATAAAAATCTTGTAAAACTGCTTCTTCTTTGTAATTGCAAGCTAAGTAAAATTTACGTGTTGAAATATATTGTTCACGTCCTGATGTTTCCACATAAATTCTATTTCCGCCTAAATTCGAAATGACTTTTTCACTTTCAACTAAAAGAATTTTTCCTAATCCTAAACTTTGAAAATCTTTATGAACCGCAATCCAATAAAGATCAAAACTAAATTTCGTTGCTGGTATTGGTCCAAAGCAAGAATAACCGACTGTTTTTCCATCCATTTCTAAAAATAAAAAGTAATAACCACTTTCAATCCCTTTGCTTAATCTTTCTTCAACAAGTTCAACTGCAATATCAACTTCATCATTAGAAAAAAATCCGGTAGATGAAACAATTTCTCTAATGTTTTCAATATCCTTTTTTTTTGCGGTATTTCTTAATACATAATTCATTTTATTTTTTCTTTTTTAAATTGTTAGCCAATTCTTTTATAGCTTTTAAGCAAAAGGAAATTTTATTTCTTTCTTGTGGATTCCCGAAAAAGTCATTAGGGAATGACATTTATTCAATTCATTTTATTTCTGAATTTAAAATCACATCAACCATTTTAGTATAACTCCAGCCAAATTTTTCACTAGCCGCATAAAATCCGCTATCTGGAGAAATGCATGGATTTACATTTATTTCCAAAACATAAACATTATTATTTTTATCAACTCTAAAATCAACTCGTGCATAACCATTTAAATTAAATTTTTCCCAACAATCAATTGTTATATTTCTAAGTTTTTCAAAAAGACTTTTATCTGTTTCCTTATTTTCAAAATATCTAATTGAGTGAGAATACTCGAAAGATTCTTCATTCCACTTTGCATCATAACTCACAATCTTTGGTTTATTCTCTGGATAATCTTCAAATTTAATTTCTGCTATTGGTAAAACCAATGGATCTTTTTTCGTTTCAATAATGGAAATATTAAATTCTCTTCCATCAATAAATTCTTCAACAAAACATTCGCCATAGTTTTTTATTCGATTGGTTAATTCTTCATTTAATTTCTGATTTTCAAAAATTACTGAAGTGTCATCAAGTCCGACCGAAGCATCTTCAAAAATTGGTTTAATTATACATGGTATTTGAAAATTTAATTTATTTGAAAAATTCTTTGATGTAAACCATTTAGGAGTTGGAATATTTTGTAAATCGAATATTTTTTTTGTTAGAACTTTATTTGTTGTTACATAAAGCGATTCTGAATTTCCGCCCGTGAATGGGATTTTCAATTTTTCTAAAATTACAGGAATAAAATGAAGATATTTTTCTACACCATTAATTGATTCAACTAAATTAAAAACGAAGTCTGGTTTATATTGATGTAGAAAGTTTTCAAACATTTCAAGATTTAAATCAACACCAAATTTTACTGTTGAGTGACCTAATTCTATTAAGGATTTTTCAACTGCATTTACTTGAGCAAGAACATCTAAATCATCTGCGGCATTTTTTTCTGAAGGAAGATTATAAACAATTAAAACTTTCATTTAGTGGAAATTTATTTTGCAGAAATATTTTTTATTTTAATTCTTTCTGATGCACTTTCAATAATCCAATTCAACAATGTTCTATATTCAATTTTTTTCATTGAGCAGATAATTGGCAAATCAGAATGTGTCGGATGAATTCCCGCTAGCGGATTTAATTCAATTATATTTGGAATTCCATTTCTATCAACTCTAACATCAACTCGACCCGCATCTCTGCATCCTAAACCTTTCCAAGCATCAAGCACAAATTTCTCAGCTTTCTTTACAACTTTATCATTTACCAATTTGTAATTAATTTTTCCTTGCCAATCTTCTTTATTTGCATAAGAATAAGCATCAGGTTCTGCAGAATCTAAAAGTATAACTTCCATTGAACCAATAACTTTTGCATTTTCTCCAGTTCCAACTACGCCTGTTGTGAATTCTCTTCCCGGTAAAAATTCTTCAACTAAAACTGGTTGCTTAAATGTAGTTAAGAGGTTTTCACAAACTTCAAAAAGTTCTTTTTTGTTTTTGATTTTTGATTTTGCAGAAATCCCTTTTCCTGTACCTTCTGCATTAGGTTTTGCAAATAACGGATATTTCAATTTTACTTTTTTAACATCTCCAATTTTGTGAACTTCAAAAAAATTTGGAGTTGGTATTCCTAAATCACGCAAAACTCTTTTTGTCATTCCCTTATGAAGAGTAAGTGATAAAACTAACGGATCAGAAAAAGTATATGGAATATTATACGCATCAAGAATAGCAGGGACTTGTGCTTCCCTGCCAATTCCTCTTAAGCCTTCTGCAATATTGAAAACTAAATCCCAAGATTTACCTTTATTTAGTTTTTTTGTAAGATCCCAAATATTTCCAATTCTTTCTGTTGTGTAACCTAATTCTTTTAAAGTATCATCAATTGCCGAAATTGTACTCTCTTTATCAAATTCAGCAGTTTCTTCTTCACCAAAACCAAGTTTCAAATATTGATCGCGAAGATCAAAAGTAATTCCAATATTCATTAATTCGCAATTTACCTTTTAGTTATTGATGAATTTCAGAAATTTCATCATAATATTTAAAAATTTTCCCTTCATAATTTTTCAATAAAATATAATTCCCTTCTCTGCCTTGAAAATATTCCGGTAATAAAGGAATTTTACCGCCGCCGCCAGGTGCATCAACAATATACTGAGGAACTGCGTAACCTGATGTGTGTCCGCGTAAACCTTGAATCATTTCCAATCCTTTTGAAATTGGAGTTCTAAAGTGTGCTGTACCTTGAACCGGATCGCATTGATATAAATAATAAGGTTTTACTCTTATCTTTAGTAAGCCTTGGTAAAGAGGTTTTAGAATATCAACTGAATCATTTACACCTTTCAATAATACAGTTTGACTTCCTAAAGGAATTCCGGCATCAGCTAATCTAGAACATGCTTCTTGAACTTCCGGAGTTAATTCATCAGGATGCGTAAAATGTATTGACATCCAAAGCGGATGATATTTTTTCAATATTTTTGTTAAAGCCGGAGTAATTCTTTGCGGAAGGACAACCGGTACTTTTGTACCCATTCTAATAAATTCAACATGTGGGATTTTTCTCAATCGCGAAAGTAGCCACTCAATTTTATCATCAGCTAAAGTTAGTGGATCACCACCAGAAATTAAAACATCTCTAATTTCTGGATGTGACTTTATATAATCAATTGCATTTTCCCATTGCTTGAGATCATGCTTATATTCACCGCCGGGATTTCCAACCATTCTTGATCGGGTACAATATCTACAATAAACAGAACAAAAACCAGTTGCTAAAAATAATACACGGTCAGGATATCTATGTACCAAACCTTTTACGGGGGAATCACCTTCTTCATTTAACGGATCTGCAGCTTCTCCAGGTGAGAGAATTTCTTCGTCTCTAACCATAATTACAGTTCGTCTTAAAGGTTGGTTTTCGTCCATTCCATCAATTAAACTTGCATAATATGGAGTAATTGCAAATGGCAAAGGTCCTCTATGAGCAAGAATTCCTTCTTTTTCATCTTTAGAAAGAATTACTATTCTTTCTAATTTTTCAATTGTTCTAATTCTATTACTAACTTGCCAATGCCAATCATTCCATTGTTCATTTGTAATTGTAGGATAATATTTTTTACGGAAAGACTGACTTTTTTTACTTATAGGAAAAAGTAATTTACTTACAACACTAAGAGTTGTTTCTTCGTTTTTTGTTTTTTGTCTTTGGGTAAATTTGTTATTTAGCTTTTCCGATAAGGTGCTAATATTAGTTGATGAGGTTTTTGTTTGAATGTTGGTTGGTGAAACTTCTATTGAAGTTTCTAGAGAATAGGTCGAACTCGGAGGCTCGTCTTTCTCCCCAAAAAGTTGCAATTCTTCCATTGACTGTATGTTTCCTCTCTACAAAAATTGTTAGAAAATAATTGTTATTTAAAGAATAATAAATCATCGAAAAATTTAATTATTTATAAAAAATTGCGTCGATACATAACATAAAATTTTGATAATTGTCAATATAAATCTTCAAAAAAAAATAATATTTTTTTTACTTGACAAGTGCTCGTTTGTTCACTATTTTTATAGTGTACAAAATAACACTAGAGGTAAAATTGACTGAACGCCAAAATAGTATTCTAAATTTTATTAAAGAATTTGTAGATACAAACGGATTTCCACCTTCTTATAGAGAAATTGGAAGTCATTTTAATATAAGTAGTACATTCGGTGTTAAACGTCATCTTGATGCATTAGTGAAAAAGGGATATTTAAATGTGTTTACTAATTCAAACAGATCTATTACTTTAACAGAAAAATCTGATACACTATTTAATACAAAAAAAGAAAATAATTCAGTAGAAATACCAATACTTGGAAAAGTTGCAGCTGGTTATCCGGTTTTATCTAATCAAAATATGGATGGAACTTTGCTAATTGATGCAAGTCTAATTAAGAAAGGTTTTAAGTATTTTGGATTAAAAGTTCGTGGTGAAAGTATGATTGATGATGGAATTTTAGAAGGTGATACTGTAATTGTAAAAGAACAAAATGATGCAATAAATAATGATATTGTAATTGCAATGCTCGATAATGATACTACGGTAAAAAGATATTATAAAAAGAATGATCGAATTGAATTAATTCCGGCAAATAAAGATTTTGATCCAATAATTGTTAAAGGAAAAAATGATTTTTCAATTTTGGGTAAAGTTGTTGCAGTATTTAGAACTTATAATTAAGGGGAAAAATGAAAACAGAAATTTTTAATTCAGCTATAAATCAAAGAAGAAGGTTGAAATTCTTATATAATTTAAATCAAGTTGAAGTTGAACCATATTATTTATCAAAAAATAAAAGTGGGAACAAAGTTATTTATGGAAGAGTAAATTCTTCTAATGAAATAAAAATGTTTGAGTTTAACAAAATTTTCAATATTAAAATTTTGGGTAAATCAAAATTTTCTCCAATTATTCCAATCTTAAATTAGTATTGGAGATTAGATATGAAAGAAAGTTTACGACAAAGAAAAGTAGATGATTTGGTAAATCATTTTTGGCGGAATGGATATTTAACATTAAGCAGAAAATATGGGAAGTATTTACCGGAACCGACTAATATTGGGAATTATGAAGTTGATGCAATTGGCAAACTAAAGAAAAAATATGCCATCGGAGTTACATTATCCGAAGAAGAACTTAATGATCCGAAAGTTTATTCTAAATTGGAATTTTTAGCTACGCGGCATACTAAGTTTTCCAATAGCAAAGTTACTTTATTTGTTGGCGTTCCAAAGGAATTATTTAATAAAGTAAAAATTTGTTTAACAAATCTTACCTCAGAAGCTCAAAAAAATATTAAAGTAGTTGCTATTAGTGATGAAAACAAATATAAAAACTCTTAGTAATTCAATTCGCAAAAAATATAATTATTTACCAACTTAATTTTTGACCTAAATTTTTTAATAATTTTTGAGAACTTATTCACAATCAAATTGTACAAACCAATTGAATTGAGTAAGTAATCTATATTTAAAGAACCTTGACATTTAGTTTTAGGTCGGTTATTTTGCAAATTCGGATTTAAAACAAGTTGAGAGAATTTTTTGTCCAAAACACTTAGTTCAAAAGACTTAGCGTTAATTGAAGCTGTAAAAGTAAAAGGAAATATTCCTAAACATATTGCCATCATTATGGATGGCAATGGTAGATGGGCAGAAAGTAAAAGGTTGCCAAGAGCTGCTGGTCATAAACGAGGTGTTGAAACCGTTAGAACAATGGTGCAATCTTGCATCAATTTAGGTGTTCAGTATCTAACACTTTATACTTTTTCAACGGAAAATTGGAATAGACCTCAGCAAGAAATTTCTACTTTAATGAGGTTAATGGTTAGAAGTTTAAAAAATGAAACCAATGAACTCAACAAAAATAATGTAAAAATTGTTGCAATTGGTAACTCAGAAAGTTTACCAAAAATTGTACAAAATGAACTTGAACAAGCTAAACAAAAAACTAAAAATAATGATGCTCTTGTTTTAAATTTAGCTTTAAGTTATAGTGGTCGTTGGGAAATTATTGAAGCAGTTAAGAAAATTGCACAATATTTTGCAGATGGAAAGGTTAAGGTTGAAGATATCAACGAAGTATTTTTTTCAAAAAATTTAACAACCGCTGGAATTCCAGATCCGGATTTAATGATTAGAAGCGGCGGTGAACACAGAATTAGCAATTTTTTAATTTGGCAAATAGCTTATTCTGAGCTTTACGTTTCAAAAGTACTTTGGCCAGATTTTACTTGTAAAAACTTAATTGAAGCAATTGAAGATTATCAAAATAGAGAGAGAAGATTTGGACTCATCAGTAAACAGGTTTCTGATACCCGCAAAAAAATTCAGACATAAGAAACACATACCAAACAACCTGTTTATTCATCTGTTTGTAACATTTTTAATTTTTAACTCAATAACTTTTGCACAGTTTAATAGAGTAAATTATAAAATTTTAGGAATTACAGTTGAAGGTAACAAAACCGCCGATGCAAATACAATTATTGCAAACAGTGGTTTGAAGGAAGGCGGCGAATTAGAAATTCCTGGTGATGCTACGAATAATGCGATTAAAAGACTTTGGGGATTAGGAATTTTTGAAGATGTTCAAATTTTAATTGATAAAAAAATTGATACCGGTGTTTTCCTTCTAATTAAAGTAAAAGAATTTCAAAGAATGGAAAAAGTTATTTTCCGTGGAAATGATGAAATTGACGAAGAAGATATTACCAAAGAAATTTCTTTTATTAGCGGACAAACGTTAAAACCACAAGAAATAAAAAGAATCATTACAAAAGTTAAGGAATTATATATTGATGACGGATATTTAAACGCAATTATAACTCCGCAAAAATTTTCATTTCAAAAAGCTGATACAACCGACGAAGAAATAATTGTTACTTGGGTTAATATTAACAATCCAAATGATATTGAAGAAACAATTTATGAATACAGTCCGGAAAGAAGATCAAATATTATCTCAAGAATAAAAGAAAGATTGCTTCTTGTTTTAGATGTTGAAGAAGGTGATGAAGTAATTATTCAAAGAATTTCTTTTAACGGAAATGAAGCATTTGAAGATGATGATTTAAGATCAGAGCTTGAAGAAACCGTTCAAGATGCATGGTGGAGATTTTGGAGTTCTGCTAATTTTAAAAAAGAAGATTTTGTGGAAGATAAAAAATTGCTTACAACATTTTATCAAAAAAATGGTTATAGAGATTTTGAAATTTTAGATGACTCAATAAAACTTTCAGATGATAAAAAATTTATGGATATTGCTTTGAATGTGTATGAAGGACCGCAATATAAAATCAGAAATATTGAGTGGATTGGAAACACGGTTTATCCAAGTGCAATTTTAACGGAAAGACTTGGATTTCAAAAAGGTGACATTTATAATTTGGAATTGTTTAATCAAAATTTATCCGGAAATCAAGCCCAAACAGATGTTGCTTCTCTTTATTTAGATAATGGATATTTAACTTACCGTCAAGAAGCTACTGAAAATAAAGTTGCAGAAGATTCAATAGATATTTCAATAAAAGTTTCTGAAAATAATCAATTTAGAATCGGTAAAGTTGAAATAAACGGAAATGATAGAACAAAAGATAAAGTTATTAGAAGAGAACTTTATACAATTCCGGGTGATTATTTTAGAAGAAGCAATATCTTCAGAAGTATTCAGCAACTTGCAAATCTTAACTATTTTAATGTAGAAAAACTTTATCAAAAAGGAGTAGATTACAGACCAGCAACTGATAGTATTGTAAATCTGTTATATAATGTTGAAGAAAAATCAAGTGATTTTATTAACGCTTCGGTGGGTTACAGCGAATCTTACGGATTTAGCGGATCTGTTGGAGTTACGTTAACAAACTTTTCTATCACGGAACCTTTTCAACTTGGCGGCGGACAAATAGTTAATTTTAGCTGGCAATTTGGAGTAGGAAATTATTATAGAACTTTTACTTTAGGTTTTACAGAACCTTGGTTTATGGATACACCAACATCCCTTGGATTTGATTTATTTGATACAAGACAACAATATATTTACTACTTAAGACAAAGTGGAATTTCATTACGCGCCGGAAGACGATTAACTTGGCCGGATGATAGATTTTATATTCAAGGATTGCTAAGATTTCAATATAATGATGTTATTGACGGAAGAAGTTATTATGCAGAAGGAATTTCGCGCCAATATACCGGTGGAATTAATATATCACGAAATGATATTGATAATCCAATTTTCCCTTCAATCGGATCAAAATTCTTGTTAAGCGGAGAATTATCCGGAGGACCAATACTACCCGGTGATGTTGATTATTACAAAATTGAATTTTCAGCGGATTGGTATAGAAGATTATTTAATTCAAATCGTTTAACATTTTATTCCAATATTGATATTGGATATATTCATGAAATTGTTGAAGGAACAACAATACAACCATTTGAATTTTTCTACATGGGTGGAAACGGTTTAGTAATTGCAACAACTCCCTTAAGAGGTTATGCAGATAGATCCGTTGGTCCGCAAAGCAGTACAGGTTTAACAATTGGCGGAAGAGTAAAAACAAAATATACTGCAGAAATTAGAGCAGCTCTTACACTTGAACCAATGCCAATTTATGTTTTAGCATTTGCAGAAGCTGGAAATACTTTTGAAGATCTTCCTACAGCAGATTTATTTAATTTAAGAAAATCTGCCGGAATTGGAGCAAGAATTTTAATAAATCCAATTGGTTTAATTGGATTTGATTATGGATACGGTTTTGACAGAAAAGCTGTCGATGGCGAAGATCCTAAATGGGAATTTCATTTCCAATTTGGAAAGGGATTTTAATAACAAAATCAAACAAAAAATGAGGTTAAATTGAGAACAACAATTCTTTTTCTACTATTTTTTATAATTAGTGTTTCACTATTTGCTCAATCAACACAAAAAATCGGCTGGGTTGATTCTGAAATTATTTTACAACAATATCCTCCGGCAATTAAAGCACAAAGTGATTTAGATGCGCTTACTTCAAAATGGTCAAAATCAATTGATAGCATGACAACAGATTTGCAAACTGCTTACGCTGATGCTCAAAAACAATTCACAAATATGACTCCGGAAAAACAAAGAGAAGTTCAACAAGATTTGGTTAGAAAGGAACAAAATATTCAACAGTTCCGCCAACAAAAATTTGCTCAACCGAACGGCGAACTTTTTATTAAACAAGATGAATTGTTAAAACCAATTAAAGCAAAAATTCTTGATGCAATTGATAAAGTAAGACAGCAAGAAGGCATGAACTTTGTTTTTGATAAAACCGGTGATGTACTTTTACTTTTTGCAGATCCTCAATTTGACTTAACAAATATTGTTTTAGACAAATTAAAAAGAGGATAATTTTTTTAACAATTATTATAGAGGTTTGGGATTTGCATAAATAAAATTAGCAAGTTTCAAACCTCTATGTTATTTTAAACAGCATATTTAGGAGAGATTAGTTATGAAAATCAGTAAGCATTTAATATTGTTCATTTTTCTTCTTGTTTCAACAAATTTATTTGCTCAATTAAAAATTGGTTATGTTGATTCCGAAACAGTAATTAGTCAACTTCCTGATGCACAAGATGCACAAAAAAAAATAGATGCTCAAATTGATGAATGGCAGAAAGAATTAGATGTTCTTAAAAAAGAATGGCAAGTTAAGTTTGATGATTACGAAAAAAGAAAATTAATTATGGGCAATCAGAAAAAAGCCGAAACTGAAAAAGAACTTGTTTCAATGGAAGACAAAATTGAAACGTTTAGACAAGGTAAATTTGGAGTTAACGGAGAACTTTATAAAAAACAAGACGAATTAATGAAACCAATCCAAAATAAAGTTTTTGCAGTAATAGAAGAAGTTGCCGTTGAAAAAGAATTAGATTTTGTTTTTGATAGAAGCGGAGATTTAATATTTCTTTATGCAAAAGAAGAATATGATATTACTCCGGATGTTTTAAGAAAATTACAATAATAGAAATTATTTTGATAAAAAAATGAAAGTGAAAATTGAAGAAATTGCTGAACTTGTAAACGGCAAAATTATTGGAAATTCAGATTTAGAAATTTCTAGATTACAAAATATACAAGATGCAGAATATGGAGATTTAACATTTTTATACATGTCAAGTTATAATCACTTTCTAAATTCAACAAAAGCTTCAGCAATTTTAATAAATAAAGATATTGAACAAACAAATAAAAATTTAACTT
Source organism: Ignavibacteriota bacterium (assembly GCA_016716225.1). Classification (NCBI taxonomy): domain Bacteria; kingdom Pseudomonadati; phylum Ignavibacteriota; species Ignavibacteriota bacterium. The sequence goes on along the minus strand of JADJWT010000001.1, from coordinate 2,249,980 downwards.
ACATTATTGTTGACAAACCAAACTTAGCTTTTCAAAAAATTATTTTAGAATATTTTAATCCGGAATTCCGACTAGAAGGAATTCATCAATCCGCTGTATTAGATGAAAATGTTAAACTCGAAAATAATGTTTCAGTTGGAGTAAATGTTTTTATCGGAAAAAATTCTTCAATCGGATCCAATTCTAAAATTTATCACAACACAGTAATTTTAGAAAATTGTAAAATTGGAAACAACGTTTTGATTTTTCCTAATGTTACAATTAGAGAAAATACCATAATTGGAAATAATGTAATTATTCATTCCGGAACTGTTATTGGATCGGATGGATTTGGATATACTCCAGATTCACACGGAGTTTATCACAAAATCCCACAGATCGGGAATGTTATAATTGAAGATGATGTTGAAATTGGTTCAAACGTTTCAATTGATAGAGCTGCAGTTGGTTCAACAATAATTTCAAAAGGAGTTAAATTAGATAATTTAATTCAAATTGCTCATAATGTAAAAATTGGAAAAAACACCGTTATGTCTGCACAAAGTGGTGTTTCGGGAAGTACAAAAGTTGGTGAAAATTGTGTTTTCGGCGGACAAGTTGGTGCAACTGGTCACATTGAAATTGCTGATAAAGTTATGGTAGGTGCGCAAAGTGGAATATCAAAATCCTTAACTAAATCCGGAACCTATTTTGGTTCACCGGCTATGGAATTAAGATCAACTTTAAAATTAGAAGCACACATTAGAGCACTCCCAAACTATTTAGAAAGAATAAAAAAATTAGAAGAAAAAATTAATCAACTTGAAAATGAATCGATAAAATTAAAGGAAAATATTTAATGCTTGATCTCCAAACCACTATAGCTAACCCAATTTCAATTTCTGGAGATGGACTTCACACCGGTACATCTTGCACTTTAACATTTAAACCCGCTCCGGATAATTTTGGAATAAAATTTATTAGAACTGATTTGGCGGATCATCTTGAAATTCCAGCTTTTGCAGAATATGTGGTTGATATTTCTCGGGGAACAACTCTTGGAATTGGCGATATAAAAGTTCATACTGTTGAACATGTTTTAGCTGCAGTAGCCGGTTTGCAGATTGATAATATAATAATTGAAATCAATGGAATTGAACCGCCAATTGCTGACGGAAGTTCAAAACCATTTGTAGATAAACTTCTTGAAGCTGGAATTGTTAAACAGACTCAGCCAAAAAATTATCTAATAATTGATGAAACAATTACTTTCCACAATGAAGAAGAACAAGTAGATATTGTTGCACTTCCGCTAGATGGATTTAGAATGACAGTTATGGTTGATTATCACAATCCGGCTCTGGGAAGTCAACATACCGGTTTATTTGATTTGGAAAAAGAATTTGTTTCTGAATTTGCTCCAACAAGAACATTTTGTTTTTTAAGTGAAGTTGAAACTCTTGCAAATCAAGGTTTAATAAAAGGTGGAAATTTAGAAAATGCTGTTGTTATTGTTGATAAACAAGTATCCGAAGATTATTTGGATCAATTAACAGAAAAATTAGGATTGGAAGAAAAAATTACAGTTGGTAAAAATGGTTTTTTAAACGAATACAGTTTGCGATTTAAAAATGAACCTGTACGACATAAACTGCTTGATATGATTGGCGATTTAGCTTTAATCGGTGCTCCAATAAAAGCACAAATTCTTGCTGCACGACCAGGACATAAATCAAATGTTGAATTTGCAAAAAAGATTAGAAAATTATATCAGCAAAAACAACTTGAAAAAAAATATCAACATGTTAAAAAAGAAGGAATTGTATTTGATAATATTGCTATTCAAAAAATTCTTCCTCACAGATATCCATTTTTATTAGTTGATAAAATAATTCATCTTGAGTTGGATAAAAAAGTTGTCGGAATTAAATCAGTAACTGCAAACGAACCTTTTTTCACCGGACATTTTCCTGGAAGACCTGTTATGCCGGGAGTTTTGATAATTGAAGCAATGGCGCAAACCGGTGGAATATTAATGTTAAATTCAATCCCAAATCCAGAAGAAAAATTAGTTTTATTTATGGGAATTGATAAAGCGAAATTTAGAAAACAAGTTGTTCCAGGTGATCAATTAATAATGGAAGTGACTTTGTTAAATAAAAGAAACAGTATAATTGTAATTGGTGCAAAAGCTTTTGTAAATAATAATTTAGTTGCTGAAGCAGAATTAAAAGCAGCAATTGTTGATAGAATAGAACAAGAGTAAATATGGAAATAAAAATTCATCAAACAGCAATTGTAAGTCCAAATGCAAAAATTGGAAACGGGACAATAATTGGTCCCTATTCTGTTGTGGAAGAAAATGTAATTATTGGCGAGAATTGTATAATTGGTCAACATGTTGGAATTTATGAAGGTGCTAGAATTGGAAACAGAGTAAAAATTTATCAAGGTGCTTCAGTTTCAAATCATCCTCAAGATTTAAAATTTGCGAATGAAGAATCTGTTTTTGAAATTGGTGATGATACCGTGGTTAGAGAATTTGCCACTTTACATAGAGGGACAAAAGAATCCAAAATTTCTAAAGTTGGTAAAAATTGCTTGTTAATGGCTTACTCGCACGTTGCACATGATTGTATTGTTGGAAATAATTGTATATTGGCAAATAGCGTTCAATTAGGCGGACATGTTGAATTGGGTGATTGGGTTATTTTAGGTGGCGGTTCACTTGTACATCAATTTGGGAAAGTTGGACAGCATGTTATGATTGGCGGAGGTTACAGAGTTGTTGTTGATGTTCCGCCCTATGTTTTAGCTGCCGGAGATCCTCTTAAATTTGAAGGATTAAATACAATTGGTTTACGCAGAAGGGGTTTCACGAATGATGAAATTTCTAGATTAAAAAATTTGTACAGTATAATTTTCATGCAAGATTTTAACTTAACACAAGCAAAAGAAAAAATTGTAAATAAATTTCCGAATGACAAACTCGCAGAATCGATTTTAACTTTTCTTGCTAATAGCAAAAGAGGAATTATTAAAAAGTGATTTGGAATCTTTTAGAATATCAAACTTTTTCCGGTAAATTCAATATGGATTTCGATTTACAATTAGTTAAAAATTGTACTTCAGAACAAGCATTTTTAAGATTTTATGGTTGGGAACCAAATTGTATTTCTCTTGGAGCAAATCAATCATATAATGATATTAATAAAAATTTAGCTGAAATAAAAAATATTGATATGGTTAAACGTCCTACGGGTGGACGCGCAATTCTGCATTCCGAAGAATTAACTTATTCAGTTGTTATTCCTAACTATAAAAATTTAAGCGGCAGATTAATTTATGAACAAATTTCTGAAGCAATAGTTATTGGATTAAGAAAATATGATTCCCAACTAAATGATGTTGAATTAGAAAATCATCAGCCAAACTTTTCCGATTTAATAAAAGAACATTCCGGCGGACTCTGTTTTGCTAGTACTGCAAAAAGTGAAATCAAATTCAGAGGTAAAAAACTTGTAGGTAGTGCACAAAGAAAATTAGGAGATAAAATTCTTCAGCATGGATCAATATTAATTGGGAAAAATCATTTAAATATTGTTAATTATTTAAACATAGCAGAAGAAAATAAAACAGAGCTTAAAACTGAAATGCAAAATAAAACCATAGAAATATCTTCAATCCTAAAAAGAAGCATAAACATTTTTGAACTTCAGCATAATATAATATTGGGTTTTGAAAATATTTTTAACACAGAATTCGCTAAACAAGAATCTTCTCTTCTTCTAACCTAAGCAAAATTTTATATGATCAATTTAACTAAAGTGAATATTAAAAGTTTAATCATTCATTTATTTGTCTTAGCTTTATTTTGCAATAATTTTATTTTTTCACAAAAAGATTCTGTTGAAAATTTTCTTAACGGAAAAATAATAACCGATATTAAAAGTGACGGCATTGATCTTTGGGTTGCAACTGAAGGAAACGGAGTTTACAAATACAATAAATTTAAAGATCAGTGGACCAATTTTTCATCAGATAACCGTAAACTTAAACAAGATTTTTTTTACTGCATTGAAGTAAGTCCACGATTTATTTGGGCCGGATCAGCTGACGGCTTATACATTTACGATAAAAGAAGAAATAGATGGGATAAAAGAAAATTTTCACTAGGCGGACAATTTGGAAATTGGATTAGAAGTTTGGAATATGATAAATCTGAAAATATTTTATGGATTGGAAGATTTAAATATTTAACTAAATATGATTTGACAAATCAAAAATATTCAGATATAGATTTAACCATAAATAAAAATGATCAAACAAATACGATTAAACATTTATCATTAGATGGTGATAGCCTTTTGTGGATTGGCGTTGAAGCTGGGCTACATAAATTACTTAAAAACGCTAAAAATAGTGATGGCAATCCAAAAATTATTTATTATGATAATAATGACGATTATTTTTTAGGTGAAGGAAAGCAAGTTTCGGTTTCAAGAATTTTACCGGACAATGAATTTATTTGGTTCGGAACCGATGAATTTATTACAGAAGATAATCCGGAATTTAATATCGGAGGATTATTTTTATTCGATAGAAAAATTAATTGGACAAAATTCAGCGAGTTAAATAAGCTTGAAGCTAACGGAATATTTTCTTTGGAAAAATCCGGCAAATATGTTTGGACATCTATTTACAAATTTGATCCAAAATCAAAAGAATTAATTGGGCAAGGAATTTTTCTAATTGATAAAAAAAATTTCCGCATAAAAAAAATAAATTCTGATTTCATTCCTGATACAATTTTATCAATTCATTTTGATGGCAACAATGTTTGGCTCGGTTCGAGCAATGGATTATTCAAGATTAATTTAGTTACAGATTTTCTTCCAGATTTTTCAAAACAAAAAACATGATATCATTAAATAGATTATATGAAATAGAAAATATGTTTGGCAATCATAAAGTTGCCGTAATTGGCGATATGATGCTTGACGGATATTTTTGGGGTGATGTATCTAGAGTTTCTCCGGAAGCACCGGTTCCTGTTGTTGAAATTGAAAATGAATTTTTCAGATTTGGCGGTGCAGCAAATGTTGCTTTAAATATTAAAACATTAGGAGGCATAGCATTACCGATTGGAATTATTGGGGATGATACTGATAGCGAAATATTTTTAAAATTATTGCAAAAAGAAAATATTAATAGTTCGGGAATATTTAAAGATAATACAAGACCAACAACAACAAAGACTCGTGTAATTGCCGGGAAACAACATGTTGTAAGAATTGATAAAGAAAGTAAAAATTTTTTAAATGATAATTTGCAAAAAAATATTATTGAATTTCTTTATCAACATATCAATTCAATTTCTGCAATAATTTTACAAGATTACAACAAAGGTGTTTTAACAGAAAATTTAATCAAGAAAATTATTCAACTTGCAAACGAGAATAATAAAATAGTAACCGTTGATCCCAAATTTATTAATTTCAAAAATTTTCAAAATGTAACTTTATTTAAACCTAACAGAAAAGAAACTGAAGACATACTTGGAATGAGAATAAATTCCGATAAGGAAATTTCACAAGCTGGAAACAAATTATTAGAAATGTTAAAAGCAAAATATGTATTGATAACATTAGGTGAAAAAGGTATTGCACTTTTTGAAAATGGAAAAGATGAAATCAGAATTCCAACAAAAGCAAGGAAAGTTGCAGATGTTTCTGGTGCCGGAGATACTGTAATTTCAACATTAAGTTTAGCTTTAGCAAGTGGTGTATCAATTATTGAAGCTGCCTATATCGCAAATTTTGCGGCGGGAATTGTTTGCGAAGAAATTGGAATTGTACCAATTGAAAAATCAAAACTTTTTAATATCATGCGGGAATCATTAAAATGAAAAATGCACTTATAAACTTTGATAAATTAATTGAAATTAGAAAACAATTGAAACAAAATAATAAAAAAGTTGTATTCACAAATGGCTGCTTTGATATTTTACATGCCGGTCATGTTGATTATTTAATAAAAGCAAAAGAATGCGGAGATATTTTGATTGTTGGATTAAATAGTGATAGATCTGTTAGAGAAATTAAAGGCGAAAAAAGACCAATTGTTACTCAAGAAGAGAGAGCATTTATTTTAAATAATCTAAAATGTGTTGATTATGTTGTCTTATTTGATGATCCAACTCCGAAAGAATTAATTGATAAAATTATTCCGGATGTTTTAATTAAGGGTGGCGATTGGGCAATTGAGAATATTGTAGGTCGTGATGTTGTGGAAGCAAATGGCGGTGAAGTAAAAAATATTCAATTTGTAACTTCGCAATCAACAACCAATATTATTAAGAAAGTTCTAGATACTTATAATGAATGATAAAAAAAAAGAAAATAACGGATTTAAAAGATCGTTATTGCATAAAATTGTAAATGCCTTTATTGGCTTCTTTGCAATTTTTCTTTTTTTATTAGTTGCTTTTTTTGGGTTCTCGCAAACAAAAACGTTTAGAGAATTTTTACGAAATCAAATTATTTCTCAAGTTTCTCCATTAATTAACGGGAATCTTTTTATTAAAGAAATTGATGGATCTATTTTTTCTTCTGTTATTTTACACAACACAATTTTATATTCCGAAAAAGATACCTTAATAAATGCTGATGAAATTGTGATTAAAACAAGTCCGGTTCATTTACTTTTAAAGAGAATTTTGGTTAGAGAAATTTCTATTAAAAATACTTCAATAAAGTTACTTCAAGATATTGACGGAAATTGGAATATTAATAAAATATTTAAACCAGATAATGAGCCGGAAGATACATCAAAATCAACATTTCCCTTTACAATTCAAGTTAACAATTTAAATTTTCAAAATCTTTCTTTCACAAGACAGACATTTCCAAATTTAAATTCTAATAAATTCTATGATCATGTAAATACTGAGGATCTCAAATTAAATGAGATTTTTTTAGATGCTAAAATTTTTGCAAATATTAATTCATCTCTTATAAGATTGTACCTAAATAATTTTTCCGTTAATCCTAATTTTAATTCTTTTAATTTGAATAAATTTTCCGGTGAGTTTGAATTAAATGAAAATTTTGCTCAAGTAAGAAATCTTAAAATAAAAACAGATAGTTCAAATTTTTCTTTGAACGCTAAAATTGATAAACTAAATCTACTTGGCGATGTTGAACTTAAAGACTTTAATGATTATCCGCTTGATGTTGAATTAAATGCAAGCCCATTCAACTTTGATGATCTTTCTACATTTATTGAAGCTACTAATTTTATTAAGGGAAATGTTGATGTTCAAATGAGAGCAAAAGGATTTTTTGGGGATTTTGATATTTCCAAACTTAGTATGAATTATCAAAATACAAACTTAAATATGCACGGAAATATTAAAAATCTACATACTCCGGAGAAATTATTTTTAGATGTGGAAATAAATAATTCTACAATTGTTGAATCCGAAGTTTATTTTTTAATAAAAGGTTTGGAAATTCCTAAATACGACAATCTAATTTTAACAAACGCAAATGTTAAATATCAAGGGGAACCAACAAAATTCAATGCGGAGTTAACTGGAAATGTAAATAATGGAAAAGTTTACATCAAATCATTTCTTAATCTGCAAAAATCAAAAATGGAATATGATATTGATTTCACATCGGAAAATATTGACCTTTTCCCTATTTTCGGAATATCTTCATCAATAAATAGTTCCGGAAAACTAAAAGGTGTTGGCACAAATCCAAAAAATATGAATTCAAATTTTTATGCAAAAATAAATTCTTCAATATTTAATAATATTGAATTTGATTCACTAAATATTGAAAGCGAAATCAACTCAAAAATTTTTAATCTGAATTTATATTCACTTGTTAATAATGCCAAAACTTCAATTAAAGGTATTTTGGATTTAACTAATTCTGATCTTCCAGTTTATGATTTAGATGGAACAATAAATAATTTAAACTTGCAGACTTTTACAAATGAAAAAAATGATTCGTCAAATCTGAATTTTGCTTTTTCTGCAAAGGGAAACAATCTTGATTTGGAAAATATAGTTGGGAATTTTAATATTAAACTAGAGCCTTCGTTTTTACGAGAAATAAATATTGATGAAACCAACATCAGTATTGCTTTATCAAAAAATGAGCAAGAAAGAAATATAAATTTGATTTCTGATTTTGTTGATTTTAATATAAGCGGAAATTTTTCTCTTGAGAAGGCTGTAAACCTTTTAGTTTACGAGGTGGAAACAATTACAAATTTAATTGCACAGAAAATTGAAGAATTAAATCCAATGGAAGACAGTAGTTCCCATTCAAATAATTCAGTTAAAATTGATCCAATTATAAATGAGAAAGTTGAATTTAATTATAATTTTAAGTTTAAAGATTTCAAATTAATTGCATTGTTTTTGAAGAATGATGAGCTTGATATTTCAGGCTCCGGAGAAGGTTTAGTAAAAAATGACTCGCTGAATTTTACAATAACCACAGAAATAAATATTGAAAATCTTTTGAACAAACGCGATAGTCTTTTATTTTATCTTTCAAACACTTCGGCAAATTTAAATTTTAATAGAGATAATCAAGAAATATTATTTAATAAAATTTTCGGAACAGTTTCAATAGAAAGTGAAAAAATATATACCGGGATTGAACTAAATAATGTTCAAGCTGATTTTATATTTAATCAAAATGAATTATTCTTTAATTCTTCATTAGGAATTGAAAACGATTTGACCGCTGAGTTTGAAGGCTCAGTTGATACTTATTTTGCAACGGATAAAATTGATTTTTTTAATATTAATTTGAATTACAAAAATATTCCTTGGAATAGTTTTGATACAAGTTCTGTCAGTTTTTCAGAAAACGGAATTCAGCTTTCCAATTTAAATTTAGAAAACACAAATGCACAAATTAAATTAAATGGTCAAATTAATAATGATAAAAGTCATAATTTCTTTGTTGATGTTGAAAATCTTCCGGCGGCAGTTTTATCAACATATTTTGTTGATGAAAATGGAAAACCAATTGAAGGTGATGTAAACGTAAAATTTTCTTCTTCCGGATTTTTAACAGAACCAGATTTGGATATGGAAATTTCTGTTAACGATATTTCGTATAATAACTCGAAATTTGGAACACTCATTGGCTCATTAAATCACTACAAAAATTTATCGCGTGTTGCCGTTTTTTTTAATAATTCGGATATAAATTCCGTTGACCCTATTTTAACTTTAACTGCACGACTTCCAATTTATCTTAATTATCTTGGCGGAAATGATTTTATTATTCCACAATCTGAAATTGAAGTTAATTTAAATTCTGAAAATTTTGATGTTGGCGCTCTAGGAAATTTGATTCCATATGTTACAAATCAAACTGGAATTATAAATTCGCAGATTGAAGTTAGCGGAACTTATGCAAATCCAATTACAACCGGATTTATAAATCTTGATAACGGGAAATTTACATTTCTCGAAAATAATTTAGATTATTCACTTATTTCAAATATTAATTTTAGAAATCAATATGCAACAATTGATAAGTTTGAAATTTCTAATCACGCTGGTTCAATTTACTCTGGCAAAATAATTGCAAATGGAATAATTGAATTAAAAGAATTTCCGTTTAATAATATTGATATCACCCTTAATGGCGATTTGGCTTTACTTGGCAGCAGATCAAAAACAAAAGATGCAAATATATATGGAGATTTATTTATAAAGACAGATAATAATTGGAAATTTGAATTTGCTAACAATGTTTATACTTTTAACGGAGATATTATTGTTGATAAAGCTGATTTAGTTTATGCTTCACGAAACCAACAAAACTCAAGATTTAACAACAGACTTATTTACAAATTTGTTGAAGACAGTTCTAAAATAAATTGGAAGACGCAAAAGTTTATAAAAATTCTTAATGAAAGTAATAACAAAAAAAATATAACAAAGCCCAGTTCAACTAAATTTGATTTTAACACAAATATAATTATTAAAAATATTGCTACTTTAAATTTTTTAATTAATCCGGAATTAAACCAAAAATTAAATGTGGAAACAACCGGACAATTGGAATTTCAAACAATTGCTGATGATATTAAAACTCAAGGTACACTTGCTCTTTTAGATGGTTCTCGAATGGAATTCTTCAAAACTTTTGACGCTAAAGGAACTATCAGATTTGAAAGTGATGTTACAGATCCACATTTAAATATTGTTGCAACTTATATTGGTGAGATCGAAAATTTTGCACAATCCGGGAAAGTTGAAGAAGTTGCCGTTAAATTAAAAATCAATTCTCCCCTTTCAACGTTAGGGAAAAATCTAACCGGAGAAAATGAAAATCTATCGGTTTATGTCGGAAGATCAAATATTGAAAATGATGTTCCCGATTCAAAATATGATGCATCAAATGCGCTTTCATTCATTCTTCTAAATCAATTAAGTATGGATGATATTACTGATGAACAAAAATCAACTTTGTATGATGTTGCGGAAAATACTGCTTATTCTTTTCTTGGTTCACAATTGACAAGTTACTTTTCTTCAGCACTTGGCGGTTTGGTTAGCAATATCCGTTTTAATAAATATTCAAGCGATAGTTATAAATTACTCTTCTCCGGAAAATATAATAATATTCGTTATTCATTCGGTGGCAATACAAAATTTATGGAATGGAATAAAACAGATATTAAATTTGAGTATATGTTTAATCCGAGTTTTTTAATTCGCGTTGAACAAAAAGACCCGATTGTGGAAACTACAACCGGAGAAAAAATTCAAGAATTAGGTTTAAAATATAAATTTGAGTTTTAATGAAAAAAATTATTAAAGAATATTTTATCGCAAATCCAAATATTTCCGTTAACTCAAAATCACTTGGAAAAATTCTAAATATCAAAAAGAAAGATTTCGAGTTTTTTAAACAAGAACTTTATGCGGTTGCTAAAGAAGGAATAATAAAAAAATCTGGCAAACGATATAAACTTAACCTTGAAGCTAAAAAGAAAATTATTGGTGAACTACAACTTGTAAACGGACAGAATTATGGTTTTGTAATTTTTAAAGATAAAAATCAGAAAGATATTTTTATTTCTGAAAAAAATCTAAATACGGCATTTGATGGTGATAAAGTTGAAGTTGCGCTTTTTGCAAAAAGAACCGGCAAAAATTTAGAAGGTGAAATTACAAAAATAATTGAGCGAAAAAGAAAAGAAATTGTTGGAGTATTAAAAAAAACTAAATCATTTTATTTTGTAGAACCGGATGATTCTAAAATTCATCGGGATTTTTATATTTCATCTGCAAATGTTAATAAAGCAAAAGATGGTGATAAAGTTGTTGTATCAAAAATTGAATGGGAAAATTCGCATTTAAATCCGGAAGGAGTAATTACAGAAATTCTTGGTAAAGCTGGTTCGTACGATGCGGAAATTGCTTCAATTGCAAGAGAGTTTGGAATAAAATACAAATTTCCTAATTCAGTTTTGAAGGAAGTAAAAAATTTATCAAACAAAATTCCGCAAAGTGAAATTGAAAATAGAATAGATTTTAGAAATGTAAATGTTTTTACAATCGATCCGAAAACCGCAAAAGATTTTGATGACGCAGTTTCAATTCAAAAGTTGGAAAATGGAAATTCGCTTGTTGGAATTCATATTGCGGATGTAAGTCATTTTGTTCCCAAAGATTCCTCAATTTTCAAGGAAGCTGAAAATAGAGGAACCAGTGTTTACATTGTTGGAAAAGTAATTCCCATGCTTCCGGAAATTCTATCAAATAATATTTGCTCGCTTGTTCCTAATGAAGACAGACTTACATTCAGCGTAATTGTGGAATTTGATAAATCCTTTAAGTTGAAAGATTATAAAATTACAAAAACCATTATCAACAGCAAACGCAGATTTACTTATGAAGAAGTACAAGAAATTTTGGAAACTTCAAAAGGTGATTTTGTTAATGAAATAAAAGATATAAATGAAATCGCAAAATTTTTAAGATCAGAAAGAACAAAGAACGGAAGTATAAATTTTACAACTCCGGATATTGAATTTGAATTAGATAAAAATGGCGTTCCAGTTGCCATCAAAATTAAAGAAAGTAATGAAAGCCATCAACTTATTGAAGAATTTATGCTTTTGGCAAATAAAATAATTTCGCAGCACATTTCTAAAACAAGAAAAAAAGAAAAAAATCCTTTTGTCTATAGAATTCATGATTTACCAAGCGAAGAAAAAATTCAAGAGTTTGCAAAATTTGTTCAATCTTTGGGTTATACTTTTAATCCACAAGTAACAAATAAAAGTAAAGAGTTACAAAATCTTTTGGAAAAAGTAAAGGGTTCGGAAGAAGAAGCTGTAATTAATGAAATCGCAATTAGATCAATGGCTAAAGCTGTTTACTCAACTCAGAACATCGGTCATTACGGCTTGGGATTTAAATATTATTCGCATTTTACTTCACCGATTAGAAGATTTCCGGATTTAATTGCACACATTTTAATTTACGATTATTTGAATAATGAAAAACCGAAATTCACTTGGAAGCAATTAGAAGAAATTTGCGAACATTCGTCTTTTACCGAACGAAATGCTGCAAGTGCTGAAAGACTTTCTGTAAAACTAAAACAAATTGAATTTCTTCAAAATAAAATTGGTGAAACATTTAATGGAATTATTTCCGGTATAACTCATTTTGGAATTTTTGTAGAATTAAACGAAAATTTAGCTGAAGGTTTAATTTCAATGAGAGATTTGGATGACGATTATTATATTTTTGATGAAAGTTCTTATTCATTAAAAGGAAGACATTCAAATAAGCAGTTTAGGTTGGGTGATAAAATTGTCGTAAAATTAAAACGCGTTAATGAAGAAAAAAGAGCGATTGATTTTACTCTTTCTTAATGATTAAATAATTTTTATAATTATATAAAAATGATTCGGAATTTATGATGAAAATTACATTGAAAACATTTTTAGCAATTTTGTTTATTTCAAATATAATATTTGCTCAATTTGGAAAGAATAGAGTTCAATACAGAGAACACGAATGGTTCTACATTCAAACAAAACATTTTGATATTTACTTTTCTGAGCATGGTGAAGACGCTGCAGAATTTACTGCACAAGCTGCAGAATCTGCACTGGAAGATTTGCAGAAAAGATTGGACTACCAATTAAATAACAGAATTTCTCTTGTTGTATATAATTCACATAATGAATTTCAAGAAACAAATACAACCGATGGATATCTTTCACAAGGAATTGGCGGATTTACAGAACCATTCAAAAATAGAGTTGTATTCCCTTTCGAAGGATCGTACAGTAAATATAGACATGTAATACATCACGAATTAGTTCACGCAGTTATGCGCGATATGCTTTACGGCGGAACAATTCAGAATATTATTGCAAAAGGAATTACTCTGCAATTACCAATTTGGTATCATGAAGGAATGGCTGAATATTTATCAAGTGGCTGGGAAACAAATTCCGATATGTTTATTCGTGATGCAATTATAAATGAATATCTTCCGGATATTAATAGACTTGATGGATATTTTGCTTACAGAGGCGGACAAGCTCTCTTCAAATATATTGCAGATACTTATGGTGAAGAAAAAATTGCAGAACTTTTACATAATGTTAAAGGAAAAGGAAATGTTGTTGGCGGATTTAAATCATCTATTGGAATTGATCTAGAAGAATTAAATGAAAAATGGAAAAAAGATATTAAAAGAAATTATTGGCCGGAAATTGCATCAAGAAAAGATCCCGATGAATTTGCAAAAAGATTAACAGATAATAAAAAACTTGGCGGATTTTATAATATTAGCCCGGCAATTTCTCCGCAAGGTGATAAAATTGCATTCATTTCAGATAGAAATATTTATTTCGATATTTATTTAATGAATTCCTTTGATGGCGAAGTTATAAAAAAAGTTATTGAAAGCGGAAGAACCGAAAATCTGGAAGAATTAAATGTTCTTTTTCCCGCAATAAGCTGGGCTCCGGATAATATCAGAATTGCTCTTTCCAGCAAAAGCGATGGATATGATGTAATAAAAATTATAAATACTGAAACTGAGGAAGAAGAAAATTTGCCATTTAAACTACACGGAGTTGAATCTGTTAGCTGGGCACCGGACGGAAAAAATATTGCTTTTCTTGGGAGTAATTCAAAACAATCCGATATTTACATTTATAATTTTGAGACTGAAAAACTTACAAATATAACAGATGATGTCTTTAGCGAATACGTTCCAAGCTGGTCTCCGGATAGTAAAAAAATAATTTTTTCATCTGATCGAAATGGATTTACGAAAAATAATTTTCAGCAAGATGGATTTTCAATGTCAACTTTGCAAGGATTTCAAATGGATCTTTATTTAGTTGATGTTGAAACTTCAAAAATTGATAGAGTAACAGATTGGCAATTTAGTGATGAAAAACAAGCTGTATTTTCAAGTGATGGAAATGAAATAATTTTTATTTCGGATTTTAACGGAATTGATAATCTTTATAAGAAAAGAATTTCACTTACTAAAGATGATACAGTAAATTCAATTTTGGAAACACGCGCAATCGCTTTAACAAATTCATTAAATAAAATTGAAAGCATTTCACTTTCGCAAGATGCAAAAAAATTAGTATTCTCTGCATTTTATAACGCCGGCTTCAATATTTTTATGATCAATAACCCGTTTGAAATTGAAGAAGTTAAAGATATTGAATTCACAAAATATATGAGTCAATTTTACGAAGAAGATATTCCTCAAATAACGGAAATTGTTGAAACAGAAAAACCTGAAGTTGGCAAGGAATTTATAATTTCTAATGAAATGAAAAAAGATTCTTCTTCTGAAAACAATTCAAAGATTTTTATCGGACAAATAATTGATCATGGCGAAGAATTAAAAGATACAATAAAAACCGATTATACCGATTTTGTCTTTGCAAAAAATGATGTTTTGAATAACGATGAATTCGAAAATAAACCGCAATTATTATTTAGAGAAAAATTAGATAATGAGGGAAATTTTCTTGTAAATAAATACAAAGTTGATTTTTCTCCGGATTTAATTTATGCCAATGCGGGTTACAGTTCTCTTTACGGCGTTTTAGGAACAACAGTTTTATCATTCAGCGATGTTTTAGGAAATCATAGATTAATTGGAACTACAAGTCTACAGATAGATTTAAAAAATAGTGATTACGGTCTAGCATATTTTTATTTACCCGAAAGAATTAATTTTGGAATTGCAGCATATCACACTGCAAGATTTGTATATCTCTCCGGATTTTTTGGAAGTGATTTATACAGATTTAGAAGTTACGGTGGAAATTTATTTGCAAGTTATCCTATAAATACATTTCACAGAATTGAAGCAAATTTAAGTGTTTTAAGAGTTTCCAGAGAAAATTTAGATTTTATTGAAGAACCGATTGAGAAAGAAACTTTTATAATCCCCTCAATTAGTTATGTAAAAGATAACGTAATGTGGGGATACACTTCACCAATTGAAGGTTCAAGATACAATTTTACACTAATGGGAAATCCCGGTTTAACAAATTCAAAGCAAAGTTTTGGAACTTTAACTTGGGATTATAGAAAATATTTTAGATTTTTTTATGATAATGGATTTGCAGCAAGATTTTCCGGAGGATATTCTTTTGGTGTAAATGCTCAAAGATTTTTTATTGGCGGAACAGATAGTTGGATTAACAGAACTTTTGCCACTCAAGATATTCCATTAACATCTGCTTCGGATTTTGTTTTTCTTACTCCGGCACTTCCTTTAAGAGGTTTTGATTACGCGGAACAAATTGGAACAAAATACTCGTTGATAAATTTGGAATTAAGAATTCCATTAATAAGATATTTGTTAACCGGAGGAATTCCTTTGTTTTTCCAAAATATTTTAGGAACTGCTTTTATAGATGCCGGAACAGCTTGGAATGAAAATAGCAGTTTAAGATTATTTAGAAAAACCTCAGAAGGAAAAACTGTTACTAATGATTTATTATTAGGCGGCGGTTTTGGAGCAAGATTATATTTCTTATTTCTATGGAAATTTGATGTTGCATGGTCTTATGATGCTCAAAAATACTCCAAACCTAAATATTATATTTCGTTAGGATTAGATTTTTAATTTTCTGTTGAAGATTTAACTTCTTTTTTAGTTTCTTTTTTTGAAGAATCTTTTTCTGAATTTGTGTCTTTTTTTACAGTATTTTCCGAAGAATTTTTCGAATTTTTATAATCTGTTTGATAAAAACCTGAACCTTTAAAAATTGGTGCTGCTCCTGCACCAATTAATCTATTTAACTTACCTGAACATTTTGGACATATTTTTAACGGTTCATCTGTCATTTTTTGCAGTTCTTCAAATGTAAAATTACATTCCATACATTTATAATCATAAGTCGGCATAAAAACCTCTGAAATTTGAGTGGCAAATTTATAGATTTTATATCTAAAATAAAATTTAATTTACAATTTCTATTTAACTAACTTATCAAAAAGTATTTATGGATATGAAAGGAATAAAACTTACAGCCTTTGCGATAATTGCAATTTTGTTAAATTCTTGCTTAAATTATAATCAAATAACAACTTTAAAAACTGATAATTCCGGAAAAATGTTTATACATTATTGGGTGGAAATGGATCCGGACCTTGATTCACTTCTAATAAACAAAATTGGATTGTTTAACAAAGAAAGTTTAACTCAAAATTTTTCTTCGTCTTTTACGTCAATTATTTATACGAATATTTTTAATGATTTTACCGACAGTACACTTCATGCTCAAATAGAATTTGAATTTACAAATTTCGATTCATTGAATTTTTTAAATTTCTTTAAACACTCTGAACTTTCTATTATTGATGGACCGGACGATACAAAAATTTTCTCACAATTCATTCAACCAATTACAACAACATTCGGGTTATCTGAAAAAAATTATTCAATTATATATACATATTATTTACCTGGAAATATCATTAGACATAATGCCAATTCACTTTACCGAAATAAACTTGAATGGAATTTTACCGCTGATGAAGTAGGAAGCGGAAAAACTATTTCTGCAACGTATATTCCTTTTAAACTTAAAGAAACACCTATTTGGATTTACATTTTAGCCAGTTTAGTAATACTTATTGTTCTAGTTTTCTTGCTTAAAAAAAGCAAAAAATAAGAATTCCAGAATATTTTTTAAAGATATCTTGTTTGACTTAACTTATAGTTTTACTTATATTTATAGCTTGTATAAAAAAAATCAAACAGAATTTTAAAAAATGGCTGCAGCTGGTCCAAAAATATTCTCTGGTTCTTCAAATCCAGAATTAGCAAAAAAAATTGCAAATTATATTGGAATTCCGCTTGGAATAATTGATTTGAAGAAATTCAAAGACGGAGAAATTTGGGTAAAGTATAAAGAAAATATTCGTGGAAGTGATGTTTATTTAGTTCAATCAACTCATCAGCCAGCAGAAAATCTTTTAGAATTATTAATTATGATTGATGCTGCAAAAAGATCGTCTGTTGCTACAGTTACAGCCGTAATTCCTTATTTCGGATATGCAAGACAAGATAGAAAAGATCAGCCAAGAGTTGCAATAACCGCAAAATTAATTGCAAATTTAATTTCTGTTGCCGGTGCTGATAGAGTAATTACAATGGATCTTCATGCAGCTCAAATTCAAGGATTTTTTGATATTCCTTCAGATCATTTATATGCTTCTCCGGTTTTCCTAGATGTTTTCAAAAATCATTCAAATGATTTAGTTGTGGTTTCTGCAGATGTTGGCGGAATTAAATTGGCTCGTTCTTACGCAAGAAAACTTAATGCAAATTTAGTTGTTATTGATAAAAGAAGACCAAAGCAAAATCAAGCAGAAGTTATGAATATTATTGGCGATGTAAATGGAAAAGATGTTTTATTAGTTGATGATTTGATTGATACTGGCGGAACATTTATTTCTGCAATAAATGCTTTAATTGAAAATGGTGCAAAATCAATTTATGGTGCTGTAACACATCCCGTACTTTCCAGTGATGCAATTGAAAAAATTGAAAATTCTGCAATCACAAAATTATATGTAACAGATTCTATTCCTCTCAAGGGAAATGAAAATTTAAATAAAATAGTTGTACTTTCAGCTTCAAATTTGCTTGCCGAAGCTATCAGAAGAACTCACAATCATGAATCTATTAGTTCATTGTTTGATATTGATAAAGGTTAGAATTTAGAGTAAAAATCGGAGTAAATAAATTATGTCAGATATTAACATTACTGCGCAGAAAAGAATAAAATCAACAAAAGGAGCTGTTAATAAGCTTAAAAGAGAAGGAAATGTTCCCGGTGTTCTATATTCAAAAGAATTGGAACCAATAAATATTACTGTTAATGAGCTTTCTCTTAAACCAGTTGTTTACACTTCTGAAGTTCATTTGGTAAATCTTAAAATTGATGAACAAGAAGGTGTTAGGTCAATTTTAAAAGATATTCAATTTGATCCTTTAACCGATCGTATTATTCATGTTGATTTTCAAGCTGTAACCCTTGGAAAAGCAATTCAACTTCAAGTACCGGTAATATTTGTTGGATCTGCTATAGGTGTTAAAGAAGGCGGTAAAATTCAGCAAAATATTCATAAACTAGATATTGAATGTCTTCCGAAAGATATTCCTCAACATCTTGAAATTGACATTACAAATCTTCATATCGGAAAATCAATACTTGTGAGTGATTTATCATATGAAAATATTGAAATCTTAAGTGCAAAAGATACGGTTGTTGTTTCCGTAACAAGCATTAAAGAAACAACCGATGAAGATAAAACTGATTTACTTCAAGATGCTCCAAAAGAACCTGAACTTATTGGAAAAGGTAAATCCCAAGAAGATTCTGAAGGATAATTTTTGAGATTTATTATCGGAATTGGAAATCCCGGAAAAAATTATGTTGGAACCAGACATAATATAGGATTTTACATTTTAGATAATTTTGCAAATAAATTCGAAAAAAAATTTTCTCCAACAAAAAGTGATTTTTGGCAAATGGAAAGTAACATTGATACTTTCCATTTTTTATTAATAAAACCAACTACATACGTTAACAATACTGGTTTGGTAATAAAGGAACTTGTTGATAATTTTAATGTTACTGCTGATGATTTATTAGTAATTTATGATGACGTTAATCTTGAACTTGGAAAAATTAAAATAAGAAAAAACGGAAGCGATGGCGGACATAATGGAATTAAATCTATTATTTATCATTTGCAGTCGGATAAATTTCCCAGAATCCGAATTGGAATAAAAAGCGAATACGATAATCAAAATTTAGCAGATTACGTTTTAAGTAAATTTTCGAATGATGAAATAAATATAATTCAAGAAAAACTTCCTTTTATATTTAACTTACTTTCTGAATATATTATTAAAGGTTATGAAAAGATGTTAGATTTTTATAGTAAAGAATCAAATAAAAATACTTCCAAATTATCTTACAATGAGGAATGAAATTATGGAATTACTAATCTACACTATACCGATTCTTGGTTTATCTGCACTTGCATTTTCATATTACAAGAATTCTTGGATTTCCAAAAAAAGTACCGGCTCTGAAAATATGACAAAAATCTCAAATTATATAAGAGATGGTTCAATTGCATTTCTTAAAACAGAGTACAAAGTTCTTTTTTGGGTAATTCTTATTGTTTCAATTTTACTTGCATTTTCTAATTATTCAAGCAAAGAATCGTCTTGGATGATTGCACTTTCATTCATTATTGGTGCATTTAGTTCTGGATTGGCGGGATTTTTAGGGATGAATGCCGCTACAAAAGCAAATGTTAGAACAACTGAAGCTGCGCGCAAAGGACTTGGTCCAGCACTTGAAATTGCATTTTCCGGTGGAACAATAATGGGAATGAACGTAGTTGGTTTGGGTGTTTTAGGATTAAGTACATTATTTATTTTTTACTCAAACTTAAATTGGGATATCGTAAAAATTATAAATGTTTTATCCGGATTTTCTTTAGGTGCTTCATCAATTGCATTGTTTGCAAGAGTAGGCGGAGGAATTTATACAAAAGCTGCAGATGTTGGAGCAGATTTAGCCGGAAAAGTTTATGAAGGAATTCCGGAAGATGATCATAGAAATCCCGCAACAATTGCTGATAATGTTGGGGATAATGTGGGTGATGTTGCCGGAATGGGAGCGGATTTATTTGAAAGTTATGTTGGTGCAATTGTTGGGACAATGGTTTTGGGTGCAGTTTTTGTTACTCCAGATGTTCCCGAACTGAAATTAGAAGCTGTAATATTACCTTTAGTTTTAGCCGGAGTAGGAATTATTTTATCTATTTTAGGTTCACTTCTTGTAAAAGTTAAAGAAGGTGGAAATCCACAAAAAGCACTTAATCTTGGCGAGTTTGGAGCTGCTGGAATGATGGTTGTTGCTTCTTATTTTATAATTAATTTAATGCTTCCCAAAGCTTGGTCATTTAATAATTTTGAATATACTAGTCTTGGTGTTTTCTTTGCCACTTTAATAGGATTAGTTGCCGGCACACTTATTGGAATTATCACAGAATATTATACTGGTACAGATTATAAACCAGTCCATAAAATTGCATATCAATCTTTAACAGGAGCGGCAACAACAATAATTTCCGGTATGGGCGTTGGAATGAGTTCTACTGCACTTCCAATAATAATTATTGCACTTGGAATTATTGGCGCTTATGAATTTGCTAATTTATACGGAATTGCAATTGCCGCATTGGGAATGCTTTCAACAACGGGAATTCAATTAGCGGTTGATGCTTATGGACCAATATCTGATAATGCTGGTGGAATTGCCGAAATGGCTGAATTACCAAAAGAAGTTAGAGAAAGAACTGATAAATTAGATGCCGTGGGAAATACAACCGCTGCAATCGGGAAAGGTTTTGCGATAGGTTCAGCCGCTTTAACTGCATTAGCTTTATTTTCAGCTTATATGCAGCAAGCGGAAATTAGTGTTATTGATTTAGCAAAACCAATTATTATGGGCGGATTATTTATTGGCGCAATGCTTCCCTTTTTATTTTCATCAATGGCAATGGGTGCCGTTGGAAGAGCTGCGAGAGAAATGATAATTGAAGTTGGTAGACAATTTAGAGAGATTCCCGGTTTGCGTGAAGGAACTGCTGAAGCCGAATATTCAAAATGTGTAGAAATTTCAACTAAAGCAGCAATCAAAGAAATGATTTTGCCCGGATTAATGGCAATTTCCGTTCCAGTAATTATAGGATTTATTTCAAAAGAAATGCTTGCCGGTTTATTAGCCGGAGTTACAGTTTCCGGAGTTTTAATGGCAATTTTTCAATCAAACGCCGGCGGAGCTTGGGATAATGCAAAAAAATTGATTGAAGGAAATTTAAATATTGACGGAAAGATGTATGGAAAAGGTTCGGAACCACACAAAGCTTCGGTTGTAGGTGATACGGTTGGCGATCCTTTAAAAGATACATCCGGACCATCGCTAAATATTTTAATTAAATTAATGTCTGTAGTTTCTTTGGTAATTGCGCCATTAATTAAGTAAATTTACAATCTATTTTTTATAAACCCTGCTATTAAAAATAATTTTAATAGCCTAAAGGCCAAAGGGAGGAACAATGGCAACACGACAATATGAAAGTGTTGTAATACTCAACGCAACACTTGAAGACCCCCAAATTGAGGAAATTATCACTTCAATTCATCACAATATTAAAACTAACGGCGGTGAAATTACTGACGTAGAAAATTGGGGAAGAAAACGTCTCGCTTACGCAATTAACAATGCTAAAAGCGGATACTACTTAATTACCAGATTCGTAGCAGCGCCTTCAATGATTTCCGAATTTGAAAGATCACTTAAGCTTGATGAAAATGTAATTAGATATCTTACAATTGCATTAGATAAAAAAGCTTTAGAATATCTTAAAAATGCTGCAAATAAAAAAGAAGAACCAGCTTCTGAACAAGGATCTGAAGTTCTTGAAAAATCAACGTTAGAATAAGTTAAACAAAAAACGATTAGATGGAGGAAAGAAATGGCTGAATTGAAAATGCCTGAATTAAATAATGTTATTGTTGCTGGTAACCTAACAAAAGATCCAATTTTTAGAGAAACTTCAAATAATACACCTGTTGCTAACTTTCACGTTGCAGCAAATAGAAGATACAAAGATAGCAATAATCAATGGCAAGAAGATGTTTGCTACGTTGGTGTTGTTGCATGGAATAAATTAGCAGATAGCTGTAAAGACAGATTAAGAAAAGGTAGTGCAGTTCTTGTTGATGGCGAATTACAAAGCAGAACATTTAAAACAGAAGACGGAAAGAATAGAACAATAGTAGAAATTAAAGCAAAACGAATTCAATTTTTAAATAAATTAGGTAAATCAAATGAAGAATTTCCGGATACTGCTTCCGAAGATTCTGATGACAGCCTAATTGAAGATACATCATTTGATAAATTCTTAAATGATGAAGAATCTAATCTTATCAATGATGATAAATAGTTGAGGGAGCAAATGAAAAATAAAAAAGCAAGAAGAGTAATAGACGAATACATCGATTACAAAGATGGTAAAAAACTTATTAAATTTATTTCTGATCAAGGTAAAATAATCCCAAGAAGAATTACCGGATTAAGCGCAAAACAACACAGAGAACTTGTTCAAGCTGTTAAAAGAGCACGACAAGTTGCAATTTTACCATTTGTCTCAGAAGCAGTTAAGTAGGAGTTTAAAATGAAAGTAATACTAAGAAAAAATTATGATCAGCTTGGTAAAATTGGTGATCTTGTTGATGTTAAAGACGGTTTTGCAAGAAATTTTTTATTACCAAGGCAAATTGCATACATTGCAACTAAAGGAAATATAAGATCCTTAGAAGAAGAAAAATTACAAATTGTGAAAAAAGAAGCAAAAGAACTTTCTTCTGCAAAATCTTTAGCTTCGGAATTAGAAAATGTTTCTATAACAATTCCCGTTAAAGTTGGTGAAGAAGATAAATTATTCGGTTCTGTAACAAACCAAATGATTGCAGATGCTTTAAAAGAAAAGAAATATGATATTGATAAAAGAAAAATTGATTTGGAAGAACCAATTAAAGCATTGGGAATTTATAGTGTTAATATTAAACTTCATCCCGAAGTTAGCGCTGTTGTAAAAACTTGGGTTGTAAGAGAATAATATTGAGAAGAAAAAAAATATAAAAGCCTTCCGCAATTTTAACGAAGGCTTTTTTTATTTAAGAATAGATTGATGATTTGTACAAAAATAGAAAAATTGATTTTCATAACTCATCTATCTATATTTTCAAACTTAGTTAAAATAAAACAATAATTAATTTACACTGTGGGCATTATGAAAGAGTTAAGATTTAGGTCAATTTTAGTAATTGCAGCAGTTGCACTAAGTGTTTATCTGCTGTATCCTACTTTTCAAGATTATAACAATAATAAAGAAATTACAAAAACAATCTCAAGTCTTAAAGACAGTATTAAGACATCAAATAGTAAATTATCCGATGAGCAAATTCAAAACATTCTTGAGTTTAAAGAAGATAGCATTCGCGTTGCAGATCCCGATATAAAAGCTGCGCGCGAAAAAAGAATAAAATTAGGTTTGGATTTGCAAGGCGGAATGTATCTTGTAATGGAAGTTAATACTGCAAAATTACTTGAAAGACTAGCAAATGATCCCGATGTTCGTTTTCAAAATATTCTTAAAGAAACTACGGAAATTGCAAAAACTTCCGATCAAGATTTTGTTTCTATTCTAACCGGAAAACTTTCTCAAAATAATATAGAACTTAGAAGATATTTTGGATCAATTAGGCAAGAAGATTCTGAAATTATTGATGAACTTAAAGAACAAGAATCAGATGCAGTAACAAGAGCAATCGAAATTATCAGAAATAGAATTGATCAATACGGAGTATCAGAACCTTCAATTCAAAAACAAGGTGCAAGAAGAATAATTGTTGAATTACCGGGCGTTGCAAAAAAAGAAGAAGCAAAAAATCTTCTTCAAGGAAGAGCAATGCTTGAATTCAAATTGGTGAAAGACCCGGAATTTACTTTCCCAATTATGAATAAAATTGATGAAGTTCTTGCAAATTCAAATAAAGATACAACAGATACTGCAATAAAAGATTCTTTACTATCGGATACTGAACTTTCTACTGAAGAATCTGAAAAGCAACATCCTTTCTTTTCTGTTGCAAAGTTAATATCTCAAAACAGCGCCGATGCAATTGTTGAGGAAAGTAAAAAAGAACTTTTGAATAATTATTTAAACAGACCGGAAGTTAAAAAAGTTATTCCTGATAATGTTGAATTTTTATATTCTGCAAAACCTTACGCCGTTCAAGATGGAATTACATATTACAGTTTATATTTAGTAAATAAACAGGCTGAATTAACCGGCGGAGTTATTGTTGATGCTCAGGCTAATATTAATCAACAAACAACCGCTCCAGTTGTAAATATGCAAATGAATTCTGAAGGCGCAAGAGAATGGGCAAGAATTACAGGCGCAAATGTTAATAAAAGATGTGCCGTTGTTTTGGATGGATATGTTTATACCGCACCAAATATTAATGAAAAAATTCCTTCTGGAAGTTCTCAAATTTCCGGAATGGATGATTTGGAAGAAGCAAAACTTATTGAAATTGTTTTAAAAGCTGGTGCATTACCGGCTCCAGTTGATATTATCGAAGAACGTACAGTTGGTCCATCTTTAGGACAAGATTCAATTAATCAAGGTTTTAATTCAACAATAATTGCTTTTATTATTATAGCATTTTTCATGTTTACTTATTACAAAAAATCGGGAGCTTTTGCTGATTTAGCAATGTTCTTTACGATTTTATTTATATTGGGAATTTTAGCAGCATTCAACGCAACTTTAACACTTCCCGGTATTGCGGGCATTATTTTAACAATTGGAATGGCAGTTGACGCTAACGTACTTATTTTCGAAAGAATTAGAGAAGAATTATCTACCGGTAAAACTGTAAAAGCTGCGGTTCAAGGCGGTTTTTCTCATTCTTATTCAGCAATTTTTGATTCCAACATTACATCATTTTTTACAGCAATAATTCTTTATCAATTTGGCAGCGGACCAATTCAGGGTTTTGCATTAACTTTGATGATTGGTATTCTTTCCAGTTTATTCTGTG
The DNA here is from genome assembly GCA_016716225.1 of Ignavibacteriota bacterium. NCBI lineage: Bacteria > Pseudomonadati > Ignavibacteriota > Ignavibacteriota bacterium. Next base: position 2,224,736 of record JADJWT010000001.1, on the reverse strand, counting down.
CTTTAGTAATTACTAAATTATTATTTGAATTTGCAATTGCTAAAGGTTATTCAATAAATGTTGGAAGCAGATCACGAATTTTTGATTCTTTAAATTATAATTTTCTCGGAAATAGAAAAATTGGTTATATAATTTCTAGCGTTCTTCTTTTAATTGGTATTTTCAGCTTGATTATTAGAGGTGTTGAATTAGGAATAGATTTTAAAGGTGGTTCCGAAATTGCAGTTCAATTTGAAAAACCAATTGAAATTACCGACATAAGACAAGAATTGAGTTCAATTGGATTAGGAAATGTTGAAGTAAAAACTTTTGGTGATAATTCCGGAGTTTTAATTAGAACTGAATTACAAGAAATTCCCGCTAATATTATTCCAAACGTTGTTTCATCATTAGATAAAGCAATTAATAAATATTATCCGGGAGTTCAAAAATCAATTGTTGATTCTTCTTTAAATTCATTTACTTATCAATTCCCTTCTTCAGAAATAGCAAGTACACTTATGGAAAAACTATTTATTGATGGGTTCCAAACTTCGCGTGCTACTGATGATATCAACAATACAAAGATTACAATAAATTTAACAATTGCAGATTGGATTAAAGAAAATTTAATTCAATTGCATTCTGATAATCCATTCCAAGTTTTGAAAGAAGAAAAAGTTGGTCCTAAGGTTGGTGAAGAATTAAAGTTTGATGCAATTGTTGCTGTTATACTTTCGTTAATAGTAATTTTAATTTACTTAGGTTTCAGATTTAAATTTGGGTTTGCGCTTGGTGCAGTAATTGCACTTTTCCATGACGTTTTAATTACGCTTGGAGCATTTTCATTATTGTACGGATTAATACCCGGATTAAATTTGGAAATTTCTGTAAGCGTTGTTGCGGCATTTTTAACTTTGGTGGGATATTCAATTAATGATACTGTGGTTGTTTTTGATAGAATTAGAGAAGATATAAAAATTCACAAAACCGCAAATCTTGAAGACGTAATGAACAAAGCAATAAACAAAACTTTATCAAGAACCGTAATTACAAGCTTAACAACTTTATTTGCCGTAATTGTAATTCTTATTTTCAGCGGTGAAGTTTTACGCGGATTTGCATTCTCATTATTTTTCGGAATTATAATTGGTACATATTCATCTATTTTTGTTGCGAGCGCATTTGTTTTAGAATATGCTAAAAAACGCGGACAGAAAATTCAATTCTAAAATGAATTATATTTTGTAAAGTAAAAAGGCAACTTAATTTGTTGCCTTTTTTATTTTAGATCATAAATGTATTAAAGATTATAAAACTTTTAAAACTACCATTGTTATATCATCATTTGGAGCAGTGTTGCCTCTAAAAACTTCTAAATTTTGTAATGATGAATTCAAAATTTCTTTAGCACTTAATTGAGATTTTTCTTTAATAACTGAAATTAATTTTTCGTAACCGAATAATTCATTATTGGAATTCATAGCTTCGTTAACACCATCTGAAGAAAATATAAAAATGTCATGAGGTGAAATACTTACTTCTAATTCTTCTAAATTATTTTTGAATAAATCACCGTTTTCTAAACCAATTCCAATCCCTTTTGGTTTTAAGTATTGAACAACTCCGTCTGTAATTTTTATTGTTGGGGTATGACCAGCTCTGCAAATTTTTATTTGCCTTTTTGCAACATCTATAAACGCAACCGTTAATGTTATAAACCATTGTTTATCAATATTTCCAGTAATTCTTTTGTTTAATTCATATAGAACTTCTTTTGGCGATCTTGTATCAGTGCAAAAAAGCTGTATCATTGTTTGAAGTTTTGACATATAAAAAGATGCTGAAAGTCCTTTGCCGGAAACATCTCCAACAACAATAAACATTTGTGTATCTGTAATTTTAATTACATCATAATAATCTCCGCCGACTTGCATTGCGGGAATCATAATTCCAGAAATATCTAAATTATTTAATTTCGGAATATTAATTGGAAGCAATCCTTCTTGAATTTGACGTGCAACAACTAATTCCCTTTCGAGCTTAATTTTCTTGGCTTCTTCTTCATACAATCTTGCATTTTCTAAAGAAACCGCTGTTTGATTTGCTGCGGCGATTAATAAATCAATATCTTTCCCAGCAAACTGCGCTCCCGAATGTTTCAATCCAAATAGTAATAATCCAATAATTTTCTTTTTAATATAAAGAGGAATTATTGTATAAATTCCTTCCGTAATTAATTCTTTGGAAACACAAGGAAAAATATTTTCAAATTCGGTTTGATCAAAAGCTATAGGATGTTTTAGGTCAACTTTTTCATTTATTCTTGTTTCAATTGAATTTTCACAATTTGTAAATGTTAAATTTTTATTTGCAAAACCATCTTCCCTTTTTAGTATAAATTCACTTGAATTAAAATCCTTTATTGCAATTCCAAATTTTTCAACTTTTAATGAATCAACAAAAGTTTCTAAAACCGAATCTAAAATATTATCAACTCCAACAATTGTAGAAATATCGTTGCTGAATTTCATCAAAACTTTTTGATATGCAAATTGCTCTGGATAAAAATATTTTGTTATAACATTTTGAAATCGGTCTTTTGTGGATTGAAATATTAGAGCAAAAATTATAAAAATTCCTCCAGCTACAACTCCTTGATATTCCGAAGTTACTGCTTCACTTATATATTGACCCAAAACATAAATTATTAAAAAATAACTTCCGGCAATTGTAATTGTTGCTGTTCCATATAAAATTGTGTTTTTTAAAACATCGCTTACATCTAATAGTGAATATCTGAAAATAGAATATCCAAAACTTAACGGAAGAAGAATTATTAAAAATATTGGTAGATAATATTCCGGATTATTAAATATTGAATCTGCCAAAACATTTGCAAACGTATTTACATAAATTATTGAAATTACTCCAACTGTATAACCGATCAATACAACAAATATTGAAGCTCGTTCGGTTGGATCCTTTAATTTCATAAAACTTCTGAATAAAGAAATTAAACCAACAAGTAACGCAAGGAGAATTAAAATGTTAATAAAACCAATTAGAATAAATGTGGATTTATTATCAAATGGATTTGAATTTGCAACTGGATAATAAATAAAATATATTCTTGAAATTACTGCAATTGATGCAAAAATTGTTGGTGCAATAATTAAAAATTTAGAAGTGTATTTCTTTTTAATAATTTTTGTTTCAAGCGGAAAAACCCAAAAGAAATAAACAAAAATAAACGGAAGAAATATTGATGAAATTACCCAGCTTAAATCAGCAAAAAGCGTTAAAATTTTATACTCAAAAAATGGATTTAATAATTGATTTCCGGAAAAAAGGTAAACTGTGTTTGTGAGAACAAATAGAGCTCCAATTCTATAAAATAATAATTGCGGAAATCCATAAGGTTTTGATGATAAAACAACAAATCCAACAGCAAGCCAAATAATTCCAAGAATTGCAAAAGCCAATCCGCCGATATCAATAATTTTCTTTACTTTAATTGTTGTATCAAAAACTTTTCCCTCTCTTGATACCGTAAATACAAGCGAATCGCCGGTTGGTTTTCTATCTGCCAAATATGAAGCGTGAAATAAATTTCTTAATTTTTTCCCGTCAATTTTTAAGAATGTATCGCCGTCTCTAATTCCAGCGTTCCAAGTTATTCCTTTGTGTTTTACCAAATCGAAATAAATTCTTACGCTGTCTTTTCCAATTTTTTCTTGCTTCCACAAACATTCATCATTTGTTCTTGGCGTTATATTTAGTATGAAATACAGATTAATAAACCCAATTATTCCAAGTAAAATTGTTACTGGAAGAATTAATTTTTTTCTGTATTTTGCTAAAAATTTACTTAACATAATTTATTTTATTTTTAGTACTAGACACGTAATATCATCAGATTGTTCTGATCCTTTTGTATGAAGATTTATATCTTCTAAAATATTGTTCAATATCATTTTCGAATTTTGATTAAAACAATTTAACATAAGATTTTCCAATCGTTCATCGGTATATTCATTATTGTTAAAATCCATTGCTTCGGTAATTCCATCAGTAAATAATAAAATTACATCATCAGAATTTAAATTTATAGTTTCCATCTCGTATGGAATTATTGTTTTCATTACACCAAGAATCATTCCGCCTTTTCTTAATTTTTTAATTCCGTCTTTGTTAATCAATAGCGGCGGATTGTGTCCCATATTTACATACGAAAATTCTTTTGTGTTTGAATCAAAAATTCCCCAGAAAAATGTTATAAAACTTCCGTTTGTCGTATTCTCAGAAACTACATCATTCAAAAAATTAGACGCTTCTTCTAATTTATAGTTCTGTTTATAGATTGCTTTAAGAAATGCTTGAAGATTTGCCATTAACAATGATGCTTGAATTCCTTTGCCGGAAACATCTGCAATTGCAATTAGCAATTTATTTTCAGTAAGCTGAACAACATCGTAAAAATCTCCGCCGACCATTTTAGCAGTTTTATTAATTGCTTCAATTTCAAACTTTGCTGATTTTGGTAATTTGCGCGGAAGTAAATTTCTTTGAATATTTTTTGCGATTTCTAAATCTTTTTCAATTTTTTGTTTTTCCAAAGCTTGCTGAAAAAGTAAACTATTTTCAATTGAAATAATTGCCAAACTTGCAACTGATGATAAATATTCCAAATCTGATTGTGTATAATTCTTATTTGATAATCTTTTGCCGAGAAAAATAATTCCTTTTGTAACATTTTTAATTATCATCGGAATTATCACTTCAATTCCAATTTTTTTTAATTCATCAAACTTTGGCGAACTGCTTGCGTGGATTGGGGTTGAGACAGATTTACACTCGCAATGATTTATTAAATCTGTTAAAAGTTTATTGTTGAACTTGCTTTCAAGAATATTAAAAGTTTCATTTTGAATTAACACAATTGCAAATTTTGAAACAAGCATTTGTGCACTTATTGCAAAAGTTAACAATTTTGAAACTCTATCAATATCCAAAATACTGCTGAATTCTTTTCCTAAATCAAATAAAGAATTTAACTGATTGATTTTTCCATCAAGTTGTTTATTGATCTCATTCAACTTTTCAAAATTTTGAATATTTTTAATTGCTGCGCTTCCAATTTTTACAATTGTTGAAAGAAATAATTTGTCTTCTTCATCATAATCTTTTTGAGAAAGTTTTCCACCGAGTAATATAAATCCGATAGTTTGATCAGATGAAATTATTTTTTCATGTATTTTTATATTTTCTTGAATTAACAAATCATCAAAATTTTTATCTAAATTATTTTCAATCAAACTTGAAATTCTTTTTGCATCAATTTGATTAAAACCTTTGAACAATTTAGGATCAAGATTATTTTCATCGAAAAGTGCAATAATTCCTTTTGTGGTTTGAAGTTTTCCGAAACACGTTAAAAGCAAATTGTTTAGCGCAAAATCTAAATTTAAATTTGAGTTAATATTATTTGAAAAATCAACGAGAGCTGAAAAATTACGAAGTGCAATGTTACTATCTGGCAAGTTCATAAGTACTTATGAAAGATATTTGACAAGTGTTACTTTATTCTTCTTGTCATTTGGTTGAGAATATTTTACCTCATCCATTAATTTTTTCATCAGAAACATTCCTAAACCGCCAACTTTCTTTTCCTGATAATATTTTTTCAAATCCGGCTCCGGAATTGAAGTTGAATTAAAATGTTCTCCGCTATCGGTAATAGCTATCGTGAATTTATTACTTTTGACCGAAACATTAATTCCTATTTTACCTTTTTCCGAAAATTTATATGCATGTTTAATAATATTTGTACAAGCTTCATCGGCAGCTAAAACAATTTTTCCAGAAGTATCATTATCAAATCCGGCTTCGTTTGCTGCTGAGCGAATAAAATCTCTAATAACAGATAAATTATCCGTGCTGCTGTTTACAGAAATTCTCTTGGCAATATTTTTCCTAATATTGTTCAAAATTATTTTACCAAATTGAATTTATCTATTGCTTCTTTTTCTTCTTTGTAAAACTCATACAATAAAGGAAATCCAAGTAAATCAAAAATGTTGAAAACATCATCTTTAAGGTTGGTGAATTTAATATCGCCGTTATTTTCGCGCATAGTTTCCACGTAAGCCATAAAAACACCCAAACCGGCACTGCTTATATATTGAAGGTCTCTAAAATTTACAACAACATTAAACTGCTTATTATCAATAAGCGAATTAAAAGCATTTTCAAGCTCGGGCGCTGTGTGCGCATCTAAAAATCCTTTAACATTAAGCACACTAACTTTGCCAACCCCCTCCTTGCGAACATAAAAATCTGCCATTAACTTTCTCCCTCTATTTTGTGGGAATTCCACTTTAATAAAACTAACGTAATATCATCATGCTGAGAATTATTTTTTGAAAACGTTGTTACGGATGTCATAATTTGATTTGATATTTCATCTACCGATAATTGTGAATTACTATTAATTACTTCAACCAATCTATTGTATCCAAATTCTTCTTTATTTTCATTTAAAGCTTCATTAATTCCGTCCGTAAACAATATCAAAATATCGTTATTATTTAGTTGAATTTCCATTTCTTTTAAATTGTTGCTAAACTTGTTTGTAAAATCCAAACCAAGTCCAATTCCCTCCGGAATCAATTTTTCAACATTATTTCCATTAAAGTAAAACAATGGAGCGTGACCAGCTCTTACAAAATTAAAAATTCCGTTTGAAGTATCCATAATTCCATAAATTGCAGTAACAAAACTTTTTTTGGATAAACAGTTTTCTAAAATGGAATTTGCTTGAACTAAAATTTCTTTGGGATTTTTTATCAATTTAGAAAGTGATGAAAAAACTCCTTTAACTTCCGCCATAACAAATGCCGCTTCAATTCCCTTACCAGAAACATCAGCAATTACAATTCCTAATTTATTTTCATCAATTTTGAAAAAATCATAATAATCGCCGCCAACTTCAAACGCGGGCACAAATAATGCAGAAATTTCTAAACTTTCACATTTAGGAGTTTGCTGAGGTAAAATTTTATATTGAACATCTCGTGCAACATCGAGTTCTTTTTCTAATCTTTCTTTCTCAATTGATTCTTCCAAAAGCTTCGCATTTTCAATTGCAACAGATGCAATGCCCGCAAATGTGCTTACTGATTTGCTATCTTCTTCTTCAAATATTCTGCTTGTTTTTCTTGCCGAAAATAAATATCCGTTATTTTTATTTTGTATTAGTAACGGAGCGGAAACTACTGATTTTATTGAATTTGGTAATTTATGTTTCTTATCAAATATTTGTAAATCCGTTGTCTTAACATCATTTTCTATCAATAAATTATTATTCATTAAAAATGTAGAAATATGATTTGCATCAACTAAGCCAATTCCCGAAATTGAGTGAATATCAAATCCGCTATTTTTTTTGATTACTATCCATGCGGCATCAGAGTTACTTACTTTAATTGTTGTAGAAGTTATTGTTTCCGAAAGTTCTTCAAAATCAAAAACTTGGCTCATCAAAATACTTATATCTTTAAGGCTTGTAAGTTCTTCGGATTTTCTATCAATAGCTTCTGCGGTTGGAAGATGAAATAAAGTTGTGAAGAATATAACTGAAAAATATATGATTCCAAAAAGCATTACTAAACTTGCAAAATATTCAAGCGCCGGCGAGAAGTTTCTGATGATGCTGAAATCTTCTTCTTGCGTTGTTGCAAAATTTATTGCGGATAATGAAATCAGCAAGATAGAAATTACTAAAAGTGTAATTTTTTGTTTTTTATTTAGAAATGCAATCCATGCAACACGTAAGGAATTTAAAAAAATTAGTCCGACTGATATTGCAAAAAATGTGTTATATACAATATCATAATCGCCGTCTGCAATTACAACAATTCCATTTCCAGATTTTGTAACATTTAAAAATGATGCGGAAAGTGAAGTTAAAATTATAAAAATAATTAATGTGTTAAAGTATAAACTCGGATCTTTTTTCTGTCGGTGAAAACAAAGTTTTTTGTAAACGGAAAAAATGTAAGCCAAGGATCCAATAAAAACAAAAACAATAAATGTTGAGAATAAAATGTAAACTAAACCGGATGAAATTCCCGCATTACTTTCGCTAAAGAGCCAAGATGTTAATGAAATTATAAAAAAGATTAACGCGTTTAAAATTCCAACATTTACAACAAGTGAAAGTGGTTTGCTTAATTTTGGATCAATAAATTCCGAAACATAGTTTACCCAAGCAAAAACGCTTATTAAAACAAGAAGTTCGTTTACAATTAAAAAAAGTAGAGAATCATTAACAGGAAAAATAATTTTGAAAATAAAAAAAACAACGGAAATGAATACTGCGTTTTCTAATTTTTTATTGCTAAACGAATTGGAATTTTTGATTTGCAAAATTGTTTACCAAAATTTATTATTAACTTTTATCCTCTAATTTCATCTTTGTAAGGTTCAAGAATAATCTTCAAAGTTTCACGAGCTCTAAATATCCTTGATTTAATTGTGCCAACTTCGCACTCAAGTTTTTCTGCAATTTCTTGATAACTATAACCATCAATATCTCTAAGAATTAGTGGAGTTTTCAATTTATCCGGAAGTTTCAAAATTGCTTTCTGCACAATTTTCTGTAAATCAAAATTTTCATTATCAGTTTTGCCGCGTTTCTCATAATCATCATCATGAATTGGAACAAAAATACTTCTAACTTTTTTCTTTCGTAAATAATCTCTGCACTTATTAACTGTAATTCTGTAAAGCCAAGTTGTAAATTTTGATTCAAAGCGGAATTCTTTAAGCTTATGATAAACATTTATAAAAACGTCTTGAGAAATGTCATCAACATAATCAACATCGCCCAAAGTTAGAAAAACCAAATTCCTAACTTTATCCTTATGCTTTTGAATCAATTCCGTAAAAGCTCTTTCATCACCTTGTTTAAATTTCTCAATTATCGGGAAATCATCATCAAGGATATTATTTAATTCTGTTTCTTCTGAGTTCAAAATTTAGACGATGTTTGTTGAAATAAAGTTCAAAATATTAATTATGTATTTTATTCATTATTTATAAATATATAAAATTGTCTGCACAAATAAACTTTAAGAATTATATTACTTCTAATGTTTTTAAGCATTTTTTAATAAACTTTTCTTGATTTAAAAATTACTTATAACTAATTTACCATCAAATAATTAGGAGCAAAGATGAGAATAAAAACTTCTGAAAAATATTCAGCAGTTGTAATTGAACTTAAAGGAAACGTTATTGGCGGTCCTGAAGCTGAAGAATTTAGCAAACTTTTGCATAGTTATTTAGATGAAGATAAAAAAAATGTTGTTGTTGATTTAAGCAGTGTAAAATTCATGAACAGTTCCGGTTTGGGAATGTTAATAAGTGGTTTTACAACAATGAAGAACGGCGGCGGTTCACTTAAACTTGCAAGAGCAACAGAAAAAATTAATAGTCTGCTTGTTATAACAAAATTAATAACAATATTTGATAATTTTGATTCTGTTGATGAAGCAGTAAAAAGTTTCTAATTTATTTTTATAAATTAAATATTTTTACCCCAAATTATTATAAATGATTTGGGTTATTTTTTGTCTTTTTCGCAATATTTAATTTCAATCAAATCTTTCGATCAAATTTAAATTTCTTTGAGGAAAATTTATGGGTGTGTCAATTGTCGTTGGAAGTCAATGGGGTGATGAAGGAAAAGGAAAAGTTGTAGATTTACTAGGTTCAAAAGTTGATATAGTTGTTAGATATCAAGGCGGCGCAAATGCGGGACACACAATAAAAATTGGTGATAAACAATATATTTTCCATTTAATTCCATCCGGAATATTGCATCCAAATGTAATTTGTGTAATAGGAAACGGTGTTGTAATTGAACCAAAAGCTTTACTTGATGAATTGGAAATGCTGCATCAAAAAGGAATTGATTTTGAAGGAAGGTTATTTATAAGTCATAACGCACATTTAATTATGCCGTATCATAAATTAATTGATTCAATAAATGAACAAGGAAATTCCAAAATTGGAACAACCGGAAGAGGAATTGGTCCTTGCTACATTGATAAATATGCGAGAAGGGGAATTAGAATTGCAGATTTACTTGATAAAAAAGAATTGAAAATAAAAATCAAAAAAAATCTTGACGAAAAAAATAACTTGCTAAAAAATATTTATCATCAAGAAGAATTAAATATTGATGAAATAATTAATGAATGTATTGAATTCGATAAAAAAATTGATAAATATATTACTGATACTGCGGAATATTTGAATGATGCAATTTCAAAAAATAAATCAATTTTATTAGAAGGAGCTCAAGGAGCTTTACTTGATGTTGATCACGGAACTTATCCTTACGTAACTTCTTCAAATCCAACTTCCGGCGGAGCTTGTACCGGAACCGGAATTCCTCCAACAAAAATTACAGACATAATCGGAATTGTAAAAGCATACACAACACGAGTTGGTTTAGGTCCTTTCCCAACAGAATTATTTGATGAAGACGGTGAAAATTTACGCAAAATTGGTGCTGAATTTGGCGCAACAACCGGAAGAGCAAGGAGATGCGGTTGGTTTGATGCATTTCTTGTAAATTATTCAAGAAAGATAAATGGAATTGAAAGAGTTGTAATTACCAAACTTGATGTGCTTGGTCATTTTGATGAAATCAAAGTCTGCACCGGTTATGAACTAAACAAAAAAAAATTAAAATATTTTCCAACTTCATCTGCTGAATTGAATAATGTTGTTCCAATTTATACAACATTAAAAGGATGGAAATCAGATATTTCTGAAATCAAAAATTATGATGAACTTCCGACTGAAGCTAAAGAATATCTTACATTTATTTCAGTTCAGTGCGGTTTTGAAATCAAATATATTTCTGTTGGTCCTAAAAGATCACAAACTATTGAACTTTAAAAAAGTACTACAGAATAACTTTTAAAACTTCCGCATATTTATTAGTTTTCAATAGAATTATTTTAAACTAAAAATTTTCAACATTCTAAAAAATGTAATATGAATTTTAAACTTGTTTTACTTGTAATTGCTTTGTCAATTACTGCAGGAACATTTTATTACACACAATCTCTTGTAAACGAATTACAAAAACGAGAAATTCAAGTAGCAGAACTTTATGCAAATACTCTTGAATTTATTGCCAATCCAAATTCTGATAATAATGCTGATTTAACTTTCATTTTTGAAAATATAATTAAGAGAATAAATTTTCCATTAATTTTGACTGATACAAGTGGTATTCCAATAAGCGGAAGTCAAGGTGCTGGAATTAAAAATATTGAAATAGATTCAAACCTAACACAACCAGAAATTGATGCCTTTTTAATAAACAAAGTAAAAGAATTAGCAACTGTGCATAACCCAATAAATGTTTCTTTTAAAGATTTAGACGGAAAAGAAAAAGTATTTAATAAAATTTATTTTGGGAATTCTGTTTTAATTCAAAAGTTGAAATATTATCCTTTTCTTCAAGTTTTATTTGCAATTTTGTTTTTAACAATTTCCTACATTAGTTTTAGTTATGTTAAAAAAACTGAGCAAAGTAATATTTGGGTTGGAATGGCAAAAGAAATTGCTCATCAATTGGGAACTCCAATTTCAAGCTTAATGGGCTGGGTGGAATTACTCGAATTAAAATATCAAAAACCGGAAGAAGTTGTAAATGTTGCAAATGAAATGCAAAGCGATTTAACTCGTTTAGATAAAATTACAAATAGGTTTTCTAAAATTGGTTCAAAACCGGTTCTCAAAAAAAATGATTTAAATGAAGTAATAAATTCGGTATTAAAATATTTTGAAAAAAGAATTCCACAAACCGGCAAAGAAGTAGAGTTAATATATTTAAATCAGAAATCTATTTTCTTAAATTTAAATGCTTCACTTTTTGAATGGGTGATTGAAAATTTAATTAAAAATTCTATAGATGCAATTGGGAGCAAAAAAGGTAAAATTTTAGTTTCCGTTGAAGAAAAAGAAAGCACTATTGAAATTGAAGTCTCAGATAACGGTAAAGGAATAAATCCCAAAAACAGAAAAGATATTTTCAAACCTGGTTACAGTACAAAAAGCAGAGGTTGGGGTTTGGGATTAAGTTTATCAAAAAGAATAATTGAAGATTATCACAAGGGAAAACTTTTATTAAAATCTTCAATTCCTAACGAGGGAACAACTTTTTTACTAATTTTATATAAAAAATTTATTAAGGTTCAAGAATAATTATGAGCGACAATAGACCGTCTTGGGATGAATATTTTTTAAAACTTGCAATGCTCGTTTCGGAAAGAGCTACATGTCCAAGGATGCATTGCGGATGTGTTTTAGTTAGAAATAAAAGAATTCTATCAACCGGTTACAACGGCTCAATTCCCGGAGATGCACATTGTGAAGATGACGGATGTATGATTGTGGATAATCATTGTGTTAGAACAATTCATGCAGAAATGAATGCAATAATTCAATGTTCAATTCACGGAGTAAGCACGCTTGGCGCAACTGCATATATTACAAATATGCCTTGTACAAACTGTTCAAAAGCTTTAATTGCAGCGGGAATTAAGGAAATTGTTATTTTTTCCGATTATCATGATACAAAAGCTGAAGAATTCTTTAAAATTGCAAATGTTGAAATTAGACGATTGGAAATTCCGAAAAATTCTATTAATTATGATTTGAAAAATTATTCTTCCGCAAAGGAAATTAAGAAAGATGAGTAAAATGTCGAATGATATTTTTCAAAAATATTACAAAGCCGAAAATTTTATAAACCGGGATTTAAGCTGGCTTGAGTTTAATAAGCGCGTTTTGGAAGAAGCTTTAAACCCCAAATTACCTTTGCTTGATAAAATAAAATTCATTTCAATATTTTTTACAAATCTTGATGAATTTTATATGATCAGAGTTTCTGCACTCAAAGAACAAATTAGAGCGAACATAATTACGGCAACAATAGATGGATTAACACCTTTCCAAGAATTACGTGCAATTGATAAAGAAGTTAATAGTTTGTTGAATCAAATTTCTGAACTATGGAAAAACACAATAATTCCAGATTTAACACAAAATAATATTTTGATTTCTAAATTAGTTGATCTGCCCAAAAATGAACAAGATGCACTAAGCCAATATTTTCATAATGAAATATTTCCAGTACTTACTCCACTTGCTTTTGATCCCGGAAGACCTTTTCCATATATATCAAACTTAAGTTTAAGTTTTGCAGTATTAATTTCTACATCAAAAAAAGAAAAACATTTTGCGCGGGTTAAAATTCCAAATATACTTCCGAGACTTTTAAGAATTGATAAAATTTTATATCCCAATCAGCCGAAAAAGAATGGTAAACTATCTGCAAAATTTGTTTGGATAGAAGATTTAATAAAAGAGAATTTACATTTTCTTTTCCCCGGAATTAATATTGAATGTTCTCATCTTTTTAGAATAACAAGAAATACCGATATCAGTATTCAAGAAGATGAAGCCGATGATTTGCTTCAAGTAATTGAAGAAAACATTAAGCAACGTAAATTCGGTTCGGTTGTTAGATTAGAGGTAGAAAAAGATATTCCAAATTTTATGATTGAAACATTTATTGAAAATTTAAATATCAAAAATACTGATATACATTTTATTGATGGTCCTTTGGGATTAAGCAACATTATGGAATTGTATAATCTTCCGTTTCATCATTTGAAAGAAACTCCGCACCAGCCAAAACCATTTATAAATATTGATGAAAATGAAAACATATTTTCACTTATTAGAAAAGGTGATATTTTACTTCATCATCCGTATGATTCATTTGCTCCGGTTATTGATTTTATTAAATCAGCATCGCAAGATCCGGATGTTTTAGCAATTAAACAAACTTTGTATAGAGTAGGACAAGATTCCCCAATTGTAAAATATTTAATTGAAGCTGCTGAACGCAGAAAACAAGTTGCAGTTTTAGTTGAATTAAAAGCAAGATTTGACGAAGAAAATAATATTTTTTGGGCTAGAGAACTTGAGAAAGCCGGAGTTCATGTTGTTTATGGTTTGGTTGGGTTAAAAACTCATTCAAAAATGACAATGGTTGTAAGACGTGAAAGTGACGGTGTTAAAAGATATGTACATTTAGGAACTGGAAATTATAATGCATCAACTGCAAAATTATATACCGATCTTGGTTTATTTACAGCCGATAAAGAAATTTGCGAAGATGTTTCCGAAGTATTTAATTATTTGACTGGATACTCTGAAAAAACTGAATTTAAAAAATTAATTGTATCACCAATAAATACAAGAAATAAAATAATTGGTTTAATTAGTCGAGAAATTGAAAATGTTAAAAATGGCGGCCAAGGAAAAATAATATTTAAATTTAATTCTCTTGTAGATAACGCAATAATTGCTGCACTTTATGATGCATCTCAGAATGGTGTTAAAATTGATTTGATTATTAGAGGTATTTGCTGCTTAAAACCTCAAGTAAAAGGACTTAGTGAAAATATTAATGTTAGAAGTATAATTGGAAGATTTTTAGAACATTCAAGAATATATTATTTCTACAATAATGGTAATAATGATATTTATTTAAGTAGCGCCGATTTAATGCAGAGAAATTTAGATAGACGCGTTGAAACAACCTTCCCTATTGAAAATAAAAAGATTAAGGAAAATATTTTTAATAATGTTCTGCAAGTTTTTCTTGATGATAATACGAAAGCAAGAATTTTAGATTCAAATGGTGAATATTTTAGAATTTCTCCAGCTGAAGGTGAAGAAGAAATTTCTGTTCAAGAAATTTTAATGAAAGGTAATTCTCTATATTCGTTAAAATAAATTTATTTCTTTACTAAAATAATCTATAAACTTGAGCAACTAAAAAACAAACTGATAATCCCAAAATTATCGGAAATAATGTAGAAAATATTGTCCACTTTAAACTTCCCGTTTCCTTATAAATAGTATAAATAGTTGTTGAGCACGGATTATGCAAAAGACTGAAAAGCATTAAATTAATTCCAGTTAAAAGTGACCAACCTCCGGCTTTTAAAATTTCTCCAGTTTCATTTACGGAATCCAATTCAAACATAACTCCGGAACCGGCTCCAGCATCAGTAATTCCCGCACTTAATACCGTTAACATTAAAATAGTTGGAATTACAATTTCATTTGCCGGAATTGCAATAACGTAAGCAAGAATAATTACTCCGTTCAACCCAATAAATAGTGCAAAGGGATCTGTAAAATCAATAAAATATTTTGCTAAAGAAATTTCATTGATGTTAATATTTGCAACTAACCAAATTACAATCCCCGCCGGAACAGCAAAAACAATTGCACGCCATAAAACAAAAACTGTTCTATCAATTAAAGATGTGTAAAGAGTCTGTAAAATTCTAGGCGGTCTGTATGGCGGAAGTTCTAAACTAAATGCTGAAGCCTCACCTTTTAATACAGATTTTGAAAGTGCCCAAGATGTAACTAAACTTAAAAATATTCCTAAAAGCGCAATACCAACTACTGCCGATGCTGAAGCTAAACTTGCTAAATTTGGCGGTACCAACCCCCCAATAAAAATTGATGCAATTAAAATTTGTGTGGGCCATCTTCCGTTGCATAATGAAAAATTATTTGTAATAATTGCAATTAGTCTTTCTCTCGGACTATCAATTACTCTTGCAGCAATTACTCCAGCAGCGTTACAGCCAAATCCCATACTCATTGTTAGAGCTTGTTTACCATGAGCTCCGGCTTTTTGAAATAATTTATCCATATTGAATGCAACTCTTGGTAAATAACCAAAATCTTCTAACAAAGTAAAAAGCGGAAAAAATATTGCCATTGGAGGAAGCATAACGCTTATAACCCAAGCCATAGCTAAATATGCGCCATCTATTAAAAGTCCATCAATAAAAAATGGTATTCCAATTGATGCAGAAAATGTTTTTAATATTGGGTGAATTTTATCAATTAAGAATTCTGCAATTAAACTTGATGGATAATTTGCACCTTGAATTGTAAGCCAGAAAACTATTGCTAACAAAAAAAACATTATCGGAAAACCAAGCATTCTGCTTGTAACAATTTTATCTAAAGAAATTTCCCAATTGGTTCTTAAATTACTTTTCTCATTTGTGATGGATTTAGATGCAATTAAACTTGCATCTTTGAAAATTGATTCAGTAATTGAATCATGAAGATTTTCTTTCAAATCCCAACGCAAAGAATCAGCAAAACTTAATAATTCAATATTTTTATCTGTAAAAGAATTATCTAATTTATTCATACTGCTTCCCCTAATTGAACCGGAGAAATTTTTCCAATTTTTCCAATTTCACCGGATTTTACTGCATCAATAATTGTTTGGTCACCTTCTAGCAATCTTATTGCAACCCATCTTACATTTGGTAAATCAGGAAAAACATTTTTTATCTTTTCACTAAGTTGATCAATAATTTTATTTATTCTTTTTGAGTATCCTTTAATTCTATGCGGATTACAAACATATTCACCTTTTGCAACTTGATGAATATATTCCAGTAAATTATCCATTCCAAATTTACTTCTTGCAGATGTTGATACAACTGGAATTCCCAGCTGTTTTGATAATTCACGCTGATTGATTATAATTTTTTTCCTTTGAGCTTCATCTATTATATTTAGGCAAAGAATTGCTCTGTTTGTAATTTCTAAAATTTGAAGAACCAAATTCAAATTTCGTTCAAGTTTTGTGGAATCAACAACAATAATTGTAACATCCGGCTGTGCAAACAAAATAAAATTTCGCGCAATTTCTTCATCTGAACTTGTTGATAAAAGTGAATATGTTCCAGGCAAATCAACAATTTTAAATTTATTGTTTCTGAATTCAAATCCACCTTCTGCACGAGTAACAGTTTTTCCGGGCCAATTTCCAGTGTGTTGACGTAAACCAGTAAGGTTATTAAATATTGTACTTTTTCCAGTATTTGGATTTCCGGCTAACGCAACTACATAATTAAAGCCTTGCATATCAACACCAAGTTTTACAAGATTTTGTAAATTATGAGCCGGACAGTTTACACAATCACTATTTTGATTTATCATTTCCTAACCAACTTTCTTGAGTATTACTTGTTTTGCTTGATCTTTTCTTAATGCAACAATTGTATCTTTTACAACAAATGCAATTGGATCATTTAATGGACTTTTCATCAGAACAGAAATTTTTGCTCCGGGAACAATTCCAAAATCTAATAATCTTCTTCGTTGTTGACCTCTGCACTCCGGAAGAATTTGTAAAATTTCTCCAGTATCACCTACTTTTAAGCTTAATAAATCTTTTTGAATTTCTTCAATAAATTCATTTTGGTCAACTAATTCAACGTGAACATTTTGTGCTAATAATGGAGAAATGTTTTTTTCTTCTCCATTAATAAGAATTGTAATTTTTTTTGATGATTTATTTACAACTTTTATAACTTTTCCGGGAAACAGTTTTTCTTCAACAAGATTTAAGTAAATTGATTTCGGTTCATCTTCAATATGAAGAATTTTTATTGTTGAGTTAACTGAAATTTCATTTAATGATATTCCCTTTTTCTCCGGTAAAATTCCATCGTTGGTAGGAATTGGATCGCCATGCGGATCAAATTTAGGATTCCCAATTTTTGCCGATAAAATATCAGCTTCTTCCGGAGTCATGGAATGTTCAATTAATTCAGCTTGATCATGCCAATCTGATTCTTTAATTCCAATTTCATCTGCTAAATAACTTTCCCATAATCTATGAACTCTTATAATCCTCAAAGCATAATTTTTTCCAGAGTTCGTAAGCGAAATTCCATTTTCATTAATATCGATTAAATTAAACTTTTTTAACTTTGTTACAATTTTAGAAGTTGCATCTGTTGAAATTTCAAGATTTCCGGCAATGCTATTTATAGTTGGTTTTAAATTTTGGTATTCATAATCAAAAATGTGTTTTAATGCATCTTCAAGTTGAACTTTTTGACTGGAAATTTTCAATTTTTTATACTTTGCAAAAATTCCTTTTTGCGGATAAAAAATTGCAATCAATATTATTATAAGAACTAAAAATAATATCAAAGATATTATTGGATTAATAATCATTTTTCAATTTCCCTCACATAAATATTTTCGGTTATTTTCTCGCTTAACATTTGTCTATGTTTATCACTTTCAATAATTATTGATCCATCAAAATTTATTTTTTCCATAATAGAAATTTCTTTGTTGAGGGAAATATTAATTTTTGATAAATATTTCATCAGTTCATCTGATCTGTCATTTACTCGAGCGATAATATATTTTTTATTAACTAAACTTTCTTTCAAAGGAATATCATTTTTTTCGGCGCGAAACTCGCCTTTTTTATTTGGAATCGGTTCTCCATGCGGATCAAAAACCGGAAAATTTAAATGTTCATCTATTTTATCAATTAGATTTGCAGTTGTATAATGTTCCAATTTTTCAGCTTCTGCGTGAACTTCATCCCAAGATAATCCTAAAGTTTTTATAAGAAATAATTCCCATAATCTGTGCTTACGAATTACATCAACAGCAATTTTTTTCCCTTTTGCTAATAATTTAATTCCTTTGAATTTTTGATATTCAACATAACCTTGTTCAGATAATTTATTTGCCATCTCTGAAATTGCTGCTTTTGTTACATTCATCTCTTTTGCCAATTCAGATGAAGTAATAATTTTCCCACTAATACTATTCAGCAAAAAAATTGTCTTTAAATAGTTTTCTTTAGATATTGTTGCCATATATAAACTAAAGTTAAGTATACTTAATTTTAGAATCAAGTATAATTTATTTATTTAATTAAGTATTCTAAAACTTTGTAACTTGGTTATCAAACTCGATATTCATATTTTTAGATATTAAAAATTTTAAAAGAAAGATTTTGAAAATGGCGGAAAATTTAAGTGGACAAATAGGAACTTTACACACAAAACTTTTACCTAACGTAAAATATACAATTGCTGTTGCTAGTGGAAAAGGTGGAGTTGGAAAAAGTACAGTTTCAGTAAATTTAGCTTTGGCTTTAGCAAAATTAGGTGCAAAAGTTGGTTTATTAGACGCGGATATTTATGGTCCAAGTATTCCATTAATGATGGGAATTACCGGAAAACCAAAAATATTTCAAAGTGAAGGAAATAATAAAATGATTCCGTTGGAGAATTACGGTATTAAATTGATGTCAATTGGATTTTTAATTGATGACGATAATCCCGTAATTTGGCGCGGACCAATGGCAAGCGGTGCATTAAAACAATTTATGTCTGATGTTGATTGGGGAGAACTTGATTATTTAATTTATGATTTACCTCCTGGGACCGGAGATATTCAATTAACATTGGTGCAAACAATTCCCTTAACCGGAGCAATTATTGTTACAACTCCTCAAGAAGTTTCATTAATTGATGCGAAAAAAGGTTTGAAAATGTTTGAAAAAGTTAATGTTCCAGTTTACGGAATTATTGAAAATATGAGTTATTTTATTGCTCCAGATACCGGCAATAAATATAATATTTTTGGTACCGGCGGCGGTAAAAGTTTAGCAAAAGATTTAAACTCAAGATTTCTGGGCGGAATTCCAATTGATCCAAGAATTTGTGAAGGCGGAGACAATGGGAAACCAATAGTTCAAGTTTTACCTGAAAGTGAAGAATCACAAATAATAATTGGAATTGCACAAAATTTAATTACATCGGTTGAAAATAATGCTTCCTCATCATCAGAAATTGAAATAGAATTGTAAAATGACACAAATAGATTTTAATCTTGTTGAACAAACTTTAGAATCAATAAGACCATTTTTAAAAGAAGATAATGGTGATATTGAACTTGTAAATATCACGAATGACGGAATTGTAGAAGTTAAATTAATTGGCGCATGTTTAAATTGTCCAATGTCCACAATGACATTACGCGCCGGTGTTGAAAGAGTTTTAATGAACGCAATTCCACAAATAAAAAGAGTTGAATCAATAAATTAAATTTGGAGAAAAATGAGAAAGTATATTATTGCCGGAAATTGGAAAATGAACAAAAATTTGTCCGATGCAATTCAATTAGTTTCAGATTTGAAAACTGAATTAGATGGAAAGACAATTAATGCAGAAGTAGTTGTTGCCCCACCATTTGTTTCATTGGAAGCTGTTAAATCATTGATAAAAGATTCTGTAATAAAATTAGGTGCACAAAATATGCATTCTGTTGATTCCGGCGCTTTTACTGGTGAAATTTCAGCAGATATGTTAAAAAGTGTCGGTTGCGATTACGTTATTTTGGGCCATTCAGAAAGAAGAACTATTTTTGGTGAAACTGATGAATTTATCAATTTAAAAGTTAAACAAGCATTAAAAAATAATTTAATTCCAGTTTTATGTTGCGGCGAATCTTTGGAAGAAAGAGAAAACGCAACAACATTTAATGTTGTAGAAACTCAAATTAAAGCATGTTTAAATGGTTTATCAAATGAGGAAATCAAAAATACCGTAATTGCATACGAGCCAATTTGGGCAATAGGAACCGGTAAAACAGCTTCTCCGGAACAAGCACAAGAAGTTCATGAATTTATAAGAAAACTTTTAACAAATTTAACAAACTCAGAAATTGCATCCGAAATTACAATTCAATATGGTGGAAGCGTAAACGCAAAAAATGCAAAAGAATTATTATCAAAACCGGATATTGATGGAGCATTAGTCGGCGGTGCATGTTTAAAAGCTGATTCTTTCAGAGATATAATATTAAGTGTTTAAATTTACAAATAACATGCCGTATTTATAAATATGGCATGTTTGCTAAAAATTTAAAATAATTTTGTAAAAATCTTCTAACTTGTTTAATAACAATAATTTAACAAATTTACAACAAATTGATTTCCCTCCTTTTTTTTAGTATATTTTCAGACTATTTTATTACAAATTTCTTACTTAAATGCTAAAAAAATATCTTCTTCTCTTCATTTTTATAACATTTCAAACAAATTTATTAGCTCAGTTTAAAATTGATCAGTTACCATCTGATTTGGATCAATTAAAAGACTCATTATTTTTGGGAATTACAAAAACAAGATCGATTCAAAATCTAAATAAATCTTGGAAAGTGTTTTTTGTTGATGAACCGGAGAATTACAGTGAAGTTAATTTTCCTTTAAAGTTTACATCTAAAAAAACTGTAATATTTGAAAAAGAATTTTCTTTTGACGGTGAAAAAATTTCGAAAAATTTATTTCAACTCAATTTTTTAGGATTGAATTACTCAGCAGAAATATTTTTAAATAATGCAACCATTTATAAACACGCTGGCGGGGAAATTCCTTTTAAAATTGATCTTTCCGAATCTTTACTAAATTATGATTCACCAAATACACTAAGAATTAAAATTCAATATGATATAAATTCTGAAAGCACAATTCCACTTTTGCAGAGATTTTTATTTCCAACAAATTTCGGCGGAGTTTTTAGAGATGTTTATTTGTTGATCAAACCAAAAATCAGTATTAAAGATATTTCATATAAAATTGAAAACAACGTAAATTTTGAAGTTGAATTAGAAAATATTTCAAAAATACTTTCTGATACTACATTTCAATATTATGATGGAAATTTAAAACTTCAAGCTTCTGTAAAAATGAATTTCGATACTTCCGGAATTTATTATAATATTTGGAACATTAACCCAACCGGTAATAGAAATTTTAAAACTGAATTTGGTTTCCTGTTAAATAAAACAACTTTATGGCATCCAAAATCTCCAAGATCATATATTATATCTTTAAAATTGACGAATAACACTGGTTATGTTTTTGATGAATTTAAAAGAAGTATTGCCATTACTGATGTAAAAAAAAATAATAAATCCATTACCGTTAATGGTAATGATTTTATTATTAGAGGGGTTACTTATATTAGATCTAATTCTGAATCAATTTCAAGTTTACGCAGAATTGAAAATGATATTAGAAAAATTAAAGAAGCTGGATTTAATACAGTAAGATTTAGCAGATCCACTCCACATCCATATGCAGTTTATCTTTGCGAAAAATATGGATTGTTTTCACTAATTGAACTACCTGTAAATTCCATTCCAGAAAATTTTACAGATGATAATAATTTTAGAAATAGAGCAAATTCATATTTAACCAATACAATAAAGTATTTTAATAAATACAATTCAATATTAGCATTTGGAGCCGGTGGTTCTTATTTAAGAAATTCAGAAAGTCACTCACAGTTTTTAAGTTTTATAAATAAAACAATTAAATCCAACGCAAAAAATAAACTTACATATTCATCGTTTTTTGGAAAATATAATGGCGAGATTATTGAAGGATTAGATTTAT
Source organism: Ignavibacteriota bacterium (assembly GCA_016716225.1). NCBI lineage: Bacteria > Pseudomonadati > Ignavibacteriota > Ignavibacteriota bacterium. The sequence goes on along the minus strand of JADJWT010000001.1, from coordinate 2,202,334 downwards.
ACGGAATTGAAATTTATGCGGAAGAACCATCTCTATTTATAAATAATTTTACCAATGAAACAAAAGATGATTCACTTTATTATTTTATTAGTGAAGCTACTTACCCAACATACAATGGTGCCACAAACGGATATTTAAATGAATTTTCTTTTGAAGGACAAGCTAAATTTTTTGATGGAATTATGGATGTTACAAATGAATCAAATTTAAAAGGTTTTATTTTCAACTCCATGTTTGATTTTAATGGCGATTTCTCTCCGTTTTTTTCCGGATATAATGCAAAAAGAAATTATTCAATTGGAATCTTACCACAAAATGATGAAGAATCTCGTTTAAGTTATAATGTAATAAAATCAAGATTAACTTCAGATTCTAAAACTTCAATTCCAATTGGAAACACCAGCGATGATGCACCTTTAATTTTTATTATTGCTGCATTGTTAAATTCAATAATTATTGCATTGCTTATTAATTCCAAAAGGAAATTCAGAGAAGATACAACTCGCGCTTTGTTGAGACCTTACAATTTTTATGCTGATATTAGAGACCAAAGAATATTAACCGGTTTTCAATCAAATATTTTAATGGTATTGTTAGCAGTTTCTAATTCCCTACTTTTTTCAATAATTCTATATTATCTAAAATCAAATATTCTTTTTGAAAAAATTATAATTGCTTTTGGAAGTTATAAACTAAGTTCGATTATATCTTATTTATCTTGGAATCCACTTGAATCATTTATTTACTTATTCATTTTCACAATTGTACTTTTTATAGTTTTAAGCTTAATATTTCATGCATCATCTTTCTTTGTGAAAACGAGAGTTTTGTTTTCAAGTGTATATGCTGTTGCAATTTGGGCTTTTCTACCATTAGCATTATTAGTTCCATTTGAAACAATACTTTATAAAATTCTTCAATTAAATTCATACAATTATTTTATATATGGAATTTTAATTGTCTTTCTTGTCTGGAACATTCAAAGATTTCTTAAAGGCATTTACGTTATTTTTGATGTTAGACCTTTCTTCGTCTATTTGTTTAGTTTTGCCTTTTTAATTTTTGCAACAGTAATTCTTGTAATCTATTTTCAATATTTTACAAACACAATTGATTACATCAGTTTAGCTCTTAAGCAGTTTGAACTGATATAAAGGAAAAATTATTTGCATCTGTCAAAAGTAGAAATATTCGGTTTCAAATCTTTTGCTAATAAAACCGTTGTTGATTTTACAAGAGGAATTACCGGAATTGTGGGTCCAAACGGCTGCGGCAAAACAAATATTGTTGATGCAATTCGCTGGTGTTTAGGTGAACAAAAAAGCAGTACTTTAAGAAGTGACAAAATGGAGAATGTTATTTTTAATGGAACTAGAACCAAAAAACCTATGGGAATGGCTGAAGTTTCGTTAACAATAATGAATGACAAAGGAATTCTTCCAACAGATTTTTCCGAAGTTACAATTACGAGAAGAATATTCAGATCCGGTGAAAGCGAATATTTGCTAAATAAAAATATTTGCAGATTGAAAGATATTACAAATCTTTTTATGGATACCGGAATGGGAACAAATGCTTATTCCGTTATCGAATTAAAAATGATTGAAACTATCTTAAGCAATAAAGCTGAAGAGCGAAGAAGAATGTTTGAAGAAGCTGCCGGAGTTAATAAATACAAGCTCCGCAGACGACTTTCATTAAATAAACTTGATGAAGTAAAAAAAGATTTAACACGCGTTAATGATATTGTTTCTGAAGTTGATAAAAATGTAAAATCTTTAGAACGACAAGCGAAAAAAGCCGATCGATATAATCAATTGCAAACAGAATTGCGTGAATTAGAACTTGGTTTGGCCGAACGAGAATTTTTATTGTTCACTAATCAGCTTAGTAATTTTGCAAATGAATCTTCAGTTTTACAAAATCAAAAAGAAGAAATCGATAATCAGCGAAGAGATATTGAAGCAAAATTAATTCAGCTTCGACAAGAAATAAGTTTGATTGAATCTTCTTACAGAGAAAAATCAAATTTAATTTCTCAGCTCACCGAGAAAATATTTAACCTAAACAAAAATATTTCTGTTTCTCAAGAACGAACAAAATCATTAAAAAATAATATCAACAGATTTGAAAATAATATTGAAGATTATAAAATTGAAAAAGAAGATGCTGAACAAAACATTATAAATTTTTCACAAAAGTTAGAAAAGTTAAATTCTGATTTTGAGCAAAAAGAATTAATTGTTTCGGAAAATAAAACTATTCTTGAGCAAAAAAGATCTGATTTATTTTCAAATAGAGAAATTTATAAATCCAATTTTGAAAATTTTAATATTTCTCAAAAAGAATTTTCATCGTTAGAAAATAAAATTTCAAACAACACAAAATCTATTGAACAATTCAATCAAACTTTGGCAAAGCTTAATAATAGTATTCAAACAATAACTTCAAGCATTGCTAAAAGTGTTGGATTTTTAGAAGATTTAGAAAATGAAAAAATGCAAGTCGAGCAAAAGTTTAAAGAATCTGAACAAATTTATGCTAAGAATTTTGAACTAAAAGAGAATTTAGAAAAAGAAATTTCTGCATTACGAGTTAAAGAACTTGAAGAAAAAAGTAATATAAATAACGTAAAAGACAAAATAGAATTTTTCCAAAATTTAATTAATAATTTAGAAGGTGTTTCGCAAGGTTCTAAAGCTTTGATTGAAAGCGAAGGCTGGACGACAAAAGATAAATTTATTCTTGCCGATGTTGGATTGCCAAAAGAAGAATTCAGATTTGTAATTGAAACAACATTAAAAACTGTGTTGAATAATATTTTGATTGATTCTGTTGATGAATTAAAATCTGCAATTGATTATCTCAAAAAAAATCAATTAGGTAAAGCATACTTTTTAATTAAAGAAACTTCTCAGAAGAAAGGATTGTTGAATAAAATTAATAATTATTCCTTATCACGCAAATCTAAAAAGATTGAAAAACATATTGATTTTATTGGCTGGGCAAATACTTTAATTGAAGTTGAACCAAAATGGAAAGATTATTTTGATCAAAGTTTATCAAATACAGCTATTATCAAAACTTTAGAAAGTGCTTTTAATTTAATTAAAATTTTTCCGGAGTTTAATTTTATTACTGTTGAAGGAGATTATATCACAAGTTCCGGAATTGTAGAAGCTGGTTCTTCGGAAAGTTTGGAAGATTCTCTTTTCGGAAGAAGAAAATTGCTTGATGATTTGAAAAATGAATATCCAAAATTGGAAAATAATTTAAGCAAGTTAAGAAATTTTATTGAAGAGAAAGAAGAGGAAGCTTCAAGAATTAATTTGAAAATAATTTCCGATCAAGGAAAAATTTTAATCAACGAAATTAATAATATTGAAAAACAAATTTCTCAACTTGAATATGAAAAAAGCAAATCTGCAAATGATATCGAACGAATTCAAAAAGAAATTCAAGAAACTGTTAGTGGATTAAATCTTACAGAAAATGAATTAACAAATTATAATTTGCAATTCGATGAAAAGAAAACTCAAATTAATAATTTACAAAATGAATTAGGTCAATTTGAAATTTCACTAAAGCATCAAGAAGAAGATTTCTCAAAATTCCAATCAGAATTTAATACACTCCAAATTGAGCTTGAAAGATTAAAAGGTGAGAGTAAGAATACTTCCAATTTGCTTAATCAATCGAAAGAAACGAGCAATTCACTTTCAAAAACAATAGAAAAACTTTTGCAAGAAATAAATAATTCTCAGAGCGAAATAAATTCAATCAGCTCAATGATTGAAGATACTCAAGCGGAATATGATGAAATAAATGCCGATAAAATTATTAAAGCTGAAGAAATCACAAAAATTGAAAAAGAATTATTTGAAAAGAAAAATAATTCATCTGAACTTGAACATAAATTAAATTCCGTTAGAAATGAAAGACAAAATATTTCTGATAGAATTCATCAAATTCAAGTTAAAGAAAATGAGATTTCTATTAGATTGGAAAATCTCACAAATCATATAAAAGATGAATACAGCATTCAGCTTGAGCCAAAACAATTTGATGATATCGAAACTTTTAATTTCAAGTCAACTTCGGAAGAAGTTCATTCATTTAAAGAAAAATTAAAAAATCTTGGTCCAATTAATCTACTTGCATATTCAGAATATGAAGAAGAAAATGAAAGGTTGAAATTTTTAGAACAACAGCGAAATGATTTAGTCAATTCTGAAAAAGATTTGATAAATACAATTAAAGAAATTAATGAATCTGCTGAAACGGTTTTTATGGAAACATTTGCTTTAATTAAACAAAATTTTCAGAAAATATTTCAGTCCGTTTTTAATCCCGGTGATGAAGCAGATTTAATTCTTGAAGAAGGCATAGATCCGTTAGAAGCAAAAATAGAAATTATTGCAAAACCAAAAGGTAAACGTCCAACCGGAATTGAACTTTTATCCGGAGGGGAAAAAACCTTAACTGCAACTGCATTACTGTTTGCAATTTATCTTGTTAAACCAAGTCCGTTTTGTATTATGGATGAAGTTGATGCGCCGCTTGATGATGCAAACATTGATCGTTTTACAAAATTGCTGAAAGATTTTAGTGATAATACCCAGTTCATAATTGTTACACACAATAAAAGAACTATGGAAGCAGCGGAAAATATGTACGGTGTTACAATTCAAGAAGAAGGAATTTCAAAATTAGTCGGTGTTCAATTTAACGAAGAAATAAGTGTTTCTGCTTAATGCAAAACTTACAAAATAAAAAATTTAATATTTATATAGATTTTGACGGAACTATTACCAACATTGATGTTGGCGAGCATATGTTTATTAAATTCGGTGATCCACAAAAATGTCAAAGTGTGATTGATGAATGGGTTGACGGCAAAATTAGTTCCGTAAAAGTATGGATTGAGTTATGCAAAACAGTAAAAAATTTTAATGAAACTGAATTTGATAAATTTTTAGATGAAGTTGAATTAGATCCTTATTTTCTTGAATTTGTTGAATATTGTAAAACAAATAATTTTTCCACAACTATTTTAAGTGATGGTTTAGATTATTACATCAATAAAATTTCTAAGAAATATAAATTTGATGATTTAAAAATTTTCTCAAATAAACTGTTGATCAATGAAAATAATTCGCTCATTCCCTCTTTCCCTTATGGAGATGAGGAATGCAAAGATTGTGCAAATTGCAAAAGAAATCATATTCTCAATTCTTCAAGTGAGGAAGATATAAATATTTATATTGGCGATGGATATTCCGATACTTGCGCAGCTCAACATTGTGATTATATATTTGCAAAAAGATCACTTCTAAAATATTGTGAGAAAAATAGAATTCCGTATTTCCCATTTAACAATTTTAATGATGTTTTGAAAATTGTAACTCAGTTAGCGAATAAGAAAAAAATTAAAAAAAGACATCAAGCATCTTTGAAAAGACGAGATGCATTTATGCAAGGATAAATAATGACGATAAGTAAAAAATTAGGGAAAATACTTTTTAAGAACAGAAGCTACACCCCAATTCCATTTGTAATTTTGATGATTATTTTTCAAAAGGCAACTTTAGTAAGTATTTTAATTGGTTTTGCAGTTGTCGTAATCGGTGAACTTTTTAGATATTGGGGAGTTGTTTATGCTGGAAGCGCAACACGAACTACATCCGGCGTTGGTGCAAATCAGTTAATTATTAGCGGTGCATTCGCTCACTTGAGAAATCCGCTTTATCTCGGAAATATTTTGATCTATTTGGGAATTGGAATAATGTCAATGGCGTTATTTCCATATCTTCAAATAATTGCATTGGCATTTTTTATTTTTCAATATTTTTTCATAATTGCTGAAGAAGAAGAATTTCTTACAAAAACTTTTGGTAAGAAATATGAAGAATATAAAATCAATGTTCCAAAATTATTTCCAAGAATTTCTGCGTATAAAACTGAAGATACAAAAAATCAACCGTTGAAATTGAAAGCTGGATTAAAATCAGAAAGAAGAACATTACAAGCAATTGTAATAATTTCTTTAATAATTATTTTGACATTTATTTTTAGTTAATGTGAATAAAAAAATTATGATAATTGCCGGTGAAGCATCTGGAGATTTACACGGTTCATCTTTAATTGATGAACTTTTAAAGATTGATCCAGCTTTAGAAATTTCCGGAATTGGTGGCGATAGAATGATCAAGAGCGGATTGAAAAAATTACATCACATAAGTGAAATGTCCTTTCTTGGTTTTTTTGAAATAATAAAACATTTACCGTTTATAAAAAAAGTTAAAAATGATTTAATCACTCATGTGAAAAATGAAAATATTAAAACAGTAGTTCTTATTGATTATCCCGGATTTAATTTAAGTATTGCAAAAAGTTTTAAACAATTAGGCATAAAAAATATTTATTACATTTCGCCACAAATTTGGGCTTGGGGAAAAGGAAGAATTTCTAAAATTAAAAATCTAATTTCTAGAATGATTGTATTCTTCCCTTTTGAAAAAGTTATGTATGATGAAAACAAAATTCACTCGGATTTTGTTGGTCATCCATTGGTAAGTAAAATTGATAATTATAATTTTTTAACAAAAGATGAAATAATTAAAAAATATAATTTAGATACAAATAAAGAATTGCTTACAATTCTTCCCGGAAGTAGAAAACAAGAAATTAGTATGTTCTTTAATGAACTTATGGTCAGCGCTGAAAAAATCAGCGAAAAATATAATTATCAAATAGCTGTTGCTTGCGCAGATAATATCGATGAAAATTATATCAGAAATTTTTCATCGTTACAAAATTTCAAAGTAATCAAAAATGATACATACAGTTTATTAAGAAATTCAAAATTTGCAATTGTTAAATCTGGAACATCAACTTTGGAAACCGCAATTATTGGAACACCTTTTATTGTAGTCTACAAAACAAATTTTCTAACTTATTTAATTGGTAAAACTTTAATCAAAATTAAAAATATTGCTTTGGTAAATATTGTTGCGGGAAAAACTATTGTAAAAGAATTAATCCAGAATGATGTAAATCCAGAGAATATTTTTAAAGTAGTTGATGATATTTTAAGCAGTGAAGAAAAAATTTCCAAATTAAAAATTGATTTGGGTGAGATTAAAAATAAATTATACACGGAAGGAAATCCGAGTAAAAAAGCTGCGGGAATAATTTATTCGGAACTAAATGTTAATTAAAAGTTTTAAAAAACGTTCTTTGAATTTTATTGGAAAACACTTTGCAAGTATTTTGGTAAACATGCTTTGTGGTTCACTAAAAATAACTGAACAGAATAAGGAAATAATTGAATCGCTTGATGAAAAAAATCAAAATTATGTTTTAGCATTTTGGCACGGAAAAATGATTGCTCCATGGTTTTTATTTAGAAATACAAATTCATCAACAATAATAAGCAGCAGTAAAGACGGAAGCATTTTAGCAAATATTTTGGGAAAATGGAATTACGATGTTCATCGAGGTTCAAGTAGTAAAGGTGGAAAAGAGGTTTTGGAAAGTTTAATACTTTCTGCCCAAAATGGAAAAAATGTTTTAATTACTCCGGATGGACCCAAAGGACCAATTCATAAAATGAAAGCCGGAGCTGTAATTACAGCAAAAAAAAGTGATGTCCCTATAATTCTTTTGGGAGTTTCAAATAAGAATAAATTTGTTTTAAGGAATTGGGATAAATTTGAAATCCCAAAATTTTTTAGTGAAATTAATTTAAAATACTCTCAACCTTATAAAATTGATAAAAATCTTTCTTTTGAAGAAACTGATAAAATGATAAAATTCTTAGAAGAAGAATTAATTAAATTGGAAACCAGTCTGGAGATAAATTGATAAAGTTTATCCGAATAATTTTATCTCCGTTAACAATTTTATATAAGCTCATTATTGATCTTCGTAATGATCTGTTTGATAAAAATATCTTCAAACAAACGAAAGTTGATTGCAAGGTTATTTCAGTTGGAAATATTACCGTTGGTGGTTCCGGCAAAACTCCTTTTGTTATTATGTTAACAAAGTACTTAAAAAGTAAAAATAATAAAGTTGGTGTTTTAAGTAGAGGTTACGGAAGAAACAGCAATGGATATTTGCTTGTTTCAAAAGATGGAACTCCTTTGCTAAATGTTAATAAATCCGGTGATGAAATAATTCTCGTTTCAAATGAATGTAAAGTTCCAGCAGCAGTAGCTGAAAAACGAGTTGAAGGAGCACAGAAATTTTTAATGGATGTTGAATTAGAAACAATTGTTCTGGATGATGCATTTCAGCACAGATGGATTAAGCGTGATTTGGATATAGCAATAATTGATCAAAAATTTCTAAGTAGTGTTAATGATATCGAACAAAATTTATTACCATTGGGAAATATGCGCGAACCATTTGAATCTGTTAGTCGTGCAGATATGGTAATCATAAATAGAAAATTTTCACCAAAAATTAATATTCCAACAAAACTCAAACATCATTTTTCCGAAAAGGAAGTATATTTTTCTTATTACAAAGTTGAAGGAATTTATGATGTTAAAAACTATAAAAAATATTCCATCAATGAGTTTGAAGGTCAAAATAGTTTAGTAGTTTGCGGAATCGCAAGACCATTTTCATTTTTAAGAGTTTTGGAAGAAAATAACATTAATATTAAGAATAAAATTATTTTTACTGATCACAAAGAATATACAATAAAAGAAGTTGAACAAATTCGAAAAGAATTTTACAGTACAAATTCTCATTCAGTTTTAACTACGCAAAAAGATGCAGTAAAATTAATGGAGTTCAACAAAGAACTTGATGACATAGATATTTATTTTCTAAAAATAGAATTAATTATAGAAGATGAAAAAAAATTTTTTGAAAAAATAGATTCAAAAATATTTAACTAATTATTCAAACAATAATGATTCGAGGAAAAGAGATGGCAAAGAAACAAAATACCAAATTCGTTTATTTCTTCGGCGGTAAAAAAGCTGATGGAAAAGCTGAAATGAAAGCTCTTTTAGGTGGCAAAGGAGCTAACCTTGCAGAAATGGTAAATATTGGTTTACCTGTTCCGGCAGGTTTTACAATTACAACCGAAGTTTGTACTTATTATTATGATAATAAGAAAAAATATCCTAAAGAATTAGAAGCACAAGTTCTTAATAATCTTACCAAAATTGAAAAAGAAATGGGTGCAAAATTCGGAGATAAAAATAATCCTTTATTACTTTCAGTAAGAAGTGGTGCAAGAGCTTCAATGCCGGGAATGATGGACACAATTCTTAACTTAGGATTAAATGATGTTACAGTTGAAGGTTTAATAGCTCGCACAAATAATCCAAGATTTGCGTATGATTCATACAGAAGATTTGTTCAAATGTACGGCGATGTTGTATTAGGATTAAAACCAAAAGATAAGCATGATCATGATCCTTTTGAAGTTATTTTAGAGAAAAAGAAAAGTGATAATAAAATTGTAAAAGATACTGATTTGACTGCTGAACATTTAAAAGAATTAGTTGCTGAATTTAAAGCAGAAATTAAGAAAATTACCGGACATGATTTCCCAACTGATCCAATGAAACAATTATGGGGAGCAGTTGGTGCAGTATTCAGTTCATGGATGAATGAAAGAGCAATTGTTTATAGAAAATTAAATAGTATTCCCGCAAGCTGGGGAACTGCTGTAAACGTTCAATCAATGGTTTTTGGAAATATGGGTGAAGATTCCGGTACCGGTGTTGCATTTACTCGTGATCCTGCCTCCGGTGAAAATTTATTTTATGGTGAATATTTATTTAATGCACAAGGTGAAGATGTTGTTGCTGGAATTAGAACTCCGCATAAAATTTCTGAACTTAAGAAAGACAATGCTAAAGTTTATAAACAATTAGATGATATCAGAAAAAAATTAGAAAAACATTATAAAGATATGATGGATATTGAATTCACAATTCAGCAAGGTAAATTGTGGATGCTACAAGCAAGGGTTGGAAAACGTACCGGATTTGCAGCTGTTCAAATTGCTGTTGATATGGTTAGAGAAAAATTAATTTCTAAAAATGAAGCTTTAATGAGAATCGATCCTGAACAATTAAATCAATTATTAAGACCTATTTTCGATACAAAACAAAAAACACAAGCAATTTCTCAAGGCAAATTATTGGCAAAAGGATTGAATGCTGGACCTGGTGCTGCTGCAGGTAAAATTGCATTCTCAGCTCAAGATGCAGAAGAAATGGCTAAGAAAGGTGATAAAGTAATTCTTGTAAGAATTGAAACTTCTCCAGAAGATATTAAAGGAATGAATGCAAGCGAAGGGATTTTAACTGCAAAAGGTGGAATGACATCTCACGCAGCCTTGGTTGCAAGACAAATGGGTAAAGTATGCGTTGCTGGATGCGGTGCTTTGGAAATTGATTATAAAAAAGGAACAATGAAAGTTGCTAATTCTGATTTAGTTGTTAAAGAAGGCGAATATATTTCAATCGATGGTTCAACCGGAGAAGTTATTCAAGGTGAAATTCAAACAAAACCATCAGAAGTTGTACAAGTTTTAATTACAAAAGAATTGGACCCAAGCAAATCAAAAGTATATAGAACTTATAAAGATTTAATGAGCTGGGCTGATGCTGCAAGAACTTTAGGAATTAGAACAAATGCGGATCAACCTGATCAATCTGCCAATGCAATTGCATTTGGTGCAGAAGGTATCGGATTGTGCAGAACCGAACACATGTTCTTTGGTGGTGATAGAATTCTTGCAGTTAGAGAAATGATTCTTGCTGAAACTGAAGAAGGAAGAAAGAAAGCTCTTGTAAAATTATTACCTCTACAAAGAAAAGATTTTTCAGAAATTTTTGAAGTAATGAAAGGTAAACCAGTAACTATCAGAACTTTAGATCCACCGCTACATGAATTTTTACCTCATTCAGAAAAAGAACAAAAAGAAGTTGCAGATGCATTAAAAGTTACGGTAGAAAAATTGAAAACCAAAATGGAATCACTTGCCGAATTCAATCCAATGCTTGGATTTAGAGGTTGCCGTTTAGGAATTAGCTATCCCGAAATTACAGAAATGCAAGCTCGTGCAATTTTTGAAGCTGCAGTTGACGTTGCTAAAAAAGGTGTAAAAGTTAAACCGGAAATTATGATTCCGTTAGTTGCAACTCTAGAAGAATTAAAACTTCAAGAAGCAATTGTAAGAAAAGTTGCTGCTGATGTTTTCAAAGAAAAAGGTAAAAAAGTTGAATACTTAGTTGGTACAATGATCGAATTGCCAAGAGCTGCATTAATTGCCGATGAAATTGCAAAAGTTGCACAATTCTTTAGCTTTGGAACAAATGATTTAACTCAAACTACATTTGGTTTGTCAAGAGACGATGCTGGTAAATTTTTACCACTTTATGTTGATAGAGAAATTTTACCTCGCGATCCGTTTGAAAGTATTGACCAAAATGGTGTTGGTCAATTGGTTCAAATCGGAACTCAAAAAGGTAGAAAGGTTAACAAAACTCTTAAAGTTGGCATTTGCGGCGAACATGGCGGAGAACCTGAATCTGTTGAATTTTTCCATAGAACCGGGTTGAATTATGTAAGTTGTTCACCATTTAGAGTGCCAATTGCAAGACTTGCTGCAGCAAGAGCTGCACTAAGAAAATAATAGCTGATTAATCTAAAATTTACTAACCAAGCTTTATAAGTTTGGTTAGTTGTTTTAATAAATAATAATTATAGATTAAAACTAATTAGATTTAATTAGCAATAATTTTATGATATAGGAGAATAAATGAAATTATCTGATTTTAAATACACTTTGCCAAAACCGTCAATTGCTAAATATCCGGTTAAACCAAGAGATACTGCAAAGATGATGGTTTTTAAAAGAGAAACCACAAATGTTGAGCATAAGCAATTTAAAGATATTTCTGATTATATGGCGAAGGGTGATGTTCTTGTTGTGAATAATACAAAAGTTATGCAGGCAAGGTTATTCGGGCAAAAAGAAAGAACAAATGCAAAGATTGAGGTTTTTGTTTTACGTGAGTTAAATAGAGAAGAAAAAATTTGGGATGTAATTGTTGATCCGGCAAGAAAAGTAAGAATTGGAAATAGAATCTATTTCAATGATAAACTTTGGTGCGAAGTTATTGATAATACAACCTCTAGAGGTAGAACCGTTAGAATCAATTATGATGGTGATGATATTTATAAGGCAATTGAAAAAATTGGACAAACTCCACTTCCGCCATATATAAAGAGAGCAACAGAAAAAACTGACAGAGATGATTATCAAACACTTTTTGCAGAAACCGATGGATCAGTAGCTGCTCCTACAGCCGGTTTACATTTTACCGCTGAGTTAATTAAAAAAATTAAGAAAAAAGGTGTAAATATTGTTCCAGTTACTCTACATATTGGATTAGGAACTTTCAGACCTGTTGAAGTTGAAGATTTAACAAAACATAAAATGGATTCAGAATATTTTGAAATTCCGGAAGAAACTGCTACAACAATTAATGAAGCTCTAAAAGCAAAAAAGAATGTGTTTGTTGTTGGAACTAGTGCAACAAGAGCTTTAGAAAGTAGTGTTACAGCAGAAGGTTTTGTTAAACCAAATTATGGCTGGACTGATAAATTTATTTTTCCACCTTACGAATTCAAAATAACAAAAAAACTTATCACCAATTTCCACCAACCGGAATCTACTTTATTAATGCTTGCTGCTGCTTTCGGCGGTTATGATGAAGTAATGAAAAATTATAAAAAAGCATTAAAAGAAAAATATAGATTCTTAAGTTACGGTGATGCAATGCTGATTTTATAATGAGCAATATTGTTATAATTCCTTCTGCTGGTTCAGGCTCAAGATTTAATTCCCCAATTCCAAAACAATACGTTAAGGTTTTGGGGAAAGAGTTAATTGTTTACACATTTGAAATATTTCAAAATTGTAATGAAATTGATGAAATTATAATCCCAGCAGAAAAAAAATATTTTGAATTTCTACTTTCACTTAAAGAAAAATATAATATCACAAAAATCTCAAAAATAATTGAAGGTGGAAAAGAAAGACAAAATTCAGTTTACAATGGATTAACTTCAAAAAAATTTCATGATGAGGATTTAATTCTCGTTCACGATGCTGCTCGTCCACTTTTATCTCAATCACTGCTTAAGAATTCTTTAAAAGTAGCTGAAAAATTCGATAGTATTGTAATTGCAATTAGAGCAAGAGATACACTAATCAGCGGAAATGAAATTGTAGAAAATTATGAAGATAGATCAAAAATTTATTATGCTCAAACTCCACAAATTTTTAGATTTAAAATATTAATCAAAGCTTTTAATATTGCTATAAAACAAAATTTCATGGCAACGGATGAATCGATGCTTGTTAAAAACGCAGGATTTGATGTGAAAATTGTTAACGGTGAATTTACAAATTTTAAAGTAACTGAAAACAACGATCTAGATTTAGTAGAAAAATTAATTAAAAATTTTTCTTAACTTTTTTATTTACATATCAATTTTTGCTATTGAAAATAATTATGTAATTCAATATCTTGAATAAATTTTTGAGGAGAATATGCCAAATCTTCTTTTTATAATTGTTTTATCATATTTAGTTGGATCAATACCAATAAGCATAATCTTAACAAAACTTGTTAAAGGTGTTGATGTACGCAATTTTGGAAGTGGAAATGCAGGTGGAACGAATGTTTCTCGCGTACTTGGTAAAAAATATGGAGTTTTAACAATTATTTTAGATGCATTCAAAGGTGTAATTGCTGTAGTTTTTATTTCAAGATTATACTTTGGTAATTTTCCTTTCCCAAATAATACTCCATTTGATGATTTTACATTGATTCAAATTATTGCAGGAATTTCTGCCGTAATCGGACATATTTGGACAATATTTGCAGGATTCAAAGGTGGAAAAGGAATTGCAACCGGATTAGGCGTTTTAGTTTCAATTGTTACTTTAGATATGATAATGGCTTTAGGTGTATTTTTAATTGTCGTCTATTTTTCAAAATATATTTCTTTAGCTTCAATGTCAGCAGCAGTTTCTGTTCCCTTAATCATGATCATTAGAGAAAATATTTTTGGTGTTGATATTCCAAGCTACCATAATATCTTACCATTTGTAATTGCTTTAGCTTTGTTAGTTATTTACACTCATCGAGCAAATGTTGATAGATTAATAAAAGGAAGTGAAAACAAAATTTCACTATTCAAAAAAAAATTAAATAATTAATGCGAATTTCAGTATTAGGAGCTGGAAGCTGGGGAACGGCTCTTTCAATTATTCTTCAATCCAACGGTCATGACGTAACTCTTTGGGAATACAAAAGAGGTTATTACAAAACACTTAAAAGAACTCGTGAGAATAAGATTTATCTCCCAAAAGTAAAAATTCCTAAAGAAATAAATATTACGAATTCTCTTAAAGAAGGATGCATTAATCAACACATGATTGTTCTTGCAATTCCTTCACAATTTATAAGAGGTGTTTTAAAAAGTATTAAAAGTTTTGATTTTGATGATACAACATTTATAAGTGTTGCAAAAGGAATTGAACAGAAAACACTTTTTACGGTTTCACAAATTATTAAAGATGAAATTCCAAGTATTGAAAATAGAAATATTGGCGTGCTTTCTGGACCAAGTCATGCTGAAGAAGTTGCATTAAAAATTCCAACAGCAGTTGTTTCTGCATCAAGTGATATTGAAACTGCCCAGCAAATTCAAGCCGCTTTTACTACTTCATATTTTAGAGTTTATTATTCAACAGATATTATTGGTGTTGAATTAGGTGGAGCTTTAAAAAATGTTATTGCAATAGGCGCCGGAATGGTTGACGGTGCAAAATTTGGCGATAATACCAAAGCTGCAATTATGACAAGAGGAATTGCTGAAATTTCCAGAATTGGAATTGAAATGGGTGCTAGACCGGAAACATTTTCCGGACTTTCCGGTGTTGGAGATTTAATTGTAACCTGCATGAGTAAATACAGTCGCAATAGATATGTTGGTGAACAAATTGGTTCCGGGAAAAAATTAAAAGCTATTCTTAACTCAATGCAGATGGTGGCAGAAGGAGTTGCAACTTGTCAATCGACGTATGAATTAGCAAGAAAACATAATGTTGCTACACCAATTGTTGATGCAGTATTTAGCGCACTTTTTCTTGATAAAGATCCTAAGAAAGCAACTTATGAATTAATGGCAAGAGATATGAAATCGGAACATTAAATAATTTATAATTTCCCTCCGATAAAAATATGCAAACCAAACAAATATCAGATTCAATTCAATTTCTTAGCGGAGTTGGTCCTAAAAGATCAGAATCTTTTAATCTGCTTGGAATAAAAACTATAGAAAATTTACTTTTTTATTTCCCCTCAAAATATTTAGACAGAACAAAAATTTTAAGTGCTGTTAAAGTTTCTCAATTAGTTGTGAATGGTTATGATGGTGAGGTTACAATTGTTGGAAAAGTTATTGATTCCGAATTTATAAATTATGGCAAGAAACAAATTTTCAAAGTTATTTTAAAAGACAATAGCGGATTGTTTGAATGTGTTTGGTTTAAAGGAATAAAATATTTTAAAACATATTTTAAAGTTGATGAATACTATGCTATTTCTTCAAAACCGGTTTTAACAAAATATGGAAATCTTCAATTCACGCATCCGGATTTTGATAAATTCAGCATTGACGAAACTAATGATTTTGTAAACACCGGAAAAGTAATTCCATTCTATACAATTCCAAAAGAATTAAAGGATAAAAATATTGGTGATATCGGATTAAGGCGAATTATTAAACAAGCAGTTGATGATTATTCAGATTTAATTTCAGAAACACTTCCGGAAAATATTATTTCCGAAAATAATTTAATGCAATTAAAATATGCGGTAAAAAATATTCATTTTCCAGAAAATCTAGAAAAACTCGATCTTGCTAAAAATAGATTTAAATATGAAGAATTGTTTTTCATCGAAACTTTGGTAGCAATTAGAAAATATAAATTCATTAGTAATATTAAGGGGATATCATTTTTAATTCATGCTGATACTATTAAAAAATTTTTAAGCAATCTTCCATTTGAATTAACAAAAGATCAGTTAAAAGTTTTGCATGAAATAAAACTTGATATGACAGAAACAAAACCAATGAATAGACTTCTTCAAGGTGATGTTGGAAGTGGAAAAACAATTGTTGCAATAATAAGTATGCTGATTGCAGTTAGTAATAATTATCAAGCTGTAATTATGGCACCAACGGAAATACTTGCTCAACAGCATTTTTTAACAATTATGGAATTATTGAAGAATTTTAATTTCCGAATTGAACTATTAATCGGTGGAACAAAAAAAAGTGAAAAGGATAATATTCTTGAATCAATAAAAAATGGAAACTGCAATATAATTATTGGAACTCATGCTTTAATTGAAGAAAATGTTGAATTTGCAAAAATTGGATTAGTTATTATTGACGAACAGCATCGTTTTGGAGTTGCACACCGCGGAAAGCTAATAACGAAAGGCATTTCACCGGATGTATTAATAATGACTGCAACTCCAATTCCGCGAACTTTAACAATGACGTTATATGGAGATTTGGATTTATCAATTATTGAAGAACTTCCAAAAAACAGAATTGAAATAAAAACTGTTTTGAGAGGTGAAAATAGTTTACCTGAAATTTATAATTTTGTAATTGATAAGCATAATGAAGGATATCAATCATTTATTGTATTTCCGTTAGTTGAAGAATCAGAGAAAATGGAATTAAAAGCCGCAGAAGTTTATTATGATAAATTAAGGTCTTCATATCTTCAAAAATTAAAATTAGGATTACTTCATGGAAGAATGAGTTGGAAAGAAAAAGACGAAACTATGCACAGATTTAAAAATAAAGAATTTGACGTGCTGATTTCTACAACGGTTATAGAAGTTGGAATTGATATTCCAGATGCAAATATTATTATTATAAATGATGCGGAAAGATTTGGACTTTCTCAACTTCATCAATTAAGAGGAAGAGTTGGTAGAGGTACAAAGCAAGCATATTGTATTTTAGTTACAAAAAATGATTTATCAGCAAAAACAAAAAACTTTAATTTTAATTTTGATTATTTGTCAAAAGCACAAATTGATTTCCACAAATCAAAAATTAGATTGAATGCAATGGTAAAATATTCAAGCGGATTTGAATTATCTGAGATTGATTTGAAACTTCGCGGACCTGGCGATATTTTTGGTAAAATGCAAAGCGGGTTCCCCAATTTAGTTTTTGCGGATTTAGTTGCTGATCAGCAAATTTTAATTAAAGCAAAAAATGATGCATTTAATATTGTTGCAAATGATAATAGTTTAAAAGATCCAAAACATTTTATGATTAAGAAAAAACTAAAAGATTATTATTCAGAAAATTTACGTTATGCAACAATTGGATAATTTTTCAATCAATAATTTCAAATAAATCTTTTTCTAAAGTTTCATTCGGTGTTTCAATTATTCTTCCAATTTCTTCATCATCTTCTAAAATAATAAATGTTGGAACAAATTCAATATTTAAATCTACGGTTTCATTTGTTAATCCATTTTTAGTTCTATCTACATTTATGATAGTTAAATTATCATCACAAAAGCCAATAGAATCAAGGATTTTAAAGAATCGTGGCACTTCCCTTCTGCTATCGCTGCACCAAGTTCCTAAAACGATTTTTATTTTTTTCCCAACAATTTCAGATTTTAAATTATTAATTAAATTTGTATCAACTAGATAATTTTTATATTCCACATTAAACCAACCTGCAAAATTTGAATCTTCAAATGCTTCACGAGTTGAAATTCCAATTAGCATTATTTTTTTTGATTTCACATCTTCAACCAATTTATAATTTTGTGCAAATAATGATGACGTAATAAAAAAGAATAAAATTAATTTCATAAATATTCCGTTAATTATTTGTATTTCTGATATCAATTCCCCAATATAGTTTTTTTCTTAAAATTTCAAAATAATGTTTATGTGAACTGTGTACTAAATTTAAATCAAAATCACTTTTTGTAATTTCAAGAACTGCTGTTGGTTTTAAATAACTTACTCTTTGCCCATCGCAAATTACTTGTACATTTTGAAACGGAGAAAAAGCTTTTATTATAACTTTTTGATTGCTTGATATAACTAAAGGTCGCATTGTTAACGTATGCGGAGAAATAGGACTAAGTGTAATTGCATGAGTTTGAGGATTTACAATTGGTCCGCCGGTTGATAAAGAATATCCGGTTGAACCGGTTGGAGTTGCAATTATAATTCCATCTGCAGAAAAAGTGCTTACGTGTTCGTTATCAATTTCAATTGTTATTTCAATCATTTTGGGATATTTACCACGATCAATAACAATATCATTTATTGCGTAAAATGTTTCACCTTCTTCTGATAAACATTTTCCGTGAAGTGTATTTCTTTTTTCAATTATTAAATTTTCTTTTTTAATATTCGAAATTAATTCATCAATTCTATCTGAA
Source organism: Ignavibacteriota bacterium (assembly GCA_016716225.1). Classification (NCBI taxonomy): domain Bacteria; kingdom Pseudomonadati; phylum Ignavibacteriota; species Ignavibacteriota bacterium. Next base: position 2,183,780 of record JADJWT010000001.1, on the reverse strand, counting down.
TCATATTCGGTTAAAAATCCAAGTTTGCCAAAGTTTAATCCGATAATTGGAGTTTGCGTAAATCTTGCATGAAATGCTGTGTGCAGTAAAGTACCATCGCCGCCGATTGAAATTATTACATCACATTTTTTCGATAATTCTTCATCACTGTATAATGAGAAATTTTCCCAATTAATTTCCAATTCATTTTGAGCTTTTAATACAGAATTACTTATTGCAAAATCTAAATTAGCTTCAGATAGTTTATTTATAAATTCTTTAAGAAATAATAATATTTCTTTTTTCTGATAGTTTGGTGTTATTCCAACAATCATTTTATGATCTTCTATTTTAATTTTATTCTAAATTTCTGAATTGAAGTTCATATAACTTTTTATATAAACCATTTTCATCATTTAATAATTCTTGATGTTTTCCTTGCTGAACAATTTTACCTTTATCTAAAACTAAAATTCTGCTTGCATTTCTTATTGTACTTAATCTATGTGCAATAACAAATGTTGTACGTTCTGCCATAAGTCTTTCTATTGCTTCTTGAACTAACATTTCCGATTCATTATCAAGCGCCGAAGTTGCTTCATCAAAAATCATAATTGGTGGATTTTTCAAAAGTGCGCGCGCAATTGATAATCTTTGCCTTTGTCCGCCGGAAATTTTTGTACCATGCTCCCCAATTACAGTTTCATATTTGTTAGGCATATCTTCAATAAAATTATGTGCATTTGCGATTTTTGCAACTTCAATAATTTTTTCCACTGGAAAATCTTTTAATCCATAAGCAATATTTTTTTTTATCGATTCATTAAATAAAACTGTTTCTTGCGTTACAATTCCCATTAATTTTCGTAAGCTTTCCAGCGAGATTAATTTTGTATCATTTCCATCAATAAAAATTCTGCCGGAAGTTGGATCATAAAATCTTGGTATCAAATCAACAAAAGTAGTTTTTCCCGCACCACTTCCGCCAACAAGTGCAATGATTTCACCTTTGTTAACTTTTAGTGAAATATTATCTAATATAATTTCATCCGAATCATCATACTTAAATGTTACATTTTGAAATTCTATATTTTCACTAAAACCATTGATCTCTATTGGGTTTTCGACATTTTTAATTTTTGGTTCGGTATCAATAATTTCAAAAATTCTATCACCAGCGGCGATTGATTCTTGAATTTTATTATTTACAGTTGCAATTGTTTTGAGGATAGGAATCATTTGAAAAACTGCAAACAAGAATGTTAAAAATTCACTTGCTCTTAATGATTTTTGTTCAAGCACTAATAATCCGCCATAATAAATAATTACTACACCAACTGAAACTGCAATAAATTCAGTCGCTGGCGAAGCAATATTTTGAATTCGAGCTTTCTTTAAAAAAGTTTTAAAGAATCTTCTTGTTTCTGAAACAAATTTTTCATTCTCATATTTTTCCATTCCAAAGGCTTTTACAATTTTAATTCCACTCAAAGTTTCTTGTAAAATGGTTGTTAAATTTCCCATTTGACCTTGAAGAATTTTTGATTGTTTTCTTAATCTTTTTCCAAGCCAAACAATAATTAAGATTGAGAATGGAAGAATTAATAATGAGATTACAAATAATTTCCAGCTGATTGAAACAGCAATAATTACAAATATTACAAGTGTAAGTGGTTCACGGAAAAGTGAAAAAAACACCGAAGATAAACTCGCTTCCATTATGTAAACATCATTTGTAATTCTTGAAATCAAATCACCGGTTTTTTCATTTTTAAAAAAACTCATTGGAAGTTTATGCAAATGTTTATAAGCAGCATCTCTAATATTTTTTATTATTCCTTGTTGAACATATGCAAGAAAATATTCTTGAATGTATGAGAAAATACTTTTACCTAAAAAAGAAAGAAGAATTAGCAAACATATTCTAAATAAAACATCGCTTGTTTCTCCGGCAAAAATAAATTTATGGAAAGTTTTGGATATTGATTCCAATTCTTCATTTATCCAATTTGGAAGAATATTACTTTTTTCTTCTATCTGCGTTTTTTCAATTTTAGCAGCAGTAATTTCTTTTTGTTGAAAAAGTGTATCAAGCAAAGGTATAGTTAAATATACAGTTGCTCCATGAAGAAGTGAAAATAAAATTACAGAAATAATTGTTACAATTAAGTGTTTCCAGAAAGGAATTACAAAGGTTAAAATTCTTTTATAGGTATTCAAATTTATTAGTTATTTAGTGTGATATGTAAAAATAGGCAAAGCTTAATAGCAATACAAATTGATGGCAAAAATCTATTTTATGAAAATTCCCTTTTGTTCAAGAAATACTTTAATTTTCTCAGCCATAATTTTTGCTGAATTTCCATCAAATTTATTAATCATAATATTTGAATAATATTTTCTTTTTTCCGAATGCAGATTGCTATTTAATAAAACATTCGGCAAAATTTCAGATAATTCTTCAAATGAATTTACTCTAAAAGATATTTCGTTTAACATTGTAACAATTTTATTTGTAAGTCTTTCTTTTTCATCAATTCTGAAGGTAATTATAGGTTTATCTAAAGTACAATATTCAGCAATTATTGATGATGAATCTCCAATTAAAACGTCTGCAAGTAATAAATACGGTGCTGTTTTTTCATCTTCTATAAAATAAATTTTTGGTGTGGATTTTATTTTCTCAACAATTTTTTTTTCTGTGAACGAATGAACAGTAACTAAAATATTATAATTATTTGTTAAAAGATTTAGTTTGTCATACCACTTTTCAATTGCAGATAATTTCGATTTATTCCATGTTGCTGAAAATAAAATTATTGGTTTATTATTATTAAAATTAAATTTTGATTTTAACTTTTCTAATTCTTCTTTTGTAATCGAATCATTATGTAAAATATCTATTTTGGGAAATCCGCCGATTTCACCATTTTTAATTCCCATTTCCTTTGCTTCGATTAATTCTGTCTGCGAAGTAAAAAAGTACAAATCAAATTTGTTATATTTTTCTTTTCCAATAAAATTCTTAAAATTATAAGCTCCATGCCGCAAACCGATTTTAATAATGTTTTTTACGGGAAACATATGTAAAGAATGTCTTGCCATAATTACAACTTCCGGATAAACTGGCCACAGTATTGAGGAAACGCCATGTTCAAAAAGTTTTTCTTGAACATTTCTATTTTTGGAAGCTATAGATACTTCTGGGAAATAATTTAAGAGTGGTTCAAAAATTTCATAGTCAATAAAATCAGAGCAATAAAAAACAATCGGAAAAGGATTATTTCTTGAATTTGTTAGGTGCCAAGCAATTGTATAAGGAATTTTTAAAAATATTTCTGAAAATACCATTTCTTAATTTGCTTTTTTTGAATTAATGAATTTTGTTAATCCGTATACAATTTCATTTTCAATTGAATTTTTATTATCTACAAAATTCCATTCATTATTTTTATAGTAGTAATAACCTTTGGAATACACAAAAACATTTATACCAAAATGTAATGCTTGAAATTCGAAAGTATAAAATTTATTATTTGATTCGCAAATGTCTATTGATAAAAACGGAGAATCGAATTTTTCATAAAAGGATTTTGCATAACTTAGAAGATCTTTATTTACTTCAAAATTGAAATCGAATTTCTTTGCACCGCTTGCTCTAAAATCATTATCTCTATTGTGTCTTTTAGTTATAAAATATTTATCATAAATTATTAAAACTCTATAATCAGCTTTCAGATTTGGAATAAATTCTTGCAGAATAAAATTATCTCTTTCGGTTACATATTCTTTGTATTCTATGTAATCAATTTCATTACTGTAATTTGGATAAAGCTTATAATGTTTTTTCTTTCTAAAGTATTTTCTTCGGAGTAAATCTAATTTTGTAAATATTCCAATTTTTTCAAACTTATCAAGTTTTGTTTTTAGCTCTTCTTTATTATTTACAAGGAAAACATTTTTACCATTCGACCCATTTACATGCTTTAAGACAATTGGATAAAATAATTGGGAAAAATCTATTTCAGATTTATCATTAAAATAAAAACTTTTAAGTGAATCTAAATATAATTGCTTTCGATATAGTTCTTGATAACCTTTATTTTCATGGCACAAAAGTAAATCATATGAAGGAATAATTAGATTATTAAACTTGCTAAGATGATAGATTAAATCTTTTATGTAATTTCTAACGTTTTCATTCTGACTAAAAGTATAAAATATTATTGAATTTATAATTTCAATATTATTGTTTACAACTTTCTGGAACTCGTAAGTTTCAACTTTAAAATCATTTTCAATAAGTTGCTTATTAATTTTTTGAGTATCCATACTTACCCAAGGTTTTCTGGTTTGACCAAAAAAATTATTTTTTCCAGTAAGTAAAATTATTTTAGAAAAATCAATTTTATCCAATTCTATCATACTAAGTTAATTTTTCTTTTATTTTTTGATAAACAAATTCTGGTTTTAATTCAAGCATACATTTAAAATGATCCAACGGGCATTTGCTTCCACCGTGTTTTCCGCAAGGACGGCAATCTAATTCAACTTCCAATATTTTATCATTTTCTCTGTATGGATAAAATCCAAAATTTTTAACTGTCGGACCAAATATAGCAATAACATCTGTTTTTACCGCGTTTGCAATGTGCATCGGTGCGCTGTCATTTGATAAAATTAAATTCATATTTTTAATTAATGCTGCTGATTCAAGGAGAGATAATTCTCCAGCTAAATTTTTAATTTTTGCTGCATTTATTTCTGCAATTTCGTTACACAATAACTTGTCTTCTTTTCCGCCAATTAAAAATATTTCTAAATTATGATTGCTCAATAATTTTATTAATTCTTTAAAATATTCTTTAGGCCATTGTTTTGTAAATTGTGCAGAGCTTGGAGCTATTCCAAGTCTAAATATTCCATCTGACCTATTTAACAACATATCTATTTTTTTTTCTTCCTGTTCACTCCAAAATAATTCAGTTTCATCGTTAAAAATAAAATCACCAAAAGGTTCTAATAACTTTAAAACACGCTTCCTTAAATGCAATCCTTTAATCAAATTAATTGTATGAGTAAGTAATTTTTGTCGCGGATAACCAATTCTAATTTTTATTCTTCCGATTAACATTATGATTGAAGATGTAAACGAACTTTGAATTGAAATTACAGCATCATATTTTTCTATAAAAACTATTTTTAGAACTTTAAAGAAAGAAAATATCCGTGTTAATTTTTCACGTTTATCAAACTCAATAATTTTACTAATGTGCGGATTATGCTTAAACAAATTACTTGTTTGAGGAATTACCAAAATATCAAGTTTTGAAGTTGGATATATTTTTTTTATTTCTCTTAAAATTGGAGTACTTAAAATTGCATCACCAATAAATGCCGTTTGTATAACAAGAATTTTTTTGATACTTTTTTTTTCTTTTTCACTTAATTGTAATTTTGGCATTTTATTTTAAAAGTAACTCATTGTAAAGTTTTAAATATTGTTCAATATTATTTTCAATTGAAAAATTAACTACTTCTTTTTTTGCATTTTCAGAAATACTTTTTCTAAGATCAGAATTTGCAATAACTTCAAAAATTGCTTTAGCAAGTTGGCTTGGATTTTTAGGTTCAACTAAAATTCCATTGTGATAGCTTTTTATTAGCTCCGGAATTCCTCCAGTATTTGTAGCAATAACTGGAAGTCCGATAGACATTGCATCAATTATAGATGTTCCTAATCCTTCTTTCTTTGATGATAACACAAATATATCAAATACTTTAAGGTACTTTCCAATTTCTTTTTGAAATCCGACGAAAATTATATCATCAATAATTTTTAATTCTTTTGCAAGATTTTCAATTTCATATTTTTGTGGCCCATCACCAACAATACATAATTTTGTATCATTAATTTTCTCTTTAACTAATTTAAAAGCTCTTAAGAGATTGGGATAATCTTTGTGTCCGACAAATGCCGCAACTGTTCCAATTAAAAATGCATTTGAATTTTCCTTCAAAGATTTAGAAAATTTTTCATCAGCAATAAAGTTATCAAATTTATTTATATCAGTACCGCTTCTAATTGTTAATAATTTATTATCGCTAATTCCATCTTCCAATAAAACTTTTTTTATAAATCCCGAAATACAAATTATTTTATCAATTTTACTTGTACTATATTTTAACTTGCTTAAAACGTTTTTGTTAATATTAAAATCAACTCTTCTTACTGCAATAAGTTTCAATTTAGGTGAAAATAATTTCACAAAAATTGCTATTGTTTGAGAATGTGCCGAGTGGGATTGGATAATATCAACATTTGTTTTTTTACAAATTTTAGAGATTTTATAGGCAGAAAGAATATCTAGTTCTCCAAAAATATTTATTTCAATGAAGGGGAGTTTTTTTTCAATACAAATTTTTTTCAATTCTGAATTTTTATTACAAATTAGTATTGAATCAATTCCGCGTTTTACTAAACCTTCATGAAGATATAAAACTTGCTGCTGACCGCCACGCCAATATTTTTCGGTATCAATGTGGAGAATTTTCATTATTCTTTTGCCAAATTTTTATGTACTTAAGATAAACACCAAACGCAGAATGAATGCTAAGAATAAATCCAATCTTTCCATCACGAAAACCTTTCTGCAAAAAATACATTTTAAGAAATTTATTTATTCCAAAAAATAATGAACTTAAAATTGAATATTTTTTATCGCCGATTTTAATTACTGATAAATCAGTGTAGCGATTCATTTTATTAATATGCAGACTTATTGTAGGATAAGTATAATGAAGTAGCGGTTCAAATATTTTCGTTTTTTCACCACTTAAAACAACTGATTCATGAACTAAATCCTCATTAAAATTTCCATGTTTTTTACTGAATAATCTTAACGGAAAATCTTTATCCCAACCGCAATGTTTAATTTCTTTACCAAGATAAAAAGATTTTCGTTTTATATTATATCCATTAAATTTTGGATTTATTAAAATTTCTTCAATCTTATTTTTTAGTTGCTCTGTTACAACTTCATCGGAATCTATTGATAAAATCCAATCATTAGTAGAATTTTCAACTGCATATTTTTTTGTTTTCCCAAATCCTTTCCATTCAGTCTGAAATATTTTGCAATTATATTTTTTACAAATTTCAATTGTTTTATCAGTAGAATATGAATCAACTATAATAATTTCATTAACCCAAAATAAAGATTTCAAACATCGTTCAATGTTTGATTCTTCATTATGTGTAATTATCACAACAGATAAATTATTTTTATTCATATTATTTTAATTGCAAAACAGCAACTTTATCTTCACCTTTTGGATTATCCAAACCAAATTCACATTTTACTAATCCGTTTGAAATTTCAATTTTACGATTTTTATAATAATTGTTATTAATTTTTTTTTCGCTTTGGTAATTTGGCAAATGGAACAAATGTAAAGGATATTCATTCCAAAATGGATTGAAACCAATAATATTTATTGCATTTAATCTATTCCCCAAATCATCATCTTCTCTACCACCATCCGAATAATTTTCATCAAATCCATTAACCAAAATTAAATCTGATTTTCTAGTTGCAAAAACTCCGGCACGTAATTTTACACCTTTTCTAATTAATTTATTTTTCTTCATTAAATAAGCATAACCATCTTCTAGGAATTGTTGCTTAATTTTTAATTTTTGTTTGATAAATAAATCGTTAGAAAAATCAAAATTCACAATTTTATTTTCATCAATATTTATTGATTGACTTTCCGTTAATCTAATTGGATACGAAACAATAAATTTATTTTCATTCAGATTTTCAATAAAGGTTTTAACATAGTTTTTTGTAGAAATAATATCTTGATCATAGAAAATAATTTTTTCACAAGTTGCAATTTTGATTGCATTGTTTCTTGCTTTGGCAGCTCTGAAACCATTATGAGGTTGCTTAATAAATTTTAATTCAAATTTAAATGATGGAATAAGATCACTAATTCCTGCAATAATATTATCTTCAGAACCATCATCAGTAATGATAACTTCTTTAGGAATTAGAGATTGATGATTAATAGAAATTAATGATTTTCTCAGTAATTCAACTTTATTATAAACAATAATTATAACCGAAAAATCTTCCATCTATAAAAAATTAAGAGCTTATTAAATATTAAATATTTTTTTCAATCGCCACCGAAAGTTATAATATAATCTTTCAATATCAGAATAGTATTTTTTTCGTGCTTGCTGTTTTTCAGTTTTAATTAATTTAGCGTAATTCTTTTTAGTAGAAACTCCGCCTTTATAGAACTCTGAAATAATTTCACCGAAGTAATAAAATTTTAAATTATATTTTATCAATGCGCGCATAAACCATTCATAGTCCGCAGCCAATTTAAAACTCTCATCAAATTTACCACATTTTTCAAAACTGCCTTTTTTATAAAATGTTGCCGGATGAGGAATTGATCCTCTAAAAATTGAAAACTTTGAAACCGGCGAACTCTTCCAATGATTAACAATTTTTTCATTTTCTTTAATAATTACATCGCCGTAGAAAATATCATTATTCTTAAAAATATTTTCCGATACATTATTAACAAAATTTTGAATTGATTTTGGTGAGTACAAATTATCATCTGCATTTAGGAAAAATAAAAAATCACCGGTTGCAAAATCCAATGCTTTATTCATTGCATTGTAAATTCCACTGTCCTTTTCTGAAATAATTTTTGCAATCGTATTTTTATATTTATTTATAATTTCAAGTGTGTTATCATCAGAAGCCCCGTCCACAATTATGTATTCAATATTTTTATAATTTTGCTCAACAACACTTTTTATTGATTTCTCAATTGTTCGGCTGGAATTTTTACATACTGTCATTATTGAAATTTTATAATCAGCAGTCATAATTTTATATTACACTTTCGTAAACTTTCTTTGTTTCATTTGCTGTTTTTTGCCAACTAAAATATTCTAATCTTTTTCTTCCGCGATTAATTATTTGATTTCGAATGTCAATATTTCTAATTACCTCAGAAATTTTTTCTCTCATATCATTATTGTTTTGCGGATCAAAATAAATTGCTGCATCTATTGCAATTTCCGGAAGCGAAGAATTATTACTTGCAATCACCGGACAATCACACGCAAATGCTTCAAGAATTGGAATTCCAAATCCCTCATAAAGTGAGGGATACACAAAAGCTATTGCCGATTTATACAACTGAATTAATTGAATATCATTATCAATTTTAATATGCTTAATTTGATTTACAATATTTAGTTCATGAAATATTTTTTTTTCATTTGGTTTAAAATATTCATCACCAGCACAAACAACAAATAATTTGCGATCTTCATTCATCAATGGGGATATAGTTTTTACAAAATTCAAAAAATTTTTGTAATTATTTCTTTTGCCAACAAATAGTAAATACTTTTCTGGTAAATCTATTTTCCTGTTATTTAAATCATCATTATTGACCAATAATGAATTACCATGATAAATTACACAAATCTTTTCATCTTTGATTTTGTAAAACTTTAATAAATCTTCTTTTGTGTTTTGCGAAACTGCTATAATTTTTCTGGCTGAATTATAAATTTCCCTTTTTGTTTCGGTATCAGAGTTCTTTAGTAAATTTGGAAATTTTTCATAAGTCAAATCATGCACTGTAATTACGTAAGGTTTTTTTTTAATTGATTTCAGAAAATATGAATTATAGTATGTCGGATGCATTACATCATAATTTTGATTATTTGCAAAATCCACACTCATTTTAAAATTAATTGAATTTAAATATCGAGTATAATAATTTTTTATACCTAGTTTTAAATTAGGGAAAAAAGATTTTACCTTAACGAATTCTGCATTTCTTAAATATTGATTATTTGAAAAGTAAATTGGAAGTTCAAAATTAATTTCTTCAGATTTTGAAAAGTGATTCATAAGCTCAAAAAAATATCTGGAAATTCCACCATATTTTTGCAAGGAAAATATTTGATAATCAAAAAATACTTTCAAAATTCTTAACCAGTTATTTTTTCAATTCTTGCGAGTCAAGAAATGTTTTAGATATTTGTTTTTTATTTATATACCAACTTAAGTTACTGCTTTTATTAAGAACAAATTTGTAAATATTTTTATTTGTTTTTTTTTCGGTAAGAAGATGTAAAATTTTTCCGGGTGAATATAAATTTAATTCAAATACTTTTGCTAAATATTCTAAAGTCTCTTTTGTGTAAAATGATAAATGCTGTCCGTGCTCTAAACCATAATACCACCATTTTTCCGGCTTGGGAATTGGATTCGGCAATAAATTTGTTGAGAATAAAATGTTTCTACTAAACTTTGTTATTTTTTTTATTTCATCCAAAGGATTGACAAAATGTTCAAAACATTCAAAAGCAGTTACTAATTCGAAATTATTAGTTGATTCATTTAATTCAAACCCTTTGGAAAAAATATTTTGTGTATATGGATCGTGCCAATAAAAATCAAAACCATTGTCTCGCATCAAACGCGTGAAAACACCATATCCACCGGCATAATCAAGAAACTTTGCTTCTTTGTTAAAATAAAAGAATAATATTGTTTTAGTTTTCTCAAGGAAATAAATATTTCTTTTTAATAAACCCGTATCAGTTAAATTGATAGGATTATTATAAGCTTCATCTAGCCAGTAAGGATTTTCGGTTTGCAAAAGATTACAATTGTTACATTGAAAATAATGAATATCAAATTTCTTTAAAATTTTTGCTGAAAATAATTCTCGTGTATTTGAACCACAAAGTCTACAATTCATTTTTGTTTTGAAAAACGACATTAAACATTTTTTAATAAATTATAATTTTTAAATCCGCCAATATTTTTGCCGCCAAGTAAATATTTTTCAACAAATGAAATAAATCGATACTTTAAAGTTTCATGCTTATGTGGTTCTCTATATTTATTTGGCTTTCCGGAATACTGCAATTTATTTTCCCAATTAAAATTGCTAATTATGTCTTTCATAACTTCTGGATGAGTTTCAGTAAAATCAGCAAGTAAATTTAACGGACCATAATCAAATTCTTTTGGAGCTTTTTCATAATAATCTATTGCACGGTTCAATCCCCAATGGACAGAATCCAATGCACGTTTTTTATTTTGCATCAAATGCGGTGGGCGAACCCATCCATAGTGATAAACTTCGGCATCAACTTTAGCAACATTTAATTTAGAATGTCCGCTTTCTTGTCGCGGATTATCATAAAATTCAAATTTTCTAAATGATTGTGCACTTTGCCAAGAATGTATTTCCGGTAAATTTCTAACAATTCTAATTTCATTTGGATACCAGCCGTGACCATTATGATAATGTTTGTAATCACCCCAAAAATGTTTATACCCAAAAAGTAATCCTTCTACTTCTTCAACATCCAATAATTCTTCACATCTTTTTTGAATTACATTTAAATATTTTTCATGAATAACTTCATCTGCTTGCAAATAAAAAAGCCAATCACCGGAACATTTTTGCATAGCAATATCAGTTTGTATTGAATTTATAATTCCTTTTTTAAAATATTTTTCATCCCAAACCGTATCAATAATTTTAACTTTTGGATCGCCAATTTTCTCAATTCTTTCGCGAGTATCGTCACCTTCACTGCTTTTTCCAACTGCAATAAAAAATTCATCAACTATAGGAAGTATTGATTTTATTGACTCAACTATCGGATAGTAAAGTGAAATTCCATTTCTTACAAAAGAAAATCCGCTAATTTTCATAATTATTTTTTATCACATTTCATGTTTTCATTTTGAAAAATAATAACAAGTTCTTGTAACTCAAAACACAATTCTCATAAAATAAAAAATCCATTCAGCCAACTAACAAATTCCATAAATACATTCCAAAGTGGACTGTAAATAAATACAAACAAAATTACAGTTCCATAAATTCCTAAGTTTAACAATTTAGCAGTGTATTGATTTGGAAAAATATCAAATAAAATATGTGAGCCATCAAGTGGTGGAATTGGAAGTAAGTTAAAACAAAATAAAAAAATATTAAAAATTATAGTTAACCTAATTATATTGTAAAAAATATTGCTTAATTCAATTTGCATAAAAGAGAATAAATTAAAAACTAAATAAACTAAAATTGCTAAAACCAAATTTGATAATGGTCCCGCAAATGAAACAATTGCATCATCACGAAATTGATTTCTTAATTTGCTTCGATTTACTGGAACCGGTTTTGCCCAGCCGATTAACATAAATCCGGACGTAAATGCTAATATAGGCATAACTATACTTCCAATAAGATCAATATGTTTTAACGGATTTAATGTTAATCTCCCTTGCAATTTTGCAGTATCATCACCAAATCTGTTTGCAGAAAATGCATGTGCAAATTCATGTATACTTAATGAAATTAAGAAAATTGGAAGAAAATAAAACATTAAAATTAATTTTTCACTTATTTCAATTTCGGGCAAATTTAACCTCTTGGATGAAAATCTTTGTGAACTTGTTTCACATATTCACGATCAATATGTGTATAAATTTGTGTAGTAGAAATATCGGAGTGACCTAACATTTCTTGAACTGCGCGTAAGTCAGCTCCGCCTTCTAATAAATGCGTTGCAAATGAATGACGAAAAGTATGCGGATGAACTTCTCGTTTAATTTCAGCTATATCGCAATACTTTTTTACAATTTTCCAAATTGCCATTCTTGAAAGTTTTGAACCTTTTGAATTCAAGAAAACTATATTTTCACTTTTCATATTTTTTTGGAGCAGCGGTCTAACTTTTGTTAGATATTCTTTCAACCAATTAATTGCACTAGATCCAATTGGCACAATTCTTTGTTTTGATCCTTTTCCCAAAACACGAATTATCTCATCATTCAAAAATAAATCTGATATTTTTAAATTTATTGCTTCAGAAACCCGCAAGCCGGAAGAATACAAAACTTCCAAAATCGCTTTGTCACGTAATCCTAATCTCTCGTTTAAATCCGGAGAATCAAGAATTTTTTCTATTTCGAGGAATGACAAAACTGCCGGAAGTTTTCTCGATAATTTTGTAGAGTTTAAATTTGTAGTTGGATTTGTAAGAATATAACCTTGTTGTTTTAAGTAAGAAAAAAAACCTTTTACAGATGATGAATATCGACTCACTGAAGTTGAAGTTATACCATCTTCTCTCTGCCGAGCAAAATATTCAACAATAAGTTTACTATTAACTTCATTTAAATCTAATATTTTCTTTCTATCAAAAAAATCAATCAATTTATTCAAATCATTTTTATATGATAAGATAGAATTTTCCGAAAGGTTTTTCTCAATTTTCAATAAAGATAAATATTCTTTTACAAATTCTTGCATTACTAATTTGAATTATCTTTAACTTCGTTTTCCATTTCATCTTGTTTTGGATAACGAATTCTCTTATGATGCAAAGCAACTAAAGTTGAATAAAATGATTTTCTAATTTTCGTCAAATCAGAAAATGTAAGCGGTGAATCTTCGAGTTGTTCTTCTTTCAATCTGCTGCTAAAAATATTCGAAATAATATTTTCAATCTTTTCTGGAGTTGGTTCTGTCATAGCTCTAACTGCTGATTCACAAGCATCAGCTAACATTAAAAGTGCAGTTTCTTTTTTTATTGGTTTTGGTCCAGGATATCTAAACTTATTAATATCAATATTTTCAATTCCCTTTTCTTCGATAGCCTTTTCATAAAAGTACGAAACTAGTAAAGTGCCATGATGTGTTAAAATAAATTCAATTATTTCCTGTGGTAATTTTTCTTCTTGAGCCATAATTACACCTTGCGCAACATGCTCAATAATCATTTCAGCACTTTGTTCAGTTGTAAGCTGATCATGTATATTATAATTATCAATTTGATTTTCTACAAATGCACTCGGATTTTGAGATTTTCCTATATCATGATATAATGCACCAACCCTTACTAGTAAAGGGTTTGCGCCAATTTCCGCTGCAGCGCTTTCTACCATATTCCCCATTGTTAGGGAATGGTTAAAAGTACCTTGTGCATTTCTAGCTAATTCTTTTAAAAGTGGATTATTAAAATCAGTAAGTTCAAGTAATGTTATGTCAGTTGTAATTTTAAATATTTTTTCAAAGAAAATAATTAAGCCATAAGTTAGCACCGGACTAAATAAAGCATTAGATGCAGCAAATCCAATCTGCACAGCAATTTCTTCCCATGGAGCAAATCTTTCCAAGCCGAAAGCAAGAATGCTTGTCATATAACCCAATAAAATAAATAAGAAAGATCGGAATATTTGATTTCTATTTTTTATATCTCTAACTGTATAAGCTGCTAAACCTCCGGCAACAATATTCATAACAACTAAGGAATAATCATTTCCACGTAAGCCGCCGACAATTAATGACATTACTATTGTTGAATAAAATCCTATTCGAGAATCAAAGAAAATTGTTATCAGCATTGAAACTACCGGAACTAAAATCAATAATTCAATTGGGGCATTTACATTTATCTGATTTATTAGAAATGCAATAAAACTTATTAAAACAATTATTACACTTATTAAAAATATTTTTGAATTATCATTAAAAATTTTGGGGCGGAATAAAAATATGTAAACACTAAATAAAGCTATTATCACAAGAATATGAAGAACTTTGCCCAATCCTTGAAGCATTTTTGACCAAAATCCTCTTTCTTCACCTCGCGCAATTCTATATGAATCAATTTTAAGCTTTATATCAGGGGTTATTCTATTATGTTTTGCAACTATTCTTTCATCTTCTTCAACAATTCCTATATTCCTTGAAACTCTATCTTGTGCAAGTTTAATTTCTATATCAGTAAGTTCTTTATTAAAATTTACCGAAGGTTTAAAAAAATGTTGCGCATATTCAATATATATGGACATAATTTCCGGATCATCCGGTTTGGTTGAACTTATCAAATTGTTCAGTATTTTTTCATATGCCGATTTATCTAAAATTCTTTTTTTAGAAATTAAGTTTTCAAATTTTCCAACTCTTAATGCTATTGTATCCTTTTCAATTTCATCGTAATTTAAATTGAAGAAATCATTCTTATAAATTTCTTCACTAATTTTTAAAATATTTGAAAATAATTTTGAGGTTGTAATTGGATAATTAACAGAAAGTGAGTTTTCAAATTTTCTAATTTCTTTAATTTTTGCAAAACTTTCTGAACTCAGAAATCCAAAACTATTTGTAATTTCATTTTGATCAATTTGTTTATCTATATTTGCTAAAAGTTTTACATTGAAATTCTTAATTGAGTCTGAAACAGTTTTTTGAATATTTCTTTTAATCTCAAAAACCGGTAAAACACTTTCGGAAGCATTTAATTTTTCGATTCGATAAGTTTCCGGCTCTTTTAATATTTCAAACGGCATTGTTGCAATTAAATCATCTTGAATCCATATTGCACCAACAGGAACATCAAATTCTAATGCCTCTCCTCTTGGAAACATAGAAGCGATTAGAACTGCTCCGATTAAGATTATTAAAACTCTTAATTGTTTATTTTTCTTTGCGATATTTATCGAATCTTTGCTAATTATTGCTGCCATTTTTTAGCTCTTAGTATCATTTCTAAAAATTCTGCGGTTCCGTCTTCTTCATTGGTTTTTGATGTTACGTGATCTGCCAATTTTTTAATTTCATCTACAGCATTTGCAACAGCAATTTTTAAAGCTTTTGTACTAAATAACGATTTATCATTGTACCAATCACCCATTACAACTGTATTATGAATATTAATTTTAAGATGTTTGAGTAATTTCAATAATCCATCACCTTTAGAACAATTTTTATTTCTAATTTCTAAAAAGTAAACCCCGTCTTGATCTTGAGATTTGTAAAATGATGTTTTCAATCCAAACGCACTTGGAAACTTCATTTTATTCTCAATTAACTTTATTGAATTTTTATAATCACCAGTAATTACAATTTCTAAAGTTCTATCCATTAAATTATCATACGATTCAATTTCTTCAAACTTTGCTTCGTATTTATCCATCAATCTCGGAATTAGTGAATTTTGCTCTGTATAGTAAATTGCTTCATCATGACTTAATGCAACTTTAAGCAATAATTCATCAGCCATATTAATAGCTTTTTTTACATATTTTGGTTTTATGTATGATTCAAAAATTATTTCATTTGCCGGATAACTTTTTATTATTGCGCCATCCAGAGATATTAACGGTGTAGCAATATTTAAAATCTTTGCATATTCAATCATTGAATTATGAAGTCTGCCGGTTGCAAAAGTAAACCTAACACCAAGTTTTTTTAATTCGGTTACTAATTCAATAGATTTAGAGCCAATCTCTGCATATTCATTTAGCAAAGTACCGTCTAGATCAAAAACTACTAATTCTATTTTTTTTAATCTGTTTGGATCAACCATAAAATATTCTGATGTAGGAAAAATTTATTTTTTACTCAAGTAAGATAAAAAAGTTCCAAGTAGTATGGTAGCAGTAACTCCAATAAGTGTAAACCAAGTCCAAGCAGCTAACTTTAATGAAATTACCGTAATCATAATAAAAATGCCGCCGGTAAATGCCGCCAACGCATCTTCTTGATTGGCATTCTTAACAAATAATCCGAGCATGAATGTTCCCAATAAACCACCGTATGTAAATGAGGCAATACTTAACGCCAATTCCACAACAGTTTGAGAAGAATTCATAAAAAATAATGCAGCAAAAATTAACATTATTGTCCAAATTATTGTGAAAATTCTTGAAACCGTTAAATCAATATTTTTATTTCTATTTTTAAAAAAAGGTTGATAAAGATCCATCATAGTTGAAGAGGAAAGTGCGCTAATTGAACCGGCTAAAGTTGACATTGCCGCAGCAAATAAACCAGCAATAATAATTCCGGAAAAAGGTGAAGGAATATTTTCAATTATAAATTTGGGAAAAATTTCATCAGATCGTAAATCTAATTTTCCGTAAAATGCAAATAATGCAATTCCAACTAAAAGAAAAATTACAAATTGTATAATTACAATAATTCCACTTCCAATAATAGCTTTTTGAGCTTGTTTTAAATTTTTTGTGCTTAATAATCTTTGTACAATTAATTGATCTGTTCCATGTGAAGCCATTGATAAAAATGCTCCTCCGATAATTCCACTTAGCAAAGTATATGGTTGCCCAAAAAATTCTGAAATTGAATTACCAAAATTCAGATTAATAACATTTAATTTATTTTCAGTTACTGCCGATGAAATTAATGTTGTAAATCCATCCGGTAAAAATTTAAATAATAAAAAATATCCTGCAAGTAAAGCTCCGCCTAAGTAAATAAACATTAACAGAACATCAACCCAAATAATTCCTTTAACTCCGCCGGTTATTGTATAAAGCAGAGTAATAATTGCAATAATAATTATTGCTGTTGTATAATCAATTCCCAACATTAATTTTAGAGGAATTGCGGTTGCGTAAAGTCGTACACCATCAGCAGCAGTTCTTGTAAACAAAAATATTATTGATGAAAATGATCTGGTTTTGTATCCAAATCTGTTTTCAAGAAACGCATAAGCAGTATTTAATTCTCCTTTGAAATATGATGGAAGAAAATATTTTGCGATAATAATTCTTCCCAATAAATATCCAAAAGTTACCTGAAGAAAATTTAGATTTGTTAAATAAGCTAAACCGGGAATTGAAATAAATGTTAATGTGCTAGTTTCTGCGGCAACAATTGAAAAACAAACTGCCCACCAAGGAATATTTTTAGAGCCCAGAAAATAATCTTCAATTGATTTTTGTTTTCCACCTTTAAAGATTCCAAATAATGCTACTCCAATTAGAAAAAGAACAATTATAACATAGTCAAAAGTTTTATCCACAATTAGACCTAAATTGCTTTTAACTCATTAACGGCTTCTTCAACAGTTTCTTTTATTGGTAAAACTCTATTTAATTGCGAAATTTCAATCAAAGTTCTTACACTTTTTTGAGGAGCCGCTAATCTTATATGTCCGTCATTTGTTTGTAGTATTCTAAACGATAATAAAATCGCGCTTAAACCGGAACTATCGCAATATTCAATTTCAGATAAATCAAAAACTAATTTTTGAATATCTTCATTTGATAATAAAATAGTTAATTCGCCTTTTACTAAGCCGGCAATTGAAGCATCAAATGTTTTTTCATGTAATTTGAAAATTGCAACATCGCCATTTTTTTTGAATTCAAAGTTTACGTTTTCGTTCATATTAATACATTATTTTTCATTTTGAGTAAATTTAAAATCAAAACATCTTTAATGAATTTAACAAATTTCTGTATGATATTTCAGAATTTATTTCCGTATTTACAAGCTGAAAATTATATAGATTTTCTACGTTATATTTTTTAAACCCGACTTTAAATTTTGCGTTTATTAAAGTTACCGAAGAAACTAAAAAAAGATTTTCTTCTCTTTCCAAATCAACAAGAACATCAAATTTCTGGTTGTCAATTTTTTCTTTCAATTGTTTATTCGGCAAACCCAGTTTGGTCAAATTATCAAAACTATATGTAATTGCATTAAAATTATTTGGCAATCTAACTAAATTTTTTCTATGCTCGGGCAAATATAAAGTTACATTTTTTTTATGTATCTGAAAATATTTTGCAACATCCAAACTATTATTAAAATCATTATCATTTAAAGGTAAAATCAAAATATAATCTAGAGATTCTTCTATGAAATTATTAAATGAAAATTTGTTATCAAAATTCTTTAACATTTTCTTTTTGAAAACGTAATAACCAATTCTATTTTTAATTTCCTCAAACAATTATTTTTTCTCTAACATTTGGTTAAATTTTTCCTCGTCTATAATTTTTACATTTAATTTTTGAGCTTTATCTAATTTAGATCCTGCATTTTCACCTGCAAGAACAAAATCAGTTTTACTACTTATTGATGATGAAACTTTGCCGCCATTTAGTTCAATTATTTTTTTTGCTTCATCTCTAGTCAATTTTGATAAAGTTCCAGTAAGTACAAAAGTTAAGTTTTCAAAAATAATATTTTGCAGTATTTTTTTTTCAGACTCAAAATTCAATCCAAATGATTTAAGAGAATTTATTATTTCTAAATTTTGCGGATTGCTGAAAAATTTTTTTACACTTGCAGATATTTTAGGTCCAATTTCCGGAACATCTTCAATCTGTTCTGCTGAGGCATTTATCAAATTATCAATATTTCCAAAATGATTTGCTAACTTTTTAGCAGCGCCGGCTCCTACAAATCTTATCCCAATTGCAAATAAAACTTTTTCAAATGGTTTTGATTTACTTTTTTCAATTGCGTTAAACAAATTTAAAACACTTTTTTCGCCAAATCTTTCAATTGAAATTAATTCATCTTTTCTTTCGGGAAGTTTATAAATATCAACGTATGAATTCAGCAATTTCATATCAACAAAAAGATAAATTATTGATTCGCCTAATCCTTCAATATCCATTGCTCCGCGTGATGCAAAATGTTCAATGCTTCCTTTAATTTGCGCTGGACATAAATTATTAATACAATAAATTGCAACTTCCTCTTCCGGAAAGTATAAATTTTCTCCGCAAACCGGACACACTTTGGGGATTACAGTTTTAGCAGAATTTGGTTCCCTTTTTTCAAACACAACTTCAGAAATTTTCGGAATTACATCTCCGCCTTTTTCAATAACTACAGTATCACAAATTCTTAAATCTTTTCTTTCAATTTCGTCTTTGTTATGCAAAGTTGCTCTACTAATTGTTGAACCGGCTAAAAATACCGGCTCAAGTTCTGCAACCGGAGTTATGGCACCCGTTCTTCCAACTTGCCAAGTTATTGCTAATAATTTTGTAGATATTTTTTTTGGAGGAAATTTAAATGCTCTTATCCATCTTGGATATTTATCTGTATTTCCTAATAATTTTTGGTCAAATAAATTATTAACTTTTATAACAATTCCATCAGTTTCATATGGTAAATTTTCTCTTTTCCTTTCCCAAACTTCACAATACTTAATTACTTCATTTATATTTTTACAAAGTTTATAATTCTCGTTTACTTTAAATCCAAATTGCTTTAATAATTTAAGATTATTCTCATGAGTAGATAGATCTTGTTCTTCAGAATAAAAATAGTACGTAAAAATATTTAATGGTCGGGAGGCAACAATTTTGGGATCTTGCAATTTTAATGTTCCAGCTGCTGAATTTCTTGGATTTGCAAATAATTTTAAATTTTCTAATTCTCTTTGTTTGTTTAATTTTTCGAATTCCGCAATTTCCATAAATACTTCCCCGCGTACTTCAAATTTTTGAGGAATATTTTCTGCATAAGTCAATTTTAAAGGAACCGATTTAATAGTTTTAACATTTGTTGTAACATCTTCGCCGGTAATTCCATCTCCTCTTGTTGCGGCATTTTTTAAAATTCCATTTTCATAAGTTATGCTGATTGAAACGCCATCAATTTTTAATTCGGCAACATATTCAATATCAATTTCAGTTTTAAAAAAATTTTTAATTCTCTTATCAAAATCAAGAAGATCTTGTTCATTGTATGAATTCTCTATGCTTAGCATTGGAGATTTATGTATAACCGGTAAAAATTCTTTTGTTAAATCGGAACCGACTCTTTGAGTTGGTGATTCTGGAGTAATTAGCTGTGGGTTTTCATTTTCTAATTTTTGAAGTTCTTTGTAAAGTTTATCATATTCGAAATCTGAAATTTTGCTTTCAGCTAAAACGTAATAATAATAATCATATTCTCTTATTTTATCTCTTAGTTCTTCAATATTTTTCTGAATATTATTACTCATTTGTAACTGCTTTCTTCAATGATAAATATTCAATTCCATTTTTTGTGATTATTAATTTTCTTGCTCTTCCAACTGCTTTATTAAAAGCTAATTCTTTACTATTTAAAAATAATTTCACTGAACCGGAATTTCCTATATGCAATAAAAATTGTTCTTGCGCATTGAAAACTCTTGTCATGCCGGAAGTTATAGTAAATTCATTATTATCTTTTTCATCAATAACTGCGCGTATCCAAGCTTTATCATCACAAACAATTTTTAGTTCAAGTCCATTTTTTTGAGGTTGAACAATTTGCGAGTTTAAGATTTCTTCATCAATTTGATTAACAGTATCCTTTATTGTTGAATTTAAACTATCTGTTTTTACAAATGAAGTATCTGAAGAAAGTGTATCAATTACTACTTTCTGCGGTAAAGTTTCCTCAAACGGTTTTTCGGTAATAAATGAATTTTCTTTATCGCGTAAAAATGTATTATACACCACAAATATTATTAACATTAAAACTATTGCAAGTAGAGAATAATAAACTGGATAATTTTTTTCTATATGTTTTGAAACTTGTGGCTGTTTAAAATTTTCAATGCTGGGAGGATTTACATCTTTTATTATTTCTGGAGTTTTAACATTTTTTTTCTTTGGTAATTTGGATTCTTTTGTTTTTTCATTTTCATCATTTGCATTTTCATTTGTTTCACTTGGTTCAAAATTCAAACCTTGTTTTGCAAGCTCAAATTTGGAAACAATTTCATCCGTATTTAGATTAACTGCTCCGCAATATTCTCTTAAAAATGCTTTCATGTAAAATTCCGGCATTATTGAAAAATTGCCTTCTTCAATTGCTTCAATAAATTTCTTATCAATTCTGGTTTTTGAATGAATTTGATCAATGGAAATTTTCTTTTCTTCACGTTTTTTCTTTAATTGCTCCGAAAATTTTTTCAACATTTCATTCATTTTTTCCCCCTATCAGAATTTCCTTATAATTTTTGCTACAAACGCTCCATCCATATTATTTTTACTTGGCAAAGTTTGTACACATCCGTTTTCATCAATAACTTCCGGATTGAAAGTTCCATTTAAATTTACCAACTCAAAATTTATATTTGATGCCAAAAATTTATTTACAATTTCTATATTTTCTTCGGGTTCTGTTGTGCAAGTGCTGTAAACTAAAATTCCACCAACTTTTACAGACATTGCTGCTTTTTCTAATAATTTAATTTGAATATCATTAAGCTTTCGAATATCACCAAAATCTTTTTTCCATTTTATATCCGGCTTTTTTGTTAAAGTTCCAATTCCACTACATGGAACATCTGCAAGAACTCTATCAAAATCATTCTCATTAAAATTTAAAGAATCTTTTACAACTGTTCTAACATTACTAATTCCCAATCTTTCAATATTTTTCTTTAGAATATCTAAGCGATTTTCAAATTTATCAACAGCAACAATTTCTCCTTGATTTTTCATTTCGTCAGCTAAAAATGCAGTTTTACCACCGGGAGCGGCACAAAGATCGAGAACTTTCATTTCCGGTTTTACATCAAGTGCTTTGCATGCAAATCCGGTACTTTCATCTTGAATTGTAAAATATCCTTTTTGAAAATATTCCCAGCTTGTAATATTTGTAAGTGTAGTTAATTCAAGATATTCATCTAAATATTTCCCGTTTTTATATTTGAGATCAACAGAATCTAATAATGTTTTTAATTCTTCAATATTTGTTTTAAGCAAATTTACACGAAGTGTATGTTTTGGTCGGTTGTTGTTTGCGATTAACAAATTTTTTGTTTCTTCTTCTCCAAATCTTTTAATCCATCTTTTTACCATCCAAGTTGGATGCGAATAATAAGCAGCGTAATATCCAACAATATCTTCTTCTTTATTTGGATATCTTATTGAATCTTTACTTCTAATAATATTTCGTAGAACTGCGTTTGTAAGATTTGCAGATTTTTCACCTTGAAGTTTTTTTACAAACTCTACTGATTCATTTACCGCGGCATGCTCGGGAACTTTATCCAAAAACAATATTTGATAAAGTGCAACACGCATTGAATTTTTTACATTCGGAATGCACTTAGAAAATTGACCTTTGTAAAATCCATTTAAAATCCAGTCAATTCTCCCAAGCCATCTTATTACACCATGCACAATTTCAAATAATAACGCTTTATCTTTGCCGGATAATTCCGAATTTTTTATTTCAATATCTAATAATTTTTCTAAATAGGCGTCGGTTCTATCAACCCTATTAAGCAGTTTAACTGCAATTCCTCTAACACCGGAATATAGATTTGTTTCAGAACCAATTACGACTTGTTGCATAAAAGTTCAAATAATTAATTTATTAAATGTGCGTTAAATTTAACAAAAAGAAAAGAAAATAAAGAATTTTAGATTTTAAGAAATGAAAAAGCTTTCATAAAATAAACAATTTTGTGTGCTTATTTTTTTGAAAGCTTTAAATTATTTTTTTAAACCGTATTTTTTATTGAATCTGTCAACTCTACCAGTTGAATCTAACAATTTTTGTTTTCCGGTAAAAAATGGATGACAATCAGAGCAAATTTCTAATTTTATATGATCAACAGTTGATTTTGTTGTAAAAGTATTTCCGCAAACACAAGTTACTTCACAATTTTGATAATTTGGATGAATATTTTTTTTCATTTTGAACCCGATAAATTTTAGCCCATAAAAATATTAAATCTTTCAGTAAAATTCAATATTCTTAATTTATCTTTCTTTTTGTTTGTACATTTCTCTTTTTAATGAATCAAGTTTAGCTTTTAAAGTTTCAACATACTTTTTATCAACTTCTTCTCGCATATAAAATCCGTTAAAAAACGGAGAATTATTTCTACTTGCTAAAGTTGCTCTTCTATCAATATTTGTTGATTTATTTTCATTTTGCAAAGCTTGGTCCAAATTGGTTGATTTATAATTACTAAACGGAAATTTTGTACTATTATTGTTTTCGGTAATTATTTGATTTTCTTTTTCTTTGTTTTGTAAATTAGAATTTTTACTATTTTGAGCAATTTCTCTTTTTTTCTTAATTATTACATCATTTTGATTGATTTCACTATTTGCAGTAAGATTTTTTGAATTCAACAAACTTCCAGAAATCTCTGTTCTGAGTTTAGGAGAAATCTGAAACGGGTTTTCAAAATTTTCTGGATCTGTATTTAGAAAAAATAATGAGATTACAATTGCTGCAGTTGCAAAACTTCCAACCGGAATTAAAACTTTCCATGGAAAAAACGAATATTTTTTTTCTGTCTTTAAGGCAAAATTTTTATTCTGAATTTTTACTTTTAGATTATATTCAAAATTATTTTCCGCTTTAACTTTAGGAAGTTCCCTTAACAAATTAATTACATGTTTATATTGCTCATCATTAGAATTGTAGAATTTTTGCTCCATAAATTACCCACTGTAAATATTTTTTAATAATTCTTGAAGATGTCTTCTTCCTCTATTTATTCTAGATTTTACTGTTCCGATTGACAAATCCGTAATTTCAGCAATTTCTTCGTAAGATAAACCATCAATATCTCTTAAAATTACAACTTCTCTATAAACCGGTTTAACTTTTAACAATGCTTTCTGAATAATTTCACCTTTCATTTCGCTATCTGTTGCTCGCTCCGGCGAAACAAAAGAAGTATCTTCTACTTGAATTTTCTTTTCATCATCATCATTATCCAGAGAAAAAATCATTCGTCTTTTTCGTCTTTTCAATTCATTGCGCGCTAAATTTCCGGCAATTGTGTAAATCCAAGTTGAGAATTTTGCAAAAGATTTATATGAATCTTTATGCAAATAAAACTTAATCATCGTATCTTGAACAATATCGGTACAAAGATCTTTATCGCCTAAAAAACGATAAACATAATTTGTTAACGGATCTTTAAATCTGTTAACCAAAATTTCATAAGCTTCAAGAGTATTATTTTCTTGAAATTCTTGGATTAATTCTTCGTCAGTTAAATCGTTTAGTTTTCTATCCAATGATCTTTATACTTTTAGTTTAAAAAAATGTTTCAAAAATTACGTAATTCTATTCAAATAATTCTATTCTTCAAAAATTTCTGTTAATAAAATTGTTGCTAAAGTTTTTTCTTCAATTCCGGATGTTTTTAACGTAAAATCTGCATTAAAAAGTGCAATGAAAGCTTTTTGAACTTTTTTCTCATTATTAAAATACGAAGCATTTTTACAATTAATATAATAATATTTTGAAACTCCAATTGCTTGAGATGCTTCTGCATCATTTAATCCGCGCTGCTTTAACTCAAATGATTGAGAAATTACCATGAAATATTTTGTAAGCATTGAAATTACAAAAATTAAATCTTTACCGGTTTCAAGTAGATTAAACAATACTTTTAAAGAATTGCTTTTATTTCCCTTTCCAATGGAATTTAGCAAATCAAAAATTGTGTATTCTTTTGTTGCAGAAGATAAACTTTTAATTTCTTCAGCAGTAATTTCTTTTTTATCATTTAAAAAACTTTTTAACTTTTGAAATTGCATTTCTAACAGTGATTTATCTTCGCCGATAATTTCAATCAACATTTTAATATTTTCTGAAGTAACTTCAATTTCAAGCTGCGAACATCTTCTTTTTACCCAATTTTCTAAATCTGCACCTTTTAATTCTTTTGCTTCAAAAAGATAATTTTTCTCTGAAAGAATTTTATATGGTTCTGAATTTAAATTTGAAATTGCTCCATAATTTGCAATTACAAGAATTGTACTTTCAGCCGGATTTATAATGTAAGAATTGATTTGTTTTTTGTTTGCAAAATTTTCAAAATTTTTAACAATTAATAATTTTTTCCCAGAACCAAACGGAAAAGTTAATGCAAGATCAACCAAATTTGTTATTGAATCTTTTTTTTCTATATCAATAATTTCTTTATCAAAATCACTTGAAATAAATTGCGAAGCTTTTTGTTCAATAACTTTTATTGCATTATTAATTGTAAAATGATCTTCACCAAAAAAGAAATAAATCGGTTTCAAATCTGATTTTGGTAATTCGGATATTAGCGAATATATAGAAGCCGTATTTTCTTTATTTCTATACATTATTTTGAGAATGAGTTCATCTAAAATTAACTTTTTGCATTTACGAAAATTTTATTTTGCTTTATAAACTTTATTCAATTTAAGTATATAAATTATTTTTAGATGAACTCAAAAAATTTATTTGGATTTTTTTTCAATTGATACTTTGTTCATCACAACATCTTTTAACGGTTTATCAAAAGGTTTGGATGTTGCAACTTTTCCAATATTTTGAACGACCTCAAGTCCGGAAACAACTTTTCCAAAAACCGAATGTTTTCCATCGAGCCAAGGAGTTGGGACAAGCGTAATAAAAAACTGGCTTCCATTAGTATTTGGTCCGGCATTTGCCATTGATAAAATTCCAGGTCCGGTATGTTTTAAATCTTTATGAAATTCATCTGCAAAAGATCCTCCCCAAAAACTATCACCGCCGGAGCCGGTTCCGGTTGGATCTCCCCCTTGAATCATAAAATTATCAATTACTCTATGAAATTTTATTCCATTATAATAATCTTTAATTGCTAATCCCACAAAATTTTCAACGGTTTTAGGAGTTTTATCTGCAAACAATTCTATTTCAAAATCTCCCATACTTGTATTAAATTTTGCAACTAACATTTCGTTTGGATTTAAAGTCATTAGTTCTTTCACTTTTACCTCATATGGATTTTGTTTTAAATTTTCATCTTTTGTTAATGATTGTTTTTCGTTACAACTAATGAATACTATTGAAATTAAAAAAAATATTCCAAAATATTTCATTTTTCCCCCTTATGGATTTATAAGATTATTAAAAATCATAAAGATTATTATAGTTCCAATAACAATTCTATAAATAACGAAAACCATTGTTGAATTTTTCTTAAGAAATTTCAGCAGAAATTCTATTGTTAGATATCCGCTAATTGCCGATGCAATTGTTGCAACAACTAAAGTTACAATTCCGGAACCATCAATATATTCTAAAGCTTCATAAAGCTGAAGCAAACCGCTTCCTAAAATTGCTGGCACGCTTAGAAGAAAAGAAAATCTTGCAGCGGTTTCTCTTTTAAATCCTAAAAATATTCCAGCAGTAAGAGTTGTACCAGATCTTGATGAACCAGGAATTAATGCTAGTGATTGTGCAAATCCTACAATTAATGCATCATACCATTTTATATCTTTTAGCTCTTTTTTAAATTTTCCAAATTTTTCAGCAATTGAAAGAATAATTCCCAACACAATTAAACTTATTGAAATTACATATAAATTTTTTGTAAGTGCCCCTTCAATAACATCTTTAAATCCCATTCCGATTAAAACAACCGGAATTGAACCCCAAATTATATACCAACCCATTTTAGAATTTTCTGATTGCTTTCCGAAACTTTTTCTTTTCAACAAATTTTCATTAAGAAATTCAATTGTAATTTTCCACAAATCATTCCAGAAATAAATTAATATTGCAACTAATGTCCCTAATTGAATTACAGCAATAAATGATGTCCACTGTTCCGGATGTTCTTCAGAAATTAGTCCCATTAATTTTCCAGCAACGGTTAGATGACCGGTGCTGCTAATTGGTAAAAATTCTGTTAAACCTTGAATTATACCTAAAATAATTGCTTCTATAATATTCACTTAATTTTCCTAAAAGTAATAAATTACGCCAAGTTTAATTCCAATGCCAAAGGAACTTAAATCAATTTTATTATTAGTTACAGTTGTTATTTCACCGGTTAAATCATAAATAATTTCACCGGAAATTAATGCATAAAAATCGCTTCCTATTTTCGTATCACCTTGTGCTTTACCAATAAATCCAAAACCGGTAGTTTTATAAATGCTCGAGCTTCCATAACTACCTATTTTTTCTTGAGCTTGAGCAATTCTTAATCCAAAACCTCCGCCGAATTTAAATTTATAACCTTCTCCTCTTAACAAATAATATCCAATTAAGGAAGGTTTATGTTGATTTATTTCAAAATCATAAAAGCCAACACTAAAATCAGAATTGTAAGAATAAATGTTATAATTATATTCTAAACTCAATTGATATAAAGTTGTTATATTATAATTAAATTGGAGAAAGAAATCTGCAGAAGATGAAAAAGAAGGAACTTCATCATTTGAAAAATTTGTTTCAATATAATTTACAAGATCGGGTGCATTAAAGTATGAAAGTCCCATACCGCCACCAATTTCATATTGTGCAAAAAAATTACTTACACAAAAGAAGAATAAAATTAAAAATGATTTTTTCATTATAATTTTTCTTTACTTTTAAATACTGTTAAAAAATTTGCTACCGGTAAACCTTTTTTCACTTGTAATTTATTTATTCCATAAGATAAAATTATTGTAGAAACAATAAATAAAATATATGAAGTTATGTGAGTTAATATCGCAAATGCTCCGCTGATTTCACTATTAAAATTATATAAAGTTACTAACACGGAAATTACAATTAAATGATAAGAACCGGTTGCGCCGGGTGTTGGAATTATTACACCAAATGCGCTTATAGTCATAACTATCCAAGCCATTGAATAACTAACAGTTTGAATTTCATCCATGTGAATTGCATAAAAAGCAATATATGCCGTTAAGCCGTAAAGATACATTATAAGTGCGGATAGAAAAATTACAAGTAGGAAATTTTTTGTTCCCTTTAAACTTGCAAATCCATCAGTAAGTAAATGAAAGCCTTTTGCTAAAACATTTGCAATTTTTACAGAAAATTTTCCTACGAATTGCAAAATTGCATTGTAAAATTTTTCTTTGAATTGAACTAATAAAATTAAGAAAACAATAATACCAAGAATAACTGCAAAGCCAACATAAACTGTTGATTTAAGCCAGCTGATTTCTGAATAAAGATTTCCCGAGTAAATTGCAACACTAATTAAAACAGAAAAACCTAGGACTAAAATATCAATTACTCTTTCAACAACAATAGTTCCAACCATGGAAGAACGAGAAATATTTTCCCATCTTCCTAAAAATAATCCGCGATAAAGTTCACCTAATCTAGGGACAACACAATTAACTCCGTATCCAACCATTACTGCACCAAACAAATTGAGAAGAGATGTATTTTCTTTTACGGATTTAATTATAATTTTCCATCTGTGGGCTCTAACAATATGCGACATTGCCCAAACCAATAAATAAAGTAAAAACCATGGAATTGAAATATCTGACAATATTGAAATAACTTCTTCAAAATTTATATTACTGAATGCCATGTAAAGAAATACAAACATCAATAAAACCGGAAAAGTATAACTAAATACTTTTTTGAGTTTTGCAAAAATTGAATTATCTGAGGTCAATAATTTTCAATCCTTTATTTTCTTGAAAGTTAAAAATTGATGGAGACAAATTTGTATTAATATTTATTTCTGAAAATCTGAATTCGAAATTACCGCCGTTGAAATCTTCAATTAAAATTTTTGTAATAATAAAATCAGAATTTATCCAAAGCTTGGCATTCTTAAAATTAAAATTTGAATCGGTTGCATCTAAAAAAATTATAAAATTATTTTCATCAATTTTTTCTTCCGTTACTTTACATCCTTTTGGATAATCATAAATATATTCTCGTAAGGAAAAAGCCAGAGGATCATCTTCAACATTTGAAATTATTACTTTCTTTTTAGAATTATCAACATTCCAAATAGTTTTTCCATCTGAAATAATTGTATTTTTTTCGAGTTCAATTCTGTAATTATTTTTTTGTGAAAAATAAAATTTTCCATTCATTACATTTACATTATTTGCCGATTGAACAAATTCTGCTTTTAAATTATTTGTTATTTCAAACTTTTCTTGAATTTTTTTAATTAATGTTTCAGTTTGATTCTGAAAAAGAGAAATGATCAGCAAAAATAATAATATCATAATGACCTTAACAAAGTTTCAAGTTGTTCTTCATTTTCTATAATTACTTCACGTGCTTTGCTTCCTTCGGATGGACCAACAACTCCAGCTTCTTCAAGTTGATCAACAATTCTTGCCGCGCGAGAATAACCAAGTTTTAATCTTCTTTGTAATAGTGAAACAGAACCCTGCTGATGACGAACAATTACACGTGCTGCATCTTCAAACATTGGATCTTTATCTTCAAGAAAATTAGCTCCTTCGCTGCTTTTTTTATCATACATTGAGGGAAGAAAATATCTTTTGGAATATCCGCCTTGAGCATAAATAAAATTTGTAACTTTTTCAACTTCATCCGTTGATACAAAAGCGTTCTGCATTCTAATTGGTTTTGGAACACCTCCTGGAAGAAATAACATATCACCGCGGCCCAATAATTGTTCTGCGCCATTCATATCAAGAATTGTTCTTGAATCAATTTTTGTTGCAACTTGGTATGCAATTCTTGCCGGAAAATTTGCTTTAATAACTCCTGTAATAACATTTACGGAAGGTCTTTGTGTAGCAACAACAAGATGAATTCCAACAGCTCTTGCTAATTGTGCAAGTCTAGTAATTGGTGCTTCCACCTCCTTCCCAGATGTAATCATCAAATCAGCAAGCTCATCAATTATAACAACAATATAAGGAAGTTTATAATGCTTCATATTTTCCGTATCTAAAGGTCGCTGTTTAGGATTTGCAATTTTTTTATTATAATCAACAATATGACGAACTCCAAGTTTAGCAAGTTTATCATAACGTTTTTCCATTTCATGTTCAACAGATTTTAAAACTAACAATGCATTTTGCGGATTCGTAATAATTTCTTCACTTAAATCCGGTGAAATTGCTAAATAGTGTTTGTTTAATTTTCCGTAAAAAGAAAGTTCAATTTTCTTCGGATCAATAATTACAAATTTTATATCCGATGGATGCTTTGCATAAATTAAACTTGTGAGAAGCATATTAATTCCAACACTTTTTCCAGAACCGGTTGAACCGGCAATAAGTAAGTGCGGCATAATTGCTAAATCAGTAATATAAACTTCGCCGGTAATTGTTTTACCCAATGCAATAGGTAATTCCGCTTTTGATTTTCCTAAATGAGCAAGAACTGCACGTGCGCTAACTAATTGTGATTTTTCATTTGGAATTTCTACACCAATTGCACTTTTACCTGGAATTGGAGCAATTATTCTAATTCCACGTGCGGCAAGTGCTAATGCTATATCATGTTCTAGACTTACAATTCTGCTTATTTTTACACCAGGTGCCGGAACAATTTCATATAAAGTTACAACCGGTCCGGGTGTAACAGAAATATCTTCAATATCAATATCAAAAAGTTTTAATTTTTCTTTAAGAAGTTCTGCATTTTGTTTTAATTCTTTTTCAGAAACAGCAACAGATTCATCTTCTGAATATTCAAGTAATTCTAAAGTAGGTGAAATAAATTTTATATTTTCTTCCCATTGATCCGGAAGATCAGCTTCAATTTTTTTATCAACTGCTTGAATAATTTCATCAGTATCTTTTGTTTTACTGCTTGTAACTATTACTTCGGGTTCAATTTGCGGCTTTGATACTTTTACTTCTTCTTCGGTTCTAACAATTCTAATTTTAGTTTCCGGTTGAATTTGTTCTTCATCAATTTCATCTTCATTTTTTTCATCCGACTTAAATAATTTCTTCTTTGGAATTGTTATTTTTTTAATCTTCTCAATGCTTTCAGAAATTTTATCTTTTTCTTCAATATTTATTCTAATTTTTTCTTCGGGTTTTTCTCTATTTAGATAATTTGAAATATAATTTCTCACTGCTCTAAATCTTAGATCAAAGGCAATGAACAATGAAATAAAGATTGAAGTTAATAAAACAATTATTCCCCCAAGCATTCCAAACATTCTGCTTAATGCAGTGCCGAAGAAATCACCAATATTTCCAGCTAAAGTAATATTATTTAAAAAAAATTCTTGATCAGTATTAAATCTGATTACACCAAAAAAAGATGCTAAAATAATTCCAAATATTAATAGAAAGTTTGAAATATTTAAGGCAAGTTTTTTTTCACCGTTTCTCAAGATTGTGTAACCCCAAACAAATAAAACAATTGGAATTACAATTGAGAAATATCCTATTGTTGAATGAATGAGAAAATGTGCAGTATATGCTCCGAAAATTCCAAGCCAATTATGTGTATACTGAGTTCGATGAATATAATCCGGATCTGTTGAAAAAACTTTAAAGAAATCAGTAAAATTAAAATGTAATCTTGCTTGATCGTAACTTGAGAAAGATAAAATACTTAGCAAAAGTAAAACTGCAGAAATTACTAAAAATAATCCAATTAACTTTTTCTTCTTCTCAAGAGAAACAATAAAGTAGCCTTGATCACTGGAATTTTGATTATTTTTATTTTGTTTAGCCATTTATTTTGCTGTCGTTTTAATTACACCGGTTTGATAAAAAGGTACAATTTCAAAAATATTTTGTTGTGATGCGAAATTTAAATCTTCTTTAAAACCGGATTCAATTAATTTTTGTCCATGCTCGGTTTCGGCAAGCATTTTACTTAATTTCTTTTTGTGTTTATCAAAAATTATTTTACAGGTTTTACTCGAATCATCTAAAAATATATCTTCTTTCGAATCAAGAATTTGTGAAATTATCATCCCCGCACAAACTGAATCCTCATATGAGAATTTTCCGTTATTTCCTGAGCAAAGAATTTCCCAATCTTCATTGTTTTCAAGCATTTTTTCTTTAATTGCATTTGCATTAAGAAATGATGCAATAATCAGATTTGTAGCATATTTAGCTTTTACTATCGCTTTTGATCCGTTAGTAGTAAAAAGTACAATTGATTTCCCTTCAACAATTTCTCTAATATACTCAAGTGGAGAATTGCCGAGAGCAAATCCTTCAATTTTTAGAGTATTTCGTTCGCCTCCTAGTAAAGTATGTCCTTTAAAAGAATTTCCAGAAACAGTCATGGCAAATTCAACAGAACTAACTGGAATAATTTCCTTTGCACCGTTTTTCAAAGCTGTAACAATTGTTGTTGTTGCTCTAAGTACATCAATAACTACAACATTTTTTTTCGTAAAATAGAGTTCATCAACACTAAGCGGGGTAAGTAAAGTATTAATTTTCATTTTTTTTCTTTTATAAATGGTAAATTAGTGATTATCGAATCAACCCCCTTTCCCCTTATATTTGCTTGAAGAATTGTTCCTTCTTCCGAATATTCATTTGCAACATAAGCTAATGCAATTGGTTTATCTGTAATCGGACTAACTGTACCGCTAGTTATTTTACCAATAATTTTTCCATCCTTTAAAATCTCATAACCTTTTCTCGGAAAAACTTTATCATTAAATATTATTGGAACTAATTTTCTTGTAATTCCATTTTCCTTAATTTTTTCTAAAACATCTTTCCCAATAAAATTACCTTTTTTCAATTTTGTAATCCAACCCAACCCAGCTTCTATAGTATTTGTTGTTTCATCAATATCATTACCGTATAGACAAAATCCCATTTCTAATCGAAGTGAATCTCTGCATCCTAATCCGGTTGGTTGAATATCAAATTCTTTTCCGTACTCAAATAATTTTTCCCAAACATTTTCAGCAAATTCTTTTGAACCTTTGAAATATAATTCAAATCCTAATTCTCCGGTATAACCGGTTCTTGAAACAATAATTTCATTTCCATCAAACTGAGTTTTGAAAAATGTATAATATTCCAAATTAATTTTTTGAGCTAATAATCTTTCAACTACGATCTGAGAATTTGGTCCTTGTACAGCAAGCAAGGAATATTCATCAGATTCATCTGAAATTTCTACGTCGAATTTATTATTCTTTTTCATCCACTCAAAATCTTTATCTTTATTTGCTCCATTTACAACGAGTAAAAATTCGGTATCAGAAATTTTATAAACAAGTAAATCATCAACAATTCCGGCGTCTTCATAACACATTGCAGAGTATTGAACTTTTCCATCTGTTAAAGTTGCAGCATTATTTACGGTAATATATTGAACAAAATCTAATGCATTATTTCCTCTAATAAAAATTTCACCCATGTGCGAAACATCAAAAACTCCTACCGAATTTCTAACAGTTTTGTGTTCAGCAATTATTGAAGAATACTGAATTGGCATTTCGTAACCAGCGAACTCAACTAATTTTGCACCAAACTTTTTGTGAACATCAATAAATTTTGTCTGTTTCATTTTTTATCCGTTTAATTTTTTCCAATCTTTCAAAAATGTTTCTAATCCGCTGTCAGTCAAAGGATGATTGAATAATTTTTTAATTACACTAAATGGTATTGTGGCAACATGCGCTCCAATTTCTGCAGCCTCAACCAAATGAAGCGGATGCCGAATACTTGCAACCAATACTTGTGTTTTGTAATTATAGTTGTTGTAAATTGTTACAATTTGTTCAATCAATTGCATTCCGGAATGACTTATATCATCTAATCTTCCAACAAACGGACTTACATATGTTGCACCGGCTTTTGCTGCTAAAATTGCTTGAGATGCAGAAAAACAAAGCGTAACATTTGTTTTAATATTCATTGAAGTTAAAGTTTTTACAGCTTTAATTCCTTCAAGAATTAGGGGAATTTTTATAACAATATTTGGATGAATTGCAGCTAATTCTTCTGCTTCTTTCAGCATTCCGCTATAATCTGTTGAAACAACTTCCGCGCTGATTGGTCCATCAACAATTTTTACAATTTCGTTAAGAAGTTCTTTAAAATCTTTTCCTTCTTTTGCAACTAAAGATGGATTTGTTGTAACTCCATCTAACAATCCCATTGAAGCCGCTTCTTTAATTTCACTAATATTTGCCGTATCAATAAAAAATTTCATTTGAATTCCTCAAATTTATTAAGAATTTTTTAAGCTATTTTTTCACCGGTTTTTTTTGATTTAACTTCAAAATCTTGCGGA
Source organism: Ignavibacteriota bacterium (assembly GCA_016716225.1). Classification (NCBI taxonomy): domain Bacteria; kingdom Pseudomonadati; phylum Ignavibacteriota; species Ignavibacteriota bacterium. The sequence goes on along the minus strand of JADJWT010000001.1, from coordinate 2,148,989 downwards.
TTTAAATGTTCATTATCTTCTAATCTGATTCTAAAAAAATATTTCAGTTGAAGTTTATTTAAAGTTGAGAAAAATCCGATTTTCAAATCATTGCTTAATGATGGATGTACACTTAAAATGAAACTTCTAATTTTTCCTTGCGATTTATATCTTTTAAACCATTCCTCAATATCGTGAATTACGCTTGATCTTTTAGTCATCAATCCGGAGCCGTTGCAGTAAGGACAAACTTCATTTATAGATTGAATAATATTTTGACGTACTCTTTGTCTTGTTATTTGAACAATTCCAAAATCAGTCATTGGAAGCAAAGCAATTTTTGCTCTGTCTTTTTTAAATTCCTTTTTCAATTCATCGTAGATTTTTTTTCTATTTTTTTCCTCTTCCAAATCAATAAAATCTATAACAATTAATCCGCCGATATCTCTTAAACGCAATTGCCTAACTATCTCACGAGAGGCTTCCAAATCTGTTTTTAATGAATTTAATTCTTGTTCTTTTTTAGCAGCATATCTTCCGCTGTTTACATCAATTACAGTCATTGCTTCTGTATGTTCAATTATAATATGTCCGCCGTTTGGAAGCGGAACTTTTCTACCCATTAAAGTTTTAATTTGCTCTTCAATTTTGAATGTTTCAAAAATTGGCATTCGCGATTTGTAAAACTCAATTTTGGGAACTAATTCCGGCTGAACCAATTGAACATAATCTCTAATTTCTCTGAATAAACTTTTTGAATCGATAAAAACTTTTGAAACATCTGGAGTAAATAAATCTCTAATTACACTTGTGGTGGTTGTTAAATCATTGTATAATAATTCTGGCGGTTTGGATTCTTTTACTTTTGCTTGAATATTTTTCCAACTATTTACTAAATATTTTAAATCACTTTCTAAAGAATTTTCTTCCTGCTCTTTTGCCGCAGTTCTAATTATTAATCCGCAATTTTCCGGCAATATACTTCTAGATAAAATTTTTAATCTTTTCCGTTCTTTGAAATCAGAAATTTTCTTAGAAATTCCAATTTTATTATCAAACGGTAGAAGTACGCAAAATCTTCCGGGAATTGAAATTGATGATGTAATTCTAACACCCTTATTCGCAACCGGCTCTTTTATAATTTGAACAATTATATCTTGTCCTTTATGAAGTTTTGGAATTTGCGGAGGTTTTTTTTCTGCTTCAATTTGCTTAACATTTTCTGTTTGATCATCTTCGTCAATTCCAATTTCGTTTTCATCATCTTCATCCAAAACATTTTGAAATTCTCGAAATTGATCTCCAATATCAGAAAAATGAAGAAACGCATCGTGCTTTAAACCGATATCAATAAATGCAGCTCTAATACCCGGCAAAACTCTGGCAACTTTTCCAAGATAAATATTGCCAACCATTCTGCTTTTTTCTGCACTATCAACAAAAAAATCAATTAATGTTCCATCCTCGGTTATTGCAACTCTGTTTTGAGTTGTGGATGAATTAATTATAATTTCTTTTTGCATATAAACTCTAAGTATACATTAGTTCAATTTTGCAAAAGCGGAAAGAAATTTTAAGATTTGAGGATAATTACTTTTTCTGAAATAACGATTAAACAAATTTAAATCATTTTAATTTACAAAAATTTTGGGATTATATAATTTGTAATTTTTATAAACCAAAATTATACTTAAAATGATAAAAGAGATTTTTCAAAAAGTATTTCATAAAATAATTACTTAAATTTTTTCTTCCTCTTTTGCTAACCAAAAAAGAACTTTATTATTAAATTTCTTATTTATGTCTTCCACATTTAAATGCGGGTAAAAATTTTCATGTAATTTTTCAGTATGATCTTTTAATACATTTTTGATTCCATCAAAAGTATTTTCGGCATAGAGCTTATCAATTAATTCCCACACACCGTTATGATCTTTAAAATACCAAATTACATTTTTTTTAGCTTTATCTAAATTTTTAACAAAGCCTTGTTCTTTTTCAAGCAAATCAATATGGTTAATTGCAACTTCAGATATTTCAGAAATAGTTGGATTAAATTCTTTTCCATCAAGCAAAGCATTAATTTGTTTGAAGATAAAAGGATTTCCTAATGCTCCACGACCAATAAGCACAGCATCGCATTTTGTTTGGTTAAACATTTCAATTGCATCTTTTGCAGAAAATATTGATCCATTTCCAACTACCGGAATACTAACATTTTCTTTTACAATTTTAATCCATTCCCAATCGGCTTCAGATTCGTATCTATCATGTCTTGTTCTTGCATGAATTATAATAATTGAAGCACCATTTTCTTCAATTACTTTTGCATTTTCTAGAACATTAATTTTGTCTTTTGGTCCCAATCTAATTTTAACAGAAATTGGAATTCCTTGAGAATTTTTAACCATTTCTTTAACAATCTTTCCAAGCTGTTCCGGTTGGGAAAGTAAATAAGCTCCCATTTTACAACTGTAAACTTTTTCTACCGGGCAGCCGGAATTAAGATCAATAACATCCGGTTTGAATTTTGCAATTTCTTTTACAGCTTTACCAATAATTTCCGGATCATTACCTAATAACTGAACACCTATTGGTTTTTCAGATCTGTTAAATGTGAATAACCTTAATGTTTCAAAATTATTTTTTAAAACGCCTTCGGCGCTAACCATTTGTGTAAATGTTAAGCCAGCGCCAAATTCTTTAGCAATTTTTCTAAATACAAAATCGGTAACTTCAGCCATTGGTGCCAATAAAGCACGACTGTTAACATTTAATTTACCAATCTGCATTTGATTTTCCTTTCTTTACCAAACAACAAATTTAACTTTAAAGAACAAATCTATTTCAAACTGAAATCAAATAATTAAACCGTTTGTTCATCTGAATTATTTTTTTCAATTTCAGGTTCTTTTAATAAAGCTTTTCTTGATAAACTGAATTTGCCATTTTCAATTTTTAAAAGTTTCACTTTTATAATTTCACCTTCTTTAAGAACATCCTCAACTTTATTAACTCTTATTACGTCAATCTGAGAAATATGTAACAATCCTTGTTGATTTGGTAAAAATTCAACAAAAGCACCAAAGTCAGCAATTTTAACAACTTTACCTTTGTATACTTTTCCAACTTCTGGTTCAGAAACTAATCCAACAATTTTTTCTTTTGCTAGTCTTACATTTTCAGAAAGCTGACCAGAAATAAATACATTTCCATTTTCTTCAATATTTATTATAACACCAAATTCTTTCTGAATTCCTTGAATCATTTTTCCGCCGGGGCCAATTACTGTTCCAATTTTCTCCGGATTGATTTGTGTAGTTAATTGTTTTGGTGCATAAACTGATAGTTCTTTCTTAGGTTCTGAAAGTACGCTATTCATTTTTTCAAGAATTTCTAATCTTCCAGTTTTTGCTTGCCTTAAAGCGTTTTCCATAATTTCAAGTGATAAACCTTGAATTTTAATATCCATTTGAATTGCAGTAATTCCATTTGCTGAGCCAGCAACTTTAAAATCCATATCACCAAGATGATCTTCGTTACCAGAAATATCTGATAAAATTGAATATTGCTCACCTTCTTTTATTAAGCCCATCGCAATTCCGGCAATTGCACATTTTGATGGAACTCCTCCATCCATTAATGCTAATGAACCGGCGCAAACTGTTGCCATAGATGATGATCCGTTAGATTCTAAGATATCGGAATTTAGTCTAATTGAATATGGAAAAACTGTTTCTGCAGGAATTACAAATTTAAGCGCGCGTTCCGCTAAATTTCCGTGACCAATTTCTCTTCTTCCGGTACCACCAAATTTTCCAACTTCGCCAACGCTAAACGGAGGGAAATTATAATGAAGAATAAATCTTTTTGAATATTCTTCATCCAATCCGTCAATTCTTTGTTCATCGGATTTTGTTCCCAAAGTTAATGTAGTTAAACTTTGAGTTTCACCTCTTGTAAAAAGTGAAGATCCGTGAGTTCTCTTTAACAATCCGTTTTCAATTGTTATTGGTCTAATTTGAGTTGTTGTTCTTCCATCTAATCTCTGTCCGCCATCAAGAACTTGTTTTCTCATTAAATCTTTTTCAAGATCATGAAGAAGTTCTTTTATAACATTTTCTTTTTCAGGAAATTTTTCTGATAAAGATTCCAATACAAATTTATTTAGTTCAGAATTTTTTAAAGCTCTTTCTTCTTTGCTCAATTTTGTTGCAACAATTTCTGAATATTTTCCAAGTGCTAACTCATTTACACTTTTAATTATTTCTTCTTCAATTTGTTTTTCGGTTACAGAATATTTTTCTTTTCCACATTCAGCTCTTAATTCATTTTGAATTTTTACAATTTTCTTAATTTCATCATGAGCAATTTTAAGAGCTTCTAATAATTCTTCTTCGCTAATTTCTTTAGCTTCACCTTCAACCATTACAATTGAACTTTCAGTTCCAGCAATTGTTAACTCCAAATCTGATACTGCTGTTTGAGATTTAAGTGGATTTACAATAAATTTACCATCATTTCTTGCAACTCTTACTTCGCCAATTGGCTCTAAAAACGGAATATCAGAAATTGTTAATGCAGCCGATGCTCCAATAGCAGCCAAAACATCCGGATCATTTTGTCCATCGTACGAATAAACTTGAGCAATTACTTGTACTTCATTTTTAAATGATTTAGAAAATAATGGTCTAATTGGTCTATCAATTAATCTTGCAGAAAGTATTTCTCTTTCGGATGGTCTTCCTTCTCTTTTAATAAAACCGCCTGGATATTTTCCTGCTGCAAATGATTTTTCTCTATATTCAACCGAAAGTGGAAAAAAGTCTTGATCTTCTTTAGCTTCTTGCGCCATTGTTGCAACAACCAAAACCATTGTTTCACCGGAAGTTACCATAACTGCAGCATTTGATTGCTTTGCGTATCTTCCGTATTCAATTGAAACTATTTTACCATCAATTTCTACTTCTTTAGTATATATCATTCATTGCCCCGTTATTTTCTAATATTTAATTCATTAATTAAAGATCTGTATCTTTCAACATCTTTTCTTTTAACATAATCCAATAATCTTCTTCTTTTACCAACCATTTGCATTAAACCTCTTCTTGATGCATGATCTTTTAGATGATTTGTAAAATGTTCTTTTAAATCATTAATTCTTTCTGTTAATATTGCAATTTGAACTTCTGCTTTACCGCTGTCTTTGTCAGTTGCTCCATATTTTTTTACTATTTCTTGTTTTTTTTCTTTTGTAACAGACATTTTTTACTCCTTTATTTTTATTCGATTAAGTTCCAGTTGAATACCGGAACTAATTAATTAACTTCATTTATTAAATTTTTTGCTTCATCAACATCTTTGTGTATTTGATTTTCCAATTCTTCAATTGAATTAAATTTTTTTCATCTCTCATTTTTTTTATGAATTCAATTGAAATTTTATCACCATAAATTTCCTTGTTGAAATCAAATATAAAAACTTCCGTAATCGGTTCTTTCACGTTATTGAAAGTAGGGCGTAGCCCAATATTTGCAACGCCAAAATAATTTTGATTGTTATATAAAACCTTAACAAAGTAAACTCCGTTTTGCGGAATTAATTTATTATTTTCCGAAGGTTTTAAATTTGCTGTTGGATATCCTAAAGTTCTTCCCCGTTTTGCTCCCTCAACAACAATTCCGTCAATAAAATAATATCTGCCTAACATTTCATTCGCTAAATCTAAATTATCATTTTTAATTGCGACTCTAATTTTTGTGCTGCTTATCGGCTGATTATCAATTTCTTCCGGACCAACAACAATCATTTCAGCAATTTTCCCTTCAACGTAATTTTGTAATTTATTTTTATCACCTTCTCTATTTTTACCAAATTTATGATCGTAACCAATTATCAAATATTTTGCCTTTGTTTTTGCAAATACAATTTCATCAATAAATTCTTGATAAGTTTTTGTAGCAAATTCTTTTGTAAAAGGAATAATATAAACGAAATCAATTCCTAATTTTTCAAAAATTTTTATTTTTTCATCAATTGGAGTTAATAGTTTTACTTCATTTCCTTCACCCAAAACAACTCGCGGATGCGGATAAAAGGTAATTAAAACACTTTTTAAATTTAGTTCTTTTGCCTTTTCTTTTAAATTTTTAATAATTTTTTGATGGCCAAGATGAACCCCATCAAAAGTACCAATTGTAACAACACTACTAATTACATTTAATTCTTTTTTCGTATCCTTAATAATTTCCATACAACTAAATTTTAATCAATTATAATTTTCAATTGCCAATTTTTCCATTTCATCTAAATTGAAGGAATCATCAACTTTAAATTCTCCAATTTGAGTTCTTCTTAATTCGCTCAAATAACCGCCGAAACCAGTTTTATTTCCAAAATCATTTGCAATTACTCGAATGTAAGTACCTTTAGAACATTCTATTTCGAAAACAATATTTGGTTTATTTATTTCAACAATTTCGAAACTATAAATTTTAACTTTTCTTGGAGCTCGCTCAATTTCAATTCCTTTTCTTGCATATTTATAAAGAGATTTCCCTTTATATTTTAATGCAGAAAACATCGGCGGAATTTGATCAATTTCACCTACGAATGAATTTCTAATTTCAAGAATTTTATTTTTATCAAGTTCGTTAACTTCAACAATATTTATTAATTCCGTTTCACAATCCATTGATAATGTTGAAGCACCTAAAGTTATTGTTCCAGTATAAACTTTATGCATCTCTTGAAATTTGCTTATCTCTTTTGTTTTCTTACCAATACATACAATCAATAAACCCGTTGCTGCTGGATCCAAAGTTCCGGCGTGCCCTACTTTTTTAATTCCAAACTTTTTTTTTACAGCATTAACAATAAAAAAAGATGATTTATTTTTTGGTTTATCAATTAAAAGAACAGCTCCTTCTGTTAAATCAGAAAGATTAATTTTTTTCGTCGTTTTCTTTATTATCATTTTTAATCGAGTTCAAAATCTCATTCATTTTATCAACGTAATCTTGAGTTTCATCTAAGAAAAAATTCAGCTCCGGAGTAATTCTTAAATTTACTCTTTTTGCTAATTCGGATCTCAAAAATCCTTTAATAGATTCAATATGCTCCATTACATATTTGCGTTTTTCCTTTTCATAAACTGAAATGTAAACATTCGCAATTTTTAAATCCGGACTAACTTTTGCACGTAAAATTGTTATAAATCCAAGATTTGGATCTTTAACTTTCTGAAGGAAAATTAAACTCAATGTTTCTTTAACAAGGTTTGATATTTTTTCTTGACGTAAAGACATTATTGCTCAAGTTTCTGTTTTGTTTCAACTATTTCATAAGATTCAATAACATCGCCAATTTTAATATCGTTAAAATTATTTATGTTTAATCCACATTCATAACCGGCATCAACTTCACGTACATCGTCTTTAAATCTTTTTAAGGTTGATAAATGACCTTCGTAAATTTTTATTCCATCTCTAAATAATCTGATTTTGTTATTTCTCAATATTTTTCCATCTTGAACATAACAGCCGGCAATTGTTCCAACTTTTGGTACTTTGAATGTTTCTCTAACTTCAATTGTTGCAACTAATTTCTCTGATAAAATTGGTGACAACATTCCTTCTAAAGCAGATTTAACTTCATTGATTGCATCGTAAATAATATTGTACAATCTTATATCAACTTTTTCACTTTCAGCAAGTCGACGTGCATTTGTATTTGGTCTTACGTGGAAACCAATTATAATTGCACTTGATGCTGTAGCTAAAAGAACATCGCCTTCTGAAATTGCTCCTACACCTTTATGAATAACTTGAACTCTAACTTCGTTATTGGATAATTTCATTAACGAATCCGAAAGAGCTTCAACCGAGCCATCCACATCACCTTTAACAATAAGCGGAAGATCTTTTAATTCACCTTTACCAATTCTGCTTGCTATATCATCCAATGTTACCATTCTAACTTGACGCTGATCTTGTTCTCTTTGCAATTGCTGACGTTTTATAGCAACTTCACGTGCTTCTCTTTCTGATTCTACCACAACAAATGTATCACCAGCTTGCGGAGCTCCTTCAAAACCCAAAACTAAAACCGGAGTTGATGGACCAGCTTCAGTAAGTTTAGAATTTCGTTCATCAAACATTGCTCTTACTCTTCCATGATAATTACCGGCAACAAAGGGATCGCCAACTTTCATAGTTCCTTTTTGTATTAAAATTGTGGATGTAATTCCTCTGCCTTTATCAAGCTGAGTTTCAATAACGGTACCTCTTGCTAATCTTTTATAATTTGCTTTGAGTTCAAGCAATTCAGCTTCGAGAAGAATTTTTTCCAACAATAAATCTATATTCAAACCAGTTTTTGCAGATATTTCCACGCATTGATATTTACCGCCCCAATCTTCAACCAAAATTTTTCTATCTGCCAATTGTTGTTTTATTTTATCAATATTTGAACCGGGTTTATCAACTTTATTTATTGCTACAATTATTGGAACACCGGCTGCAAGTGAGTGATTTATCGCTTCGACAGTTTGCGGCATTACGGCATCATCCGCAGCAACAATTAAAATAACGATATCTGTAACTCTTGCTCCTCTTGCACGCATTGCAGTAAAAGCTTCGTGACCCGGAGTATCTAGAAATGCTATTTCTTTTCCTTCGCCAAGTTCAACTTTGTATGCACCAATATGCTGTGTAATTCCACCGGCTTCCCCAGCAACAACATTTGCTTTTCTAATATAATCCAGTAATGAAGTTTTACCATGATCAACGTGACCCATAATTGTTACAATCGGAGGACGAAGTTCTAAATTCTCCTCTGTATCATCACTATCTTCAAGTACATCAGAAGTATATTCTTCTTGAAATTCAACTTCAAATCCAAAATCATCAGCAATTAATGTTATTGTTTCCACATCCAATCTTTGATTTATTGAAACCATTAAACCTAAACTAATGCATTTCGAAATAACTTCGCTAACAGAAACTTTCATCAAGTTAGCTAATTCATTTACGGCAATAAATTCTGTAACGGAAATTTTTGTGCTTTTTTCAATTTGTTTTTGTTCTAAAATTTCTTCTTGAATTTCATGTTTTTCTTTTCTTTTCTTTTTTCTTGCTGCAGCTCTTTCGCCTAATCCAGTAGTGCCTACTCCTTGTAAAGTTCTTTTAATTGAAGCATCAACTTCTCTTTTATCAATAACAAATTTTTTAACTTTTTTACTTTTCTTAGCTTTAATTGTTTCTTCACTTAGCTCAATTGATTTTGATTTATTTTTAGCTTTTAATTTTTTCTTTCTTTTTTTACCATCTGGGTCATCATCACTTTCTTCAACAACCGGAGGAACAACTTCAGTAACTTTTGGCTGTGGAATTTCTCTTTCTTTTATTGGTTTAACGGGTTTCTTTTCGGTTTGAAGATCCATCTTCCCGACAATTTTCAATCCAGATTTTCTTTTCTGAAGCTCAAGTTCTGATTGAGTTTTGTAATTACCAATTTTTTCTTCAACAGGTAACGGTTGATCAACCTTTTCATTTTCTTCAACTACTTCAATTTTATCGTCTATAATTTCTTCAACTACTTTTTCATCAATCGGAATTTGTAATTCTTCAACTTCATCATTTTTTATTTCTTCAACAATTTCTGGTTCTTTTTCAACAACCTCAACAACTTCTTGCTCTTTAACCGGAGCTGGCTCATCTTCTTTTTTAATGTTACCCAGACTTTTTTGAAATTCAGAAATTTTTCTGTAGTGGTGTTCTGATTTTTCAATATCTTTCTTGAAATGAATGCGGATATCGTCAATCATTTCATCTGTTAAAATTGAGGAGTGAGATTTTACATTATAATTTTTGGATTTTAAAAATTCAACCAATGAATCCGTCGAAAGATTATACTCAGCCGCAAATTTATAAATTCTTAATTTCTTTAGTTTATCATCAGACATAGTTTATGTACCGTTTTTATTCTTCTTCTTCAAATTGACTTTTAATAATTTCAATAATTTCTTTTGCTTTTGCTTCGTCCAGTTCTTCAATGTCTTTTAGTTTATCAACACCAGCAGAAAGCACTTCAACGGCTGTATCAAATCTGTTGTTAATAAGCAAATCAACGATATCTGAACCCAATTCTTCTCTAAGACTTACTAATTCTATGTCATCTTCATATTCATCAAAATGTTTTTCTTCACGGATTATTTCAATTTCAAATCCAGTTAATTTAATTGCGAGTCTTATGTTTACGCCGTTTCTTCCAACAAGTAAAGAGACTTGATCACTATCCGCAGTAACGGTACAGCTTTTTTCTTCTTCGTCTAATTCCAATTGCTTTATTTTTGCAGGCGCAATTGCTCTCTGAATATAAATAATTGGATCATCAGAATAATTAATTACATCAATATTTTCATTACTTAGTTCTCTAACTATTGCATGAATTCGTACGCCTTTCATTCCAACGCAAGCTCCAACAGCATCAATTCTTGCATCATGCGAAACAACTGAAACTTTTGCTCTTTCTCCGGGTTCTCTTGCAATATCTTTTATTTCAATTATTCCATCATAAATTTCCGGAATTTCAATTTCGAAAAGTCGTTTTAAGAAAAGATTATCTGCTCTTGATATTACTATTACAGGACCATTTTGAGTTTTCTTAATTTCTTTAATTACCGCGCGGATTGTATCGCCTTTTCTATATTTTTCCCTTAAGATTTGTTCTGAGCGAGGTAAAATCAATTCATTCTTGTTATGATTTACAAGAATATCATTTTTTCTAACTTGGTAAATATCGCCAACAACAATTTCACCAATCATTTCTGAATATTCTTTATAAACTATTTCCTTTTCAATTTCTCTAATTCTCTGATTCAAGTTTTGGCGAGCAAGATTTATATGTCTTCTTCCAAATGCGCTTAAGTCAATTTTTTCAATAAAATCTTCCCCAACTTCAAGTTCATCTTCGTTCCCTTTTGCATTTACCTCATCAATACTAATTTCAGTATTTGGATCATTAACTTCTTCAACAATTTCACGTTCAAGGAAAATTTCGATATCACCTTTATCCATGTTTACAACAACTTCAAATTTAGCTTCTTGGCCGTATTGTTTTTTTACAAGAACGCCAAAAACATCTTCTATAATTCCCCCGAGAACGTCTTTATCTAAACCTTTTTCTCTTACCATATAGGAAAACGATTCAACAATAGAACTATTCATTTGTTAAGCCTCCATCATCAAAAACTTATTTTTACTTTTGCTTTTTTAAGATTTTTATAATTTATTTTTAACTCTTCGTTTTTAAACAAAAATGTTAATTCATCATTTTCTATTAGAATTAACTTCGCTTCTATACTTTGTATTGTTGTTCCATCATCATAAGAAATTTTAAATTCTCTGTTTTGATGTTTATAAAATTGATCAAGATATTTTAACGGTTCATCAACGCCGGGAGAAGATACAATAAGTTGATAATCATATTCCGAAAATTCAGTAGTTTCAATTCTAGCTTTTAATTCTCTACTAAATTCGGCACAAATATCAGTAGTTATGCCATCTTTGTTATCGATATAAATTTCAAAACTAGGTTTTCTATTACTTCCTCTAATAACAAGATTTACTAGATATAAACCACGTTCATTTGCAATTTCTTGAGCAATATTTTTTACTGTATTTTTCATAAGTAATTGAAACAAAAATCGCCCTTACGGGCGAAAATTAGACTGCAAAATTTAACATAAATATTACACAATTCCAACATTTATATAACGAATTGCAGTTTTGTTAAATAATGCGTTATAATGTTTTTAAATTATTATTCTTATTCTTAATCTATTTTTTTGCTTATATCATAAAAGAGAAATAAAATAAAGCAGAGTAAGAAAAAGATTTAGATTATGATTAAGAAAAAAAACTATATCAAGATTTTCGAAAAAAACTAATCATTATTTGCATAAATTTTTTGTGCTTTCTCAGCAGCAGTTACAATTCCTTTAATCATAGATGAACTAAATCCGTTATGCTCCATTTGGTTCAAACCGGAAATTGTAATTCCTTGCGGAGTAGTAACTTTATCAATTTCTCGTTCGGGATGTTTTCCTTCTTTGAGCAGCATTGATGAAGCGCCTTTTGCTGTTTGTGCCGCCATTATTAAAGCCTCATGTGCATGAAATCCAATTTCAATTCCACCTTGAGATGCAGCACGAACTGCGCGCAAGAAAAACGCTGTTCCGCAAGCGCACAATGCAGTTGCGGCTCCCATTAAATCTTCATTAATCTGAATTGTTTTTCCAACCGAATCAAAAATTTCTTTGGCAATCTTAACGGATTCTATATCTTTTTCATCTGCACAAATACACGTCATTGATTCCTGAATCGCAATTGCTGTATTCGGCATAACTCTCACAACCGGAACTTCGCTTGCCAAATGTTTTTTAATTTGCTTGATTGAAGCACCAGAAACAACCGACATTACAATATGTTTTTCTGGTTGAATTGCAGATTTTATATCTTCCAAAACAACATTTAGTTGTTGAGGAGTTACTGCTAAAATTATTATATCTGATTGTAAAACCGCTTTATTATTATCTGTTGTTGTTTTAAATCCAAGCGACTTAAACTCAACTAAATCATCTGGTTTTCTTTTTGTCAAAAATATTTTATTTGATTTATAATTTGATTTAACCAATCCATTTGCAATTGCAGTGCCAATATTTCCGCAACCAATAATTGAAATAGTTTTTTTAATACTCATTTATTTCCTCTATACTTTTAAAGTTTCACCTTCACTTTTGGCAATAACAACCGCACCGCAGCTATCACTCCAAACATTAATTGTTGTTCTGCACATATCTAAAATACGATCAACAGCTAAAATTAATCCAACGCCTTCCAAAGGCAAACCTAAGGCTGTAAGAATAATAGTCATCATAACCAAACCAGCCATTGGTATACTTGCTGCTCCAATTGAAGCAAGTAAAGAAGTAAAAATAACAATGAGCTGTTGAACAAATGTTAATTCAACACCATAAGCTTGTGCAATAAAAATTGCCGCAACACATTCATAAAGTGCTGTCCCATCCATATTAATTGTGGCTCCAAGCGGAAGAGTAAAACTAGTAATTTTATTCGAAACGCCCGAATTATGTTCCACAGCTTCCATTGTAAGCGGTAAAGTGGCCCCGGATGATGAAGTAGAAAATGCAGTAAGCAATGGTGTTCTCATTGATTTAAAATGCTTTAATGGATTTACATTACCTACAAACCTTAAAATTAAAGGTAAGGTTAAGGTTCCGTGTAAAAATAATCCCAATAAAACTGCTGACATATAAATGCCAAGTCTGCCAAAAATAGTTAGTAAACTATCAACATCTCCAGCCTGCTCAGCAACAATTCCGGCCACAATTCCTAAAATTCCCAATGGAGTAAACTTTATAATAAACATTGTCATTTTCATCATTACTTCAAATGCCGAATTGAAAAATTCTGTTAAATTTAACATATATTTTTTTTCGACTTTTGTTATAAAAAACCCAAAAAGTAAAGAGAAAAAAATGATTGAAAGCATCTGACCTTCGGTAAACGCCACAAAAAGATTAGACGGAATAATATTTATTATAGTGTCTCCGAGCGATTCTGTTGATGCATTTAGACCTTCTACTTTTTTTGCTAAACCTAACTCAGCACCAACACCCGGTTTCAAAATATTAACAAAAAATAAGCCTACTAAAATAGCAAGCAGACTTGTAGATATATAATATGCAAATGTTTTAATTCCTAGTCTACCTAAATTTTCTCCACTTCCAATATTAGCAACACCGGAAATTATTGAAGTAAGCAAAAGTGGAAGAATAATCATTCTTAGTGATCTAAGAAAAATTTTGCCCATCCATTCAATAAAATAAACATATTCGGTAAAATAAATTCCGTAAATTATTGCAATAATTAGTGCAATTAAAATTTGCCAATGTAATGCTATTTTTCTCATTTTTAATTTAAAAGCAGCTTAGAAATAATTTCATCGCAAATAATGTAACCTTTTTTACTGCAGATAAGTAAATCTTCATTTTTTACCAGATAACTTTCATTTATAAAGCTATTTATAATTTCTTTTTTTTCAAAATACCATTCTGGTGAATATTTATTAATTTCTGAAATATTAATTCCTTTACTTCTAAGGCTTAGCATTATATATTCTTCAAGTTTTTGATTTTGTGTTAAAATTTCAGAATCTCTTATTGCATTCCCATTAATTTTTATTTCAGAAATATATTTTTTAAGACTTGAGAAATTCCACCATCTTTTACCGTTTACAAAAGAATGCGCTGCTGTTCCAAAGCCGATATAATCATTATATTCCCAATAAAATTTATTGTGTAAACATTCGTAAGCAAGTTTTGCAAAATTTGAAATTTCATATTGGATAAAATTTTCTTGTTCTAAAAAATTCATTGTAAATTCATAAAGTTCGGCATCATAATTTTCAGAAGCCATTTTAACTTTTCCATCTAAAACTAATTTATTTAAAATTGTACCTTTTTCTAAAATCAAACTATATGCAGAAATATGTTTGATCGGCAGATTTACAGCAATATTTAAATTTTCTTCCCAAGTTTTTTTTGTTTGATTTGGAAGACTAAAAATTAAATCAATGTTGATATTTTCAATTCCTGTTTCTGCCGTAAAATTTACAGTTTGAATTGCAGTTTTTTTATCATGAATTCTTGTAAGAAATTTTAATTCATTTTCATCAAAAGTTTGAATGCCAATGCTAATTCGATTAATTCCACTTTTTTTGAAATCAATCAATTTTGATTTATCAACTGTTCCGGGATTTGTCTCGAGTGTAATTTCAATTTTTTCAGCAATTTTAAAGTTCTTGGAAATTTCATTTATAATTTCACCGATATAATTTGGAGTCATATAAGACGGTGTTCCTCCGCCAAAAAAAATAGTATTTATAATTCTATTTTCAGAATATTTTTTTGCATAAAAATTTATTTCAGTTTTTATAGCTTTCAAATATTCTTCAACATTTTCGTAATTAATGAGCGAGTAGAAATCACAATAAATACATTTGTGATCGCAGAAAGGGATGTGGATATAAATTGCTGTGTTTTTCAATTTGTAATTTGTAAATATTTTGAGATGTATAATAACAAACTTTGGGGAATTTTTGATGTGTAAAAAAGAGGACTATTTCTAGTCCTCCAAAATATTGTTAAAGTTCAACATCAGCTTCAATTACTATTTCAACTCTTCCGGTTAATTGATATGGAGTTACCGTTCCGGTAATATCGGAAATTGTTAAACTTGAATTAAAACATTGATCATTTTCATTTTCACTCAATGATTCCAAATATTCATTCATTGCTTGAATTTGAGTTTCGGTTAATTCTAAAGTAAATGGTTTATCAATATTATCTGCAGCTTTGTAATTATTTAAAGTAACGGAAAAAATTGTATTTCCAAATTGGTCGGAAAGTTGAACACTTACATCGCCTTGCAATCCAGCTGATGCGCTTTCAGTCCAATAAGCAGCTGAAACAAATGTTGCAGATTGCACTTTATCTTGATTTTCTCTCCATTTTTCATAATCAGAAAGACAGAAGTTTTCAGATTCTGAAATTGTTGTATTATTTCCAGAAGTAGAAAAATTAACAACAATAGGAACATTTATTGGAAGATTATTTAATTCATCACAACCAACGGAAAAAGAAATACCGACAATAAAAGCTAAAATTAAAATTTTGTTAAATATATTTTTCATTTTATTTCTCCTTAAAATACAAAGTTTAAACCGGCAACAAATGCAGTTTGAGATCCAATGTTTGCATCAGCATTAATAACAAAAACGGCTAATTTTAATGCTGCCCCAACAGTTAATCTAATTTGATTTTCACCTTCCAAGTTAACTTTTAATTTATCATCTTCAAAAACACCTTCCAAATCATCACCTTTGAAAGTATATTCAACATCCATCTTTGTTTGTTCATATTGAAGTCCGCCGTATAAAATTGCAACTCCAAATGATTTGCTTACATGAGCATTAAACGCTAAATTGGTTGTAGACATTTCCAAATCTGGTGAATTGATAGATAATTTATTATACATTGCTTGCACCGCAATATCCACCGGACAAAGCGGAATATATTGACTAATACTGTGTTTAAAAGCTCCTCCAAGTAAATCAATTTTTACATCTTCAACTTCAGTTTCAGGTACAAATCTTAACATAACTTCTGAACCCAAAGCACTAAAAGCAACTTGCGGAATTGCAGCCGGAACTGATGTTTGATTAACCCCGGGAGGATAAACTAAGTATCCTTCGCTTTCTGGAATAGCAGCGCCTTTTTCTCCAAAAAATGTTGCGGTTTCAGTTCCATCTTCAAGTTTAAATGTTCTTTGATCTTCCGGAATCATAATCATCATTCCAATTAAACTTAATTTGAACCCAAAAGTTTTTGAAACACCAGCAGTAAAATATCCACCGGAATTTAGATATGTTCCCGTCCAGGTAGCCAAAGGAGTTGAATAACCCTTTTGTAAATCTTCGGAAAGTTCGTTAATTCGATCTTCAAACTGGGCTTGTGTTTGTATTGCAAGTAAAATGAACAATATTGGGAATAGTACTTTTTTCATCTATTACCCCCCTAATTTGTTGGTAAAATTTTATTTCATTTTTAAAGTTAAAACTAATTTAATGAATTTCAGATAAACTGCAACTGAAAAGTTAAGCTGAATATAATCGAAAAATTTATTCTAAAATTAATAACTCAATTTCTGATATTTAAAATTAATTCTTTGGCTGCTTCAATGTTGCTTTTTGTAATATGTTCACCGCTAAGAAGTTTTGCAATTTCGGTAATTCTATTTTCTTCATTTAACTTAACTAATTTGCTTATAACTCTTTCACCTTTTATTTCTTTCTCTATTGAGAAATGTTGATTTGCATAAGCAGCAATTTGAGGAAGATGTGTAATGGAAATTATTTGATGAGATTGTGAAAGTCCGCTTAAAACTTTACCAACTTTTTGAGCAATTCTTCCGCTAACGCCAGTATCAATTTCATCAAAAATTAATAACGGAAGTTTTTCAGTTTTTGCAAGAACGGATTTTATAGCCAGCATAACGCGAGAAATTTCTCCTCCAGAAGCAATTTTGGAGAGCGGTTTTAAATCTTCACCTAAGTTTGTGGAAATATAAAATTCAACAATATCAATTCCGTTATTTTGCAGATTTATTTTGTGCGAATTCAGATTTATAAAATTTTCGGTTGAATTGTTTTTATCGTAATCAAAATTGATTTTAAATTGAGAATCATTAATTCCAAGGAAACTCAACATTTTTACAATTTCCTTTTCAATTTTTGATGATTCTTTTTTTCGTTTTTCGCTGATTATTAGTGCAATTTTTTTAATCTTCTCTCTAATTTCATTAACATCATTTGTCAAACTTTCAATTTTATCCGAAAAATTTTCAGCAATATTTAATTCTTCTTCAATTTTATTTTTGTGTTTTAAAACATTTTCTAAAGTTCCGCCATATTTCTTTTTGAGTAAATAAATTGCTCCGGCTCTATTTCGCAATTCTTCAATTTTTTCGGGATCAATATCAATTTTATCTTTATAATCTCTAGTAAAATGTGCAACATCCTTAAGCAATTCCAAAGCTGAATTTGCGTCTTCAAATTTTGGGATAAAACTTTCGTCAATTTTCTTCAGTTCATCAATTTTATTTTTAATTACCGTAAGAATTTCAAATACTGAATTTTCATCATCGTAAAGCGATGAATAAATTTGTGAGGAAGTTTCAAAAAGTTTTTCTGAATTTTCTAAAATTATGAGTTCTTTTTCAATATTTACATCTTCATTTTCAATTGGTGAAACAGAATTAATTTCCTTTAACTGAAATTGATAAAGCTCAACTTTTTCTTTCAGATTTTTTTCATTCGATTTTAAAGAATTTATTTGCGTTAAAATTTCTGAAAGTCTTTTTCTTAATTTCGAATATTCCAAAAGTTCATTTTCCAAATCACAAAATTCATCAAGAAAATCTATATGAGTTTCATTATTTAAAAGCGATTGGTGATCATGCTGTCCATGTAGGTCAATAAGCAAATTTCCAATTTGTTTAACAAAAGTTAGCTGAACCGGAGTATCATTTACAAAGCATCTATTTGAACCTTTTACGGAAATTTCCCTTCTTAAAATTAATTCTGCATTATTTACAATTTCGTTTTCTTCCAACAAATTTGATACTTTTTTATTATTTCCGATTTCAAAAATTCCTTCAATTACAGATTTTTCAGCACCTTTTCTAACTGTTTCTGTTGAAGCTCTTTCGCCAAGTAATAAACCAAGAGCACCAATTAAAATTGATTTACCAGCTCCGGTTTCGCCGGTAATAATATTTAATCCGCTGCCAAAATTGACATGAATTTTTTCAATAAGGGCGTAATCTTTAATTTCTAATGAAGTTAGCATATGCAATAATAGTGCTTGAAAATTATTCTTCAAAATTAGTGATTATGTAATAATATTAAAAGTTTCTTGCATTTAATGCTAAAAGGAATTAGTTTAGTAACCCATTTATGAAATGATTTGTTATTAAAATAAATTTTGATCGCGGGATGGAGCAATTGGTAGCTCGTCGGGCTCATAACCCGAAGGTTCTAGGTTCAAGTCCTAGTCCCGCTACAACTAAAGCCTTAATTTAACAAAATTGAGGCTTTTTTATTTTATGGGGGTTATCCAAAAAGCAATTAGAGCAACATTTTAATAATTTTTGCACCAGTTTACGCACTACTTTAAGCACCATTTTTTCAATACTTCCATTACTAAAAGAACAGATAGTTAAATGTTTTTTTAAAATGAAAAAGCCCATCTGGAACAACTGGTTCACCACAAACCAATAAACCAAATAGGCTTAATCATTATTAAAAACTTATTTTTTATATGGTGATTTAGTTGTTTTTGACTATACTACAAAAATAGGATTATCTAAATAAAAATCAAGAATTTAATAGCGGTGTGTAATAAATAAATTATTTTATTTTGTGCAACGCTATTAACCTTTAATTCTTGATTTGATTTGTTTAACTCAGTAATAGAATTTTTGGAATACAATTCAATGTAGTAGTCGAACAAAGGATGAGAATAGTAAATAAATATTAAGATGGTGAGTTAAGCAATTCTGAGAAAATATTTTATTCTATAATGTTTAAATATTGCAAAATGATACTAACATTGAATAGAGCACTTCTTACTATTATTTTAATAAGATTGCACTGACAATCTATAAAGTTTTTCTCTTTCAATAATGTCAATTCTTAAAATTGATCCATCTTTTAACTTCTTATGAAATCTAAACCAGTCTTGTAATTTACCAACAATATAATTTCCAGCTTCTCTATCTCCCAAAATATCACCATCATTTCCCGATGTAACATGAACAATTAATCGACCAGTTTCAGTATCTAAATAAAAGTCCTGTTTATAGCCTGGAAAATATTTCCTATTTTCAATACTTAAAGGTATCAATGCAAATTTTCTTGGTGTGTGTATTTTTTTAAGTTCGATATACAATACTTTATGAAAATTGTCTAATTTATTTGATTTATCATAACTTTTATATTCTTCACAAGACTTTCTCTTTTTTGAATTTTCAGATTGTAAATAGTCCTCAAGTGTTTTTTCCAGTGATTTATTAAGATAATTAGAGATTGGTAATTTTTTCAGAAATCGAATTAGATGTTGTGCTCTATTAGATTCATGAATTGCATTATCTGTATCCATGATTGGAGTTCCTTAATTACTTGTTAGACTCATTGCATTTCAAAAAATTTCTGTCCTTTTTCCTTATAAGATAAAATTTCTTTTTTAAATTTTTCTTCGGGGTTTATTCCAAAATCAGCTAAAGGGAGTGGAATATTTTTGATCAATTTATATTTCTGAATATAATTATTTTTTATCCAAGCTTCTCCCATTTTAGAAAGTGAATTATAGTACAATAACAATTGTTCATGATTTGATAACTGAGCACGTAGAGTTTTGACATAATTATATTTATCTAACTCAGTAATATTTTCTTGTTTCATTTCATCAATATGTTTTACAGTTTGGTAAAGTAAACGAAAATAATTTCCAAGATTTGAACTTTGACCAATAAATAGTTTATGTTTTGGAACAATTGGTTCAAGACTAGAAAAGTGAATACGTCTGAACTCATTATTTTCGCTAATATTATGGAATACTCTGAATAGTTTTAATATAAATTCTCTATTATAATCAAAGATGAAATTATAATTTTTATGATCTCTGTTAAAATATTGTTTGCCAAAAAAGAAGACATTAAAAGCTAAATCTAAATACTTCTCATCATTTTTATATTCTGGTTTGGTTAAATTTCGATCAAAAACTCTTGTCTCTAGTGGATAAGTCCCATCTAAACATTCCTTAACAATCATAAAGCCATAATACAATTCATTGAACATTGCTTCAATAGCTTTTTTACCAGTCATTTCATCAAGTTCAATTTCTGATAAATTTTGTCTATGTAATTTTAGCATTTCATAGAATTTAGTTTCAAAACGATCAATTCTAATATCATCCCTTAATTGAATATTTGCTTTGTATTGTACCCAAAATGCCATGTAAGTGAGTATTGCTGCAATTATTGCAATCATTGGTCCAAAAATTCCACCAATTGTGTCACCTATTTGCCCTGTCTCTGAAAAACAAAAACCAAGTATTTCTTTTCTAGTAAACAGATATGGTGTAAATCCAGCTAATAGTATTAGAATTATAATTGGAACTAGTGATAACCAAAATTTTTTATCAAATGTCTTCATTATTTATGTCGTCAAAAAATTTTGTATTTCTCTAATTTGTTCTAAAGCTAATTCTAAACTATCTGCTATTTCATCAGCAAGAATATCTGGATCTGGTAAGTTGTCGGTGTCTTCTAAGGACTCATCTTTTAACCAGAAAATATCCAAACTAGTCTTGTCTCTTTTGATTATATCCTCGTAGGTGAATGGTTTGAACCTTTCCGATTCTTTTCTTTCAAATCTGTTAGCTGAGTTAAAGGATTTGATGAAATCTTCTAAGTCTGAATATTTCAGTGTATTAGTCTTTAATGTAAAATGAATATTTGTTCGTAAATCATAAATCCAAACATTTTTTGTCCAGTTAGTTTCACTTGCTGGTTTTTTATCAAAGAATAATACATTAGCTTTTACTCCTTGTGCATAAAAAATTCCAGTAGGCAATCTTAAGATTGTATGCAAATCAAATTGCTTGAGTAATTCTTTACGAACTTTTTCACCAGCCCCGCCTTCAAATAAAACATTATCTGGGAGTACTACGGCTGCTCTTCCGTTTATATCAAGAATCGTTTTAATGTGCTGTAAGAAGTTTAATTGCTTGTTTGAAGTGGTAGTCCAGAAGTCTGGTCTTTCATAAACCAAAGATTCTTTCTCAGCTTTACCTTCACCATTAAATACAGTTATGCTGCTCTTCTTTCCGAAAGGTGGATTGGTAATTACAATATTATATCTCTTACCAGGATCAGAAACTAAACTATCTTCAGCTGAAATATTTGCTTCAATACCATGAAGATATAAATTCATTACGCAAAGTCTTACAACTCCATCGACAATATCATTACCAAAAAAAGTATTACTTTTTAGAAATTTCTTTTGGTCTATATCTAAATCATATTTATGAGAAATGTAATCATGCGCTACTAACAAAAATCCGCCAGTACCAGAAGCAGGATCACAAATTGTTTCACTTGGTTTTGGATTTATAACTTCAACAATTGCTTTTATTAGCGCTCTTGGTGTAAAATATTGACCAGCTCCACTTTTGGTATCTTCAGCATTCTTTTGCAATAGTCCTTCGTAAATTTCACCTTTAATATCAATGTCTAAGCCAATCCAAGTTTCACTTTCTATAAGTGTTATTAGCCTTTTTAGTTTTGCTGGATCTTGAATTTTATTTTGAGATTTACGAAATATTATTCCAAGTGTTCCTTCTTCTTTTGCAAGGTTTTCTAACGTATGTCGGTATTGGACTTCTAAAGCATCACCGTCTAGAGTAGTAAGTTTTTGCCAGTTATATTTATCTGGAACAATTGCTTCTCTGTTAAATGGTGGTTTAGTTTGTTCATCTGCCATTTTTAGGAATAGGAGATAGGTTAATTGTTCTACATAATCTCCATAACTAACACCGTCATCACGGAGCACGTTGCAATAATTCCAAAGTTTTGATACAATTGTTGCTGAGTCTGTCATACTTTTATTTCCATTTCAATTGTCTTTGTATCTGTATTAAAGTAAATAATTTCAAAAGGTATTTTTATAAAATCATTTAGATGTTTAACATATTCTATCTCTTGTTGTTTTGGGCTAGTGTCTGTAACTAAGACTAATTTAATTGCGTTTTGAGCATTTGGATAAAAACAGTATTCAAATAACTGTCCAAATGCTACTCTTAAACTAGTTATAAAATTATTATAAGTTTTTAATTCATAAAATATATCGCCATTCTGTGTCTGTCGAACAATATCAATTCTCGCTTGCCCATGCGCAGTACTTTCATTTCTAATAGTATCATTTGGGTATGCACTCTTCAAATGATTAAAAAAAGTTTCTGTAAGTATATTATGATTATGATTTAATTCAATCTCTCTTTTTTCAAATGTTTTTTTATATTTTTTTGATAAATTAGAAACATCAGTTGAACCGCTATTTGGATCATATTGTTTGTCTGAAAATTTTATATCATCTGCACCGAATCCATCTTTAAGATTAAGTAGATTGTATCTTGTTGAGGTAATTATAGAATTATCGATAATAGGAACTAATTCACTAAATATTTCACAGTCTTTTCTTTTGAATCTAACGTTTAGAATTTCAGTATGTTCTATATATTTATTTGTAATAACTTTAGGATCAATTCCTAAATTTATTAAATCCTCTTCCATTTCATTCAACCAAGAATTCTCTTCAAATTTTTGCAAAATAATTTTTGCGGTATTATCAGAGATAACTTCCAAATTATTAATTTTACCAATCCAATATTTTTGTTTAGTTTTTCCATCAATAGAATAAAGTAGAATATTAAACTTTTCTCCTTCATATTTTTTTTGAAATTTTCTGACTGGTTCCAAGAATGCATATTTATATCCATCAATAATCTTATCAAAATCAAAAAGCCATTCTTCATGGCCAAATCCAAATTCTAACTCATGAGATTTAGTTTTTGCTTTACCAAGTCTTCCAGAAGGTTTTATCCAACTATTAGTATTCCAACATAATCTGCAAATCTTTGTTTCGACCTTTGGTCCACCAATTTTCTTTTTAGGAATTGAATCATTCCAAACTTCTATAATGAGCTTATTAAGATTTTCAATATTATCATCAAAGTATTTTTTTGATTCTTCAAATAATTTTTCCCACGTATAACTTTTCAAATTTGAAATAGGAATGGTTATAGGTTCTAAATTATATTTTTGATAAAGTTCATCAAATAAAATGCTCTGTTCATTTGATAATCCATCTTTTTGATAGTCAATTTTATAAATAAGACCAGGTTTAAAGACCTTAGTATTTGCATGAATACCTACAGTGAAGTATATATTTTTATCTTTTTTACCTTTTGGAAAAAAACTAGCCCAAGTATAGCCTTGTATTCTCATAAAGCCAGAATCACGTTTTAAATATCTATGGTGTTTCACTAACTCAAATTTATTGGGAATTACTTCTGAAGCCCATCGATCTGTTTTTGGAAATAGAGAATTATTAAACAAGTTACTAATTGTTTTATGTAAGTCACTCTTATCAGAATATCTTTGAAAGCTATGTGCTAATAAAAACTGTATTTCATGTTCATTAAAAAATTCATCTTCTGGTTTGTTATTTTTACCAATTATCACAAAACCTTTTTTTTGAAGATATTCATTATCATGTTCAATTCCACCACTATGATATTCAATTGGAGCATTGCCAGCAATTTCATTTGCATATTCAACAACTATTTTTGGAGGATATCTTTTTTTCCCAAAATATAAATCATAATCTCTAGATTTTCTTTTGGGATCATATCCTTGTACTTTGATTCTTTTTATTGCTTGAATTAAATGAGAATGTGTTATATTATCAGGTATCATTTTAACCTCATTTTTTCAATTCTCTCTCTTTCCTTATTCTCTCTAAAAGTTTCTCTGCTGGTTCGTCGTTTGGGTCTTGGGGAACTAGTTTGCCTTCAAATGCTTTCTTGAGTATGCTCTGGCGGAGTTGTTCTGTCCGCTTTAAGTTCTTGTCTATTTCTTCTTCTATTTTGTCTGCGACTGATAAACGAGATTCGATTTCTTCAACTATTAGTTTTTGTGCATCAATTGAAGGAGCTTTAATTTTCAATGGGAATAAATCTTTTGCATAAATTGCTGCAACATTTGTTGTTGATTTCTTAACTAATTCCATGTTTGCGCGAAACTCTAAAGAACACATTTGGTAAACTATAAATTGTGGATTGATGTTCTCCCCAAATCTTATTCTCATTAAATTATTGTTATAAATAATCTCTTCTGATAACCTCGTTATTATTCCAGTTTTCCCTACTAATTCGAGACTATTCCTAGTGTTAAATAAAATGTCGCTTTCTTTAAGTAAATATTTATTTTTTTCTTCATTGCTAACTTCAACGTATACCAGATTATTAAGAGAGACACTTCCATCCATTCCTACATTATTCATTTTTATGTATGCTGTCCCTTGGTGTAAATTGTTTTGTTCTCTTTTTGAACGAACCAAACCAAGTTGACTTTCCAGAATTAATTCACCTAAAGTATATATATTCCATTTACTTTTTGAAGAGTCAAACTTTCCTTCAAAGGCGGATTTTAGGACTGACTGTCTGTAGCGTTTGAGCTGCTTTTTTACATTTTTAAGTTCTGTAACTGATGCATCTAATTTGGTGAATAGTTCTTCTATTTTTTCTACAATTCGGTGTTGCTCGTTTAGTGGAGGAAGTGGAAAAAGTAAATTATTTAGTTTGGATTGATTTATTGATGATTGATTTACAGCATGTTGCGCAATAGAAATAAAAACACCACTAAATCTATATAGCTGAAAAACTGAATTCAAAAATGAAAATGAAATTATATTTTTATCCACTCTAATTAACAACAAATTCATCCCATGTAATAATGGTTGATGATTAAAAAATATTGCAGTTTTCCCAAGGTGAGAATCACTATTTATGTTACTAAATAATATATCACCGTATTGCAAAGAATATTTTTTTACTTCTTCTTCAGTTAAGTTTTCAATAAATCCAACTTTTTCATAATTAATTAATTCATTAGATATTGTTTCAATCCTAGAAACTGGTATTCCAATATTACTCTTATTTTGCTTTCGACTTAATCCATTTCTAATTAGTTCTAAAAGTTCATTTAAGGTAATTTTAATCCATGTGTTTGGGAAATTTAAAGATTCTAAATCTTTATTTGTCACGCTACTAACCTATTATTCAATTCTTCAAGAAGTGTATTTAATTCTTCTCCAAATAAATTATAAACTTTCATCAATCCGCCCTTTTCATAAAATGGAACTGAATCAAAATCTTCTTTTGAAATTTCAAGAGATGTAGCAATATGGTTTTTAATCATTGTAAGCCATTCAATTTGATCAATGCTAAATATTCTTCCTTTCTGTTCTTGTTCGCTAATCCAATTTGCAAATTTTTGTTCAACAATATTATTAAAAGGAATAAGTTCTTCAGCTTCACCAATTGTAAACCTTAGCAAAGAAATTATATTTGTTAAAATTGTTAACGGTGTTCCTTTAACCTTACTTTTATCAAGCTGTTCATAAGCTTTCCAAACAACTTCTTGTCTTAAATTATAAGGCGGTTTTTCAATTGCCAAAGATAGCTGTTTAATCTGCTCGTAAGTTAAATGACGTTTTCCGTAAGGTGTATTAAATATTATTTGAAGTGCTGTAATTTCATCTTTGTTTTCATCAATAAATTTCTTCCATGTATCAATAACACTCTTTGCCTTTTCTTTAGATTTTTCATCAAACTCAGCGGTCAAAACTTCATCTAAACTTACAACGTCAATAATTTGTTCGGATAATCTTTTTGTTTCAGAAAGCTTGTCTCTGAATTTGGGATTATCAAAAACTTTACAAGCTTCATCAGTTAATTTTTTTGTTACTTCTTTTATTTGCTGGTCGGTTGGTTCTTCTGTATTAAATTCTTTCTTTGCAGTTTCAATCTGTATATCTGGATCAATAGCAGAAAGAAGTCCGTTTGAAATTATTGAAAGTGGTTTATTTTCAGAAAGCTTTTTCAATTCTTCTTTTTGATCTTTATCTATAATTTTATCAAGTCTGGTTAAACGAGAAGCAAGCGAAGAAAGAATATCTGGAGTTCTGATACCAACTGCAACATCTTTTAAAAGTTTATCAAAAGGAATAGTTCTGTTTTTCTCAAGTGTTGTTGTAGGAGCAACCTTTTCACTTTCCGTAACTCCAACAGCATCAACAATTACAAAGTGAGTTTTATATTTTGCATCGGGAGTAACCGACTGCAAATCCGCTGAATTTATTACCCTTGTTCCTCTTCCTTTCATCTGTTCAAAATAAATTGGAGATTTTACATCGCGCATAAAGAAAACACATTCAATAGGTTTGATGTCTGTTCCAGTGGAAATCATATCAACGGTAACTGCAATTCTTGGATTATACGAATTACGGAAGTTAGCAATTAAATCTTCTGGTTTATCTCCAGTAGTTCTGTAAGTAATTTTTTTACAGAAATCATTTCCTTTGCCAAATTCTTCACGAACGATATTAACAATATCTTCAGCGTGAGAATCATCTTTTGCAAATATTAAAGTTTTAGGAACGTGAGTTCTACCAGGAAATATTTCAGTAAACAATCTATCTCTAAAAGTCCTAATTATTGTTCTGATTTGATCAATAGCAACAACACTTCTATCTAATTGGTTATTAGCGTATTGAAATTCTTCATCCAGTTTTTCACTAATAACTTTTCTTGTAAGTTTATCTCTTTTATCAATAAAGAATCCAGAATCAATTTTACTTCCTTCGGTTGAGATTTTTGTTTGGATTTTATAGACTTCAAAATCGACATTAACATTATCAGCAACAGCTCTTTCGTGAGTATATTCTTGAACTAAATTTCTATTGAAAAATCCTATTGTTTGTTTTGATGGAGTTGCAGTAAGTCCAATTAGAAAAGCATCAAAATATTCTAAAGCTTGCCGCCAAAGATTATAAATTGAACGATGGCATTCATCCGTTACAATAAAATCAAAAGTTTCAATAGGAATTTTGGGATTATACTTTACTTCAATTGGCTGTTTAGCGGTTGGAGTAATATCAAACATCGAACTTTCTTCGGAATCTGGTTCAAATTGATCTTCACCTTTAAGCATTGAAAACAAACGCTGAATTGTTGTGATTACAACTCGATTAACTGGATCAATAGTGTTTGATGTTAAATGCTGAACATTATAAAGTTCAGTAAATTTTCTTCCATCATCGGGAGCAACAAATTGAGTAAATTCTGATTTTGTCTGTCGACCAAGATTATTTCTATCAACTAAAAATAAAATTCTTTTTGCACCAGCAAATTTTATTAAACGATAAATGAAACTAATGGAAGTAAAAGTTTTTCCAGAACCAGTAGCCATTTGAATTAAAGCTCTCGGTCTGTTTTGCTTAAGTGATTCTTCTAAATTATTTATAGCTTCAAACTGAGGTTTCCAAAGTCTGTCTAATTGAAGTTTAGGAAATTGTTTAACTCTGCTCCTTAAAGTTTCAGGTTGATTCGACCATTCAAGTAATGTTTCTGGTCTATGGAATGCGAAAACTCTTCTTGAGCGTGATTCTGGGTCTCTTAAATCCCTAAATAAGGTCTCTGTTCCAGTACTTTCATATAAAAAAGGAAGCGGTAATTTTACATGAGGAATTTCAGATTTAAAATTAGCTGCATACTTATAGGTTTGTTCTGAAACTCCACTTAAAGTAGTTCCTTCAGATTTAGCTTCAATAACTCCAACAGCTTTTCTTTCAACAAAAAGTATATAATCAGCAGGACCAGAATTTGTCGGGTATTCACGAATAGCAACTCCTAAACTTTCACCCAAATTAAGATGATTTACATCTTGAATTTTCCAGCCAGCTTTGGTTAGTAGGTCGTCTATATTTTCACGAGCAAGTTGTTCTGGAGTTGGCATAAAGTATCTTAAAATTTTATAAGATTTAACTTTAATTTAAGCAAAAAATATTTAAAAAAATAAGAATTTGATGGCTTGAAATTGGTTAATTGCGTGTTTCAAGATAATTTAATAATTATTAAGTCATTATTAATATGAAATAATAATTAATTATAAACTGCTTTTCTTATTACAACATAACGAAGTAGAGAAAGTCGTTTTTTTTATTTTCTATCATTTTAAATTTTCTTCAATATAACATTTATCTTTTATATAAATACTTTTTCTAATTTATTTTATTATCAACACCGCTACTAACACATAAATTAAATTCAAATTTAGAAATAGATTTATTATTTTAACATTGAATCGCTTATAACATTGCTAAAGAAAGTTTAATAATCCGTTCATTCGTTCTGGAATACCAGAGCCCACAGCAATGGGTAAGCAAACGAGTGAATGGATTTTTTATGGAATATATTTTATTTGATGATTTTTATGAGACACAGTATGAAGAGTACTTTGAAGTGCTTTATTTACGCTTTGAAATTGATAAACAAAATTTAAAAATTGAAAATAAAAGATTCACTTATCATAAAGGGCATAGAAATCTCAATCATTTAGATACCTTGGAGGGCGAATTAGAGAGTCACATAATAAATTCATTCAGACAAAACAGCAACATATCGGAAATTACTATATGTAAAATCTACAACGATTTTAAATTAAAATTTATAAATGAGTATATAAATTACATTGAAAAAGACAAGTTAGAATATCCAAATAATAATGATCATCCCTTATTATTAAAACAATTTTACGAATTAAAAAATAATTTTCTTGAATGGTATTCTAGAAATCAATTGATCCCACTGTCGTATAATGAAAAAATATCAAATTCGAATCATGGAAAGCTTTCTTACAGAGTAATAGAACTTGCAGAAACATTGAATTTGGAAAAATATAAAACAGTTCCTTCGAAAAAGCTAGAAGAAATATTTGAAATAGTAAAAAAAGAAAGATTAACGACTCCTCAAACAAGTATAAAAACAATAAGAAGAATTCTTCAACGTCACGATTATTCAAAAACCAATCGATAAAAGACAAACCCTAGAGACGTCTTTGTTTGTCTCCCATATTAAATTAGAAATATAAAAAAAGCCAACAAGTAAAACCCTTTCGCAGGTTGCTTACTTATCGGCTAATTCCATAATCAATCGAAAGGAGATTAATTATGTTGATACAACATAAAGAAAATCTTTTTAAAAAATCAACAAATGACAAATCTTTAATTAAGATTTATTGTTTTGTTAAAAAGCAAAAAAAAGAACTTTGCACATTCGATCCTATTCGCAAAACAATTTTCATTTCTAAAAATCACCGTAAATATTCTAAAACTTTTGAGTCCTTTGGTATCCCTCATATTTTATTAACTGATCAATCTTTGGATTATGATAAAATTCTAATTCAAACAAAAAGAAGAATTTATTCAATTAGCAGATCATTTTGGCGTTGGAATGGTAATGTTGAAGACTGCATTAATCCGCTAAACTATTTACACATTGATAACTTTCAATCTTTTAAATCAATTGGAGGAAAAAATGAAAAATAAAGTACTTTCTCCAACTGAAGCCGTAGAAGAATATATCCGTCAAGATGTTTGTGGAACTTTAGCAAAAGCAAAAAATGAAAATCCAAGAATGTCAATTCCGTTTGGAAGATTAAATCTTAAAGATATTTTTGAAAATTGTCTTGAGTGTTCTGCTTATGAATTAGTGAGAGTAAAAAAATGTCACATTACAGATTGTCCACTATATCCATTTAGAATGGGGACGAATCCAAATCGTAAAGGAATTGGCAATAAAAATGCTTATCTCAACCTTAAAAATATAGATATTAATCAATCGCCTAAGGAAAACATTACTGAGCTAAGTTATTCTCAAACAGTGATGTTGAGTTAGAAAAAAAATAAAAGAAAATTGAAAATTAAAAGGAGTATGAAATGGAATTATATCAAATGGAATATGATAATAGTAGAATACAACCTTATAAAAAATGGATTTGTATTAATGTTCCAATCTGGTTATTAAGGCAAAAAGAAGTTTCATCGGGAGCAAAATTACTATACGGTAGGATTCTTATGTTTATTGGTAAGAATGAGTTTTGTTTTCCTTCACAAAAGAAACTCGCATTTGAATTGCAAGTTTCAAAAAAAACAATTAGCAGATATATTAATGAATTAAAAAATCTCAAACTTATAGAAGTTGTTAATCGAGGAGAAAGTAAAACAAGTATTTATTATGTATTAAATCATATTTGGCAACATTCAGAAAGAGGTTCCTATCCTCATAGCATTTATGGCATAGGCTGACGTCAAATGTGAGTATTCATATCTATACAAAGTTGACTAACATAATATAGAATCATAATAATATAGATTCATTAATATATTCAATAAACTAGATTCAATTATAATACTCAAGTATAAATTGAAATATTCATATTTTTTATAACCGCTACTAACAAAATTAAATTTTTGATTATTGAGTTAATAGCGGTTTGAGTATATGGATTAGAAATTACAAACTTCTTTTTATTTATCGGGAGGCTTGACGCCTCCCATTATTATTAAATTATAATTTGAGCAATAAATTAATATACGTGCATTTAATAACTTTAAATTTATTTAATGGATTTGTTATAAGAATTATAAGAACAAATCACTTAATAAATTTTCAAACCGCCAATAACAAAAAAATCCCCTAAAAAATTAGGGGATTATAATTTAATAAATCATTTGATTTACTTCTTCAGCAATTGAATCTTCAAAAATATCGACTAACTCAGGACGGTAATTTCTGGGGTAACCACTATTAACACTTTTATGAAATCTATCTGCAAGAGTTTTAGGATCTTCTTCTTCAGCAGCAATTAAATTCCAATTAGAATATTTTAGATTTCCATCATCTTTAATTCCGGATACATAGGCTAACTTGTAAAATTTCTTACCTTTTAATAATTCAATAGCTTCATTTGGAATTTCATTATTATCTTTCAAATGACCTCGGAAACCAAGCTTATAAAATAATTCTTGAGTGCAAAACGAATTACCCCAGCCAATAATTTCATTTGTATTTGTATCTCTTTCAAATTGACCAAATATTGATAATTCCGGAAAGAAATCTTCTCGACCAATATTTAATGTTAATTTTACACCAATATCAATTGGACTATTAAGGAAAAATGGCTGTGTATTTGAAATATCTTCTGCATCAATAATTTTAACTAAATTTATATAAACTCCTTTTCCATATAAATTTTGCTTTAATCTGCTTTCTGTTGTAAGTGTCATTTTAATTTTCTCTGTAAACCTTCAGCACGTAGAGGACCAAAAAGGTATTGAAATTAAGAGATGGTTTTAGGATATTCGAAGATAAGAGAAGGGATTAAAACCATGGAAAAGAAAGTAGAAGTAGAAAGCATAGTAAGAGAGATAAAAAGAAGAACTAGAAAAAAGTATAGCAGTGAAGAAAAGATCAGAATAGTACTGGAAGGATTAAGAGGAGAAGAAAGCATAGCCTCACTTTGCAGGAAAGAAGGAATAAATCCAAATATGTATTATAAATGGAGCAAAGAGTTTTTAGAATCGGGGAAGAAAAGATTACAAGGAGATACACAGAGAGAAGCAACCAGTAGTGAAGTAAGTGAATTGAAGGAGGAGAACTCACAGTTAAAATACTTGGTAGCAGAACTTAGTTTGAGGAATAGAATACTTAAAAAAAGTTTAGTTGGTATGGAAGCAGAATCGGACGACTGATGAGATATACACAAGCAGAGAAAATGGAAATAATAAAGCTGGTAGAGAACTCAGATTTAAGTGTTAGAAAGACATTGTCAGAGTTGGAAGTCAACAGAAGCACATTCTATCAGTGGTACCGTAAGTATGAGGAGAATGGATTTGAAGGGCTCTCAAATCAGAAAAGTAATCCAAAGAAGGTATGGAACAAGATACCCAAAGAAGAACGAGAAAAAGTTGCAGCCATAGCTTTGGAAAGACCGAAAGAATCACCAAGACAGTTAGCATGGTATATAACTGATAAATATGGGTATTATATATCAGAATCAAGTGTTTATAGAATATTGAAGGAGTATGATTTAATACCATCACCGGCGTATATTGTAATGAGTGCCAGGGATAAGTTTATTCATCCGACAAGAAGAGTAAATGAATTGTGGCAAACAGATTTCACATATTTTAAGGTAATCGGCTGGGGTTGGTATTACTTGGGAAGTATATTGGACGATTATTCAAGATATATAATCACATGGGAATTATTTACAACTATGGCAGCAAAAGATGTTAAAGAACTGCTTGATATGGCAGTAGAAAAAACAGAAATATCGAAAGTATCAGTCAGACACAAACCAAGATTATTATCTGATAATGGGCCGTGTTATCTAGCTGGAGAATTACAAGAATATCTTGAGAACAATGGGATAACTCATACAAGAGGAGCACCATATCATCCAATGACTCAAGGAAAAATAGAAAGGTTCCACAGATCTATGAAGAATGAAGTAAAGCTTGATAATTATTATTTCCCGGATCATTTAAGAGCTGAGATTGGAAGGTTTATTGACAATTATAATAACCATCGTTACCATGAAGCATTAAATAATGTTACACCAGCTGATGTTTATTTTGGTAG
This sequence comes from Ignavibacteriota bacterium, assembly GCA_016716225.1. NCBI lineage: Bacteria > Pseudomonadati > Ignavibacteriota > Ignavibacteriota bacterium. Next base: position 2,116,039 of record JADJWT010000001.1, on the reverse strand, counting down.
AAATATTGACATTGAAGCAAAAAGAAAAGAAATAAAATGGAGGACTTTAAGGCAAAGAAAAAAATCAAACTTATTCACTAATTAATTATTTTTAACATAACAGAATGAGTTAAACTGTCTATTAAATAAATACTATTTTTGTCCATAACCTTTTGAAGACATACACATTTTAACCTCCATTTATTTTTTATTAAGAAACGCTACTAACCTAATTCAAAAAAGTATTGGCATACTTAAGCATTGAATCTGTTACATAGGAATTATTATTATAGTCTGAATAATTTTGTTTCTTATTATGCCAGAATATATTTGTACAGGCATCCAATAAACCAAATGCATTGTGCTGTTCATTTAATAAAAACTGATCAACAACTTTTCCCCAAGAAGAAATATTTAAGTCTGTTAAATATTCTTTTCTGATTTGCTTTAAGGAATTGGTATCAAGACTTTTTGATTTCAGTTTTCTTAAAGAATTTGCAAATTCAATTAGTTTATTTTCTGAGTGAGGAAGAATAGTTTTAAATGCAGATTCAATTTGTTCATTCCAATTGAAATTACCTTGATTATGCTTAAATGTGAATCTTGAAAAAAATAATGAACTTGTCATTCCATTACTGCAAACTAAATGTTCGGCATACATACCAACGGATAAAGCTCTGCTACCATCATAACTGTTGTAACCAATTAAACCAAATCTTATTAAATCTCCAGGTGTAATTTCAACTGTAAGATTATCAGTAACGAGCGAATAAATAAATCTTCTGCCGTCAAAGAATTGTTTTGTAGGTTTCCATATTTTATATGGTGAGTAGCGTGCTAATTGGTCAACAACATCTTTAACTTTTTTATTGTGTACCAATAAATAATTTGGTGAAACTATTCCGATTTCATTCCATTCTTTATCATTTTTGATTCTAACAGATTTTCCGTTTGATATCATGCCATCTTTGGAATAAAGTGGAGTAACTTCAATTTCTGTGTATGGATTCATACAACCTCCTTTTATTTTGTGATTAATTATTTTGGTACAAAAGTTACTTAACCAATGCTCTAAGCGGTTCTTTTCGCTCTTGTACCAATTATATGAGTTAACTCAAGTTTATTTAATTATTCAGATTTGTTGATTCGGAAGGTATCAGTAATAGTTTATCTTCAAGTTTGACAATCTTAAAACTAGAACCAATTTTAAATCCTAACTTCTCTAACCATTTACCGCTTAGTCTGATATATGGAACAGATTTATTTGGATAGGTCAAATAAGATGTTTTTCTAAATGTGATCACCTTTCACCTCTGATATTTTTGTTAATAGCGTTAGTCAAACGGCTATTAACATTATTCATAAATATTTAGTGAAAAGATAAATCAAGTGGGGGGGGGGGTAGTTTTTTATTTGTGATTATTTCTAGTAAGTATTTACTTCATATATTTTTGCTATTAATTTTTTAAAAATTTCTTTGTTAATTGCATTATAATCTTCAAATTTTTCAATAGAAAAGTCTAACTCAAGGGTACAATCCAATAAAAACAAAGTAATTTTGATACTATTTATTGGTTCATGGGTGAATAAAGAAAATGTTGTGTTGAGTTACCAAAGTTTTAAAATGGTTCCTTTATCTTCATCATTTGGCACAACCATTCCATCCATATATTTAATCTCTGCCATGAGATTTCCATTTTCATCCCAGATTTTATATATACCTTGAATTACACCATCTTCATAAGTACAATTCTCTTTCTGAATTCCATTTTTATAATACTTTTTATACTCAGAATTTTTATATTGCCAATTATCTTCCTCATTTCCCGCAACTTCTATTGTTTCAATAATTTCCTCTTTTATTTCGCCTGTTGTGTAATAATTAGTGGTAAATGAGATACCTTCTTTTTTTATAAAACTTTTTAGAAGTTTATTATCTTCAGAATAAGTTTTTAACTGAATTAATTTTCCATCATCATCAAAATTTTGTTGTGAATGCAAACTATTGTCAATATTATAAAATTTCCATTCTCCTATTTTATGCCTTTTAAAAGAATAAAATGAATGAGAAATCCAGTATTTACCAACACAAAAGAGGTTACCATTATTATATCGGATTTTTACATGTTCGATATTTTCACTGCATCCCCAAAGCAAAGAGATAGCTATTAAAACAATGATTTTCATTTTCCAACTCAATTTGTGATTTATTAAATATTTACATTAAGTTACTTAGTATTAAATAACTTGCTTTAAGCATATAAAATTATCAATCTCAAGTTTATCAAAGTTTTTGAAGATTAGATTAATGAATCATCAAGTAAAAATTTTATAGTAATTTTAAGAACATCAAATTGTATTTAGTAGAGTAATTTTAATTATACTATTTAAGTAAATTGTCTTTTTTAAAAAGATAGTATGCAAAATACAATACAATTGGAACTATTGTATATACTAATAATTCTGACAAATCATACTCCCTTAAACTAACCCAATGCCAATGATAATAAGGGAAAAACTCCCTATGGTATTTCAAACCACCCAATCCGCCATAAAACCAAAAGAAAATATTTAATAATATCCAAAGTACATAAATACTCTTGACCTTATTTGGTATAAATTCAATAAAATTTTTCATTTCGGGTCCTTAAAAATTTATGATTAAATAAGTTGAAGTGAATTACAAAAATTGGGAAATGTAGATTTCTCATATTCGACAAATTATATAAATTTTAATAATAGGAATTTAATAAAAATTAGTATGAATTAGTAATTACTCATACTAGTAATTCTATTAACACAATTTTATTTTGAAAATCTCAAAATGGTTAAGAGCAATTCCTCAATAATTCACTCTTAAGTTTATTTTAACATTTCAACGGATTCTCTCAAATCTTCACTTCTTTAATGAGTATAAATTTATGTTGCTCTTAAATCTGAATGAATTAAAAGCTTACTTAATTGACAGATGGTTACTCGTTTCAATTAGCAAAGGTATATCCTTTAGATTTGATTCAGAACCAATAAAATGTCAGAATTAAGAGGTGAATTTCTATCAAACTAAGTGGAGATATAGAAAACCATTGCTAATAATAGTTTCTTCTAAAATCCTCTCGTGAATTAGAACATTTAACTAAAATATGAGTATCTACAGACTATCACTCAATACATTAACAGATGCTCTTAAATCCTCCGCTCTCAAGTGTGCATAAATCTCAGTTGTTTTAATATCAGCATGACCTAATAACTTTGATACTTGATATATACTTACTCCACTTTGAACCAGCCAACTGGCAAAAGTATGTCGTAGAGAATGAAAATTCAGTTTATCATTAATATTACATTTCTTTAAATACCTTTTAAAATTTTTTACAATATAATCTTGTTTTATTTGCTTACCATCAATATGGAAAACTTGATCTCCATTCTTCATTTTTTGCATCTCTTCAAATATTTTAACACAATTATTATTTATTGGAATTGTTCTTATTTTTTTCCCTTTTGTAATATGGTTTTGGTTATTTAGTATAATTAAATTTTCCATTAGACTTACTTGATTCCATCTTAGTGAAAGTATTTCCATCTGCCTCATTCCAGTATTAACAGCAATTACAACAATAGACTTAATTATTGGATTATCAATTAAGTCAATAAGTTTGGAATATTCTTCTTTCGAAAAGAATAAAGGCAATTTTTCAGGAGGTTTTATCCTTTTTAAATTTTTTGCTGGGTTATTTTCAATAATTTCCATCTTTGTCCCCCAATTAAAAGCAGCTTTAATATTAATTAAGTCTTTCCTTCCAGCATGCAATGATATTTTTCGAATTCTATATTGAATAAATTCTTCAATTTGAAAAGTTTTAATTTTGCTGACACTAATATCTCCCAAAAATCTAATAAGAAAATTGAAGGTCGTTTTATACTGAAGTGTAGTTTTCCAAGTATGAAGATTTTCCGAATGAATAAGAAATTTCCAGGTGAGTTCTTTTAATTTGATATTTGTAACAATCTTGCTCTTTTTTACTGTATTGATATTAAAAGATTTGAAAACTTTATTAGCTTCTTTTTTGTTTTTAGTTTTGGTTGAAACTTTGGACCTATTCCCTTCTTCCGTAGTATAATAGATATAATAAATACCGCTTTTGTGTTTAGACAGATACATATATAATCTCCTAAACACTTAACTATCAAATTAGCACTAAATGACGCACTACCTGGGTTAAATGCGTATAAATAAACCTATTAACCATGCTCATAACCCGAAGGTTCTAGGTTCAAGTCCTAGTCCCGCTACTAAAGCCCTTATTTTATAAGGGCTTATTTTTTATCTACACAATTACTACACACGATTTTACAAAATTTTTATGTTTTTTCCTTTCGTATTTAATTATACAATTATCTTAATTTGTTCATAAGCTGAGTTTTAATTCACATAATATTCAAATGAACCATGATTTTTTTTGTTTGCAACAACTTACAATAACTATAAAAAATCAATGATAGAAAAAAAATTTTTAAAATAATTTTAATTTTTGAAAAAAAAATTTGGTTAGCAATATTTTTTATTGTTATAAAATTAAGGATAATTTGATGTTCGTGAAGTGAGATATGAAAATTATTATGTCAATTATATTGACTGTAAATCTTTTTTAGTTTATAGTAATTAGATTCTTTAAGTGATTTAAGTATTTCTTCTCTCTGAAAGAATATTCTTTTACCTAGCCTTTTATAAGGGATTTTATTGTTTGCTTTCCATTTGTTTAATGTGGATGGATGAATTCCTAAGAATTCACATGTTTCCTTAAAATTCATAAGTTCTTTTTTAGTTTTTATTTTTTGGTTTTCTATTAAAACTTCATTCAAAGCTTGTTTGATTAGAGTATAGAGGGTATCTCTTTCCATCAATACTAGTTTGTTTTCCATCACTCTTTCCACTAAGATTATTCTAAATTTTAACTTTATTCAAGTAATAATGTGGTAGAATTATAAATTTGTTTCGTTAATTAATAAATATTGAATTACAGAATAGCAAATCCAAAATAATTTAGTTATAGAATCGTTTATTATTTGTTAGAGAGATTTATTATCCATGAGTTGGAGAACAGTTTATGTTGCCCCCAATTGACATGCCCCCCAAAAAGTGATCCAGTTTGTATATTAGGATCAAAAGGAGAAAAAATATGGGAAAGGTCAAATTTACAACAGAACAAATCATAAATAAATTGCGAGAAGCAGAAGTAATGCATACGGAAGGTAAGAGTATAGATCTGACTTAATCATTGGTACATTTATCGGGGGCAGGTCAAATTAAGAATAAATTATGCTAATGATTTAATTTTTAAGTATGACGATATTAACAATGCAAATACTATTTTTAAAGAGCTTATAACAAAAACATCATCGGTAGCCGTATTAAATACGATAAATTCTATTTATGAAATAGCGTATATTGGTAACAAAACTCAAACTTTAAACATATATGAAGGTTTAGAAAAAAAAGATGTTTTAATAAAAAGCGATGAAAATGAAATAATCTTAAATGGGGCTTACCCCAACCCATTTAATCCAACTACAACAATTGAATATTCACTACCTCAAGATGCAAATGTAAAATTAATTATATATGATATTATGGGCGAATTGGTCAAAACATTGACATCAGATATTCAATATGTCGGTAAGTATAAGATTATGTGGGATGGTACGAATAGTAATGGTGCAAGAGTAGCAAGTGGTATTTATATTTATAGATTTGAAGCAACTACTCTAAAAAACAATCAACATTTTGAAAAATCTGCTAAGTTAATATTTGTTAAATAGAAATTTTCTCATAAAGCGTGGAACAATTTTTTGTGTCCACGCTTTAAAATTATTTGGGAAATATCTAGGATAATTTTTTCAGTTTATTTTTATACCTAGAAAATTGATATTTAATTCCTGTTGTGTTTATTCTAAATTTAACCATACTACTACTAGCATTATAGAAATCAACAATATCTGTTTCATTCATACCTTGTTTAAATGACCACTCTAAAGCTTTTCTTGGTAACTGCAAACAAGCACCTAGCCATTTTGCTTCTTCTTCCTGATTCGTATTGTAATTTCTTAAAAATTGAAAAGGGAAGTTTTCTCTTGCTTCAAATTCTTCTGGTTCATGATTACAAATAATATGAGCAAGTTCATGCATTATATTACTTTCTTGTCTTGACTTTGAATGTTTTTGGTTATGGACCACAACATATTTGTTTTCTTGGTTTCTTACAGTTATTGCTGACCACTCTGATGATCCGTTCTGGCTTAGAATTGATAAATATTTTGGATTGTCATGTAATAATTTATCTGGAGTTATTAATAATACATCAAAAAGAGTCGCCAATTTTTTTGCAGGTAAGGGATCATAATAATATAGATTTAATTTCTTCCTATATTCTATAGCTTTATCATCCGCCCAAGCTTTAAAACCTCTTCTTAATGTATTTCCTTTCATTAATATCCTACTTTAGTGTTATAAGCCATTTTAATCATATGTATTATTGCTTCTGCTGTTTCTTGTGATAAATTTTTATCAGCTCGAAGATGTGCAACTACTTTTTCTTTTGTGTTATAATCTCCCTTTTTATTTTTACTAAAAAAATCTGGTGATACTTCCAACCATTCACATACTTTTAGGAAAGTATCAATATCGGGAAGCTTACCTTGTTCAATTCTTGACAGAGTTGAAGCACTTACTCCCCCAATTTCATAAGCTAAACCTCTGAGCCCTAATGTCCCCCTTTTTGTTTTTAACATGGTTGCGAGTTTCTCAGTATCTAATTGAGAACTCATACTTTGCCTCCATTTTATTTGTTTGTATTATACAAAATACAAAAGTATTACTTGCAATACAATATTTTTTATTGTATCTTTTGTGCAACATTTGTATAACACCTAAAAAGGAGACATATAATGTCTGGGGATCAAATAAGAGAAGAAGAAATTATTGATATTGAAGAATATTCAAAATCAAACAGACCTATTCCGAAAGGGAAAAAATACCGTATACGAATTGATAAAACTCTTTACACCGTTTCTATAGACCACATGTCGGGTAGAGAGCTGTTAGAATTAGCTAATAAAACTCCAATAGAACAACATGCACTTTACCAGAAATTGCATGGTGGTTTTACCAAGAGAATCACCCTTGATGAAGAAGTAGATTTCACTTTTCCCGGAGTGGAAAGATTTGTCACCTTGCCCTTAGATCAAACTGAAGGCCGGGGGAGTCTTCGGCGCATGTTTGACTTGCCAGAATCAGATTTAGAAAATCTTTCTTTGCTACAACTTAATTGGGAAACTGTAATTGAAAATAATTTAAAAAGGATAGTTTTTTATGACTATCCTATTCCCGTTGGTTATAATGTCGAAAAGGTTGATTTGAATTTACGAATCGAGGCAAGTTATCCCGATTCACAAATTGATATGGTATATTTGAATCCTCCCCTTTCAAGAAATGATAATGTTGAAATAAAAGCAATTGCAATTGATTCTTTTGATGGTAAAGTATGGCAGAGATGGTCACGCCACCGAACTGGAAATAATCCTTGGCGACCTGGAATTGATGATATTTCAACTCACTTGTTACTAGTAAACGAATGGCTTAAAAATGAATTAAAAAAGGGATAATATAAAGTGAATATTGCATTTAATCTCACAGATTCTCAACACGATAATATTAAAAAACACCTATTTTCTGGTGATAATAAAGAAGCTGTTTCTATAATTCTTTGTGGTTGCCATAGTTATTCTGATACTGAAAAATTTTTTGTACATAAAATTTTTTCCATTCCTTTTGAAGAATATCTTTTGAGAACTAATGTAAAAGTTAAATGGTCAACCGATTTTTTAAAACCTATTTTAGAAGAAGCCGAAAAGAAAAAATTATCTGTTTTTAAAATCCATAACCATGATAAAATATATTCTAATTTTTCAGAAATAGATGATGAGTCTGATAAAAAACTTTTTCCGCAAATCTATAATTGGTTAGATTCTGATAATAAACATGGTAGTCTTATAATGTTTTCTGATGGTAAAATAATCGGTCGAATAGTACTACAAAATGGACAATTTCTTAATATTAGCAAAATAAATAAAATAGGTAATAATATTGAATTATTATCCTCTGAAGAAAAATATTCTGAAAACGATGATGATTTTGCTTTAAGCCATCGACAAGCCTTTGGTGAAGGGACTTTTAGTAAACTAAAGAAATTAAAAATTGCAGTTATTGGTTGTTCAGGAACTGGAAGTTTTATTATTGAACAATTAGCTAGATTAGGTGTAGGAGAATTAATCTTAGTTGATCCAGATATTATTGAATTAAGAAATTTAAATAGGATAGTTAATTCATTTTATAATGATGTTGTTGCTTCAACACCAAAAGTTTTTGTTTTTGAAAAAGCCATCAAAAATATGAAAACAGGAACAAAGGTAAAAGCTTTTCATTCCAATTTATACAATTACAATGTTGTAAATGAAGTTGCTAATTCTGATATATTGTTTGGTTGCATGGATTCAATTGATGGAAGGCACCTACTTAATAGGATTTCTAATTTTTACTTATTACCTTTTTTTGATTTAGGTGTAAAATTAGTTTCTGATGGGAATGGTGGTATTGAAAATATTGTAGGAACTGTTCATTATCTACAACCTGGAAAATCAACTTTACAAAGTCGTAATGTTTATACATTAAATGGTTTATATAGTGCAGATCTATTTAGAACAGATCCTAAAGAATATCAAAAGCAAATCAAAGAAAAATATATTAAAGGCATTGATGTTGAAAAACCTGCTGTAATTTCAATAAATAACCAAATCTCAGCTTTAGCTATAAATGATTTTCTTGCAAGGATTCACCAATATAGGTATGAGGAGAATAGTAATTATGCTTCGACAAGCTTTAATTTTTGTGATTGGAGTTTAGTTTATAATGATGAAACATCTTTTAATCAGATTAACATTTTTAACAAATATGTGGGCAGGGGTGATATGTATCCTCTACTAGATATGCCTGTTTTTTCTAAAATGGAGAAACCAAATGATAAAGATTAAAAAATGGTTTATTAAATTATTTAAAAAAAAATATAGTTATAATATTTGTGATGATTTTCAGGAAAATGTTAGTAAGAATACAATTTGTTTAATTGGATATGAATCAAATTTTGATTTCCTAGAAATGAAATGTCCTTGCGGTTGTAATGAACTAATTAAACTAAGCTTGGTTGAGTTTGATAAACCTCATTGGAAAGTAAAATTTTTTAATGATAGAATATCTGTCTCCCCTTCAATATGGCGAAATAAAGGTTGTAAAAGTCATTTCTTTGTAAAAAATAGTAAAATAATTTGGGTTAAAAACAAATCGCATTTTTCACTTAAAGGACTAATTAATAAATTCTTTCGAGGTATATAGTGTCAAAATCGAAAGGAAATTCAGGATCAAAAGCACGAAGTGCTATAAGTGGCAAATATGTTACTAAAGGTTACGCAAAAAGCCATCCAAAAACAACTGTTTTGGAATCATCAAAAAAGAAAAAATAATTTTTTGTGTGGATATAGAAATTTAACTCTATACCACTCTTATTATTCCGTAAATCTTTAGTTTTATGGAAAATTTCTAAGACATAGATTTTTTTATTACTTAAAAATAAAATTTTGACCGTTCCGACTGAAATCAGAAAATAAATATAAAGAAGCCAACACCGTCTTTCCAAAATTATTCTCTTGGGGATTAAAATGTGGTTCCCTGGGCTCACCATTTTCTCTAAATAAACCAAGTTGGTATAATGAACCAATAATTTCTGGTTTATTATCGATAGAAAACCCCGACATTGACCAAAAACTTTGTATAATTCTTAAGTATGCTGCTGCGTAATATATATTTAGTGAATCAACTTGTAAATATTCAATTATTTTATAGGGATTATTATTAACCTTGAGGATATTTTTATATTTATTTCCAGGATAGAAAATACTATTAGAATCTGCTAATTGACGTTCAATAAAGTATGCTGTTTTGAGTTTAACTTGACAAAAGCCTATTGAACTATTTTTGCCAACCAGAGCCAATGCTTTGTCAAAAACATCGTCTGTCCAATCATAGTTTAAGCTTCTTTCTGTATAAATAATTGAGGCTAGATAGGTTGGATTAATATCAAAAGCCTCTGCGGCTTGAATAATAATTTTTTTGTTATTGAGAATTAATAATTGTGTATCATCAATCGTACTAGATAAAATACTGTTATAAAAGAGTATAAGAGGGGCTATAAATAGCCCCATTAAATTTATCAAATACATTTTATTTCAATAAAATCATTTTATTTCAATAAAATCATTTTATTTGATAATACCTTATTGGGTGTTGTCAACACATAAATATAAGTTCCACTAGAAACAATATTCCCAGATTCATTTGTTGAATCCCAAACAATATTATATGTTCCAGCAAGTTTATCTCTTGACACCAATGTTTTAACAAGTTGTCCCATGGAATTATAAACTTTTAAACTTACTTGTAAATTGTCGGGAATTGAATAGCTAATTGAAGTTATTGGATTAAATGGATTTGGATAATTTTGAGATAACAAATATTCGTTGGGAACTATATTTTCTTTTTCTAATAGATTTTTAATATTTTTCTTTGCTAATGATGGTTTTTCGTAATAGAGTTCATCATTTTTATCAATTAAATCTTTTAAGCCTTCTAAAGTGAATCCTACATCCTCTAAAATCATATGAGCTTGATAGGTATATTTGGAATATTTAAATTCCTTATCCATTTGATTGATCAGTGATTTGGCTGTTGCTATATCATCTTTTTGAATAAAATAATAAATGAACTGATAAAACAATGATATTTCCGCCAACGGTTGATCAGAATAGTTATTATACACATTAGTTAATTTTTCTAAACGTTCTTCCTCTTCAATTAATGATAAAATTAACTCTCCATAACCATAAACACGATATTTTTTCTTTTCCTTCGCAAGTTTCTTAAGATATTTTATAAAATCTTTAATATCATAATCTTTGGAAGAAGGCTCTTCCAGCGCTGATTCCCATAATACATTTAATGCATAAAAAGCCATATCCATTTCTGTATTGGGATAGGTTTTAATGCTTTGCATACAAACATTGCTTACCAACTCAGTCTCAGGGAGCTCAAACATTTCATAAGCAAATTTCATCTTGTCTTTCGGTTTAAGTTTTACTTTTTCCATAGCATCTAGTGTATCAAGCTCATAAAAAGAATCCAAAAATGCTTCGTCAAACAATTGTTCCTCAGGAGAGAGCATCATTCTATTGGTCTCTGCAAAGCAAAAATCTGGAATAGGTACAGTTCCAATAATAGTATGTGTTTTATGTATGTTATAGTCTATTGCATCAATAGTAATCACTTCCGTAAAAGAGCCAGCATATAAAGGTGCAACTGCGTGATAATTAATAGTATGTGTTTGCCACGGAGCAAGGGAAATTGTTTTCTCATAGTCTTTAGGTGTAGTAGAAATATCAAGATCATATAGAGGATTGGTTGTCTTAACCTTTATTTGAATTGGTATTTGTCCATTATTGTATATACTAAATGACCCTGGGATTTGAGCGTATCCACCGTAGACGGTTCCTACGTTTCTTACCGTGGGATTGATAACATAACTTGGTGTTATTATTTGTAAATTGGACTCTGTAACAAACCAATGGAATAAACCTGCTATTGCTCTTATTGAATGAGGAAATGTTGCATTCCTAATATTATTATAATTTGTGGTTGATCCCTGATTGACTTGTGCTTTTGTTGTAGGACCAATACCGTAAGGATAATATTGCTCCAGTTCATTATTATTATGATCAAAGGTATCATCTCCGTTAGCATCATTGCTAGCAAAATGATCAGCAAGTTGATTTACTGTATACATAAGGTGATAAAGTGGACCCTCATAACTTACATAAGGGTTCATAATATTCCCAAAAGCATTAAACACCCTATTCGCGTCCCAGTAAGTTGTAGCAGAGGGCAAAGGATCGTCTACACCATGTCCCATATAATCTTCATAACCATCTCCTCCAGCATGGTCATCATTATGAACATGGGCTGGGACTGACATATCAGCAATTAGATGTGTCATGCGTCCCAAGACTTCCCAACTAATTATATTTATTAAATCTTGAAGCACTCCATTGCTAAAATAGCTGTTTTCCAATTTTAAGGCTGGATTATAGTTCGTAGAACCTTGTCCCAAATATTCAGCTCTGGTTATGTATAAATTACGATTTTTATATAAATCAGGTAGAGAGTTATATTTTATATATAAATTTGCAGTACCCCACACTTTCCCCGGCAAACGACATAATACCATTATATATATTCCATTTCCACTTGTTGCATAAGTCATTATTTTTTGATAGGCATTCGGCTTAGGATCGGACCCAGCAAGAAAAGAAAGGTTTGTAAGAGCATTTGGTCCATCATCGGCATTCCAAAAGTGAGATACTGAAGCCCATGCGTATCTAGAAACATCTCCAATAGATTCACCGATGTGATAAATAACATCTTCTTCGTCCTCACGAAATGCACCTGCCACAATTTTTCCATCCGTCCAGGGAGTACCATTATCAAGTGGAAAATGTCCATTAAAATTTCCAGTTTGCGTGTTTCCTAAATTATTTTTTATATCAGGGACAGAACCTCTATAATGCTTCTCTAGTAATTTATAGGCCTCTCTTACGGCATATTGGTGGGTTCTTTGAGAATGTCCAAAATTAGATATGTTAAAAAGTAAAATAATAAAGAAAATAGTTTCTACAGAAAGTATTAAGGGTTTTTTCTTCATAGTTTAATATTAACTCCTACATTTGTTGTTAAAGGGAAGTATGCTAAATAATCTAGATTAATAAAAATTGTATTTTTCACAAAAAATCCAATATTTCTATAATTATATTCAACCTGTAAAGAAAGAGGTGTTGATAGTAACATATAGAGATTATTTGAAAAAACTGTAACTCCTATTTCAGGCGATAAGTAAAAATTATTTAAAAGCTGATATGGGTGTCTATAAAATATAGTTATATAATATAATGCGGGCTTATATTCACCTTTTATTCTATGTTTATAAGAATAAGTCTTTAACTCAACGCCTACAACATTTTTACGGGATTCCCCCAGAAGAAAACCGAATTCAAATAAACTTGAAAGTGATGTGTTATTATCTATGGTTTTATTTTGAGAATTGGGAAATAAATATTTTATTCCTATTCCTCCTCCTACTATATATCTTTTTCCTAAAATTTCACTTGAATCACATTGATTATTAAATAGGTTCTGTGAGAAAAAAGTATTTACGGAAAGAAAATAAGAAATTGTAAATATCATAAATCTAATCATAGCTCTAATTCCCTTAAAATTATAATTTGATATTATTATCTTTTATTAAAATAAAAAAAAACTTTTAAAATTAAAATATAATTTTTTATAATTGATTTAATTTAAAATAAAACCTTAACTTGTTTTTTTCCATAAATCTTGTCTTTTTTGGAATTTTCTAATATTTTGGATATATGAAAAAAGCCCTTATCTACTCCCGAGTTTCCACTCGAGACCAAAATCCGGAAATGCAGATTGAGGATCTTCGATATTATGCTAAAGCCCGGAAATTCAAAATAGTTAAAGAGTATGTTGACTATGGGTCCGGTAGTAAAAGCGACCAGGAAAACTATCTCAAGATGTTTGATGATGTAAGAAAAAGAAAATGTGATGTTGTGTGAGTTTGGAAGCTTGACTGCTTAGCTTAATCAACCAAAGAGAATGTGGATGCTCTGTGGAATTTAAAACTTTAGATGTTTGTTTTTTCCTTACAATGTAAATATTGATACCTCAACCCCTACTGGAATAAATGGTTTACGATGATATTCGCTTTAGCTGAGTTTGAAAGAGACCTTACCGGAGAACGAGTTAAAGCCACAATGGAGAAATCAAAGCGTAATAAATTTGGATGGATATGACTGAAATAATTTCTGAATGATGAAATTAAAAAAAAAACTGTAAGTCTTCAAAAGAAAATGGACAGAAGTATTAATATTTTAATAGGCAGATTTAAATATTCTTAATGAATAAAAATAATTAATCTGGAAATAAATTCATTTTTTTTCTTAGTCCTAATTTCCTACTTTTTATTTTATTTATTTTTTTTCAATTTTTATATTTATTCCAAAATAAACATCTGCTGGAATAAAATTATTTAATGATTTATGATAATTTACATTTCACCTTAGAAGTGATCTAAAAATAAATATGAAACTAATAAATTTGAAAAAAAATATATATAAAAATTTTTATCAGATTATTATAAAATAACTATATGAGTTAATTATGAGAATAATACAATTTAATTGTTTTTTTGTTTCTTGAAATTAAATAATAAAATATAGGTATAAACAAAACTACAACAATTGATGATAATAATAGTCCTCCCAAAACACTATAACTTAGACTTCGCCAAAAAGTAGCTTCTGACCTAATCAACAAAGGTACTAAAGCGGCAATAGTAGTTAGTGTTGTTGTAAATATTGGACGCAATCTTTGTGAGGATAACTTAATAATCTCGTTAAAATCAAGAACATTTTTATTCTTTGAAATATAATCAGTTAAAATAATCGAGTTATTAACTGCAAGTCCAATAAGCAAAAGAATACCTGCATAAGCACCTCTATCCAGATTTAAATCAGTAAAATAAAAAAGAAAAAAAGTACCAATAATAGCAAATGGTATTGCGGTTATAATTAAAATCGGTTTTATTAATGATTCAAATAGACTAGCAGTAATCATAAATATTAGGATTACTGCATAGAATAAAATATTCCAAACTTCAACTTCTTCCTCCTCTCCGAATCGAAAAGAAAATTCTCTTTGAGCAAGTGAATACCCTTCTTTAATATTCATTTTTGAAATAACTGATTTTATAAATTCATCTCCATATTTAAATGGACCTTTGTAATCAAAAGTTATATAGCGTATATATTGTTGATCTTCCCTATTAATTGACGAAAGAACTTTTTTTACTTCAAAATCCATTACATCTTTAACCTTTAACAAACTGCTGTTTTTAATAACAACAAATAAATTCTCTAATTCGTTAAGTTGAATATTTTTATAATTGGAGAATTTTATATTATACTCCACTTCGTCATTATCCATCCGAAATGTATTCCAGCTTAAGTTGCCCTCGGTGTTTTTTGCAATAGTACTAATAATTTCATCTGGTGAAATATTAAAACCTGCAAGTTCTTTTCTTTTTACTTTTGCAATAATTTCATAAGTATCTTTATCCCAAAAATATTCAGATTTATCAATATCAACATTATCTATTCTGGGATTTTGGATTAATCGCGACTTAAAATCTTCCGCCAGCTTTCTTGTATTGAGATAATTAAAACCCTTGGATATAACGGAAAAATTACTAAATGAACTGCCCGCATTTGAAAAGCCCGGACCAAAACCATACACGGAAACATTTAATCCGCCTAATCGGGTTGCGTAAGAGGTCAAATAATTTTTTAACATATATGGAAATGCCGTTTGACCTTGTTTGCTGTTGAAATCTATTCTCAAATTTGCATTTTCTTCATCATATACGTTAGTTATGAGTGTTTTAATATTATCTTTATATCTTAAAATTTCTTTCTCAAAATCTTTCGTCAGTTTATTAATTCTGTCGATTTTATTTCCATTGGGCAATTCCAGTCTAACATAAATATATGTTTCTTCTCCAAACTGCCAGGGTTCTCCCCTATTAATATGATTAAAAAATAAATTTAAACTGCCTCCTAAGGCATAGTCTAAGTACGGTTTGATTTCACTGTAAGTTTCAGTATCGAAAATTGAATTGTATATTGGAGCAAAAGCTGATTCTTCGAGCCTAGTGGGAATAAGCCATACAGGCAATCCAATAATTAGAATCAATAAAATAAGACTCATTTTTTTCCAGTGGAAAATAAACCTCTCAATTAAACAATAACTTTTATCCCAAATTGTTATCTTCTTAACAGCACTGGAATTTTTTAGTTTTTTGTGATATTTAATAACCAGCATTGGAATTATTGTAAAAGAAACGACCAACGAGGCAAACAGTGTAAATATTATTCCTAATGCAAATTGTTCAAAATACAGCTTTAGCTCACCCGTTAAAAAAAGCAATGGAATAAAAACTGCAACCGTTGTTAATGTTGCCGCAAAAACAGGTTTAAATATCTTTGTTAATAAAATTGAAAGCCGTTTTATACCATCATTAGAATAATGTTGTTCAATAAAATCAACGACAACTATCGAATTATCTACCATAAAACCAAAACCAAGTATAAAAGAAGAAATGGTAATAATATTTAGCGGTATATCAAAAAGGAAAAAAAGTAAAAAGGAAAAGAATAATGAAAAAATAATCGATACCGATATTATTAGTGAAATTTTAATTGAACGAAATATTAGAAGTAATACGATTACAATAATTATAAATGAATAAACCGCATTTTTTGTTAATTCCCTTATTTCCTCGCGTATTGATTCACTTTTATCAATTTCTTTCAATATTATATAA
Organism: Ignavibacteriota bacterium; assembly: GCA_016716225.1. Taxonomy (NCBI): domain Bacteria; kingdom Pseudomonadati; phylum Ignavibacteriota; species Ignavibacteriota bacterium. Next base: position 2,099,444 of record JADJWT010000001.1, on the reverse strand, counting down.
TCTGCGGGTAATTTAGATTTTAGTTCCGTAATTTTTTCATATACCTTTTTTGCAACATCCAATGCATTATAACCTTCTTCTCGATTGATAACCAATGATATAGTTTCTTTTCCATTTATTCGATAATAGTTGCTTGTTTCTTTGAAGTCATCGAAAACTGAACCAATATCTTTTAATTTAATAATTTTACCGTTTGTAAAAATCTTTACCGTATGATTGCTAATTTTTTCAATACTGGTAACTGAATTATTGGCTTTTATAAAATACTGTTTACCATCTTTTGTTATTTTACCTAGGGATTGCATATTTTCAATACCAGCTATACTCTTCGAGATTTCATCATTAGTTATTGCCAAATTTTTAACTTTTTCATAATCGATTTCTATATTAATTTCTCTTTCGTTTCCGCCTCTTATTGAAACATCTGAAATACCTGAAATCGACCTAAGCGGAAAAAGCAAATTTTCTTTCACATATTTCCTTGTAGCGTTTGCACTTTCATTGCTTGATACGGAATATGTTATAAATCCTTGTAAATCTTTAAAATCATCTGGTATATATGATGAAACTCTTGGCGGTGAAATACCATAAGGCAATTCATCTTTCAATGCGGAAATTTTCTCATTAATTTCAACTCTTGCAAAATCCATATTTATATCTGGATAAAACTCCACGGTTATCCAGGCAGAACCCTGCGAAGAATTAGAATTAATGCTTTTTACTCCCCTAATTCCGGCGAGTTCAGATTCAATTGGTGAAGTAACAAAAGCTTCAATTGTTTCTGGTGATACATTTGACCAGGAAAAACTAATTGTCAATTTGGGAAATTCAACATGCGGAGAAAGTTCAAGAGGCAAATTAAATGATGCTACTAATCCTAAAATTATAATTGAAAAAAAAAGCATTGACGCCGTAACGGGACGAGATAAGAAAATATAGAAAATCTTTTTCATGATTGACTAATTAATTATTCTAACTTTAGAATCATGAGCTAAATTAAATTGTCCTTCTATGATTAAATTTTCTCCAGCTTCAACTCCATTTAATATTTCAATATATTCATCGTTTTGTTCCCCAATATCAACGTATTTCCATTTAGCCAAACTATCTTCAACCGTAAACACTAAATTTCTTTTATCTCTATTTAACAATGCTTCTTTTGGGATTAAATTTCTTGTGGTTAAAATGTTTGAAGTAATTTTAACATTTACATACATTCCTGGTTTTACCTTATGATCAATATTTTTTAACGAAATAATTACTTTACATGTTCTATTTTCAGTATCTATATAAGGACTTATTCTTTCAACTTTGCCAATAAATTTTTCACTTTGAAAGGCAGGTATTTCAATTTCAGCTTTATTGCCAATCTTAATTTTATTTAATTCACTTTCCAAAACATCTATAGAAATTTGCATTATGCTTGAACTGAATAATTTGAAAAGAGTATTGCCGGCAGTGCTTCTTTGCCCTACTACTAAATCGAAATTGCCTATAACTCCGCTAAATGGAGCTTTAATTTTTGTATATTCCAAATTTAATTTAGCACGATCAATTTGATTAATGGCTGCATTATAACCGCTTTTGTTCAGTATTAATTCTTCTCGTTTGGCTCCCGTAAATATTAGCTTCATTTCAAGGTCTTCTTTTAATTTTAAGTACTCATTTTCAGCTATTTGATTGTTTGTATAATCTTCTTCTAATTTTTTTAATTTTTTTTCAATTTCAATTTGTTTTATATTGCCAACTGTATCAGCTGGTGCATCTTTTATAAGCAATCCATAACTAACTTTTGCTTCAATAATCCTTTCTTCTGCTTCTCTTAAATCAACTTTATACTCTCTATCATCAAAAGAAATTAAAACCTCATTCTTATTAACATATTTCCCTTCATAAATATTTATTTCATTTATAATGCCATTAATATTCGATGTTATATCCAATTCTTTCTCGGCACGAACAATTCCATTTGCAGTAATCGTCTGAACCAAATCACCTTTAAATACTTTAGTTGTTTTAACATTAAAAATTATTTCATCAAGTTTATTATAATCTACATTATAAGAATTTGCCTCTGTTTCTTCGTTTGTTTGATTCGGTATAACTGAATAAACAAATAATGATAAGAGAATTATTGTAACAATGATATAAATAATTTTATTTGAAATTTTCATAAAATACTCACTTCTAAATTCTAAATATTTAATTCTATAATCTTAAAATAAAATATCAGTTTAAAATTCTTTTTTTTGACCATCTTTCCAAATAAGTATATAAAACCGGAATTACTATTAATGTTAAAAAAGTTGCGGAGAAAAGTCCGCCAGCAACAGCCAACGAAAGAGATATTCTTAATTGAGTTCCAGCTCCCACACCTATTATCATTGGAATTAGAGCAAAGATAACTGTCATAGAGTTCATCACTATTGGTCTAAATCTTTCTTTACCAGCTTGCAATATTGCATCATGTATATTTAATCCTTCTTTTCTTTTCCTTATAATAAATTCTACTTTTACAACCGCATCATTATCAGCAATACCAACTAAAATAATTAATCCCATAATTGATATTATACTTATACTTTCACCTAAAATATATAAAGATAAAATACCACCAATCAATCCCAAAGGGACTGCAATAATTATTATAAAAGGAAATAAAAAAGATTCAAATTCCATTGTTAGAACCATATACATTAAAAATATTGATATTAATAATGCAATAAACAGTTGGGAAAATGAACTATGCAGTTCTTCATTTGCACCGCCAATAATAATTGTTTGATCTTTTATTTTAGGTAATTTACCAATTTGTTTTTGAAGTTTATCCACTGCATCATCAACACTAATATTATTAATATCTGCATAAATAAAGATTGTTCGGCTTTGATCTTCTCTTCGAATTTGACTAAAACTGTTCTTTAAATTTACATCAACTAATTCTTTAATCTGTATACTTGTATTACCTTTAATTATATATTGACTTAAGATTTTACTGATATCATCACGAGCTTTACTTTTTGTTTTTATATTTATTGCAATCTTTTTATCAAAATCAGAAAATAAAGTTGCTTCATTACCCTTAACTAAATAACAAATTCTATTTGATACTTCATCTGTTGTTAAGCCATATACATTACACCTTTTCTCATCAATTGTTAAATTATATTCAGAAATTCCTTTATTATCCCCCATTCTTATATTTGTTACTCCCTCAATTTTATTATTGTTTAAAGATTCAGTCAATTCATTGGCAGTTGAATAAGCTATATCTAAGTCTTTATTTTTTATTTTTATTTCAATATCATATTCTGAAGGTTGAATAATTTCAGAATAAGTTGTTTTTATATGTTTAAAAGAATATTTAGTGATACCTATATTCTTAAATACTTGCTTTAGTATTGAAATAACTTTATAAAAACTTTTATACGAATCAAGCTTAACAATCAGATTTGATTTGTTGACAGATTGTTGTTCTTTGTTAATAAAATCAAATTCATTTACACGTCCTATATTTGAGACAATATTCTTCACTTGAGGAATATTTAATATTTTTTCTTCTATTTCCGATGTTAAATATGCATTGCCTTTTAACGAAGTACCTTTTGGATAAATTAATTCAACAATAAATTCATCTTGTTCATATGCGGGAATAAATTCTTTTTTTATATCAATTCCTGCCAATATTGTTATGAAAAGTAAAAAAGCAGTTATTGAGAGAACTAATTTTTTGTTATTTAGTGACCACTCAAGGAGTATTTCATATTTAACTATTAATTTATCAAGCCAGCGATTACAAATCTTATAAAATTTATTGAAATAAAAAGATAATCTTTCTGATAAATAAATGAACACATTTAATAAAATTAACTGTATGGTTTTAATTATTAGCTGAAATGGAAATTTTATCCAATATATTATACTTATAAAAATATTTGAACGATTTCCTTTTTCTATTAAAATAAATTCCTTTCTTTGATCTTTATTTAAAGAAAAATATTTCTTCCTTGATGCCAGCATTGGAATTAACGTAAGTGCAACAATTATTGATGAAGTCAACGAAAAGGCTATTGCATAAGATTGATCCTTAAATAATTCACCGGCAATTCCCTTAACAAATATCAATGGTAAGAATACTGCAATAGTTGTAAGTGTTGCGGCTACTATCGGCATTGAAACTTCACTCGAACCTTTAAGAGCGGCTTGGTGAATTGATAATCCCTCTTCTCTATACCTAACAACATTTTCAATAACAATTATTGCGTTGTCCAAAAGCATACCGACACCGACGGCAATACCGCCAAGTGAAATAATATTGAAATTTATTTGAAATAAATACATAAGTAATATTGTTAGAACAAGTGAAGCAGGAATTGTTATGCCAATAATAAATACGTTGCGTAAATTTCCGAGAAAAAAGAATAAAACAAATACTGCAAGAATACCCCCATATAGAATTTCTTGTTTTACGTTAGCAATTGCATTCTCAATAAAACCAGACTGATCAGAAACTACAATTAATTTAAATTCTGGATATTCTTTCTCTAATGTTTTTATTGTTTCTTTTATTGTTTTGGAAATTGAAACTGTGTTTGAACCAGATTCTTTATAAATAAGTAATCCAACTGTTTCAGAGCCATCCAATCTCGTTAAACCATCTCGTTCTTTAAAGTTATCTTTCACATCGGCAATATCACTTAATAATATTGCTCTATTATTTTTGTAACTAATGAGGGTTTTCTTTATTTCATTTATATTGTCATATTCACCCAATGTTCTTAAAGAATATCTAAATAATCCATTCATTATTGAACCGGCAGGCATATTTATATTTGCGGATTTTAATGCTGATTCAATATCGTTGAATGAAATATTGTAGGAAGTTAATTTCTGTGGATTAACCTCAACTAAAATTTCCCTTTCCAAACCACCTGTAACGATTGTTTGAGCAACTCCTTCTAATTGTTCAAATCTTCTTCTAAATATAACTCTTGCTGCCTCTTTTAAGTCAATTAATCGTTTTATATCATATTCCGGTGAATCATGATCAACATACCGTATTGCTGATTCAGACACATGGCTTCCATTTTTACTCGCTTTCCATCTATCTTCTTTTAATTTAAGTCTATACGTCAATGCTAAACTAAGAACCGGTTCAGAAGATGGGTCAGCTCTTATAATTGTTGGTCTACCAGTATCCTTGGGCAAAGCAAATCTGATATTGTCAAGTTTTTCTCTTAGGGAAAGCACAGCCATATCCATATTTGTTCCCCAAAGAAAATCAATTGAAATAACCGATATGCTTTCTTTTGATATTGAATTTATTTTCTTAACGCCTGTTACTGTTCCAATTGCTGATTCCAAAGGTTCGGTAACAAGTTTTTCTATTTCTTCTGGTGTAGAGTTCTGATATGTTGTGTGAACAACCAAATGAGGTAGAGTAAGGTTTGGAAGAAGATCAATACCCAATTTTGAAAAAGAATAAATACCCACGAATGCTATACCAATGAATAGCATAGTTATTGTTACTGGACGGGATATGGATGTTTTAACAATAGCCAAATTTGAATTTAAATAATTATGTAATTATATAAATTAGATATTATTATTATTATAAATTATTTTTTTTATTCTTTTATTTTCTAAATTCTCTTTCTAGAAATTCAGTATTAAGTTTTTCAAATCTATTTGTAAGTAATATGTAACGCCAATTAAAATATGCGACTAATTTTTAATAATTTGGCAATCATAGTTTTTACTATGTATAAAACATTATTAGCAACACAGGTAAATCATATTTTTAAATGTAATTTGCTGTCATTAAGGTATAAGAAAAATTAATAAATACTAATCGATTTATTTAAAATACTTTTTATTAAATTTTGATAAAATGATAATAAATGTCAACTATCCATGTATTTTTTTAAGAAAAAAATCAAAATAAATTTCTGAAAACTCATCATCTAACGGAATGGGAATAAAACTTGATTGAATAATTTTACTTTTTACATAAATTATTTGAGGGTAGTCATTACTAACAGATATTTCACTAAACGTTGTATCATCAACCCAATAAATAGGAAAATTTAACTTTAATTTTTTTTTTTGAATGGCAGTCATATTTTTTTTTGCTTGTGTAGTAATCCCAATTATTTCAATTCCATAAGTTTTTAATTTTTTTTGCAATGAATTTAGTCTTAAAAGTTCTTTTTCTTGGCAATTATTACATCTAAACTCAGAAAGCAAAATAGCAATACTTTTATTAAGAAATAGATCCGTCTTTTTTCCCATGTTTAAAACGTTTTTACCAACAACTTTATCAATTCTTCCTGTTGCATGAATATTTATAAGTGAAGATATCCTGAATTTGTTTTTTTCCTCATACTTTAATATTTCTTTTTCTGAACGGTTTTTAGAAATACGCCATAAATTAAATAATGTTAGCGAAACTAATAATAATAACCAAAATCCATATTTATAAATTTTCGTTTTCATAATCTACTCATCTATAATTATATATTCTAAAACTTCAAGTTCTGTGTTTCCTTTAATAACATATAATTCTTTATCCGTAAAGTATGTCCCAATAATATCTCCAAATCCTTTCAGAATGATTGAATTTTTATATTTACATTCTTGTAAAGAATAGATGTCTACAATAAACTCCTCGGAGTTTTCATCTTCCATTTCAAGTAAAATATATAGATTGTCTTTGTAAACATTAGTACATCTAAATAGTAGTTCTTCTCGACGCGGGAATCTAATAATTGGTGAATCCATATCTTTATTCTTGCTCTCAATTCTTTCATAACCAGGAGTTTTAGACTTATTTAGTTGTTTAAAGACTTTTGAAATTTTTCCGGTTTCATTATAAATAATAATATAACCCAGAACTCGAGCAATGTAAACAATTTGGTTTTTATTATAATTATGTATATCACCTAAGAGTAAAGGTAGCATTCCAAAATTTTCTCCTCCAAATGTTTTTTTACTTAAAATATTTTGATATTCGAATAATTCTCTATTTTTAAAATTAACTTTTACAATTGGTGATGTGGTAATTGGATCAAATAATTGAAAGATAATTATTTCTTCTGATGAAAAGAAACACAATCTATTTGGGCTATTTTTATCTTTAACTTCAAACATTTTATCATTATCAAATACAGTAAATTTAAAGTCATTAGGACTAACAATAGCAACCTTACCATCTTGTGTTACGTCAAAATAAAAGGCATTATCAAATTCTCCTGGACCTTTTCCTTTCCTACCATATTTTGTAATGAAGTTTCCGGATTTATCAAATTTTGAAACCGAGCAATCTAGATTGTCTACGATATAAATGTTTTTTTTCTCATCAATTCTTACATTTGAAGGATAAAGAAATAAATTTGTGTCTATTCCACCAATTTCTAATTTAGAATTCAAATTTATTTCTGATATTTTTCTTTGTGAATCATCATCATCTACCTTATTAAAAGTAAATACTAATTCCTTTTTTGTCTTTCCGAATTGTATAGGTCTAGTTTCATTATTCTCCATACCAACTTTTTTACTATTTGAATTTTCCGTACAAGTATTTAATAAAATTGGTATAATAACAATAAAGTAAAATATATCTTGTCTTAATTTTCTCATTAAACTTTTTCCTCCTAAAGTAATATTTGGTTAATATATTTAAATATACTAACCAAATTCACATTCTAAAATATTATATAGGACGGCCAATGCAGTAACCATTAAACAAGAGATAAGTACATATTTCATTAGGAGCAGGCGTACAAATATCTCGACATAATTCTGTCGATGTTGCTGCTGCAGCTGGTGAAAATAATTCAATATTATAGCCAAGTAAATTTAAATCACCTTTCATGATTTCTTCATCACTTAATAATGCAACCTTAATATTAGTAAACATAAATGTTACAAAAAGTAAAATTCCCATAATTCTACCAACATGTTTAAACCTTTTTTTAATTTGTAAAGACATATTATTATCTCCTATTTTTGATAATGATGTTTATTTGCTTTGCCAATCAGGCTTTATTAATTTATACTTAATCTAATTTAGTAACATTTTTAAATTTTAAATTATTAATTAAAATTGAAGTTTCATCAACATTAGGAACATTTATATTAAACAATTTGAATTTTTCATTTAGGTCTTCAAGAAAGTTATATACAATTATTTCCAGTTTCTCATTCTCTTTCCCTCATTCAAAAAATTAAGGCTAGTATTTAAATATACTAGCCTTTCTTCCTTATCTAAAATTACCAAAACACCAGCCAACTGAAATAAGATAAGTACAAATTTGGTTAGGCTGTGAAGTACAAATATCACCACATGAGGCTGATGTTGTTTCTGCTGCAGCTGGTGAAAATAATTCAATATTATAGCCAAGTAAATTTAAATCACCTTTCATGATTTCTTCATCACTTAATAATGCAACCTTAATATTAGTTAACATAATTGTTGCAAACAGTAAAATTCCTATAATTCTACCAACATTTTTAAACCTTTTTTTAGTTTGTACAGACATATTATTGTCTCCTATTTTAGTTTATGTTATTTTATGCTCGGCCAAGCAATTTTTATAAAATTTATATTTAATCTAATTTAATCCGATTTTCTAATTATAAGTTATTTATCAAAGTTGTATTTTCATCAACAATAGGTATCTTTTTATTAAACAAATTAAATTTTTCTTTTGGGTCTTTAAGAAAATTATATACTCTTATTTCTAATTTCTCATTGAATTTCTTATAAATATATTTCAATGAATCTGTAATTAAACAATAACTTTTATCGAATCTTAAATAATTTATATTATTATAGTTTGTGATAAAGATTTCTCTTTTTTTATCCATCCGGTGTAAAAGAGATTTCCCATAATTTTTTTCATCTATCTCTTTAACAACTGGTATATTAAGTAGGTCTAAAATAGTTGGTAGTATATCAATATTTGATACATTATTATTACTATTTTTTTGTAATATTTTTTTCTCATTTTCGTTTAGTAAATTGTTGGGAATATAAAGCCATAATGGTATTCCAATCGTTTCTTCAAAATAACTAGTAAGATGACCGTTGATATTTCTGCCACCAAATGCTTCTCCATGGTCTGAAGTAAATGCAATTACTGTTTTATCAATTAATTGATTTTTTTCCAGATAATTCCACAATTTGTTTAACGATAAATCTTGCTCATATATAGAATTAAAATAATCTGTTTCTCTTGAATTCCGTGTAAACTTTCTATTTTCTGCCTTGTACCAATATGGTGCATGGGGGCCAAACAAGTGAAGAACACCACAAAATTGTTTTTTCAATTTATATAATGAATCAATATGATTAATTGTTTTGGTAATAAAAATGTTATCATCTCCAATTCCAAGAGGATGATTAATTTGGTCATTCTTTTCATCGTTAAATTCACATTCTGTATAATAATAATCTAAATTTTCACTTTGTAGCATATAGTTTTTCCATCCTCCCCACGTAAAACAATGGGAAGAAATTAAAAATGTTTCCAGCGATATAGATTTTGCGTAATCCCAAAAAAGTGGAGTAGCGAGCCATAGGTTTTTATCTGCAAATGGCGATAATCCGTTTAGAATTGATGGCACTGATAGGAAAGTAAGTGTTGCATTTGTACGTGCCCAATTGAACTGATAAAAATCATTTTTATGTCTATCCTTAAATTCAAATAAATTAGGCGTTGTTTTTAATGTATCATTAAATATTTGCACAGCAGAACGCCTAACACTTTCATTAATAATCAAAATAACATTAAAATCCGCAGTTTTATCGAGTTTAGGAATTTTTATATTCCCGGTTTTTACTAAGGTTTTTGTTTTCTTTTCTTCATTACTTATTAAAATGAAATCCAAGCCTGCGGTTATAGTCTGAGAAGCTGGTAAACCACATTGGTCAAATTTTTGAGTAATGCTAAGTATTGAAACTAAAGTAAATAAACTAATTCCGAAATTTACTAACCAATTTTTTCTATCAAGATATATTTTGGGAGCATTGTTAATGAAAAGAAAAAAGAACAAACTTATTCCAATAATTGTTAATAAAATTTCCCAATTTTCAATATAATTTTTTACAAGTGACCATGTCGAAAGTGGTTCGTTAATAACATATTTGATAATTCCTTTATTAGGCATCATTCCAAAATAGAAATAAACTCCATATGATATTAAAGTTAGGAGAATAAGCAGAATAAGTAATATAATTACACAAAAAAAGAAAATATAATTTGGATGTTTATATTTATTATAACTTAATTTTGTTAGTGTTTTGATTAACTCATTAAGGAATAAAACACTATTTAAGTAAATTAACCATTCAATAAAATTATAATTATTTATTACATTAAATCTTATTACGATATCAATAAGAAATAAAAATAATACAAAGTAAAATGGGCTTATTGAATGTAAATGAATTAGTATTGATTTTATAGTCAACATTTTTTATTTAATTAATTCAGTAACTAACTTTCTATTTAATTTATTTAGACTTTTTTGTTTAATATATAATATTATTGAAAAAATAAAAAAAATGATGTTTCTTATAATCATACCCCAACCAAACTCACTTTTAATTACATTTCCAAAGCATCCACAATCGCCATCAGTTCCAATTACTGTTACATATATACTGAATGCAACAAAAGATAAAAATAATATTGATACTATAAGTAAAGTTGTTTTAATCTTTATCTTAAATAAAAGTAATAACCCAAGAATAATTTCAAATATTGGCAATAGTAGTGTAACGATTAAATTTAGATCTTCTGAGAAAGAAAAAAGTTCAAGAGTTTCTAATAAAGGTAAAGGATTAATGATTTTTGATAATCCACTAAATAGTAAAATTATGACAATGCAATAATAAGTTATGTTGAATAAAGTTAATGAATAGTCAATTTTTTTTACATTATTTAAAAAATTATTTTCAGCAATTTCCATTGTTTCTCTTATATAATTTTCTAAGTATAAAATCTTACTGTGTGAATTTACTTATTTAATTATTTAATAATCAAGACTCAATATGGAGTGTAAATTTGTAACATGGAACTTAAACATAGAATTAGGATATTTAATTTTGTTCTAGTAAATATAATATTAACTATAAATGTATTTTATTAAATAGTTTATTTTTAATAATATTAGTTTAATTTTTTTATATTTTCTTTAATATATTCATTTATATATCTCAATTAATGCATTTTTATTATGATTTAGATACAAATTATTCTAATCTATACACTATTTATTGTATTTAATTACATCACTTGATACATTAAAATGTTTTTCTAAAGCAGGAATTCTTTTTTTTCAAATAAGTCGAATATTGTTGGGCAATTATAAAGAAATTATAAATACTAACAATAGTGCTAATATTTATTATAAAATGAAATAATAAGTAGGTTAATAGAAGTATTATTACTTTTTTATACTTAATAATCGATGTTAAAATAATTTATAAAGCAAAAGAATAAATATTACTTGTTATTCATTTTTTGCAAATAAATTGTGATTAGAACAATTAATATTATATTGCGCATAATAGTTAATAATATCGAATTTTCAGGTAATAGAGATCCAAAACAACCACAATAAGGAATCTTTATCTCAAATAATGATACACAAACCAAAAAGAATGAAAAAATAAGAATTAATCCAAGTGCAAAAATCCAATTTTTTTTTTTATTAAATATCAAGATTTGAAAAGATAATAATAGTTCTAAAATTGATAAAATCATTATAAAATATTTTGTTATTAAATTATTATAAGGGAAATTGAACGAAATATTAATTAGCTTTTCAGCGCCTTCTGAATTTAATAATTTTGTTGTTCCAGAAAGAAAAAAAACAAGAAATATAAAAATCCTAATGAATATTGTAAACATTGTCACATTTTTAATTTTATTTTTAGAATTTTAGGGTATTTTGATCTATCTATTAAATAGAAATTATCTTCATTATCTTTCCATACAATTTCTTTATCAAAGAAAACAGCTTTATTTTGATCATAATTTTTAAATTCCAAATAGTTATATTCAATTAAGTTATATTTATTATTATAATGTTCAAATCCTAAATACTTTCGACCTTTATTAAGAACATTAGTAAAGTGTAAAATATGTCCATTTTTTAACTTGAAAAAACCAAAACTTTCATTAAAAATATTTGCAATTATTTTCTCACCTTCATATTGTGTCACTAACTCATAAATTAACTCTCCATCATCATTATATACATTACTATTTGAACTTACTCTTTCATATGCAAATGGTTTTCCTACAAAACCTTTAATTCTTGACTTCACTATCCATCCTGATGATTCCTCTTGTAATATATATATAATTCCATCATAAAAGTGCTTTGCTAAAATAATAGTATTATTATTATAAAATACAGAGCTGTTTTTAAATGCTAATGACATTATTTCATCCACAAGCTTGTCATCACTTTCATTAAATATTTTATTGGGAAATTTAATTTTTGATTTAGAAAAGTTTTTATTAAATAAATGAAAACTGCCATTAATATTTGGTAATTTAAAACCTAATAAGTAATGTTTATTATTTTCAATAATACTTCTTGGCCATAAAATATCATCAAATTTGAATGTGATCTGTTTAATAAATACCCCATTAATTTTAAAGAAATTTATTTTGGCATTAAAATTATCAAAAACAATTATTTCGTCATCTGAATTTATAAACATTAACGTAATATCTAAAAATTCTCCTGGACCTCTACCGCGTCTTCCAATTCTCCTTAGAAAATTTCCATTTGGGTCAAAAACTCTTATTGTTAGTTCAGATCGTTCAGCAACATAAATATTATTTTCCTTATCTGTTAAGACAAATTTCGGATCATTAAACAAATACTCTACATCCCCTAAAACATCCTTGCCAATCGTCAGTAAAGTTTCATAATTAACTTTTTTTTCGTTTTGTAAATAAATAATTGAATTTATAAATAATTGAATAAAAATCAATGTTACAACAAAATTATTTTTTATTTTCATAAGGCTCCTATATAAAAAAGAAAGCATCAATAGATGCTTTCTTACTATAAGTATTAACTAACTTCCACAAGATGATCCGTAAAAACCACAAGATTCATTCCCAGTTGTACACCCACTCCAGCCACTTCCACTAGCTTGCAAACACTTATTATTATCACAAAAATAACAAGCGGCTTGTCTTAAAGCGAAAGTCTGAGTTATGAATGTAAAAAGGAATAAAACAAATCCTAAAACTAACGCAATGTTTAAACTTCTCTTTTTGATTTTTTCCATATTAACTCCTTATTTTATTTATTTGAATTAAGAGTCCATATTTTATTTTGGACCCATTTGAGAAATTCATTTTTTTTTGATGTTGAACTAATAATACTATTAGGTAAAAATCTTTTACAAAATATTTGATTACTTTTTGTATTAATAAATAATATGGAATTACTATTTGAATTTATATTAATATTTTCGGGTAGTCTTGTTATATACATGAAATTATAATTTGAATTAATTATTTTTACTAATCTTTTCGCATCCTCAAATTGACAATTATGTATTACGATATATGGAATTATATTTTTGGTAATTTTTATAAAGTTATAATACTCTGTAATTTCATATATGCAGGGCGAGCAAGTAGTGTATTCCATCAACAAAAGAGCTATATACTGATTTTGTGTATTATTATATGAATCATTTAATTTTATAAATTGATTATCAACTTTAAAATGAGAAATTCTATCGTCAACAAGATCAAACTTTTTGTTTGCATCTTTGTTAAAATAAAATATTATTACATATGTAAATAATATAATGACGACTAGTAATTTCCAATAATTATACATAATTGTATGATTTGTTTTATTTATATATTATAATGTTTTAAATTTATGTATTTAAATTTGTACTTGTCAAGACTCAAAATGGAGTGTAAATTTGTAACATGGAAATGTTCAAAATTAAATTAGCTAATGAAATAATTAATATGTTTTTCCTAACAAATTCGATTGGAGTTATTTTTAACTTCCGCTTAAATGCAGAATAAAAGGTTTTTTTATTATTATAACCTGACTTTTTACATACCTCAATGATTTTTAATCCATTTAAGAGAAGTTCTTTTGATTTTTGAATTCTAAAGAATTCAATATATTCATGTGGGGAACAGTCTTATTCAAATTGACACGTTAGATATAAGTAATTTCTACAAATCCCTAATAATTCTGCTAATTTATTCACATCAAAATTAGGATCAGTAAAATTATTTTCTACAGTTGATTTTATTTTAGCTTTCAAAAGTACCTCAAAATTAAATTACTAAAATAGCATTTACTTAATTTTTATATTTAAAATGTATTAAACAGTTTTTAATATTAAATATATTAATATCTTATATTATTTATTTAATATTACTAATATTTTTAATTAGTATAAAATCAAAATTAGTTGTAATTTATTTCTAACCGAGACTCCAAATTAATGTAATGTCACTTTATGTTGTTTGATATTTAATTCGATTTTTATTGATATTCTTAAGTAAATGTAGTTTTTTTGTAATTATTGATTCTTCTCATTTTGTTTCCAATTTCCAAAGTAGCTACTGCAATCCAACTAAATTTCATTTCTGAATTTGTATTTCGTTTTACTTTACTTATATACTTGACTAATTGTGTACATAAACTGATGGATTAATTTCTCAATTTAAGTTTGTTGTTATAATTGAAAGTCAAGTTCTTCAACCAATACAAATCTTGCATAGCTAATATTTCTTTCGATCCTTCTTCAACTAAGTATATTGAATACTTACTATTCTTCCGGTCTGATGATAATGCATAAAGTTTGCCCAATCAAAACTTTTTTCTTCATTATCGGCACTTAAATATGTAAGATATGGTATATAGGGACATATACTACTTAATGTAAAAAAATTATGAAATTCTCGAATAATTTTGCAAATTCTGAATTACCTAAAAAGGTTTTTTTTCGCTTCAAAGGCTACTGCCATATGGGTAAACGCACCAGCCATAATTCCTCCAATATTAAGTTTCTTTTATATCTTCATTCCTATCTAATAAATTTGATTATAAAATAAACTAAATGACACTTTAATGAATCAGTAGTACTACGGAAAAAGTTATTTTTTCGTATTTAATTTTTTCATTTTACCTTTTAGAATACACAAAATTAAAAATCTTTCATTTTTAATCTATTTTCAAACCTTTTGAGTAATATTAGAATCAAAATATTTTTCTTAATTATTAAAATTTTAGCCTTTAATTAAAATTTTATCAGTAGTACTACTTAGTTTTATTCATTTCAAAAAAAAAATATTACGAAAAAATTATTTTTTTTTAATTAAAACAGTTAACAATTATATCATTTCTGCTTAAGCTGATAATATCAGTAGTACTACTGATGTTATTAAACTCCATCAAAGATAGATTTACGAAGTTTTTAACAATCTATTAATAGGAGTCTTCAATGTTCAACAAAAATATCTCATTCATTATATTTTTTTGCATATTTACATTATCAAATAATTTAACATTTGGCCAAGAGATTGGTAAAATATTCCCTTTAGATGAAGCAAATGCTAATTTTGGTAAAGTGCTTGAAAGTAAATCAGTTTCAAGTTCAATTTTAAAAGAATGGTTGAATTCTACAAGTGATAAAGTTATGTTTAAATTAGAGAAAGATAATTTGGTTGTTTTAGGCGATCAAAGAAATTTACTTTTTTCAAATTTAAATTATAATGAATCTAATGAAATCTTTCATATGTATAGTAAAAGTAAAGTGATTGAGCTTCTAACTATGGGAGGCAGCACACAAACTTATTTTGAAAACAGAGAAAATGTTTTTTCCATTTCAAATGGTGAATTTACACTGGAATTATCATTCCCGTGTCCACCAAGTTGTCCTTAAATGAAATTTTTTGAAATTTTACAATACTTATCATTAATTACAATTTTAATTGCTGCTTTTAAATATCGATCAAGTTCATTAAGTATATTCTTTGGATTATTGGCATTAAATGATATAATTGGATTTGTTCTCTGGACATTTTTCTCAATTTCTGGGCAATCCAGTTGGATACCTATCTTTTATTTAATATTGTTTTCCACAAATAAATCTTTCATTAAAAAATGGAAGATTTATATTTTATTTGGTTTAATTTTAATCTTATTATTAAATCAATACTCAACAGTAAAAATACAACAGTATTTTGTTTTAATGATAAATGTGATTATCATGTTCTTATTTCTGAGGTTACTAATTACAGAATTTGTTCAAAAAGATGAATTTAGAATCTTATATTTAATTTTAACCTTATATCAATTGTTAATTATTTTTAATCTTATGCAATTTATTAGGGATTTAAAAATTGGATTGGATATTTATTTTGCTGGAATTATTGGAATAATTCTGATACATATTTTTTTAATAGTTTTAAAAGAGGATGCATTTATCAATATTAAAAAAATATATAAATCATAAATTTTCGGTATTTTGCTCTCTAACATAATCACGCGCAAAAACAATCAATCCGGGTAAGGATTTTAATTGTAACTTTGCCATAATATTCATTCTATGTGAATCAACTGTTCGGATTGATATTTTTAATTTTTCAGCGATTGCTTTACTTGAGTAATTTTCACCAACTAAAATTAGTACTTCTTTTTCCTTTTTTGTTAATGCATCTGTGTTTTCTTTAGATTTTTTCTTACTAAGTAAGTTAAACCTATTCATTATAGCATCTAATTCTTTCTGTGTTTTTCCTAAAAAATATTTTTCTCCCTTCATTACTGTTTTAATGGCTAAAATCAATTCTGACTTCATGCAATTTTTACTTAATAATCCATTACCGCCGGATTGAATAACGGCATAAATATAATCATCACTCGTATGTTGTGAGAGAAACAAAACTTTAATATCCTTATTCCCATTTGTAATTGATTTTACTGCATCGGGTCCACTTTTTCCGGGCATCGAAATATCTGCTAAAAGAATATTCGGCTTTTTCTCATTGTACTGAGCAATCAAAGAAAATCCATCTTCAGCTTCTCCTACCACAATAATATCATTTTGTTTCTCTAAAAGTGTGATAATACCTTCTCTAAATAAATTGTGATCATCTGCAATAAATACTCTTATCATTTTATTTTTCATTGAAATTGAACTCCAAGTTTATAGATGTTCCCATGTTAATTATTGAGTCTATTTCGAATGTTCCGCCAACTGATTCTGCTCTTTCTTTCATGTTAAGTAGTCCTAAGGAAGGTGATTTTTTTTCATAATTTGTTTCTAAATCAAATCCATTTCCATTATCGGAAATTGATATTTGTAGTAACTTATTCAGAAAATAAAAATCAATATTAAATTCTGTACAACATGAATGTTTCTCTATATTGGTAAATGCTTCCTGGCAAATTCTATATATTTGTACTTCTATATCCTGATACTCAATTCGAAATTCAGTATTATAATTAACATAACCCTGAATATCTGTTTTAGTATTTATTTTGTCGACTAATGATTGAATAGCATGTAATAGACCAAATTCATTCAATATTGGAGGTTTTAATTCATGTGATATATCCCTTACTTCCAGAGCTAGTTCATCTAATGAATTAAATAATCCTTTGAAGGCATTTTTGTCCTTAACTATTTGCTCTTTTTCAATAATGTTTTGTAAATCAATTTTCAAAAGTGAAATACTATGCCCAACACTATCATGCAATTCTCCTCCTATTTTCTTCTTTTCCTCTTCATTTACCGTATCTACTTTAGTTCTTAGCATTTTTAAATTTTCTTGATAATTCTTGATTTTTTCTTCATAACTTTTCCTTTGAGTTATATCATGTAAATAAATATGCTTAAATTCCAATTCTTCAATTTCTTTTATAGTTGATGAATAATAATTATCATTAATTTTTACAATATGCTTTCTTTGATCATTTAAATTCTCTTTCAATTCATCTAATATATTCTTTATTGAATGATTTTCATTTTCAAAAATAATTTTAGCTGCATTATTCATATCAATTACATTCCATGAATTATTAATTCTTATTATTGGATCTGGATCAACTTCAGAATATAATGCAGTTAGTTTTGCATTCTCCAATTCTAATTTCCTTTTTCTAACAGCAAGAGGATGTATAAATTCTCGTTTTATTAATAATACCAAAATCAAAACGACAATCAGAAAAATTAGTGCATATAGCGCTGGATTTTCTAAGCTTAAAAATATGTCGAATATATGTTTTGGTTCCATTTTTATTCTAGTGAATATCTCATTTATTAAATATTATTTTATATAAAAATATAAAAATAATTTTTTTATTAAATCAGTAGTACTACTGATTCACTACTTATCATTTTATTGTATATTACTAGCAAAATTGAACATCACAATGCTAGAGCGAGAAATTATTAAAATCGAGAGAAATCAATTAGGTGATATTGTAGCCCTTAGAAATCAATTTATGGGTTGGTCACCGGTTGCTGCTGATTATGCTATTAAGCATATAGAAGGCGGATTATATAAATACTTTGTAAGTATTCCAAATGTTGGTAAAATTTATTTAACAGTTATAGATGAAAATAATAAAAAAGTTATAAGAACAGACCCATCCGTTACTTCAAGGGACTTACTAGAGGTTTTACCTTCTTATGCCAGTTAGAATATCACTTTTAATCTAGATTGACATGCCCCTTAAAAAGTGATCCAAATATTATTCAAGGATCAAAATTCATTGTATTTGTATGTAAAAATTCTACTTGAACCATAATATCCATGGGGATAAGTGTAGTTAAATTAAAATCAAAATTATGAAAGATTCTAAATAGTTAATTTTGCAAAAGGTTAATTCTCTTATTTCTTTTTCAGTTGATTTAAGCTAATTTATATCACAATTTAAATTCCTTAATTTAAAAAGTATATTTCCGCGGGAATACTTATCTCCTGAATTCAGTTTCATAGTGATTGCTTTTTGCCCTTTTTCCATAATTAATATTACTTCCGTAAGATAACGAATTATTTTACGAATATAATTTCTTAACAATTGGTGCTTGAATAATGGGAAGTTCAGTTTTAATGAATTAAGATATTGCTAATAATAACCGATTATAAATTTTACAATTATAAGCTTATAATAATAATCAATACCAAATTAAACACTTTGCATAATTACAATTCAAATTTCCTAAAAACTTATGATTAAAATCAACAAAGCCATAAATGATTTCATAAATCATTGTATCTACGAAAAAAACTTAAGTCCTAAAACCATAAAGTCATATAAAATTGATTTAAGTCAACTATTTAATTTCTTAATTAATAATGATTACTCTGTTGATATCTCTGAAATAACAAAACATGAACTTAGAGAATATCTTATTTCTATTTCCGCGTTAAGGCCGAAATCAGTGAAAAGAAAAATTGCTGTGCTTAAGGCAATGTTCAATTATCTTGAATTTGAAGATGCAATAGTAATAAATCCATTTAGAAAAATGAGAATCAAAATACGTGAACCAAAAGTACTTCCTAAAGCCATGAATAAGACTGAAGTTTATAGTATTTTTAAGACCGCATACAAGCAAATATCTTCAGAATGTAGTCAAACAGCATATTCTTATGCAGAAAAACTAAGAAATATTGTTGTAATAGAGTTGTTATTTGCTACTGGTGCGAGGGTATCGGAAATTGCTGATCTTAAAAAAGAGAATGTAAATATTTATTCCGGATTGATTAAAATTAAAGGGAAGGGAAACAAGGAAAGAATCATAAATATTTGTAATAAAGAAACATTTAAAATATTACAAGATTACTACAAATTATTTATAAAAAAAATCGAAGGTTGTGGTGGATATTTTTTAATTAATAGATTAGGTAAAAAGTTATCTGACCAATCTGTAAGAACCATAGTTCGCAACCTTGCATTAAATTCATCTTTTCAAAAAAAAATTACTCCCCATATGTTTAGACATACTTTTGCAACATTGCTACTCGAAAAAGATGTTGATATAAAATATATCCAATCAATGTTAGGACATAGTTCCATTCTGACAACGCAAATTTATACTCAAGTAAATAACACAAAACAAAAACAAATCCTAAAATTAAAACACCCGCGTAAAGAACTCATTATGCTTGAATCTTAGTTTTCCTCAACAAAGGATAACTAAAGGTTAACTGTTATTTCTTAATAATATTCAATGAATAATAACCTATCATATATATTTCTTGAAATAGCAATCTTTATTACAATCGCTATAATTGCACAGAATTTTATTCAGTTCAGAGAGTTTTTGAATAAGCAATTAATTTTAAAATTTATTGCTTTGATTATTTTCTGGTTTATTATTGATCAAATTGCGATACATCTAAATCTTTGGTCATTTCCTATAGGTAAAACGTTAAATTTCAGATTTTTTAATTTACCTTTAGAAGAATACATATTGTTCTTACTTCATTCAATCGTATGCTATATGCTCATTCAAATATTTAGAAATGAGTAACTATTTTCTATTTAACATATCATTAACAATTTTTACACTTGTGTTTCTTATAATTAAAGTGAAGTCAATTAAATGTCTGAAAGTAACTTTAAACGTATCTCTTATAATTATACTAATTGGATACCCTTGGGATTATTTCGCAATTAAGATAGGCGCTTGGTCATATCCAAATGATCCTGGGCTTAGATTATTTAGTGTGCCAATAAACGATTTATGGTTTATGTTTTTGTGTTCTATACTAACTACGGCGTTTCTATACAGAGAGAGAATTTACTTCAGAAGCAGGGATTAATAATCCAAACCCAAATATGGAAGCTATAAAAATCCATAGTAAAACGGATTTACTTTCTACTGAAGTAGGGTAAAAATCTTCAATATTTTTCTTTTCTCTTGGTAAAACCACTGTATTAGGCCTCACTCCATTAATAATGACTGCATAAGGACTCATTTCACCTAAAATATTAGAAGAAACTTTTAGGTAATTATTGTCAATAAAAAACTTATTCTTATTTAAATCGAGAGCATCTTTACTTAATGAAGTCCATATCTTATTGGAGTCATTATTTGTGGGAATAGCAAATTCTGACTGAAAATTGTCAACTAAGAATAAAATACCATCTTGTGATTTTATTAAACCATTATTATTAATTGTGGTAATAAGGGGATACGCTATTAATTGATCATTATTTGCACTCAACAAATTTGATATTCCCGTAGTAGGTATCCAATAAAGAAAAATAAAAATTGGTAGTAAGAAATAAGAAAAAAAAGACCATCTTTTAGGAGGACTTAACTCCCGAATTCTTTGTATTATGTTGATTAATGTTTCTAGTGTAATTGACATAAAATACTCTCAGCTATTTTTAATACTTTCATCTTTTTTAGAAAAAAAAAATGAATAACTGACAATAATAATAAAAAGTAAAATCCCATAAGGTACGGTTTCTATTTGATTCACTTGCGGATATTCTATAATATTAGGAATACTTACTAAATAAATAAACCATGAAACTAATCCAATAATTATTACTACAAGTAAGCTTTTTAATGGTAGTTTGCTAAGTAATCCCCTTGTCCCAGTTAAATAACCCCCAATAATTGCATATGCTCCGATTAATAAATTGGGAAGGAAATATAAATTTTTAATACTCAGACCTGGAATGACAATGAACATAAGGTTTATGAGTAAAAAATTAATTCCCATGTATTTTATAAATATTTTTTTATCCTCAACCTGTGATAAAGTACTAGACTTTGTCTCATTGATTGCAAATAAATGAACTGAAGTAATTAGTGAACTGTCAAATGATGACATAAAACTTGAGATTACTCCAACAAGTACAATAGACAGATATAACTGATTCTCATTAATTATCGTTGATATAAGAAATTTTAGACTAGCAACGCTAAGAATATTTCCTGGGTCGTAATAAAATTTTAATGGTAATAGTACAACAAATGGTAATACACCCGCAAGTACTAACATCAGAAATTGATTTTTATGTCTACTTTTTACTGAAATAAAGACTCTCTTCCAGGTATCAGGGCTAGCTATTATAAAAGAAAATCCCATTATGAAGCCCCAAAAAATTTGAAATATATAAACAATAAAAGAATTCGTTATGCCGAGTGACCAGCTTAATGAAAGAATATTTAAGGATTTGAAAGAAAAAACCATAGGTGGGGAAACAATAACGTGAAAAATAATTACAAGACACATCGAAATAATTGCAATAAATTGAACAATATCTGTCCGAAAGACAGTTAGGTATCCACCTGTTAAACTATAAAAATAAACTATCATGCCTAAAAGAACGGAAATTACTGCTGCATAGTTAGAAGAAATTTGAAAACCTATTGATAGGACACCTTTCAATAATAGTAATTCTGAAGTTGCAAAAAGTATTTGTGTGATCGCAATGAGACTAATAAAGATCACATTCGATTTGTCTTTAGTATTAAAATGTTCAAAAAGAAATTTTTGGAATGAATTTTCTTTATACTTTATAGATCGGTACCTGATTAAAGAAAGTCCTAAAATAGTTCCTACAACAAGTCCTAAAACCGCTAATATTCCTACAACAAATAAGATCGCTAAATATGCACCGAACAATGCAGTTAATGAAAAAATTGAACTACCTTGACCTGCGGCAGGAAAAGGTAAATCCTCATCAATATCCAATTTTAGCGATTTCTTTTTATTGGTTACTGAATAATGGGCAAATAAAAGTAACGCAATCAAAAATAAACCTACAAAAGTTGGTAGCATTTAACAGTTAACCTTTAGTTATCCTTTGTTGAAAAATAGTTTATTTACTGAATTCTATCTTGATAATAAAATTCATTATTCAATACTAAAAGCAATTATTAAATCAATCTTCAACAACTACTGCTGTTGGTGCATATTTTTTAATTAAATCAATAGCATGCAAACAATCTAATTTATTATTATAACCTTCTCCGGAAGTTGCAATAATTTTACCATTTGAAGCTCTTAAGTTCCAACGCCATTCTGCTCTGCTATCTTTGTAAACATGAAATTTCATAAATCCTCCAATGATTTTTTTTTAATTTTTATTTCTTCTCTTTCGTAAATATTTCCATTCTCTTTCAAAAAGTAATATACTACAAAAAAATCGCCATTAAATCAGTAGAACTACTGATTTGATTAAAAAAAATCAAATTATACCAAAAGTCAGTTCACTTGTATTAAATAATTTGTAGGAAGTAATTATTTGAGACTTCTGAAAATTTTTTTACAAACTGTTATTCCCACGGACTTGCCTGCGGTAAGCAGGAGTGGGAATCCAGAGAAAATCTAATAGAGTACTACCATTCTGCTTCGGGTAGGTCTGCACTGCAATGACAAATTGAATATTTCGGAAACCTTTATTTCTTATTTGTATAAAAAATAATACTCAAATAAGAAGACACATAAAATCATTACAATCATTCAAACAAATTTTTTTCTTCTTTCTTTGGATGAAAAGTTCCGATAATAATAAATGGATTTGGCGCTCTAAACTGATTTAATTTTGTTGTTCCTAAGAAAAAGAGAAGGTCTTTTGTTTTTGCAAAATCATCGAAGTATTTTTCTTTTACTTTCTCACTTGCAATTTTTTCATTTTTATATTTAATTAACATTTTCCAATATAATGCACCTGTCTCCCAATCTTCTATCATTAGTTTGCTAATCTTACCGGAATCATCTTCAAATTTATAAGAAAATTTATATGGTAGTTTTCTAACAATTTGAAAATTTTGGTTTTTTTTCTCAAATAAATTCATTTGAGATAATGCTTCTTTTTTTTGAGTATCCCAATCATTAGTATCTTTTTGAATTATAAAATCATGTACTATAGTTGGTTTAAATGTTGCCAGAGAAACTACTTTATTACGATCTTTCGCATCTTTTATCAATTCTGTGAGGTTAGTATATACTTTATTTTGTAGAACTAAATATTTTCTTTCAAACCAATTATTTTCGGTTCCAATATTTTTAATAATTTTAATTGGTGAATCTTCAGTAACTGGTCTAAAACTTTCTGGTCTGCAATCACTTTTATTTTTTATAATATCAATTTCTATCCAATCATATTTTTTATATTGAAATATGTAATCTAATTTTCTAAACGGTATCGGATATAATCTTATCCAGGTCCCGTCTTCAAGAACACCTGCAGTAAATACTAATTCATCATATCTTCTTGATAAAGTTGGATATGTTTTAACAGTAATAAGAATTTTCTTAATTGCCAGTATATATTTTGAACAGAAAGTTTACTCGTTGACAAATCTTTTATCGACATTGCTAATGGGATTCGATGGCATTGATGTGTATTTTTTTCAGAACAAGTTAATGCAACTCGTTTATATTTATCCAGAAGATTAAGTATAAATTGTTGGTCTTCCAAATTCGATTTTAATGTAGTTTTATTATATTCCTCAAAAAGCATATCATAATCTAATTGCGTATTCAATTCTTTTCTTTTATCAGATACAATTCCCAATTCCGGAAGATGTACATATTTTAGTCCCAAATTTTCACATGCATTTTTTAACTGATTTTTAGAAAATCCATATTTCATACTTCGCGGAAAATTTCTTACATCACATAAAACTTTTACATCCAGTCCAATCAGTTTATTAAAATATTCTTCTGAAGTTAAACCTTCGTACCCAATTGTATAAAGTTTTTTAATACTAGAATTAGGAGTTACTGATTTTACTTTTTCAATTTCTTTTTTACTCAATCTATCTTCAGCAATTGTACTTTTAATTGCATAATAAGGATAATTTACCTATGTATATTTAATTAAATCATCCGTGTTATAATTTTTAAATTTTTCAAACAAATTTATTATTGTAATTCTATCTTGATTTTTAATCTCCTTAAGATAATTCTTCTTGTCAATTTTAATCCAAGCTTTATTTTTAGCATCAATTTGATTATACTTAATCATTGTGTTTAAATCAGCATTTGTCTGAAAGGAAAATGTACCGTATTTATAAGGCACAAAATGAAAAGAAGGTTCTGGTTGCTCTCTAGTAAATAAAAATAATAATTTCTGTAAATCTATTTTTCCTAATTAGAATCGAAAACATCCAAAAGTGCTAGCAGTATTTTTCTTCTATAGTACATATAATATTTTTTTTAGTTTTGATTCTAAAAATAACTAACTCTATTATCGGTAACAAAAAATGTTTTATTTTACACCTTCAGGTAATACATCTTTTTTTTTTATTTTTAACCTTTGGCATACTGATTCTCTATATACCTAAACCTACGGCGGTATAGTTTATTCGCTCAATTGCTTTTTTGAGTGAAGCAACTCTGATTTCTGGCTGACTAAAAAGTTTTTCAATTTTCTCAACAATTTTTTTTCTCTGGAAGTGGGGGGAGTGGGATTTCCAAATTACAAGTTTTTTTGCATTAACATTTGGTTGACCAATACCTGCTGAACTTTTTTGATTTGAATCCAGTAATTATTTGACTGAAAGAAAAGATAAATATAATTGGAGCAAGTATTGTCCTTCAATTGAACTCGAATTAAATATGATGCAAAAACAGAAGCTGGAATTTTTCCTTTTATTAAAAAACTCTTCCCAACAGTCGCCCCTGTACGAGCAAAAACAATATCATTGTCTTTTAATAAATACTTATTCAATTCATCATATTCAATTTCACAAAAAAGAACAATTTCCCAATTTACATTTCCATTTTGGATATCTGTAATTCTCAATAGTTTAAGACCAACTTTTGTAATATTTGAAGATGCTGTATAATCATAATGAATTTTAGCACTAATTTCACCAAGCTTAATCAGAGACCAGTTGGGAGGGAGGGTTTTAGTCATTAAATTTAAGAGTTTTATTATTTACAGAGTATTCTTCTCCAATACATAATTCGTCATTATTCATATCAGATGATATCATTGATGTAGTTAGTATAATTTGATGCTCAACATCAAACTTGCTTGATAATTCAAGAATATTTTCTTGAAACCTCTGACTTCTTATTTCTTCCATACCTTTATCTTCGGTATTATCACAAATTATAAATCTGGGATATCTGAAAAAATCTAATTCAAGTGAGGCAAAGAAAATTCCGAAACGTACAGCATTTTTTAATAAAGTATTTGAGCTTTCTGAAAAGTTATTCTTACCATCAAGTGTAAAAGTATCTTTTGTAGGACTAAGTTCGACATTTAGACCATATTTAAATTCATCTTGTCTTTCAAGATCTTTTTTCAAGATCAATAATGTATATTTTTCAATTGTTGCAAGACTTTTACCATATCTTTCGTTTTGTTTTCTTTCTGCGAGTAAAATTTTATCTTTTATTAAGTTAATTTCTTTTTCTAATTTTAATAACTCTTCTTTTAGTAATTTTAACTGGTTTGATGCGTTCAATTCTTTTCCAAGAAATTGGATTTGTGCTTCTAATTGACCTTTTTTAACATACAAAGATTCAGTTTCACTGTCCCTTGTGCTTCTAACTTCCTCAAGAATTTCATCAATATTTCTTTGATATCTTTTTATATTTTCAATGATCGTTGCAGTTTTTAAATTCAATCCTTTTAATTTTTCTTTTTTTTCTTCAAGTAATTTCTTTGATTCTTTTATTTGATTTTCTAATTCAATTCCCATTCGGGAAAGAGTTGATTGTTCTTCATTTTTATTAATTGGGTTTTTACATAAAAAACAAATATCATTAATAGAGCTATCTTCTAATGGAGATAAACAGTTTGGGCAATGTGTTATTTTAAGATATCCAAGATTTTCTCTTATTAAAGACGAATCATCCAAAGACTTTTTTCTCTTAATAAGTGACTCAATAAAATAATTTGAATCTTCAATATCATATTCATATTTTTTAATGTCCTCAAGAATTTGTGAATAAGCATGTTTTTCATTAATAATTTCATATTTTAACTTAGTATAAACTAATTTTTTTCGACTATCTAAAACCACATGTTCTTTTTCTTTTATTTCCTTTAATTTATTCTGAACATCTTTTAATTCTTCCTCCGCTTTTTGAATATCCATCTCAATTTCATTAATATCTATTTTATTACCAAGTTCAGCATATATTTGTAAAATACCATGCGTTTCCTTTTTTTTATCATCAAAAGTTCTATTTAAGTCTCTTAGAGAAAGTCTATCGTTATATAAATCATTGTCATATATACCAAATAATAATTCAGTTATTGCTTTCCTTGTTAATGGTGAATCAAAATCTTCATGCTTGAACAAAGATAAAGTTGGACTTTTTTGATCAATATAAATAAGTCTCAAAATTTGATTAAGTGTAATGTTACTTTCATTGTCATTTTTAAGTTCAGGCATATTTAAAGTTGAAAATAAAATATTCGAAAAACTTCTCTGGTTATCAGTTTGACGATATGGGAATATTTGCCAACCCTCAGATGAATTAGAATCTTCATATTTTCCCCAATAAACATACATCGGTTGCTGTGAATTTTGGGTAACTAAACGCCTAAGTGTAAAAATTGAATCATTTACAGAAATTTCAGCTATTACAGAGTCTGCTTTGCTAGCTTCTGTAGTCCAATTATTAAAATCACCACCTAAAACATAGAATATAAAATTAGATATGGTGGATTTTCCAGAACTATTTGTTCCTCTAATAATATTTAGTTTTGACATAAATTTCTCATCAAAACCAATTTGTCCATTTTGGCCAATAACAACTAACCGTTGTAATTTTAGATATGGTTTATAATACATCATATTTGTATTCCATCAATTTTGTACGTGCTTTTAATCCGTCGTGACCATTAAGTGAAATTTTATTTAGTACTTGTGTAATTGTATTAATAACCAACTCATTCTCTTTATTTCTTAATTCAATTTGCTCTTTTAACACTCCTGGTAATTTTCTATCATTTCGCTTAACTAAATTGTCCATTAAAGAATCTGATTGGATTAAATTCAAAGAATTTAAAAAATTTATTGCGCTTAATTGATAAGGTTTCATTTTCAAAAAAATTTTTGTGCTGTCAATTATAATTTCATAAGGATTGTATGTGCCAATTAAATTTCTCCTCAAATGACCAATATCCTTTGGTAATCTAATTCTTCCTATTTCATTTGGGAATGCTAAGTAAAAATCAAAAATTCTTAACTTTTCAATTTGAATTTCATCCTTTTTCTTTTCAAGAATCTGTAGCATTCTAAAAGTACAATGAAAAAGATCGAAAACTGGATTATAAATTAACATTTCATTCCCATTTTATATGACAATTACCTGTTAAAAAATATAACATTCCATTTATTTCATCCTTGTAAATTCTAAGATAATTTTCATCAAGTTCATCAAATAATGGCTGAATCACTTTTGAATCAATCAGCTGATTTATTTCAGCTTTACTTAATTTATTTTCTTGAATTTTGGGTAGTATAAAAGTTTTAAAGTTATAATTAACATGTGCTAAAAGAGTTGCATAAATTTCTTGCGCAGATTCAAAGAGTTCATATTTTAACAGTTTCTTTGCAAACTTTTCTTTCATAATTAAAGCATCTTCAAGTAGATCTTCGCGGTTACCTCTTTTTAGTTTTTCATTAAGCCCAATAATTTCATTTCTATCAACTGCTTCTTTATAATGCATTAATTCGTCAATAATCTTATCAACAAGAATATTATCATCTCTTTCTTTTTTGAATTTCTGCATTAACTTACATAAATAACTAGCTCTTTTTTCACTTTCGTTAAAAATGTTTATATCCCTACCAGCAACATGACCGCCAGTATTTATTTCTTTTTGAGTAACTTTATTCATTTTTTAATATCTCTACCAGCAACATCTCCTTTTGCATGAATATTTTTCTGTTTTACTTTATTTTGATTTTTTTTTATTACTGTTTTAATAACTAAACCCATTGTAAAAAGGCTAATAAGAGCTATTATTATTTGTGTTAAATTTATTTCCATTTCATCTCCCAAACTTAATAATATTTAAGCTGCTAATTCGCTATTTATTTCTTGTAAAAATTTTTCATACTCAGAACCAAATAAATTATAGAACTTGCCAAGCTCACCTTCGCATCAAATGGAAGTTCTATCTAAATTTTATGTATTTTATGCCTTATTTAACACCTTATTACTTCTCACTGGCATCACCAAGTTTGACTAAAATCGAAAAGGGAGGGAATTTACTTTTATTACTCACTTAAATTTAATTCTCGACAAAATATTTTTTTGGAATTTTATCTGCAATTGTTTCTTTATAATCGTTTAATCTATTATATGTAAGGTATTTGTAGTATTTAAGTATACCAACAATTACTGAAGGATTAAGATTTAATTCTCTTGTGGCAGCATCAACTCTATAAGCTGAAATATAATGTCTGATATCTTCAAAATAATCTAATATCAATTTTGTCTTAAGAATACTGGCAGCAAAATCATTAGCTTCTTTTTCAACATCTAAATTAGATTCATCATTCAAATTATCAATAAAAACATCATTTTTGTTTTTTACATGCAATAAAATATGTCCTATTTCATGCGCTATAGTAAACCAAAAATTGTCAAGTCTATCGTATCTTTTTGTATAAACAATAGTTGGATTATTCTTGTGAATAAAAGCAGCACCATCCAGATATGTTTTTGAAAGATGGCTAAGACATAAGAATTTAACACCAACTTCATTTAAATCTGCAATAAATTTAGATACTCCATTTTTTTGAACTGAATAAGCGCTTAAATCATTAGCAATTTCATTTAAGCCTTTTTTATTGTATTTACTTACTGAGATTTCTTCAGAAACAGATTGAGCTTTTTTTGTCCAGGCAAGTAAAAAATACTTATTAAAACTTTCAAAAGCATCAGATTTTCTGCAATTCGGGAATGCCAGATTGTCAATAAAACTGAAATCTAAAGTTGATACATCCCAAAAATTTGTAAATATAGATGTAAGTTCCTCCGTATTTTTAGGTTTCTTAATCCAACCTTTTTTAACCATATCGTTTATTGGCATTCTTTCATAGATCTTGCTTTTAATTTCAACATCTGAAATTTTTAAATCATTTTCCTTTAACCGCAATCTATAATTATTCTCAAGATTCAACCAATATTGAGGAGATTGATTAAACGCCTTACTTAATAATGTAGCTGTATTAATATTTATTCTTTGTTTGTTATTTAACAATTCACTAATTGTTTTCGGATTTAAACCTAATACTTGGGCTAAATCTTCATTCGACCAACCCCTTTCTTCCATTTCTTCTTTTATAAAACTTCCCGGACCAATATTTAAATATGGTTTTAATTTAGCCATGTTAATCCTCGTAATGATTAGATAAGTTAATTATATTAAACTTACCGATAGTTTTCTCATCATTTTCCCATTCAACTTCAATTTCTAACCTGTATTTTCCATCAATACGCATCGAGTATATTTTTTCTGATTCAAGATATTTAAATTTTAGAGAAGAAGTTTGCCATAAGTCATGAATGGTATTTGCTGCTTCAATTTGCTGTATTCTAATAAAAAATTTTTCTAATACATATTTTTGAATACGAAACTTTTTACTTTTTCCTGTTTCATATAATTTTATCAGCTCTTTATCCTTAATTTCCCAATCCAAGTGGATATCCAAATTTATGTTTATTATCGTAGATTATCAAGTCATTTATTACTACTTATGTAATAAGTATAAATTGAATTTATGAAAATTACATATTTTTCCATTATGCTGCTAATTCTCTATTCATTTCTTGTAAAAGATTTTCATACTCAGAACCAAATATTTATAAAACTTTCCCAGTCCCCCTTTAACATCAAATCCAAAATATTTACTTTTTCTTTTTCTTAGGAATCTTCAACAATGAGCTTTCCATTAAATTCATGTTAGGTTATTTCTTATTCAGTTTGTGCAAATTTAGATTGCCTATCTTCTCCAATGATAATTTAAATTACCACAACTACATCTAATCTTTTTATTTACATCATCATATTTATTAAATGTAATTGGTCTTTCACATTCAGTATTACCGCAATAAAATAGTTTTTCTAATTCTTTTACATCTGCCCAAAAAGCTTTCAAGTCACCAAGAGATAGGTTGAAAGGATTGTCATGCGAAGATAAATTACCCAGAATTGCTGAGTTTGCAACTCTGTCTATAATTTCGGTTTTATCTTTTAAATCGTTACTATGTTTTGAAATTTTAGATTTAAGTTCATTCAATAATTCATCAGACATTCTTTTCTCATTAACCTCGTTATAACGAAAACCAACTTTTACTTCAAGATTATAACAAATTTCTTTAAGTAAATGTTCAAGATATTTTCTGATGGAATTTCCAAGATTATCTACAATACCATTATTTAATTTATAAATTATTTGCTCTTTTAACTCCTTAGGCTCTTGATCTAAATAAGTGCCTTTTTCGTTTGACCACCTTATTTCATTTATTAACCAACTCTTTTTTTTCGCTATTTGTCTAACATATTGAAACCATTCATGTTCATGTGTTAATAATATTATTTGGTAGTCTGCAAATTTTTCAAATAATAGGTTTGCAAATCTTTCACGGTGTGTTGTATCAAAGCTAGAAATTACATCATCCAATATTATAAACTGATTTTTATTATTAAATGCTTTTACTGAAGCTAGAAAGAATGCTAATCCAAAACAATTCAAATGAGATTCGCTAAAATATTTTTGTGGTGCAGTGGTTAAGTTACCGTTAAAATCATATTCAATCGTTAATCCGTTTAACTCATCTTCTTCGCCAATAATAACAATTTTAATTTCATGGATAAGTTCACCAGGATTCATAAACTGATAGAATTCATTAATCGGTGATGAAAAAGATAAAATAAAATTCTCAAGTTCTTCTTTTTGCTTTTTAATAAATTCGTCATAAATAATTTGTAATGAACTTTTTTGCTTTTCGAGTTTCTCTTGAGCTTTTTCTATATTTTTGATTTGTAAAAATGCGTCTTTAGAGGAAGTAATATTCGAATAGATAATTGTTGAATTATCTTCTTCAAATGATTTATCAATAGCTAATATTCTGTTATCAATTTCAGATATAATCTTGAAATCATCTTCGGTTAATTTTAAAGTGTTACATTCAATTAAATTATCACCGGAAGTAACCTTTATTTTTCCGGCTTTTTGGTACTCACCAATTTTTGATTTGATGGATTCAACAGCATCTTTAATGTTTTTATTACTTTCCCCACTCAACAATCTTTCAGATAACAATGTATCGAGTCTTCTGATCCTATCAGTGCTAAAATTAATTACAGTTTGTCGTGCATTATCAAAACTGGATTTCTTGTAGCTGGATTCTTCAATTAGTTTTAGTCTAGCTTCTATTTCTTGTTTCAATTCTTCAAGCTTTTTTGATTGCAAACACAAAGGACAAGTCTCTTCTTCGTGATACTTTTTAGTAATAACATTTTTACCGGCAATTAAAAGTTCTGATAAAAATGTTTGCATTATACCTTGAACATCTTTGGTAATTTTTTCAAATTCGTTATAGTATTTAAGATATTCTTCGTCATAAAAGGTTATTTCATTTTTTATGCTTTTAAGTGATTCCTTACATTTTTCCAGAAATTCTTTTTCTAAAACAAAAGTATTGTTGGAAGGTTTATTAATTTTTTCAAGAGCTGCATCTATTTCAGCAAAAGAGTTTATTTCAATACCTATCTTCAGAGGTTTTATAATCTCATTTATTTTTTCAAATAAATCTTTCTCCCGACCGACAGTAGCTTTTATCTTATCTATTAAAATCTGTTTTTGAGTATTAGTTTGATTTTCAAAATTCTGACTTCTAATTTCTGATTTTATCGAATTAACGGCTTTTTTTTAAAATCTCTTTTACTTTCGTAACATCTGAGTAACCAATTATATCTGAAAGATATTTTAATTTTTCTCCCCTTGTTATATCAATGAAGTTTCTTAACGCATGATATCTTAACACTAAGTTTTCACTTTCTGAAGATTTTATGTAATTCGTGTAATCCTCAGAATTAATTGATAATTCAGTACTAAGTTTTTTTCTTTTAAAAAATAGTTTCTTTTCACAATCTAAGACATTCCAACTATAATTTATTTTCACAGTAGATTCATCAGCTTCTGATAAGTTGGAATTTCTTAATGCTTCCTTTAAGTCAATCTCAGAACCACTTAAATGCGAAACTTTATCCGTATAATACCATTCAATTACATCTGTAATGCTGCTTTTCCCGGAGCCGTTTTCACCAAACAACAATATTGACTTACCATCTAATTTGATAGTAAGTTTTTCTTTGATTCCTCGTAAACCTTTTATCTCAATATTTTTAATCTTTACTGGCATCTTTATCTCGCAATTCTTGGAGTTTATTTTTTACGTTAGCATCTGAAAATTTATCTTCATTATAGAGGTCATATAAAGCATTTGCTACTGTTGAATCAACACCTTGTATTTCTTTAAGATCATTGAAGAATTCATCTAATATTTCTTTACCGGATTTTACTTTTTTGCTCATAAACACCTTTATTTAAAATATGACCAATCGATTTTAAATTCAGTTTTCAGAATAGAATTTTGTACTTCAAAACCGGTTTTATTATTGCAAATTGGATAAACTCCATGCTTATCAACAAAATCCAAAATGAAATAACTTTCTAAATCTTCTATTCTATGTTTCCAATTACTTTTAATTATATCAAAATTTATATAAGTAAATAACAAAGGTTCAACTTTTCTGTAGTTCATCAATCCAACATTTTTAGATGTACCTTTAAAATGGCCATCAAGCCGTGTTCCAATACTATTGGTTTTCCTTTCGCTCATTCCAATATATAATAATTTTGAAGTAGTAAAAGGATATTGAACTTCTATGGTACTTGAGAAAATAAAATATAAACCAACAATGCCGGAAAGTGTTTTAACATTGCTTAATTCAAATGATTTTGGACTATCAAAATATATGTCTATAAAATTCATTTTAATAAATTTTTTATTTAAAAATATATTTTCATCTAATTATATATAGTTTCTATTTTTTTCTTTAAACTTTTGCTAATCTTAAAAGAATCGCTCAATATATATTTAATTGCTTTATATGGTTTATCAGATTTAGGTTTATCTTTTATTCCCAATTCGTCTTCTATATCATTTTTAAATTTCACTGAATTCCCAAACGTATTGTCAATTGCATTTTCAATTAATTTATTTTTTTCATTAGCGTTTCTTTTACTTTCTTTAGTTTTTTCAGGTTGATTATCAATATCATAAACTACTGTATAAGGAAGTGAAAATTTATTCAATAATTTAATATATGCTGGAATACTATCCTTCCCTCCACAATCAATAAGTGTTACATCATATTTAAATTCATTTAGAATTTTTGCAATCAATGGGATTACAGATTTTTCTGTGGATCCTTCGAGCAATATAACTTTCTTAGCAAAAAATAATTCACCTCTTTCTGGATTAATCCAACGTATCATATCAAATTGTTTTTTGTCTTCATTTTTTAAAAAAATATCTTCACTACATTGTAAAATCTTTGATCCTACTTCAATACTTTCTTTTTTTACAATGCATATCGATCTATGGAAATTTAAATCGATAAATGAACTTGAATGAGTGCACAGTACCACTTGATTCTCCTCTTTTGAAAGCTCTACTAATGCAGAAAATGATTCTCTTTGAGATTGAGGGTGCAGGTATAATTCTGGTTCTTCAAAAATAAAATAATTGGTTTTAGAAGCCTTCCTTTTTGATTTTTTTATACTAGTTTCTTTGTTAGTGATTGTTTTTTCCTTCTCATCTTCCCTAATAATTTTTGCCCAAGTTTTAATTAAAGCAAAAATCAAGTATCTTTGAAGTCCATGTCCTTTCCTCTCAATATCTGTTCGTATTCCATCGTCAATCCAAATTTCTGCACCGACTTTAAATATATCATCTATATTCGGTGGCGTAATTTCAACATCAATTTTTGTATCCCAACGTTTTAATTCTAAATCTAATAATTCTTCCAATTTAGAGAGTTCTTCGGGTCTCTGTTTGTTGGGTTTTCCATCCTCAGTTAACTTATTTAAAACACCAGCTAACTGAGTTATTTTATTTTTCGCATCAATATATTCTTTGTTTTCAATAGACATTCTTGTAATAACTCTAGAGTATAACTGACCAAAAACTGAATTTTCTCTAGTTGATAATTCTTCTTTAGCATTTTTAACTGATGGTATAAAAAAGACTTCACCAAAAATACCTTTTGCAACATTCTTAAAACCTAAAAATGGTGTAGATTCAATTGAATACTTAAACTTCAACTTGGAATTATTTATTTTTATATATTCTAATTGACCTTGTTTAAAATCTTCTTGTGTAATCTTTCCAGCCTTTGGCAATAAATTATATAAAGGAAGTGTAGAGGCAATTTCTCTTTTAGTGAATTTTGTAATGTTTTCTTCCTTTAACCATTCTACATTTGGTTGTTCAATGTAACCATTATATTCGTTTCTTCCTTCCTTAGAAATAGTCTTTCTAACACGAATTGTATTTTGAGAAGTAACATATTTTGTGAATGTTGATTTTTCACTTTCATTAAGTTCTCCAAAAGTGATTTCAACGAATAATTCGTTTTCCACTCTATGGAAATCCATGTCATTTGCTTGAATTTGACCAAAAAACAATAATAAGGCAGTCAGGATATTTGATTTACCATGATTATTCTGACCTATAAAAATCATTAGGTCTTGAAATTCAATATCTACATGTTTTATAGATCTCCAATTACTAATCTCAACTTTGCGAATTTTCATCTTAGTTTCCTAAATCTATATCCGCCTTTTTTGATATGTTGATCAAAATATTGACCATGAGATGTTGCATTCATTAGCCCATTATATTTACTTTCCGGTACATTATAGTATTCATATAGACCGCCATTTAAAAATTCAATTTGCAAAATATTTGAACTATTATCATAGCCGACTGATTTTAAATTAGATGAATTCACGTGTTTTCGTTCCATAATTTAACCTCTTTTTTTAAACCAATAAATATTTATTATTATTTATATAAATTAAAGTTCACTATAAATATGAGACATCCCCTTATCGCCTTTCCTATAACCAGGTCTTGGTCCATCAAATGTTTCATCTAATTTTGTAATATTATTGGCATTTCCTAAATCAAACATTTTCCAGCCTAATTTACCGGATTCTGAATAACCACTTACTTGAAAAGCACGCAGACCTTCATTCGCAGCAGTAGTTACTCCATGACAATGAGGTTCTACTACCCTTGTTCCTCCATTGTAATAATACTGCAATAATTTTTTATTGCGTATAGCATCACATATTAGTGAATTCATAACACCTCCAATTTTAATTTGATTTGAATTTTAACTCATCACCAAATCTCTATAAACAGCTAAGTGACTTGCAGAACTTTTTAGAGATTGTAATACGCTTTTTATTTTGTTGTTGTAATATTTAATATTGTTTAAAAGGATTGCTCCTCTTTTTTTCTTCTTTTTCCCATTCTCGTAAATATGAGCTTTCTTCTCCTAATAAAAATCTTTTCCCATCCATTTTAAGTTGTATAGTTTCAATATTTAACTCTTTCCCAATTTCAAATATCATATCTGCTGTATAGCGATCCATTTTACATCCAAGATAAATTCTATGTATATATGGAAAGGGAATTTTATTATCAAAATGATCGGCAATTTCTTCATCAATTATTATCCTCCATTCCTTTTCATAACTCCAATTTGTTGATTTTATGATAAAGGTTTTTAACAATATCTTATTTAAATCAATATTGTTTATCAATTTCCCATTATCATCTATTTTTAATTTTTTAAGTTTTGTAACATGAACGTTTACTCTATTTGATGTATAAATTATTGGAAACAATCCGGCTATAATGGCAGCTTTCAATTTCTCATCAATATATTCATTTTTATTTAAATAATAATCTGACTCAGATTTTGTAAATGAAGTAAATTCTTTTAGAGGGGTTAGATCATATTCAATACAAAATCCCTTATGGTTATCAGCATAATGAGACCACATTTGAAGATTTTTTTTAAAATTTTCTAATCGATTAAATTCTGAAAAGCATGCTACTCTGATTTCTGATTTTCTAAGTAGATTCATTTTATTTTCGATATCTAATTTCAACTTTCTAATTAATGAATGAATCTTACGCCTAAAATCATAATTCTTTTCATTTAGGATTTTATAAATTACACTATCATAATTTTCGTAATTTGTCCACAAATAATCATAATCAACAATTTTCGAGTTTAAAATCCTATTCTTTTCAACTTCTGTAAATCCATCTTTAATTTTAGTTTTATCAATAAGTCCATTTTCTTTAAAAAATTCTAAAATTATATTCTTTTCATAAGCAATACTATCATAACCGGTTTTACAATCAAAAGGATCAT
The DNA here is from genome assembly GCA_016716225.1 of Ignavibacteriota bacterium. Taxonomy (NCBI): domain Bacteria; kingdom Pseudomonadati; phylum Ignavibacteriota; species Ignavibacteriota bacterium. The sequence goes on along the minus strand of JADJWT010000001.1, from coordinate 2,061,953 downwards.
TAAAATAATATGGATTTGAAAGCCAAAGGCATTTTTTCTGTATATCTAAAATATTTTCTGATGTAGGACAATAATATTTACAAAGACTTTTAGGAATATAATTTGATTTTTCATTCAGTTTATTTGTATCATTTAAGAGTGATTTTGTGAAATCAGTATTCACATTTTGATTAAGTACTTCATCTATGAATTTCTTTTGCCATTTCTTTTTATTTTTGTTATTGGTGTATTTCATTTTTTATCAAGCAATTTCATTTAATATTAAGAATATAATGTCATCAAGAAATACAAATACATATGACATATAGTGAAATTAACAAGCTTGTTCCCCATTTTCTTGTATAAAGAAATCTTCTATTTTGCATCTTGCATCAACTGTAAATTATTTTTCCAAAGCTCAAAATACAATTGATTTACCAACATTATTTTCACCATTAAAAAAGTCGCTTCACTGAAAATAAAATTGGCTTTTTTAATTCTACGTAAACCTTCTATTTCAAATTTCACATATTTCATGAATATTTACCCCAATCCCTTGGAACTATCCAATTCGTTTTCCATGTAACATAATCACCGGGTTCAAAACTTTCATCTAATATTTCCAGATCTATTAATTGAGTTGGTAATATTGCAAGATTATGTTTACCATCAGGACTATTTAAGTCAAGTACATGATATCTATTTATTCCGTCTTTATATCTTTTACTTGGTCCAAAATCAAATGGAACACAAATTCGTTGAATAATTCCTTTTTCGTTAGAATTCATTTTAATGGATACTAATTTTAAATTATGAATTGCTTCAATAAATAAATCTTCAAATGATTTCATTTGAGCCTCATAAATATGGTTTAAAAGTTCATTTTCTAATTCTTCAGTAATTATATCTAATTTATTTAGTCTCTCTTCAACATCATTTTTTCTATTTTTTGATTTTAAAATTTTATTGTTCTGTTCAATAATTTTTTTTATCTCGATTTTATTTTCATTAAAGACATTATCAATTTCTTCATCAGCTACAAAGCAGTATTTCATCATTTCAACTAATTTTACATCATATGTTGCCATTATAAAAAAGTGTCCATGATTTTTGGTGCATTGTTCTCGCATGTATGATAAAATTGTTGTGTCCCATGTTGCATTTCGTAAATTTTTAAGCAACTTCTCCTTATTATTAATAAATATACTTTTCATGATATTTTCTTCATTAAGAATCGAATGCATAACAATAATGATTGGTATGTTCATTGAGATATATTCATCATAAATCCACGTCCGGAATCGTTTTATTCTAACTTGAATGCTTAGATTTCTATCTCTGAGTAAGGATGCAGCTTTTAAAAAATAAGGATAGGTTTGTTTGTATAATCTTAATTGCTTATTATAATTTTCTTTTCGCAAAAATTCTGATATTTGCTTTGTTTTTTGTTTCGCTTTCTTAAATTCATTTACGGGTATTTTCTTTATTTCCCCAAATAATAATTTTAATATAATATCAAGAGATAAATTATCTAAGACTCTAATTTTTTTAAGATCATCAATTGCAGAAATAAATTTATTATTACCCCCCTCATATAGTGAAATGTTATAATCAATGAGTGAATTTGTAAACATCGCATAAGATAAAACCATGAGAAAGAATCTGTCGACATTATCTTGAGCACACCTATTATTAAAAATATTCCTCGCTGCAATTAATAGATTTCTATCAAGTACTATTGTAGTGTTGAAATTAAAATCTTCAAATCTGTTTGGACTAAATAATTCATCATAATCAATTAGTTTTAAAGTGTTGTTATCAAATGTAAGTCCAAGTAATTTTTGTTCATTTTTTAAATAGTGTAAAAGGCTTGCTAATTCGGAAGAACTCTTGATTATTCTTTTGTCATTAATATCAATTATGGATAAATGATTTTTCACAACTATTTTTTTTGAATTATTTATTCTTTCCGTTATTTCCGAACATTAATTGAAGTTTAAGATAAACCATAATGCCTGATAATAAGAATACCCCAGCATCAATTTCATAAATTTAACTCATCACCAAATCTCTATAAACAGCTAAATGACTTGCCGAACTTCTTAGAGATTTTAACACGCTTTTTATTTGATTGCTATAATTTTTGAAATCTCCGGAAAGGATTGTATAAATTTTTTCACATTCTTCTGAATTTGAAGGGAGCATGATTTTCTGTTCCTTTACTTCCAAATTATTATAAAAGAATTTGAATAGCTTTAATTGGAAACTACTATTAAAACTAGCTACAAGTTCATAAATCCTGTAAAATATACTTCATATGCAATAAACAAATTACTGTACTTATATTTTTATTTTTAAGTTTAAGAAAACATTTTTAGAATCAAATTTAATTGAAGGCTAACTTGTAATATCTTTGTTAAAACTGAATTGTAAAACACCTTGAAAGTTTTTTCGTTTACATTGCATGTGTACGATAATTAATTATATTTTTTGACAATCAATTTACTAATTTATTCTTCGTATCCACATATGAGGGGAAGTTTAATAATATCAATCAAATTTGAAAATTTATAAATAAACAATAAATAATAACTATATACTAAAGTATATTTTGAAGAACATCGCATTAAATGAAGAAACATAAAACATTTCATTATTTGTTAAAGATTATCCATTTGTGCAGGTAAGTTCTCTATTAATATTCATCATAACGAACTGAATATCAATACTATTGAAAAATGGACACCACTCATCTGGTGCCATAAAATTAAACACACTCCCTATATTCCAAACTAAACAAACAATACCTCTTAAACCAGCCTCTGAAGCACATAATTGTAGTGCATTTAAGTTTTCATTTTGTTCGTGTTGTGAAAGTTGTCCAAATGAAGATTTAAGTGGGACAATAATCATGTCTTGCCCTTGTTCATGTAAATGAGCAATTTTAAATTTTTCATATGATTGATTTCTTAACTTTTTAGGATAATAAAGTGAGTTAAAAGATTGTGCTTATGAATCGATATTCTAAAATAATTTTGATTAAATTTATCATAATTATTTACCTCTGTGGTAGTACAGTTATTATTTTTCTATGAAAACATTGTGCAAACAACCTAACTATAACTGAGTGAATTAATTTGGCCGTCTTTAACGATGTATAGTCTTTATTGTAGTTATAAAACTCTTTTATTTTTTACACTTGTTGCTATTCTTTTTAGTTCTTCAGTTTTAAAGCCCTTTCTAAAATCAACCCATAAATAATTATTTAGGTAAGGTGGAATTTTTACATCTTTAGGTGCTTTTGGTAAAAATACAGGAATTATTGTTTTCTCTTTTTTCACAGCATCATGAATAGCAATCTCCAACTCTTTTTTTTCCCAAGGACCAATTCCTGATTTTCCAATTGCAATTAATACTGAGTTACAAGTTATCACTCTTTTTGATAATTCGTCTAAAACATTAGATCCAGGTATCATATGTTTTTTATCGATCCATATATTTATTCCAAATTCTTCTAATCTTTCTTGAAATATTATAGCATCTGTTTCATCACTTGAGGGATAAGCCAAGAATGAATGAAAAGTAGGTAAAGATAAACTTGAATCATCTCCGAATATATTAATTTGTTGTTCTTCAATAAGATTAATTTCATGGCTTGATTTAATACCTTCGTCATTTAGTTCTTTTAAAGTTGCCCCGGAGAGGTTGTAATTATTCAATAAAGTCTTCTTAAAGTCTATTGTAGGAATGCAGGTAAGAACAACTCTAAATTTACGATTTTTTTCAGGTACATCATTATGGACAGAAAGTACAATTGTGTGCAAAAATGATCTTATGTTAGAAAGTGAATTTTGAGAAAACTGATATACTATTCTTTTAACACTTGGAATAATTTTAATTTCAGATGGATTATAGGGTTGGTATTTATCTTCATCGGTATGTTTAACTAGAGCTATCTCCTTTGGAATATAAGGATTCCAAATCATCATCCTTTTTTTATCATATTCATATTTTGGTATTCTAAGACGACACATAACATTTTTAAGTTTAGTCATAGACTCAGCCCTATTATCCGCAGGAAAACTGAATGCAATTGTATATAAATATACTTTAAACTTTTCAGCGTCGTAGTTGTTTAGTTGTTTAACATAATTGCTAACATTTGTTTCTAAAGCATTAAAATTAATTGAAGGGCTTTTAGGTTCTGGTAGTATTTCTATTCCAAAATAATCTTTAATTTTTGTCATTTAATCTCCTACTATTTTAATTTACTTTAATATGTATATAGAAAAGAACTCACACAATTAAAAAATAGTTTTAAAAGGTTACTATTTGGATTTAGTATAAAATAATCCTCTTTTCTAATTTGACCTAAATGTAATTTTTAACCATAGTAATATGGAATGATGATCTTGTTTTAATTTAGGTTGTATTGCAGTGGACATGTAGTTTTTTTAGTTTTGTCGCTTTAATATTTATTTCGAATTTCAATTGCTTTTTCAATCCAATCTGAAATATTTTCCTTTATATTGTCATAGACGTATGTACTAGTTGAGTAAGGCGGATCATAAACTTTTATCTTGTCACTTAGAGTTGTTCCGTCTATCGAAATTCCAATAAAAGGATTATTTCCTTTTTTAGCTTGTTCACCCAAAGAGTTCTTTAAATTGTGAATATGAATTCCTAGAACACCTTTTCCATCTTTCCAAGCTTTCTTAATTTCATAATTTATCCATTTTCGCCCTGCCGTATTTTCCCCTATTAAAACAATTGTACATTTTCTACCGTACATATTATCATCAATCCATTTCTGAATAGCTTCGTCACCACCATCTGTGACTTCCTCCCATTTGTTGTCTGAAGCAGGTTTGTTTCCTTCAATTGCACCAATGTTTCTAACTTGTGAGGTACGCCAGTTATCTGGTTTATAGTGAAAACTAAAAAAAACTTTTCGAGCCATTTTTTCCTCCTATTAATTAAGATAATCCTTCGAAATATTTGTAATTATTTTTAGAACAGTTTTAATTATTAAATTAGAATCTTTTGAGTTTTTTAAAACATCTAGGTAATCCTTTAAATAATCATATTTATCAATGTTTTTACTAATTTCATAAAATATTTTCTTGGCAGTATAACCTGTTGAACCTATTGGTATGATAGATAAGTCGAGTTCTTTAGCAATTTGATATTCACGGTATACACCCTTTGCTTGAATAACTTTTTTCTTGTTAAATTTATTGCCAAATAGAAAAATTGCTATCCCACTTTTTGAAATCATATCATGTCTATATTTTTCCCACAATTCGTGTAGAGTAATTTTTCCAGATTTAAATTGTGGAAAGGGTCGAAGTTCTAAATAATTACTAGAATTTTTGTATTTTGATTCAAAAATTGCTTCAAGTGCTCCATTTATTATTGTTCCCCCAACACCAATACCAAAACCAGAAACAATTTTGTAATCTTTTTCAACAAGCGATTTTGATAAGTCATGCATAAATGTATTAGCTTTTATTTCCGACCATGAGCCATATTTTACAGCACTTCCAGAAATAAAGACCTTATTAAGATTAAATAGTTTTTCTATGTCTATTAAAATATCTTCAATCTCTTCAAATTCATCCACTAAAACAGCTGAAATTGAATAACGCTTTAAATCATCAATTTTTAATTTTTGTTTTGTCATTGCATATAAGTATTTTTCTTTGTCTATGAAATCAATTTCTTTCAATTTTCTAAAAATTGCATAATGCTCTCTAGCGCTTTCACCTAATAAAATTCTTATTCTACTTAAAATATAATCCAAATTGGGGTCGTCAAAACTAAATCCAATAAATAAAAATGTTTTCGATATTAAATCACCTTGTAATGTAGTTGTAAATAGTTGTCTGGTCAAATTGTAAGATTCATAATCATCTTTCGTGATAACAGCTTCTGTTGGATGCTCGACATCTCCGTGCATTTTATAAATTATTACATCACGTTTGGGTACATTTATGGATAGATTATCTTTTGTGATTTTTACATCAATCCTTTTATTTGAATTTGTTAAAGCTTTTTCAATAATTTTATCATAGTTAGTTGTCCAATAATATTTAATTGGCAACCTTGCTAATATTTCATGATTTTTTGATAATTCAAATTCTTTCGTAAACTTCGATATAATTTCTTGATTTAAATTTGCACGATTACCTTTTTCGTTCCTATGATATTGAGCAATAGCAACTAAATCATTTTCCTTTTCAATATCCAGTCCTAACTCTTCTGTGATTTCCCTAAGTAATTCTTTCCAATTTACATAACCTGAAGGCATTGATAATCCAGCACCAGCAAAAATTGCCGCATTATCATCTCTCAAAGCTTTAACATATTTTTTTTTAAAGGATTTTATTGAATCCATATTTACTCCAAGTATCTAATGTAACATAACGGATTGATACATCCTAAAGGGATGCCTTTGTCATAACTTGCTGCCTAGCACTTAAAATTTACAAAATAACTTTTGTTAATATTACCTTAACAATTTATCATTCCGTCCTCACGAATTTGGAAATCTACTTTAGCAAAAAACTGTAACTTACTTTTTTATTTAATTGTAATTTACTTCTACCAATTTATATTGAATTTGTTGAGACAAAACTTATGCAATACTATGTTGATTTTACAAATCTTTGCATTAAGAATGACGAAAAGATCAATTAGTAATTTATACTTTTTAATCCTCCCCAATATATTTTCCGTTTTTGCTTCTTCTTCTTCTTTCGGCAAGTGGAAACCAAGGAATATCTTCATCCAAATTTCCTTTGCACCAAAGAGCAGTTATTGTCATAGTTGGGACATTATATGGGAATAATACCATAGCTTCCGCAGCAGAATAACCTAATTTACATCGATCGATTTTATCTTTATTTTTCCCTTCATTTCTAAGAAGTTTTTCTCCTATTTCTTCCAAATAGACACGTAATTCCTTTTTCTTTTCGTGATTGAAATCAGAATTTGATCCAGTAAACAATCTATCCTCATCTTTTAAAATCGTATTTATCGAAAAATGTATTTTATCTTCATCGAAACCGAAAAATTTATTTAAATGTTTTTTTATTTGTTTATCGCTTTTATTTTTGCCAACTATATATACAAAATAAATATCCATTTCTTTTATTCTCTTTTTTGCTCTTTCAGTTGTAAGTGGGTTTATATGTGCCTCATTTAATATTAATTCAATATCTATTTTGTCCTTTTCATTTAAAAGTTCACCAATAATATTAATTAGTTGTAATCCAGAATTTACGTTATCATCAAATATTAATAGACAATCAGAGTTATTTATCAATGCATCATCAATTTTACTAGGCTCATCCAGACTGTAACTTTCAATGCTTTCCCGAAGATGATATACTAACCTATTTCCACTATCAGCAACACCTCCTAAAAATGCAAATCCAATTTTTTTACCAGAACCAATTTTTTCAAGAACTTTATCTAATTCAATTTTTAATAAACTTTCATTATAAACTTTAAGATGTTGTAAAAAATCCAAGCATGCTCTTTGTAATTCTTGTGGAAATTGATTTACAAAAGTTAAAATTCTATTAAGTGTAATACGTTCATCATTTAACGACTTAAAACTCGCTAGGTTTTCATATATTTGCTTAATTTTGGTGGATGCATCTGCCTTTTGAAGATAATCGGAAACCCCCTTTAATTGGGGATATTTTTTATAATACTCTTTATCTGTTAGTTCATTTTTAATTTCTTTGGTCTGTTTAAAAATGCGGTTAGATATAATATTTTCTTGATTAAAAACTTTATTAATTGAATTAAAGATAATTTTTTCTGAAGCAATTGCTACAATATGCGCAATTTCTTTTGGGGAAAATACATAAGCTAGTGCTCTATTTTCTTGGAAATAAACAACAATTTTATCAATGGGAATGGTCCATCTTATTGGCATTAAAGGTGGATTTTCAAAATAAATTGATTCTTGCCCTTGCTGAATATTAATTAGTCTCGGCAAATCAATTATTATGGTATTTATTAATTCAAAATTATTTTCAAAATTTAATGAACGAAATATTTCAATACATTCAATTTTTATTTTTTCAAGTAGTTCATGTGTATTGAATTGGTTGAAAAAGTTATCAATTTCTGGTTTAGAAATATTTGAGATATTTATATCAGCATACCCTTCTGAAAAATTATTAAGTGGACCAAAAGCATATGCTCTTAATAGTAATTCTCTATTTGTAATTTTGTTAAAACCTGAAAGATCAATATTACTAATTTGATGATCAGCAAATAAGTCAGGTTCAATACTAATTACTGAATCAATTAGTTGTGGAAATCTTACTAACGATTCAGGCAGTAAAAGCCAATTATGTGCTAATTTAAAATTATCAATTTTTGTAAGTTGATTTAAATAACTCTCTAATTGACATTCTGCAGCTCTGACTTTTTGGTGCAAATAAATTTTTACATGTAATGCTAGTCTTGCTATACAAAATTCTTCAAATGCAAATTGTCCACCTTTTGAAAATCCTAAAATTTTATATTTTGAGTTTTCTTCATAAAGAGAATTTAAATACTCAAGTTGTTTTGGAATTTCATTTGATTCTAGTTCATAAACCTGAATCTTACTTAATATTCTATCCAAATCAATTTCTAAACGAATGCCGGAATAGTGCTGCTCTCTTGTCATATAATCAATTTTATCAACGTCAAGCCCACTACTTAATAATTGTGATAAAAACACACTACTACTATCTTCAATAATCGGTAGACCAAGGATAAATCTACCGCTCCATTCTAAAATCTGTTTTAACTGTTTATGTGTATATAGTTGAGTTTTTGTTAAAAAATCCAAAAAGTTATTACTCCCAATGAGGACTATCGCAAATAATTCAGCGAATGGAATTAATTTTTCTTTTTGAAAATGAGCAGTAAATATTTCGCTAATTTTTTTAGAATTTGGATAATTCTCATCTGGAGACAAATTATTAACAATTCTTTCACTGCAATGACTAAATAAAGTATGTCCTAAATCATGTAATAAAGCAGCCAATCTGATTGATGTTTCGTATTTTTTAATAATTTTATCAATTGTATCATCTTCATATACTCTGTAATTATTTTCTTTAAGCTTATTTAATATTTGATTTAACCTTCCTAAAACACCTAAAGAATGTTCAAATCTTGAATAGCCCAAAGATGGAAAGATAAGATATGCTAGACCTAATTGTTTGATGTATCTTAACCTTTGAAAAAGTGGCGTATCCATTATAGCAACTTCAATAGCTGTCAAATGGATATAACCAAGTAAAGGATCCGAAATTATTTTTGATTTAATATTCTCGTTATCCTCTAAATACTTATAGTTTAAATGTTTATCTATAAATTCAAAAACTCCTTTATAAAATGGTAATAATATTTCATCATGTGGTAACCATGATTGAACAAATTTTGTAACATTCATAAAATTTGTGTGCCGATTTATTTATTAATTTAAAAAATAGGCATAAAGGTATTGCAAATAACGTGCTATTTAATTTATTCTTAATGCCATATATAATAGAGTACTATGTGTAATTCATACAAAAAAAAACAATCGTATAAGTTTATTTTACATGCTTTATACATAAGCAATAAAATTAAATTGCTTTTCTTGATCTCTAATTTTTGCAATTAAATTTGAAACATTATCAACAGTGGTTTTATGTATATCATGCATTAAAATTATACTATCTTCTCGTAGCTTAACTTGATTGATTGCATCATTAACCCAATTTATACTTCTATTTTTCCAATCAAGAGTATCAATATTCCATAGTACACTAAAATATCCGAGTTCATGAATAATTTTATTTACACGCATGTCAGCCGCACCGTATGGTGGTCTAATTAATTTGGGAATTGTTAAATAATTTCCAACTAATTCTTCTGCTCTTAAGATTTCTGATTTTATTTCCATGTCAGATAACTTTTTTAAATTTTTATGCGAATAAGTATGATTCCCAATTACATGTCCTTCATCAAAAGCTCTTTTTACTATATCAAAATTTTTACCAGATTCAATATTTTGTCCCACAATAAAAAATAAGGCTTTGATATTTTCCTTTTTAATAAATTTAGAAGTTTTGGTGTATTGATAGGATGAGGTCCATCATCAAAACTTAAAACAATCTCTCCGAGTCCCTTTGAACTACCATAGTTAATTTTCATTGTATTACCTCATTTTTTTTTGAAATAAAAATGTCAATATTTGTCTCTGTACTATTTCCTTAACTTTGCTTCTATTTTAGACTTACGTTTAAGATTGATTTAACTTTTTAATATTTATTAACTTACAATCTCATTATAACTTGTAGCTTCGCCATGTAAATTACATTATTGTTGTTCAAAACAATTAAATATATGGTGTTAATTAGAATAAGGATATTTATCTTATCGTCTATGGAAATGAAAATAAATAAATTAATTTTAAATAAAATCAGTAGTAATACTGAGTTTTGATTTTTTGAATTTGTAAAATAATTTGTGTAAATGGGATTTTAAGTTACTAATACTCATCAAATCTTTCCTTAAAATAATCAGAAAAATTAGAAAGAATAAGAGTCCAGTTTTGGATGGGTAGTGTCCATTTTTTAGATAAATCTCTATAAGCTAAGTATAACATTTTTTTAAGAGCATCGACATTTGGAAAAAGAGCTCTATTTTTTGTTACTTTTCTGAACTGCCGGTGCACAGTTACAACCGCATTTGTAGTATAAATTACAGTTTCAATTTCTTGTGGATATTTGAAAAAAGTAGATATATTATTCTGGTTGTTTTTCCAAGACCTAATAACAAGGGAGTATTTGTTAGCCCAATTATTTTCTAAGATATCAAGATTTAACAAAGCAGCTTCTTCAGTTGGAGCTTTGTAAACTTCTTTAAGTTCTAACATAAAATGTTTTTGATCTTTAGATGCAACATACTTTAGAGTATTTCTTACTTGCCTGCTGCAAGCAGGTTTGGTGAATAACACATAACTGGATTTCAGCTTTTGGGAAAACAGAATTTATGGCTTCGGGAAAACCTTTCAAGCCGTCAATCGAAGCAATGAAAATATCTTCAACCCCACGATTCTTAAGTTCTGTTAAAACACTTCACCAGAAGTTAGCTCCTTCTGCTTCTCCAACCCATAAACCAAGTAAATCCTAATGTCCTTCAATATCAACTGCTAAACAAGTGTATGCTGCCTTTGATATTACTTTCTTTGATTCATCTCTTACTTTGTAATGAATTGCATCAAAGAAAACAATAGGGTAAATTTTCTCAAGTGGTCTGCTCTGCCATTGTTCTGCGAGCACAACAATTTTATCAGTAATATTTGAAACCAAAGTAGGACTAATATCGATTCCATAAAGCTCAATTATATGTGATTGTATATCTCGAGTTGTCATTCCTTATTCATACATGGAAATAATTTTATTTTCAATTGGTCCAATTGTTTTCTCATACTTTTTAACAATTATTGGATCAAATTCACCATTGCGATCTCTTGGAACAGAAATCTCAATTTCACCATCCGTTAGCTAACGGATCGTTTTTGAGAGATTTATGAATTTTGCCATTTCTGTAATTACCGTTGTTTTTACCAGTTGGTGAATATTTTTTATAAACTAAGTGTTCGGTTAATTCACTTTCTAACATTTGTTCTAAAGACTGTGCAATAAGTTTTTTTATTACTCCATCTTTGCACATCAGATCATCATAAGTTTTGGTTTTAGACAGATCATCTTTAAGTCGCTCGATCATTTTTTCGGTGAGCCTGTCTGCGGTAGGCAGGTTCCATTGTGTAATCTCCTTTCGGATTATGATAATAAATTAGTAATAATTTTCAATCAATTAAGTGCTGTTTCGCGGAGTTTATCCCGCTGAGTAGAGTGGCATTTAATTAAACTTCTTTATTAACCATTTACACAAATCTTTTTATACTACTGCAGAATGTTTTAGGTAGTAGTAATTTGTAAGAATATTATTATTAGCCAATGTCCAAGTTATAATATATTAATAACTTGATCATATTTCCAGAGGGAAGTGTGCAATGACATAAACCCCCACCTTTAACGTTTGGTAATAATCTTATTTCGGAATTATCTGGAGCGAGGTAATCATATTTTTCTGGTATTTTTTAGTCTCAAATTTCATTGTGACTCCGTAAAATATTTTAATTTCGTTAAATTCTAATAAAATAGATTTAGAAAAAGGTGTAAGCAACTTTTGTCCTCAATTAAAAATATTAATAAATGTTTGACCATATTTTTGAATTAAACTCCTAAATTCCTCTACTATTATTTGCATTACAAATCCGTCATTCCAGACTTCAGGATTTTGAGTTATTCTATCTTTCCATATTCTAAATGCTCTAGAAATATCTTCATTGGAGAAATTTGACATATCAAGAATTAGTTGTGCTGATTTATTATTGTTCAATAAAAAAGGTAATGTCCAAGCAACCAAGATAGGACCTTCAACACTATTTCTATTAATACTAGATGCAATTACTTGTGCTCTAGCAAAATCATAATTACTAATATATTCTTCACAATTATTATTTTTCGATGTTAAATCTTTTGAATCTTTTATCAACCAGAATGTCACCATAAATTTTGAGATGTCATATTCAGAATATTCATTCATATCAATGATCTCTGAAAAGAATGAATTACAGATTATGGAGTATCTTTCTTTTTCAGAATCAATAGGACGATGTGTAAATAAAAGGTATCCATAAGCGCCAAACCCTTCTTGAGGATCTTCATCTGATTTTAGAAAATCTCTAACTGGCAAGTAAACCGATCCCCCACAACTATAAAGAAAAAGGATAAAAAATTGCAAAACGATCAGTCTATTTTTTATTGACATTTTTATTCCCAGTTGATTTGAATTTAAATAATAAATGTAGAGCTTTAAAAAAAAGAGTTACAAAACTTAAGGTGATTAAAAATACAACTGCAACAGCACCTGCATTAAGTGGTTGTAATAGATATACAATAATGAGGGTAAGTATTAAACTTGTAAATGTAATTCCACTCAGAGCTTTCATTTAAGTACTACTCCCACAAAATTAAGATATGTAACTTTGGATAAGGTGGTTTGTGGTAAAGACAATGTACTAGTGTAAAAGGATCTGGAGTATGAATCTCTATACGGTTCTAGAAATCTTATCCGATTGAATTATACAAAAAATTAGTTATTTAATCAAATTATTTTTAAATATTTTTAATTATAATTTTAAATAAGTTATAAAGTATTAATTATCACTCATTATAAGTATATAAGTATAATATAAATCCAGATCTTTTTTCAAAAAGAAATTATCAAAATTTATAATAGTTGGTCATGCTTAATAATATATTGTAAAAAAAAGTTGTTGGTTGAGTTTAGCATTTTTATGAGAAGCACTTGAAGTATTATAATATTTTTTGTGAATTTGATAAAATACTTAGGTATTATCCAAAAAAATTGCCACTAAGTTAAATAAATTTTTTACTTCAAAATTTTTGATAATTAGATTTTTTTAAGGTATCTATTATTTCCTTTCTACAAAAGAAAATTCTCTTCCCTAATCGTTTATATGGTATTTTGTTTTGAGCTTTCCATTTGTTCAATGTTGATGGATGGATTCCTAAAAATTCGCATGTTTCTTTAAAATTCAGTATCTCTTTTTGCTGGTCTTCATTATCTTTTTTCTTGATTACTTCTAAAATTGCTTGTTTTATGATAGCATAAAGTTGATCGATTTCTATTAAAACAAATTTATTTTCCATTTTCAATTTAAGTTATTGATTTTCAAAATTATTTTACATGTAATTAAATTTTATCATTTATTTATTTTGCATTTTGAATCGCAGAAACATTTTATTATTGGTACTTCACATCCATAACCTTTGTAATCTTTTGAAAATGCCCATTTGACTTGTTCTATTATTTCTTTCTTTGTGATTATTCTTTTTCCATTTATTGGTTTATTTCTTTGCTTCCATGAATTTAGTATTTCTATTATTTGTTCCTTTGAAGTTCCTATTCTTTTGAGGTTTATTGCCAATCTGAAACAAGCGATTCTTTGATCATATGTAACTCCATCTCGTAATATTTTCTTCGCACAAATTGGTAATCCGAATTTTGAATTTACATATTTACTTTTAACTGATCCTTTTGCTTTACTCTCTTCTTTTATATCATTGTTAGATATTATTGAGTCTAATAATTGTTCTGTGTTTATTTTGATTGAGTTTAGAAATTCCCATTGATCTTGGAAAGGTTTTAAGGAATAGTTTGGTTCAATAAAAAATGTTTTATTCTTTGAAATTTGTTTTCCAAATAATGGTGCATTAATAAAATTTCCAAATGATCCGCTATCTGTGATTGAATCTTGTTTTGGAAAAACTTCTGTATTTATTGAATTAATTTCTTTTAGAATAAATTTTATAACTTGCCTTACTTTTTTAGCATTTACTCCATCCTTAGGAAAGAACAACCAAACATGATATCCTTTTGATTTGCTTTTTTCCAGATATGCAAATAATCCATAGTGTTCCGCTTTTTTAATGAACTCGATAGGTGGTCTTGGATCGAGATTATCAAAGTCTGCAACTGCAACAGAAGTTTTTTCACCAATAAGTGGGTAGAATCCATATGGTTGTTTTCCCTTCAGATGGTTTTCGATTACCTTTTCTGTAACTTTCCCTTTGATCTGCCAGTGTTTTCCACTTTGTGTACTGTATGTACCATATACACTTTCTAATCCATGGAAGAGTGAAAAGAATAATCTTATTTTTTCTTTGTCCGATAATTTTTTGTTATCAATCATTTTAATCAATTGTTTTATTGATTTGTGGTTACTATTTCTAAATCGTTTCACTGTTAAAACGATTTAGGCTTCAACAATGATTTTATGGATTGATTTGTTTCAAGTTGTTGTTGAATTATTTCTTTTAGATATAATGCTTTTTGAATGTTAGTTAGGCTATTTGGTTCTGAAGAAATTTGTGAAGTTTTATTTATTTGTTCTACAATTATAAGTTTAGATTCCCAGTTAGTTTGTTCTATTTTTGTTGTGTAAATCCATTGTAAATATTTTTCTTTTTCTTCTTTTTTGAGTGATTCTGATGTTGTTTCGAGTATTAGAAATATCCCTTCTTTTTTGTAATTATTTATGTCAAAGATTGCTCTTTCATAACCTAGCGAACCATCTAGCGAATAATATTGGTTTAAGAACCATACTAAATCCGAGTATTGACTATTCGTTGTTAAAATTATTTTATTCTTCTTTAATTTCCGGATTAAGAAATAAATTATTCTTTTTAGTTTCCTTTGTGAATTTACTTGCTCAGTTATTGAATAAACTTGGTTGAATATTTCATCGATTGGTTTATCAATTTTTTGTTTAATTAAATCTTCATCCAGAAGTTGTAGTATTTCAGTCAAATTCATCATATTCAAATTTAAAGTCTGATTTATCTAATTCTAATTCTTCATTTATTTTGATTGGTTCTATGTCTATTCCGAATCTCTTTAATCTTTCATTGACAATTTTCTTAACTGTACTTATTGGTTTGTAATATTTTTCAATGGATTTTTTGATTATTTCATTTTTAAAATTTTCGTCAAGTATTTGTTTTGGTTTATTAGTCTCGAATTTTATTATTTGTGTTCCGATTCTTGAGAATGCTTCACCAGTCTTTAACGTTAGGATATCTTTTACTTCTACTTTTGATTGTAAATTGTTTGTGAGGTTTTTTGCATCAAATAAATCTACATTAAATATTATGGATGAACCCATACTTAATAACGCATCTCTTTGATCCGTATTGAATTGATTGAGAAATTGATGTGCAAAAGTTAGATTTATTCCAAATTTACGAGCATCGGTTATCATGTCTTCCAATGTATCCGGTGTGAATTTATGGGCTTCATCGCAATAAATACTAAATGGATTTCTGTTATTCATATCTATATTATTTCTTGAAATTGAATAATTATGTAAAGTTGACAGCAAATATGATCCTAATATCTTTCTTGTATCCGGTCCTACATTTGATAGATCAAGCAGTAATATTTTATTTTGTTTAATTATCTCGTTAAAATTTATTTGGTTGTCTGGTTGTGAGAGCATTAATGAAACTGATTCATCTGAGTTTAACAGCATACTTAATTTGTGGTGTGATGGTGCAAAATCGTCCCGTTTATAACTTGGAAAATCTTTTTGCCAAAATCGCTTTGCTACCTCATTTTCAACTGCATTTTTAATTATGTCGGTTAATATTCTTTTTCTCTGCTCATGTTTCTTGATTGTTCAAATATTATAAGAAGATCAAATAATGTTGAATCTTCTATGTGCAGTAATCCGTTAAATCCGTTTCTTAACAGATGTTCAAGTCTATGTCCCCACATATTGGTTTTAATTATACTTTTAAATGAAGCAAGTAAATCGTCTGCTGTTCTGCCGATACTTTGATTATTTATTCTCTTTAGGGGATTCCAAATGGGGATAAATTCTGTATTTCCGAAGTCGATATAAATTGTTGATTCGATTTTATTTTCCGGAATAAGAGATAATATTCTCTGTATTGTATCGCCGTGCGGATCAATTAGTGCAATTCCAATATTGTTGTCAATATCTTGCAGTATTAGATTTTCCATTAGTGTGCTTTTTCCACTTCCGGATCTGCCGATTATATGTATTCCGGTTTTTCTTATTTGATCTGTTATTCTTACCGGAATTTCTTTATTTGAGTATTTGCTGTAACCAATTATTATTCCTTCTTCTTGTTCTTTTTCTATTGGTATTGTTTCAATATTTGCCAAATAATCCATATAAATGTTTTTATCTGTGAAATGACTGATTGCTGGAATATGTACCAAGCCGGATAGTTCTGAAGAGTTTAATAGAAATCCGGAGCGATATGTCAAATTATTTTCAATCATATCTATAATTTGTTTGTTATCAATTTTTTCTAAATATTCATTTTGTGTTATGTAGTTGAGTTTGTTTCCTCCGTGTTGAAATAAATTCATAAAAGATGTTAATCCGCTTAAATTAAAATTATCATATTCTGTTGTTACTCCAACTCTGATTGAAACTGAAAAGAATGGTTTGTCATTATGCGCTTTTGTTTCTATATCACGAGCCATATTTCTAATGTCGCCCGAAGGTAACTGCTGCTTAATACGTTGATATGATCTAGGATCATTTATTGTCTTGCTCATGAATTCCAGATCATTAAGTATTTCTACATTTTGATGCCAATCGTTTTAACCGGTATAAATAATATTTGCAGAAATCCTTTTATTTCATTTGGCAAATTTGTAAGCGCATATATATACGTATCGTAAGGTGAATTTACTATTTCACTTGGTCTTGTAAATAAATGATGATAAGGCGGTTGCGGGTAATAATCTCGGAAATACATATTTCCAAATTGTTTTTTATTTTCTTCGTTTTGAGTAATGATGCAATTTGGATATTCGGACATTATTGCAAGTTTTAGTATTTCGGAATCATTTCTTGAAGTATGTAAAGTAATATTGATTTTTTCTTTGTTTCCATTTATCTCAAAACAAATTCTTTTTTCAATGGTGTTTAATAATTTTATAAATCTTTCTGCTTTTATCCAATCTGGTGCATGTTCTTTTGATATCCAGCAATTAAAACTTTCATATTCATTTGAGGAATGATTTTCTAATTTCTTATAATTTTTATTGTTATGTATTTGATTTTCATTTGTCCAATTTATTGGATTTAGATATGTTGGTTCTAATTCAACCGGATAGTTATAAATTATTGGTGAACAGCCTTTTTCTGCTTCAATACTTATTATACTTTTTGCTATTGTTGAAATACTATTAGCTTGTGATCTATTTATTATCGTTCGTTCAATTGACATTTGAAAATTAGTTTTTTTCAAGTAATTGTGGTGTTTTGAATGTCTTTGTTGCAGTGCGGGTTTTAAGAATTTAAATTTGATAATTCATTTAAACGTTTAATCATTTTGGGATGTTCAATCAGAATATTTTTTAATGATATTGCAACTTGCAATGGATCATTTACATAATTGCTTGGAAGTATATCTTTGAATTCATTCAAGTATTCGCTTGCCGTGGTTTCTCTTTCTTGCCAAGTCAGCTTTTCCACAAATTCATTGACCTTTAATCTAATGTGTTGATTATATAAATTATTTATCCAATTTTTTGCCAGAGTTTTTAATACTTGATATACTCCTCCTTCTGCTCCGGTATTCATTATTTTAAATACTACTAAATCTGTATCATCGTGATAAGTATTTTTTAGAGTTTCTAATGCTTTATTTATTAAAATACCTTCATCAATATGATTTATTGAATTTGGGTTATCAAAGAAAGCTGCCCATATTTGTTTCATAAAATTTGCGAGCAGTTTTCTATATTCAGCATATGTTTTTACAGTATTTTCGCGCAGATTGTAATTTGAAATTACTTCTTCGATTTTTAATTCATAGGTTTTCCATTTATTGCCATATTCAATTTCATTTAATAATATTTTTAATTTCATCATTTTTACATTCTTCTAAATAATCTTGATTCTGTTTTAATTTGTTCTACTAGTAATCTTATCAGTTCTTCATAGTTTCTGGCATATCTTTCCGGATTATTTCTATCCAAATAAGGTGAGTCATTTATTTTTTTTAATATTTCTTTAATAATTTCTACTTGTTCATTCCAACTGCTGGGTGCAATGTATTTGTCTATTACATCTCTGAAATGTCTTTCGACTGCTTCTTCTTTCATCGCTTCCATAATGATATCCAGTATTAGTCTCATGCCTCCGTTCATTCCGGTTCTTCCATCGGAATATGCATTGAGTTTATCAAGTCCTTTTCTTTTATATTGTTTTTCTATTATTTCTTTTGCCCGTCCGGCTGATTCTGCTCTTGGTAATGATCCCCCGTTTGATATGCATTTTGTGAAATGATAGTTATAATAATCTGCAATTAAGTTATCAAATGTGATGTCGTTTGGTACGGTTATGCTTGATATCCGGTATTGTATTCTTGCTTCGTCGTGTTTTTTAGTTACATGTTCCAGTATATATGTTTCGTCTAATTCTTCAAGAATATTTTTTAAGATGCTCACTTCATCCTCCTTTTATAATCTTGCAAATATTTTGTTTAATTGTTCTTTGCTTTGTGAATATGTTCTGATTATTTCAATATAATCATCAATATATTTATCCGAGATTAGTAATTCTTTGTCGATTTTTAAATCACCTTTTTCCCTACTCATTATTTCTTGTATTAAAGATTTTTTGATTTCATAATTTGTGGGATCAATTTCATTTATCACTGCGTTTACATAATTTTCTTTCGTATCTGTTTTAATATACTTTGTAATATCATCAAGTATAGTTCTGATCCCTCCTTCAAATCCATTTAATGCGTTTACAATTGCCTGTTGATATTCATGTTTGTACTTATATGTTTTCCGGAATAAATTAAGTGCTTCAATTTGAAGTTTTTCTTCATCGATATTCATATTTGAATTATTGGTTTCTTTTAATATAAAAAGGTAAAAACTGCTTATCGTTTCAATTAGTTCTTCATATGTTTCAACTTGATTTTTGTCTAATGTATATTTTGCCCTTGCTTCATCTATTTTTGATAATAGATTTGTGTCAATGTTATATGGGTTTATTTTTTCAAGTATGTAATCTATTATTTGTTTTTCTCTTTTTTCCTTAGTCCAATTTTCATCTAAATTATTCACCAATGAATTAGTTTTTATTTTATCGTAAAAAGCTATTTCATGAAATTTTGTTATGTCTTCGTATTCATTTTCATCTGCGTACTGTATGAGTTCCAAGTATTTTGATTTAGGTACTATTGGAAATAGTTTCGCCATCTTTTTTGTCGATAAAGGTAACGATCTGATAATATTATTTAGTTGTACTCCAAAATTATTGGGATACTTTTTATTATTTATAAAATAGTCTATGTATTTATTTATCAAATGATGTACTTGATTTATTTTTTTTGTTAACATCAACTCTTCAATTACTTTCCAGAATCTTTTATTGTTTTCTTCAACTAGGTAATTAAATATTTGATCTGAATATCCTTCGCCCGTTATTTTTTGTTTTTCGAAATAATTCATATCAAGAGAACTATTAACTATTGATTCTGTTGCGACTGCTTTTTGAATTAGTTCAAATGTATTTTTTACTTCGATTAGATTTATATTTGTTCTTTCCTTTCTTAGTTTTGAGTTGGACGTATCGTATTCTTTTGGTTTTAATATTTTTAATGAATTGTCCCCATCCATTGCCGGGTATATAAAATTCTTATATTTATTTTCAAATACTACTGTTTCAAGTTTTTCTGCAAGTCCTTTGACTTGGGATATATCTCCTTTTTCTGATGATATATGCCCGGTAATTACAGTTTGATTGTCAATTTTTAATTTTAATGAAGCTGATAGCAATGCTAAGAATATTGGTGTATCGGCTGAGTATCCGTTTATTGCAAACTCAGTATCACTCGAAGATGTTGCACTAATATTTTTTACCGATAACGAATATGTTTGTTTTTCTATTCCGAATTTTTGAAGAATATCATCTAAGTGCGGTATTATAATTTGTATTATGTGGTTTTGTATTTTTGGATCAAATTCAACTAATCCAGTGAATTTTATTCTTTCACTTAGATTTGTTTCTATTATGCCAGTAATTATGGATGTAATAATTGCCTTCCCTTCATTGGCAACTAAGACTGTATTAACTCTGCCTATCGATTCCGGTTCAATATAATCATTCATTTCTATTCTATTCGAATTTTAAATTTTCCGTATTCTAATCCGGCGTAGACTTCCAATTTTACTTCATCTTTTATTAGTTCAAAAACTAGACTTGGTTGTTTTTCAATTTCGTCAGTTTCTGCGGCTAAATTATATTTGAACTTTTGTCCTTCAATATCTAATACCAATTGTTCGTTAGTTAATTGTTCTTTTAGTAATATTCTTCCGTTAGATAATTTGATGTCATAGTCTCCGGGTTCTATATTGGTAATGTTATATTCTTTTATTTTTTCATCTATTGTTATTTGATTAAATAACTGTCCGTCTTTATAAATCTCAATCTCAATTGCGTCTTTATTTTTAAATACTTCAAATATTTTCTCATATTCTAATTTATTTTCTGTTTTAATTTTATTAAGTATTGTTTCTCTATCCGTTTCTGATAATTCAATTTCGTTTGTGACTATTTTTACAACTAACTCTCTTAAATCTGAATCTGTAATATTCTTATTTTGATCATAACCGCTTAAAAGAAATTGATTGAACTGCTGATATCCTTCTTTATAACTGTCTTGCTTGCCTAAGTTTTGTATCTCAATTAATGCTTTTTTAATTGCTTCTTGTTGATTTTCCTTTTCCATTGCATTTATTAAAATCGGTATAAAATATAAATTATTATTACTCATAATTTAACCTAAGTCCTCATTTCTAAAATTCTATTTACTGCTGTTTTTATTCCCAAGGAAAATGTAAGTTCTGTAAGTATCGGATTTTGCATTATTATTTTGGCGATATTTTTCCAAAGATCCGGCACTTCCCCGCCTTCATTCTTTTTCCAATCACTTCCGGCAAATCTGCTATAAGTTGCTTTTGTTATTCCAAATTCTTGTGCGATTTTTATATCGCTTTTCTTTTCATATAAAATGTCTTCTAAAATTCTTATGACAAGTGATTTTATTTTCATTGGACCAAGATTTCTGATTGCTGGTCTCTGCTGATCCGCTGTTTTTGATTTTTCGTCCGCAATTAGTTCTGTAAAGTTTTCCGGATACTTTTCTGATTCCGAATAAATATTTTCATTTTTACTAGGATAGTTTTCTACGTCTGAATAATCAACTTCTACATAATGTCCGAACCAATCGTCTATTTCTTTTTGAACCCGGTATTTTTCATTTTTTTGCAATGGATTTGGATCTTTAATATTTTTATTTAGCCACTCAGTGAAATCCCGTCCATCTATTCCTTGTGGTTTTTTTAGTTCAATTGTTCCAGTTTGTAACTCCCATCTGTATCTCTGATACAGTCTATTTGACATTCGGCATACTTCCAGCCAAGAATATTTAATATGTCTAATAATCATTCTTTTCAGAAGTTCTTCTATTTTAAGTTCTACATCAATCTGAGTTGCTTCCTTTTTTTGCTTTTGATATTCCAATATTTGATTTAGCAGTTCTTGGTATTGATTATTGCAGTACGGCCCTTCTATTTTTTCTTGATTCGTTTGCAATACGGAAAACTTTTGCAATGTTCGGTTATAGGTTAAATCTAATTTTTCTTCCAAATGTTGTTCATTGCGTGATATAGTAATTATTGCATAGAAATTATTGTCTCTTAGTTTTTTGAGGAATTCCGGGAGGAGGATACGTTTATTATTATAAGCAATAACTTTTCGATTGGATAAAAAATAATTTAGTGCAATTTCATTATTTTCTAAAACAATGTTTTTAATTAATTCTAATGTGGCTTTTGAGCCATATGTATCTTTGACATTCATTTTATAACCATTTTAATTGATTGTTTAGAATCATTAAATAGTTAATTAAAGAATTAATTTTTATTCCAATTAAAATAATATAATTAGTAAATGAAAAAGCTACAATAGATAAAATCGTTTTAATGCCGTTTTTTTTTGATTTTAAGCCACATTTATTTTTGTTGAGGATAAGACCTTTATTAAATAATTGTTGAGTATAACCTAAATTTTAGCGCTTAAAATGATGTTTTATCCTTTCCTTAGCATTTAATTCACATTATATGATCAAATTAAATTCTTTATTAAAATAAATTTTATTTAATGATAACTTTTTAATTGTTCCAATTTGATGTAGCAAGAGAGCACCGATTATTAAGGTTCTTTAAGTGATATCTCAAATAGTGAAAACAAAGTCAATATGTTCTAAACTATTGAAAGAGATACTAATTGTAGTTACTAGGTTTCTATGGGGTATTTTAAAAAAATGATTTATCAAAAAATATTAAGTTCTATGCTACCACATTTAATTTCATGGTAGCATAGAATAATTTTAACGAGTTTTACTTTAATAGCATAAGTTTTAACGTTTTTGAAAAGTTCTTATTATTTCCTTCAATAGAATTTGCATTAAATTTCATTAGATAAATTCCGCTTGAGACTTGTTCACCATAATTATTTGTTCCATTCCACTCAAGTTCGTAAACACCGGAAGTATTTGAAATATCATTAAAACTCTTAATTTCTTTACCCATTATATCGTAAATTCTTATTCCAATTTGAGAATTATATGGTATATTGTATTTTATCTTTGTTGTTGGATTAAATGGATTTGGAAAATTGCCCAGTAGTTCGTAAGAATCTAACACAATTTCATTATTATTGCTTTCGTCTTCTTTATTTTCAAATAGTTTCTTGTTAACAATATTTGCTGTATTAAATTCAGTTAAACATGTGTTAATAAATTGCGAAACATGCTCATCGTTATTTTTGCTTAACAATTCTGAAAATAATGCTTCTGCTTTTTTCTTATCACCAAGTCTGTCTAAGTAAATCAAAGCTTCATTCATTTTTGCATTTGACCAGACTTCTTTATTATCAATAAATTCATTTTGAAGTTTATTATATGTTTCTATTGCCTCTGAATAATTACCTTCCTTTTCTGACCAATAAGCATCTAATTCGAGACTGATTGTAAGTTTGCTATCATTCTTATCTTGTATTTTATTTTGAACATTATTTTTTAAGTATTCTTTAAATCCTTTTTTATTCGATTTATCATAACACTTACTAAGACCAATAGTTGCATAAACAGAATTATTCTGATTAAATTCTTCCTCAATTATTTTCTTGAATATCTTTTCTGCTTCTACATAATTTTTCTCATCCATATAAGAATAAGCAAGATTTATATCATTTTCGTTAAATACTGTTTTTGGTAATGTTGAACCAGCTCCGTTATCACTGGAAAAATAGTAAGTGTTGTTATAACTGCTTGTTCCATCTGCATAAAATTCTCCTGCGGGCGGTGAAGAAGCTCCCCAATAATTTGTCATCATCGATGCATTGCTGCTGCTAATTGCAGAAACCTCATAACCGGTATTAGAGTAGATACTATTATAACCTGGACCAGGACTAGGTATTGCGCTCGAATAAGTTGTTGAACCATAGGCGATCTTTATACCACCTGAATTATTTGTTATTAAATTTTTACCACCGCCGCTTTTATAAAAATCTAAATCACTATATAAATATCCATAAATGGCATCATTGATGTTTGATCTAATTGTGTTTTTTTGTTATTTCCGGATCACTATAGGTCTCTGCATAAATTCCCTTTGAGCCGTTACTTTCTATTTTATTATTATCTATTGTGGGTGATGACCTATACAAGTAAATACCATAATTTGTGTTATTTTGAATATAGGTATTTGTTACAATTGGATTTGAAGAAGCAGTATTTGTATTTAGAAAATATAAACCATAGAAACAATGGTGAATATTACTATTATTTATATTTACATCGCTTTGATTTGAATAAACACCATATCTTGCATTATAAATATTTGCATGTTGAATATCAACTGAACCCGATGAATTTACTTTAATCCCATTTGTTGGACTTGAGCTTTGCGCGATGAAATTAAAATTCACTTTGCTGGAAGTTGCACCATTTACATCCAAAATACCATTTATTGTTAATGACGCATTATTGTTAAAATTTAATGTTGTACCAGAATTTATTGTTAAAGTAACACCAGGCATTACTGTTAAATTCCAATTATAATAATCAGTATCAGAAAATGTTTCGTTTGTTATTAAATTGCCCCCGTATAAAAAAGAAACAGCATCAATATCATCAAATTTCAAAGTTCGTCTATCACTTGATGGCAAACAAGATTTTGTCATTACTGGAATTGGGTTTAATCCAATGTCTGCATGTGCAATTCCTAAAGAATGGCCTATTTCATGTATAGCAACAGACTGAACTTCATTCCACCATATTAAATGATTATTGCCTAACCATTCTTTATTTCCATTGTAAACAATATCAACATCTGTTATAATATAATTATTGTCTTCAATAATTGTAAGAGCTGAAGCTGCTTCATTATTAGGTGTATTGGGATCGTCATAAAAAATCCCATTTATATTAAATAGAGCATCGGGTGGATAAATCCAATAATGACCATTAATTCCATCGGATGGAGATCTATTCCCAGTTACAGAGCCATCATCTATAAATGTAACTGTACTTGATGAGACATTTTCCCAAGTGGAATATCCTGCATTAATGAGGTTACGAGTGGCATTATAGTCTAAACCATTATCAACAGCACCATTTAAATCTACTCTATAATGTATGCTCTGGGAATTCCAGTGTAATAAAGTGTTAGAACCTTTTGTGCCTCCCAAATAATTTTCACAATAAATTATTTGTATAAAAGTTAAATATTCAAAAAAAAATGCAAACAATATTTTTTTCATTTTGCCCTCTCTAGTTATTAATTAGCAATTCTAAATAAGTTTCAAATTCATCAATAAATACTTTCTCATCATTATTAAAACTTTTTGTTTTATTATTAATTTTAATATCCAAATCAAAATTGCAATTTTTATCTCTTGTTAAATAAATCTTATTATTTTCATACCGAAAGTCTAACTTCCCTTGAGTTAAACCAACTGGCATAAATGCATTTTTAGCACTATTATCAGCATTAAAATTTTTAAGAAATAGCATTGATTCTACATCATTTTCATAATGGGGATATTCAAGCACTGTGGTTCCCCTTGTTCCAATTCTTCCACCAAGAAAACTAAACTTTAAATTCTTAAATCCTTCTTGTTTTCCCTTATATACTTTTGTTATTTTTAAGCTTATATCGCTATATATTCTATCATCTGCGCCAAACCAGGGGGTAATAGATATTACTTTTGCATTTACAATTAAATCACTTTGCTTAACTAATTCATCAAGTTTATATATTTTTTCTTGAGCAAACGTTTTATTAAACAAAAAAAATGTGATTATTACTACATTACTAATTATTATCAGATTTCTCATTTTCTCTCCTTTTAAATATTCACTTTAAGTAACATTTTTGATTTTTTAATTATGTCATTATTATTTTTTCGAATAAACGTAATTTGATAAAAATAGACTCCTGATGAGATATGTAAATTGTTACTTATATCCCAACTGAACGTTTGAATTCCAGGTGTTTGATTATAAAAAACAAATTCATTAATAATTTCCCCTATAACATTAAAAATCTTTATTTCGATATCTGTGTATATAGGCAAAAAGTAACTTATAATAGTTGTTGGATTAAATGGATTGGGATAATTTGGAAATAATTTATAACTATTATTAAAATATTCATGCTTATCAATTGATGAAATAATTTCTTTCCTTTTCATAATTAAACCGTTTTGACCAACTATCCATATATATCCATCTTTTTGAACGATATCAATTACTCCACTTATAGTTAGATCTTTTTTCCATGTTTCCCCTCTATCATAAGTGTATAACAAGGCACTTCTATTTTGATTATTTATATCATTAAAAAAAGCCCACCCTATAGCTCCACTAATTGGCGATATTTTGCCAATATATTTGTATTCATTTTTATACGTCATCCATGTAAGTCCACCATCGGTAGATGTTGAAAGCGGTCCAATTCCATATCCATCAATCCATAGTGTATCAATATTCGCAATTTCAAGGTTACAGCCAACTCTATCAATGGAGGATGATTTATTCCATACCTTCCCCCCATCAACGGTTTTATAAATAAATGTTGGTGAAAAATTATCAAAATAGTCACCACCCAATGCCCAACCTTCTTGGGTATTCTTCATTCGGATAGATTTAAAGAATATCATATTAAATCTTTCCGTTGACATAGTATCATATTGTATTTCCCAGTTTATACCTCCATCTGAAGTGTGAACAATCATACCTCTTCCAAAATCTTCACCCCATCTTTCGCCAACTGCCCAACCATGATTTTCATCAACAAAATAAATATCTTGGAAATCTATTTCAAAAATATTTGCACATCTCAACCAAGTTTTACCACCATCTTTTGTTGAAAATAATCTACCAAGTACTCCACAAGCAAAACCAATTTCTTTAGTTATAAAAAATATTTTTTTAAAACCAATTTCTTCTTCTATTTTTTCTAGTTTCCAATTTTCACCTCCATCGTTTGTGGCAAGTATAGTTGAACTATCTCCAATTACCCATCCATTTAACGAATCGACAAAACATACATCAATTAAGTCAACGGTTACCCTGCTTTCTTGGGTTTCCCACTGTGCATTTAATTTTTCATGCAAGTTTATTATTAACAATACTACCAAAAATATTTTTTTCATAAATTCCTCAAGAAATTGTTTAACGTAATAAAATATTGGTTTTATCAAGTAAACCCACAAAAATAACAATCCAAGTTTAACATTATTCCACCTATTTATAAAAATAATTGCTCGTTGTTGCAATAGTAAAAATTGGTGTTAAAGATAAAAGGAGATTTTCTATCCGGAATATCAGAGAGAGAGAGAGAGAAAGTAAAAACTGTGCCAAATATTATTATTTAACATTGTTTTATTTTTAAAGTTAATCGTATATACAAAATATTTTAATTTAAAACATCAGTATAACTACTTACTTTCAAAAATTTTTTAAATAATTGAAAATTTAATTAAATGGTTGTTTTTTTTAATTTTAGTAACTGTTTAGTAATAATTTGTAAGTACAAATACTTTACATTTTTAATTTACTCTTTAAATTCTCATATAGACGCTAGAATTAATTAATGGTGAGTTAAAGAGAATTAGAGTGTAAATGTTCTCGGTTTTGAACTATTCAAAGATTTTTCAAAATCTAACGTTTGAGAAATATTATTTTAATATTTTATTTTAATGGAGGATAAACTTATTATTAATAATTATTGCAATATATATCATTATATTCAAAATGAATTTATAATACAGATTCATTTTATAATTAATATTTAATACTTATTTATTTTTAAAAAAGGTTTTATTTAACTTAATTTTGATATCTTTTATAAATTTCTTTTCTTACCAGGCACATACAGAAATTGCTGTCACCATATTTTGCAAAATAATTACATTTTCTTTTTTGATATGTTATGAATAAAAGTTCATCGTTAATACATTTTTCAATAAAGTAAAAGCTATGACTTTCCTTTTTTAGACAAGCATAATAAATATCACATTTATCTGCACATTCAACAATTCAATTATTGATTTTTTTTAACATAATTTAAATTTAATAAAATTAAATAATATTTTTCAAGAATATTAATATTTTTAATTTATTTTAACTTAAAATAGAAATATTTATATACTTGAATGATTTTAGGTCACTTATGATCGTCAATAAATATTTCATAATTGGTTCTTTTATAATTTTTTTCAATATTAATAAACTCGTCATTCGCTAGTGGTAATTTACTCACAGAAATACTCTCCCCTTTTGAAACAACCAACTTTTCAGAAATTTATGATTCCTATTCTTCAATAATTGATTTTATTATATACGTAATACTTTTTGTTGGTCTCTCTCAAGTAACTATTGGTAAAATCTTCGACTCCAGAGGCGGTAAAGCTATGGTTGTTGCTATTGGCTTGGTGCTGGCAATAGGATTAGTTATAAGCGAATCTATTATAGGTTTTAATTTACGATCCTTTGGCCCTTTAGCAGCAACCATTTTTATCTTCTTAGTCGGATTTGTAATTTATCACGGTATTAAATCTACCGGTATGGAAGCAATTGGAGCAATTTCAATATCTCTTGTTGTAACTTATTTTTCTATTAGATCTATTGCTCCAAGTTACTTTGACTGGATGAAAGATAATGAGTACATGGGATGGCTGCATTCTGTTATTTTAATTGCTGTGGTAATATCTATTTATAAGATTATTAAGCTATTCTTTTCTAACAAAGATGAACCTTCTGAATCTGAAAAGAAATCTCCTAAAAATCTTAAAAATATTATCTCCAAACCCACTGAATTCATTAGCCAAGTTAAAGAAGAAAAGGAAGAAGAAAATTATATCAAAAAGAAATTGGCAATAATATCAAACGAAACCGGGAAAGACTCAAAACAACTAATTGAAGATTTCCAAAACTTAAAAAAAATCATCACGGAATTTAAGGATTCGGAAAAAGGTCAATTCTTAATTGCAGAAAAAATTAAAGCAATAATTCCAAAAGAAAGGCAAATTAGCTCAAAAATACTAACACTTAGAGAAATGGTAAGAAAAGTATCAGATTTTGATATCAAGAATTTTGAAAATCTACAACAAGAATTTAAAACCTTGCCCCCGGAAGAAAAAATAAAAATCGAAAAACAACTAAGAATTGAATGGAAAAAATTAGATATCGAAAAACAACTACTAAATCTTGAATTAGCAGTAAACAAATATGATCAACTAGTCAAATACCACCTTGATTTACTATACGAATCCTTAAAAACAAACAACATCAATAACGCAATAACACAAATTAATGAAACAATAAAGTTTGAAAAAAATCTACATTCTGCAGTAAATCAAATTGAACACTTAGAAAAAAAATTAACGAGATTTACACAAAAAGAATTGAATCAAATAATGAATTAAATGAATGATTACTTAATTTTCTTATTTTATAAATTACTTACATGTATGTCCATGATTGTCTTCTAGATCAAAAAAATATATGGGTTTACCATCGTTACAATAGTGTTTGCGATAAATTTTTTCTCCGCATTTTTCACAATAATAAGGTTCAGGATATTTCCTTCCACAATTAGGACAATATTTATAAATATCTTCAACAAGATAAAAATTATTGTATTTAGGATAACATTTGTGAGAATCAGGAATAATGAAATTATCATCCGTACTGCAAAAATGAATTTCATCTCCACAATCTTTGCAATAATATTTACTTCTTCCACATTTACTACATCTAATATTCCCAGTAAACATTTGCATCTCCTTTCTTAGTTTTGTTCTTGGTAATATGGCAATTGTTATTTTAACTTAATTACAATTTGTATTTTGAAAAGAGTGTGTGGAGTTTATACGTTTAAAATTTTAAATTATTTGAGGAAATATTTCACTGTTCAGTAGTAATTAAATTCGAGTTCAGTTTTAAAGAACTATTTATTTACGTATAAACTATACACACCGAAACAGAATTATTTATCATCTTAGGAATTAATTATTCAAAATTACATTCGTACACATAAAACATTTTAAATAGAAAAGTCAAGGTAAATATTATTCAAATATAACGAACTTTATAAATTTGATGCACAATTTTCTCATTGCATAGAATTGTAATTCTATTTGCATATGTTTTATTTACTTTAGTTGAGAGCATCATAATTAGTCCTAATGATTGAAGATATGATAATTGATTATAAAAATGTACGTAGGAGCACGCTTGCTCCCGATTGCTCCTTGCCAAATCCACATAGTTCGTGTGTACCTTTTTTGCAAATTTATCTACAATCTGACAAGCTGCTTTGAGAATTAGAAGATTAGTATCCGAAAGATCTCCAATCAGATCAACATATATATCCCGTCTGGCATTTTCAAAACATTGCTCAATATTTTCTTCGTCTTTTGTTGCCCAGTAAAACAAAGACTTGAGTGCAATCCGAACATCTGAATTTGCTTCTCTTACTGTATAAGCTGATATTTTTGAATTTATTCCGTCTTCAATTGTTTTTAATCCGGTTTTTGTTCTTTCATTTAGAATTTTTTCTATCTCATCTGCATCATAATTTCGGAAGTGAATTAACTCTGGTTGAAGTGTTGATTTTACGCTTTGATCAATTTCATTCAAAAATCTGGGATCATTACTCAACATTAAAATCATATAGTTTCTGTTATCCCTTGAAAGAAAATACAGTAATTCTCTTTGACGTTCTTTTGGTGCCCATAAATGAACTTCATCAAGTATGATTATTGTTTTTGAATTGTACTTTTCTCTAAACCGGTTATATAATTCAGAAAGAGATAATCCTCTTGAACTTACATTTAATAGATGCGCAAGAATTTTAAATGAAGTTGAATAATATCTGACATTAGCATATAATATATTAAGTGAAGATTCTTCACTAAAAATTTGATGCAAATATTTGATCATTAATGTTTTACCGCTGCCACGTGATCCAAAAATAACCTGGTTAACCGGAATATTTGTTTTTTCATACTTTAGAAATGCATCAATAATTTGCTTGGTTTCTTCCCTTATGAGTGGATTTTGTGGAACATAGTTAAAATCAAAAATTGAATAGTCTGAAATCTTACTTGATTGGTTATTAATATTACTTCGCCTCTCAAGCATATATGATTTAATATCCATTTACCTACCACGTATAAACTCCACTTAACGTATTAAACGAACTGCTGGTATATAAATATTTCGACTCAGTTTTTTTTATTAAATGAATTTTGGTTATTTTTTTGAAATAAAAATTAATGCGAGTCCATCGCGTTTTGACTTCAGTTCTACTTTAGTTAAAAAGAATTTTAAATAGATTTAGTTCAAAAATATTAATCATTTCATAATTATTTTATGAACAATAGTTTTGCACACATCTCATTATGTCAGTTCCAAACAACGTTACTTAAGTAACACTATAATTATATCTCTAACGCTCTCCTTTTAACAAAATACAATTTTAGTTTAAAAATCATATTTTCTTAGTCTGGCACAGAAAGTGTATAGTTTCCTACAAAAGTAACTTAATCTTTAGAAAATCTAAATCATTTGTTATTTTAATAAATCTTTTAATAAACTATGTTTGAATTAGTGTCAACAAGCAACTTTAAATTTCTTGAAAAGAAATTACCTGAATTAGCAATTCTTGGTGACTTTGCAGAACAGT
The DNA here is from genome assembly GCA_016716225.1 of Ignavibacteriota bacterium. Lineage (NCBI taxonomy): Bacteria > Pseudomonadati > Ignavibacteriota > Ignavibacteriota bacterium. The sequence goes on along the minus strand of JADJWT010000001.1, from coordinate 2,029,997 downwards.
ATGTTTATGCTGATCCTTCAAGCGCTGCTGTAAAACTAAGATTGTTTGCGGAGAAAGTAGTAGTCATTATTTCAACGATTTTAAATCTTCAAAATGATTTCGAAGAATCCAATCTGTACAATATTATAACTACTGACGAATTTAAAAATTCTGTGCCACAAACCGTAATTCATTACCTGCATTCAATTAGAATTACTGGAAACAGAGGTGCACACGGCTCTGCTGTTGATAGTATTTTAATTTTAGAAGTTATCAAACAAGCACATCAAATCGCCAAATGGATTTATGCTTCTTATCTCGGTGGTAATGTAAAGGAACTCTCTGATTATATAACTCCAACTAAACTTGATGAAAAATCATTTGAGATTCAAAAAAGACTTTATGATAAAGAAAGAGAATTATTTGAACTGAAAGATCAGTTGGAAAAAATTAAAAATGAGAACATAGAATTATCTAAAAGTAAGTTTAATTCTGAGCAATTTAAGGAACATTCTCAAGAAGTTGCAAATGAACTTGAATTTAATGAAGAACAAACACGCAGGTTGATTATTGATTCCATGATTTCATCAGCTGGATGGAAAGTTGGAGCTAATGGTGAAGGGACAGATGAAGTTAAACAAGAATGGCCCACTGAATATGTGTATGATGAAGGGATTGTTAAGGGTAAATCTGATTATGTTTTGTTTGATCCGGAAAATGAAAAACCACTTGCTGTAATTGAAGCAAAAAAAACTTCTGCAGATGTAATTGTTGGCAGAAAACAAGCTGAGCTTTATGCAGATGGATTAGAAAAAAAATATGGTCAAAGACCGATCTTATTTTATACGAATGGATACAAAACATTTATTTGGAATGATAGAGCTGGTGAACCGCCTAGAGAAATTTTTGGAATGTACTCAAAAGATAGTTTACATTATTTAATCTATCAAAGGAATAGTGCTAAACAGCCAACAACAATTAGCATAAATAATGATATTACAAATCGTTTATATCAAAAAGAAGCGATAAAAAGAGTTTTAGAAAAATTTGAATCTAAAAGAAGAAAAGCTTTAATTGTTCTTGCAACAGGAACCGGTAAAACTAGAGTTGCAGTTTCTTTAGTTGATGTTATGATGAAATCTGATAGAGTTAAAAGAGTTTTATTTTTATGCGACCGAAGAGAATTAAGAAAACAAGCTAAAAATGTATTTCGAGAATTTATCGATGGTGCACCATTAACTATTTTAAATGCTAATTCAGCAAATGATAAAGAAAGTAGAATTTATCTTGCTACCTATCCGGCAATGAATCAATATTTTCAAAATTTTGATGTTGGTTTTTTTGATCTGATAATTGCGGATGAATCACATAGAAGTATTTACAAAGTTTATAGTGAATTGTTCAAATATTTTGACGCATACCAAATTGGATTAACAGCAACACCAGTTAATTTTGTTCATAGAAGCACTTTTACAATGTTTGATTGTAGACCTCAAGATCCAACGGCTCATTTTAGTTACGAAGATGCTGTAACACACGAACCTCCATACCTTTCAAAATTTGAAGTTTTTACTGTTACAACTAAATTTTTACGTGAAGGAATTAGATATTCTGAAATGTCAAGATCGCAGCAGCTTGAACTTGAAGATCAACTCGGTGAAGCTGCCGATGAGATTGAATACGATTCACCTAAAATTGATAATTACATTTTTAATAGAGATACTAATAGAGAAATTTTGCGTAACCTAATGGATCACGGAATGAAAATGCCGGATGGTTCATTAGGTAAAACGATTATCTTTGCAAGAAACCACAGACATGCGGTTTTAATGGATGAAGTTTTTAATGAGTTGTATCCTCACTACGGTGGAAACTTCTGTAAAATCATTGATAACTATGATCCAAGAGCTGATCAGTTAATCGATGATTTTAAATACCATAATTTAACAATTGCTATTTCTGTTGATATGATGGATACGGGAATTGATGTTCCCGAAATATTGAACTTAGTTTTTGCTAAACCTGTTAAATCATTCGTTAAATTTTGGCAAATGATAGGTAGAGGAACAAGAATAAGAAAAGATTTATTCGGTTCAGGTGAAGATAAAACAACATTTAGAATTTTTGATCATTGGGGAAATTTTGAATGGTTTGATTTTAAGTATAAACTAAAAGATCCTACACTAACAAAAGTTTTAACTCAAAGATTATTTGAAGCCCGTTTTGATTTGGCCGAAACCGCACTAGAAAAATTTGATAAAGATACGTTTAACATTGTTGCTGACCTATTATTAAAAGATGTAAATACTTTAGTGGAAATTGATACTGTTTCCGTTAAAGAAAAAATGATTGATCTGAAGAAGTTACAATCAAATAATGTAATACAACAATTTTCAACTGATACAAAAATTCTTTTGCAAAGTGTTGTTGCTCCATTAATGCAGTGGATTGATGTCAGAGGCAACTCAGAAGCTTATAAGTTTGATTTACTTATTGCAAATACTCAAAAAGCTGTGTTAACAAAAAGCGGTAAAATACATGATTTTAAAGATGATATTATTGAGCAGCTAAACTCATTATCAAAAAATATTAACCAAGTTAAAGAAAAATCTGAAACAATTAAGCTTGTAACTAATAATGAATTTTGGGTAAATCCAACTATTCAATCTTTAGAAAATATAAGACTTGAGTTGAGATCGATAATGAAATTTAGTGATAATGTTGTAACACCGCAAGTAACAAGACCAATAATAGATGTAGAAGACAGCGATATAGAAATAAATAAATACACACCGATAAAAATCGGTACTGAAATGGTAAAGTATAAGGAAAGAGTTGATGATGTTTTAGCAAGATTGTTTAGCGAAAGTATGACATTACAAAAAATTAAATCCGGTAAACCGGTAAATGAAAAAGACATTCAAGAATTGATCTCATTGGTTTTAACTCAACACCCGGATTTGAACTTGGAATTACTTTATGAATTTTACCCGGAAACTGCCGGACATTTAGATTTGGCTATTAGAAGAATTATTGGACTCGATTCAAAATTCTTAGATGAGCAATTCACTAAATTTGTAGACAATCAAACAAACTTAAATGCTACTCAAATAAAGTTTATTCAGATGTTAAAGAATCATATTGCAAAATACGGCTCGTTGAAATTAGAGACTTTATTTGAACCTCCATTTACAACCGTACACACAGAAGGAGTTTACGGTGTTTTCCCAAATGAACATCAAGCATCACAAATAATAAATATTGTTAGAGAAATTAATAATTACCCATATCAAGCAGACCAGCCGAGAGCTGAAGAATAAATCTTAGGAATTAAATTAATGTTAAATGCTGAACTGAGAAGTAAAATAGATAAACTTTGGACTGACTTTTGGACCGGTGGAATTACTAATCCGTTTACTGTAATTGAACAAATTACATTTTTAATGTTTGCACGCATGTTGGATATAAAAGAGAGCAACAACGAAAGAAAATTTCAGCAAATAAATCAGCAATATCCGAATCCAATATTTAAAAATAATGAACAGCATTTTCGTTGGAAAAGCTTAAAACAAATTTCTGATCCGCAAAAATTATTGGTAACAGTTAGGGATGAAGTGTTTCCTCATTTTAAGAGAGCAATTCAAAACGGATCAACATTTTCTGAGTATATGAAAGATGCTCAGTTAATGATTGTTAAACCAAGTCTGCTTGTTATGGCTGTTGAAACTATAGATGCTTTACCCTTACAGAAAGGTGATACAAAAGGTGATCTTTATGAATATCTTTTAAGCAAACTTCAAACATCGGGAATTGCGGGACAGTTTAGAACACCGCGTCATATTATTCAAATGATGGTTGAACTTATTGATCCAAAACCCAAAGATAGAATTTGTGATCCTGCTTGCGGAACCGGCGGTTTTTTATTTGAGTCGCTTTTATATATAAATAAAAAATTTACTTCTCCCGAATTTGTGGAAACAAGAGAAGACGGTTCTAAATTTTATCCCGGTGATTTATTATTTGACCATAACGAACATATTCAAAAAGAATTATTAACCGGATTTGATTTTGATGCAACAATGTTAAGAATTGCCGCAATGAATTTAATGCTGCACGGAATTGATAATCCCCAAATACATAATCAAGATTCTTTAAGCGGTAGATTTATTGAAAGATTTCCAAAGTATGCAGAAAATAGTTTTAATATAATTCTTGCAAATCCGCCATTTAAAGGAAGTTTGGATGCAGAAGATGTTGAACCTTCTTTAATTGCAAAAGTTAAAACTAAAAAAACTGAATTACTTTTTAACTTTCTCATTTTACGAATGTTAACACTAGGCGGAAAAGCTGCTGTTATTGTTCCCGATGGAGTTTTATTTGGAGCTTCCAAAGCTCACGTTGCTTTGCGTGAAGAACTAATTGAAAATAACCAGCTTGAAGCGGTTATTTCTTTACCTTCCGGTGTATTTAAGCCCTATGCCGGTGTTAGTACGGGAATACTAATTTTTACAAAAGGCGGAAGTACAAAAAATGTTTGGTATTACAATGTAGAAAATGATGGATTTTCTTTAGATGATAAACGGCAGCCAATTAAAGAGAATGATTTGCCTGATGTAATTGAGCAATACAAAAAAAGAGATGAAAGTAAAAAAATTGATAGATCTGCAAAATCTTTCTTTGTAAGTGCAGATGAAATTAGAGAGAATAAATATGATTTAAGCATTAGCAGATATAAAGAAATTAAGTATAAAGAACTAGAATATGATAAACCGGAATTTATTATTAATAAAATAACTTCACTGGAAAATGAAATAAATAAAGATATTGCAGAAATTAAAGAGTTAATTAATAATGGGTAAAATAAAAAATAAGGCTGATGATCAGAAAGATTATAAAAGTCTTTTTTCTGAAATAAGCATTTTGCTGGATAGTGCCCGCAAATTTACTGCTACTTCTGTAAATGCAATTCTTACAACTTCATACTGGTTAGTTGGTAAGCGTATTGTAGAATTTGAATATCACGGAATGGAAAGATCAGAATATTACGGCGATAAACTGCTGGAAAATCTCTCTTCCGATCTTAAGAAAAAATATGGCAAAGGTTTTTCCCGCCAAAATTTACAGTTAATGAAACAATTTTATGAACTTTACCCAATACAAAAGATTAGCCAGACACCGTCTGGCAAATCTTCAAAAACAACAGAGATAAGCCAGACACTGTCTGTTAAATCTTTAGCTAATGTTAGTAACGATAAACCCGATGTAAAGAATGTTTTCGAAATACTTTCAAAAAACTTTACATTATCATGGTCTCAATATGTTAGTTTAATTACGGTAAAAGATACGGAAGCACGAATATTTTACGAGAAAGAAACATTGAGAAACGGCTGGTCGGTAAGGCAGTTAAACCGACAAATATCCTCACAATTTTATGAAAGATCATTGCTATCTAAGAATAAAGCAGCAATGCTGAAAAAAGGTGAAAAAGCAATTAAGGATGATTTAGTTACTCCGGAAGAAGAAATAAAGGATCCTTACATACTTGAGTTTTTGGGTTTGAAAGATGAATACTCTGAAAACGATTTAGAAGAAGCACTTATAACGCATTTGGAAAATTTTCTTTTGGAATTGGGAAGTGATTTTGCTTTTATAGGTCGACAAAAAAGATTGCGCATTGGAACAGAATGGTATAGAATTGATCTCCTCTTTTTTCACCGAAAGTTAAAATGCCTTGTTGTTATTGATTTGAAAGTTGGGAAGTTTACACACGCCAATGCCGGACAAATGCATATGTACTTAAACTATGCAAAAGATAACTGGACAAACAAAGATGAAAACCCGCCTGTTGGATTAATACTTTGTGCGCAAAAGGATAATGCTGTTGCAAAATATTCTCTTGAAGGATTACCAAATAAAGTTTTAGCCGCAGAGTATAAATTAAAATTGCCGGATGAAAAAGTATTAGTTGATGAATTGAAGAGGACACAGAAAACATTATTGAAGGGAATATGATTAAGTACCGAGTAGGTGAAATTGTCAAAATAAAAAAAGGGAAAAAAGTAAATCAAATTTTTGATAAACCAACTAAGAATAGTAAAAGGTTTATTCAAATTGATGATTTAAGAAATGATAATAATCTAAAATATACAACTGAAGATGGTGTTGAAGTAAAAAAGCAAGATATAATTATTGCTTGGGATGGTGCAAATGCTGGTACAGTGTCATTCGGTCTAGAAGGAATAATTGGAAGTACATTAGCATCATTAAATGTAATTGATTCAAATGTTCTACCTGAATTGGTCGGCAAGGTATTACAATCAAAATATCAATTCCTAAGAGACAATACAAATGGGGCTACGATACCTCATATAAAGCGTGATGTCTTGGAGGATATTGAATTTATTATTCCGAAAGATAAAAAAAATCAACAAAATATAGTCGTACTACTCGACAAAGCCGATTCAATCCGTAAAAAAAGAAAAGAAACAATAAAACTTGCAGATGAATTTCTCCGCTCCACATTTTTAGAAATGTTTGGTGATCCGGTTCAGAATCCATTTAATTGGAATGAACTGCCATTTAAGAAATTGGCAAAAGAGGAAGATAATGCTATAAGAAGAGGACCGTTTGGAAGTTCATTAAGAAAAGATATATTTGTCCCAGAAGGCTATTTAGTTTATGAACAATATCACGCATTAAATAACGATTTTTCTTATCAAAGATATTTTATTGATGAAAATAAATTCGAAGAACTAAAGGCATTTAAAGTTCAACCTGGTGACTTTATAATTAGCTGTTCTGGAGTTTATTTAGGAAAATTAGCTGAAGTTCCTCAAGATTCACCAATTGGTGTTATAAATCAAGCCTTATTAAAAATTACATTAGACAAAAGTGTCATTAATAACAAATATTTCAAATTTGTTTTTAGTTATCGCGGTATACAAAATAGAATGTTCAGTTCGCAAAGAGGCAGCGGTATTCCAAATTTTCCACCTATGAGTGTAGTAAATGAATTTATGTTTCCAATTCCTCCACCCGAACTCCAAAACAAATTTGCTGAAATAGTAGAAAAAACAGAAAAGCTAAAAGAAAAATACCAGCAAAGTCTAGAAGAATCAGAAAACCTATTTAACTCACTAATGCAAAGAGCATTTAAGGGAGAGTTGTAAAAATGTTAAAGAAAATTAATTTCTCCGGATTTAAAGGTAAGATCTTTGATGAAATTGAATTGAAGCCGATTACTTTGTTATTTGGACCTAACAGTGCCGGCAAGAGTTCAGTAATTCAAGTAATACATTACTTGAAAGAAATACTAGATAGAAGAAATTATTCACCAAGAGGAACCAAACTTGGCGGAAATGCAATAGATTTAGGCGGATTTAAGAATTTTGTGTTTAATCATGATCTAAGCATTCCTATTGTAATGGAATTAGAATTTGATTTAAGTATGGGAGACTTACCTGGGGCTCAAAATGTGGCAGATGACTTAGATTCAGAGAAAAATAGATTTGATATATTTACTGATTTTAGCACTCAAGTTAAATCAGCAGCATTAATGATACACGTGAAATGGATTGATACTTTAAATAGAGCCGAAGCTACTTATTATAGTATTGATATCAATGACGAAGATTTTATTTCTATCAGTCTTGATTATAATAGTCCCAGAAACTTACATACTTATATATCTAATTTAAATATTAACCATCCTGTTATAAGGGGATATGATACATTCTCCGACAATATTGAATTATTTTTAAGTGCTCTTGGTTTGGATTCAGCTATAAGTGAGGATGAGTTTAGGATTAATATAAAGGGTAATTCTTCTGTTATCCCAAATCTTGACGAAGATATATTTTTTGAACAAGGAGTTTTATCATCTAGTGAAATGGACTGGTTTGATACTAAACAAACAGCAAATGAATTACATGAAAATTACTATGAAATTATTGAATTATATAAGAAAGTAATTTTAAGCGTTGGCATTCTTGCAAAAGATGAACTAAACCGATTTAGATATATTGGTCCAATAAGAGAAATACCGCCCAGAAATTATGATCCACATTTTGAAGATGAAATTGAACGATGGTCAAATGGTTTAGCCGCTTGGGATTTAATTCTGAATAGAAAAGTGAATTATATTTTACTGAATGAATGGCTGCAAAAATTAAAGATCAATTATCATTTTAAACTTAAAAAAGAACTTACTTCTTTAACTTCGGTAGAATTAAAAAGCTTGTTGAATAATTCCGAAGAAGAAATATTACAACAAATAAAACAAATATTTGAAAGTGTTGATTTAGATGTCCCGCTTTTTCAAAATAGTTTAGAATTTAATATCTATAAAGAAATAAAAGATGGATTTGATAAATTTGATAAATCACTTAATAAGAAAATTGATGACAATTCAATTTGGGCTTTATTTGAAAACAATCTTAAAATAGAAGTAAAGCCTCATGATGTTGGTATTGGTATTTCTCAAGTTCTTCCAATTATTATTGCTGTATTAACACAAAAAAATCCAATATTGGCAATAGAGCAGCCTGAACTGCATATTCATCCGGCTTTACAAGTTGAACTTGCAGATTTATTTATTGACGGGATCAACAAAAATCCAGAAGCAATTTACTTAATTGAAACTCATAGTGAACATTTTATTTTGAGATTATTAAGAAGGGTTAGAAATGCTTCAAAAAGTGATGACAAGTCACTAAAGTTAACTCCTGAACAACTAAACATTTACTACATCGATAATGATGATATATTTACCAATGTTAAGAAAATAACTGTAAATGAGAGAGGAAGATTTAATGAAAAATGGCCAAAAGGATTTTTTGAAGAACGAATAGATGAGATTGGATAATGGTTTTTACTTATACTTTTGAGGATAATTTTTTCTATAACCTCTTTGAAAATGATCTAGAAATAGGCTTAGAAAAAACTAACAATATTATTGATGCGATAAATAAAAATTCTATTTTAGTTGATTGCAGTGATGAGCAGAGATTTAATAATCTTGCATGTGAAGTAAAGGAGATACACAAAAACTTATTAAGCGAAGCGGATGATGAGATTCTTAAGAAAGAGTTAGAAGTATTATGGTTTGATAAAATAGAGAAAAACCATTTTTATATCAAAAACAGAAATTGTGATTGTGATGAGCATAGTTGTAATTTGGACAAGAATATTAATGAGATCAAAAAGTATATTTCAAATTTCCCATCATTTGTGCTGACAACAGCCGACATTTCAGAATACTCTTTTATTAATATTTTTAATTACCGAACAAATGGGTACTATAAAGAAAATTTTATTAAGACTTGTTATGAAAGTGAGTTGGAGCTTTCATTTGAAATTGGAAAAAATATAATAAAAAAAATGTGGCACCCAATTATAAATCTTTGTACACATGAAATTATTATTTTGGATACTATCTTATTTGAAAAATGGGATGATAATTATTTGAATGGATTAAAACAGTTTGCCGAAGTAATTGCTGAAATTAATTCAAATATTAAATTAAAAATTATTACCCGTAAAGGTGAACATAAATCGATTCATTCTCATCATGCATATTCACAACATGAAATTAAAGAGCAAATTTTAGAATCAATTAAATCAATTGATAATGTAAAAGTTGAAATATTGCTTTGCGATAGAAGCGCTAAACTTGATCATGACAGATTTATTATGTTTGATGATAAAATTGCTTTAGAAATTAATAAGGGTGTAGATACATTTTATTCAAAAAACAATTCCATTTCTAATTATAGGATCATTTATTATTATACGCATGAAGTTCAGAAGTATTTTAGCGATCCTTTAAGAAATTTAATAACAGATACCGATTTTACCAATATTAAAAATTATTAATATGATTTATTTTTCATTCATCGGGAACCACGATTCAATCAATTCAGATTCAAAAGAATATGGTGCTTTTATAAACATATTTAACGAATATCAAAAAGAGATAAATAGAATATTTTTATTTGTTACTCCTTCAACTGGAATTGTAAACTATAACAAAATTGCATCTGATAATATTGAGCAAATAAGAAAGTTAAAACCAAAAATTGAAATTGAAATAATAAAATTTAATATTCCAAACCCCGTTGATTATGATATTGTTTATCCAATCCTTTTAGATAAAGTTTTAGAGATTGTAGAAAAAAATAAAATCAAAAAAGAGAGAAGTATTATTAATATTACTTCTGGCACTCCAACAATGACGGCTTGCTGGGTATTGCTTTCACAATCTGGTATAATTCCTAACGCAACTCCAGTACAGTCTTTTCAATCAAAATTTTCTAGGAAAGGTAAAACAACCGAAGAAGTAAATTTTAATATTGATGATTTTCCAAAAATTACTGCCCCTTCTTCGATGAAAAGACAAATTACAATACTTTCAAGAGAAAAAGAAAATTTAGAAGAAAAATTAGAAATTGAAAAACTTAAACAAGAACTTCCTTCAATAATTGGTGAAAGTAAAAAAATACTTGAAATTAAGGATCAGATATTAAATGATATTAATCAAAAAACTCATGTTCTAATAATAGGTGAAAGAGGAACTGGTAAGGAAATTGTTGCAAAAGCTATTTGGGAAAAATATCATAGTGAAAAAGATGAAATCCTAAATACAATAGATTGCAGTGGTATTCCAACTGAATTAGCTACCTCTGAATTATTTGGTCATGTTAAAGGAGCTTTTACTGGAGCGGTTGAAGACAAGAAAGGTATTATTGAAGAATATAAAGGGAAGATTCTGTTCCTTGATGAAATTGGAAATCTTTCTCTTGAAGCTCAATCAAAATTGTTGAGAGTTTTAACTCATGGTGAATTTAGAAAAGTTGGTTCAACAAAACCAAGTAAAATAGAGATTCAAATAATTGCTGCAACAAATAAAGATGTTTCTGATGATAATATTTTTGCTCAAGATATTAAAGATAGATTTCATGAGATAATTAATCTCCCGCCGTTAAGAGAAAGAAAAGAAGATATTAATTTTTTAGTTAACTACTTTATTAACCTTAATTCTAAATTGAACAGTATTCAAAATCCAGTCATATTAGATCAAAAAATTGTTGATGTATTAGTTGATTATAATTGGCCAGGTAACATTAGAGATTTAGAAAATTTTATAAGTAGGCTTTTAAGAAGATTTAATTCCGGTGGCAAAATTAATTATAAAGATTTACCAAAAAGATTTATTGAAAGTATTTTAGCTGATGATAAAATAGATGTATTTTTACCTCCATTACCATTACTAATACCACTTCCAGAGTATTCACACAAAATTATTGAGAAAGCTAGAGCCATAGCAAAAACACATAGTGAAGTAGACCAACTATTGAAACAGCATGTTGGTACCGAAAGACAAAGAAATCACAAAGAAAAAAATAAAAATAAATAAACTTCCGTTACTAAAATAACGTTCAAAGTTAAATAAGTAACATCTCCACAATTAATAAGTTCATAATTCGACTAATATTCCAAATAAATTAATTGGCATTATTTGTGATTAAAAAGTTTGAAAATTAAAAGGAGAGTTATAAAATGGGAATTTTAAAACCTGATCGAGGAATAATATTTTGGCCTATCGGAAATGGTGATAGTACAACAATCTGTATTACAAAAGATACTGTTGCACAAGTTGATTTACATCATATGGAAAAAAGTAATGAAAGAGATGATCCACATGTGGCAATAATTGATGAATTAATTAAAATTCTTCCAAGGAAAGATAATAAACCATTTCTTAGTGCCTTCATCTTAACTCATCCAGATAAAGATCATATTCAAGGGTTTAATGAGTTGTTGAAAAAAGTAAAAATAGGAGAAATATGGCACACACCTAGAGTTTTTAGAGAATACAATAAAGATCTTTGTGATGATGCTATATCATTCAAAAGTGAAGTTAAAAGAAGAGCAAAAATAATGATTGAGAAAAATGGAAATGTTACTGATGGTGACCGAGTAAGATTAATAGGATACGATGATTACATAAAGGAAAACAAAGATTATAAAGATTTTCCCCAAAAATTTATCTCTGTTCCTGGAAGTTCAGTTGAAGAAATTAACGGTGTTGATCACTCCGATGTTTTTAGAGCATTTATTCATGCTCCCTTTAAGGAAGACTCAGAAAATGATAGGAATGAAACTAGTCTTGCGATGCAAGTTAGATTAATAAATGATAAATGTTGTTGCAATTTCATGCTTCTTGGAGATTTATCTTACCTTACAATTAAAAAGATTTATGAGAGATCGGATTCTAAGGATGTTAAATGGGATGTTCTGTTATCTCCTCATCACTGTTCAAAAAAAGTGATGTATTGGAAAGGTGAAAATGATGTCGAAGAAAAGTTAAAACAAGATATACTGGATGATCTAAAAAAATCTGGAGAAAAAGATTCATATATAATTGCATCTTCAGAGCCTATTCCAACAACGAATAAAACAGGAGATAATCCTCCCCATGCTAAAGCGAAAAATCGATATGAAGAAATAGTCTCAAAAGAATTTATTTGTACTATGGAACATAAAGGAGAAGATGAACCTCAACCCATTGTATTTGAACTGGATGGAGATAACCTAAAACTTAAAAATGAAAAAAAGAAGATGAATTCTATTAAAGAAACGTTGGGTGGATCAATAGTAGCTGCACGGGGTAATCATGAACCCCCATCTACAAGGACAGGTTTTGGATTGTTATGAATACTAATCAAGAATTTGCAATTGAACAATTAAAAGCTATTGAATCTGAAGATAAGGGCAATTTTGAAATATTAAAAATTGATGAACTTAAGGTTAATACAGACTATATATTTGTTAATATTTCAATACCGACAAAATTATATGAAAAATGTACCGATGGTTTTAATTTTCGCCCACGAGAAAGAATGACAATACTAATTCATACTGATTTTCCATACACAATTCCATCTACGTATTTTTCTGACTATAGGTATATAGGGAAACCTCACGTTCAATGGGGTAAAAAAATTTGTTTATATCAAGCACCAGATGTTGAATGGGACCCAGCAGACGGGATGTTTGGTTATATATCAAGACTAGATTTGTTTCTTAAAAAGGCTTCTCTAAATCAATTAGATTTAGATGATGCTCCTTTGCATCCCCCGGTAGCATATTTAAGTGCAAAAATTGATTATAAAATAATTCCCAACAAAAATACTCCCAGTTTTGAAGGAGATTTTTGGCTTGGAGCAACTGAATTAATAAAACTTAACAAAGAAAGTTTGATTATTTCCGATTGGAAAGATTTAAAACAAATTAAAAAAAGTGCTTTGAATGCCGCAGCAATTCTAATGAAAAAAGATATGCCTTTTGAATATCCATCTTCTCTTTCTCATCTTATTTTCCTTTTAGAAAAAAATGGATTAGATATAGTAAAATGTATTAAGCATCTTCAATTAGTAGCTGAAAAAAACAAATCTACAAATCCATTAATTATAATAATAGGAACTCCAATGCGAGGACCTACTATAAATCGCAAACAACATTTGTTGGCATGGTATATCAACATTAAAGCGACAAGATATTTATTAGGATTCTCAAATATTAAAAGGAATATAAATTCAATTGGTAGAAATATAAATTTAGAGAAATTTATAGAGTACGCTCAAAAATCAGAAGTACAATGGTGTCAAATTTTAGAGAATCGAGAGGAAATAATAATCCCACGTGATAATAATTCTCCAACAACTTATTTTAGAAACAAAACCATAGACTTATGGGGTTGTGGTGCAGTTGGTAGCCATATTGCTGAATTTCTTGTAAGAGTTAAGCCTAAAAAATTAAATATTTTTGACAATGGCATAGTTAAGCCAGGATTATTATCAAGACAATTATTTAATGAAAATGATATTGGGGAAAATAAAGCAAAAGCGTTAGGGAATAGAATTAATAAAATTTATTCGCATTTACATAAAGTTGAAATTCAATCTTACAATTTAAATATTCTTAGTCTATTAGATGAAAAACAGATGGAGAACAGCAGAATTATTATTGATACAACTGCTTCGAAAAAAGTGTTAAGAAAATTAGATGGTGAGTTATTAAATAGAAAATTAAAAGGAAAAATACTTTCAATTGTTATTGATAGTAAAGCGATGAGAGGAATGATTGTTATTAAGGCTGATAAATCAAATTGTGGTATTATCGACATAATTAGAAGATCCCATAGAGTTCTTTGCGAAAACAATAATGAACAATGGTTATCTGCATTTTTCCCAAAACAAATGGATAATTCAGATTCTTTAATTCAACCTGAACCCGGTTGCTCGGATCCGACATTTTATGGATCTGAGACTGATTTAAGTACACTATCTGGCTTAATGTTAAATTGTATATCAAGAAACTTATTTGATGACAACAATTTAAGTAAGTGTATTTTTGTTTCTCAAAATATCATTGAAACTAGTGAAGAAAAATACTTTGAAACATTAGTACCTGAATATAAGGATTACTTGTGTACTGATGATCCGATTAATAATTATAAAATATTTATTAATGAAGAAGCATACAAAAAGATCATTAAGATTATAGAAAAAGAAAATAAAAATAGACATTATCCACTTGAAACCGGTGGTTTGATATTTGGAGGATGGGATGATCTCAACAAAGTATTATATGTTGATGAAGTTAGTGGACCTCCTAAAGATAGTAAATCATCTAAAAATTATTTTGAATGTGGGATTGAGGGAACAAAAGAATATAATGAGGTTATTAAAAAAAAATATAGAAATTCATCTTACTTTGTTGGACTTTGGCATTCCCATCCATTTGGTGATAAAGGTTTTAGTAATACCGATAAAGTAAGTATGAAGGTAGTTGTCACGAAATTGTCTCCTCCAAAATCATTACTTTTAATTATAGCATATAATAATAAAAATATAAATCTTGGTGGATATGTTTTTAATAAATCTCAATTTTTTTAATTAAGCTATATAGAAAAAAAAGATTCAAATTAAATTGGTGAGAAATAAAAATTGAAAATCATTAATGAAAAAAAAATATCTGTCGGTCTGGCACTTTCTGGCGGAGGCTCTAGGGCTATTGCATTTCATTTAGGTTGTCTGAAAGCATTACATGAATTAAATTTATTAAAGGACATTGATACAATTTCTAGTGTATCCGGTGGATCAGTAATTTCAGCCTTATATTCTTATAATAATGATTCTTTTGAAAAATTTGAAAAGGACACAAAGAAATTGTTAGCAAAAGGTTTACAATGGGGTATTTTCTTTACTGGTTTTAATACTGTTTATGGTTTACTTATTATGTTTAATTACTTATTCTTCTTGCCGATTGAAGCTTTACTTTTGTTCATAAAACTAGTGTTTACAATAATTTCAAAAATAACTTTTCTTGATTTTAAAAAACTTAATAAAAAAATATCTTTTTCTTTACCACGTAAGTTTAATAGAACAACATTGTTTGAAAAATATTTAGAAAAAAAATATCTAAAAGGAAAAAAAATAACCGATAAAACTAGAAACAATATAAATGTTGTATTTAATGCATGTGAATTAATTACCGGCACAGCATTTCGGTTTGGCAACAAAGAATCTGGTTGTTGGCGTTATGGTAAAGTAAAAGGTAATAATGTTAAACTTTCAACGGCAGTCACAGCATCAGCAGCTTTTCCAGTATTACTACCAGCTATGAATAGAATTTGGGAAATTGAAAAAAGAAATGGAGATATAAAAAAAGAAAGATTGTTTCTTACTGATGGTGGAGTATACGAGAATCTTGGAGTGTCGGTATTAGAACCAAATAAGAAAGAATTATATAGTTATAACCACTATCCATCGGATTTTATAATTTGTTGTAACGCTGGCCATGGACAATTTAGAAAAAACTGCAAACCTAGTTGGTGGGCAACAAGGATGACGAGAGCTTTTTCGACAGTATTTAAAAATGTCCTCCATTTATACACCGATAAACTTTTTATTTATAAAGAGACTAAGAAAATTTATGGTTTTGTTAATGCATACTTAGGCCAAATTGATGGTAAATTAGAACCACATATTAAAGATTTAATTCCAAGAGAAATTGTAATTGATTATCCAACAGATTTTGCAAAAATGCCTAAAGAAGAAATGGGCAAAATAATTTTACGAGGTTATCAATTAACTACTGGTTTATTAAAATATTATTATCCTGAACTGATTTAGTTTTTGTTAAGTCATTCAATACGAAATAAATAAAGTTCATTGTAAATAAACTATTCTTGATTTTTTACTTTTTTCACAATTTTCTCCCCGCTCCTTCCAACAACATAAGCCCAATTCCAATTTGGAGAAGTGTCCAAGCTTCATTAATTAACCTAAATGCAGATATTGAAAGTAATTTTGAGAAATGGCATGGTTACAAAAATTAAGAAAGTATACAAAAGGAAATAGCTGATATTAAAAAAAACAAAATATTATTACTATCCTATATAAAAAAACTTGAAACCCATTTTATTAATATTTAAGTTATTACTATTATTTATACAAAACTAATCAAAATGTTAAAGTCTAATAATAATAATTATACAACTTTTTAATTCCTTTATGACCTCTTTTATCTCTAGTCTCTCAATATTATTTGTCTTTTATATTTACTTTTTTTCAAATATTTATGGTCAAACCCAGTTTTCTCTAGGTTTTACCGAAGATAACTTAGCCGGCGATTCTCAATTTGGTTATTCTGTAAACACAGCAGGTGATGTTAATAATGATGGTTTTGATGATGTAATAATTGGTGCCTTTATTAACAATCAAGCTTCTATTTTTTTTGGGAGTGCATCAATGAATAATAAACCTGATATTATTTTAAAAGAAGATGGATACTCTTTTGGAAAATCTGTTTCCTCAGCAGGTGATATCAATAATGATGGTTATGATGATATTATAGTTGGAGACCCACTTGCAAATAAGGTATATGTTTATTTAGGTGGAGATAATATGGATGATATTGTTGATTATATTATAAACGGCTATAATTATGATGAGTATTCATTTGGTAAAGTTGTTGCAACTGTTGGGGATATTAATAATGATGGTTATGATGATATTATAATTGGTTCGGATAACGATTTTTACATCGGCGCAGCGTATCTTTTTCTTGGGAGTAAGGATTTTGATTTAAATTGTGATCTTATATTAAAAGGAGAGGATAGAGAAAATTATTTTGGTAGTTCTATTTCTTTTGCAGGAGATATAAATAACGATGGGTATGCTGATTTTATTATTGGAGCCTATGGATACAATTCGACAAATGGTAAATGTTACATTTATTTAGGGAATAAGGAAATAAATGATATCATTAAAATTGAATTAATTCCTTCGCCAGATATTGGTTTATTTGGGAGATCTGTTTCTGGTGCATGTGATGTTAATGGAGATGGTTACGATGATATTATAATTGGATTGAAGTCATCAACAAAAGGTAATGTTTATATTTATTATGGAGGAGAATCCTTAAATGACGCTCCAAACATAATTTTAAGTAATGATATAGAATACGATGAGTTCGGATTTTCCATCTCTTCTATTGACGATATAAATAATGATGGCTATGATGATATTTGCATTGGAGATCCGTCGTACTTATCTTCGCAAGGTCGAGCTTATATTTATTTAGGAGGTGAACCATTTTCAAGTTCGCCAAGCATTATTTTAAGCGGTGAATCTAATGTAGATTTTTTTGGTAATTGTGTTTCAAAAGCTGGCGATGTGAATAGTGATGGGTATGCTGATTTTATTATTGGAATTCATGGATTTTACAATTATAAGGGTAAAGCAAATATTTACTTAGGTAGCACTTCAATTAATGATATTTCAACAATTTCAATGCAAGGAAGTGGCATACAGAACGTTTTTGGTTATTCTGTATCTTCATTAGGAGATGTTAATAAAGATGGATTTGACGATATTATTATCAGTGCAAGAGGTTATGATTCAAATAAAGGAAGTGCATATATTTATTTTGGAGGTACAGATGTTGATAATTATGCTGATGTTATTTGTTTTGGAGAAAACTCTCAAGACTATTTTGGAACAATAATCTCCAAGATCGGAGATATTAATAATGATGGTTATAATGATGTTTTTATTGGAGCACCTTCTTTTGAATCTGATAAGGGAAAAGGATATTTATATTTTGGTGGTAGTTTCATGGATAATATTCCCGATATAGTTTTTATCGGTAATAAATTTTATGATCATTTTTGTAGCTCTGCTTCTGGAATTGGAGATATAAACGGAGATGGTTATGATGATTTAGCTATTGGTTCAAATAAAAATGGAAATGGATCTGTTAATATTTATTTGGGTAGTAATAATATTTATCATGTTGCTGACTTAATACTTCAAAAAGATGGTTCTTCTAATTTTGGTCATTCAATAGCTTCTGCTGGCGATATTAATAATGATGGTTATGATGATTTTTTAATTTCATATCAGAACGCTGTTCCCAATAATAATGCAGTATCAATATATTTTGGCAATAAAAATTTACTGGATATTAGTAATTCATTTATTGTTATCGAGAAAACAGATGTTAATTTTGGGCAATCGGTTTCCGCTGCAGGTGATGTTAATAGCGATGGATATGCCGATATAATTATTGGGGCTGGTTCTGCTACATCGATTGGTTCTTCATACATTTATTTCGGTGGAAATGCTATGGATTCTGAACCTGATATTAAACTTTCTGATGGTAATTTTTATGATGCTTTTGGCTATTCAGTTTCAACAGTAGGCGATATAAATAAAGATGGATATGATGATGTTATTGTTAGTGCTCATGGTTACGATGCATATACCGGTAGTGCATACATTTATTTTGGTGGAAGCTCAATGGATATAATACCTGATATTTTTTTAATTGGTGAAAATAGAGATGATTTATTTGGTTCCGTCGTATCTAATGCTGGGGATATAAATGGTGATGGTTATATGGATATTCTAACTAGTTCAAAAGAATACAATAATAATGGGAAAGCATATACCTACTTTGGCCAAGAATTAAGTAAAATTCAAGCTCCAAAATTAAATTTTCCAACTAATAATTCAGAAAAAATTTCAAAAAAAGTTGATCTTGTTTGGCAAAAATCAATTGATATTGATTTTTATCAAATACAAATCTCTCTAGATTCAGATTTTGTACAACTCGTATTAAAAGAAAATATTTTTTTTCCGGATACAATTTACAACTTCAATAATCTAAATAAATTAACTAAATATTTTTGGCGTGTACGACAATGCAAAAAAAATGTTTTTGGTTCTTGGTCAAAAATTTGGAATTTTACAACATTGGAAGGTTCAATTCCCGAAAAACTCGTCATGTCACAAAATTATCCTAATCCATTTAATAATCAGACAAATTTTGAATATGGCATTCCCGACTTTTATGAAATTAAATTTGAAATTTTTAACATTTTAGGTCAGAAAGTTACAACAATATCTATTGGTGAAAATAATCCTGGATATCATGTATTCAACTGGAAACCGATAAATTTGTCAAGTGGTATTTATATTGTAAGAATTTATGCTAGTGATAAAAATCAAAAAAAAGAATTCGTAACCAGTGTTAAAGCCATTTTATTAAAATAAGTATTTATACTAATTATTTTAAACATTTTTTAGTATTTTCTCACAACTCCTTCCAACACCATAACCCGCCAATTCCAATTTGGAGATGTATCCATGCCTAATTACTTAATCTAAATGCCAATAATCCAAAACGATGCGGATTAAAACTCACATTATTACAATTCTTGAAAATTTATTAGTTATTAAATATTAATTTTCGTATATATATTATATACATAATTCAACAAATATTAACTTTGGTTAAAAAATGTAGATAATGATATATGAATCATATACGAAAAACAACAAAAACTAACCAACTTATAAAAAGTTGGCCCCGCGGTACAATAAAAACTGTTACAGAACTGAAAAGATTAGGCTATTCTCCACAGTTACTAAAAATGTATTCAAATTCTGGTTGGATTGAACTATATTCCCGCGGAGTTTATAAATTGTCTGAAGATAAAATAACCTGGATGGGAGTTTTGTATGGAATACAGAATAAAACAGAAACAACAATACATGCCGGTGCGAGAACAGCATTGGAGTTGAAAGGTTTTGGACATTTTGCTCGAGAAGCTGACAAATACTTTTTTGGAAAAAGAGATGAAAGCTACAGCTTAGTATTAAAAAATTTTCAAGGAATTGTATTAAAGAAAACAGAAGTATTTCCCTATAATGAAAAAAACTTTTTCACTAATCACAATGCGGGAAATTTTGAAATAAAAATATCAGCCGCGGAATTGGCTGCAATGGAAATGATATATTCTATACCTTCTGAACAATCATTTAATGAAGTTATGTTGATAATGGAAAATTTGACAACTCTCCGTCCAGATCTAGTTCAACAATTACTACAAAAAGTTGATTCATTTAAAGTAAAAAGAATATTTATGTGGATGGCAGAAAAAAATAATCATGCATGGATAAAAGAACTTAATTTGGAGAAAGTAGATTTTGGGAAAGGTAAAATAAGCATTGTAAAAGACGGTTCATTAGATAAAAAATATCAAATAACAGTACCAAAAGAGTATGAACAAAACTCAATATTTTAATCAGGCTGAACTATTATTACAAGTTCTTCCAATTATAAATCAACATAAAGTATTTGCACTTAAGGGTGGTACTGCAATTAATTTTTTTGTGAGAAACCTTCCAAGATTATCTGTAGATATCGATTTGACATATTTAGAATTAAAATCTAGAGATGAATCACTTGCAGATATTACTAAAAGGCTAGATGAAGTGTGTAATTTAATTGGGAGACAATTTCCAGAAATTGCAATTCAAAAAAAATATTTATCCGGTACAAAATTTATTAGAGGAATTGTTGTAAATAAAAATGGAACAACAATAAAGATAGAACCAAATACAGTTATTCGGGGTAGTGTCTTTGATCCAAAAGAATTAAGTTTATGCAAAAATGCAAAAGATGAATTCGAATTATCGCTCACTGCAAAATGCTTATCTTTAGCTGACTTATATGGAGGAAAGATTTGTGCAGCTCTTGATAGGCAGCATCCTAGAGATTTATTTGACATAAAACTCTTATTTGGCATTGAAGGAATAACCAAAGATATTATAACTGCATTTATCTTTTATTTAATTAGTCACGATAGACCAATGGTGGAAGTATTAAATCCAAATCTCATTGAAATAAAACAAATTTATGAGAACGAGTTTATCGGAATGACAAGTGTGATTGTTTCTCTTGAAGATTTACTTAATATTAGAAAAAATTTAATTACTGATATTAAAAATAAATTAACGGAAGAACAAAAAGAGTTTATCCTATCGTTTAAGAATATAAAACCGGATTGGGGATTATCCGGAATAAAAAATCTTGATCAATATCCTTCTGTTAAATGGAAACTATTGAATCTAGAAAAAATGAGTAAACAAAAACATCAAATTGCATATGCAAAATTGAAAGAATATCTTATTAAATAGTTTTTAAATTATTAACAGTTTTTTAGTAGTGTAAAAAGATTTGTGTAAATGGTTAATAAAGAAGCTTAATTTTATGCTGTTGAACAACGCTATTGCGGGGTAAACTGTAGCAAAACAGCATTTAATTGTTCAAAAATTATTACTAATTTAATATCATAATCCAAAAGGAGATTACAAATTGAAATCTGTCTACCGCAGGCAGGCTCACCGAAAAAATGATTGAGCAATTAAAGGCGATCTTACAAAAGCAAAAACATATGATGGTCTGATGGGCAAAGATGGTGCAATAAAAAAAATTATAGCCCAATCCTTAGAACAAATGCTCTAAAATGAATTAACCGAACACTTAGGATATGAAAAATATTCACCAGCTGGTAAAAACGACTATAACTCCAGAAAGGGTAAAACACATTAATCTCTAAAGAACGATAACGGCGAAATTGAGATTTCTGTTCCTAGTGATCGTAGTGGTGAATTTGATCCAATAATTGTAATAAAAGTATGAAAAAACAATTGGACCAATTGAGAATAAAATCATTTCTATGTACGCAAAAGGAATGACAATTCGAGATATACAATCTCATATAACAGAGTTATATGGTATTGATATTAGTCATACTCTGGTTTCAAATATTACAGATAAAATAGTTGTTATTTCAGAACAATGGCATCCGTTAGCTAACGGATTAGAAAAGTAACTAAAAACAGAGCTCTTTTTCCAAACAATGATGTTCTTAAAAAAATGCTTTATCTTGCTTATAGAGATTTATCTAAAAAATGGACACTACCATTTCAAAACTGGGCTATTATTTTGTCAAATTTTTCTGTTCATTTTAAGGAAAGATTTCTTGATTTTAATATCTCATTTTTCTATTTACACAAAAACTTTACACTCTCTTGTTCAATCATAAATTATGATTGAAAATTCTAAAAAATCTTTTTTATTTTAATTCACAATTTCTATTTTAATAAAGAACAGATCTTAACAAGACTCTGTTCCTGAATTTACTTTAAAACATAGTTATTAAAATATCCCTATTTCAGTTGCAAATTTTTGCATGCACCCGTAGCAAGTTTCATTTACCACTTCCCTTTCTTCAAGTAATTCTATTCCGCAGTATTGGCAAAATTCGTAGTCGAGTAGATCGTGTGTCCAAGTTATGTTTTGTTGTTTTAGGAATGGCAGTTCGCAGTAATTGTAATTGCTGTACCAGTTACCTTTTTTGTCCCAATGTCCAAGGTGTTCGTTTATTATCCAGTATTTGCCGTGGTTGTTCATAAATAGTAGTTTTGATCTTTCTGCGTACCTTGAAATAAGTTCAACTAATGCGTGGTTGTTTAGGAAGTTTTGCGGTAGTTGTTTTAGTATTTTTTGGTTGAATGCTATTGTGTCGCTAATTTTGGATTTTTTCTGTAGCAGTATGTTTATTATTCCGTTGTGCATGAATGCGAGATTTTCATTTACATAAAACGGATGAATATTATAAAGATCTATGTTTCCGGATGTTGCTATTCTGAAGTGAAGTGCAATTTTTGTTTTCTTAAATTCCTTTCTTAGTGTTGAGTAATATTCATAAAACGTATTGAAATTTTTCAGTTCTTTGAAGATGTTTATTTTTCCATCTATTGCGTACATTATTCCGGCTCCGTCGCTGTTGGTTTGCCAGCATTCATTTAACAGTTCTTTTGTTAAGTGTTCTTTTGTGTTTAATATTATTATGCACATTTTTTTGACTCCATGAATTTTGTTAGGTTTTTGAAGTTTTTGTCTTTTTTTACATAGTTGTAAAATGTTTCTGATGTTAGTTGTTGTAGTGAGGTTGTTTTCACATAGGAGCATATTGCAGCTATGAATTCAATATTTTTGAAGTATGAATAGTCGTTTAGTGTTCCTCTGAATATTCTAAATTCTATTGTGTGTTGGTTTTGAAGGTTTATTGCGGTGTATCTTTCGCTTCCTCCCTTTTTTTTACTTTGGTCATAAATTGCTTTTTTGTCTTTTTTTATCTTGCCCCATTGGTCAAGGTTGTTTGGATTTCTTTGAGATATTGTTTTTATAAATCCTTCATTTTGGCAGAAGAATAAATGCAGTTTAGCTATGTCCAGTCCGGATAAATATTTTTTGGATATGTGAATATGTATTCCGCAAGTGGTTGTGTTATATGACCTATATCCATTACTTCTTAGGGTTTCCAGTAGACTTTTGAATATGTTTTTATGTTCTTTGAACCATTCAAAACTGAATGGGTGTGTTACTATTTCAAATCCGTCATCAATACTGCTGTCGTTTTTTAAGTAGAATAGTTCAGAAATATCACATACTTCTTGTGCACATTTTTGCCTGTCGTTTCCTTTGGATTCTGTTTCAAGTTCTACGCCTATGTAATATTTGTTTTTCTCTTTTGGACTGTTGAAGAATATTGGGTTGGGTTTGTATGAGTAATTATGTATTGCGACACCGCAGTCACAACCGTCGTCACTCCAGTAATCTTCTCCGCAGTTTTCGCAGTAGCTGTGTAAATCGTGGTAGCAGTTATCGCAATAATCGTTGTTTGTGATTTCCGAATAGTATGATTCATCATTGGTTATTGGTTCTTGGCAATTATGGCAGTATGTGTGGTTTTGATAGTAACATTCACTGCAATAACTTGTTCCGCCGTATACGTGTTCACTTTCTTCGTTTTGGTGATAGTATCTATCACATCCATTACAATAATAGTGAGAGTCGTAAAATTCATCTTCGGGTAAGTATTTGTTTAAGTATTCTGAGTAGATACAATCATCTATCCAAAATCTTTCATGGTTAAAAACTATTGTTTGTTCGTTTAGGTAATAAGTTTCATACCATTCATCGTTAAATTCGGTGCAGTTGGATTTTAGTCTGTATTTGCCGTCATTACACTGGCAAATTTGTTCTTTGATTTGGTGCTGCATTATTTTGGTCTCCTTTTTTTTTGAGGAGATCAAACTTTTCCTTTGCAGTTGTTTAGCAGTTGGTCACAATCTTCCTATTATAGTAATTTCCGATACTATTTTATTTTGTGATTGGTTTTAATTTGAGGGTTTGATGTTATTTGGATTTTTGGTATTTCTTTGCTTTATCGTTCATTATTACGAATTCAACTTTGTCAATTTTTATGGTATCAATTGAGTTTGAATCTCTTAATTGATAAACCATGTTTCTGTTGATGTTTTTTAACTTTGCAAAGGTTGAGAATTTTAATATGAGGTTTTTATTAGCGGCTTTTTGAATTTCTGCTATTGTGGGTATGATGTTCATTGAAGTATTTTTCATACTTATAAACTACTATAAGGCTAAACAACTGTCAAGTTTTGATGCTTGATCTCCAAAATTGTTAAATGTAAAATTTAGGGTTTTCGAATTCGTTAAGGAATACTACAGTTAGTGAATCGGCGGAAAAGTTAACATCATCTTTATCGAAAATTCCGCAAATTTCATGCTTATTAACTTTAACAGTCCATGTTTCCATATCTTGCGGATTTTCGTTGTTGATTTTCTCGATTAGTATTTCCAATAATTGTTTTTTTTCTTCTTGATTTAATATTGAAGCTACTTTCCTTGAATATATAACATATAGTCTTCCTAGTGTATTATTTTCTTGCATTTCCATCTTTTCCACCTCGTTTTACAGACTCAAGTACTTTGTGATTGAGGCTGTAAAAAAAATATGGAAGATTTAATAATCTTCCGGGAATAATACAGTTAGCAAATCCTCTCCTGTTGGTCCGGCTCTATGGTCAAGTATACCCCAAAGTTTATAGTTGTTGACGTATACTGTCCAAAGATCCGGGTTAAGCGGATCTTGTTTTTGCATTTTTACTTCAAGTTTTTGAAGTGCTTCATGCATTTCATCCGGTGTCAGTTTTGCTGCTACTGCTCTTGTGGCTACTATGCATAGCGAGCCTTCATTTTGTTTTTTAATATGTTCATTTTTTACCTCCGATTATTTTATACAGACTCAAGTAATGTTAATTGAGTCTGTATGAATTATTTTATTTATTTGAGTTTAGTGTTTCGGGTCAGAATTCTTCGGAAAAGATTATTCTTAGTAGATCTTCTTCGTTTGGTCCGGCTCTTGCATCCAGTAATCCATAGATTTCTTTGTTGTTAAAATTTAATGACCACATATTGAGATTTAATGAAGAATCCTTTTCAATTTCTTCATCTAATTTTGTTAATAATTCAGTTACTTCTTTTTCCGTTAATTCGGTTTTTATTTTGTTTGATGGGTCTATGAAAAGTGTCCCATTATTTTGTTTTTCGATTAAGTTCATTTTTTATTCCTCCGCTTAAGTTTGCAGACTCAAGTGATTTATTATTGAGTCTGCAAAATATTTTAGAATTATTTTCTTAGTTTTTTGGAGAATTAGGATTGCAGTCTTTCATCTAGGGGATTTGGTCGTATTTGGGCTTATTTCAGCCGGAACGGGCCAAATAACTGTTTTCTTTAATTGAAAACTTCTGTTGGTATAATTAAACTACAGCAGCTTTTATCAATCCCGATTCTTTGATCATGGAGATATATGCCTGCTGTAATTTAATTAGTTGTTGTGAATGTGAGTTTGATTTGTGAGTGTCCTATAATTTTTTATGATCGTTATGTTCAATGAATTCTTGATAGTTATTATGAAATGGATATTTTAGTTCTTCTTCCCTTAACAATTTTATTATGTAATCTAATTTTTGATTTACTTCTTTTAATAATTTCATTGCTTCATCTTGAAAATTATTTTCATTGTTTTTTAATGTTTTGTTTTTGGTTGTCATAACTGGAGAGTAAAGAATATTTATTTATATATTTTGTGGTTCATATACAACAAGAATTAAATGATTGAATTCAATATCACAAAAAATTTATTAATTAAATATTAGTCAAGTTTAATTTATTAGAAGATAAGCTTAAATAAAAAAAAATATTTAATTTTATATTTATTTACCTTGACAATATTCAAATTATTTTTTTCATTTCGTGCATAAATCTCTAAACCTACTATGGATACTACTCGATCTGCTATTTAAGAGATTTAATAAATAGCAAATATTCTCCTTATTCTTATCAAGTTTTGATAAAGCTAATAATATTTTTCAATAAATTAAAAGGAGGCAATGTGCCGACAGAAAATGAAACCAAGAAAATTTTCGAAGAACAAAAAGAAAAAGAAGAAATTATTGAAGTTAACGATAAAGGGAATATCTACGCTCCAGGAGAAGCTCCCAGAAGTACTACAGAGAAAACAGTAATTTTCAGAGATAACAAAGGCGAATATAAACGAGGAGGCAGAAATGCAAGGAATACAAGTTAACCGTGATATATTATTTATAGGAAGTGATTTTCTAGAACCAAGAATTATCGCTGAAAAAAGAAAACTTAAAATGTTCTTTCCGCAATTCGAATTTTATGGTATTGATAAGAAAATAACTTCTGTAAGAGGTTTGTTGACTACAAATCTAAACAATTCTTATAATGTTCGAATATCTGTTACAGATTCTTATCCATATGAAATCCCTATTATAGAATTAATTGATTTTGAAATTGATGAAGAATGTCCTCATAAGTATTATGCAGGTAATCTCTGTATTATGAGACCAGATCATTGGAGTTCAGTATATTCCCTTGCATACGTAGTTGCCAGAACAGCAGTTTGGTTAAATAAATATGATATTTGGAGAAGAAATGGAAAAGAAGAATGGCCGGGTAAAGATTCACACAAACATATTGAAGACATTGCAGTTCGATAGGATTGAATATCTGCTTAATCCGGATATTTTCGATGATATTAAAATTACAATCGTCGGATTGGGAAGCGGCGGAGCACCTATTTGCGACAACTTAACGATGAACGGAATCAGAAATTGGGATCTTTATGATCCCGATACTCTTGATGGAATTAATTTAGTCAAGCATCCCCGTCAAAGAAAGGACTTAGGCCGATTAAAAGTTGATATTCAAAAGGAATGGATACTTGATAGAAACCCTTCCGCAAATGTAAGTTCATTTGCGGAAGATATAATGCATTCTGAAAATTTTATTGATTCGGTAAAAAGTTCACATCTTGTTCTTTCATGCCCTGATAAAAACTCAGTACGAGAGTACATTAATGATATTTGTGTCGAAGCAAAAATACCCTTTGTTACCGCTTCTGTTTTTAGAACAGGTATTGGCGGGGAAATTTTTGCCTATATCCCATATAAAACCGGTTGTTATAGATGTTTAGAGTTATATGCAGCTTTGAATGATCTTAATCTAAAAGATGAAGATTTAGGATTAACGTCTGAAGAAGAAAAAAGAAATTATGGTTTGAACGATGCAGATTTTAAAGCTTCTGGATTATCTATTGATATTCAAATGGTTTCATTAATTCAGTCAAGAATGGCACTCTCGGTTTTATTAAGAAATTCAGAAGAGAATAAACTACCGTTATTGGATTCAAATTGGATTATTTGGTCAAATAGACCGGCAAAGAATATTTTTGAAAAACATTTTGAAGCAAAACAATTTTTATTTGCTCCTATGAAAGAATGTAGTTGTAATAGAACTCTAGAACCAATCAAACTATAGGAATAAGGCTAATGCATACAAATAATTTAATAGTTAAAATATCAGATGAAGTTTTTGACCGGATTTATTATACAGTATCAAGTTCAGATGTTGAAGAAGGCGGAAAACTAATCGGTAATATTTCAAAAATTAATAACCATTTTGAAATTAATGTTGAGTCTTATATTGATTCTGGAATAAATGATAGTAAATCAAAAACTCATTTATACCCGGATTGGAATTATCAAGAAAAAGTATTCAAAACAATTGAGTTATTTGATGATAAAGTTAATCATATTGGTTCTTGGCACAGCCATCATTGCAATGGACTTGGGGAATTAAGTACCGGTGATATAAGAAGTTATTTTAGTGATGTAAATAATCCTAATTATATTTTAGATTTTTTTCTTGCAATACTCGTAACTAATGTAACGAAAAACCAATTGCTCATTCGATATTATCTTTTTATTAGAGGTGAAAATACATTTTTTGAAATCAAACAAAAATATATTAGGAAAACCAAAGTAAAAAATAAGGTAACCGAATTGTTGAAATTTTTTAACACATTAACAAATTCTAAACTCGAATCAAATTTTCAGCATAATGAATTATTAACTAGAAACATTCAACCCGTTGATGATTTGAATACGTTTAGGGCAGAAGACAATACTTGGCTGAAAAGTAATTTCAGTAATGTGGTTTGTAAGAGGAATATAGAAACACAAGTAATAAGCTGGGAATGGCGCATTAATATAAATGAAAATGAAATTTTATTTAAGTACTATCACCCTGCTTATATCAATACTCATAAACCACAAAGTTATTTGAAAGTATTCAAAAATGGTCATAAGGATAGGAAGGAGATAGTACCTTTAAATTCTGAAAGGTTTCAGGTTATTAAAAATGTTTATCAAGAAATAGTAAATGAAGAAAATGAATGTCTGTTAAATTTTGTTGAAATTTAAATTAAATTATATTTTTATTACTTAAGAGTGGAAAATTACTTCCCTTATTTGTAAATGGTAATCTCTATTTTTTAGTGATGATTTTATTTTATCATTTGTTTGTAGTAATATTTTAATTTTCATTTTTCAGTAGTAATTTTTTCTTTCAATAATTTTGGGGGCAGTAAGTTAGACTTTACTTCCCCGCCCTCTTTAAACCGTATTTATCGATAGATTTATATATAAGTCTATACATATAAAATTTATATGGCTGCGATTCAAAAATTCCAGAATAATATAGTTAAACGGCTTCCCCGCTTAAGTGATAATCTTGTCAGAATCCAATTTCAAAAATCTAACGGTCAGTTTAAGATTACCATTCCGAGGGGTCTTGCGAAAAGTTTGCGTTTGGTTTGCGGTGATGTGCTTGAGGCTTTTATTGAACGCGGTGATTTGGTGTTTAGGTTAAAGGAGGTTAATATTAAATGAGAAGAGCTTTTGTGTATTTAAGAGTTAGTACCGGTGAACAGGCAAAAGGTTATTCTTTGGATGCTCAATTCGATGAGATTAAAAATTATTGTGAGAATAATGATATTCAGATTATTGAAAAATTTACTGATTCAATGAGCGGAACAAAATTAACCGAGAGAAAAGGTCTGATGGATCTTCTTGACCGTATTGATGTAGATAAGCCTAGTACAGTTATTGCAACTGAGTCTGACCGCATTTCACGAAATACTTTGCAGTTTGGTTGGATTGATACTCACTTATCAATGAAAGGAATAAAATTATTATTGGTTAATGAACGAGAGGCTGACAGCCCTTTTGAAAAAGCATTTCAAAAGATTAGGGCTGTGTTCTCTGAGTTTGAGACTGATCTTAGGCAATGGAGAATAAATCGTGGAAGAGAAAAAGCAAAGTCTAATGCCCGTTTTATGAATCGTCCTCCTTTTGGTTATAAAGTTATTGGCAGAGATGTTATTGTTGATTCCGATTGTAAGGATGTTGTCGTTAATATTTTTGAGGATTATTTTGATAGAGTTCCGATAAAGAAAATTGCTAGGGAGATTGGTAAGAGTCCGGGTAGTGTTAGATATATTTTAAGTAATTATTTTTATATTGATTCTAAGTTGAATGGCGATCATGAGGTTTTTATTGATGTCGTTAAGTTTGAACATGTGCAGTTCAGATTAAAATTTTCTAAAGAGTTTTCTACTAAAAGGTAGTAAAAACCGAAAAGTTTATATACTAGTATCACAATATTTTATTACGG
Organism: Ignavibacteriota bacterium; assembly: GCA_016716225.1. NCBI lineage: Bacteria > Pseudomonadati > Ignavibacteriota > Ignavibacteriota bacterium. Next base: position 1,999,690 of record JADJWT010000001.1, on the reverse strand, counting down.
GTGATACCAATGATATTCAACTATCAATACCTACCAAAGACAAAAGAATATGAAAGCATAAAAAACAATGATTCAAAAAATTATGCCTTACCAATAAACTCAAATTACTTGATAAATAATTCAAAAGAGAAAAATTACTTCTCAACTCTAGAAACAACAAATAAAAACTACAAATCCGGCACCGATATAGCCGATATGATAACAAATGATAAATTAAATTTCTTGGGAACAACGGTAAATCATCTTAAATCTCAAATCGAACAAAGAAGTAAAATTCGTGATGATCAAGTAAAAGATCTGGACAAAATGATAAGGGAGTGTGATGTGGGAGTTATGAATCTGGAGTCTTGGCCAATGTTTACAAATCAATTGGTTGAAAAGAAAAGAGCCGACTTTAAGACAAGTATTCAAAAACTGGAATTGGAAAAACAAAAAGAAATGCTTAATTGCTGGAAGGATCAAAACATGCTTTACAAAGAATTACTTGAAACACTCGGCGAATATAAAAATGTTCAGAGAAGATCAAAAATGTTATCCGGGGGTTTTTTAGAATTGTTAGTTGAAGATATTTGTGTAAAGTTAAGACCAATACTTGGCGAGAAAATTGATAGTCTGTGGCGGGCTTATTTAGTTGAAGATATGGATGGCAAAAGAGAAATCGAACAAATTCTTAATATGCTTTATTTAGACAATTTGAATACTGAAATTTCTTCAGACAATGCTGATAATTTATTGGCTCCACCTCCGGCTGAAAATGTCCGAGGCGAATACCCAATCGGAGAAATCATGTACGCCGGTAAAAAACTTTATCCATTTTGCTTAAGAGAGAATGACTGGATAAAACACGTGTTAATAGTCGGCGCTTCGGGTTCGGGCAAAACAAACTTATGTTTTCAAGTTCTAAAGAACTTTATACATAAAAATAAACCTTTTCTTGTTTTGGATTGGAAAAGAAATTACCGGGATATTGTAACTGAAAGTTTTGGCAAAGATATAAGAGTTTATACAGTTGGAAGAGACGTTGCTCCATTTATGTTTAATCCTCTTATTCCTCCTCCGGGTACTTCTCCGAAAACTTGGTTAAAAAGTTAATTGAAATAATTGCACATGCTACTTTTGTCGGTGAAGGAGTAATGTATTTATTACAAAAAAGCTCTTGATAAAACTTACAATGATTTTGGATTATACAGCAATAAACCCGTTGTAAATTATCCGACACTCAAAGATTTACTAAATACTATTGAGCACACAGATGTAAAGGTAGAATCCAGTTGGATGAGCAGTACTCTAAGAGCTCTTGGTGCCTTAACTTTCGGAGAAACTGGGAAAACATTCAATGTAAGACAGCAATCTAATATGGTTGATTTATTAAGTCAACAAGTAATACTCGAGATGGATTCCTTACCAATACAGATAAAATATTTTTTAGTGGAAAGTATTTTATTATGGATACATCATTACAGACTATCGTCTCCTTCTCAAAAACGTGAGGAGTTTGATCATGCAATAATTCTTGAAGAAGCTCATCACGTTATCGGCAAAGATAAAAGTGATCTGGTCGGCGGTGAATCAATAACCGATGTAATTATAAGAGAAATCAGAGAACTCGGAGAATCCGTAATCATTATTGATCAATGCCCGAGTCTTTTATCCTTACCGGCTCGTGGAAATACTTGGTGTACAATTGTATTAAACCTTAAGGATTCAAAAGATGTTAACTCAGCAGCGAGTGCACTTCTTTTAGGAATCTTCTGATAAAAAAATTTTAGGAAGGCTTGAAACCGGCCAAGCCTAAGCTAAAATTCAAGGAGATAACAAACCATTTCTCATAAATGTTCCTTATATTCCTATTAGAAAGGGTTCTGTAAGTGATCTAATGATAAGTGATCTAATGAGACCTTATTCCGCTTGTTCCGCCTCTGAAACATTAACCACTGCCGAAGAGAGACAGATTCCGCAAAATGATGACCAACGGAGTAAAGAGGTTGGAATAACCTCGGAAGAACAAATCTTACTTCATGATATTCATTCAAATAAATTATCCGGTGTAGTAGAACGATACCAAGATTACAATGGAGTAGAAGAAAAGGTAATGAATTAAAAATTCATTACTCAAAAAACAACTCATTGAAACCGAAGAAATTCCAACGAAAAGCGGAAGGGTTATCGTACTTAAATTAACCAAAATTGGCAAATCAAATATCGATCAACCAATATCACAAGATATTCGTGAAGGCGGAATAACTCACGAATTCTGGAAAAATAAATATGCACAGATATTAAAGAATGAGGGTTTTGATATAACTTTTGAAAAATCAATCGGCGACGGAAAATATGTTGATGTTGTAGCATCAAAAAATGATATAAGTATTGCTATCGAAGTTGAAACCGGAAGATCCGATATTTTAACAAATATAAAAAAATGCTTGGAAGCAAATTTCGATAGAATCATTGTTGTTGCAGTCAACGAAAAAATTGAATCAAAAGTAAAGTCATTACTTTCAAGTAATGACTTACATCAAAAACCCAAAATCATTTTAAGCTGTGCAAGAAGAACTATTTAGTTCTTCTCACATCTCATCATCTTCTTCCTCCCCCGCTTCTTTATCAGTGTTTATAACAACAAACTCATAAGCTTTCTGCAAAACCAAAATAACCTTTGGCAATTCAGAATAAACCGAAAAACTGTTCGTTGATTTCCAGTTATTATCTTTATCCTTATAAGTCTTACTTACAATCACATTAAATATCGTTGACTTCACCCCTTTAACAAACGCTGAATTTTCAAAAACGGAAGCCTTAATCGCTCCCGCCCGAAAAACCCTTACCGGTCTATTTCCATTCATTTTCTCACCTCAACACTTAGTTGAGAATCCTTAGGATTCTCAACGGTTTTCTTCTTGTTTGCCATCTCTTTCTTCCAGATCGCATGTTCAATTATTAAAAGTTTTAGACTTGGAGCTTCTCTATCCGGGATCGAAGCAAGCAACGGATCGTTTTCAAATTCAACGATTCTATCTACTTCTTTTATTTCATCTGAATAAGCTTTTGAAAGCAAACAGTCTTTTAATACTTTGCATTCATCTTCATTCCACTCTTCAACGATTCCGTACCAAGAAAGTACTACATCGATTCCGAAATCCACTACATCGAAATATTCGTGTATTGTTTCTGCGGCTTCAATCTGCCTAATTGTGTTTACAAGTTTCTTTGAATACATCTTCGATTCCATTTTCTTTTCCTCCTTGCCCTACCTTTCTAACTCCGGCGGGGTCTTCACTTAATGAGACCCCGTTGGAGGAATAAGGATTTCGTGTGATTTTTTTTATTGTTCTTTGGGTTAGCCGACCTTGAAAAGGGAAAAGTTTATAAAGTCGGATTACGATGAGTAAGTCATGAAATGACGTATCCGATTTATAAACTTTTAGGCGTAAAGACCCAACTCTAATTTAATATAGGGAAATGTTAAATTATTTTTATAAGGAGGTGAATACAAATTGGCAAGACCATTCAAATGCCCGTATTGCAACGGAACTAATACAACTAAGAAAGGTTATAGACAAACACAAACCAGAACAAAAAAAATAAGAATCTGCAGAGATTGTAATAGAAGATTTACTCTAAAAATTTAACCGGATTTTTAATTTGCAAATTTTTGATGCTCAAAATCATGAGAATCAGAATCTCTCGCAATATTATTCGATATTTTGTTATTTCCAAAAATATTTTCAATTAAAAAACAATTTGAACAATATAACCCTCCATTAGTCGAACCGCTATTATTCATAATTACTGAATCCTTCAAAAGAGTAAATTCCACATTAACACTTTCAAATGGATTTATTTATGTATTTCTAATTATCATACTATCTCAAGACTTATTAAAAGCGTAAAATAATTTACACCAGCTCAAATAATAAACATACTTTCAACTAAAATGATAAAATAATTATCAAAAAAATTTTAACCTCTGTTAATTCAAAATATATTCAAGCTAATGATAGTTCTATTTTTTTATTGATTCGGAAGTTATCTTTATCGCAGTCATTTGTCTCTGAAGAATATTGAAAATTGGTTTTTAATTAAATCAACATTCCTACTTAATAAAAAATATTCAATATTAAATTACTCAAACCATTCTCAAAAGTATTATCTTAATTCATAAATAATATTTAGAGTTTTAAGGTAATTTAAAATGATATTTAATAAGCAATAATATTCTATTTAATTAATTTCTATCAATACTTCTTTATTTATATATAGTCGAATTAACGTACTCTTTATAACTGATTGTTTTATATAGGATTACAAGGATATTTGGTGTTCGTTAAATGTACTGTTTTTCCTTACTTAACGTACTTTTTTTATGTATTTAACGAACTTTTTCGCCGGACTTAACGTACTTTTTAAATGACTAAACGAACAAAAATTTATTGAATAATAATGAGAGAAATGATTTTTTTATGTTCTAATTGATTTGAAATATTATTTAGACTGGATAATTCTTTCTTCAAAATTTATCGTTGGACCAAGAATAGAATCTTGCGGAATCGATAACTTTCCTCCTCTTGACCAAATTCTTCCACCCAATCCTTTCTCAAACATTTCGGATTGATCTGCTACCCAAACGAAATCATTTGAGCTATCAGAATTTATAAAATTCGAAATACTAATTTTTCTTTTTGCTGTGTTCGTTATAATGAGTAATCTAAATCCATTAAAGATTGTATTCCATTTTTTTTGATATCGCAAATATTTTTCTGACTGAAAATGAGCTTGATAATTTTGGATTTTGGAAGCAATACTGTTTGATTTGAATCCTTTATTTTGAAGTGATTCAGTTCCCATATCAACTTCAAGAAAGAATAGCAAACTTTTATTTTGATTTTCACTTTTTATATAAAAAACTCCATCGGGAATTAATGTCACAGTTGAATTTTCTATCAACAGATTTTCTGATATTAAAGTTTGTCCATTTTTGTTTAATGGAATAAATGGTGTTGTTGATGAAATAAATTCTGTTTTTAAATTAGAGATCTTAACTTGAATATATTGCAAATGTATTCTAAACCAATTTGTTAATATCTCATGTTCAGTGTTATAAATTTTATCAGCTGTAAATCTTTCAACTGGAATTTTGCTATCAATTAAATTTTCATTTTGAAGAAGTTTAACTCCTTTCTCGCTGATTGAAATAATATTTTCCGGACGACCATGATTTTCTGAAGAGTATCTTTGTTTTAAATTTACCAGATAGTGCTTTGAAAATTTTGCGATTTTTTTTTGAATGATTCTTTTCCCAGAATTATTCAATAATGCTATTTGGTCATTTAGTAAAATTCCAAATTCTGAAATCATAAGTAACAACAATTTGTCTTTTTGTGTGATGATATTCAAAGCAAGAATTCCAAAATATTATTAGATCATTTTTGACTGTTTTATTCCGATATAAATGAGGTAATTGAAATGCTTTTGTTTCAGATAATTTTATTAGAAATGAGATTCATTTGAATGATAAGCTAAAAATTTATTTTAATATTCTAAGCGGGCTTCCCCAAACTTTATCCATTTCATCACGTGCATGTTTTTCAGCTATCGTTAAATATTTCTGCATCATTCTATAAGATTTATGTCCCGTAATACTCATAATCACATCTGGCTTCATTCCTTTTTCAATGGACAAAGTGATAAAAGTACGTCTTGCTGTATGTGTACCTATAAATTCATATTTTGGTTTTGTTATTTTTTTCCACTCGTTCCCCTGTTGCCTTGTTATGGTGGTCAATGAATTAATTTCAGCAAGTTTACAAAGTTCTTTTAGATATAAGTTTGTCTTTTGATTTGATATAATTATAAGAGGTTTTACATGATCCTTATACTTTGTTATGATACTAAGAGCAAAACCACTTAACGGAATATTAAGTAAATCCCTTGTTTTCATTGATCTAAAACTCCATGTAGAATTTCTAATATCTTCCCATTCTATTTTTTCAAGATCTGAGAATCTAACACCAGTAAAACATTGAAAACAAAATGAGTCCCTTACTCTCTGAAGTTTTTCATTTACAATGTCAAGATTATATAATTTCATTAGTTCATCACTAGTAAGATAAATTACTTCAAATTCATTGTTTTTTTCAAACTTGTAAGCTGCGAAATCGGTATTATCTAAATAACCTCTCTTCTTATTTGCACACCAATATAAATATGTTTTGAAATGTTGGATATTTTTTATTGCTGTAACATTTATTAGATTTATTTCATTTACAATATATTGAAAAATTTCATTAATAAAATCTTCGTTAACGTCACTAAAAAGTAATTTCTTTCTCTTATATTTTTCAAAATCCTGTAAAATACTTTTTACTCTTTTATGTTTTTGGATAGTTCTAAAAACTATTTTCCCTTCTCTTTCTTTAAACTTTAAAAACTCATCATAAATTGATACAACTGTAATTTCTTCCTTTTGGTCAAAACCACCAATTATACCTCTTTTAATTTCTTCAAATGATGCTGAAAAATTTCTATCTTTTATATCTTTATAGATTTTTTTTGCTTTAAATTGATACAAATCAAGAGTTTCATTTAAGTCTGAAAGTACACTTTTCAACAGAGGATTTTTCGTACTACGAATAGAAGCTCGCTGCTGCTCTTTATCCCAATAATTTGGATTTACTTTTTCCCCAGTATTTAAATTAAATTCCTTTTTGTTTTCGTAAAATCGACAAAAAATAGTTTGTTCTGGATATTTAGATTTATATCTAGGCAGATAAAAATGAATTGTCATAATAACTTTAATAATTTTTCTTATATGTGTAATTTAATCATTAAAGAAATCTATGTCAATATTCTCTACACATATTCTACACAATTATTCTACATAATAGTACATATACTTTGTATTTATAGGTATACGGTTGTTCTATTGAAATGTGACTATCTTATTGTTTTACTTATACTTATATAATTATTTTCTTATAACGGGAGGGTTTAATATATCACAAAATATATAAGGTTCAAGTCCTAGTCCCGCTACAACTAAAATGCGATTCTATTTAAGATTCGCATTTTTTATTTTAAAGAAAATTTACATTTACCTTATTGTTCCCAAATGTATTATCCCCTCATATTTAAAATTTGAAATGATATACGCATCTACTGCTAATCCTAAAATTAAGCCATAAGCTGCCAAATTTGATTTATCATGAATCTTAATTTCTTTTATTTGGTTACCTGGAATAGTTAAAATTTTATTTTGTGTAAAAACTTCAAAATCTGAAATTAGTGGAAGTTCTCCTTTCTCATATAATTTTGCAAGATTTTTAATTTGATTGTTTTCAATTTCCCCATTTCCAAAATATGTTATTGAAGAAAATGGAATTTTTATAGTGTTTTTATAAGCAGAGTCTCCAATTAAAATTGAATTGAAATCAAAACCAAGGAAATTCTTATTATAAAGTTTTAAACCTTCGGTATAATTATCAATTTTTATATTTTCGGCTTTTAAGGTTTCGCCAAAATTTGGAATTACACCAAATAATTTTTTTTTATTCATAAAATTTTCAAATTCAGTTTTATAAATTTCCTCTGATTTTTCCTTTATTTGGTTAATACTTCCCACAATTTTTGAGTCATCAAATTTTGTAACCGTAATTTTCATATCTCGATCTATTTTATCTTCAATTGAAATATTCTTTTCTGTTTCAACTTTTACAAACGAACCTAAACCAAAACCTATTAAGCTGCAGCCCGTTGAAAGAATGGAAATTATCAAAATCAGAATTACATTTTTCATTTTTACCTCAGAGAATTTCTATTCAAAGATAAAATTTCAATAAAGTTTAAATGTCATAATCTTGTCAAGAAATTGTAAAAATTAAATTTTCTAAAACCTTATAAATTTTTTTATTAATTTTTAGTTGGAAATAAAAATATTCCTTTCACAATCAAGTCATACAAATTTTCAAGGGGGAATTTTGGATAGGCTTTCAGAAGAATTGAATACAATTAAAACAAATAATAAAAAATATATTCTAATTTTAGGATTTTTTATTGTAGTGTATTCGGCATTTATACAATATGATGTTCATTATGCTTACCACATAATTTTTATTTTAGGCGCTGCATTTCTAACAATTGGATATGATAGAATAGAAAAAGAATTGGCTTCTGTTAGAATGAAAAATTTTTACATCAAAGCTAAATTGTCTTATAAAATTGAGGAGATTGAAAAATCAATTACTAAAAATAAAGATGATTTTGATAAAAAAGTTTTACAAAATATTTTAGAAGAAATTGAGTTGTAAAGTAGTTAGAATCCGTTGGCAAACGGATTTTAACTTTTCCCTATTTTCTCCAATTCTTCCCATCTGTTATAAAGATTTTTAACTTTTTCTTGAGCTAAATTTAAATCATTATTTAATTCGGTTGTTTTAGTTCCGTACTTTTCATAAAAATCTTCCAACGAAAAAATTTGTTCAATTCTGCTTACTTCTTCTTCAGCTTTTATGATTTTTTCTTCAATAGTTTCTAGTTCTTTTTTTTCTTTCCAAGTTAATTTTCTTGGTTTAGCTTTTTCATAAATTATTTCCTTCTCAACTTTTGGAGTAATTTTATCTTCAGCAAAATTTCTCTTTGTTTTTTTTTCAATGAAATAATCATAGTTCCCTTCACTAAAAAAAATATTTCCGTTACCTTCAAATGCTAAAATTCCATTGCAAATTCTATTTAGAAAATATCTATCATGACTAACAACCACTACGCAGCCGTTAAATGCAAGAAGTGCTTCTTCAAGAATTCTTAATGTTGGTAAATCTAAATCATTTGTCGGTTCATCCAGCATTAAAAAGTTTCCGCCGTTTTTTAGTATTTGTGCAAGTGTTAATCTGCTTTTTTCACCTCCGGAAAGTCTGCCTACTAATGTATTTATTCTGTCATCAGTAAATAGAAATCTCCTTAAGTATGACCAAACTGTTAACTGCTGATCACCAAATTTTATAAAATTATTACCTTCACTAATTGCATCAATTACAGAATCTTCGTCATTCAATATCAATCTTGACTGATCCACATAATTGAATTTAGTTTTTTCACCAATTAAAATATCTCCATTATCCGGATTAAGCTTGCCAAGTAGAATCTTAAGTAAAGATGTTTTTCCAATTCCATTTTCGCCAATTATTCCTAACTTTCTTTGCGGAGTAAAAACGAAATTTAAGTCTTTTATAAGAAGATTATTTTCAATTGAATAGGAAATATTTTTTAACTCAAGAATTGTATTCCCAAGTTTTTCCGGTGGTGGAATTATCAAATCAACATCTAGTTCAACTTCTAAATTTTGTTGAGAAGCAATTTCATAATAAGTATCTAAACGACTTTTAGCTTTTGTCCTTCTGGCTCTTGGTCCACGCACAACCCATTCCAATTCTCTTCGCAAAAAGTTTTGACGCTTTCGTTCTTCAACTTCTTTTATAGCTTGTCTTTCAGCTTTGTTTATTAAATAATCGGTATAATTTCCTCTGTGCGAAATAAATTCACCTTGAGATAATTCAACAATTCTGTTTGCAATTCTATCCAAAAAATATCTATCGTGAGTTACAAATATGCAAGTACCTTTGTAATTGCTTAAATAATTTTCAATCCACTCAATAGAAGTTGTATCCAAATGATTTGTAGGTTCATCTAAAATTAGTAAATCGGGTTGAGCTATAATTGATCGGCATAAAGCAACTCTCCTCATTTCTCCGCCGGATAAATTTTGAATTTCTCTATTTCCTTCTGGAGCATTTAAAGATTCAAGTATTTGTTTAATTTTATTTTCAATATTCCAGCCATCAACAGAATTAATTTTTTCTTCTAAAATTAATTTTCTCGGCGAATCATATTTTAATTCTTCATATTCATTTATAATTTTTAAAATATAATCAGCACCATCCATAACATTTTGAAAAACATTTTTATTTTGATTAAGTGTAAATTCTTGAGTTAAAAATCCAATTTGAAGATCTTTTCTTTTTGCAACATTCCCGAAATCTGGTTGAATATGATCAGAAATAATTTTAAGAAAAGTAGATTTTCCCGCACCATTTCTGCCGACTAAACCAATCCGATCACCTTCATGAATACTAATCGATGCTTTATTTAAAACAATTTGTTCACCGTAATGAACTTCAAGATCCATTGCAGTAAGAATAACCGCACTAATATTATTTTCCATTATACCTTATTAAAATATGGTGTGAAATATAACCAAGAATCAAATTTTAGTAATAGATATGAGATAAAAGTTTTTATAATTTTTTCACTTTTGTTTGCTCTTTCAATATTTCCTCACCCAATTGCCGCATTTGTCTCTGAATCCATATAACTCTTCTTTGTCTGTAATTGGTTAAAGTATTAACTTTATATTTTTTTGGATTTGGTAAAACAGCAGCGAGCATTGCTGCATTTTGATTTGTTAATTTATCAGCATCTCTTTTAAAAAATTTTTTTGCAGCTGCTTGAACTCCATAAACATTCTCTCCAAACTCAGCTACATTTAAATAAACTTCTAAAATTCTATCTTTCGACCATATTAATTCCAAAAGCAAAGTAAAATAAACTTCCAAACCTTTTCTAACAAAACTTTTATCTGACCAAAGAAATAAATTTTTTGCCGTCTGTTGAGTAATTGTACTTGCACCACGTGTAATTTTACTTTTTTTATTCCTCTTCAAAGCTTTTTCAATCGATTGGAAATCAAATCCAAAATGATCAAAAAATTTTTGATCTTCTGCTGCAATTACCGCTAGTTTTGCAGAATTAGATATTTCATCATAATCTGTCCAATCATATTTTACCGATTCAAAATTACCATCAATAACATTTTTGATTTTTTGTTGAATTATAAATGATGAAGTAGGAATTGGAAGAAATCTAAATATTCCCACAATTAAAATTGTTGTAATTATAAAAAAAAGAAAAAGTGAAAGAAATATTTTCCAGATTTTTTTAAACATATATAAAGTGAAATTTTATTTTAGGAAAAATAGTGTTTTCGAAAATCAATTCTAAATTTTATTAAACTAAATAAATGTTTGATTATAAATTAGTCTGGTTTATTTGGAAAAGAAGAAAATATTTTGCTATTCGTTAAATTTTCACTAAGTAAAAATGGTGGGAAAAACCATCAAATAGTAATTTGCGCAATGAGCGATTGTAATTAATAAAATTTCTTTATTATTAAACTTTTCAAAAGTATCAGAAGTTGAAATTGAAAATTCATAATTAAATTTACTCCATTTAATACTAGGGCGAACAACCATAAGTTCTTTATCATTTTCATCCATAACGAGATAATTATCTTTTAATATCCCCTTGTGTTTAAAAAAATAATGCTTTACTTTTTTCTCAAGTTTTGAAGTTATTACAATATTTCCGTTCCAACTCATCGTAAAACTTAAATAAATTTTATCACTATCTTTAACTTCAACAGTTGTTCCTAAAAATCCTTTTGGTTCAATTTTAAATAGCTTATCAATCAATTCTACATTAGCTTTTAACGAATACCAATGTTCATAAATTAATTTGCCAAGAAGTTTTTCATTATTTGTTAGAGAAAAATTTTTTGATTTATCGGCTTTAACTTTATATTCTGCCATGTTAATTCCGGAATAATTTTGTTAAGCGAATTCCAATAACAATTTTTTAACCAAATTTTTCGCCATTTGAATTTTATAAGTATTCATTTCTAAAGCTTCGGATTTTGCAAAGGCAAATGTAGATAATTTTTCAATATTACTTTCATCAATTTTAAAATTCGTCAATTCTGCATTTAGTTTTTCTTCTTCCCAAGGAATGGGAGCAACTCCGCCAAAAGTAATTTTTCCAAATTTAATAATTTTATTTTCGATTTCAAAAACTCCGGCAATGCTAACTAAGGCAAAATCCCAAGCACCTCTTTCTTTAACTTTTATATATTTTGAAACTGTATTAGGTACACTTGGAATAATAATTTCAGTTAAAATTTCTCCGTCTTTTAAAATATTTTCTTTTTGATCATTTACATTTGGCAGAACAAAAAATTCCTTCGCCGGGATTATTTTTTCAGCTTTTCCATCACTTATTTTAAACTTTGCGTTTAATGCTAAAAGTGCAACCGCTGAGTCTGAAGGATGAACAATATAACAAGGTCCGCCGCCAATAATACAATGGTATTTATTATTTCCGGTTACCGCAAAACATGTATCACCACCTTTGCGTATGCAATCATAATCTCCTCTAAAATAAAAACAGCGCGGACGCTGGCAAATATTTCCCCCGATTGTTCCAACGTTTCTTAATTGTAATGTTGCAATTTCTTTAACTGATTGTTGCAAAACATTAAATTTATTTTTAACAATTTCACTTTTTTCAATTTCGCTTAATTTTGTTAATGCACCAATCTTCAAACCTTCTTTATCATCAAACTTAATGTAACTAAGCGATTTTATATTTTTCAAATTCACCAATTGATTTGGTGAAATAATATCATCTTTTATTAACCCAAGTATATCTGTACCGCCGGCATATAAAAAAGATTTATTATTTTTCTTTATGTAAGTTGAAGCTGATTCAATTGATTGCGGTTGCATATATTCAAAATTGTTCATGCTTATCCTCAATTTTTATAAAGTGCATTTAAAATTTTATCCGGAGTTATTGGAAGACTTTTAATTCTTACTCCAATTGCATTGTAAACTGCATTGGCAATAGCCGCAGCTGTTGGAATAATTGCCGGTTCACCAATTCCTTTAACTCCCATATTATTAGCAAGTTCATCCATTTCAGTTACAATAATTATTTCAATCTCGTCCGGTGCATCAAGCATTGTAGGAATTTTATAATCATGCATATTGGGGTTTAACATTTTCCCATAATCCGAATCCATAATTCTTTCTTCTGTTAATGCAAAACCTAAACCTTGCATTATTCCGCCGTGATATTGGTTTTCCAAAGTTTGTCTATTTAATATTCGTCCGGTATCATGTGCTGCAACAATTTTTTTAACCTTAACATTTCCGGTTAAAATATCAACTTCAACTTTTGCAAATTGAGCACCAAAAGTTTGAGCAATTAATCCTTCAACATTTTCTTCGCGAGATCCTTTTGTAAATAACATTTCATCATCAACTTGTTTTGCAATTTCATCAATATTTATTAGATTCTTATTTTCCGAAGAAAAAACTCCTTCAGAATAATCCAATCTATCTTCAGAAATATTAGTCAATGCCGAAGCTGCTGAAAATAATTTTCTCTTCATTTTTTCCGCTGCATCTCTAACTGCCGGTGAAATTGAAGGAGCTGTTGTACTTCCTCCACTTGATGGGCCAAAAGGATAATCTGTATTTCCCAAATGAACTTTAATTTTTTCTAAAGGAATTTCTAATATTTCTGCTGCTATTTGGGAGATAAAAGTATAAGTTCCCGTTCCAATATCTTGCGTGCCGGAATAAACATTAACAATTCCATCTTTTGAAATTTTCATATTTGCGTGTGCTGGCGGACCGCCGCCTCCCCACCAAATTTGTGATGCCATCCCAATTCCGGTTTTTAAATATCCTTCAACTTTTCCCGGAATTTTATTTCTATCTTTCCATCCTATTTTTTCTGCACCTATTTTATATGCTTCTCTCAATTTTTTAGAAGTATAACTCGCTCCCCAAACTTGATCTTTTTCAGCATAATTTTTTATTCTAAACTCCAATGGATCCATTACGATTTTTTCTGCAACATCATCCAAAATTGAATCAAGTGCAAAAGTTCCTTGTACATGTCCGGGAGCTCTAAAAGCGCGTCCTCTTCCGGTATTAGTAAAAATGCTGTAATCAACAGTTTTTACATTAGGAATTTGATACATACTTCTTGCGGGCCAACTGCAACCGCCGCCGCTTGGATAAGCTCCAACATTTGCAATTGAATGATGGCTTAATGCCAAAATTGTTCCGTCTTTTTTTACTCCAACTTTCAAAGTTTGTTTTGAATCCGGTCGATTGCCAACTGCCAAATTCATTTCTTTTCTATCTAAAACAATTTTTACCGGACGTTTTAATTTCTTAGCTAATAATGATGCCATCAAAGTATATTTTCCAGCTTCCAATTTGCTGCCGAAACCACCACCCATATATTCTTTTATTACTTGTACATTTTCTTCTTTCAATCCCAAACTTTTTGCAATTGAATTTCTAACTTCAAAAATTCCTTGTGTAGAATCCCAAATTTTTAATTTTTCGCCCTCCCAATTTACAACACTGCAATGAACTTCCGTTGGATTGTGAATAGCAATTTGTGTTGTAAATGTATCTTCAAGAATTACTTCAGATTGCTCAAAACCAGCATCAATATTGCCTCTTGAATATTCATCCGGTTTTTCTCTGCTAATATTTCCGGCTTCATGAATTTTTAGATTTTCAGATTTTAGAGATTTTTCCGCATCAACTTCAAATGGTAATTTTGCAAAACTCACTATAATTTTCTTTACCGCTTCTTCTGCAATTTTTTGAGATGTTGCACAAACACATGCAATTTCATCACCTTCATATCTTAGATGCTGATCAAATAATTTACTTGTATTACCGTACCAATTATATTCTTGAGTATTTTCAAAAGTTAAAATTTCTAAAACACCGTCTATGTTTTTAGCTTTTGAAATATCTATCGATTTAATTTTTGCATGAGGAATATTTGATCGAAGAATTTTTCCATAAACCATATTTGGTAAATTTATATCGAAAGTATAAACAGCTTTTCCGTTAACTTTATTGTATCCATCGTATCTTGGAATTTTCTTTCCGATAAATTTTAATTCTTTATTAGGAGGAAGCGGTTTGTATTTTTCATCTGAGACTTCGCCAATTTTTTCTACAAAATCTTCTTCAAAAAAATGTTTGGATTTTTTAATTGCCATTGTTCCTCCACATATCAAATTTTCTTATTTATTGCATCTTTCACCGAATCAAAAATTTTGGGATAAGCTCCGCATCTACACACATTACCGGACATCCCATTTTTAATTTCTTCATCAGTTGGATTTGGATTATTTTTCAATAAAGCATATGCAGAAATTATTTGTCCCGGAGTACAAAATCCGCATTGCAATCCATCATTATCTATAAAAGACTTTTGCACAGAATTTAACTCATCATTATTTAATAAACCTTCAACCGTAATAATTTCTGATCCATCTGCATCCAATGCCAAAAGATGGCAGGAATAAACTGCTTCTCCGTTCATCAATACTGTACAGCTTCCGCATTCGCCTTGATTACAGACAATTTTAGTACCGGTTAATTTTAATTCTTCTCTTATAAAATCAGCTAATGTGGTATTGGGTTTTACACTTTTTGATATTTTTTCTCCATTCACTTTTAAAGTTAATTTTACTTTTCCTTCAATTGAATCTGAAATTTCTTTTGGCAGATTTTCAATTTTTAAATTTGGTGTTATTGCATAGGCTCCTACAATTCCGGAGCTAACACCTTTTAAGAAATTTCTGCGTGATGGGTTTATAGGTTTATCCGATTTTTTCATACAACCTCTTTGCATCTTGAAATGTTATAAGCAAGTTAAAAATGTGAGATGAAAGTTGCAATAAAATTAAATTTAATTTTGGTGTGAGTTTTCTAAGAATTAATAGTCTTCATATATCATAATTATTAAACGCGAAGATGTAAAATGAGTGCGAGAAATCTAAAATTAATTTTGTTATGTAAATTATTAATTATTTTTGTGAGGAGTTTTTTCTAAAATTTTATTTCATCAAACAAATTTGTTTTTTCAAAAATAAAATTTCTTGGATTAAGTGAAATTCCATTGTGGCGAACTTCATAATGCAAATGTGGACCTGTTGATAAACTTCCGGAATCACCAGTTAATGCAATTAGTTCACCACGAGAAATTTTTTGTCCTTTCTTAACTTTGAAACTTGATAAATGTCCATAAACTGTTTCGTAACCAAATCCGTGATGAATTTTTAAAACTTTTCCGTAACCATTTACTTCACCTATAAATGTAATTTTTCCATCTCCGGGAGCAAAAACTTTTTCGCCAATATTTGATAGAAAATCCAATCCGTTATGCATTCTTTTTTGTTTAAGTATTGGATGAAATCTCACCCCAAATCTATCTCCTATTTGTGAATTTACCGGACTAATTGCCGGAATATGATTAAATAATTCTTGGTTTTCGTTCAGTTTAGTTTTTATTTCCGAGAAATTTTCCTTTTCAAGTTTTATTCCGGTTTCTACATTTTTAACAAAATCGTAAATAGATTTAATTTTATTCTTTTTGTTAATCGAAACTGGAAAAAAACTTTCAAATTCAGAACCACCTATTCCAAACTTTTCATTTTCATTTACCGGAAGATTTACAGCCAATCGTAATGTATTTTTTTCATTATTTAACGAAATTATTTTTTTATTCAATTCCTCAAATTTTTTCTCAAGAATTTCCATTTCATTTTCTAAAACATTGTTATCGGCATGAATTTTAAAGTATGAAATGTCAATTGAATTGTTTAGAAGAATTTTACTGCTTACAAAAAAAGTTAAAATTGCTGTAGAAATTATTACAATCAAAAATATTAAAACTGTTTTGAAATATATTTTTTCTACTTGCACCAGTTTTTGATTTTCCGGTGAATAGTAGTAAAATTTTTTGTTTTTCATTTTAATTTACGATTTTGATTTTTCTGTTAACAAACTTTAAATTGATTGATTGATTGGTAATTTTCTTTTCTCAATTTCGCTTACTAATTTGCTATAAACTTCAGATTCTTCAAGCCATTTTTGCGGACTGCAATTTCTTAAATAGTAGATTTTATTCTTAATATTTTGAAATAAGTTTAAATCGTAAATAATTGCACGTTTTTCCTTTTTATCCAATTTTCGCAAATTTTCTTTATAGAGGTAAGTATAAGTTTTTCTCAAGAAAAAATATGAGCAAACTAATTGTATATTATCAAATTTTGATAAATCTTTTGAAGTTTTATCTAACTCTACTAAATACATTTTTCACTCTTTTTTTTGAAGTATTTAAGAATAATTCATTATTTATGCCAAGAATCACATTTTGAAAAAACTTAGCTAAAATTTGTGTTTTAACTCATTTTTATAAACCAAATTTTGAATAATATTTCTAAACCTTGGCAAAATTAATTTACATTCTAAGTTAAATACCGCTAACATATTGTTTTATAATATTTTACGATTAATAAATTTTGATCTTTTAGCAATTTTTCTTGCTGTGTTTTGAAGTTGGCCAATTTAATAAATAACAATTGTTAAAGTGTGATTTCTATCATTTCAACATTTTATTATTTCAATAGATTTGAATCAAAAATATGTTTCATTTATAAACTTCCATGTTTTAAGAAGCTACAATTTTTTGAGACAAAAAAAAGAAAAACTATGACAAACAAAGAAATAAATACGAAACCAATTGAAGTAAAATCTGAAAATGTAAAAAACAGTGAATCTTCAATTTCCATCGAAAATAAGATTTTTTCTTCATTAAAAAGCGGAATTTTTGCGTTTAGCATTGTTTTAACATTTATAGAAATTTTTAAAATCTTAGCAGTTACTTCAAAAACCAATATAAATTTTGAAATTTCCGGGAATGATTTAATTTTTTCTTTCTGGGCATTTATTGTAATTTCATTTATCGAATTATCACATCACTTTAAATCTTAAGCAATTTTACTTTTTCCAGCAGATTTGTTTTTTCTTCATCTAAGTGAAAAAAAATTTATCTTTACACTTTAATTCTAATCAAATCTAAAAAATCACATTATGAACGAACCAAAAGTAACTTTTGAACTAGCCAAAGAACATGGCTTAACCGAAGAAGAATTTAAGAAAATTTGCGAAAAATTAGGAAGAACTCCTAATTATACGGAATTGGGAATTTTTAGTGTAATGTGGAGCGAACATTGCAGTTACAAAAATTCAATTGCATTGCTTAAAACTTTGCCGAGAAGCGGAAAAAAATTGCTCGTTGGAGCTGGAGAAGAAAATGCCGGACTTGTAGATATCGGTGATGGACAAGCAATTGCATTTAAAATAGAAAGTCACAATCATCCTTCTGCAGTTGAACCTTATCAAGGAGCAGCAACTGGAGTTGGTGGAATTTTACGTGATATTTTTACTATGGGAGCGCGACCAATTGCAGCTCTAAATTCTTTAAGATTTGGAAAACTTACAAATCCCAGAACCAAATTTTTGTTTGAAGGAGTTGTAAAAGGAATTGCAGATTACGGAAATTGTTTCGGAGTTCCTACAGTTGGCGGCGAAGTTTATTTTGATGAAGTTTATCAAGGAAATCCATTAGTAAATGCAATGGCTGTTGGAATTGTTGATACTCATAAAACTGTTTCGGCAGTTGCAAAAGGCGAAAATAATCCGGTGATGATTGTGGGTTCCGCAACGGGAAGAGACGGAATACATGGCGCGACTTTTGCTTCAGAAGAAATTAGTGAAAAATCCGAAGCTAAAAGACCGTCGGTACAAGTCGGCGATCCATTTACTGAAAAATTACTTCTTGAAGCAACTTTAGAAATAATAAAAAAGAATTTGGTTGTTGGAATTCAAGATATGGGCGCAGCCGGAATTTCTTGCTCAACTTCAGAAATGAGCGAAAAAGGAAAATCCGGAATGATTATAGATTTGAACAAAGTTCCGCTTCGTGAAAAAACTATGACGGCTTACGAAATTATGCTTTCTGAAAGTCAAGAAAGAATGCTGGTTGTTGCAAAAAAAGGCTGCGAAGATGAAGTGAAAAAAATATTCGATAAATGGGATTTGAACTGTGAAATTATTGGTGTTGTTACCGATGAAGAAAAATTAGATGTTTCTTATCACAGTGAAAAAAAAGCAAATATTCCTCCGTTTGAATTAGCTTTGGGCGGCGGAGTTCCGGTTTATTATAGAGAAACCAAAAAACCAAAATATATTGACGAAGTTCAAAATTACGATTTAACAAATTTGCCCAAACCCGAAAATCTGCAGGAAACTTTTATAAAAGTCTTTTCATCGCCTAATATTGCATCTAAAAAATGGGTTTATCAGCAATATGATTATATGGTTAGAACAAATACTGTTGTTGGTCCGGGATGCGATTCTGCCGTAATTAGAATTAAAGACACAAAAAAAGCAATTGCAATGCAAACGGATTGCAATGGAAAATATGTTTATTTAAATCCTAAAAATGGAGCAAAAATTGCGGTTGCCGAATCTGCTCGAAATATTGTATGTTCTGGTGGTAATCCCTTGGCAATTACAAATTGTCTAAATTTTGGAAATCCTTATGATCCCGAAATTTATTGGACTTTCAAAGAATCAATAGATGGAATGGGTGAAGCTTGCAGATTTTTTGATACTCCCGTAACTGGCGGAAATGTAAGTTTTTATAATGAAAGTCCGGAAACAACTGTTTATCCAACTCCCGTAATTGGAATGATTGGATTGATAAATGATGTTGATAAAATTATGACATCATACTTTAAAAATTCTGGAGATAAAATTTATGTTCTTGGCGAAGATTTTGAAGAAATTGGTGGAAGCGAATTTTTAAGCGTAATTCATGGAATTGTTAAAGGAAATTCTCCAAATATAAATTTAGAAAGTGAAAAAAATCTTCATAAAACAGTTTTGGAATTAATTGATAAAAAAATAATAAATTCCGCACATGATGTTTCCGATGGCGGAATAATTTCCGCTTTGGCTGAATGCTGCATAATAAATAATCCAAAATTGATTGGGGCAGAAGTTAAAATCCCAATTAAAAATAGAGAAGATTTTACACTTTTTTCGGAATCACAAAGCAGAATTATTGTCTCCGTAAATCCAAATTTTGAAAATAAATTTTTGGAAATTGTGAAAGAATCAAAACTGCATTTTGAATCTTTGGGAATTACAACCGAAAAAGATTTTGTTGTAAATTCAAATATTAATATTTCTTTAGAAAAACTTGTTGATTTATATTTTGAATCAATTCCAAGATTGATGAATGAGTAAATTCAAATTTTTAAGATTAATTGGAAATTTTTTTTCTTTTAATCGTTACAGAGAAATTTTAGGATTTTTCAATCATTATATAATTGGTTTATTAAAGAGAATTGACGAACATCATATTTTTCTTGCCGGCGGCGGAATTGCATTTTCATTAATTTTATCTACTATTCCAATATTACTTTTACTTTTTGCAATTTTGGGAAAAATTGTTGATCCGCTAACAATTGAAGAAAATCTTTCTAAAATAATTATAACAATGATTCCTTATCCAGAATACGCTGAATTTACGAAAATTGCAATTTTAAAAAGAGTTCCGGAAGTTTATCAATACAGCACAACTGCATTTGTTTTGGGATTAATTGGTTTATTTTTTACTTCCACATGGATTTTCAGCAGTATGAGAACAATCCTTAATGAAATTTTTGGTTACGATAAAGAGAAAGGAATTATTTTTGGTTTACTTAGAGATTTTGGAATGGTAATTTTAGTTATTCTTATGATTTTAATTTCCACATTTGTATTACCTTCAATAAATTTATTTATTACCGCAACGGAAAATTTGGATATTCTTGTAAATTTTAAAGTCGATAAAATTATTCATTCAATTTATTCCTTAACTTCAATAATTGTTGTATTATTTTTATTCTTTCTATTTTACACAATTATTCCTTATTCAAAATTGAATAAAAAAGCCGTATTTATCGGTGCACTTTGGGCAACAATTTTATGGGAATTTGCAAGATTTACTTTTGGATATTATGTGGTAAATTTTCTTCAGACAAATCAATTTTACCAAGCATTTTTACTTGTAATTGTATTACTGTTTTGGCTTTTTTATGCTTCAATATTATTTTTAATTGGAGCAGAAATTGCGCAGTTATACATTGAAAGAATGGATTCGGGGGAAAAACACATTCTCTAACTTATGCTTTTTCTGCTTCACTAATTGAGTTAAATACTTTAAAGACTTTATCTAAACCAGTAGCTGAAAAGATTGGTAATCTATTTTGATTATTATAAATTAAATAAAACTTTTTGCCCATTGCTTTTGTTCTTTTAACACCAGCAACTAAAACTCCGAAAAACGAAGAATCTACAAACTCGCACTCATTCAAATCAACAATTATACTTTTATTATCTTCAGCAACAGTTTTATCTAAAAATGATTTGAAACTTGAAGCCTCTCTTAAGGTTGCGCGCTCAAATAAAATTTTAATAATTGTAAATTCTGAAGAAGACTTAGAATCTTTTTCAAAAAAATTAGAGAATTCTACTTTATTTCCTAACAAAGAGCTACCTTCAATTATAAATCTGTTTTTTAATCTATTTTGAAATTGATCAATTGAATTATTTTCTTTTTTTTCTTGAAGATTTAACATTACCGTTTCCCTAAATTTAGTTAATTTTTTCTAAATTCTCTTAATTTTTGTATTACCAAAATTCTATCTTCTTGATTTTCTATAGAATCTGTTATTACATGAACTTTACTTTCTCCGGTTTGATTTCCGGTTTCATCAATTTTTACTTCTAATATGCTGGATTCATTTTTAATAAAAAATTCACCAGAATTTCCTTTAACAATTAGACTCATTTTAATTTACCTCAATTTTTATCCGCAATAAGCAGAAATTGAGTTTGTAAATCAGTGATTTATAACAAAATACAGAAATATCAATTTCTCTTAAATTGTAATAAACTTTAGAAAAATAATCGGCATTTTTTCGCGAAAGTTGAATTAAAACGTGTGAGATGAATCACAAACTACGGAATTTACTTCTATTACTTTGAAACATCAAAACAAGGAAATTTAAAAGAAAATTAATTCAATTGTGTATTAATTAAATTTTTAATATGTTTAAAAAAGGAGGTTTTAGTGTCACAATATATACAAAATCCAATGTCTCATCCAGAGTGGAATCCTTCAATGGGAGATTTCTTCAGCAAAAGAGTTTTTGAGGAAGATAAACTTCATGAAAAAAAACAAAACAGAAAAAAAATATTTATCAGCAGTTTATTGGTTCTACATATTTTAATGTTATCAATTGTAGTTGTATATTTTTCATAATTGCTGAAATCCATAAAAAAAATATTTTAAATTTTTCATGACTTAAAAACTTTATTTGTATCAAAATTTATACTATTTTTAAAAATATTTCGGTATAAATAGGAGGTACAATGAAGATTGCTGTCTGCATAAGTCATGTTCCAGATACAGCTACAAAAATTAAAATTGGCAGTGATGCCAAATCAATCGATCCAACCGATGTAACTTACATTCTTAATCCCTATGATGAATTTGCAATCGAAGAAGCTTTAAAGACCAAAGAAAAATTTGGTGGAGAAGTTGTTGTAATTAGTCTTGGTGACGATTCAAATAAAGAAAGTATTCGAAAAGCATTAGCAATGGGTGCAGATAATGGAATTTTGCTAAAAGATAACGGAATGCGTGATTCTTTAAGTTTATCTAAAGCCCTAGCAGATGAAATAAAATTTCAAAATG
This sequence comes from Ignavibacteriota bacterium, assembly GCA_016716225.1. NCBI lineage: Bacteria > Pseudomonadati > Ignavibacteriota > Ignavibacteriota bacterium. The sequence goes on along the minus strand of JADJWT010000001.1, from coordinate 1,977,166 downwards.
CAGATTTAGTTTTTATGGGTAAACAATCTGTTGATTTTGATAATTCAATAACCGGACAATTAACTGCAGAAATTTTAGGATATAATTGTGTAAGTGTTGTTGTAAAATTTGATATTAATGAAAATAAAATTGTTGCTGAACGTGAAATTGAAGGTGGAAAAGAAGTAATTGAAACTTCAACGCCGGCAATTATTACTTGTCAAAAAGGTTTGAACGAACCGCGTTATGCTTCTTTAAAAGGAATTATGGCAGCAAAGAAAAAAGTAATTGAAGAAAAAAATGCAACAAGTTTTGATAATAAATTAGAAATTGTACAAATGAGTAAACCACTTGGTAAACAAGCTGGTAAAATTCTTGGAAATGACTCAACTGCTGTTCCGGAATTAGTTCGTTTATTGAAAGAAGAAGCTAAAGTAATTTAGGAGAATTATATGGCAAATAAAATTTTAGTAGTTCTTGAACAAAGATATAATGTTATAAAGAAAATTTCTAATGAAATTTCAAAAGCCGGATTTGAGCTTTCTCAAAAATTAAATTGTGAAGTTGAAGCTGTAATTAATGGCGGAGAAATTTCTGATTTAAATAAAATTGGAAACTACGGAATTAAGAAAATTACTCTTCTTAAAAATTCAGAATTTACCAAATATTCACCTTCAGCATTTTCAAAATCTTTAACTGAATTTATAAATGAAATTAATGCTAATATAATTTTATTTGGAAATACTTCACTCGGAAAAGATTTAGCACCGCGGATTGCTGCAAGATTGGATGCTGGAATTGCAGTTGATGTTATTAAAATTGAAACATCCGAAAATAATATTATTGCAACAAGACCAATTTACGCTGGAAAAGCATTAGTTGATATTAAAATAAATTCAGAGAAAAAAGTTTTTACAATTAGACCAAATGTATTTAATCCGGGAGAACCAACTGAAAATAATTCAGAAATAATTGTCAAAGGAATTTCTTCACCGGATTTTTCAACAAAAGTAGTTGAAGTTAAAAAAGCTGAAGGAAAGTTAGATGTTGCAGAAGCATCAATAATTGTTTCCGGCGGAAGAGGAATGAAAGAAGCTGCAAATTTTAAACTGGTTGAAGATTTAGCAGAAGTTTTAGGAGCTGCTGTCGGAGCTTCCCGCGCTGTTGTAGATGCTGGTTGGCGACCTCATGCAGAACAAGTAGGACAAACAGGAAAAACAGTTTCGCCAAATTTATATATTGCATTGGGAATTTCCGGAGCAATTCAACATTTAGCCGGAATGCGATCATCAAAATGTATTGTTGCAATTAACAAAGATGCAGATGCTCCAATTTTTCAAATTGCGGATTATGGAATTGCCGGAGATGTTTTTGAAGTAGTTCCGGCTTTAATTGCAGAACTAAAAAGTAATAAATTTAAAAAGATGCCATCTTTTAGAAGATGGCATCTTTGAGAAAATATTTTATAATTCAATAAATTAAGATTCTTATTATATGATATATTTTTTTGATGAAATTCCTGTTGCTATTTTTTGATTTATAAACAAACTCTTCTAAAAACCTCAACCACTGTTATTATCAAAATTAATTCATTCTTTTTCAAATTCAACCGATAAATAAGTATACAATGCAACTAACGATATTGCAATTACTGCAGAACAAATGCTTATTATTGCTGCAATTAAAAAGTTATCATAAAAATGTAAAATAATTGTTGCGGGAATTACAACAGATAACAAACCAATACCAAAACCCCAATTCCATGATTTAATATTTTTTGGTTTCAGAATTGTTTTACAATTATTACAATTTGTTTGATGATTTTTTCTAAAACGAAATATTTCTTTAATAGATATTGGACTTTTACAATTCGGGCAACTGAAATTTTTCATTTATGCTTTAATCAATTTTGTAAAAACATATTTAAAAATTATTTAACAAGTTTTTCTAAATATTCAAATAATCTTCCCAAATCTTATATAATTCATAAGTTGCTTTTACATCTTCACCACAGTAAATTGCAATGTCTTTAATTTTTCCGGCTTTGTATAATTCCTTAATTTCCATTCCGGTAATTCCCTTAGATTTGGGTGATTTTATTCCAAATGCGTGGCAATAAAAATCCAAATTAAATTTTCTTGTAATTCCGTAAAATGTAAATTGATCAAGCAAATCAATGTGTTTTGTTATGTTGTATCTGTTATGAATTAAATTTATAGTAGGTTTTACTTCAAGCATTGCGGAGCGAAGCATTAAAAAGGGTATATCAAAATTTCTTCCGTTAAATGTAATTACTTTATCGGTTTTGGATAAATAATTCCAAAATAATTTTAAAAGTTCTTTTTCATTTATGGATTTGTACTTAATTCCTTTTTCTTCAATAATAATTTCTTCTTCGGAATTGTCATCGTACAAAACAAAAATTCCGTTTGTTTCTGTGTTCAACATTCCAATTGAAATTATTTTTGCAGTGTAAGGATAAAGACTTAAAAATCTTTCTACTTCTTCTTTTTTATTTTCTCTTATAATTTGATCAGATTCTTTTTCCGCATATCTGAGTAGAAATTCTTGCTGACTTTCCGCCAAATTTTCCAACTCAAATCCAACGGTTTCAATATCAATTACAATTCCCATTTTTACCTCAAAAAAAGTTAAGGATTTTTATTAATTTCTACCCCCTTTTCAAAATCGTTTACAGCATTATAAAATTCATCCGGTAATGGAACAGACTTTTTTGTTTGCAAATTTATATGAACAAGAATTCCATTTCCCTTTGCAATAATTTGCGAATTATTTTTGTTTATTATTAAATGTTCAAATTTAAAACTTGAATTTCTGATTTCAATAATTTTAGTTAAAATTTCTAACTCATCATCCAATTTTGCCGGAAGAATATAATCACATTCATTATGAGCCATTATGAAAAATAAATTATTTTCTAAAATAACTTTGAGATTATAATTCTTCTTTAAATCTTGAAGATATTTAATTCGTGCATCTTCAAAATAATTGAAGTAAACTGCATTGTTGCATACTCCCATTATATCAACTTCATGAAATTTTACAACTTCAGTAATTTTATGTTTGAAATTTTCTATTTCCATATTTTATTAAAAAACTTTTTCAATAATTTCGCAAACTTTATTTATATCTTCAAAACTAACATCCATATGAGTTACGGCTCGTAAAGTTCCAATTTGTCCAACCGAAAAAAGCAATCCATTTTCTTTGCAAATTGATAAAGATTCTTCAACACTTTTTTGTAATGGTTTAAATATAATAATATTTGTTTCAACTTCTTTATTTATTAATTCAAACTTTCCAGTTTTAACTAAATAATTTGCAAGCATTTTTGTTTTTTCATGATCTTCTGAAAGTCGTTCAATATTATTTTGAATTGCATAAATTCCAGCAGCAGCTAATACTCCGGCTTGGCGCATTCCTCCCCCAAATGCTTTCCTTACTCGGAAAGCTTCATTTATAAAATCTTTTGTTCCGGCAATTACAGAACCAACCGGAGTTCCTAAACCCTTTGATAAACAAACTGAAACTGAATCAAAATATTTTGCATACTCGGAAACTTTTATGCCGGTTGCGACTGAAGCATTCCACAATCTTGCTCCATCCAAATGAAATTTTAAATTATGTTTTCTCACAAGAGTTTGAAGCTTTTCAATTTCCTCTAATTTATAAATTGTTCCGCCGGCTCTGTTGTGTGTATTTTCTACTTCAATAATTTTTGTTCTTGGCATGTAGTATGCGCTTGTTGGTCGAATTAATGGTTCTACTAATTCCGGATTAAGAATTCCACGATCTGCTTTAATTGGATAAAGTTGAATTCCACTTAACACTGCCGGTGAACCGGATTCATACTGGAATATATGTGCATCTGCTTCACAAATTACTTCATCACCCGGATTTGAATGAACATTCAAACAAATCTGATTTCCCATAACGCCGCTTGGTACAAACAATGCTGATTCTTTGCCGAGTAATTCGGCAATCATTGCTTGAAGCTTATTTAATGTTGGATCTTCCTTAAATACATCATCGCCTACTTCTGCATCATACATTGCTTTTCTCATTCCTTGGGATGGACGAGTAACTGTATCACTTCTTAAATCAATTATTTTGTTCATAAACTCTCTTTAATTTAATTAAACTTGTCATTCCCGGATGCTTTAATCGGGAATCAAAATTATTATTTTCTAGATTCCCGCTTTCGCGGGAATGACGATTTAAATTTATTTTTTATTAAAAAACTTACCGATAATAGTAGATATAATTACGAAAAATGTAATCACAATACTAATATATGGCAGCAACAATGGATGTTCGGTGAAAAAAGTTTTATCACTTCTTAATTCAACATCGCCTACTAAAATAGTTTTAGTAAACATTTTCGTATCTGATAATGTTTCACCTAATGGATTTATAATACAACTTATTCCACCATTTGCAGCTCTAACAAGTGATCTTCTATTTTCAACAGCTCTTAAAACATGAATTTCTTTGTGCTGATATGGTCCGCTTGAATTTCCGTACCAACTATCATTTGTAACTACACTAATAAATTCAGCACCTTTATCAACAAACGCAGAAATAAAATCCGGATAAATTGCTTCAATACAAATAACACCGCCAACTTTATAATTAGAAAAATTATTTTTTGTGGAAAAAACTACAGTGTCGGTGCCAGTATTCCAACTTGAAATCCCAACATTCCATTTAATCCATTTTCCAAGAACTGGGAAAATATCAACAAGAGGAACTTTTTCTCCAAAAGGAACAAGTTTAATTTTTCCGTATTGTTCAACTTTTTTATTTGGTGAAAAAAATAAAATAGAGTTATAACTAGTATAAAAATATTTACTGTTCTTCATCGGTTTTGCATCTTCGGGTGCTGATAAAGAATCCGTGAAAAAATTTGCGTGCGGCATTCCGGTCAAAATTGAAATTTTATTTGAATCAACAAAATTTTGGATTTTCAGAGTTTCGTTTTTATAACTATCTAATAATAAATAAACAGGTAAAGCAGTTTCCGGCCAAATAATTAATTCTGCATTTTTTTTAATTGCTTCATTCGATAATTCCAAATACAAATTAATTTGCTCGTTTAAATTTCCTACTTCCCATTTTTTATTTGGATTTAAATTTGGTTGAACTAATCCAACTTTAACTTTTTTAGTACTTTTTTTATAATTATTAATTTTAATCATTCCGTAAATAATTGGAATAATTAAAATCAGTATGAATAAAATTGCATAATTAAATTTGCACTTTTTGTTTTCATTATAATTTTGAAAAAGTTTATACGCAAAAATATTTGTGTAAATTATTAATACTGTTAGTCCATAAGAGCCAATAATATCAACAATTTGAACGTATGATGTTAAATACGGAAGTGCATTACTTAAAGAAAGCCACGGAAATTTAAAGTCAGTTATAGAATAAATATATTCATAAAAAAGCCAAAACCATGGAAGAAGAAATAATGCGATATTTTTATTTAAATATTTTTTCGCAAAGTAGTAAAGTGTAGAAGGGATTAAAAATACAATTGGATTAAAAAACATTAATATTGATCCGGAAAGCATTAAGAATGGATCCGCGTCTTTTGTCCAGCTTCCAACCCAATAAAGAGTAAATATGTTAAAGAAAAATATTGTGAAATATGTAAATCTATTAATCTCCGCAAGCGTATTCCTTTTTTCAATTACAATTAAGTAAGGAATTAATGCTGAAAATATTAAATAAGTCATCGGAATTGGCGGAAATGATAATGCTAATAAAATTCCGGAAATTAAACCGAATAATAATTCCTTTCTATTTTCTTTTTTTTGTTCACGGGATTTATATGATCTAAATATCTTTTTCAGCATTGTTCTTTCTTTTTTTGAGAAAATATTTTATCGTAAAATAAATTACTACAAGTACTGTAATTCCCAATCCAATGTTTGAATAAGTTTGAAGATAATAATCTATTTGCTGAATATTATTTCCTAAAGTCATCCCCAAATAAATAATTAGAAAGTTCCAAAGTAGTGCGCTTATTAAAGAATAGAAAAATGTTTTATAAACATTTAGTTCGTGAACTCCGGAAAAAAAACTAATTACAGATCTTGTGCCGGGCAAAAATCTATTTGCCAAAATAATTTTGTAACCGTATTTGGTAAACCATTCATCAGTTTTGTGAAGTGCATCTTGACTTATAAACTTAAGCTTTCCCGAGCGTAAAACTTTTTCGCTTAAAAAATATCCGAGGTAATACATAAGAATAAATCCTAATGCGCTTCCAATACTTGTAATTAATAAAATTGGAAAAAACCCAACTGAAGTTGACGAAATTAAAGAAGCCCCAACAACAACCACAACATCGCTTGGAGATGGCGGAAAAACATTTTCTATAAATGCAAAAAAGAAAAGTATAATATAAATCCAACTTGTTTCTAAAGTGCTGATGTAAGCAATAATTTCTTCTAACATTAATCACCTAAATCTTGAAATACGAGAACAGTAGAATATGCTTGCGCACCTTTTTCTTCACCAACAAAACCCAATTTTTCCGATGTAGTTGCTTTCACTGAAATTTGATCAACATTTAGATTTAATATTTCCGCAATACTTTTTCTGATTGCAAACATATAATCTTTCAGTTTAGGTTTTTCCATCACAATTGTTGAATCAATATTTGAAATTTTATAACCTTTATTTTTAATTAGTTCACTAACTTTTTTTAATAATATTTTGCTGTCTATATTTTTATAAGATTGATCTGTATCCGGAAAATGTTGACCAATATCTCCAAGCGCTAAAGATCCCAACAAAGCATCGCAAATTGCATGAAGTAAAACATCTGCATCTGAGTGACCGAGCAAACCTTTTTCAGAAGGGATTTCAATTCCGCCTAAAAATAATTTTCTATTTCCCGAAAATGCATGTACATCATAACCGAAACCGGTTCTAAAATTCATTAATATCTCCTTATTTCGAAAGCTGAAAATTCTCCAACAAAACTTTTCCAAGAAATTTTTATATCTCTAACATCGGCATGCATTGGTCCAATTTTTAAATGATTAAATAATTCTTCAATTTGATATTTTTCACCTTCCGCAACCGTTAAAACTGTACCATCATATTGATTTTTTGTGTAGCCGACTAATTTTAATTCCAAAGCTTTTTGCAAAACAAAATATCTAAAACCAACTCCTTGCACCAAACCGGAAACAATTATTTCCGCTCTAATTTTTTGGTTTTCCATTTTTTATAAATATATTTTCATACAATTCAGAAATAAACAAACCCAGCATAATCAACGCTGCACCGAAGTATCCAAAATTAGTTATTTTTTCTCCTAATATAAAGAATGCAAAAATTGCTGCAAATATTGGCTCAAATGAAAAAATAATTCCCGCTTTAGCCGGAGTTACATCTTTCTGATATTTTGTTTGAAGCGCCGTTGTAATTAATGTTGCAAAAATTGATGTATATAAAATTCCGCCAATTAAATTATTTGTTAAATCAATTTTAAAGTGTTCTAAATTAATTCCGGAAAAAATGAAGGAAAATAAAATTGCCAAAATTGCAGTCGTAATAATCTGCAAAAAAAGTAAAACCCAAAATTCATGTTTGGTTGTTTCAATATCTAAATAGATAATATAAATTGCGAAAAAGAAAGCGCATACCAAAGTTAATCCATCGCCCAGATTAAAATTAGTTGCAATATCATTAAATAAACTAAAGATTGAATTTCCACCGCTCGATAAAAATGCAATTCCTATCATCACCAGAATAGAACCGAGAATTACTCCTTTTGTTGGAATTCTTTTTTCAATAATTGTTTGAAGAATTGGAATCATAATTACAGTTGTTCCAGTAAAAAATCCGGATTTTGTTGCCGATGTATATTTTAATCCAATAGTCTGAACTGCAAAACCGATGAACAACAAAATACCTAATAAAATTCCCGCATTAAAATTTTGCTTTGTAAATTTTTTTTTAATTATAAACGGAAGCAAAAAAATCCCGGCAATTAAAAAACGTAATGCAATAAATGCCATTGAAGAAATATCATTCAATGATTCTTTGACAATTACAAAAGTTGCTCCCCAAAGTAATGTTATTAAAAGTAGAATTGCTTCAGATTTGTATTTTTTTTGTAATATCATATTTCATAAAAAAAATAGAACGTTGATTTTTAAGATCATTATGATTTTTTAAGATCATAATAAATCATATAATAAATCATAATGATCATAATTATCTGCGTTCCATTGATTATTTAATTACTATAACCAAAATTCTTTAACATGTTTTCATCCTTTCGCCAATTTGGTTTTACCTTAACAAACAATTCCAAAAAAACTTCTCGCATTAAAAATTCTTCAATAGATTTTCTGGAAAGTTCACCCAATTTTTTAATCGATGTTCCTTTTTTGCCAAGAATAATCGGTTTTTGGGAATCACGTTCAACAATTATTGAAGCAGAAATAAAATCTTTTCGGTTTTCTCTTTCTAAAAATTGATCTATTACTACTTCAACCGAATATGGAATCTCATCCTTGTATAATTCAAAAACTTTTTCTCTTATTTTTTCGGCGACAAAAAATTTTTCTGGTTCATCCGTTAATTGATCTTCCGGAAAATATTTTGGATGTTCCGGTAAATATTCCACAATTTTTGAAAGCAATGAACCAATATTGTAATTCTCAATAGCAGAAATTGGAATTATATTTTCAAACAATTTTTCATTCTCAAAATATAAAATTGAATTTTTTACTTTTTCTTCATTTGATAAATCAATTTTGTTTATTGCAAGAATTTTTTTCTGCTTCTTATTTGAAATAAATTTTTTAATACTTTCTTTTTCGAAAGATTTAATTTCAACATCTATATTTTGCGCATCCAATAGAAACACAAGAATATCGGCATCTTGAACCGAATGATCAACGTAATCCAGTAATTTTTCTTGAAGTAAATATTTTGGCTCTAAAATTCCGGGAGTATCTAAAAAAACAATTTGAAATTCTTTTGTATCCAAAATTCCTAAAATTCTTTTACGCGTAGTCTGCGGCTTACTTGTAATTATTGATAAATCTTCTCCGATTAATTTATTCATCAAAGTTGATTTACCAACATTTGGTTTGCCGATTATTGTTACAAATCCGGATCTTATTTTCATAGTTTTATAAAAAATTATTTGTAAAGATAATTAAAAATGATTTGGGATTTTTTTAAATAAGAAATGTGGATGTGGAATTATTTAAAGATCAGATCTTTTTCAAAGATCGGATCTTTTAATTAAGTATTTTGATTCCCGATTAAAACGTTCGGGAATGACAAACTAATTTATTATAGGAGAAAAAATAATCATCTAAAATTGTTTCATTCTATTTTTAAAATCTTTGAATGAGTTTAGAGAAAAATAAAAACTAAGTAAAATAATAAATCCAATTGATGCCGAGATTGTTTTAAATAATTCGCTTGTTAAAACTTTATTCAAAATAGTAAAAAAAGGCTGAATAAAATTCTTTGATTCTTTAACATTTGAAAGTGAATTTTGTACAAAAGGAATATTTAACGCATAAAAGAAAAATAGAAATAGACTTGTTATCAACATTAAAATAAATAGAGAAACAATTCCTCTGAAAAAATAACTCTTTTTATACTTAACGCTAATTGAATTAAAAATTTTACTCATTATACTTTCTGTTATATTTTCCGGCGCAATTTGAATTGGTATATCATATAAATTTTCATGAACAAATTTGTGTGTAACAAAATTCATTTTAAAATTAGAATCGGTTTTAACTAAATTATCAAATTCATTTAACTCTGTTGATTCAATTTCATTATCCAAAAATTTATTTATTAATTCATCATAATTTTTCATAATAATTCCTCTTGATAATTATGCTTAATTAGCAAGTCTTTAAGCAAATTTCTTGATCTATGTAAAAGTACTTTAATATTTACCAAAGTTAAACCCATTACTTCACTAATTTCATTTATGGAAAGATTATCCATATAATATAGAATAAGAACCAATGAATTTCGGATTGGCAATTTATCAACCATTTTAAGCAGATATTGTTTCTTTGTTTCAGAAATGGAGTAAATTTCCGTGTCTTCATCCTTTAAAAAATCAAAATCATCAATTGAGTTCATCTGCATTTCAATTTTTCTTTTTTGTGCAGATAAAATTGTTAATCCGGTATTAAATACAATTTTATAAAACCAAGTTGAGAATTGAGATTCACTTCGAAAAGTATTTAATGAATTATAAGTTTTGATGAATGCATCTTGCAAAGCTTCTTCAGCATCCATTTTGTTTTTGAGCATATTAACTAATAATGAAAAAGCTTTGTGTTTATAACGATCAATTAGTAGTGAATAATCATTTGCATTTCCTTTTAAAACAGAATCTATTATTTCTTTATCAGTTAGCTTTTTCATCTCACTAATTTAGACTGAAATTTTTTATAAAGGTTACATAAAAATAATTATCAATAATTTGTAACCTTTCGGTATTACATTTTAGTCAAAATAATTGAAGGAAAAATTCATAAAGTAAAATTAGGAGATAAATAAATGTCAGAACAAGCAATGTTAGCTGAAGAAATTATGGGTCCATTAAGTGGAATTTTAGTTGTACTTATAATTGGCTTAGTAATTGTTACATACTATTATTTTCGATCAAAAGAAAGACAAATGATGATTGAAAAAGGTTTGACACCTGAACAAATTGCAGAATTATTTAAATCAAAAAAGAATCCATATGTTTGGTTGAAGTTAGGTATTATAATTGTTGGAGCCGGATTAGGAATTGGATTGGGTGTAATGGCAGAAGATGCACATTTAAATCATGGTTTAATTCCACTTTCTATAATTACTTTAACCGGAGTTGGTTTTGTGGCTGCATTTTTTATTTCAAGAAAATTTGAAAAAGAAGATGAAAAAAGTGAAAAATTGAGCTAAAATTTCGTGCCGGTTTGTAGATTTTTAATATTGAAATATTATAGATTTTTGACAAAATTTTTAATAGCAAAAACAAAGATGCGATCTTTTCAGAAGACCGCATCTTTTTAAAATTGAATATTTAAACTAATTCTTTTTCTTCAAGCCAGCGTTGTGCATCTAAAGCTGCCATACAACCCGTTCCCGCTGCGGTAATTGCTTGACGGTAAGTTTTATCGGCAACATCTCCAGCAGCAAAAACTCCTTCAATATTTGTATAAGTAGAACCAGCTTTAACTTTTAAATATCCGGTTTCATCCATTTCCAATTTTCCGTTAAATATTTTTGTATTGGGTTGATGTCCAATTGCGATAAAAATTCCGTCAACTTTTACTTCTTCAGAGCTTCCGTCTTTTGTATTTTCCAAAATTGCGCCGGTTACTTTTTTATGTCCCATCATGTTTACATCGCCAAGAACTTCTTTAATTGTTTGATTCAAAGCAAATTTTATTTTGGGATTTTTCTTTGCTCTATCAATCATAATTTGAGATGCTCTAAATTCATCTCTTCTATGCACAATTAAAACTTCTGAAGCAAAATTTGTTAAATAATTTGCTTCTTCCATCGCAGTATCGCCGCCGCCCACAACAATTACCTTTAAACCTCTGTAGAAAAATCCATCGCAAGTTGCACATGCAGAAACGCCATAACCCATATAGTTTTTCTCACTTTCGGTTCCCAATAATTTTGCGCTCGCTCCGGTAGATATAATTACTGCATCCGCAGTAATTTCTTTATCTTCAGCTTTTAACTTAAACGGTCTTTGCGAAAAATCAACTTCTGTAATTTCTTTGAATTCACATTTTGCGCCAAATTTGCATGCTTGCTTTCTCATTACATCCATCAACTCAGGCCCTTGAATTCCATTTTCAAAACCGGGATAATTTTCAACTTCTGTGGTAATTGTTAATTGTCCGCCCGGCTGCATTCCTTCATAGATTACGGGATTCATATTTGCTCTTGCAGCATAAATTGCAGCGGTTAATCCGGCTGGACCAGAACCAATTATTACAATTTTATGATGATTTCCTGACATTATAATTCTCCAAATTTCTTTTAATTTTTCAAAGTTAGATACAATTTTCCTTTTTTAGTTTCACTTTAATTTTTGCAAAAATTCAGAATTTCGTCTTAGACCTTTTAGCTTACTTCGTAAAATGGGACTTTCACAAAACTTATTTTTAAAATCAGAATCTTCCATCTTTTCAATCTCTTCAAATGATAAATTTTTATTTTTAATTTCTAAAAATTCTGTTTGATTTGTAGATTCTGCAAATTTAATATTCCAAGGACATACTTCTTGGCAAATATCGCAGCCGAAAATCCAATTATCAAATTTTCCAATAAACTCATTAGAAATCTCGCTTTTATTTTCTATTGTTAAATATGAAATACATTTTTTTGAATCAATAATATAATCTTCAACAATTGCATTTGTAGGACATGCTTTTATGCAAGCCGTACAAGTTCCGCAAAAATCACTTATCCGGTTATCATATTCTTCAAAATTATAATTTGTTAAAATTGTAGCAATAAAAAACCAGCTTCCAATTTCTGTATTAATAATATTACTGTTTTTCCCTTGCCAACCAATTCCGGATTTTACTGCCCATGCTTTATCCATTACCGGACCAGTATCAACATAACTTTTTGCTTCAAAATTTGGATTTTCAATTTTAGCAAACTCAATTAGTTCATCCAACTTTTCCAAAATAATTAAATGATAATCTTTTCCCCAAGCATAGCGAGAAACTTTTCCGGAATTATTTATTTCACTAAAATTATCTTTTACAAAATAATTCATTCCCAAAGAAATTACACTTTTGCAGTTTTCCAAAATTAATTTTACATCTTTCTTTTTATCAAGATTTTTTTCCATGTAATTCATACCAGCTTGATAATTTTTAGAAAGCCATTTTTCTAAATTTTTAATTTCTTGTTCCAGCGTGTGATATTTTGAAAATCCGATAAGATCAAATCCGAGTTGTTTAGCTTTTGCTATGATTTTTTGTTTAAACATTTCCTTGTGTCATGCTGAATTTATTTAATATCAAATATCTAAATCTACCAATTCCACTTTTTATCAACTGCTTTTACAAAAATTTTATCATCAATTATTTTTGTTTCATAAACATCTAAACCTTTGCTACCACCAAATAAATTTCCCGTTTCAAGATTAAACATCCATCCGTGTAATGGACAATACACGCATTCATTTTCCACAAATCCTTCATAAATTTGTGCAGTATGTTGATGCGGACAAATATTACTTACAGCATAAATTTTTTCATTTACTTTGAATATTGCAACATCAACATTATTTATATATAATCTTTTCCCAACTTTTTCTTTAAGTTCAGAAACAAAGCAAGCAAATGTAAATTCATCAGATAATTCATTCATATTAAATCTTTAAAACTTTCTTTGAATATAAAACCTTTTTCAGTTTTCATTATTGTTGCACATACATTTTGAGAATCATGTTCAAAAATTAGTTTCCAGTTTTCTTCAACAGCTAATTGCAAAAATTTCTTTTTTTCTTTTACTGTTTCTAAAGGTTGAATATCATAACCCATTATGTAAGGAATTGGAATATGATACATTGTTGGAAGTAAATCGCCGCAAAATAAAAATGTGTTTGTAGAATCCGAAATCTTCACCATTTGCTGAGCGATTGTATGTCCGTTAATTGTTAAAAATTGAATTTCATCATCAAAAAAATCATCTCCGTTTGTAAAATTCAAAACTCCATTTTCATACAAAGGCAGGTAAAATTTAGGGATGAAACTTCCTTTATCTCTTTCAGTTGGATTTTGCGCCCAATCAAAATGCTTTTTCTGAACATGATATTTTGCATTCGGGAATGTTGGAATTAATTTATCATTTTCAATTTTTGTTGAGCCACCGGTATGATCAAAATGGAGATGTGTTAAAATTACATCAGTTATCTGATCGGCAAGAATGTTTTTTGAATTAAGAGATTTTAGTAAATCATTTTCATTATTGTTTAAATTATATATTGAAATAGACTTTTCATCCCAAAGATTTCCCATTCCCGTATCAACTAAAATTATTTTTGATTCGGATTCAAGAAGTAAACATCTCAAGCCTAATTTAATTCTATTTTTTTCATCGGGAATAATTGACTTTTCCCAAAGAGGTTTAGGAATTATTCCAAACATTGCTCCACCATCTAAAGCAAAAGTCCCGGTTTCTAAAATTGATAATTTGTATTTTCCAATTTCCATAGCTTACAAAATAAATTTAATTTAAAAATAAAAAAACCGTACAAGAAAATTCTTATACGGTTTCTTACTAATTTTATTAAAAAATTATCTTCCTTCTACTTCATCTAAATGTGCTTTTCTTGCCAATAATTCTTCTTCGGATTCAACACGATTTGGATCTGGAACACAGCAATCAACAGGACAAACAGCAGCACATTGCGGTTCATCATGGAATCCTTTGCACTCCGTACATTTATCTGGTACTATATAAAAATAATCTGATGAGAAGAATCCTTCTGCACCGGATGGAGCTGTATCACCTTCACCATAAGTATTTCCAGCTAATGTCCATTCATTTCCACCTTCATAAATTGCAGTATTCGGACACTCCGGTTCGCATGCGCCACAATTTATGCATTCGTCAGTTATCATTATTGCCATAACTAATCTCCTAATAATGTTTTGTTAAGTAGTTAATTCAATTTTTGGAATCTTGTTTATTATATTTTCTTGATCCAAGTTTGTTAAAAGAATCGAAATTTCTTCAATTAATTTAAGGTTATTTATTTTATAAAATGATGATGAAAATTTTTTTAATTTATTTTTACCTTTAGTTAATTGACTTTGTGCACCTTTTAGATTTCCACAAATAAGATGATAAGCCCCAACCGAAATTTGAACCAATCCTTGAAAAAATTCTCTTTCGTTTTGGTTGGAATTAAACCATATTTCTTCGAAAAAATCATGTGCAGAAAAGAAATCACAATCATTAAATAAAAGAACACCTTCAGAAATATCAATCATAACGTATCCAATAATAAGAAATCATATATCTAAATTCAAGATAAATTAGTATTATTTATCTTTTTTACCAACTTCCGCTCGCACCTCCGCCGCCAAAAGAACCACCACCTCCGCTAAATCCACCAAAACTTCCTCCTCCGCTGCTAAAACCGCCAAATCCGCCGCTTCTTGAACTTCCGCCTAAACCACCGCCATAATATATAAATCCACCTGGACCGCCTTTTCCTCCTTTTCTTGAAAGAAAAAAAATTATAAGAAAAATTATAATTATTATAAGTCCAAAAGGAAATTTCTGAGATTCTTGGTTAGTGGGATTTCCTTGATACTCACCTTTCGTTGCAGACATTATTGCATTTAATCCAGCAACAGTTCCTTCATAATACAATTCATTTTTATAATATGGAGCAACTTCATTTCTAATTATCGAACTCGCCAACGCATCCGGTAATGCTCCTTCTAAACCATACCCAACTTCAATTCGCATTTTCCTATCATCTTTTGCAACGTAAAATAATATTCCATTATTATTTTCTTTAGTTCCAATTCCATTTTTTTCAGCAACTTCATTCGTAAACATTTCAATCGGATAGCCATCCAAAGATTTGTTCATAAAAAACACAATTTGGTTTGATGTAGAATCATCAAAAGTTTTCAATCCATTATCTAGATAATTTATTTGATCATTAGATAAAGTTTTTGTGTAATCAACAGCATAGTTTGAAAATGTTGGTATTTCCGGCTGTGCAAGTATTTTTATTGCGAAAATAAAAAACAGAAAATATTTTAGTTTTTTTGTACTCAACTAAAACTCAACTTTTGGTGCTTGCTCAGAACCGGCAACAGCTTTAAAATATTGTTTTTGAGTAAATCCGGTAAAACCGGCGATCAAACTTGCTGGAAATCTTCTAACTGTTGTATTATAATTTTGTACAACTTCATTAAATTTTTTTCGTTCAACAGAAATTCTATTTTCGGTTCCTTCAAGTTGGGCTTGGAGTTGGGAAAAATTCTCATTCGCTTTTAGTTGAGGATAATTTTCAACAGTAACAAGTAATCTTGATAATGCGCTGCTTAAGCCGTCTTGCGCACTTTGAAATTGCGCAAATGCATTCGGATCGCTTAACATTTCCGGAGTCATATTTATTTGATTAACTTTTGCTCTGGCTTCGGTAACAGCTGTATAAGTTTCTTTTTCAAAGTTTGCTACGCCTTTTACAGTATTAACCAAATTGGGAATTAAATCAGCTCTTCGTTGATATTGATTTTCAACTTGACTCCAACTTTGTGAAACACCTTCATCCAAACCAACTAAGTTATTATAAATTCCCATTCCCCACATAATTGCACCAATAACAATTACTGCAACTACAATTAATATTCCTATTCCTTTACTCATTTATTTCTCCTATTTATTTCTTTAATTTGTTAAACTTCTTACTGGCGCGGGAATTCTCCCTCCTCTTCCAACAAAATTTTGGCTTGATAAATTTCGAACATTCATAATTGGAGCTTTGCCAAGTAAGCCTCCATAATCAATAAAATCACCAACTTTTTTTCCATACGCTGGAATTAATCTTGCCGAAGTTGTTTTATCATTTATAATTCCAATTGCGCATTCGTCTGCAATAATTCCCGCAATTGTTGTTGCTGGTGTATCACCGGGAATTGCAACCATATCCAATCCAACAGAGCAAACTGCCGTCATCGCTTCCAATTTTTCTATTGATAAATTTCCTCTTTCAACTGCATCAATCATTGCTTGATCTTCGCTTACCGGAATAAATGCTCCACTTAATCCTCCAACCGATGAGCTCGCCATAAGTCCGGCTTTTTTTACTGAATCATTCAACATTGCTAAAGCTGCAGTTGTTCCGGGTGCGCCGACATCTTCAACTCC
Organism: Ignavibacteriota bacterium; assembly: GCA_016716225.1. NCBI lineage: Bacteria > Pseudomonadati > Ignavibacteriota > Ignavibacteriota bacterium. Next base: position 1,960,243 of record JADJWT010000001.1, on the reverse strand, counting down.
CATTGCTTTAAGAATATCGCCAATACTATCTCCCGGCGCTGGTGTTGGGGCAAGTGAAATATCAACAATTCCAAATGGAATTCCATGTTTATTTGCAACTTCTCTTCCTATTAATTCACCGGCTCTTGTAATTTTAAAAACAGTTTTTTTAATTACTTCAGCAAGTTTTTGTAGATCAATATTTCCGGCACTTTTAATTGCATCAAGCACAACTCCGGGTCCGCTAATTCCAACATTTAAAACTACCTCAGGTTCACTAACTCCGTGGAAAGCTCCGGCAACAAACGGATTATCTTCCGGAACATTGCAAAATACAACTAATTTTGCGCAACCGATAGAATCTCTATCTTTAGTATTTTCCGCAGTTTGCTTAATTACATTTGCCATCATTAAAACTGCATCCATGTTAATGCCGGCTTTTGTGGAAGCAACATTAACACTTGCACAAACTCTTTGTGTTTCAGAAAGCGCAATCGGTATTGATTTTATTAACTCTCTTTCACCATTTGTCATTCCTTTTTGAACAAGTGCGGAAAATCCCGCTAAATAATCAATTCCAATTTCCGCTGCAGCTTTATCTAAAACTTGAGCAATTTCAACAAATTCATTTGCATTAAACATATCAAACGGAATTGATGCCGGAGTAATTGAAACACGTTTATTAACAACTTTAACTCCGTATTGTTTTTCAATTTCATTTGCATAACTAACATGATTTTTACCATACTTTAAAATTTTATCATAGATTTTTCTTTTAGTAATTTCCAGATTTCTATCAGCGCAATCTCTTAGACTAATGCCAAGAGTAACCGTGCGAATATCAAAATGCTCAATTTCCGTCATTTTAATTGTTTCAAGAATTTCCTCAAATTGGTATTGCATTTATTGATATCTCCTAATTTAAACTCTGTGCATATATTTGAAAAGATCTTCGTGTTGAAGATAAATCTTAATTTTTAATTCATCAGCAACTTTATTTAATTCAGCTTGTAATTCAGATAAATTTTTTGGAGAATTAGAAATATCCAGAATAATTATCATTGTGTAAAAATCGCTCATTAATTTTTGACTTAGATCAGAAACATCGCAATTGGCATCGCTCAAAACTTTTGTAACTGCAGCAATAATTCCGGGATGATTCATTCCAAACGAAGTAAGAATTACTTTTCCAGTTGATTTATCAGCTTGAGAAAAATGAGAACTTAATTCTTGAGATTCAATTTTTTCTTGTACTAATTTTTTCACCAAATCCGGCGAGGCTTTACTGCCTAATTCACTTATAATTTGTAAAGTCAGATTTCTAATTTCATTTTCATTTAACGGCACAATTTTTATCCTTATAAATTTTTCAATAACTGTAAATTTAGAATTTTTTATAATAATATTTCTTTTGCAATTCACGTGCGATCACAATTTTTTGAATTTCTGAAGTTCCCTCATAAATTTCTGTAATTTTTGCATCTCTCAAAAATCTTTCAACGTGATATTCTCTTACATAACCATATCCGCCATGAATTTGAATAGCCTCAAGCGAATTTTGTACTGCAACTTTTGAGGCAAATAATTTTGCCATTGACGCTTGTTTGATATATGGTTTCTTCTCATCACGAAGTGCCGCCGCTTGCAGAGTTAGCAGTTTTGCGGCTTCTAAATCTGTTGCCATTTCGGATAATTTAAATTGAATAGCTTGGTGATTAAAAATTTCCGTTCCAAATGCTTTTCTTTCGTTAGCATATTTGAATGCGGTTTCAAAAGCACCTTCGGCAATTCCAACAGCTTGAGCAGCAATTCCGTAACGTCCACCATTTAATGTATCCATTGCAAAATTAAAACCTTTCCCGACCTCTCCAATAATATTTTCCTCAGGAATTTTACAATTAGTAAAATTTAAAGTACAAGTATCAGAACTTCTGATTCCTAATTTATCTTCTTTCACACCGTGGGTAAAACCTTCAATTCCTTTTTCCACCATAAATGCCGTAATACCTTTGTGACGTTTCTCTTTATCTGTTTGAGCCATTACAATAAAATAATCTGCATTTTGTCCGTTTGTTATCCAATTTTTTGTTCCGTTTAAAATCCAAAAATCTCCATCTTTATTTGCATAAGTTTGCTGATGAGTTGCGTCACTTCCGGCTTCCGGTTCAGATAAAGCAAAAGCACCTAATTTTTCACCTTTTGCCAATGGTTTAAGAAACGTTTCTTTAATATAATCCGATCCCCATTTTTGTAAACCGGTTGTAACTAAAGAATTATTAACAGACATAATCACAGCAACTGAAGCATCTACTTTGGCAATTTCAATCATTGCTAAAACATATGAAACAGTATCCATTCCGGCACCGTCAAATTCGGGATCAATCATCATTCCCATGAAACCAAGCTCCCCAAGCTTTTTTACAATTTCTGTCGGAAATTTTGCTTCTTTATCCCGCTCAATTGCTGTTGGGGCAATTTCTGCTTGGGTAAATTCCCTTGCAGTTTGCTGAATCATTAGTTGTTCTTCCGTGAAATCAAAATTCATTTTTAACTCCTAATTATTTTAAAATATAGGATTAAAGCATCTTTAATAACTTCAAACTAACAATGTATTTCGAAATTTCAAATAAATATTTTTCTTTTAATTTTAGATGTTTAGGATAAGATTATTATCATCACTTGCTTATATTTGCATGTATGAAAACACAACCAAAATTAATTGATATAAAAAATTTCAATCTTTCCGAGATTCAACAATTTACTAAAGATTTAGGTGATTCTGCTTTTAGAGGGAAACAAATTTTTAATTGGATTTACCAAAATTATGCAAATGATTTTGATGAAATGACAAACATTCCAATTTTACTACGAAACAAATTAAAAGAAGAAACAAATCTAAATTCATTAAAATTATCACAAAAAAAATCTTCTTCATCTACAGATACTGTAAAATATTTGTTTGAAACTAATGATGGAAAAAAAATTGAATCTGTTATAATTCCGGAGAAAGACAGACGCACACTCTGTATTTCAACCCAAGTCGGTTGTCCGCTTGATTGCAAATTTTGTGCAACCGGTGTTATGGGATATACAAGAAATTTAAGTATCGGTGAAATTTTAGATCAATATTTGCTGACATCAAAACATATTCTACCATATGAAGTAACTAATATTGTTTTTATGGGAATGGGCGAACCGCTTTTAAATTATTCTGCAACTGAAAAAGTTTTAAAAATATTGCTTCAAGATTTAGGAAATAAAATTGGTAGAACTCGAATTACAGTTTCTACTGCGGGAATTCCCAATAAAATTAGGGAGTTAGCAGATACTGGATTGAGAGTAAAACTTGCTTTATCGCTTCATTCTTGTTTTGATGAAATTCGAAATCAGATTATGCCGATAAATTTAAAGTATAATCTTCAAGAAAATGTTGAGGCATTAAAGTATTATGCCAAGCAAACCAAAACAAAAATTATGTTTGAATATACAATGCTTAAGGGAATAAATGACAGAAAAGAAGATTTGGATGCATTAAGAAAATTGTGCAGTCAACTTCCATCAAAGGTAAATATAATTCCTTTCAACAGTATTTCTCATATTGCAAAAGACGGATTTTCTGCAAAATTAGAACCAACTCCGTTGGACCAAGTTAAAGAATTTGCAGAAAAATTAATGAGTAAAGATATTTTTGTAATGTTGAGAAACACTCAAGGCGATGATATTGCTGCAGCTTGCGGTCAACTTGCAATAAACGAAAATCAAAAGTAAAAAAGTTATTAAATATTGTATTTATGAAAAAACTTACACATTCTGAAATTTCTGTAAATCGTGCAACATTAGGAAATATTGATTCAGTAAAAAAGTTACCGGTTGTAGTAATATTAAATTCAATTAGGAGCAGTTATAATGTTGGATCTATTTTTAGAACTTCAGATGGTGCAATGATTGAAAAACTTTATTTATGTGGTTATACTCCACATCCACCTAATAAAGACGTTTTAAAAACTGCATTGGGCTCACAAGAAAGTGTTACTTGGGAATTTTCGGAAGATGCAAAATCCGTAATTCATGAATATAAATCGAAAGGTTACACAATTTGTGCGCTTGAACAAACAAACAATAATATTTCTTATTCTGATTTACAAAAAAATAATTTACCATTATGCCTAATTGTTGGGAATGAAATAAGTGGTGTTAACCAAGAGCTGATTGATCTTTGTGATATTTCGATTGAAATTCCGCAATATGGTATTAAACAATCTTTAAATGTTGCAGTTGCTTACGGAATTGCAATTTTTGAATTGAGAAAAATTTTTGATTCTATGTAAGATTAGAAAAATAATCTTCTCCATCATCTTTTGTATGAATTGCAAGAATATCTGTTCTCACTAAATTTATTAGTGTACGCGATGCTCTTCTAGATGAAATATTTGCAATTGAACTTAATTTTTTTGCAGTTATAGAATCATTTTCACCCAAATATTCAAAAACAATTTTTTCATTTTTTCCAATTGAATAATTTTTTAATATTTGTTCGCTGCTTCGGCTTTGCAAAATTTTCATCATTTCTTTACTTGCTGGAACACTCTTATCATTAATACGAATATAAACTTGTGCTGATTTTAAATCTAAATTTGTTTTATAATCTTGAATTCTGTGAGGTTTATTTTTCGATTCAGAAATTTCTACACAAACAATTTCTTTGTTTTCCAAACTGTGATAACTTATTTCATAATCAATTTTTGGTTCGCAATAATTTTCAAACGTTTCTTTAATTAATTCGTATTCACTTTTTTCGCTGTCAACGCCATACACCGAACCGTCATCATCAATTCCAAATAAAATTATTCCGCCTTTTGTATTTGCAAAAGCTATAAATTCTTTCGCTATTTTATTGTAATCAGAAAATCTTTGCTTAAACTCAACGGTAAGAGATTCACCATTTTCAATCAAACTCAAAATTTTCTTGTGGTTCATTGAGGAAATCGAATTGGTAGAATGAATTAATATTTGTTAAACTTAAATCTTACTTTTTTTGCTTCGGTAAATGTATTAAAAGGACCGACTAAAACTCTGTAGTAATTTTTGTCTAACTCAGTAACAAAAGTTTTGGTAAAAAAGGAATTGTAATTTTTTAATTTAATTTTTTCAACCTCGGAAATTGCAATTTCTTCTGTTTGCCAAGATGAAACTTGTACAAAATAATCTTCTTCATTTTTGTAAATATCTCTGCTAACAACGGGAATTTTTGTTAAATCAAAAATACTATCTTCACTTTTATCATTAATAACATTTTCATTTAATTCAATAATACTATCCTTTTTTGTAATTTCATTTTCTATTATTTCGCCTTTCGAGTCAAAATTTATATTTTTTTCATCTACTTTAACTTTTTCTATTTCATCAAAATTTTTCTGTTCATCTTGCATTTGTAAAACTTCATCAATTTCAGTTTTATTTTCTATCTCTGTTTCAATTATAACTGGATTCGTTTTTAAAGTATCCGAACTTATTTTTTTTGTTTTCACATTATTTGTGTTTTCTGTTTTGGAAAGTTTATGTCCGTTTAATTTTGCTTGAATTGATTTTGCATATTCTGTTGTTTTATATTTTGTACTTAATGTATCATAAATTGATGCAGCAGAATCCGGCATATTTAAATTATTTTCCAAAATGTAACCAATTGTATAAAGTGATTTTGATGCATAAATAGAATTCGGATGATTCTTGTAAATATTAAATAAATTCTTTAAGGCATTTTTAAAATCGGATTTGTAATACATTTCTGCGGCAATAGTATATTGTTCTTCAACCGGATCTTTATCAAAATCATAGAGAGGTTTACCCAAATGTTTTGCAGCTTCATTTCTTAATCTATTAAAAGGGAATTTTTCAAACACAAGTGTAAACATACTATCAGCTTTAGCTTTTTGATTAATTGTTTGATAATAACTTCCAATTGCATAATATGTTTGAGCTTGATTTGGATTTTCCTCTTTTTCATCGAGTGATAGTTTATAATAGATATATGCAGAATCCGGGAAATTCAATTCAGTAAAAAATAAATTTGCGAGTTCAAAATACTGTTTACTATTTAAGGCATGTATTGAATCAACGCTGATTTTTGGTCTAATTGGTTTTGGAATTTTTAAGGTAGTTTGTTTTGCATTTCTATTTCCGCCTCTAACATTTCCTTGATTTTGATTTTGTGTTCTTGAAGAATCTAATCGTAAAAGTTGAACATAATCAAGCGAATCTTTAATAAATCTTTCTTCATTTGTCAGATATTGAAAATCTCTATCAAGTTTTGCAATTTCTTTTTTATAAGTTAAATATTTTTCAAGAACTATTGATTTACTTTTTGCTTTTTCCTTTATTTCTTGAGTTGCCAAAGAGCTGGTTGTTTTCTTATAAAGCACCAATGAACTGTCATAATCGTGAATATAATTTTCAATAATTTCTGCACGGTAAAAACCGGCAATTCCACCTGCTTCAGTTTTAGTAAAACTTGTATCAACTTCTGTAAAATTATCCAAAGCCGACTCAATATTTCCAATTTCATAGTTTATTTTACCAATTTCTAAATCTATTTTATCCAAATTATCAGCAAATTTTCCTTCATCTCTTAATTCATTTAAAAGTTCTAAACTTTTCTCTGTGTTTCCAAAATCTTTTTGAATTTTAGCAAGTTCAAACCTGCTTTTAAATTCTGTTTCCGGTGTTGGAGAATATTCTTCAACTTGAACTAATGCTTTTTCAGCTTCTTGAAAATCTTCAAGCAGAACATATAATGTTCCAAGTTCATAAAGAACTTCCGCACGCAGTTCATCTGAAATTTCTGTTGCTAAAAATTCCTTAATTTCATTTGATGCAGTTTGATAATCCTTTTCATATAAGTAATAGCCAATTTTGGTTTTAAAAACTTCTTCCAAAATTATTTGATCTTCATCTTCCAGTGCTTTTAATTTAACTTCATCTAATTTGTTCAAAGATTTTTTAAATTCTCTAAGTTGAAGCTGGGTTTTACCAATCCACAGACTATTTTCTAAAGATAATTCACTTTCTGGTATTGATTCTAATTCAACAAATTTTCTTAATGCTCTTGAATAATTTTGCTGATAATAAAATGATTTGCCGGTCATTAGAATTGCATCTTCAAAATAATCTGAATCTTTGTGATATTGCATTATTGCAGATGTTTTCTCAATTACTTCATCAAACTTTTTAATAATATTACTAGGAACTTTTACTTCTTCAAAACTGAAGAGTTTTTTTCTTAATTCTAAAACCTCTGTTTCAGCTTCAATGAAAAGTTCATTTGCATTATAATATGTATTAAAATAGGTTTTGAAATTTGTCCAAAACCCACAACTTGTTGCAAATAGTGTTACGAAAATTAAAGCGATATTTTTTTTATTTAGTTTATTCATTTATCAAATAAAAATTAAAGTGCTTCTGGTCCGCTTTCGCCGGTTCTAATTCTAATTACGTCCTCTATATTCGAAACAAATATTTTACCATCACCAATTTTACCTGTTTTAGCTTTTTCAATAATAGTATTAATTACTTTTTCAAAAATATTATCATTAACTACAATTTCTAATTTTAATTTTGGAACAAAATCAATTTGGTATTCGCTCCCTCTGTAGATCTCTTTATGTCCTTTTTGCCTTCCATAACCTCTTATTTCAGAAATAGTTAAGCCTCCAATTCCAAACTCAAATAAAGCTTGTTTAACATTTTCTAAAAGATGTGTTCTAATAATCGCTTCAATTTTTTTCACTATTCACGTCCATGACAATTTTTATATTTCTTACCACTTCCACAAGGGCAAGGATCGTTTCTCCCGGCTTTTTCTTCAACTTTAATTGGTTGTTGTTTCCCTCTGTTTCTGCTCTCCTTAGCTGTTTCGGAATTTTGCAAACCTAAATTTTGAACACTGTCTTTAACTGTCTGCATCCTTAGTTGACGCGCTCTGCGAGCTTGAACTTCATCTGGCTGTTGAGGGAAAAACTTGAAACAGAAAGAAATAACTTCATTTCTTATGTCTGATATTAAGCTTACAAACAAATGATATGCTTCAGATTTATATTCAACGAGTGGATCTTTCTGTCCGTAAGCCCTTAGACCAATTCCTTCTTTGAGATCGTCCATTTCTCTCAAATGTTCTTTCCATTTTTCATCGATAACACTTAAAACTGCATAACGTTCTAATCGAGCCATTAAATCAGAGCCGATCATTTCTTCTTTTCGCGCATAAAAATCTTTTGCCGTTTGCATTATTAAATCAGCAATTCCGGCTTTACCTTTTTGTTCAAATTCCTCCGGATTTATTTTTACTTCAATGAGCAAATGCTGAAGCAAATCGGCTTTCAATGAATCAACATTTACATCATCAAAATACTTGTCTACGGTTACTTCAACATATTCGGTCAATAATTCAAATATTTCGGTTTTTAATCTTTCACCTTCAAGAGCTCTTTGTCGTCTTGAATAAATAACACTTCTCTGCTGATTCATTACATCATCATATTCAAGAAGTCTTTTTCTAATAGCAAAGTTGTTTTCTTCCACTTTTTTCTGAGCACGTTCAACTGATTTTGTAATCATCGGATGTGTTAATGCCTCACCTTCTTCAAATCCAATTTTGCTCATAATATTTGTCACACGATCGCTGCTGAATAATCGCATCAAATCATCTTCAAGTGAAACATAAAATTTTGAAGTTCCGGGGTCACCTTGTCTACCCGACCTTCCTCTTAACTGCCTATCAATTCTTCTTGATTCATGTCTTTCTGTTCCTAAAATGTATAATCCACCTTTTTCCGTAATTCCTTCGCCAAGTTTTATATCTGTTCCACGACCAGCCATATTTGTTGCAATTGTTACAGCTCCAGGTTGACCAGCAAAGGCAACAATTTCCGCTTCACTTTTATGCTGCTTTGCATTTAGAACATTGTGAGCTATTCCCTGACGTTTTAACATTCTGCTTATAGTTTCAGAAAGTTCTACGCTTGTTGTACCGACAAGAACAGGTCTTTTTTCATCTTTTAATTCCTTTATTTTTTCAAGTACGGCATTGAGTTTTTCTCGTTTGGTTCTATAAATAAAATCATCTTGATCATCTCTTGCAATTGGTTTATTTGTTGGAATTACCACAACATCCAATTTATATATTTGCTGGAATTCCCCCTCTTCAGTTTCTGCGGTTCCGGTCATTCCCGCCAATTTTTTGTATAATCTAAAATAATTTTGAAGTGTGATTGTTGCCATTGTTTGAGTATCACGCTCAACTTTTACATTTTCTTTAGCTTCAATTGCTTGATGCAAACCATCGGAATATCTTCTTCCGGGTAAAATACGGCCGGTAAATTCATCAACAATTGCAATTTTTCCATCTTCAGTTATTACATATTCATCATCTTTTTCAAATAAACTATATGCCTTTAAGAGTTGATTTATAGTATGGATTCTATCCATTCTTTCACTATACAAGTGGTAAAGTTCATCTTTTTTCTTAAGTCTTAAATCAGTGCTAAGCGATTCATCATTATCAAGTTTGCTAATTTCGGTTCCTAAATCTGGAAGTACAAAAAATTCTTTTCCTTCAGCAGAACCGTATGCTAATTCTTCTCTTCCTTTTTCGGTAAGATTAATTGAATTGTTTTTTTCATCAATTGCAAAATATAATTCTTCATCAATTTCCGGCATTCGTTTTTCTTTTTCTCTAAGAAATTCTAATTCTGTTGCTGTCATTAATTTTTTATTTTCCGGTTCACTAAAAAGTTTTGCAAGTTTTTTATTTTTCGGAAATCCTCTGTGAGCACGAAGCAAATTTATTCCGGCTTTTTCTTTATCACTTCCTCTTGAAATTAAATCTTCAGCTTCCTGAACAATTGATGCTACCAAGCCTGCTTGCTTTCTAAATAATCTTTCAACTTTAGGTTTCATTTCATCAAATTTATGTTCGGTATTTCCAACCGGACCTGAAATAATTAACGGAGTTCTTGCTTCATCTATAAGAACTGAATCAACTTCATCTACAATTGCAAAATTATGACCTCGTTGAACAAGATGTTCTTTTGCAATAGCCATATTGTCTCGCAAATAATCAAAACCAAATTCATTATTTGTTCCGTATGTAATATCACATTCATATATTTTTTTTCTGGTATCGTTATCCATTGTATTAAGAATACATCCAACCGTTAAACCGTGAAATTTAAAAATTTCACCCATCCATTCGCTATCACGTTTTGCCAAATAATCATTCACAGTTACAATGTGAACTCCTCTTCCGGTTAGTGCATTTAAGTAAATTGGAAGTGTTGCAACAAGCGTTTTACCTTCACCGGTTGCCATTTCTGCAATTTTACCTTGGTGTAAAACAACGCCTCCCAAAAGTTGTACATCATAAGGGATCATATTCCAAGTAATTTTTGAACCGGCTGCGTCCCAAGTTTTACCTACTAATTTTGCACAAGTGGCTTTAACAACTGCATAAGCCTCAGGAAGAACTGCGCTTAAAATTTCTTCATATTTATTATCAAGCTGTTCATTTAATTCTTCTAATTCAATATGAGTATTTTCAATATCGCCTTCAAAATCATTTGATTTTAAAGAGTTAGTTAATTCAGAAATTCTATTTTTTAAATCCGAAGTCTCACTTTCAATTTTTGCTTTTAACTCAACTGTTTTCTGCTTAAGCTGCTCTTCCGATAAATCTTTAACCTTTTCATATTCTAATTTTATAGAATCAACGATTGGCCATAACTCTTTAAGCGCACGCGAATTTTTATCTCCAAAAACCTTTCTTATTAAACTAGTTAACATTCATTTTACTCCATTTTTTCAGAATGTTAAAAGTAATTAAAGGCTGTCTGAAATGCAATTAAGCTATATTTTATCTGCATTTAACTATTTATTTATAATTGACAAATTCTAAATTTTATTTTTAGTTAAATTTGCAAATCTTATTTTAGATTAAAAGTCAAAAATTTTTACAGTTTGATTTTATTTAAATTGAATTTCTAGAGGATTTTAAATTGATTGATGTTACAACAGACATAAAAATTAGTGAAGAAGAATTACAATTTGCTTTTATTAGATCTTCGGGTCCGGGTGGACAAAATGTAAATAAAGTTTCAACTGCTGTTCAATTAAAGTTTGATATAAAATCCTCCGAAAATTTACCAGAAGAAGTTAAGTTAAGATTAATAAAAGGAGGCGGTAAGAAAATTTCCTCGAAAGGAATTTTGCTTATTGAAGCAAAACGATTTAGAACACAAGAAAAAAATAAAATAGATGCTATTGAAAGATTAATTGCAATTATTAAAAAAGCTGCAATAAAAGAAAAATCCAGAAACAAAACCAAGCCAACAAAATTATCAAAAGAAAAAAGAATTGAATCAAAAAAACACAAATCGCAGATAAAATATTCAAGGAAAAAAGTAATTTCCGAATAATGATGGAGGAAATTTTGCATAAAAATTCTATAGAAAAATTTAGAAAAAAAATGGAAGATGAGAATCTTCCTAAAATTGTAACTGATACATTTGAATTTTATTACAATCAATTATTAAGCGGTGAAACGGGAATGCTCCCCGAATCTGAAATTTTCCCAATTGATGCCTTACAAAATTCAGAAAAATTAGATAACGAGTTTGAAAATTTTGGTAAAGAAGTTTTACAAAATTCCGTTATGATCAAACTTAACGGCGGCTTGGGAACAAGCATGGGATTGAGTGAAGCTAAATCTTTACTTAAAATTAAAAATGATTTAACTTTTTTAGACATAATTGTAAAGCAAACAATTAACAGTAAAATTCCGTTAGTGCTGATGAACAGTTTTAATACAGAAAAGAAATCATTGGAAGTATTAAAAAAATATCCAGAATTAAATAATAAAATTCCTTTTGATTTTCTTCAACATAAAATTCCAAAAATAAATTCTAATAATTATGAACCTGTGGAATTTAAAGAAAATGAAAATCTTGAATGGTGTCCGCCCGGACATGGCGAAATCTATACTGCACTTTTTACAAGTGGAATGTTGGAAAAATTATTATCGCATAAATTTGAATTTGCATTTATCTCGAACTCAGATAATCTCGGCGCAGTAATGGATTTGAGAATTTTAGGATATTTTGCCAAGAATAAATTTCCGTTTTTAATGGAAGTTACAGAAAGAACTGAAGCAGATAAAAAAGGTGGACATTTAGCAAAACTCCAAAACGACCAATTTGTTTTGCGTGAATCAGCGCAGTGTTTAAAGTCAGATGAAATCGATTTTCAAAATATTGAGAAACATAAATTTTTTAACACAAATAATATTTGGATCAACCTAAAAGCTCTGCAAAATATTTTAAAAGAAAATAATAATATCCTTGGCTTGCCAATGATTGTAAATAAAAAAACAGTTGATCCGAGAAATTCAAATTCACAAAGTGTATTTCAATTAGAAACGGCAATGGGTTCTGCGATTTCTGTTTTTAATAATGCTTCGGCAATTTGTGTTCCCAGAACAAGATTTGCACCAGTAAAAACAACAGATGATTTATTAGCTGTTCGATCAGATAACTATATTTTAACTGAAAATTTTAGAGTAATAATAAATCCGGAAAGAAAATTGCAGCCTTTGTTTGTAAGATTAGATTCAAAAAATTATAAACTTGTTGATGATTTAGATGAAAAAATTCCATTTCCACTTTCTTTAGTAAATTGCGAAAAATTAGTTATTAATGGAAATTATTCTTTCGGAAAAAATGTAAAATTAATTGGAAATGTATTTCTTGAAAATAAAACAACAGAACAAATAAAAATAAATGATAATTCAATAATTACATCTAATTAAATATGTTAATGGTCAAAAATATTTACATATAATTTTTATTGTTACATAATTTTTATCAACGTAATTTGATTTGGTAATTTTGGGGAATTTTAAAATGAAAAATTTATTGTTTTTAATTTTGTTGTTTTTATTCATTCCAAATTACGCACAAAATATCACTCAAAGTAAAATTGTTGTTTTGCCAATTGTATCCAATGGAATTGAATATTCAACATCCAAAACTGCCGAAGCAATTTTAAGGTTAGAGTTAAGTAAATTTTCAAATGTTGAAATTATCTCAGAGAAAAAAACATATGAAATTGTTTCCGAAGGTGAATGTACAGAAGAGGAATGCGCAATTGAATTAGGATCAAAATTAAATTCAGATGAATCTCTAATCTGTAAATTAAATTCCTTGGGCGACAAAGTTATTGTTCAATATATTTTAATTGATGTAAAATCAGCGAAGAAAATCCTTATTGAACAAGCAACTTCTTCAAATATTGGCGATCTTGAAACAGTTATGAAAAGAGTTGCAATTAGTGTTGCTAACAAAAATTCGTTTAAAGAAAATGTGCAGATTGGAAACATAGTTGCTAAAGAATCTGAAGAAGTTTTAAGGAGAAATTCACGTTACAATTTTGGTGTAGATTTCGGATATCTTTTTCCAACAAGTGGACATGATAACGAAATAAAAGTTTTTTCACTAAATGCTTATTTTGATCATGAAATTGAAAACTATGCTGTTGGATTAATGGCTGGTGCACGAAACGGTTTTGCAATGAATATTTACGGTAATTATTTATTTTCGCCGACGGATATTTGTCCTTATGTTGGAACTTCACTTGGATTTCATTGGGTACAACATGATTATTTTGATAATTATGATGAATTTGGAATTTATCAGAATAAAGAATTAGACTCTCATGGAATTGAATTAGGATTTAAAACTGGAATTAGAGTTTTACATACTTATAATGTTCAACTTTTTATAAACTTTGAATACATTATTACATTTAACGATTATAACGACAAAGCTTTTGTATTCACAATTGGGATTTTGTAAAATTAAAATGAATGCTGAAAATTCATTTTAAAGTTATTTGTCAAATTCGGTTGATTTTGAAATTCAAAGTTAACTCGCCATGAAAGTTGATTACTTTGCTGCTTGTTATAATTGTTTACTGCTTTAACAGCGAAAATTGCGCTAACTACTCTATTTAGGATTAATGCTCCAACCGCAAACCTAACATTTCTATAAGCAGTTTCGCTTGATGACCATAAATCTCTATATACTTTTCTTTGTGTAGAATTTTGCCAATCCCAGAAATGTGTATTAACATTATATACAGCATCAAATTCTCTGTTTAACTCTTGCTCGGTATTAAAATCTTCAATGTTTTCGTATAAACTTATATTCGCAAAATATTCTTCGTCTTTACCGCTTAAATTTACACTGCCATAACTTTTTGCAAATGATTTATAATCACTTTCTTTATTATTTCCGTAAATTGTAAATCCACTAAAGAATCCCCAAATTACCCCATCAGCAATTGTAAAATATTTACCAGTTGAATAATTCCCGGCATATAATTCTCCCATTCCCGGAAGCAGAACAGAATATAAAACTGCTAAAGCGGCACTTTTCTTTTCAAAATTATCTTGAAACATTAATGATGAATTAATTTCGTAATTCACCAAAAGATTACTTTTCAAATTTAATAAAGATTCATTTTGTGCAACAAAATGTGGAGTAAATACGAATAATAAAATCAACAATTGTAATTTTTTCATAATAAAATTTCTACCGGTTTTGATTCTTTGGAAAAATTTTCTACTAAACAAATATTATCATTAACACTTTTAATGTTAACAAATTTGAAAGTATTTGCCAAGTCAGTTTCAAAGGGATATTTAACTTTTACATAATTAGATGTAAAACCATAAAGATGATTTTCTTTTTCTGTTTCTTCAAAAAGTACATGCAAATTTTTTCCTATCATTTTTCGGTAAAAAATATTTTTTTTCTTTTCACTTAAAATTCTCAGCATACTGCTTCTACGTTTTTTTTCTTCATGAGAAATTTTTTCATTCATCAAAATTGCTTTAGTATTTGGTCTTTCTGAATATGTAAAAACATGTAAATATGAAGCCGGAAGTTCATTTAAAAAATTATAAGTATCCAAAAAATCTTTTTCGGTTTCACCGGGAAATCCTATTATTATATCAATTCCAATTCCAACATCCGGAATTTTATTTACAACTTTTTCAATTACATTTTTATAAAAAGTTGTGTTATATCTTCTCTGCATAAGTTTTAGAATTTTATCACTTCCGCTTTGCAAAGGAATATGAAAGTGATTACATATTTTTGGATTTTCTGCAGCAAGATTTATAATTTCATCTGATAATAAATTTGGCTCAATTGAGCTTATGCGTATTCTGAAATCACCTTCAACATTTACAAATTTTTGAAGCAAAGAATAAAAATTTTCTTGAATATTTTTTCCATAATCACCAACATTTACACCCGTTAAAATTATTTCTTTATAACCTTGATTCACCAAATCTGAGATTTGCTTTATAGCTAAATCTGAATTTAAACTTCTACTTTCTCCGCGAGCTAAAGGAATTGTACAAAATGTACATTTATAATCGCAACCGTCTTGAATTTTGAAATATGCGCGAGTTCTATCATCTCCTTCTGAAGAATGTGCTGAATTAAATTCATTTAAATTTTCTGTTGGATTTACATAAATGCACGAAACATTTTCCTTATCAAATTCTTTTATCAATTCAAAAATTTTAAATTTTTCCGAACTTCCCAAAACTGCATCAACTCCTTCAATTTTTGCAATTTCTTCAGCGCGCAATTGAGCATAACATCCGGTAACAATTATGTAAGCTTGCGGATTTAACTTTAGTGCTTTTCTTACAATTTGACGGCAATCTTTTTCAGCATTTTCCGTTACGGTGCAAGTATTAATTACATATACGTCTGCAATTTCTTCAAACTCTACTTTTGTAAATCCATTTTTCAAAAATTCATTTCCAATAATTGAAGTTTCAGAAAAATTCAATTTACAACCGAGTGTATATAAAGAAACTTTTTTATTCATTTCTATAAATTTTCTAAATTCAAAAGTTTTATTTTACAATTTTTTCTTCTTAATCTTACTCTTAATCTTATTCTTACTCTTCTTAAGCTTTATCCTTTTTGTAACATATGATGATTAAAACAAAAAATTAAAAAACAGAGTAAGATTATGATTATGATTATGATTAAGATTATGAAAAAGAAAATGCAAAAAAAAAATAATAAAAAAAGGCTGCAAAAAATTCATTTGTGAAAATTTTACAGCCTTTAATAAATATCTAACTATTTACTTTCTTTATCAGATTTTACTTCACTTTTCTTTTCATCAGATTTTTCAGCTACATGAATTTCAGGTTCATCAAATCCGGGGAAAATTGAAGAATCAAATTTTCCGGCATCTGCATTTTTAACATCTTCAATGGTAACTTTTTCTAATTTGTGTTTAGCAATATAATCTGTAATCTCAGCATCAGTTTTTTCTTTCATTGCGGCAATTACACTAAGTACAATTTTTTTATTTTCTTTATCGAATTCAACAATTTTTGCACTTAGAATTGTTTCAACCGGAAATGAAAGTGAAACATTTTTAATTTTTGATGGAGAAAGTTGTGATGTTGGAATAAATCCATCGACACCTAAAGCTAATTCAGCAATTACACCTTTTTCAATAATTCTAACAACTTTAACTTCTTCAAATTTTCCAACATGATATACATTTTCAAAATTATCCCAGGGATTATCAGAAACTTGTTTGTGTCCTAAAGAAATTTTTCTTTCTTCGGTATCAATACTTAAAACAATAACATCAAGTTTTTCACCTTTTTTTACAATTTCTCCGGGATGGCGAACTTTTTTTGTCCACGATAAATCTGAAATGTGAACTAATCCATCAATTCCGGGTTCTAATTCAACAAAAACACCAAAGTTGGTAAGATTTCTTGCAGTTCCAACATGTTTAGATCCGACTGGATATTTTTTCAATAATTCTTGCCAAGGATCCGGTGTTAATTGTTTCATACCAAGAGAAATTTTCTTTTCTGATTTATCTAGACTCAATATTACAGCTTCAATATTCTGTCCCATTGAAACATGTTGTGAAGGATGGCTGATGTGTTGAGTCCAGCACATTTCTGAAATATGAATTAGGCCTTCAATTCCTTTTTCAATTTCAATAAATGCGCCGTAATCTGTAAGAGAAACAACTCTTCCGGAAACTTTATCGCCAATTTTATAATTCTCGTCAATTTTTTCCCAAGGATGTGGTTGAAGTTGCTTTAAGCTAAGAGAAATTCTCTTTCTTTCCATATCAAAATCTGTAACAACAACTTTAATTTTTTCATCAAGTTTAACAATTTCACTTGGATGATTAATTCTTCCCCAGCTTAAATCTGTTATGTGAATTAAACCGTCAACTCCGCCAAGATCAACAAATACACCAAAGTCTGTAATTGCTTTAACGGTTCCTTCAAGAATTTGACCTTTATCCAAACCTTCAAGAATTTCTTTTCTTTGATCTGAAATTGTTTCTTCAATTAATGCTTTGTGAGAAACTACAACATTTTCGGTTTGGTTATTTATTTTTACAATTTTGAAATCCATTGTTTGACCAACAAATGCATCAAAATCTCTAACCGGTCTAATGTCAATTTGTGAACCTGGTAAAAATGATTCAATTCCCATAATATCAACAACCATTCCGCCCTTAATTCTTTTAAGAATTTTTCCGGAAAGAATTGTTTCATTTTCATGAGCATCAATAATTTTTGCCCAAACTTTTAGGAAGTCTGCACGTTTTTTACTTAATAACAAATTTCCGTCTTCATCTTCAACACTTTCAATTACAACATCAACATCGTTACCGATTTTTATTTCTTCAGTTGCTAAGAAATCATTGCGGGAAATTGTTCCATCTGATTTAAAACCGACATCCAAAACAATATTGTCTTCGGTAATTCCAACAATTTTTCCTTTGATAATTTCACCTTCTTTAAGATCTTGAAATGATTGATCATAAAGTCTGGCAAGTGTTTGAAGTTCTTCATTTGAGTATTCATCTGCATTCATGAATTTTGCTGATTCAAATACAGTTTTACTCTTTTTAACTTCTTTTTCTTCTGACATTTAAACTCCAACTATTTTTTTATGTATTTCTTTTCTTTACCATCATAAGATTTGAAATACATTTACTTTTTTAGTTTAACATTAGTTTTTTATTGATGGCTGTTAATTATATTTTCCATTACTTCTAATTCTTTCTACAATTTTTTCAATTTCTTGATCTATTGTTAAATTTGTTGTGTCAATTTCAACTGCATCTTGAGCTTTTGTTAAAGGACTAACTTCACGAGTACTATCAATTGAATCTCTATTTAACAAACTTTTTTCAACTTCATCTTGAGAAATTTCGATACCTTTTTCTTTATATTCAATAAATCTGCGTTTAGCTCTTTCTTTAGTATCTGCAGTAAGATAAATTTTAACATCTGCGTTTGGAAACACAACTGTGGTTGTGTCTCTACCTTCAACAACTAAATTATTATTTTCTCCAAATTTTCTCTGAAGCTTTACTAATTCTGTTCTCACATCTTTTATTTTACTAATATCACTTACTTTAGAATTTACTTTTGGAGTTCTAATTTTTTCCGTTACATCAATTCCATCAATAAATACACTTGTTAATCCGTTTGAATATTTCAAAACTAAATCAATTTTTTTTACTGCATCAATTATAGCATTTTCATTTTCTTCAATATTATTATCTTGAGCATAAAAAGTTATTGCACGATACATTGCTCCGGTATCAATATATAAGAATCCAAGTTTATCAGCAAGTTTTTTTGCTACTGTACTTTTTCCACTTGCAGCCGGACCATCAATTGCGATAATTATAAATTTTTGCATAGTTTGTAAAAGTAATTAAATTAATACTTTTTACCAAAGAAATTTTCCTCTAATTTGTTATATTATAATAGTTTAGAAAATTTAAAAGGAAGAAAATGGGATTTATAAGCTGGATAATTGTTGGAGGTTTAGCCGGATGGCTTTCTACTAAAATTGTAACTCCTAAAAATAAAAAAGGATGTTTAGGAAATATTATTCTGGGAATTGTGGGTGCATTTGTCGGAGGATTTTTAGTTTCACAACTTGGTGGAACTGGAGTCACCGATTTTAACATTCACGGAATCTTAGTCGCAACTTTAGGAGCAGTTATTATTCTTTGGATTTCAAAACTTATTAGTAATTAAAAGTTTAATAGAAAACTGATTACACAGAAAAAAAAGATTTACATTGATTTTTAATGTTTTGAAAAAAGTTTAATTTATTTACTTTTTAAAATTTCTACCATTTTAGAATGAACTTTTCCGTTTGTTGCCAAGAAATTTGGGGAATTTATATTTACTAAATTTCCATTATAATCAGAAATTTTTCCACCAGCTTCTTCAACAATCAATAACCCCGCACAAACATCCCAAGCTTTTAAGTTTGCTTCCCAAAATCCGTCGAAAATTCCATTTGCAACAAAACAAAAATCTATTGCCGCAGAACCCAATCTTCTTATTGCACGCACTTTTGTTAAAAATTGTGCAAAATAATTTACTTCTTCCAAATAATTATTCTTAATATCGTAAGAAAAGCCTGTAACCAAAAGGCTTTCCGCCAAATTATCATTTTTGCTTACAGAAATTTTTTTATCATTTTCAAAAGTTCCGGAACCTTTTTCTGCCGCAAAAATTGTATCTCTCATTACATCATAAATTACTCCGTAAAATGTTTCATCATTTTTTTGAACTCCGATTGATACCGAAAAAAGCGGCAATCCGTGAGCAAAATTTGTTGTTCCATCAAGCGGATCAATTACCCATTGATATTCTGAATTTTTTGTCGTTAATCCGGATTCTTCTGCAATTATTGAGTGAGTTGGAAATTCTTTCATTATAAAATCCGTAATAATTTTTTCCGCAGATTTATCAATATTTGTTACAATATTTGATGCATCAGTTTTAAATTCTATCGAAATATTTTTTCTATAACCATTTCTAATTATTTCTCCGGCTTCTTTAGAAATATCAATAATTTTCTGCAGCATAATTTTTTCCTAATTCTTTAATTTGAATGCACTTCAATAATTTGGTATTTTGAATAATTACATTTTCAAACTTATTAATAATTATGGCAACGACAAAAAAAAATAATTCCGACGAATCTACAATTCTTAATGAAATCCCAAAACTGCTTCCGGTATTGCCTTTAAGGGATAATATAATTTTTCCGTATATGATTTTTCCGGTTTTAGTTGGAAGAGAACAATCAATAAATGCTGCAAATTATTCTTTAGAACACTCAAAATTTATTTTTCTATCTGCACAAAAAAGAGCAAATCTTGAAGATCCGACAGCCGAAGATATTTTTGAAGAAGGAACAATTGCAAAAATTATTCAAATTTTAAAACTCCCAAACGGATTAATGAAAATTTTGGTTGATGGAATTGTTCAAGGAAAAATTAAAAAATTTTCGAACCGAAAAGAATTTTTTGAAGCGGAAGTTGAAATAATTCTTTCTGAACCAATTGAACCTCAAGAACTTAATGCACTTATCCGTCAATTAAGTAATCAGTTTAAAGATTATGTAAAGAATAATAGAAATATTCCCGCGGAAGCAATCACAGCTTATGAAAATATTGATGAACCGGATAGAAAATTATTTTACGTTGCGGCAAATATTAATCAGTCAATTCAAGTAAAACAATCAATCTTAAAAAAATTCTCACTTCGCGATCAAATTTATGATGTGATAAAATTGCTTAATTCTGAAGTTGATATTTTAAAAGTTGAAAAAGAAATTGAATTAAAAGTTCAAGAAAATATTACAAAAACTCAGCGTAAATTTATTATTGCGGAACAAATTAGAATTCTTCAAGATGAATTGGGTAAAGAGGAAGAAATTTCTCCGGAATTTAAAAAGATAAAAGAAAAAATTGCAAAAGCTAAAATGCCAAAAGATGCAAAAGCAAAAGCGGCAGAAGAATTTGAAAAACTTAGAAAAACTCCGCCAAGTTCACCGGAGTTTACGGTCATTAGAAATTATCTTGATTGGCTTACAGATGTTCCGTGGGCTAATAAAACAAAAGATATTCTTGATATTGAAAATGTTAGAAAAATTTTGGATGAAGATCATTACGGTTTGGACAAACCAAAAGAAAGAATTGTTGAACATATTGCTGTTCTTAATTTGGTTAAGCAAATGAAAGGACAAATTTTGTGTTTTGTCGGTCCTCCCGGAGTTGGAAAAACGTCGCTCGGCAAATCAATTGCAAGAGCTTTAGGTAGAAATTTTGTTCGAATAAGTTTGGGCGGAGTTCGTGATGAAGCTGAAATACGCGGGCATAGAAGAACTTATATTGGCGCACTTCCCGGAAAAATTATTCAATCAATGAAAAAAGCCGGAACAATAAATCCTGTAATTTTACTTGATGAAATTGATAAAATGAGCATGGATTTCCGCGGCGATCCATCTTCTGCAATGTTGGAAGTTTTAGACCCCGAACAAAATCATAATTTTTCAGATCATTATTTGGATGTTGAATATGATCTTTCTCAAGTTATGTTTATTACAACAGCAAATGTTAGATATAATATTCCTTTGCCTTTACAAGATCGAATGGAAATTATTGAATTGCCCGGATATCTTGAACATGAAAAAATTGAAATTGCAAAAAAACATATTGTTCCTAAACAACTGGAAGCGCACGGTTTAAATAAGTTGAAAGTTGAATTGCATGATAAATCTGTTCAAAAAATAATTTTGGAATATACGAGAGAAGCCGGCGTGAGAAATTTAGAACGAGAAATTGCATCGGTGTTTAGAAAAACTGCTAAAGAAATTGTGATGAACAAATCTAAGTCCCGCACAAAAAATAAGATCTTTGAAGGATTTGCAATTACTCCGGAAAAAATTGAAAAATATTTGGGTGTTCCAAAATTTAGAATGCAGAAAAATTTACGAGAATCAAAAATTGGAAGTGTAACAGGTTTGGCTTGGACGAGCGTCGGTGGAGAAATTCTAAATGTTGAAGTTACAATTATGGATGGAACCGGGAAATTAACTCTTACCGGAAAACTTGGCGAAGTAATGAAAGAATCTGCACAAGCTGCACTTAGTTATTTGAGATCAAATGCAAAAGAATTAAAATTACCTTTAAATTTTCATAAGGGAAAAGAAATTCATATTCATTTGCCGGAAGGAGCAATTCCAAAAGACGGACCTTCAGCTGGAATTACAATGACTTTGGCAATGTATTCGGCAATAAGTAAAAAACCAGCAAGTGGTGATGTTGCGATGACTGGAGAAATTACTTTACGCGGTAAAGTTTTACCAATTGGCGGATTGAATGAAAAACTTCTTGCAGCAAAACGGAACGGAATTTCTACAGTTTTAATTCCAAAAGGAAATGAAAATGATTTAGTTGAAATAAAATCAGCAATAAAAGATGGTTTAAAAATAATTCCGGTTGACGATATTAAAGAAGCTTTCCAATATGTTTTTGAAAAACCAAAAACTAAAAGAAAACCAAGAAAAGTTTCAAAATGAGTTTAGAAATTAATATTGATAAAAATTTGGACTTGGAAGAAACTTATAAATTATTATTTCTTCAGATTGAAAATTTGATAAATACAAATGATCCAATAATTACAAATCTATCAAACATTACTGCAGCATTTAAACAAACTTTTGAAAAAATTAGCTGGGTTGGATTTTATTTATTCAAAAATAATTTGTTATATCTTGGTCCATTTCAAGGAAAAGTTGCGTGTACAAAAATTGAAATTGGAAAAGGAGTTTGCGGAAAATCTGTTGAAACTAAATTAACTCAAGTAGTTCCAAATGTTCATGAATTTCCCGGACATATTGCTTGCGATATTGAAACAAATTCGGAAATTGTAATTCCCATTTCTTTTGATGAAAATATTATTGGAGTTTTAGATCTAGATAGCAAAGAGTTTTCTGCATTTAATGAAACCGATAAAATTTGGTTAGAAAAAATTTGTGAAATGATTTCGGAAAAATTGAAAATAACTCAATCAAAAATTGAAAAATTATTATGACTTTTATTGTTACAGCAAGAAAATGGCGACCACAATTATTTGAAGACGTTGTTGGTCAACAACACATAACAACAACTTTAAAAAATGCAATTGAAAATAATAGAATTGGTCATGCGTATATTTTTGCCGGACCACGTGGAGTTGGAAAAACTACAACTGCAAGAATTTTGGCAAAACGTTTAAATTGTAAAAATCCAAATGGCGGAGAACCATGCAACAAATGTGATGCTTGTGAAAATTTTCTCAAATCTCAATCGTTAGATATTATTGAAATTGACGGCGCATCAAATCGCAGAATTGATGAAATTAGAACTTTACGCGAATCTGTAAAATATGCACCAACAAGCGGTGAATACAAAATTTATATTATTGATGAAGTTCACATGCTTACCACAGAATCTTTCAATGCGCTTTTAAAAACCTTGGAAGAACCGCCTGAACATACCATTTTTATTTTCGCAACAACTGATATTCATAAAGTTCCACTGACAATAATTTCACGATGCCAAAGATTTGATTTTAGAAGAATTGAACTTTCTGAAATTAAAAAATTACTTAATAAAATTGCTGATTCTGAAAGAATAGAAATTGATGATGAATCATTAACTTTGATTGCAAAAAAAGCAGATGGTGCACTTCGTGACGCCGAAAGCGTTTTTGATCAAGTTGTTTCTTTTTGTGGAAATACCGTTGATTCTTCAATTCTTAAAAAAATGCTTAATTTAATTGATGATGAAGTATATTTCCAAATTTCTGATGCAATTTTAGAAAAATCATTTAAAACTGCTTTTGAAGTTTCTGAAAATATTTATACAAATGGTTGGAATTTTATTGATTTTATAAATGGATTGCTTGAACATTTCAGAAATATAAGTACAGTTATAATTACAAAATCTGCAAATTTTATTGAAAGTTCAGAAAATCTCAAATCAAAATATTTGAAATATTCTGATAAATTTTCTGAAGGAGATTTGTTACGAATTCTTTCGTTCCTTTCAAAAACTCAAAATGAAATAAAAATTTCGCAAAATCAAAAATTAAAAGTTGAGATTTCTCTTTCGCATTTAATTGGATTTGTAAAATCCGCAACTTTGTCAGAACTAATAGCAAAAGTTGATATTGCAGAAGAAATAACTGATAAAAAAAAAACTGAATTAATTGAAAAAATTAATGTTGGGCTAAAATCTGAAGAAAATATTGTAATTAATTCTGTCCCTGAAGAAGCATTTCCAATATTGAAGGAAGAAAAAAAATCCGTAAAAATTAAACCTTCTCCAATTGCAAAAAGTAAAACTCTCGATGAAGTAAAATTTAAGAACTCTCCAACTATAGAAATAATTAAAGAAAAATGGAATTTAATAAAAGAAGCAATAATTAAAGAAAAGTTTACCTTATCAATTTTTGAACATACTTTTCCAGATAAATTAGAAAAAAATATTCTTCATATTTTGGTTGATAATAAAGAAGATATTCCAATTTTAAATTCTTCATCTGAATATATTTCAAAAAGGTTATCAACTTTATTTGATTCAAATATCATAGCAAAATTTGAATTTAGAAAAACTCAAAAAAATAGTTCAAGTGGAAAAAGTGTAAATGAATTTAAGGAAGATGAAATTTTTAAATATCCAATAATTAAAAGTATTGTTGAAGAATTAGGCGGGAGAGAAATAAAATAGTTTTCGAATTTAGATGATTTAAAATAAAAAACCCCAATTATAAAAATTGAGGTTTCAATAATAAACTGGCGACTTCCTACTCTCCCACACTTAAAAATGCAGTACCATCGGCGTTTAAGGTCTTAACTACTCTGTTCGGAATGGGAAGAGGTGTTTCCCCTTAGCTATAGCCACCAGAAATTTTAACAAAAATTAAGATTGAATGAGAAATCTACAAATATAATACCTTCTTTAAATAAATTTAATGGTTAAGTCTCACGACCTATTAGTACTGCTCAGCTAAATACATTACTGCACTTACACCTGCAGCCTATCAACCTTGTCATCTTCAAGGAGTCTTTAGTGCCATTACTGACAAGGGATACCTTATCTTGAAGTATGCTTCGCACTTAGATGCTTTCAGCGCTTATCATTTCCGAACATAGCTACCCAACTATGCCACTGGCGTGACAATTGGCGCACTAGAGGTTCGTTCACTTCGGTCCTCTCGTACTAGAAGCGACTCTTCTCAAGTATCCTACGCCCACAGAGGATAGGGACCGAACTGTCTCACGACGTTCTGAACCCAGCTCACGTACCGCTTTAATTGGCGAACAGCCAAACCCTTGGGACCTTCTTCAGCCCCAGGATGCGATGAGCCGACATCGAGGTGCCAAACTTTGCCGTCGATATGAACTCTTGGGCAAAATCAGCCTGTTATCCCCGGAGTACCTTTTATCCTTTGAGCGACGGCATTTCCATTCACTACCGCCGGATCACTAAGTCCTACTTTCGTATCTGCTCGACCTGTATGTCTCGCAGTTAAGCTCCCTTATGCCTTTACACTCGCCGCACGATTACCAACCGTGCTGAGGGAACCATTGAGAGCCTCCGTTACATTTTAGGAGGCGACCGCCCCAGTCAAACTACCCGCCTAACAATGTCCTAAACCCTGATTCAAGGGTCTTAGTTAGAATCCAAATAAACCAAGGGTGGTATTTCACCGTTGACTCCACTACAACTAGCGTTGCAGCTTCAAAGTCTCCCACCTATCCTACACATGACCCATCCGAACCCAATGTTAGGGTGCAGTAAAGGTTCACGGGGTCTTTCCGTCCATCTGCGGGTAACCGGCGTCTTCACCGGTACCACAATTTCACCGAGCTCGTGGTTGAGACAGTGCCCAAATCGTTACACCATTCGTGCAGGTCGGAACTTACCCGACAAGGAATTTCGCTACCTTAGGACCGTTATAGTTACGGCCGCCGTTTACTGGGGCTTCGATTCAAAGCTTCGCCTTGCGGCTAACCTCTCCTCTTAACCTTCCAGCACCGGGCAGGTGTCAGTCCCTATACTTCGTCTTAATTGACTTCGCAGAGACATGTGTTTTTGTTAAACAGTCGCTTGGGCCTTTTCACTGCGGCCTCTTTCGGCTCCACTAGTAAAAATTTCACCTAATTGAGGCACTCCTTCTCCCGAAGTTACGGAGTTAATTTGCCGAGTTCCTTAACCACGACTCACTCGAGCGCCTGAGAATACTCATCCCGTCTACCTGTGTCGGTTTGCGGTACGGACTGATTAAATTCTCCTATACGAAGTTTTTCTCGGTAGCATGATTACGATCAGTTTGTGAGCAAGCTCTCCCGTTTGTGCCTCAGTGTTAAGAAAATGCGGATTTGCCTACATTTTCCACCTACACACTTAGACCACCTAATCCAACAGGTGGCTGATCTTCACTTCTACGTCCCTCCTTATAGTCAAACAAATTCAACCAGGTACAGGAATATTAACCTGTTTACCATCACTTACGCCTTACGGCCTCAGCTTAGGACCCGACTAACCCTGAGATGATTAACATTGCTCAGGAACCCTTAGACTTTCGGCGTGCAGATTTTCCATCTGCATTATCGTTACTTATGCCAACATTTGCTTTTCTATATGCTCCAACAAACCTCACAGTTCGCCTTCAATGCGTATAGAATGTTCCTCTACCACCCGCAAAGCGGGTCCACAACTTCGGTAAGTAGTTTAGTCCCGAGTATTGTCGGCGCTAGGTCGCTTGACTAGTGAGCTATTACGCACTCTTTAAATGAATGGCTGCTTCTAAGCCAACATCCTAGTTGTCTAAGCAACCTAACATCCTTTATCTGTTAACTACTATTTAGGGACCTTAGTTGGTGGTCTGGGTTGTTCCCCTCTCGGCCACACGGCTTATCCCACATAGCCTGACTCCCGAAAAACATATGTACGGAATTCGGAGTTTGTCTGGGTTTGGTACCGTTGTGACAGCCCTAGCCCAATCAGTGCTCTACCTCCGTCATACTTTTAATCGAGGCTAGCCCTAAAGCTATTTCGAGGAATACGAGCTATCTCCGAGTTTGATTGGCCTTTCACCCCTACCCTCAATCTCATCCAAACGGTTTTCAACCCGCACTAGTTCGGACCTCCATGAGGTTTTACCCTCACTTCATCCTGGACAAGGGTAGCTCACACGGTTTCGCGTCTACCGCATGTTACTTAATCGCCCATTTCAGACTTGCTTTCGCTGTGGCTTCATTCCTAAAGAATTTAACCTTGCAACATACGAGTAACTCGTTGGCTCATTATCCAAAAGGCACGCTGTCATCCCGCAAGCGGGACTCCAACTGCTTGTAAGCGCACGGTTTCAGGTACTATTTCACCCTCCTGTTAGGAGTACTTTTCACCTTTCCCTTACGGTACTTATTCACTATCGGTCACAAGTGTGTATTTAGTCTTACCAGATGGTTCTGGTAGATTCCCACAAAATTCCACTCATTTCGTGGTACTCGGGAACATATTTCAAGAAGTTATATTATTTTCACTTACGGGACTATCACCCTTTATAGTTAAACTTTCCAGAATATTCAGTTAATAATATAATTTGTAACTTCTCGACATATTCGTAATTCTGTCAAAATACGTCCCACAACCCTGCTAACACAACGGTTACGACCTTTATCATGTTAAAACAGTTTAGACTGTTTCCTTTTCGCTCGCCACTACTAAGGAAATCACGTTTGTTTTCTCTTCCTCTGGCTACTTAGATGTTTCAG